>CAVVJG010000012.1:0-55618 GCA_963748365.1 Candidatus Acidiferrales bacterium
AAAGGGAAAGAGTCACGATTCGACGGTATTTCGATGCGGCGAAAAAAGCTGGCGCCACCACCGAAATATTGGAAAGCGACGACCCGATATCCGCGATCGTCGAGTTTGCGCATGAGAAACGCATCACGCAGATTTTCATCGGGCATAGTGCTCGCAAGACCTGGCGGGATCGCTTCTTCGGTGATCCGGTGCTCCGCCTCATTCGGGCGGCCGAAGGTATCGACGTCCGAGTCTTTCCTCATTAGCTCACGCTATGCCTGTGCCTGTGGACAATCCACGCGGTAGCCTAAAAGTTTATTTGGGCTATGCGGCGGGCGTCGGAAAGACTTTCCAGATGCTTGCAGACGCTTGTGCTGCTGCTCAAAGCGGAGTTGACGTCGTCGTTGCCTACTTTGAACCGCACGCGCGCCCCGACACGATCGGGCAGGCGCAGGGGCTCGAGATTGTGCCGCATGGCAAGATCGATTACCGCGGCAAAACGTTTGAGGAGATGGACACCGAGGCGGTGCTGCGGCGCAGACCAAGCATCGCGCTGGTCGACGAACTAGCGCATACCAACGTCCCCGGCTCGGTTCGTGCCAAACGCTGGGAAGACGTGCAAGTCCTTCTGGACGCGGGAATCGAAGTGTGGACTACGATGAACGTCCAGCACATCGAGAGCTTGAATGACCAGATTTGGCAGATCACCGGTATCCAGGTTCGCGAAACGGTGCCGGATGGAGTCGTCCGGCAAGCAGCGGAAATTGTAGCGGTCGATGTTACACCCGAAGCTTTGCTCAACCGCTTGAAGCGGGGAGCGATTTATAAGCCAGAAATGGTGGAGAAGGCCCTCACCGGGTTTTTCAAGGGCTCCAACTTAGGCGCGCTCCGCGAACTGACACTTCGCCAAGCGGCTCATGAAGTGGATCTCAGACAGTCCGCCTACGATGAGACACGTACTTTCCAGGTCCCGCGGATTTCCGAGGCGCACCCCAGCGAACCATCAGACGACCAGCCGAAGGAGCGTATTCTCATTCACATCACGGCCGATCCTTCCACCGCCATGCTCATTCGTCGAGGGCGACGGGTGGCCGACTACCTCCACGGCGATTGCACCGCGATCTTCGTGCACCAGACGGCCGAATTGTCGCAATTACCAGCCGAGGAACGGCAGGCGGTAGAAAAGCACCTTCGCTTCGCCCGGAGTCTGCAGATCGAAACGCGGGTGGTTGCCGGGGACGACATCGCCAAGACTGTTGTGGAATTCGCTCGCCGCAATCGAGTCACGCAAATCTTCGTGGCCCACCTAGAAGTTCCTTTTTTGGAGAAACTGCGCGGCAGGAATTATGCGGAAAACATTGTCAGCTTGGCTCAGGATCTCCAGGTCACGGTCGTGGCCGACCGCAGTCGCAGACCAAGTTCGTAGCCGCGCTTAACCCAGTCGGGTGATGGTTAGATGATTGCAGAATTGCCCTGACTTCTTCCTCGGCATCCGGTTGTAGTGCAATGTACCGGGAGTAAGCTAAATCTCCGCTTTGCCATTCCAGAGGATGACAATCTCGCTTTAGAAATCCCGCCAAGGCCTCCAAATCGGAACGCTGGTGTAATCTACACGGTAGAGCGAGCTGTCCGCAGACGGCTTCAATTTTTTCGCCGTGTTGATCAATTCTCTGACCCTGTCGAGTATATGTTTCAGCACGACGAGCCTCACGATTTTACGGGCCTTTAGGGATTTCTCTGAACATCGATAGTCGTGGACAGTGTATTCTCGCCGCCTGTTGACACACTTTCAATGGCGAACACGGCTTGGAGGAGCACGGCTCTTCTCTTACAAAGCTTGGGCGAAGTGTCGAACTCGGCCCAAGCGCGGACAAACCCGCTACTTATAGATATGAATCCGACGAAACGAGCCCGAAGTCTTCTGGGAAATCACACTGGGCCTCTATCTCTCTGCGGGCTGCGTATTGGATCGGTGGAGATTGCAAGCTCTTGAATTTAAAGGGACGCCACAGAAACTCCTGCAGGTAGGCTTCGAGCAGGTGTAGCATGACCCGTTGCGACCACCCCGTTTGATATGGAGTATGTCCTCCGTGCGGTGGTGTTACGCTAGTGAAGGGAATTCGCTGGCGCGAGTTCTACCTTCGGATGCCGACGCCTAGTTTGGAGGCAAGATTTGCAGCCACCGTTCCGATCCAAGCAGGAAGTCATCATCAACGCCCCTTTGGAAGCGGTGTGGTCGTTCAGCATGGATCTCACGAAGATCCCGGAGTTCCATCCTCGCGTGGTCAAGGTTGATCTTCTTTCTGGCAAGACCCTCCGCGAACCAGGCGCGTCATATCAATGTCATCTTTCGGGCGGGAAGCACACGTGCATCGAGAAGGACATCGAAATTATCCCGCTGCAGAAAATCGTCACTGTGTTGCCGGAGGACACATTCGGTATCAGCAAGATTCTCAGCGATTACAGAGTGGAAACGACGTTCCAAACGCTCGGCCATCGGTCAACCAAGGTGGAAATTAGCCACTATTACTCGACGACAACGCTGAAAGCCAAGCTCCTCAACTTAATCGCAAAAGGTAAGATCGCCCGCGAGACCCAGGCAACATTGAATGCTGCCAAAGCCACGATAGAGGCTGCCTGCCGTGCGGGATAGAAATCTATCAGACCGGTTCTAGACTCCTGTAAGCGCGTTCTATAAGGCCTCTGGGTACGTTGTCTGGCGGGAAGTTCTGTTATCGACAGCCATCAAGACGCCCGACAACTAAGGGTGACAATTCTGGTATCTTGTCCGAAGGCAACCACTAGTGTACTGTAACAACTGAAACGGTAGTATGATGGTATTCATGGAAAACACCATCGTACTGACGGATTCGGAACGTCTGGAACTCAACCAGCGGGCGGCGAGCCGCAGCGGGCGTGCCGATGACGCGCGCCGGGCACGGCTGATGTTGCTGCTGGAGGCAGGTCATACCTGGGCCGCGATTCGCGACAAGCTGGACTGCAATGATGCGTTTATTAATCGCTGGAGCAAGCGCTTTCGAGAAGAGCGGCTGGCGGGGTTGTTCAGCAGGCACGCTGGGCAAGAGGCCACCACGCTGACTCCTGCCCTGGAGGCGCGTATTTTGCAATGGACGCTCAAGCGTACGCCGCCGGACGGGACGACGCAGTGGAGCACTCGCAGGCTGGGAACGCAGCTCGAGGTCAGTCACATGATGGTGGCACGGGTGTGGGCCAAGCACGGACTCAAGCCCCAACGGCTCGACCGCTACATGGCAACCAACGACCCGGACTTTGAGCAGAAGGCCGCCGACATCATTGGGCTGTATCTGAACCCTCCGGCGCACGCAGCGGTGTTCTGTGTGGATGAGAAGACGTCGATCCAGGCGCTCGACCGCAAGGATCCGGTGTTGCCACTCTCGCCAGGGCGCGCCGAACGACACGGCTTTGAGTACTTCCGGCACGGCACGCTGTCTTTGTACGCAGCGTTCAACACCAAGACCGGCGAGGTACTCGGCAAGACCGCCGTGCGGCATACATCCGCGGAGTTCGTCGCGTTTCTGGCCGACATCGTCGTCAACCAACCGCGCGGCAAAGAGATCCACGTGATTGCCGACAACCTCTCGGCCCATAAAACGGGACAAGTCGACGACTTTCTGGATCGCCATCCGAAGGTTCACCTGCACTTCACTCCGACCTATTCCTCCTGGCTCAACCAGATCGAACTCTGGTTTGCCAAGATCGAGCGCGACGTCATTGCGCGCGGGGTGTTCAAGTCGGTGGCCGAGTTGCGGAGAAAGCTTATGAAATACATCCGGCACTACAACAACGTGCCCAAAACCGTAAAGTGGCGCTACTTCGATCCTACACGTCGCATTACTCCCAGTTCAGCTGTTACAGTCCACTAGTTCGCCACACTTGGAGGTTTGAGATGACTCGGACCGCATTTGGTCTCGCGAGTTTCATGTTCCTTACTTTTTGGGGCGCATCGTCGAACCTAAACAAGAGCGACGATACGAAGAATGCAGGTGACCTCGCTGCGGTGAAAGCAGTGTCCAAAGGAATCATTGCCGCTGACAATTCTGGCGATATTGGCACCGTCTCGAATCTCTATGAGGATGAGGCCGTTTGGCTGCCACCAAGCGGCCCCGTTGTGGAAGGCAAAGTGGCGATCCTTTCACGCTATAAAACGTCCTTTGACCAACTCAAGCTTGAATATTCGGAGCAATCGGTCGAGACGCAAATAGGAGGTGATTGGGCCTTTGACCGTGGCTTTGTCCGCGGCACGGCCACCCCTAAGGACGGTTCTGCGCCCAAAGCGACATTCGATAAGTACATATTGATTCTCCATCGAGGCAAAGATCATCGCTGGAGGATTGCTCGCTTAATGTGGAATCCCGCCGAGGCTTCTCGGCCAGAAAACCGAACGCTTAGGGAGCAGACGCATGATGAAGGCACTGGCTGACGGAGAAACCAACCGCGGCTTTGGCCGCCTTGGCCGATAAGCAGTTTTACTCCGCACCGGCCTGAGCTAGTTCTAGAGCCCCCTGGTGTGAGGGCAATGCCATCAAGCCCGGCTTAAAGGACAGCGGTTAGAGGGCTTAGTGTTGCGTCGACCCATCGAGGCCGACACGGCTATGGGGCACTGAGTGTAGCCGCTGAAGTTAATGAATTCTCAGAACTCAAAGCGTCAAACTCACTCATACCGTTTGCTAGAACACCACCGGAAGTTGCGTGCCGACACCATAAGTATCCAATACATCGCGCAAGGTCACGATACCCTCGAGCTTGTGGGCATTAGCACGGCTAACAACTGGAAGGACATCCATCTGGGCCGCACCCATTCGTTCCAACGCAAAATGAAGTGAATGATCGACATGGACGTGCGGGAAATTAAGTGCGTCGACAAACTTAAACAACTGTTCAGCTGCGGCTCCCTCGGCAAAGGCGTTTTCGAGAGCATTCCGACTTGCCACGCCCACTACTCCTCGTTCATCTATGACTGGCCAACTATGGAATTGGCTCTCTTTTGTTTTATCAAGGGCCTCTCCGACCGACATCTGTGCGGCCAGAATTTCCGTGGCAGCACGCATCGCCTGAATCACTTGGTGTTGCCCTCGCTGCAGACGCGTCTCGGCGCTCGGCAGATGAATGCCATCCTGATGAGCCAAAACTTCGTAGATGGGCTTAGGTTGCAACCGCGACGAAATGAAGAAGCTCACCAGATTCGAAATCATCAGCGGAACGATGATCGAGTAGTCGCGCGTGATCTCAAAAATCATTACAACGGATGTCATCGGTGCCCTTACAATCCCGGCAAATGCTGTTCCCATGCCGACAAGTGCATAGCCTCCTGGGGCCGCGACATATGTAGGCAATAAACCGTGGGCAACGTTGCCGACGATTCCACCAAGCATCGCCCCGATAAATAAGCTCGGCCCGAAAATGCCGCCCGCATTTCCTGAGGCATAGCTGGTTGTAACGGCTATAAGCTTAAGGATCATCAGCAGAACCATCAGTCTGATTGCCATCCTGCCGTTCAAAACCTCGCCGACATGCTTGTAGCCGACACCCAACACTTGAGGCACGAACCATCCCATCATTCCAACAGTCAAGCCGCCTGCCAGTGGTTGGAACCATACGGTTTTTCGGGGCAATCGCAGGAAGCGCTCTCGCATACTTAGGAGAATCTTTGTAAATACCACCGATACCAACCCTCCTGCTACTCCTAGAATCGCGTACAGTGCAAGTTCCAGCGGATTCAGTATTTGGTATTGCGGCACCTGAAAGAGTGGATCATTGCCAAGCAGCAGGCGCAGCACCCCCCATGATGTGGCCGAGGCCAGAACAACCGAGCCGAGCACCGGTGCATGGAGATCTCCTACGACTTCCTCAAGTGCGAACAACACCGCCGCGAGAGGTGTGTTGAATGCAGCAGCGATTGCTGCGGCTGCGCCTACCGGCAAGAGCGCCTTCACCTTCTCGGGTCGCAATCCCAACTTTCGACCCAACACCGACGCTATTCCTGCGCCCACTTGAACTGCCGGGCCCTCGCGTCCAAGCGGGATCCCACTTGCCAAAGTAGCTGACGTGCAGAAGAATTTTCCGAATACCGTGCCGAACGTAATGTGACCCTCTCGGGCAAACAGGGCAGCTTTTGTTTGCGGAACGCCACTGCCGCGAGCATCTGGGAAGTACCGGAATAACAGATAGCCCATGGCCAGGGAGCCCGTAACTGGAACCAACAGTCGACGCCAGGCAGCGTCACCTATTGGGTAGAGTCGCGCGCCAAATCGCTCCGTGATCAAGATAAACGCAACAACGATGGCGCCCACTAGAGCGCCGATCAACAGCGTCAAGCCGAGAAAGACTTGTTCCTCACGGTCCTGTAATAATCGTGTCCACTGTCGAGATGGCACTTTCCACCAGATCTCGGTACGTTGCTCTTCGGCTGCCTTCATTCTTGGATACCCTCGGCGTACTAACATGGCGCATTGATGTCTTCTTCAATTAACGTAAAATAAAAACCCGCCGGTAGAAGCGCCGACGGGTCCTCCACTTGTTTTCAACGATTCATAGCCTCTAACCAACTGAATCAAATCACATATGTTTTTGCCTTTACTTCACCTGACTCTGCACTAACGGAATCTGCGATGACAGCTGTATATCCAACAGAAGACCGAGTCGGCGGTCCAACTGAAAGAATGTTGCCGTCTTTTTCCCCGGCAACACCTGATTCACGATGGGAACATATTTCATTCTTAACTGGATGACCGAGTCTTCAATGTCTTGAGAGCGCTTCAGATAACTCACAGCCTGTTCTTCTGTGATCGTACCCCACTTTTGGGCGTAGTCCTTGATCAGTGCAACCTTTGCATCGCCGATCTTCGCATACTCAGCTTGGTACTGATCGTAAACTGGCCAGAATTTTGTCGCTTCTGCAGGTGTTAATTGGAGATTCTCCGCTATCAATTGCTTTTCCTGCGATTTGATATCACTCCTCAACAACTTTATGTCCTGATCCGAAATAGTTTCTGAATTCTCCCCCGCTGTTTTTTGACCAGCAGTTGCCTGCGCCCCGAGCTGCGGACAGGACAGAAAAGACATTCCTACCAACACCGCTACCAGCTGCTTCTTCACGATTATTCTCCTTAGAAATTAGGTTCTGTAAATTGCTGCAGCTACACTAATCTCTCTGCTCTCAACTCTGGCCCGTTCATTTCTCCAAATGTCTTTGGACTCCTGCGCAATCGATGCCAATTCAGCTTTGCGTTCCGCCTTGCTCGCCATCGAGACCGAATTCTGGACTTCTCTGGTCACAGGAAGCCGGGAACGCTACTCAAGCAAGAAATGGTAATCGATCCTCACACAGATTGTCCCAAAAGTTTATCTGGTAGACAAACATGTGAGTATCGCCGTCTGTATCGTGCTACGATATGTTTGTAAATGCAAGCAAAAACGCCATTTATAGCGGCGCTTATAAGAAGGCGCGCTCACTACTGTCGGCGATATAATCTGCTTTGGCAGTGCACTCCATCGAGAGTTTTATGAGAATTACTTTACGATTGATCTTCTCATTGATTATCGGAATTACAGTAGTTGCCCTTATCTTTTCTTACTTGGAAGTTCGCCAGGAAGAGCGCCGACTCCACGAGGAGACAGAGCGCATCGTCGAAAGATTCCGAGGTATTGAGCGATTCATAGAGCGCTTTCCGGCGTATCGGGAGAAGCTCACGTTTGTTGAGTTGGGTGCACCCAGTCGCACGCACATAAAGAAATGCCATGATCTCGTGGCCGAAGTAGAATCGGAAACAGAGCGAATCAACTGGAGGTTTCAGTCCAAGACGTGGAAGCCCATCGTATTGCGAAAAGCTCACCACGCCCACGAAGTCATTCAACCATATTATCGCGCAGCTGATTTCTGCTTGGTCACGTCTCTGCGCGATGGCATGAACCTTGTTGCGAAAGAGTATGTTGGCGCCTGCAGCGAAGAAGAGGGGGTGCTAATTCTGAGTTGCTTCACGGGAGCGTCACGCGAACTTCCATCCGCGCTGATCGTTAATCCCTATGAAACCGAGCAGATCGCTGACGCGATTCTATGCGCGTTGGAGATTCCGGTCGAAGAAAAGCGGGTACGCATGCACAAAATGCGCAGCACCGTTCGAGAAGCGAATGTTTACTCGTGGGCAGCGGCTCCAATTACGGATCTCTGCCAGATTCCACAGGAAGTCAGCGAAGTCAAAAGCTGAAATAAGGGTACCGCTAAATGCAAGTAAGAAAATCGAATCGGCTGGCTTCCAAACGCCGGGCAAGTTTAGTCATCAATCTACACCGTAACCCAGAGAGGGTTCCGTGCCTTCTCCTTGATTCCTCTCGGGAGGGTTACCGGGTGCGTGGAAGCTTTCGAGTTAGGCGGGGCCAAGTTGTCGAACTTATTCTAGACGAGAGCTTGTCTACTTGCCCCCGTTGTAGGGTTGTCTGGGTTGGCAAAGCTGGTTCCAAACAGGAAGGCGAAGTCGGCCTGGAATCCACTTAGAGGGTGGAGACCAATTTGCCGCACAAAAACCAGAAATCCCCGAAAAGTGCATTTTCGAGATCTTCCTTGGAATAATCGCCCGTCAAATGGACATGTTGCCTACAATGGCCTAAAAGCTTCCGTCGATTAGTAGTCACTTTTCTGGAAGAAAGTTCCACCCTCCAGAAGCACATTCACTGCGGTGAGTAGGGCTTCTCCAGCTTAACTCTTGGTGACAAATCCCTGGGCACCTACCAATTGCGAATTGTTAGCCAAATGTGGTCCATCATGAACTAAGAGCATAAGTATTGGAATTTTCGGCAGCAGCTCTTTGATTTTCTTAGCGGCGCTGAATCCATCGAGTACAGGCATAGTGATATCGAGGATGATTAAATGCGGATTCAATTGAAGGGATTCTGAATGGCTTCTTTACTGTTGCATGCTTCTCCGCATAACTCCAAGTCTTTTCGAGCCTCCAATATTGCGAGCACTCCTTTTTGGACAACAGGGTGGTCATCGGCAATTAGGATTCGCACATTGCACCTTACTTCCTCGCGTAGGAAGGCTTCGGTTGACCTTCTTTTAACTCAAGAGGAGGCGGGCGATATATACCGGATTTACCCTAGACAACGGGGAGCGGGATTTGATATCCCTCACTAGCTGGAACCGGCGCTCTGACATTAAATGTCCGCAATTTTGTTTGTATCCGATCATGCGCACATGTCAGAGATTGAGTTGAAAGACGGAGCTAATGGTTTTCCCTTATTTTGCACCCTTGCGAATGCTCCACAAGATGAAGCTGCAGGGCACGAGGATAAGAGCGATGGGCATCCAGAGATGGGGCGTCCGGCCTTGCTCGAAAGCAATCACTGTCAACAGCACGACAGTTGCTGCAGCTACGCATAAGACAGCAACTAATCTCCTCCCGTGCTCCGCGTCCATAGATGTAGGATGACTTCGGACTTTGCTAACCGCAAGCCCATTTACCGTGAATCGCAATTATTTCTGTCTGGCGGCCCTGGGCGATAGATAATGGCAAAAGCTAGGATAACTCTCGGCACCTATTTGTCAAAACCTACCTCCATTCTTTGACAACTAATTACTCGCATTATGGCTGAGCGTCGATCGGCTGCTCAAAACGGCAGAATTTGCGTTTACACGCCATATATATCGTAGTACGATAGATTCAATTAAACAGGTGAGGAGGTTATCCGCCCAAGCACTCTTGATCTGTCAGGGTTGGTACTTCTTACCGCTTTCTCCGTGTATCGACGCGGCAATTCGACATGGCGCAAAAAGTCGTCGAAACAAGATAATTATGAAGAATTATCAGGCAAGGCTTCGCAAATAGGCTTAACGAAGGTCAGCTGTTCGGAGGTCCCATGAAGAGTATTCTCGCCATCTGTTTTCTTACAGCCATTGGCGGAGCCGTTCTTTCGGCCGGAGGGCGGCCAGACTTTAGTGGGACTTGGCAACTGGATCCGTTGATAAGCCGCTTCACCAAAGAACTGCCCGCTCCAAAAAGTAGAACGCTGAGAATCGAGCATCACGAGCCGAAACTGCACATTGAAATTAAAAACGAAACTAAAGAAGGCACCCAAGAGAACCAGGTGTTCGATTTAACCACGGACGGCACTGAGGCTAAACAGACCAACTCAGTAGGAAGCTCTACCGCCAGCGTTTTGTGGGGCGATATAGACGGCACTCGATTGATCTTGGCCATAGCGCAGCAGTCTCCTGAAAGCAAAGTGGTAACGCGCCCGGTAATGAAACTTGGCACTCAGGGAAAAATGCTCACGACGGTGTTAACAGTGCAGAATCCAAGCGGTACGCAAAAAGCTGACGAATTCTATGTGCTGCGTTAAAAGGGGCCTCGCTACTCGACGCCCGTGCCTTCCTTGGTGAAATCTGAAGGGGCCAAATGTCCGAAAGATCAAAAAAGCTAGCGCATTACGTTCGTAGGGCAAAAGAACTTCAATCAACCAGAAGCCACGATAATCAGGTCGAGTTGCTCGACAGAGGCTTTGGGTTCTTGAAAATTGATATAGAGTGTGAATTTCACAATCAGATTAACGATGTTAATCACGAGCCAGGTTGCAGTGGCACCTTTGGCTGCGCATTTTCTGACAAAGGGTCACATGTCTTTAAAGTCGGTGGCGAAGATGGAGGATTAGCGATTTATTTCAATTCAGTGGAACGGATTGCTGAAATAAAGGGTGAGGAGCCAATCCACTTTTATTATTTCGTTCAGGTCAAGCTTGCCAAAGATGAAACCAAGTGGTGTTACGCTGGCGGCGAAAACAAGGAAGAACCCGTTCCTCTCACAGGAAGACTCGATACGGTAGTTGAGAAGGCCTTGTTTGCATTGCTCGGGGTGGAGGCCTAACGCCGAAACGTACCGTGCATCGACAGGCCACGGAGGGGAAATGAAGATACTGGCAATAGTTGTGCTGTTGTTTGTTTTCGGGGGTACTACGAATGCTCAAACCAGTCGAGCCGTGCCCCCGAAGTCCGACTCATTTAATTTTAAGTCGGGCAACGACCTTCTTCACGACTGCGAGCAACCAGAAATGTCAAGCGCCGGAGTCTGTATAGGCTATATCCTCGGCGCACTTGATATGATTAATACTGAACAAGATTCTAGTAGAGCGGAGGAACACCTTTCGAAGGATGGAGACGTCTGCTTGCCCCCAACAATTGATGGCTGGAAGGTGTCCCACGAAGTGAGCTTGAACGATTTATCTTTCGTATCGGGGATGCGCTTAGCACCTCTTTGATTTGGCCCTTTTTGCTTTACAAGACTGAATTATAGTATCTCGTATGCCGAGTTACTAGAAATCAGAACCCTGTGATCATGGTCATGGCAAAATAATGCATAATCCAGTGAGATTGAAGGAAAGGTTTCACCCGCCTCGCCGACATCCAAAGTGCAAATGCCCCAGTTAAAGGTCAGCATTACGAAAGAGTTCGCTCATTGCAGTGGCTCAATGGCGTAGCGTGTCCTTGGGAGGCATTCGCCGCCGCATTGATATTGATTCTTCTCCGAACGGATTTAAGACTAACTTTTCGGAAACAAAGAGAAATTGGTGTAGCGTGAATTGCACTTAATCAGTTCTTCCCTTCTCGGCCACGCGAGCCTGTCACTCTGCGTTGTGAATGTGCCACGGTGTTGCTTTGTTTTAAGATGGAAGTTAGAGCATTGATGAGCGCGTGCCCGCTGCCGCGTAATTCGTGCAACCGTTGGCGCACAACCCGTTCCAATGCGCGACGCCCTTTCGGTAGTAGTGTGACCCAGACTTGCCTCTGGTCACGGCTGCCACGTGAACGGCGGACATAACCACCAACTTCCAAACGATCGATCAGACCTACGGCGCTATGGTGCCTCAAGCGCAAACGATCCGCCAGTTCTCGGATAGAAGCTTTGAGGTGAGGAGGAAGGCCGCGAATAGCGAGGAGCATTTGGTACTGTTGAGGCTCGAGGCCTGCTGCTTCGGCGGCACTATCGCTGCCACGCAGAAACTCTCGAATGCGAAATCTAAATTCCGCTAACGCAGCGTATTCGGAGTCGTAAATTGCCCTCTTCACGGATCAAGTATATCGGGCCACGATAGAGAAGCAAACGGGAAACGGTCAACACTAGCTCCTTTCACAATACGTTTCTCATGCATTGAATATGCTTGGTCAATTAACGGCCGCCAACATTTTTTGGCTCGAGAACCGGTTTCTTCGATCTGATCTATTCGATATATGATAATTTTAAGGTGTGACTTACCGCAGTTCCCTTCACCATTACATGTTCGACGGCGTGGAGGACAACTTCATCTTGCGAGTCAAGAGCATAGACGTTTTTGTCGGCATCATTCACAAATACGAACTTCGCTCCCTTCGTTACACAGCTCTTGGCACAATCCCTGTCGCCAGGGCTACTGCGCCGCAACGACTGTCCGTAATCCGACCTTTCCAACTGCGGTCGGCCGCTGAAGGGGTACAACTGCCGTTGTTTGGAGAAATAAATAATGGGGACGATAAGTCGACAATTTGTCATGTAATACTCCTGAATGTGACTGCTCGTCTACGAATTATTAGTATACGGAAAAACCATTTTGATTTGATCCCGCCTGCATGATCCCGTGTTCGGAAATATCGATTGATCTGTGTAAAACCCAAAGGGTTTTCCAGATAAACGTTGGAATGTTTCCTGCAGCATACTGTAAAGTGGGCACATGAGGGCACAAGGCTACGAATCATGGACAACTTAGCTAAATTTCCAGCACTAGTTTTAGTTTTATCTTTTGCTGCCATGTGGCTTGCTGCGCGGACCGGGCTCTCCTTCCGCAAAAGACAACCGAACTTGGAGGATTCCGCGCTCAAGGATTTAGACCTTATCGTGACTGCCACATTGACAATGTTAGGCCTCATCATCGGATTCAGTTTATCAATGGCAGTCAACAGATATGATCAGCGAAAAACCTACGAAGAGTCTGAGGCCAACGCGATTGGAACAGAGTACGTCCGGGCAGACCTACTGCCTCCAGCCGAAGCATCAAGAGTGCGTGTACTTTTGAAGGAATATCTCGACCAACGAATTTTGTTTTATCGAACGCGTGGTGGACATCAACTTGTGGAGATCAATGCCCGAACTGCTCGATTGCAAAGTGAGCTTTGGTCCTCAGTCAAGACTCCCGCTACGGCGGAGCAGACGCCTGTTCTAGCCCTAGTCGTTTCCGGTATGAACGATGTGTTGAACTCGCAGGGATATACGCAAGCTATTTGGTGGAACCGAATCCCACCTGGGGCGTGGCTGCTGATGCTGGTGGTTGCCATCTGCTCCAACCTGTTGGTCGGCTATGGTGCACACCACGCCGAAGGGGGGACTACCAGATTGTTAGTGTTGCCGCTTGTCTTATGCATAGCATTTTTCGCAATCGCAGATATTGATAGCCCGCGATGGGGTATCATTCGAGTTTCGCCGCAAAATTTAATAAGCCTTGTTCAGTCCCTACATTCGCAATAGACGGAAGCAAGTTACTCATTCTGGCAGTCAGGGGCAGGCTCCCGGCTAGCCTGGCAGAGATTGTAAATGATTAAGATGAACTATTTTTCTGATATAGCTTAGTACCTAAGTTCGAGACGCCTATTTCAACTATGACTCTGCCGAAATTCGCCTCGAAGCGCGCGAACCATTGCATAAAACCGCCGACTTCCTCAAAAAATGCCCTTCCATGCGCGTCACCATCGAGGTCAATGTGACGAGCGAGGTTCCACCAAACCTGGCCCTGGGGGTCGCCGCGCCAACACCGTTAGACAATACTTCCGCAACCGTCTAGCTCTGCCTTTGAATTGCGACGAGATTAATTGGCGTGTCATACGCAATCAAAAGGCGGCTTGAGTCACTTGAGCCATTATTTCACTCGAGTTTGAGAGCTAGGCGCGCAGAAATGTCCGAAAGAGACTTGAGTGCTGCCCCGAAATCGAAGTCACCCATGAGGCTAGCGAGAGAATTGATCTCCGATTCGGTCAGCACCCGGGAGAGAGCAGGGCGCACGTCGATGATGAAATCGGCAGCATCACCATTGTCATTCTTGAACAATTTTTTCAAATGGCATAACGATTCCCTCACAGTGGCGGGATCCGCAGAAGTCTCGACAGTTACGGGCGCAGTAGGCAGTGCGGATCGGATTGTCCCCACGACAGCATCGAATGTGGTCGCAAGTAACGCTAGTGCCTCCTCTACGCCTTTGCCCGGCGTGATCGCAGTTTCCGTCTTTGCAGCAATCTCAGCTAACAAGGCCGCGCCGAGATTAGCTGCCACCTTTTAATGAATGAGCGGCACGCGCGGCTGGCAAAGTATCACCTGTCGCCAGAGCCTTGCGAATCTCCTCAAACTTTCCTGGGGACGGCTCTGCAAATTTACGTAACAGTGACTCATGTCGACACCAAGTCGGCGCTAAGGCGAACGGGGAGAATCGTAAACGATCCCCGCGATCTCCAGTGAGTCGGAATCAGCAATCTTGGCCGCCGCTGCCTGCCTCACTATCGGAGTTATGTTGTTAGTCAGAGCTGTTTCCAACGCGGGGTTTAATCCAGCGTAGCAACGTAGCGAAGAGTTCATCGGGATCAATGGGCTTCGAGACGTGATCGTCCATGCCAGCCTCTATGCACTTTTCGCGGTCCGTGGCCATCACATTGGCTGTCATAGCAATTATGGGTAGCCTGCGCAGTAGCGGGTTGGATCGGATCGCCTTGGTCGCTGCAATTCCATCCATCACTGGCATCTGCATATCCATAAGTACGAGATCATATTCACGTTTGTTCACCATCTGGACGGCAACTTCTCCGTCCTCTGCTAGTTCAATGGACAGGTGGGCATCCTCGAGCAGTCCTAGGGCGACTTCGCGATTGAGCTCATTGTCTTCGACGAGCAAAACACGTGCGTTGCGCAGTCGAGAAAGATTCAGAGTGGGGCTAGCCGGAACATCGAAGACCTTCTGTTGTTCTGTAGAAAGAACTTCCACGGCAGAGTCGAAGAGCATGGATGGTGTGACGGGCTTAATTAGGACGTTCGCGAAGGCATTGTCCTCGGCTTGTTTCAGAACCTCTTCCCGGCCGTATGCGGTAACCATAACCAGTTGCGGCCTGACAGCAAGGTTGGGCAGCGCACGGATGCGTTTGCCTGTTTCGATACCGTCGATACCCGGCATCTGCCAGTCGACAAAAGCGATCTCATAGGGCTCGCCGATTTCAGCTGCATGCCGCACCATCTCAACACCTTCCAGTCCCGACGGTGCCTCATGCACAACGAAAGTCATACTGGAAAGCATGCTCGACAATACGGCGCGCGCTTGCGAATTATCGTCGATTATCAGCACTCGCCGCCCGCGCAGATCTGGCCTGGCAGCACGACGCGAAGAAGCCGCACCATTGCCAAGTCGCGCTGTGAACCAAAACGTGCTCCCTCTTCCCACCTCACTGTTTACGCCAACATCGCCTCCCATTAGTTGCGCCAGTCGCTTGGAAATCGCGAGACCCAACCCTGTTCCGCCGTGCTGTCGCGTGGTGGAAGCATCAGCCTGTTCAAAAGCCTGGAAGAGCCGCCCCATCTGTTCCTTAGTAAGACCAATGCCGGTGTCACTCACTGAAAAGCAAACCAATTGGCCATTCTCGTCCTTTTCATGGACCTGCGCTTTTACGACAATCTCCCCGCTCTCCGTAAATTTCACCGCATTGTTACAGAAGTTGATCAGGATTTGACCGACACGCAGCGGGTCGCCTTTCAGTTGCGTCGAGACAGCGAGGTCGATGTCGAAAATAAGTTCCAACCCCTTCGCTGAAGCTTTCTCAGAGATCAGATTGCTCACATTCTCGAGCACCTTCTCCAGATCAAAGTCGATATTCTCGACCGACAATTTCCCAGCTTCGATCTTCGAAAAATCCAGAATGTCGTTGATGATGCCCAGCAGGTGTTGGCCGGACATTTGTATCTTCCGCACGTAGTCTCTTTGCCTAGGATTGAGTTCGGTCCTTAACGTCAGATGCGACATGCCAATGATTGCATTCATCGGAGTACGGATTTCGTGGCTCATATTTGCCAGGAAATCCGCTTTAATCTTGGTGGCTTCCTCCGCTACCTCCTTCGCTTTTCGAAGTTCCAGCTTCGGATACTTCTAGCGCCTCGTTGATGGCCTCCAGTTCCTCTTTCCGTCGGGTAATTTGCCGTTCCGAAGCGGCAAGATCTTCCGCTTGGGCCTGTCGTTCGCTCTAGCAGTTTTCTGGTCTCGATGTTGCCCGACAAGACTTCCGCACTGAGGGCGAGGGAAGGCAAAAGCGCATCAAGGAGAGCCTGCTGACGTTCGGTTAGTTGGAGAAACGGGGGCCAGTTCAATGACAGCGTTGACGAAGTCCTGGTTGATCACAGGTAGAAATAGCAATTCGGTCGGCATCACTGTCGCCATGCCGGCGGTGATTTGTACTTCGTCTCCCGCGATCACGGTGAGCGTTCTCTTCTCGGCAGCAGCTTGTCCTACCAGTCCTTGGCCGAGTGACAAACTCACGCGGACTACCAGTATCGCTGATCGCAAATGCACCGGCACGGACGTATCGCTTCTGGCTTTCGTCCGTGACATACAGTGCACCATAGATCAGCGGGATGGATTCGGACAACTGGGAAAACAGAGTGCTGGCGAACGCTCCAAAATCTTGAACCGCTTGGACGCTTCGCAACAGCGATCCTACTTCACCCTTCACCCAGCCCTGCGTCTCACGCTCTCGTGCGCCCTTTTGGAGCGTTCGTAGGGCTCGGCCGATTTCGCCGATTTCGTTTCGACGATCCAGATACGGGAATGGATTGGTCCAGCTTGCCATCGGCAAGGTCCTGAATGCTGCCGCGCAAGGTCAACAATTCCTGAACAACTTCTGTTTGGACGACATAGAAGGCAGCCGCGTAGGAAAAAAGCAGGCCGAGGCCGATGACTAGCCAAGTAATCACAACGGCGCGGTGAGTCTGGCTCGTAAGGTCTTTGGATTCTTGGTCGACGGACTTTCGCAGCTCGTCCACCAAGTCGATGGAAGCTTGTCGTGCTTGGTACAACTCGGCATCGACGCCCCCGCGCATTAGATCCATGGCTTTTTCGTGGTTACCCGCCAGCGCTTCCACGCGAACGGGACGCGAACGGGTTACGGCATTCTCAAACAAAGCCGCTGCTGCTTTTATTTCGCCAGCGCGACTGGGGCTTTGCCGAAGGGATTCGGCCAAAGTAACCTGTTGATCCGCTTGTACAGCTGTCCAGTTCTTCATCGAGTGCCCGAACGCGCTCGCGATCCTTCTCGGCGATCAAGTTGTACAAGACCATGCCAAACCGCATCGAATGTGACCTCTGCGTGGTGACCGACTGCAATGACTTGACGTCATTGTCTAGCAGCTCGCCATATTTCGAATCGATCGATTTGATTTGGAAGGTTGCATAGAGTCCCGCCAAGGCCACCATTAACGCCAGCGGAACCATGGCGATCATAAGTTTTCTTCGAAGTTTTAGATTTGTTAAGAAGCGGATCATGGAGGGGCTCCAGTGAAAGTCAAAACTTAACGCCGGACAGGAGATATTGCACTCTGATTCTGCGGTGAACTAGTTCGAGACAGTTGTGATGGACAGTCACTTTTCTTCAGCCGAGTCAACCCTACCACACGAAGATATTGGCGATAGATGATTTATTAAAGGATCGCAGCTCCGCCATCGGCCTGGGCATCTGTCGAACAGAGGTAAAAACTATGATCAATGGCAGTTATGCTCAAAATAGGCTTCGGCTCGTTCTGGGAACTGATCGTTGGTCACACAATTCCATTTCTCAACCACGCTAGTGTCCCAGCTTATCCAAATTCTTCCGAAGCATTGGAATGAGCGTCTGAACAAATGTCTTGCGGTGGTGATGCCAACGGCCTGGGTAGGGAAGTTTAATGTGCAATCCAGACCAGTTTGCCAATCCTTGTGAACGCTCAACATTTTCTGCGATGTCTCGAACGACCGTGACTATGATTTCGGGGCGAAGTTGCCTAAGCCTTTTACCAAGGTGCGCTTCACCGTCGCGACGAGCTCTAAGGCGTTGCCGGCTGCTGAGCCGGTCGACTGGGTTTTCGCATAGGTCGACGAGATAGCAGTGCAGAGCGCAAAACGATTCAAGAAAATCACGTTCGCGCAGACGAGGGAACGCTCCGACGAATGCCTGCCGAATTGCACGGTACAGTCCAGAGTCCTCCTGATAGAAGAATCGCCCGGACGCCGGGGGTGCTTCGCCCACGAACAGAACGCGCACACGCCTGGGTCGATAGCATCTCCGGAGATGTTCCCTGGAACGCAGAGTTTTCCTTTTAACTTGCGCGGCTCGCCTTCACACTCGTGTCCGGTGAACAATTCAACGCTATCGCCTTTGTGAATTTTACCGCTTTGAATCACATAGCAGTTCAGAGCAAGCTTGCCGCCGAATTTCCTCGCGATTTCCCTAAGTACCTGAGGATTCTGCTCTAGAGTATCGGGATCGAACGTGGTCATGACACATCGACCTCGTAGATCTTGTACGCCAATTACAGCCTCTCCAATGCGAAGGCAATTGCCGGGCCAGGAGCGCTCAGCTAATCCCTTGACCTCGCCGATGACTATGTTCGGCCTTAGTCTGCGTCCATCGTATCCAAAGGCCGCAATCGCACCATCGGTCGCCACTAGTAATGGAAGAACATCGAACCGTCTTTCCGTCTCATCACGAACCAGGCGAGCACCAACACCAACAATGTCGACCACGAGTTGACGTACTTGGGGCTCACTCCATAGGATTCCGTCAACGAGTGGTTCACCGGACGAATCAAGCTGTGCAGAATGTCCCAGAAGTCGTGAGTGTGTCCTCGAGGTAATAAATCGCCCATGAGCGTCTTCCACGTGAACAACACGGTCACCTTCGATACCGAGGGGAGTCAACATTGCACTCGCCAGTTGTTCGCCTGCCATGGACTTCACCGGATACCGCCAAATCTGTTCGACGTTCATGGCACCAGACCTTTGCACTCGGTTTCCTTACACGGATCAAGGCGATATCCGGGTGTCCCCGCAAATGACTCCCGGACACGCATCGCTGTGCTGGCCCTACCGCGCGATGCTACGCGACGCTGTGACTTCAGAAGCTCGCGACACCTTCTCGTCGTAGAACCGACGAATGTTGCTGGCAATCACGTCAAGCGAATCTTCGACGGCAAAGTGCCCCGAGTCCAGCCGATGCATTTCCGCCTGTGGGAGGTCGTGAAGGTAAGCTTCGCCGCCTTCACGCGTAAAGAAGACGTCATTTTGCCCCCAGAATATGATCGTTTTGGGTTGGCGTTCGCGAAGGGACTTTTGCCATTGGCCATAGAGCGCTACATTGGTTTTGTAATCGTAGAAGAGGTCTAGCTGCACCCGCTTCGCGTTCGGGCGTTCCATGAAATAGGAGTCCATGTTCCAGTTGTCCGGGCTGATCATCTCGGGGTTCTTGTGCCCGTGGAGATAGACTCCCCTGATGCCTTCGCGCTGCAGCAATCCATACAGAGGTTCCTCCGTTTCCGGGCCGCGCTTCTTCCAAAGAGCATTTCGAATTGAATCCCATGCGGAGGTGAATCCCACTTCGTAAGCGTTGGTGTTTTGAATGATGAGCCACTCAGCCCACTCCGGATGGCGCTCGATAATGCGGAAGCCGACTGGACCCCCATAGTCCTGCATGAAGAGTCCGAAACGGCCGAAACCCTTGGCCTTCAGGAACTTTTCGGTAATCTCCGCTAGCTTTTCAAACGTGTAAGAAAACTTGGCCGGATCTGGCTGGTCACTATTACCGAAGCCTGGGTAGTCCGGAGCGATGACGTGAAAACGGTCAGCTAGCGCCGGAATCAAGTTGCGATATTGATGCGAGGAAGCCGGGAAACCGTGTAGCAAAACGAGTTGTGGATTACCTGGATCGCCGGCTTCCCGGTAGGCGATGTTCAAACCTTCGATGAGCAGCGTTCCATAAGTGACCTTCGCTGAACCTGTCGCGGTATCATGAATTTTCATACAATCTCCTTTGCCGTTGAACCTGGCGGCGCTGGTCCGCACTTCCGAGTAATGTTTCTTCGTACTGCGAGTTGGATGTGATACCGCTCTTAAGGATTCGGATAAAAGGTGTAATCTGCCTTACATTGGCGCATACGAAAAGCGATGTGGAAACGGTGAAGAAGATGGGCGCAGGGAAAAAGCGGCCAGAACATGCTACCAGCTTCGTGGAGGCGGCATCGCTTTCTTCAGTGGATTTATTTAAGGACCTCCCAGGCTCCTGTCTGAAGGCGCTAGAAGACGCCAGCACGACGCAAGAATTCAAGCCGAAGCATATTTTCTTTCAGCCGGGGGAAACGGGCCAGGTATTGTTCCTTCTAGAAAAAGGAAGCGTTCAGACCTTTCGAATGTACGGTGCGAAGAAACTGATCATTGCCGAGCTCAAACCGCCGGCGATTTTTGGAGAAATGGGTTGCGTTGGCCAGTGTATGTATCACTGTTCCGCCCAAACCACTGAGCCTTCGCGGATTCGAATCATCCTGCGAAGCGACTTGGAAGTGCTTTTGCAGCAGTACCCGAAGATGACGCGGCGACTTCTCGACCTGGTAAGCGAAAGATTTGTGCGCGTCCTGCTCGACCTGGAGGACACATCGTTCCGGCAGCTCATTCCTCGTATTGCGAGTCTCCTGCTGGAAAGGGCGGAACATGATTGCGTGCATAACATGACACACCGGGAGATGGCCCAGCATTTGCGTGTGTACAGAGAATCGGCCACTGCCGCTTTAGGAGAATTACGAAAGGCCGGCATTATCACAATGGGCAGGAAAGAGATTCGGATCATCGACCGGACTCGTCTGGAGCGAGCCACACGCGAATAGCGCACGACATTTACCGAGGGTTCGTCAGTCAAATGAGTTTGCGGACCAAATTGCCGCGTGGATTCAAGTCTGTCGGAATCTTTTTGTTTTTTGGGTTCGTTATGGCCTCGCTTGCAGGAACTGCTCTGCTGTGGCCCGGCACACCGCTTGACGGGATGTGGGCTCTGAATGCAAGCGCCTTCAAACAACTCGTTCCATTTGGCAGAGCCATAGGAGTTCCGTTCCTAGTGCTCGGGTTAGCCCTCTTTGCTGCGGGGGTAGGCTGGTTCGGACAGCGGCGATGGGGCTGGAAGCTAGCGGTGGCAATCATCGCAATCCAAATAGCGGGCGACCTCACAAGCATGCTAATGGGAGACGTGATTCGAGGCGCAGCGGGAGTCGCTATTGCGGGAGCCTTATTTTTCTATATGACCAGTAGCCCCGTCCGTGCGGTGTTTGCAAAGAGCCGTATTCAAATTTCCCGCTGATGGAATTTTTAATAAATCGTGGCCAGCGGCTAGAAGTCTGCGATGAGGCCGAGACCGGCGGAAAACCGGTTGGCGCACGCGTACAGCGAGGTGACGAGCACCGCGTCAAAAATGGCCGCGTCACTCCACCCGGCCTCCCGCAAGTGCTCGACGTCTGTCTGTTGCATCTCCCCCGGAGCTGCGGGTCAGCTTGTCGGCAAAGCGGAACAATTCCATAAGCTTGGGCTCAACTGGCGCACTGGAATAGTTCAGCGCCAGTTTGCGACCCAGCGCCTTGTCCATGCCCAGTCTGCCGAGGATCTCCAGGTGGGCCGGCAAACAGTAGGAGGAGACATTCAAACCGCTAACCACGATGGCGAGTTGCTCTTTGATCCCCCTAGGTAGTCCGCGCTCTTCGAACATGGCATTGGTGTAGAGATTCGTCTGGTCCTCCAACAATTGGGCATCATGGCCCAAAGCCGGAAATAGTTGGGAACAAAGCTCCATCGCTCGCGAATGTAGTCGTAGATGCGCTTCGCTTCGGGGCTCGCCTGCTTCGTCAGAGACAAGGGGCAACCATGACATAGAAAGCCTCCTGCGGATGACCAATTGTTGAACACTTCAGGCGTTAGGGCGGACTCGAAACCTGGTACGAACGGCTGGTCGGATAATATCAGATTCTGGGATCAATCGCTGCATCCGGCATTTCTACGAAGGTGTGCTTCGAACGATGGCGGTACATTCTGAAGACGTGTCGCTATTAGCTCTTTCGCGCCTTTTCCTGCAGGGCTTGGTGCAGGCGGGAGTGAACATCCTCAGGGAGTGGAACTGGTTCAACGCCGGAGAAAATCTGAATGGTCTTTCGCGTCTGGTCCACAACCATGGTGCAGTCCTCGCAATGCTCCAGATGACGCTCGAGTTCTTGCTTCAAGGCGGGGTCCAGGTCGCCGTCGATGTAGTTCGACAATTCGCGAATGACGCCTTTGCAATTCAATTGGCACCACCTTGGCGAAAATGACGATTCAATTTCTGCCGCAATTTCAGGCGGGCCCGCAAGAGCCTCGACTTCGTAGCGGTAATCGACAATCCGAGCAACTTGGCGGTTTCCTCCGTGGGGAGTTCTTCCACGTCGCGGAGCACAAATACAATCCGGAAATCCGCTTCGAGGGTCTCGATGGCCTCGGCAAGAATCTCCTTCATTTCGTTTTGAGCGCAGCACTGTTCGGGATTTGGCGCCCAGTCATCCAGCTCCCGCGGCATGATGTCTTCGTCGCCGGGCAACGATTCATCAATGGAAAATTCCCCGGGCCGGCGCTTCCGTAGCCGCATCAACGCTTCATTCGCGGCGATCCGCACAAGCCATGTGTAGAACCGGGAATCACCGTTGAAACTGTCCAGGTGCGCGTAGGACTTCAAGAAAGCTTCCTGCATGGCGTCCTCCGCATCCTCCCTGTTTCCGGTGATATTTCGGGTCAACCGGAAGATCTTCTTCTCATAGCGATTGACCAACTCTTCAAAAGCCGGCATGTCACCCTTCTTCGCGGCGGCCACCAAAAGGTGCTCGTCATCGCGAACGACAGAAGATGGCAAGAGGTGTGGGTTGGGAGCATTCACGATCGTTTTGCTCGGCTGGGCCGACTCGCTTCAGATTATAGGCCCAGAGGGTACCACGAACCACCAGTCCCCACCTTAACGCTTCTCCGTACTCTACTTGGATGTGCGGGGAGGGCCCGGGATTCAGAAATGTGAGCCCGATCTGTCGAGCCTCCCATCCGTTAGGCGGTTATGGCACACCATGCGCGTAAGACTTCGGCGACAGTCCAGGCTTGGGCGATGCACCCCCGCGGCGTGAAGGGCGCGTCTCCATCGAAGATTTCGCTCAATGACCCAAGGCCGTGCGAACACACTTGTTTGCCCAAAGGTTCAAGAAAACTGCGAGCTCTTTCCGAATCCCGGTAGACTCGCAAATGGGCTAGGACGAATGGCCCAAGCAACCATCCCCACGCTGTTCCCTGGTGGTATACGCCATCACGCGCAGAAGGGCTTCCTCCGTAGTGACCTCCTCTTGGTCACTTTGGTTGTCCTGCTCCTGGAACCTGGAGAGCAATGCGATACAACCCCGTTTGCGCGGCGAGGTACAGCGTCTTGCGATCCTCCCCGCCCCAAGCCAAATTGTGGGGATTCTCCGGGCACACAATCGTTCCGAGATGTTTGGCTTCCGGGGAGATGATCCAAAGGCCGCCCGGACCCGACGCGTAAACGTTCCCTTGAACGTCTACTTTCAGACCATCCCAGGCGTCTTCCCCCGGTTCCTTCGTGGCGTCGAAGAACACAGATCTGTTCTTCAGCGTTCCGTCGGGCTGCGCTTCGTAGCGAAGGACCACTTTGTTTTTTTCGTCCCAATTATCGACATACAGGTACTTTTCGTCCGGTGAGAAAGCCAAGCCGTTCGGCCCCGAGAGGTCTTTGCTCACGAGTTTCAGTTCGCCATGGATTAGGCAGTACACGCCGCTAAAGGGAAGCTCTTTCCGTGGATCGTTAAAGAACTTGGGCAGGCCGAATGGCGGGTCGGTGAAATAAAGGGCGCCATCGGACCGGTACACGAGATCGTTCGGACTGTTGAGTCGCTTACCCTGGTAGTGATCGGCGAGCACGGTGAGCTGTCCGTTTTTCTCAAGGCGCGTCACACGACGGTTTCCGTGTTCATTGATCGTCAACCGGCCATCGGCGTCGAGCGTAAGCCCGTTCGAGCCGGGTTGCCCATATTCGCCGATGTCCGTCTCCCGAGTAGCCGCTGTGGGTGCGATAGACCGATACACCTTCGTCCGCTGACCAACGATAGATGACGTTGTTGTTGTTCCACCCTTTGACCACGCTGCCGCCGCTTTGTCCAAGGACCGACGGCAATTTTCCGTTCACCCAGATTTCGGCATAGTCGTCGATGACAATTTCGAAGGAGACCGTCGAGCCGGCAACGGAGAAACTCGCAACCCTCTCCGGCAAGGTCACGTTGATGCGATACCAGTTGAAACTCACTTTGCCGTTGCCGCGACGGGCATCGAGTGTCTTGGCATCGATGACCGGCCACTGCGAGTCGTCGAAATTCTCGGCCCCGGCATGGGGGCTGTAGTCGTAGGTCTTCACGGAGAGGCCGGAAGGCTTCAGATCCGCTCCCGGACCTTTTGATTCAACCTCGACGATTTTTGCATCGTTGTAACGCCACTGCCCGTGGACCAGTTGCGCTCCCTCTCCGGTACGGAGATCAATGGTTGCATCCGGGCGCCCGTAAGGCGGGGCCTGCGCGGCCCAATTCTGGGCTCGTGCCGAAGAGACGTAGAACAACAGACCCACAAACAAGAGATTGGTGAATTGACGCCGTATCATCGGACCATTCCGCCCTAGCGAACCTTCACTACGTAATAAAGAAAAGGTCCTTCCACTTCCTTGAACCAATGAGGCACTCCGTTGGGGATGATCATCACGTCACCGGGTTGCAGCTTCCGCGTTTCTCCGCCAGTGATCTCTCTGCCGCGAATTTCGTCGGCAGCCGAAGATTTGCCGTCCACCATGGTGCCGCCGGTAACGATCGTGGCGGATCCTTTGAGGACGTAGAGGATGTCCGTGTCTTTCGTGTGAACTTCCACCATGCCCGGGGATTCCCGTCGGCTGGCATGCACCATGTAGTTTCGCCCGCCGTTTCCGTCGAACAGCACGGAACCCTTGGCAAAGCCTTCCTCAACGTCTGTTTTCGGGAAATAGGTGATAGGAAGCGCGGAGGTCGTCGCGCCGCCCGCACTGAAATTCTTTGCGGCTTCCGCGCCTGCAGTGGCTAGCTCTTCATCCTGAGCTGCACTCGACGCGCCACTCACACCGACACCGCCGATAATCTGACCGTCGAGGACCACGGGAATTCCTCCCTGTAAAGGCGTAAAGAAGGAATCCGGCAAGGCGGCCATCGCCGTCCGGCCTTTGTTGATGATGTCCTCAAATACTTTCGTGGGCTTCTGGAAGAGAACGGCGGTCCGCGCCTTCCCGATGGAGATGTTTGCGCCCGCAGCGAAGGTGCCGTCCAGGCGCTCCAGCGCCATGAGATTGCCACCTGCATCCACTACGGCAATGACGCCACCCGGAGCTTTGACTTCCTGAGCCTTTGCTCTTGCGGCAGACGATCACGCGTACAGCGCCATCCAGCGTGAGTGTCTTCTTTTCGGCCGTTTGCCCGAACACGGGCGAACCGGCAAGCAACCACAGGGTGAGTAACAACATTTTGCGAAACGTCATGGCGAATCTCTCTTTGAAAGAATTTGTGTTGCGGGCCATTGATCCCTTCCGGAGAAGCGGCCCGCAGGGAGACAAATGGCCCGATTTACATCACTGGGGAACTGAACGTTGCTTCGCCCAGGTTGACTTCCGCGAAGGCGCACCAAATTTGAACTTTGGCGACATTCTTCACGTACGAGGGAAGAACAATTTCCTTCTTGTAGTTCGTTCCGATGAACGCCTTGGTCTTGAGCTTGTCGAGGAGGTAGACATTACCGTCGGAATCCACGACCTGCCAGTGCGGATCAGGTGTGTCGGGCACCACAAAATCATCGGAAAGAGTCAGGACATTCTTTCCGTCCTTGTGGCTGTGCGTAACGGTTCCTTTGTTGGCCTTGGGGCCCTGGAACTGCGAGGAAGTGTGGGAGCCGCTCTGCGCGAAATGCCGACGGCACCCACGGTGAGAGCTGCGACCGAGAAAACAACAAACATCAACTTCAGGAAGCGAGACATTTTCATTCATGACCTCTTTTTGGATTTTTCGACGTTTACTTTCCGTGTCGAGAGCGAATCGCAATCGATCCATGGGACTTCATCGAAGTGAGTGCCCCGATTTCTCTTCCGGATAGCTCGCCGTGCACAGATGGGATACGAAGCGCTGCAGAAGGTTTCAGTGCAAACGCAAAAATCCGAACGGACTCTTCCGACTTCTACTTCCTCCAATATTTGAGGGACACGGCAAGGCGAGGGAGCATTTCGACATTTTCTAATGGAGAGAAAAAGCTTGTGTGCATTCTTCTTTGTGTCGGTTTCGACAAACGGCCGGATGAGGAGCAGCGCGGCAGTCGTCCGAGACGATGCACCATCGGATGCAGGTGTCGTGAAAAAGATGCAGGAAAGAATACCTATTGTTCAGCCATTTTTCTGAAACCTTTTCCGACCTCGGGACTCCTACCACCGAGAGCACAAATAGACCTCTACGAAAAAGGGCCAAACCATGAAACGACTTCTTCTCCTCGTTGCACTGTTCGCGGCAGTAGCCACTTCGGCGCAAAACAAAAGTCTGCTGAACCTGGACAAAAACGGCGTCGCGCTCCAGGGTTACGATCCGGTTGCTTTCTTCACCCAGAATCGCCCTGTCAAGGGGAATCCCCAATTCGAGAGCAAATACGCCGGCGCCCGGTATTTCTTTTCTTCCGCGGAAGACAAGGCGCTCTTCGACGCTAATCCCGCGAAGTATGAACCGCAGTTCGGTGGCTTCTGCGCCTATGGAGTCTCCCGTGGCCACACGGTGCCCATCAAGATTGAAGCCTTCCAGATCGTCAACGGCCGCCTGCTAATGCAGTACGACCTCGACGTAAAAAACGATTTCAACAAGGACCCACAGGGCAACCTGCAGAAGGCCGATCAGAATTGGCCGCGCCTCGTCGAAAAACAGGGCCACTAAAACGCAACAGGGGAGCCGAATTATGCGGAGCGAAGCAATGCCAAGCAATCCACCGAGTAAGGAGATATCGATGGTCATTACCGTATTTAGTTGGTTCTTGCGAATAACCGCCGCAATCATTTTGCTGCAGACCCTGTTCTTCAAATTCACCGCGGCTCCGGAATCGGTCTACATCTTTACGAAGGTGGGCGCCGAGCCCTGGGGGCGCATCGGCTCCGGCGTCGTCGAACTGATCGCCGCCATCTTGCTCCTCACCCCCCGTTTTACTTGGCTGGGTTCGCTGCTGGCATTAGGCGTTATGGCGGGCGCGATCCTCAGCCATCTGACGATCCTCGGCATTGAGGTACAGGGCGACAAAGGCCTGCTGTTTGGCTTGGCTCTCACCGTCTTCCTTGCTTCAGGATTCAATCTCATTCTGCACCGCTCGGAAATCCCATTCATCGGAAGGAAACTCGCGTGAACAGCGTAAATCCAACGGCCACTCTCATCGACTTTGCACCAATCGAAAACACCAACGTGCACCAGCAGACGCCGGAACTCGTTATCGCCAGCCAGGACGTGCTGCTGCAAGGGCTGAGACTCCTGTTCGACTTGTGGGATCGCACCTACTCGCGGGTCGTGCCAGCCCCTTACAAGGCCTCCATTGGCCAGCACTATCGCCACATTCTTGAGCATTTTCAGTGCTTGATCCGCGGACTGCGCTCAGGCGAAATCAACTATGACGCGCGCGAGCGGAACCTCAGACTCGAGACCGAAGTGACTTTCGCAAGCATCGCGACCTGCGATGTCCTGCGCGCGATCAAGAATTACAGTGAAGAAACGCTTGCTCGCCCTTGCCGGGTGGTTCACAGCGTTTCGTACGGCGCGACGACAACCCACATCCATCGAGTCCAACCTGGGCCGCGAGATGGCTTATTGCACGGGCCATGCGATTCACCACTACGCCATCATTCGATTGATTTGCAGTGAACTCGGGATCGATGTGCCCGCGGAGTTCGGCTTTGCTCCGTCGACCCTCAAGCACATGTCGACCTTGAACGCTGACTGAGAGATGCTCGTGGACTTTTCTTCAACAACCAGGCACTGATACTAGCCGCAGGAATCGTGGGCGGGGCTTTCCTCTCCGAGGATGGAGCCACGATCACGGCCGCGACGCTCGCCGCCACTTGCGTGCTCAACGCAAAGATGGCGTTCTTGAGCGCGTTTGCGGGCCTCTGGGTTGGTGACCTGGGAGTGTATGTCCTGGCCCGCCACATCGGTCCGCCGATCCGAAGCCATCGCTGGTTCTCGCGGCTTTTCGGACGGGAACAGCGAGAAGCGCCGTCCACGGAAATGTGGAGTTTGGCGCTTGAGCCGCTTCTTTCCCGGGACACGAATGCCGTCCTATCTGTCTGCGGGCCTCAATCGCATGCCACTTTTATTGTTCGCTGGCATCACGGCGACCTCCGCGCTCGTGTGGACAGCAATCGCTTTCGCGTTTGTCCGACTGGGTCCGGCGAGGGCGCTACATCTGAAAAACGAACTCCCGCTGGCGGCACTTCTGGGGCTGAGCCTCTATCTCTTACTGCGAGCATGGCGGAGTCATGGCGAGAGAATTCGTATGTGGCTGCGCACACGTGTCGAGCATCTTTCGCAATGGGAGTTCTGGCCCGCGTGGCTTTTCTATCCACCCGTCGTACTGGCCTGCACGGCCCTGGGAATTCGTTATCGTGGCTTTTCTCTCCCCGCAGTGGCAAATTTGAATCAGAAGAATGGCGGCATCATCGGAGAGTCTAAGATCGAGATTCTTCATGAACTGATGAGGACTTCCCCGGAAGCGACCGCCGCAGGCGTATTTGGTGCCCACTGGCCCAGTCGAAGAGCGACAGAAAAAAGTCTTGGACCTCTGTCGTTTGCACGCCATCGGAGCTTCCCTTGGTTTTGAAGCCAGACACGGCCCAGCGTGGGGCGGGTTTCAAAAAGATCGGATCACTGGAGCAACTGGAACCGTATCTCTCGCTGGTGACGGGACCGGTTGTTCTCCAACGCTACATCGCTCATCCGAAGGAAGCCGGCGTCTTTCTACTATCGATTCCCCGGTAACACGAAGGGCCAAATTCTGGGCATTACGAGGAAGGAATTTCCCGTGGTCACTGGGGACGGCATACATAGTCTGAAAGAGCTGATCGAGTTGGACCCGCGTGCACGCATGATTACCGACACCTACCTCAACAGGTTTCGCGCGGAGGCAAACCGCATCCTCGAGGAGGGTGAGCGGTTGCGGCTCGTAGAAGCTGGTAACCACTGCCAAGGTTGTGAGTTTCGCGACGGGTGGGATCTTTACACCGAAGAACTGCGGTCTGCCTTTGACGAAATCAGCCAACGGCTGCCTGGTTTCTTCGTCGGGCGATTCGACGTGCGTTACTCGAGTGATGAGGAGTTGCGCACAGGAACGGGATTTCAGATTCTTGAGCTGAATGGGGCGGCCTCGGAAGCGACGAACATCTATGATTCGCGCAACTCCATCTGGGCGGCGTATGCAACTCTCTTTCGCCAATGGCAGATTGTGTATGCGATTGGCGCGGCCAACCGCCGCCGAGGTTTCCGTCCGCCGTCACCTCTTTCGATCTGGCGCGACTGGAGAGATTTCACCAACCAGGCCTGCGACTATCCCATGGCCGACTAGCCCATGTGCACACTGACCTTTGCTCCCACGAACGAAGGATTCCTGGTCGGCATGAACCGGGACGAACAAAGGACGCGCCTGTCGGCTCTCTCCCCGGAAATATTCAATGTCACAGATGAACAGGCGATCTATCCCCGTGAGGCGGGTGGCGGCACCTGGATCGCTTGCAACAGCCGCGGCAATTTGTTCGCGCTGCTCAATTGGTATTCCGCGGAGACCGGCACTCTTGGCCCCAAAATCAGAACACGCGGCGAGCTCATTCCCAAACTGGTCTACCAATTGGACTCACGCTCGACGGCGAACCGCCTCGCAGAAATCGATCTCGCGGGCATGCACCCCTTTCGCCTGGTCGGAGCATTCGGCGGTGAGAAAGTCCTCAATGAATGGCGCTGGGACGGGAAGCACCTGGACCGTGTGGGTTTCGCCTGGGGACTCACGCATTGGTTTTCCTCAAGTCTTTCCGATTCCTCCGCAGCGCACCTCCGTGGCCGGGTTTGCGCGGCCGCGAAATCCGGCGGGACCACTCCGACTCGGGAATGGCTTCAAGAGCTTCACAAGTCCCATGACCCGGAGCCAGGTCCCTATTCAATTTGTATGCATCGCCCCGACGCTGCGACCGTAAGCTACACACTGGTGGAGTGCACGCCGCAGGAGATCTCAATGAAGTACGTCGCGGGTCCACCCTGCGAAGCAGCGGGTTCGGGCCACGCAATTTCCATTCCGCCGAGTGCCAAGACTTCTCGAACCGTCGGCTCTTCGACCTCGCTCATTGTGTGAAACTTTTGCCCTGCCCACGGCTCTAATCTCCCGAGACTGCTGATTCGGTGCTGAGGCTTAGAAATTGCCATGAAAGATCGCGTGGTTCTGATCACCGGTGCAAAAGGCGGACTCGGGTCTTTCGTTACTCGGACATTCCTCGATGCTGGCGCCCTTGTTGTCGGATACGTCCCGGTCCATCTCGGAGCAGGATTTCCCCGCCCCCAATTTCTCCGCTTACTCGGTAGATTTTACGAAGTCGGCGGACGTCAACCAGATGATCGAAACCGTGGCGAATCGCTTCGGTAGGCTGGACGTCCTGGTGCACGTTCTGGGAGGGTTCGCTGGGGGACAGACGGTGGCGCAGACGGACGACGCCACTTGGGAGCAGATGCGCGATCTCAATCTGAATTCCGCCTTCTATGTTCTTCGCGCGGCCATTCCTCACCTGCGAAAATCCGGAACCGGCCGCATCATCGCAATCGGCAGCCTGAGTGCCGCCGAGCCGCATGCAAACCTCGGGGCCTATGTCACATTTAAGAGCGCACTCTCGATGCTGGTGCGAACCGTCGCTCTCGAAAACAGGGATGCAGGTCTCACCGCCAACGTCCTTCTTCCGGGGACGATGGACACTCCAGCGAACCGCAAATCCATGCCCGGCGCGGACTATGCCAAGTGGCTTCAACCGCAAGATGTTGCGAATCTGGCTTTTTGGCTTGCCGACAAAAATGCTGCTCAAATCACGGGAACCGTAATCCCTATCGATGGCACCAATGGCTGAACGAGTCGCCATATTGTTCGTTGATTTCTTGTACCTCTACGGAGCGATCGGGACGATCTTCGCGATTGCTTTCGTTCTCACGGGCGTTAAGCGCATTGATCCGCAAGCCGTCGGGACGTGGCTGGGGATTTCGGCTTCTGCATATTCCCGGGTTCGGTCGCTTTCTGGCCTCTACTACTCAAGCGTTGGGCACTCGGGCCGCACGAGCCCCCGGAAGAGAGGAATCCACATCGATGATTCGGCCTCTTCGCTCAGTACATCGCCTCATCTTTGCCACCTGGATTCTGGTTCTTCCGGCAGTGTTCATCGGCGGACTGCTCTCGCGGCATCACTGGCCCGCAGCCGCATCCGCCTCTCTCCAGGAAACCACGTCAAGCCGAACTCCTGATTCCCGAGAAGAGCGAGACGGCGGGGGATTTCAGGTTTGAGGCCCGTCTGCTGACGCTTTCGTCCGATCCAAACGCGCGAGCCGTTGAAATTGTGTCCAAAGCTTCGGCACTTTCACCCGATGTGCTCGTTTACTGGTCTTCCAGCCGCCCCGGATCGAATCTTCCCGCTTCTGCCCAACTGCTGGGTCCGTACCATCCGCAGCAGCAGAATCGACTACCAAGCGAAGCGAATGGCGCTGGTTTCGTCGTCCTGTACAGCTTGGCGCAACAAAGAATTCTTGCGTCGTTCGCCCTCGGGAATCAGCCGTGAGCCATCAATACCAGGCCATCGGCTGGAACAGGCAGAAGCGCCTCTATGACTTGCTCGTCGCGGCCGGCGTCGCCCTCTACATCGCGCTCTTTATTTCCGTCAGTGCGGCACTCTTTCCTTATGCCACCGCCGAAACGTTGATCATTCGCGCGGCTGGTTCCGCGGCATTTCTGCTCCTAACCATCATTCTTTGCATTGGACCACTGTGCCGGCTGGACTCGCGATTTCTGCCGTTGCTCTACAATCGCCGTCATCTGGGAGTGGTGACCTTCTTGCTGGGTGCGATTCACGGCGTATTTGCCATCATCCAGTTTCACACGCTCGGTGACAAAGATCCTGTGGTCAGCGTGTTGACTTCGAATCGGAATTTCTCGAGCCTCGCAGACTTTCCGTTCCAGCAGCTAGGCCTCGTTGCTCTCTTGGTTTTGTTTCTCATGGCGGCCACCAGCCATGATTTCTGGCTGCGCAACCTCACACCTCCGATCTGGAAAAGCCTGCACATGTTGGTTTACATCGCCTACGCACTCCTGGTGGCACATGTCACGCTCGGTTTGCTTCAATCGGAGACGAGCCCCTTCCTCGCCATTGCGACCGGGGCCGGTCTCGCAATCGTTCTCTCGCTCCACATCGCCGCGGCGTGGCGCGAGCGCAAAATGGATAGGCGAAAGCTGGATCTCGCTTCCGACGGATTCGTCGACGCCTGCGCCCTGGCGACCATTCCCGAGAACAGAGCCGCGGTCGTTCCTCTGCACGGGGAACGCATCGCCATCTTCAAATTTGACGGCAAGGTCTGTGCCCTATCGAACGTTTGTCGCCACCAGAATGGCCCACTCGGAGAAGGAAAAATTATCGACGGTTGCGTGACTTGTCCGTGGCACGGCTATCAGTACTTGCCGGAGACCGGAGCCTCGCCTCCGCCATTCACAGAAAAGGTTTCTACGTTTCGCACCCGGATCAAGGATGGGCGCGTTTGGGTCGACCCGACGCCGATGCCTCCGGGCACGCCCGTCGAGCCATCCGTCTTTGCCCGTCCTGAGGGAACCACATGAACGAGTTCTACGTGGGTTACTTGCCGAAAGCACCTTCAGGAATCGCGAGCCGCATCTGGTGGAGCGTCTCGGTGCTGTTCCTTCTCGCAGCGGCCGGCGCCATCATTTTCGCGAAGGTGCAGCACACCTATTCTCCCTCCGCATTCGAATTTGGACAGGAACGAACGTTTGAGGGAATCGTGGACGTGCGTCCCTACCCGGCGTTGCTGGTGCCGAGGCCCGGCGCCGCGGTTGGGCAAGAGCCGTATTCGCGATACACGCTGGTAGCTGCAGGCAAGCACGGAGCGCACTGATCAGATGTCCGCATTTGCGGGTAAGACCGTCCGCCTACGAGGCACGCTCATCTACCGCGATGATCAGACCATGGTGGAGTTGGTCCGCGGCTCCGTTTCCGTGTTGCCTGACCAGAACCACGCCCCGGAAGCCGCGCAGAATTTGGGCACTCTTCACGCTGACCGGCGAGATCGTAGACAGCAAATGTAACTTTGGCGTCATGAATCCGGGAAGCGGCAAGGTCCATCGCGACTGTGCCGTTCGGTGTTTAAGTGGAGGTATCCCGCCCGCCTTTGTTACGAACAATTTCAACGGCCGGCGCGCCACCTTTCTGCTCACGGCTCCCGACAGGCAGCCACTGCCGAAGGAGGCCTTTCTGAATCGCGTGGCGCAGCCCGTGTCGATACGAGGGAACGTCACGCAATTAGGAGAGACCCTCCTGCTCGAAGTCAAACCGGATACAATTATCCCGCTTCCTTAATCCCTTCCGACCTATTTAATCCTTAAAATTCCTGCATCCGGCCGAGGCCTCGTTGCATCTGATGACCACAAAACGGACTTGACTTGTACCCCTCGGAGGCCATGAAGTGAGTGACGTCTATCAGATCAATCAGGCCAAAACAGCCTTTCGCGAGGCCTACGCCGCTGCCGACGTTGACCAATTGCTTTCTGTCTTCGCTCCGGGAGGCTTCACCGACATGTCGGAAGGGCTCCCGAGCAAGTACGGTGAAGAGGCCAAGGCCACGTTGCGAGACCGCGCGGAAAACTTATTTGCTCAATTCTCCGTAAAACTCAACTGCATCATCATCGATATCTCTGTCATGGGAGGAACTGCCTACGACTTTGGCTGGCATGAATGGATCCTCACCCCGAAAAATGGCGGCCCTCCCGTCCTTATGCGTCATCGGTATTTTGAGCTGTGGTCGAAGGATGCATCGGCGGGGTGGAAGATCGCCCTGTTCGTAAACAATCTGGATGTCCGGGAAGAACTTGGTGAAAGCAGGAGCCGCTGGTTCCTAAGTGAGGAAAAACCCGCTCCGCTCGTTTCTTGCGGGCAGCCTGGCTGATTCTTTAGAAGTCTGCGTCGCGTCCCAAGGATCTAGCTTTCTTTGATTCTGCTATGCAGCCGCTTGCTGAATCCTTCCGGCAGGTCAAATTCGACACCATCCGCGACCAACTTCACGACATTCTGTGTACCGTCCAGAATTGCCGTGCAATGGGCGCAAACCTTGAAATGCGCTTCCATCCGGGCACGCAATTCCGGATCGACCTCATTGTCGATGTAGTTGGAGATCTCTCGCCAGACCTCCAAGCAGCTTATCTCGATCACCTTCATCAGATACCCGAATCCCTAATAAGATTCATGCAAATTCTACACGGTTTACCAGGCCCGCACCTTCTGGTACTGCCCCTTGCCCGTGCTCCAACTTCCATCAAACCCCGGTGCCAAAGCATCGCGCATCTGCAGCCGTGCTCGCAAGAGCCGAGTCTTCACGTTGCCGACGCTGAGACCCAGGACTTCGGCGGTTTCCTCAATACTTAGGTGCTGGATGTCTCTGAGGAAAAGCACTTCCCTGTATTTCTGGGGTAAGCCAGCCAAGGCCTGGCGTAGCGCGTTCCGAAGCTCCTTGCGCTCCAACGCTTCCGACGGGATTTCCCGCCAATCCGCGAAATCCTTCGGAAAATAATCCCCCAATTCATTGGTATTCGGCTCGTCCATCGATTCATACAGATGACTGCGGCCCTTTCGGATCTTCAGGCGGGCTTCGTTGATGGTGATCTGAATGAGCCAGGTACTGAATTTTGACTCACTTCTAAACTTATGGATATTGGCAAGCGCTTTCAGTACCGCTTCCTGGACCGCTTCCTCGGCATCCGCGGGATTTTTCAGAATCGACAGCGCCGCTGCATACGTGGCTTTTTCGTAGGGTTGAACCAAGGCGTAGAACGCATCCCGATCACCTCGGCAAACCTGTTGGATGAGCGCAGCCTCCCGGACTGCGGGGCAGGGTTTGGACTCCGACCTGTTTTCGCTTTCGACGTGCATAGAACAGTTCTTTAAGAGCTTGGATCCGGTGTCGCTTGATGATTACCCAGTGCCCCGGGGAAACGTCTTGCCTGCCGTGGCGCCCTTGTGTGCCGATGGGCGCTGCCTCGGCTATCGGTGCATCAGATGCAAGAATCGGTAGGAGGACGCAACTATTTTTGATCTGGCGCTTCCTCTCTGAATATTCCTTCCATCTCCATCTTCACATTGGATTTTCTGTCACTTTTCTTCTGGAAGAGACTCCCATTGCCTATGAAGGACGCGGCCGATCTGACGATGCAAGCCTCCAGCTCCGGGTTATCGGCCGAGCCCATTCCTCAGCATCCTTGGGACTCCGCCCTTCAAATCGCGAGAGCCCATTGGCCCGAATACCTGATGGAATCCGCCGAACTCGGGCTGTTCATGGTTTCAGCGTGCGTTGTAAGCACGATCCTTTACCATCCCCATTCGCCCGCACTTCACTGGATCGCTAATCCGTTCGTCCGCATGGTGCTGACGGGCGTGGCGATGGCGGCGACACTGCTATTGCTAATCCACTCGCCATGGGGAAAACAGTCCGGCGCCCACATGAATCCGGCGATGACCTTGATGTTTCTCCGATTGCGCAAGATCGAATTGTGGGACGCCATCTTCTACATGACCTTTCAGTTTCTGGGCGGACTAGCGGGAGTATTGCTTTCGTTTCTGCTGCTCGGCCAAGCGGTTGCTCATCCAGACGTAAATTTTGCTGTCACGCAGCCTGGACGGACCCGGAGTGGCCGTGGCATTTTTTGCGGAACTCGCGATTTCGTTGGTCCTGGCGGCGACGGTCTTGTTGACGTCCAATGACAAAGCGTTGTCCCGCTTCACGCCCTATTGCGCCGCCATCCTTTTGGCAACCTATATCACCTTTGAAGCACCGTTCTCAGGAATGAGCATGAATCCCGCCCGGACGCTCGGTTCCGCGATACCCGCGCAAGCCTTTCATTCGATCTGGATTTACTTTACCGCGCCACCGCTCGGCATGTTGATCGCCAGCGAAGTGTATTTGCGGTTGCGTTCCGCTCAGCGCGTGTATTGCGCGAAATACCACCATAACAACCGCAGGCGCTGCATTTTTCGCTGCCGGTATGCGGAGCTGCAAGGAAATTGATTTTCGAGTTCCAGTGCGAACAAACATCTGACGGAGAACACATCATGACGACCGGAACACACTACGACGTAATCATCATCGGATCAGGAGCCGGAGGAGGCACCCTCGCCCATGCGCTGGCTCCGACTGGGAAGAATATCTTGATCCTGGAACGAGGCGACTACGTTCGACGGGAGAAGGCGAATTGGGATTCTCGCGCCGTGAACGTGGACGCGAAGTACCAGACGAAAGAACAGTGGCGGGACAAGGACGGGAAGCCGCTTCACCCCCATACCAATTATTATGTCGGCGGAAACACGAAGTTTTATGGCGCCGCGCTCTTTCGTCTGCGCAGGGAGGATTTCGGTGAAATCGTCCACTTCGACGGACGTTCACCCGCGTGGCCAATCTCCTACGAAGACCTGGAACCGTATTATCTCCAAGCCGAGCAGCTGTATCACGTGCACGGGAAGCGGGGCGAAGATCCGACCGAACCTTCGGCGAGTGGGCCGTACCCGCATCCTCCCATCAGCCACGAACCGCGCATTCAACAATTGAGCGAGGACTTCGAGCAGCAAGGTCTAAAACCATTCCACACACCTCTCGGATTGCAGATCGACGAGATGAATCCTCATTCCAGCAAGTGCGTCCGCTGCGATACGTGCGACGGTTATCCTTGTCTCGTGGATGCGAAGTCTGACGCACAAGTCGTCTGCGTCGATCCTGCGCTGCGCTTTCCGAATGTCACGCTCATGACCAACGCGTATGTCGAGCGCCTGGAAACAAGCGCTTCGGGCCGCGAAGTGACTGCGGGTGATCGTCAAACAGAATGGCCACACGATGGCGCTCTCTGCCGGGATTGTCGTCGTATCCTGCGGCGCGATTAATTCCGCTGCGCTCCTGCTTCGTTCCGCAAGCGAAAAGCATCCTCGCGGAATGGCAAATAGTTCGGACGTGGTTGGCCGGCACTACATGGGACACGTCAATTCCGTCATGCTGGCGCTCTCCAAGTGCCCCAACCCGACCATTTATCACAAGACGCTTGCCGTGAATGACTTCTACTTCGGGTCAAAGGAATGGAATTACCCCATGGGCCACTTCTCGTTCGTCGCCAAGCTCGACGGCGCCGCGCTCTCGGCGGGAGCACCGGCCATCGCCCCCGGCTGGACACTCGATTTGATGGCACAGCATTCCCTCAGCTTTTGGCTCACTTCCGAAGACCTGCCCGACCCAAACAACCGCGTCACGCTCGACCGTGAGGGGAACATTGTTCTTCAATACACTCCCAATAATCAGGAAGCGCACCGCCGCCTGCTCGCCAAATTGAAAGAGTTGCTCAATCAGCAGACGAAATGCAGCGTGCACGGTCATGAGTGCCACCAGGGCCTCTTTGCGCGGAACCTGTTCCTGGGCGACCAGATTCCACTCGCCGGCGTTGCCCATCAGAACGGCACCATTCGTTTTGGCCGCGATCCGAAAACCTCTGCCCTCGATGTGAACTGCAAAGCCCATGATGTGGACAATCTCTACGTCGTCGACGGTAGCTTCTTTCCCTCGAGTGCCGCCGTGAACCCCGCGCTGACCATCGTCGCCAATGCGCTGCGCGTCGGAGACCACCTGAAACAGCGAATCGGAGTTGCCTCCGGAACAGAACGCTCCTCGAATCTAGCTTCGCTTGCTGGAGTGCACAATGCTTCGTAGAACCTTCCGGACAATTCTCGTCGCTGCGGGGCTTTGCCTCGTCTCGCTCGCTCCTGTGTTGTCGCAGGAGAAAGAGCCGGCTGCGAATCCGTCCGGATTCCATATTCGCGCCATCGGTCCCATCTTAATCACAGTTGGCGACATGGACCGCTCGGTGGACTTCTATACGCGGGTGCTAACTTTCGAAACAGTCTCGGACAAGGAGCTCTCTGGAGACGAAGTGGAACACCTGTTTAGTGTCTTCGGTGCGCGTGTGCGACTCGTGCGCATGAGACTGGGCAATGAGTCCATCGAACTCGCTCAGTTTCTCGCTCCACGGGGACGACCCATTCCGGTGGATTCGCGCAGCAACGATTTGTGGTTTCAACACATCGCCATCATCGTCAGCGACATGGATCGGGCGTATTCCGTTCTTCGCCAAAATAACGTGGAGCACGCATCTTCTGGTCCGCAGCGGCTCCCGGACTGGAACAAGAATGCTGGTGGTATCAAAGCGTTTTATTTCAAGGACCCGGACGGCCATCCCGTGGAGGTTCTGGAGTTTCCTCCCGACAAAGGCAATCCCAAATGGCACCGAGGGGATGGCCGCCTATTTCTCGGAATCGACCACACCGCCATCGCCGTTTCCGACACCGAAGCAAGCCTGAAGTTTTACCACGACATACTGGGCTTGGGGATCGCCGGAGAAAGCGAAAACTACGGAACGGAACAGGAACACCTCAACAACGTTTTTGGAGCCCGGCTGAGAATCACCGCGCTACGCGCACCCGTTGGCCCGGGAATCGAATTGCTCGAATACCTGAGCCCACGCGACGGGCGGCCGTATCCGGCCGACGAGCGCGCCAACGATTTGGTGCACCGGCAAACGGAACTGGAAACGGATGATGCGGACGGCACCATCGCTCCCCTTCGCTTGGCGGCGTGCCGCTTCGTGTCCTCGGGGAGCATCTCGTTCGCTGGTGGGACGGTTGGTTTCACACGCGGGTTTGTCGTCCGCGACCCGGATGGTCACGCACTCGGCATCGTGCAACCCTGAGAGTGAGGATTGAGACGTCAGGGAGTGGCGGCCTAACACCGTCAATCGTTCAGCTCGATGCTGAGTACGAGTAGTTCCGCATCTCCTACAACAAGCTCCATTGGCTTCAAAAATCTTTTGGGTCCTGTCTCCGCGCACCAACTGCCCCCGCCATTTGCCTAAAGAAGAAAATATTGCCTGTGGTGAAACTTTCCGCTCTATTGGCAATCCTATCCACTGACTCTGGGTATTCAACAAAACAAAGCGGATGACGGTCCGATCACAGCTGCACTTTGGTGCCGCCCGAACGGCGATCATCCCGAAAGTGCAAGCAAGCACGGAAACAAATCATGACACTGAAACCTGCAATGACGACGGAAGAATCGAGACTCGAAGAATCGCGGAGTCGTAACGCGCATTGGAAGCGCTGGGGCCCTTACCTTTCCGAGCGCCAATGGGGCACAGTGCGCGAGGATTACAGTCCAGGCGGCACCGCGTGGGATTTCTTTCCTCACGACCACGCGCGCTCCCGCACCTATCGCTGGGGCGAGGACGGAATCGCTGGAATTTCCGACCGGCATCAATTGATTTGTTTTGCATTGGCCATGTGGAACGGACGCGATCCCATCTTGAAGGAACGGCTTTTCGGCCTGACCGGCAACGAGGGCAACCACGGCGAAGATGTGAAGGAGTATTACTTCTACCTCGATTCCACGCCGACGCACTCGTACATGAAGACTCTGTACAAGTACCCGCAAGCCGAATTTCCCTACGCGAAGCTTGTGCACGAAAACAGTGCCAGGGGTCGCAGCGACTTCGAGTACGAATTGATGGACACAGGAGTTTTCGAAGAAAACCGGTATTTCGATATTTTCACGGAATACGCAAAAGAGAGCGCAGACGACATCCTCATCAAGGTCACGGCGATCAATCGCGGCCCGGTGGAAGCAGAGCTGTGTCTTCTGCCGACGGTCTGGTTTCGCAACACTTGGTCCTGGGGCAGCGACCCGTACCGTCCCTCCCTTCGCGCGTCCCGCCCGCTCTCGATTCCGCAGGAGTATGGCATCACCGGTTCCGCCGTGATCGAACTCGACCACAAAACCTACGGGAAGCGTTGGCTTCTTTGCGAGGGAGAACCCCAGCTTCTTTTTACCGAAAATGAAACAAACGCAAAGCGCCTTTTCGGGAGCGAGAATCGCGTTCCCTATGTAAAGGACGGCATCAACGACTACGTCGTGTCAGGAAACAAAGCTGCTGTCAATCCTGAGAAGACCGGCACAAAAGCTTCTGCGTTGTACCGCCTGCGACTCGCCCCCGGCGGCTCGGCAACGCTGCGGTTGCGGCTCACCGATCGAGAACCGAAAGTCATGCGCATGTCCGCCCCGCGGCTGGTATTGGCGGAAGCGCCCAAAACAGAATTGCTCGGTGCGGGATTTGATTCCGTCTTTTCTTCACGCCGACGGGAAGCGGACGAATTTTACGCACGCCGGCTGCCGAAAGGGCTTTCCGAAGATGCACGCAACGTGCAGCGGCAAGCGTTCGCCGGCTTGCTCTGGTCGAAGCAGTTTTACCACTTCGATGTGCGTACGTGGCTGGAAGGTGATCCTGCGGGCCCTCCGCCGCCGGAAGGACGCAAGAAAGGGCGCAATCACGAATGGTCGAATCTGTATAACGCGGACATCATATCGATGCCTGACAAGTGGGAGTATCCCTGGTATGCAGCTTGGGATCTGTCATTCCACTGCGTTCCTCTTGCCCAGATTGATCCGGATTTTGCGAAAGAGCAGCTCACCCTTCTTTTGCGCGAATGGTACATGCATCCCAACGGCCAATTGCCCGCCTACGAATGGGCGTTCGGCGACGTAAATCCTCCCGTGCACGCTTGGGCGGCTTGGCGCGTCTACAAGATTGAAAAGCGCGTGCGCGGCAAGGCAGACCGCGCGTTCCTTGAGAGCGTCTTCCACAAACTCCTGTTGAACTTCACCTGGTGGGTGAACCGTAAAGACGCCGAAGGCATGAACATTTTCCAGGGCGGCTTCCTGGGACTGGACAATATCGGTGTATTTGACCGCTCGGCTCCGTTGCCGACAGGAGGTCACCTCGAACAATCCGACGGCACAAGCTGGATGGGCATGTACTGCCTGAACATGCTGGCCATCGCCCTGGAGTTGGCTCGTGAGAATCCGGCGTACGACAGCGTCGCAAGCAAATTCTTCGAACATTTCGTGCACATCGCGCATGCCATGAACGATCGTGGCGGAGAAGGCATTGAGCTGTGGGACAAGCAGGACGGGTTCTACTACGACGTGCTCCATCTGCCGAACGGCGAGCGCCACTATCTCAAGGTCCGTTCTCTCGTCGGGCTGATCCCGCTTCTCGCCGTGGAAACACTGGAACAGGACATCGTGGATCGCTTGCCAGGCTTCAAGCGCCGGATGCAGTGGTTCATCGACAACCATCCGGATGTTCCCGAGCACATCGAGAGTGTGCAGACCGCGGACAAGGGCATGCGGCGTCTTCTCTCACTCGTGAATCGAGAACAACTGGAAAGCGTGCTGCGCTACCTGCTCAGCGAATCCGAATTTCTTTCGCAGTACGGAATTCGAGCCGTCTCGAAGTTCCACAAGGACAACCCATACATCTTTCCTGTCAACGGAATGGAACATCGCGTGGACTACGAGCCGGCGGAATCCAGCACGGGATTGTTTGGAGGAAATTCCAACTGGCGTGGCCCGATCTGGTTTCCGATTAATTTCCTTCTGCTGGAAGCGCTGCAGAAATTTCATCACTTCTATGGAGATCAGCTCAAGGTCGAACTTCCGACCGGCTCGGGGAAACAGGCAACGTTGTGGGAGGCCTCGGCGGAAATTTCTCGGCGTCTCACGAGAATCTTCCTTCGTTCCGAAGATGGCGCCCGCCCCGTATATGGTGGGCTCGACAAGTTCCAGAACGATCCCCATTGGCGCGATCTAATTTATTTCCATGAATACTTTCACGGCGACAACGGGGCGGGAATCGGAGCCAGCCACCAAACAGGATGGACGGCACTCGTTGCCAAGTTGATTGAGCAGAGTGGCGAGGGCATGTGAGTAAGCTGCCCAAACTTTGAAGATTCAAAAAGGAGAAGGAAATGCAAGCGGTCAAAGATGAACAAAAAGTTGTAGACACCCGCGGCAAGCAACTGATCAAGGCAATTGCGGTGATACCTGGGAGGCCCAACACCATTCACCTGCGAGAAGTGCAGAAGCCAGATGTGTCCGATGTTCCGAATGGACGCGGCGTGCTGGTGAAGATCCTACGCGTGGGCGTGGATGGCACTGACAAGGAAATCAACGCCGCGGAATACGGCGCAGCTCCAGCCGGGGACGATTTTCTCATCATAGGACATGAGAGCTTTGGTCGAGTGGAAGCCGTTGGCCCCAATGTATCGGAGTTCAAGGCGGGGGACTACGTGGCGTTGACGGTTCGGAGGCCGGGATCGAGCGTCTACGACCAAATCGGAACCTACGATATGACGACCGATGACACGTATTTCGAGCGTGGCATCAATCTGCGGCATGGATTCCTGACGGAATACATCGTCGACGAACCTGAATACATCATTCGAGTCCCCGAAGGCCTGCAAGACGTGGGCGTCTTGATGGAGCCCATGAGCGTCGCACAGAAAGCCATTGAGCAAGCCTACCGAATCCAACAGCGTTTGCGCGTCTGGAAACCCAAGCGTGCAGCTGTACTCGGCGCCAGCACGCTGGGTTTGCTCGCGACACTTGTTCTCCGGCTTCGCGGTCTTGAGGTTACGACCTTCGGCAATTCCATGGCCCCTACCTTGAATTCTGGACTCCTCGAGGATCTCGGGGCTCGCTACATCAGCACCAAGGAAATGTCTCTGACTGATGCGTCGGCGAAGTACGGACCATTCGAGCTGATCCTCGAGGGAACTGGATATTCTCCTCTTGTCTATGAGGCCATGGATGTCCTTGCCAAAAATGGAGTCCTGGCGATGGTCAGCGTCACAGGAGGGTCACGCCAGGTGGACATTCCTGCCGACAAAATCAACCTTGGCTTCGTGCTCGGGAACAAGGTCGCGTTTGGCAGCGTCAATGCGAATCGTGAATACTTCGAGACGGGGGTTAAGGATCTCTCTACCGCGGAATTGCAATACCCAGGCTGGTTGACGAAGTTGCTCACTCACCCGATCAGCGGGCTTGAAAATTACGCAGAGATGATACGACTCCTCACAGAAGCAAAGGGATCGATCAAAGTCTACTGCGAAGTCGCAGCAATCGAACACGCGCAAACGGCTGCCGCTTCAGACTAGGAACGATTTACCTCATTCCGCCGAAGCGATCTCGGGCATCGCCCGCTCCAAATGCTGCTTCCACTCCTATTTGCGAGGGAACTGCTGGGAACTTAGCTTCCGACCTCTACCTTATTAAGGTCGAAGTCATAGGTTTTACAAGAGATTAGAAGATCGCGGGGACTCCCAATGCACCCGGAAAGCCTCGCAACACGCCGAGCCTCTGTGGTTTTCACTATCGGGATGAGCTACACACAGCGTACTGTTTTGGCCCAGAAACATCTGATTTTGGGCAAGCAAAACTGACGAAGAGTGAATGCGTGGAATCAGCAACTTGCGGAGTCAGGAGAAATGAGGTTTTTGGGCAGGCGTCATCGCAATCTATGAGCAAGCAATGATCGCGGCCAGATTCCGAATTTAGAGCTACCATTGTCGCACCGCTGAACCGCCGCTACTACCACCAGGACAGGGCATGTATGAAAGCCGCGAAGTAGGCGATGCAGCTTTTATCGTGTCACGAACAAGTCGGCGAAGTGACCACGTTCTTGCTCTTCTGACCGTTCATCGGCATGTTCGTGGTGTTCTGTTTGACCTGTGTTGCGGGTGGCCTTGAACAAAGACCAGCATCTAATGCCGCCCAAGGCGAAGTGAAGACGAATAGGTCAAATGCCCGTGGGCGCGGTCCCGACCACAGTCCAGAAGTCGGTTTGAGCGCAGGACATCGCGTTCTCACTACCAACGCCCCACCCTCAGATGCATAGCTAAGTCCAGCGCACACGCGGCAGGGCCAAAAAGCTTGGCTCACATTGCGAGGCCCTTCGTTCGTTTCCCATCCATAGAGAAAACGACGCGGTTTCTGGCAGGAGTTGCAAATGAGAAATGACGCACGCGCTCCTTGAATCACGCGAATATTCACCTTGCTTCCAACTCCACGCTTCACTTCTACCCACCCCATCTTGAGCCAATCGTATTCTGGATATGGCGATGCGAGCCTTACGACCTCCTTTAACAAGCCCGTGTAGCGCTGCTTCCAAAAGAGTAGGTAAGGGACACGGCGCGGATCGGAGAGGCATTGAGTGACAATACGCGCAGGAAGACAAGGAACCACTTCGCAGTTCACCCTATACCCATCGAATCGGCCTTTATCTCGTCTTGCAGTGCTATTTTGATTTAGGTTCACCATCTAATCCCTATAATCTTACTTTCCCTCAAAATCCCACGAACGGGCGGCATTCGCAAAGAAGCTGTCAAGATCCGCACGTCTGAATCTCCATCGTCCACCAATGATTCTCGCTTCGATTTCACCGCGCTGAATGTAGGCACGCACCGTGCGCGGATTCAGGCGCAACACTTCCGCCGCTTCTGGCAGTGTCAGGAGTCGATCTCCGATTGCTGGAGCAATCAGATTCTCTTTTTTCGGCTTCTTCATTGCATACTCCCCTTTGGCTTCCTCGCTGGTCAGGGCTTTCTCGGGCGTCAATGTCCCGGGCTTTCCTATGGCCGGTTTTCAACTGACCCTATATGACCGGATTTGGGTGACCCCTGAGGCACAGATATGCTCGAGAAGGACACTCTCGCGAGGGGTAAGTTTCCTGGTGGTTCGCTTACGGTACTTTTTTTTCTTCGCACGCATCTTGAAGCTCAGGCCGAAAGTAGTCTGGCCATACTGTTTCAATGAGAGTTTGCACCCTATAGCGCATCTCGCAGCATCCGAAGGATTTATGCTGCCACCTTGATGATAAAGGGAATGTGGCGCTCCGTTTGTTCCGGGCCCCACGTTACGGCCTGCATGCTCGCCGAGTCGCCAATGCGACCTTCTACACCGAAGGCTTCAGCAGCTTCGTTGCCTCCGCCACTGCTTCGATTGCTACCGGGTGGAGCGAACCAGTTCCCGGACGGGTTTATCTCCCGCTGTGGACCACCACCTTTCACGGCGCACCCGGTTACCCGAACTTATCAAGAGTTGACAGCTGCTGACGCCTGCGAGTGCTTAACAGGCAACGCAACTGAAACAGTAGTGCCATTGCCGTTCGATTCGATCTGGAGAGTGCCGCCTAGTTGTTGGATTCTCTCCCGCATCCCACGAATACCAACACCAATTACACCATACGAATTGAGCTCAAGCTGTTTTTCCAGTGAAATTCCTTTCCCATCATCCGAGATTTTGCAGTTAAAGTGCCCATCGTCTTGAGCTAAATGAATCCTTGCGCTGCGAGCTCCAGAATGACGGTGAATATTTGTAAGGGATTCCTGCACGATGCGGAAAATCGCGATCTCCAAATCGTCTGTCAGACGACCAAGTTTCGATGGCGAGATGTCGAGACTAACATCAATCTTGCTGCGTCGAACGAATCCGTCTATTAACCATCGGATCGCGGACTCCAAACCCACTTCGTCCAGCAAAGGTGGGTGTAATAAATGTGACAAAGTGCGAACTTCCGACAGAATCTGTTGTATGAGTTCTTGGTTTTCCTCGACGCACTTTGCTGCTCGAGGACTGAGTTTTTCCTTTTCTCTTGTCACAACGGAGATATTCATGCTGATTGACGCGACCAATTGCCCGATGCTGTCGTGTAACTCACGAGCGATACGCCGCCGTTCCTCGTCTTGGGATCGAAGCAGTCGAGCGGAAAGGTCTCGAACAACCTGAGAATGTTGGATCAATTCTTCGTTTTTCTTGTGAAATTCGGCCGTTCGCTCTCTAACCCGTTGCTCAAGTTCGTCGTGAAGTGTCTTGAGCCTTGTTTCCGCCAGCTTACGCTCGCTAATGTCGCGGGCGATTTTTGAAGCGCCGACAATTCTGCCTTCGCTGTCTCTTATCGGAGAGATTGTCAATGAAACTGTTACTGTATCCCCGGTCTTTTTTCTGCGAGTTGTTTCGAGATGATCGATCCTCTGTCCGGCGGATATCCGTTTAATAATTGTTGCCTCTTCGCCTTGTAACTCTGGAGGGATAATGATCGTAATCGGCTGTCCGATTGCTTCTTTAGAAGTCCATCCAAACAAGCGCTCGGCACCGTAATTCCAACTCGTGATAATCCCGTTAAGGTTCTTAGAGACGATGGCGTCATCAGAAGAATTCACAATAGCCGCCAATAAGGACTTCGAGGTAGCCCCACGTCGATTGGACTCACCAAGAGCAATAATCGCGCCTGAGAAAACGAGAAAGCCGAGCGCGCCGACCAATTGTGATCGGTCTCGAATGTTGAGGGAGTGGTACGGGACTAGAAAAAAATAGTCGACCCCAAAAGCGCACAGCAAACTGCAAAGTATCGAAGGACCGAGACCGCAATACCAAGAACAGAAAACAACCGCAAGCCACACGGTATGATACGGATTCGTTTCACCTAAGACGGGAGTTAGCAGGGAACGCAAGTAAAGTGCCGCCACAGCGACCAATACTGCTAGCGCATAACGACTGGTCTTGTAGGAGATCCTGTCCATGCCCCCTCCGACCTTGTTTCCACGGAGCAGATAACCCGGCTAGGAATCTTCTAACTAACACCTTGGTGTATAACGTTGCCGCCGCAAAATCTCAAATTTGAGGTCGTTAAACTAGTCCAGGACCTGCAGACTTTGGAGTACTCAGAGTACTAATTGCAATACAGTGTTTACCTGAGGGGAGTTCAAGATTTCTTGGATAAAAGCTGCGTCTCCATGCGCTGATTGAGGCCGACTCCCGATTAACGTTCAAACGGCAAAACCGGAAAAGTACAATAATGGTACGGGTTCCGAAAACCCCTCTGGCAGACCTCCCGCAACAGACTGATTCAGCGAGGCGCAAACAGACGGTTTAAGGGTTCCTAATACAGTTGTTTTTGGAAGCCCACTCGAGAGTCTAAAATGATATCGGTGGGCAAGCGCGTACGTCACAAGCTGCGTGCGGGTTACCGAATACGTCAGAACAAGAAGGGGACGAGGCGCCGTGTTCGGCGCATATATTCCTTGTAGGGTTCACCTAAAGCCGCGACAAGCGCTGCTTCCTCGATTGCCATCCTGTATGCCAAAGAAATCTACAGAACCTTTAGCCGTATAACTCCATTCCTCTGAATCAGACACGGACAAAAGCGTGAACTTACCGATGCGCTCGGACAGCAGCGCACGAGCTTCTGAGCCGCGAATGTTTGTAGAGTTGCACCGTTCGCAAATTGTTTCCAAGTTTCCAAGAAGATAAGGAGGAAGCCGCAGTGCGGCTTCCTCCTCTCGGATTAATAGGACGTGCGAGCTGCTCTGGCGGCTGCGTCACGATCGTTTTCTTTGGAATCAACAGAGGACTCTCCCGTCGAAGAAACATCCTCCGCGCCTGTGGACTTCAGCACATCTTTGGCACGAGTAATTTCCTCCGACGTATCGCAATGCACGGAGAGAAGAATTCCACCCTTTTGCAGGCGGCCCTGATACCGCTTGGCTTCGAACTCGGGAATACCCACGCCGATTAAGGCGCCGGTAACCCCGCCTACTGCACCGCCAACCCCAAGGCCCGCCAGTCCTGCCATGATCGGACCCGCTGCAATGAAAGGACCCAAGCCTGGAATCGCTAACAGTCCAACGCCTGCCAGCACGCCGAGCGTGCCGCCAATTACGCCTCCCGTGGTCACTCCCGCTGCGGCACCTTCTGGCGCTTTCGTTGCCTTTTCGGTCCCCATGTCCCTCGGACCGCCAAGACTCTCCGGCAATAGTACGGAAATATCAGCCGCAGGAAAGCCCGTTCGGATCAGCGAGTCTGTGGCATTTTCGACCGCAATGCGTGTTGTGTAAATCCCGAATACTCCTACTTTCTTTCCGGACATTTTATGATTTCTCCTTTTTTTTAAATTAGGTTCGATTTCTACCCCGCTATTTTGCGGGTGCAACCTCGAGCTGATTGATCACGTTCCCTTGCCCGGCCACGGCAACCGCCTTCGCCTCGATATTGCTCTTCTCATCCTCGGACCGCACTGGCCCGCGCAGAGTCACCTTCCCGTCTTGCGTGATGATTTTGACGTTGTGCGCGTATGTGGACAGGCTCGTATCCTCGTGGATTGCCTTACGAATCTTCTGCGTGAGGGCGCGGTCCGCGGGATTCATCTTTTGTTGATCCGCGCTGGGGTTTGCCTGGTCTTTGTTTTGTTTGGTGTTGTCTGGTGGCGTCTGCTGTGGATCCTGATAACCCGAGAATGGCGTGGCCGTCAGGGATACGCCAAACAACAACGAAGCCAGAGGCAAGAGCAATCGTGCTAAATCCATCCAACGTACCTTCATATGTTTGTTTCTCCTTTTGAAATTTATTACCTGTGTTACTCCAAGACCGGCTAGGCGCGGGCTGTCTTCGTTTTCCTCAACCTGTTGCTGCCTTCTTCCGATTCCTCGGATTCGACAGCTTCCAGATTGATGCTGCCTGCGAGTTGCGTCAGTTTCTCGTCTGTCTCCTTCTCTTCCTCGAGGGTTAACCTCAATAGTGAAACTGCTTCGTCTTCCCCAAGAAGCTTGGCGTAAGTGCTGACACATCCGTAGCCAGCAATCTCATAGTGCTCCACTCGCTGCGCGGCTGAGATCAGACCCGCGTCTAGTTCTTCCGGCGCGGGATCTTCCTCTATCATTTCGCTGCCTTCCTTGATAAGCCCCTCCATGCCTTTGCATTTTTTCCCCTTAGGGCTCTCTCCTAGAGCCTGGAAAATCTTTTCAAGACGCGCAACGTGGTCCTTCGTTTGGCCTAAATGTTCTTCAAAGCCAGCGCGCAAGTCTTCGGAAGACGCTGCGTTCGCCATCTTGGGCAGGGCTTTTATCAGTTGAGTTTCCGCACTATACAAATCCTTTAGTTCCTCGATATAAAGGTGCCTCAAGCGATTCATTTCCATTCGAATCTCCTGTCAAGATGCAATTCGTCAATTCTTCGAAAATCAAACACTGGAAAATGTTACAGCTACCATAAACAACTTCTAGCTTTGGCAGGCCATACCGAAAAACCGGTAAAGGACTGGAATCAAGCGTGTATCTTGGCTGAGGCTGCTTGGACCGAGGGCAATCAGTTTCGCGTATAAAGCGATGTGCTGCAGGTCTTTCGTCAGGATTGTGAGCAATCCCGGGCATCTCCCCCGAAATACTCGGGCTAAAACAATTTTTGAACATCGGGTACCGTGAGTGATTGGCCGTCCCATTTACTTAGTGCGATAATTGGCAATCCCCGCGTAGCTTGGAATGGGGGCCGGGAGTAACAAATGTCCAGCAAGAAGAAAAAGTTAAAGGCAACGATAGCTAATCCTTCATTGCTTGACTCTCTTCATCCGGAGGCAGCCAATCTTCAAGTGGTGATTGAGACACCGAAAGGGAGCCGGAATAAGTACGCATTTGACGAAAAGCAGAGGGTGTTTGGGCTCAAGAAAGTTCTCCCGGCGGGGATGGAGTTCCCGTACGATTTTGGTTTTGTGCCATCCACACTCGCTGATGATGGAGACCCTACGGATGTACTGGTATTGATGGACGCGCCTGCATTTCCTGGCTGCATATTGCAGTGCAGGATCATTGGAATCATCGAGGGTGAACAGGGCGAGAAAAAGAACCGCGAACGAAATGACCGCATTGTAGCTGTCGAGAAGGAAAATCACAGCTTTGCGGATATTCATCACATCAAGGATTTGGGTAAGACATTTTTGCGGGAATTGGAAGATTTCTTTGTGAACTATCATGAGCTGAGCGGTGAGAAATATCGAGTATTGCGCGCCAAAGGCCCGGCGACCGCCATGAAGCGAGTCAAAGATGGTATGCGGGCATTCAAAAAAATGAAGTAAGCAGAAGTTCAGAGAATCGCCAGCGCTAGTCCTTAAGTTCACGAGGACGCTTGCCGCGTCGAGTCGCTCCTAGCTAACCCGCGCTTCCGATACAGCACTAAGACTTATCAGGCAGATGAGAAGGGGCTGACGAGACTTCCTACAAAAACGTTCCGGGATGACTCAGCACGGGCGGTACACGGCAGACATGCTCATCGCATGAACCTACGGCGGGATGCCAAGGCGTCGAAGCATGTCGATGAAACGGGGATCTGAGCGAAGCGGGTCCCAAAGCGCATCCTGTTTGAGGTAAGCGAGACGATTGAACCGCTCCTCGTAAGCCTTTTCGAGCCAACCAAAGGCCTGATCCTTGTCTTCCAGTCCGGCATAAACCAGCGCAAAGAGGAAAGCGGGTATAAAACTGTGCTTGGAAGCCGACGTAAGCTCCTCAATGATCCGTAGCGCCGCGCTTCGCTCTCCTAATCGAGCATGCGAGTATCCAACAAGAGCGCGAGAGATAGCGCTGGTCCGGCTTAGTGCGGAGAACTTTTCCAGAGCGAGCAGACCTTCTCTGTATAATCCCTTCGAAACATGGACCTCCCCGAGCAACTGGTACGAAATGGCAAAATTTGCATCCATTTCCAGCGTGTTATGGGCCTGCTCAATAGCCTTGTCAAATCGTCTTGCAAGGTAAAGCTGCACCGCCAGGCTATGGCTGACAGCGGGGGAGGCAGGATCGAGATCTAGGGCGCGTTTCGCCAACTGCCAATGCTTCCTCTGATCGTCCGAGAGAGCTGAGATAGAAAGCATAGAAGGTGTGGGCTCCGGAATATATTGGATTGAGGGCGAAGGCTTGCTCAAAATGCTTTCCGGCGGCTGACCAATCTCCATCGTACGTGAAGCTGACGTATCCCAGCGAAACGTGAGCTTCCGCGAGATGGTCGTCGATCTCCAGTGCCTTTACGGCCGCGGCCTTCGCTTTCGGCATTGCTTGCCGCGGAGGAACCACGTGGAAAAACGACAAGTAAGCGTAGGTGTCAGCCAGTCCGGCATAAGCTAGCGGATAAACTGGGTCTCTGTTGAGAGCCTGCTGGAAGTAATCAACGGCTTTCTGCAAGCCTTCTGGGTTCCGTTTGTTCCAGTGGTATCGACCCTTTAAGTAAAGCCGATAAGCTTCGGCGTCCTCGGTGTAGCGTTTTGTTAGTCGCCGCTTCTCATCGCCGGTCAGCCGCAGCCGCAACTTCTCAGAAATTTCTCTGGAAAGATCGTCTTGGAGAAGAAAAACATTTTCTGCTTGGCGGTTGTATTGGCCACCCCAGAGCTGCGAGCCCGTTGCAACATCCATCAGTTCGGCCTGGATGATCAGCGAACTCCCCCGCTTCAGCAATCTCCCCGAGACCACAGCGCGAACGTGCAGATCGCTCCCCACCTTTCGAGGATCGGCGTCTTTTCCTTTGTAGCGGAAGACTGTGCTGCGCGCCGTGACGCGCAGGGTCGAGATTTGCGACAGATTGTTGATGAGGCTTTCGGTGATGCCGTCGCTCAAGTAATCTGTGTTGGGGTCTGCGCTGCGGTTGGCGAAGGGGAGAACCGCTACCGATTCGATGGGCTCATGTTGGCGTTCCCGGAGCACCCGCGAAGCCACCGGGGCAATAAACCGGTAGCCGCGACGCCCCAGCGTCTCCACGAAAGTGGGGTTTTCAGCAGAATCGCCCAGGACGTCCCGTAACCTGCGGATTGCAGAGTTGAGGCCATGGTCGAAGTCCACAAAAGTGTCTGCCGACCAGAGTCTGGCGCGCAGCTCCTCCCGCGTCACGATCTCCCCAGGGCGCTCCAGCAACATGGCAAGGATCTGAAAAGGTTGTTCTTGGAGTTTCACCTTCGAGCCATTTCGGCGCAGTTCGCCTGCCCGCAGGTCTGCTTCGAAGACGCCGAAGTGAATCACCCAAGATCCGTCATTCGCTTGTACTGCCATGCTTTTCCCCGTAGGCAGCAGTCTAGCACCATCGATGCCTCGTCATTTCTTCGCGTAATTGTTTGACACTGCGTCATTTAGCGCTTTGTCAGGATTTGTTGTGCATGTCAGAAGCGCTCGAAAATCCGCTTTTGCGAGTGTAAATAGCTCTTCTCACCAGCAATCCGACAAGCGCATTAACTCTTCATGTTACCCACAGGTGTTTGAGAGGTGTGCGCCGTTGCATTGCTTCGCGTGCTATCCTCGCCCCATCCTAAGCTTCGCGCGCCAAGAACCGAGCCAAACCTCAGATTGCATTCTGCTAGCTCAGGAGAACAGAAATTACAACCCGGGAAAGAAGATAGAAAGGAATGTTTCCATGACAAACAGCAACTTTATTAAAACCGCGGGAATAATCACAGCATTTGTTGCGATCATTGCCGCGGGAATGGTGAATAGTTCGAGACACGTAAGAGCCCACGGCGACGACGATGACGAAGGGGAAGAAGCAAAGATTCATCGAGGATTTCAGATCGCGCCGGTTCCGTTGGACCTCTTGGGGAAGAACCGAAAGTTGGTGGGATTGGGAAGCTATATTGTGAACGCACAGAGCGGCTGCAATGGCTGCCATTCGACGGGCCCAGCAAACGAATACACTGCCAACGGGAACCCCTACTTTGGTCAGAAACAGGTGGTCAATGTGAACACCTACCTGGGTGGCGGCAGAGACTTCGGTCCGTTTCCTGGGCCGGGACCTTTCCCGCATATTATTTCCCGCAACCTGACGCCGGACAATACTGGGAGGCCTGAAGGCGGCAATACCTTTGCAACTTTCAAAGCCATCATGCGCACCGGCATCGATACCGACAATGTACATCCGACCTGCACAGGCGCCCCCGACGGAAAATGTATCCCTCCTCCATTCCATGGGGATCTTCTCCAGATCATGCCGTGGCCGGTCTATCAAAACATGACTGACCATGACCTCCGCGCCATATACGAATATCTAAGCGCCATACCTTGTCTCGAGGGTGGTCCGGGCGAACCTGCCAACCGCTGCAACTAAAGGTAAGTAGAGCTCAGACAAGCCGCTCGATTTGTGCGGCGGCTCTTCTTTGCATACACAACGAGCAAAGGGTTTCAAAGTGCACGAGAGGGTCGCAAAGGGGATAAGCGGCATGCAAGAAAACAGGTTCTATTAGTCCTGGTACGTTTTTCATGCCCTTGATCCTGCAATTCTTGTTGTTCTCTTATCCTACTTCCCCTAGAATTTGCTCTCACCTTGAGGATCGCCCTCAGGTGTCCAGAAATGACAACCACGTCCTATCAATGTTTTTTCGACTATTTCGGGCTGAGTGAAAATCCGTTCCACGTTTCTCCCGACCCTCGCTTTTACTATTCGACGTTCGCGCACGATTCCGCATTGAATGAGCTTCAATATGGACTGCATACGAGGCAAGGGTTACTGGTGCTGACAGGCGAGGCGGGCGTGGGAAAGACCATGCTGCTGAATAATATTCTGGAATCCCTGGAGCAGCGCAAGATCTCGACCGCGTATGTGTTCCATCCGCTGCTGGAGCCAGCCGAACTGTTTGAATTCATACTTCGCGATTTTGGAGTCAGTTGCGAATCGCGCCGCAAAGGGGATTTGCTGCGTACCCTTCACGAGTGGCTGATTGCCAGAGATGTCGCGGGAGACCTTCCGGTTGTGATAATTGACGAGGCGCAATCGCTCTCGTCGCAAGCGCTCGATGAATTGCGGCTATTGCTTAACCTAGAAACAGCGCGCGGAAAATTGCTGCAGATTATTCTCGTGGGCCAATCGGAACTGGAAGAGAAACTTCGCCGGCCGGAACTGCGGCAATTGCGCCAGCGAGTGCTCATTCACTGCAGGCTCCCGCTTTTCTCCGAAGAGCAGACGGTAGGCTATATCGGCTCCCGCTTGTCCCGTGCAGGCCTGAACTCTACGCAACTTTTTCCAGCCGAGACGCTTCAGGTCATTCACGAGCATTCCAGGGGAATTCCACGGCTCATCAACCTTCTTTGCGAGCACGCGCTGATCACAGCCTATGGTGAACAGCAGAAGATCATCGCTCCCGATATCATCCAGGGCATAGCCGTGGACTTCGATCTATCCGCAAAGCCCATCTCGGTGGAAAACGACTATTCCGCTAGTAAGTATGGACGGCTGATTTCATTTCCTGCAGTGGAGCCGAGACCGGTCGTTGTCATTCCGCCGGCGAAGCGTGAACCTCAGCCCGAACCACCGCCGGAACGCGCGAGCGTACAAGCGGCGATTGATGAGGCTCTACTCGCTGCTGCTGCGGAACGTGCCAAGGAGATCCCCGTCCCCCCGCGGACACTCGCGTCCCAGACTGAAGTGCCGACATTCTGGGGGCACAGTCATTCGCGATTCCGCCTTCCGGAATTCATTCGCAACGCCGCCGTCTCTTTTCGCGAGTACTGGCGGCAGGTTGTCGAGTCGTTTGTTCGCGACTTGCGCTATTTCATGAACCCTTTGACCTTGCCCGCGCAAGGAGCGCCGCCTGCAAGGAGTGTCCGGCGAAGAGACTCGCAGCTGCGCAATCTGATCATTCCCATCGCCAGTTGGCTGCGTCACCCAATTACCCACGGCCACATGCGAGTGCATGGTCAGCCTGATCGTCCGGCCTCTTCGAAGTAACTAGCGTTGTTACGCAGGAACAGCATCTCCCCCTTCTGCTGTTGCGAGCTGTTCAAAGTCACGCAGGAACAATTGTGGAAATTGCCAGTGCCCTCCCGCACCCTCTGGGGCGCGGGTGTTATGGGGATTCAATGATGGGAAGGAGCGGCGTGGAAGTTGGCCACGGCCGAGCCCGGGGGTGCAGCACGTGACACCTATTGTGCAGAAGTTGGTTATGGCGAAAAAGTATGGAGAAAAAGGCGGTTGCAGAAGCAGAGAGAAGAGAGCGATCCGATGGCCAGGCGGAGAGATGCGAACCGCACCGAGGCACGTGAAGAGTGCGAATTGCAGAGAGTGCTTTCATGCTGCAGCGGTGACCACGGGTGGAGAGCGAAGTTGGATTTTGGCAGCGGTAAGCCGCTCGATGACCTTCATCGGGCCAGCACACTGGGGGCAGTGCCAGAGATCGGACGAGTCTTCGGTGGAAGAGATGTCTTGTCCGGCTTTCGGCTGTTGTTCCGAGCCGAGCAGGTGAAAGCAAAGCGGTAGGAGCGTGGCACGCCGGCGGTTGGCGGATGTAGGAACGTGTGGTATGTTGAGCGTAATTACGTCGCCTGGAGTTCTTCCAGCATTATTTTGCGAAGATGGGTCACAGGAACACCTCCTGTGACCCACATTTACATCAAGCCATCGAGCAACCAATGCTCCCTACCTCACGCGAAGCGTCCGCCGCACGAGCGGCTACGTTCCAACGCCGTAACCGGTAAAGTGGGTAATGGTACGAGGATGTCTTGTAATGA
>CAVVJG010000013.1:0-344076 GCA_963748365.1 Candidatus Acidiferrales bacterium
GAGAACGCCGAAATCAGGCCAATTCAATTGAAATTCTACATGGCAAGCGGTCACCGCATGGTCAGGCCGGCTATTACAGGTATTTCACAAGCACGACCGAATTGCGAGACTCGTTGAACACCAATTCGTCGACCATCTGCTGTGTGAGCAGAAGTCCAAGACCTCCCGGTCGCAGGCCTTTTTCTTCACGCGCCTTCATGTGCGCTATAGGGTCTTCTTCCGGATTGTTCACCGCCGCATGGGTCAATTCTTCCATCTTGAATCCGGGGCCGGGATCATCAAGGCGGTACATCAACATCTTTTTGGTTCGAACGTAAGAAATCCGCACTTTAAGGTTAGGGTCCAGCCGGCCTCCCCACTCAATCGCATTGTTCAACAACTCCCGGAATGCATATCCAACCTTCTCGATCACGTCGGCAGGCAGATCGTTTTCCATGTGCAGCAGAAAACTTTGTACGCGTTGTACAACGGATTGTTCGCAGGGAACTAGGAGTTCGATCCAATGTGACTTCGCGGAAATTATCTCGATGGGGGGCGCAGATGGATGCACCGAGAGCGCACTCTCTACCGTCAAGAGCAGGGTGTCTGCGTCCAGCGGTTTGATCAGAAATTGATACACGCGGCCGCGCAGCGCACTCAGCACCGTATCGGAAGTTTTGTCCGTAGTCATGACGACAATCTTCGGAATGTGTTTTTCGGACTGAAGCTTGCCCAGCAGGCCCAGGCCGGTCAGCTTCGGCATCCAGATATCCAGCAACACCAGATCAAATTTCTTTTTTTGGATCGCGCGCAACGCCACGACTCCGTCAGAAGCAGTGGATACCGTGTAGCCATTCTTCTTTAGTACGCCACTGATCATCTGCCGGGTTGTTGCGTCGTCATCGGTTACTAGAATATGGGGCATGGGCCTGCTCCGGAACTTGACCTGTTCACACGCAACGATGATTCATTCATCGCTTGCCAATCTTGGGCTTCTTCTGTTTCTTGATTACTTTCTTACTTGCTGGTGAAACTCCGTTCAAAGAATGTTTCGCGTATCCTTTCAGGTTTTCCTCCACCTTCGCAATCTCTTCCTGGAGGGTTGCAAATATCCGCGCTGCTTCCTGAAAATCCGGCACGCGTCCCAATTCCTGTAAAGAATGGGTCAGTTGTGCCGCGCGCGCAGCCCCGAAAATGCTCACCGAACCCTTCAACGCATGCGCGCGAGCCGAGAGCTCGGGACCATCCTTACATTGCAGTGCTTTTAATAGAGTCTCTATTCGCTTTGGCGTTTCGCGCAGAAACGTGCGAATCATCTGTCTTAGGAGTTTCTCGTCGCCGCCAACCCGCTGTAACAGGTCTTCCAGGCTTGCACCTTGTTTCATTGGCCGTTCTTCGGGAAACGCCGCAACCACATCGAAGCTTCCTGGGCTGCGCAGAAAAGCTTCCAGGGACTCAAGCCGAAATGGCTTTCCAAGCACAGAATCAAACCCTGCAGCGATCAGCCGCTCCCGGTCGTCATTCGTATTGTTTCCCGTCAGCGCCACCAGCACGCTGTGGCCTTCTTGCTTCTTTTGCATTTCGCGGATAGCATGTGCCGCTTCGACTCCGCCCATTACCGGCATCTCTTCGTCAAGCAGGATGACATCGTAGTGCTTGCTTTGTGCGGCTTCCACTGCCGCCTTGCCATTCCCCACGGTTGCCACCGTATGACCATTCCGCTGGAGTTGGTGCGTCGTTAACGTCCGAATGTCTTCCTGGTCGTCTGCCAGCAAAATGTTCATTGGCCGCCGCTTTCCCTCGCTGTCTTGATTCGTATCGTCTATCAATATCTTGGGTTTTCCTGGTAGAACGGATTCTTCCGCCATCACTGCTCGCGGCAATCGAAACCAGAATCGCGATCCCTTTTCTGGCAACGAAGCGCAGCCTATTGAACCGCCCCATCGTTCCACCGTAATCCTGCAAAAATACAATCCTAGCCCGGCCTTCCCTCCACTTTCCTTCCCTTTTGTGAATAACCCAAAGATTTGCGCTGGCCGTAGATCTCCAGGAAGTCCGGGACCTTCATCATCAACGTACGCCCTGAAAAACGCTCCGTCGTCCTCAATATCGATGGTAACCCTGCCGCCAGCGGGAGTATAGCGTAGCGCATTTTCCAACAAGTTCGCGAAAACTCGGCTCAGCCGCGTTGCTTCACCATGTACGAACCAGTTTCGATTCGTAGCTATTTTGTCGTTGAACTCCATTCGAACGCCCTTGGCCTCGTAAGCCGGAGTTAACGCAACTGCCGCTTCCTTCGCCGTCGCCAGCAGGTTCGGCGAACTATTTACCACAGACTCGGTCTCAAAAGTAACTTGCAGGTCTGCGGAAAATGCCCGCAAAATCTCGCGAATCATGTTTTCCTGCTGCTCGCTCGCATGCCTTCCCAAGTCGATGAATTTAGCCATTCGTTCGGCGTCGCTCTCCATCGCCATGCAATCAAACGAACCTCGCATGGCACTTAGCGGCTGCGACAAATCGTGAACGATACAATGCAACAAAATTTCCTTCTTCTGAATTTCACTTAACAATTTTTCATGATCAAGAACGGAATTTCTGGCTGTTTGCAGTATTTTCACTCGTTCGGCGTAATGTGAATCTGGTGAGTGAATTGCCAGAATCTGCTTGCCATTCAACTGCAACGCCTTCGCTTCCAGTGGAACATCTAATCCGGAGTTCGTTCTCTCAATCCATGTACCCGATTCAAGGACGCCAGTCTCGTCTTTATTCCAGAACGCTTCGGCATCTAACAGAAAACTATCGAGAAATGGAGATATTCCGGCGATCGAGACTTGCTTATCGCTCCAGCTCACCTCTGGAAACAATTGCCATGACCATGCTGGCGCATCTGACAATAGCGAAAATGCTCCGCCGTTCTTGTTTTCCAGCACAAGATAGCCAAGTTCACGGAATACACTTGAGAGTGGCTCGGGCATCATCAGGGCAGCATTTTCCGGGCTAGTTGCGTAAAGGCTTCCTCAACGTTTTCTCCCGTTTTCGCACTGCAGAGAAGAACACTCCACTTTTGGGCCGCGAACTGCCCCTCCAGAGATTCATCGAGTTGCCAGTCCGCAACCAGATCACTCTTATTGATCACAAACACGAATGGGATTTCGCCCACCTCTTCGCGCACTCGTTGCTCCAGCAAGAACGCTTTGTCGAGAGTCGCACGCCGCGTTCCATCGCCGACCAAAAGATACCCAGAGGAACCGCGCAGGTACGACCAGCGCATTTTCTGAAACTCATCTTCGCCATAGAGGTCCCACAGCACCAGCGTGATCTCTGTCTCCTTCACCTTCAGCTCTTTCTTGTCAACTTTTACTCCCACCGTGGTCTGATACGCATCCGAGTAAATACTTTCAACATACCGACGCACCAGGCTGGTCTTGCCAACCGCAAACGACCCGAGCATGCAAACTTTTTTCTGTATCATGAGGTTTAGGGGACCGGTGAAAGCAAAACGCGGATCGTTACGCTGCGATTCATCTGCCTGGCTTCTTCGTTATCCCCAGTTCGCAATGGTTCTGTCGTCGCCACGCCGCGCGCTCGCAAACTGCTCGCTTGGAAGCCGAGTTGAGCAAGCTCAGCGACTACCCGTTCTGCTCGGCGCTGGCTCAATGTCTGATTCGTGACTTCAGCGCCAGTGTTGTCGCTGTGTCCCACAATCTCCAGCACAACGTTTCCGTGCAACCCCTGCGGCCTCAGAAGCACCTGCTTTAGCTCAGGCGTCAGCCGCGCAAGTTCCGTTCGCTCCTTTGTCGAAAGCGTCGCACTCGCCAACGGAAACTTGATTAGCACACTCTGAATCTTGTTCCGAGACTGATTAAAGGCCATCCGCTCCGCACTGAATGGACCCGACAGATCAATCGACCTGATCCCCGGCACCAGCAGAGCCCGCGTTGAAGCTTCCTTCACCCAAGCTATTGACGGCTGCCCGCCAAGGTACAGTACAGCTTCCTTTACAGTCAGCGTCGTGCCAGCCGGCGGAGAGAGCAACTGCGTCGCACGTTTTTGAATGATTGCGTCGTCCAGCGCGTAATACGCCCCCCAGTGAAATTCTGCCTTCGCTGGATTGAGCCCAGCTTCCGCCACAAACTGTGCAGGATCAGCAGCCATTGGATCGCGCAGACCCCGTACTACAAACCGCCCGCGATCTCGCTCCAACGAAGTAATCACCAGCCCTGGCTGCCCGCGCAGCGTCTCCACCAACACGGCCCATTTGTGATACTGCCATGCCCGCCATCCAATCCATCCCCCAAGCAGCAGTATGAGCAATCCCGCTGCCGCCCAGGCGTACCCGAAGCCTTTCCGTTTCGGCCCTTCTTTGTACTGCATTTCCAGACAACGGGTCAGCTCCCTATTCGCATTCGCAAACGGTGCCGTGTCTCCATTGAATCGATCGAGTTGAGTGGAATATTCCCGATGGATGTTTTCCAGCACTTCCGCCATTCGATCGCGCAATGCTCGTGGTGCCACTCCGCGAATCACCGTCGCCAGAATCGCATACGGCCCGGCTTCCACCCAGACATCCAGCTCACCCACATTCATGCGTTCAATTCCTTGCTCTCCACTTGTGTGAAAGGAATCGCGCACAAAGTCCTGTATCGCTGAAAGCATTCCGGAAACTATGCTTGGATCCTGCATCGCCACCGCTGGGGCGGCAACGTGCCCCAGAGACAATCCTGTTTTCTTGTGGATCAGGAATACCTGTTCAACGCGAAATACCAGGCTATGAAGCAGCACGACCTCGGTAAACGACCGGCCCGTCCGAACCCCTTCGAATCTCCACTTCAGCCCTTGCCACGAAAGGCTCTGGTCCATAATTTGATTGAACGATTCCAGGTACGATCGCAGCGTTTCCAGGATCGACCGGCGAATTGCCGGGCCCATCACCGGAAATAGCGCATCCGCCATTGTGCCCGGATCTTTGCGCACCGACTCGCGCAGCGCTGTTTCAATCGTTGGCGCTAACGCGTCGCTCAACGCCTCATCGCCCCCGGCCGCGCGCCGGCGTTGAATGGCTTCCGCCACTACGGAGCTGACGTCTTCCGTGCGCGATTCGGGACTCGCCACACGATGGTGCAGCCGTTCCAGCGCTTCTTGTTCCGGCGCAAGGATCAGGTGCCGTAACTCGTCGAGCGCACCTGCCCCATTGGCCCTGGAATCGTCCTCAGGATCGAGAGGTACTCGAGCTATCGGCGTATCAGCCATCGCATCTTGGTGGGTAATCCAATCCGAACTTGTTGGCCATCTGCCCGGCAATAATTTCGCCTGGTTCGCACCTGCCAGCCTATTTCTCTGGTAGCTCCAATTCATCTTTCAGCCGCATCGACATTTCCGTAAACAGATCCGCGAGCATCGCGCGATCCGTTTTGTCCGTTCGCAATGTTTCCGCTTCGCTTTCGAGCGCCTTCTCCAGGTCATCCTTTAATTTTTGAATCTGGTTGCTCAGCGACTTGGATTGCTCCAGAATGCGCGCGCGCAGATCCGCCTGTGTCGAAGAGAGCTGCTCTTCCAGTTGCGAAAGTTTCTTCTCCAGTGATTTCGCGCTGTCCCTTGTTTCCCTGGTCAGCTCTTTCAGCCCCTCGTTACGTTCAGCCTTCTCCGCCTTCAGCCGCTGGTTGTTCGATTCCATCTCTTCGCGTACATACGATTCCAGCGTGTCAAACCTTTTTTTCAGGTCATCTCTCAGTGCGTCCGAGGACTTCGTCAGGCGCTCCTCCAGTCGTGCGAAGCGCTTCTCATACTCCCGCATGTTTGAACCAAATAATATGTCTCGAATCTTGTCGACGTTGGCGCCCTCTCGTACCTCTCCGTTGGCGGCGTTTTTTTCCTCATGATCGGCAGACATGGCTGTGCGGACCCCCTTCTTGCGTGGCTTCGGCTTCTTGGCCATTCGGCGACACTACTACGATTAGATGGAGTTGGGCAACACGCTCTTTTTACAGTGCTGGGGGCCCATCCTTTGCTGTTGGGAGAACGAATGAAGTACTGGGACTCAATTAGGCGTTGCGCCAGCGGACTTTCCTGCCCTGCCTTCCACACTTATCACATTGGCTTTGCCCTGCGCATTCCCTGCTTGATCGAACGACACGACTCTCTCCATCGGCTCAGAAGTGGCGTTCGCAACCAACCGGTCTCGCACCCTCGCACGATTTGCCCCTACGCGGCGCACTGCTTCCACTATCACCCTTACGGCTTCTCTCGTCTGTCGTGCGGCAATCCCGGGTTCTATCCCTGTCTTTTCGAGATACCTCTCTGCGAAGTCATCACCTTCCGCCGCCGTACCAACCGTAAATAGCAAACTCTTACGTCCCGCAGCATCGGACTGATTCACCGGAAGGAAATCGGCTGCCTTTTGACATAAATAGATCGGCGTTGCGGGTATGGCCTGCCGTACAACCTCTAGCAATTGCTTCGCAAGCATGGAACCTGTCCAGATCACCACCGCATCTGGTTTCCGCTCACTGGCGACCTTGCCCAAATTCTCTTGCCAAGGGCTCTCCGGACTTATCTTAAATCGTTCCGGGGGAGTTTCGCGTAACGAAGCGGCTGCCTTCATAAATTCATCGCCCCCGATTCGCCCGTCGTGGCTGGATTCTGTGACCAGCAATACTCGATAGCCTTCGCTTGCTCCATAAATCTGCCCGGCCATGATCCGTGCCTGTTCCACATCGCTCGGTCCAACTCGGAATATCCACGGGATATTTATGCGCGTGGTCGTCGGATCGCTGGAGAGCGTGACCACCGGAATTCCAACCTTATTCGCGATCTGCTCCGCTTGATGCGCAATATTTCCATCCGTCGAGGTGATCAGCGCTACGGCTTCCTTTTCCATGATCAGACCGACCATGGCGCTGCTGGCTTGCCCCCAAGGCCCGCTTTCATCTCCCACCGCAAGTTCGAATCTCTGTCCATTTGGAAGCGGGTTGTTTTTGTTTTCCGTGTCGATGGCTAGCTGTGCAGCCTGCAACAACAGTTTGCCTTCGGGCGCGCGCGTACCTCGCATCGGTAGCAGAAGTCCGATGTGTACGACATCGCTCCTTAAGTCCTTGTTTTTCGCTCTACCAGGACCGCGATACGCAACCTCACCCGGAACCATGCCGGCATATGGCTGAACGGCCGGGATTTCTGTCTGCGCGACAAGCTCGACTCCTCCCACAGTCGCAAACAGTACGAGGAATAGGGTACCGCAGCGCAGGTGGTGCACGACTGCCATCAGGGAGCGCCTTGTCCCGATTGGCTCTTCACCGGAATATTCTTTTTGAGATTCCAATACACGAACTTTCCGTTTTCCACACGCGCCATCGTCACCGGAGCGATATTGTTCAATGTATAATCGAACTCTGCCCGCCCGGTGACTCCTTTATAGCTCTTCTGTTGGTAGTCACGAAAGGCATCCATGATCTTCCCGCGGTTCAGCCCTGCCTTTTCGATCGCCGCCACCAGCATATTCATTCCGTCGTAAGCGTACGCGGCATATGCATCGGGTGACGTCCCGTATTTATCGCTATATTTCTTTTGGAATTCTTGCCATTTCGCGTCCGGCCGTGTATCGTCCAGCGCCGCCGTTGTCACCAATCCCTCCGCGGCAGTGCCAGCCTTCTCCAACAGCAACGGATAATCCAGGCGGCTCGCACCAAATACCGGCTGCTTCATCCCCGCCTCGCGCATCTGCTTCAAAATCAGTCCGGCCTCAGCGGCTTCTCCCCAGATAACCAACCCATCGATGTGCGCGTTTTTCAGCATGCTCAGTTGTGTTGAAAAATCCTGTTCTCCTCGATCAAATTTCACTTCCAGGGCTGGCACACGCCCCAGGCGCTTCGCCTCGTCGAAGAATTTCCCAACTCCAACACGTGCGTAGCGTGATTGCGTCCGGATCACTCCAATTCGCTTCAAATTGAGTTGTTTGAAAACGTAATCGGCCAGCGCGTACCCTTGCTGCCGGTCATCCGGAAAATTGTGGATCACCCATGGAATACGCGTTTCCGTCACCGTTGGGTCAGTCGTGCCGGTATCCATAATCGGTACTTCCAGTTTCAGATTCACACGTAACATGATGTGCGTCGACGCTCCATCGACAGACCCCAACACCGCTACCACATGTTCATCGAACGCCATCTTTACCGCCTCCGTCGACGAGGCTCCCCACTGCGCCACGTCATCATGAATCTTCAAGACGTATTGCTTCCCGCTTACGCGATTGTTGCCGCCGAATCCGCCCCTGGCATTTGCTTCCTCCAGCGCAAGCTGTGCGCCATGCAGCATCGCCAGGCCATAAGGAGCTTCCGGATTGTTCTGCAATGGCCCCAGAAAACCGATATTCACCGTGGGTGAATTGACGATCTCCTCGAACGTCCGTTCCCGCGCGGCACCGTTATAGGCCAGCGTGTCCTCGGCAATGAACCATTCCTTGTACGGCTTCGAGAATTTACGGTACGGAACCGCTTCCTCCGGCATATTTGCGTAACGTTCCGTCGATGCTTTCTGTTCGGCAGACTTCGCCTTCTCCGGGTCTTGGGACATAACTGGAATCGCGAGCACAAATAAAAGTGGCAGTGCGAGAACCCTGCTGTCATACCGCATAAGCTTTTGCCTCTGTCGAATGCATCTCTCGATTACGAACGAAATCCACGATTCTCTGCAAGGTTGCCGAGCCTATCGCCTGCGCCGCATCGCACTTCGGTTTAGCGGCATCGACTCGGTCGCTGGCGATCTCAATCAGCAATCCCTGCGCTCCGGACTCAATGCTTGCGCGGCTGGCAGGCTCCACCATCGCCGCAACACCAGTCGCATGGCTTGGATCCACAATCACTGGCAGAAAAGTTTCTTGCTTCAGTGCCTGCAGAACATTCAAATCCAGAATGAACCTGCAATATTCCCCCGAGGGGTAGGCTTTGATTCCCCGCTCGCACAGCACGATGTTCGAATTCCCTTCCTGCGCGATATACTCTGCCGCTCCCAGCCATTCGCATAAACTTGCCGCCATTCCGCGTTTCAGCAGTACCGGTTTCCCATAGCGGCCCACTTCCACAAGCAATGGATAGTTCTGCATGTTGCGCGAACCGATCTGCAGCATGTCCGCATACTCGCCCACTTTTTCAACCAGTCGTGGGTCCATCACTTCCGTGACAATCGGCAAACCTGTTTGCCGGCTCGCCTCATGCAGAATCTGCAGTCCCTCGATTCCTAACCCCTGAAAATCGTGCGGCGAAGTCCGAGGTTTAAACGCTCCTCCGCGCAACATATCTCCCCCGCATTGCTTTACGACATGGGCAAGTTCCATCGTCTGCTCATAGCTCTCCACCGAACAAGGTCCCGCGATCACCACCGGACGTTCTCCACCGAAGGTGACATGTTTCACCTTCACCGCTCGCGTTTCCGCCTCTGCATAGTCCTGTGAATGAGTCCGCCGGCTCACCAGCGGACATATTTTTGTAAAGTCAGCCGTGGCTGCAGCTCCCGCGATCGCCATATCAACCTTCCTTGGAGTGTTTCCACTCTGTGGCGAGTACCACTCTCACTTCCGCGTACCCGCCAACCACTTGAATCTATTTGCCACCCTGCCTACTTCCTGTTGGAGTCGAAAATGGCCATTGCTTCCATTTCTACCAACAAGTCTGGGCGGCACAGAATCGCTTGAATTCCCGTCGACGCCGGCAGTGGATCCAGCCCTTGTTCCTTGAAAAATTGCGTCCGGATTTCGTTGAACGCGGCGTAATCCCGCTCTATGTCGCGCAGGTAACAGGTAGTGCGCACGATATCTTTCCAGGTTGCCCCTTCGGCAGCCAACAGTGCGGTGATGTTCTGGTACGTACGCAATGTTTGCGCCCGGAAATCGCCTTCGTGCACCGTCAGACCGTTTTCGTCAATGCTGGCCGTCCCTGAAATCATCAGAATGGTTACGCCTTTGATGTCCAGTCTGAGCCCGCGCGAAAACGAAGACGGTTTTGGATAGTTGTAGGCTTCATTCAGAACCTGTTTCGCGACAATCGCCTTCTTCTGAACCGCTTCCCTCCCCACGTGTTCTACTGGTTCAACGGCTGCTAGTGTTGAGCTCATTTCTTTTTCCTTCCTTAGTTGTAATGTGTGTTTCACGAATTCCGTGGCTTAAGCCGGTAGCTGTGGCCACCCAAATGTCTTCGTCTTGAAACGCCAGGTTCAAAATGTAGTTGTGTGCAATCGACGTCTGCGTCTCGGACTTGCTGACCTTCTTATCCGGCGTAGTTACCACCACCTCTCCTCCCTTGCCTTCCTTTGCTGGCAGGTAGGTGGTCCAGATGTTGGTCTTGAAATTCAGATAGCTGAGTCCCTTGTCCGTGCACGCCCAGACTTCATCGCCTCGCGATTGCACCGCGTTGATGAAATCAGAAGCCACTCCGCTATCCGTGGAGAGGTAGTTGTGCCACATGTGGCCGTCATACCCGCTCAATCCAAAATACGTCGACGCCCAGATCATTTTGGTTTCGGAGTTGTACGCAACGTTGCTCACGATGTCATGCAACAATCCCTGATTCTGGAACAGCACGAGTTCCATTTCTCCGTCCGGATCGTTGTACGGTTTCCAATATCCACCGGCGATGTCATATTCCAGCAATCCACCGCCCCACACTGCCGCATACACTTTCTTTTCGCTCACCGCGATCCCGTATGACCACGGTTCGTGTAGTGGAGTATTCTTCTCACTGAAGATCGTCCATTCCCCCGTGCGCGTATTGAAGCGGCTGATTCCCGCTGTCGTCGCTGCCCAAACAAATTCACCCTGTATTCCGATTCCGTACACAATGTCGTTGGCCAAACCGCTCGTTAGGTTTGTGTAGTTTTTGAATTGCCCACCGCTCAACCGGCTCAGCCCGCCAAATGTCGCCAGCCATACATCACCCGTTGCACGGTCCACGGCAACCCCGGTAACCATCCGATTTACCAGACCATCTGCCGTTTTATAGACTTTCTTGATCTGACCTTTGTTGATCAAGACCAATCCATTCTCTGTTCCTGCCCACACGTTCTCGCCATCAACCGCCACGCACAATACTTTTTCGTCCGGCATCCCATTCGCAGTACCGAAATTCTCCCAGCGCAGGGAAATTTCAGGTTTCTGCGCCATCACCGGCAGAACTAAAAAAAGGAATGTCGCAATGGCAACTGATCCTTTTCCTGATTTCTTGAACTTCATGCTCGCCTCACTCTTTCCAACTCTTTTGCTTACCACTCACTCGACGCCGACTTGAACTTCACAGTGTTTTCAAAAATTCCACTAGATCGTTCAAATCCTCTTTCGACATGTTGGAGGTCACTCCATGCTTGTCGCTGGCGTTGTACATCGTCCATATCTCTTCGAGCGAGAGCGCTTCGCCGCTGTGTAGATAAGGCGGCCGCTCATAAATCCGGTCCAATTGCGGAATGTCAATCACTGCCGAAGTGTCATATTGGTTGGCTGTGCCTACATCAAAGCTGGTTTTTGCCGTGTAGTGCGTCTCAGCCGGGTGGCAGGTGTCACAGTTCTTCTTGAAAAATACTTCCTTCCCGTGCTCCTGCGACGCGCTTAGCTGGCCGTCCGCCGCCAGGTGCCGGTTCGGCGAAAACGGAATCGATTTGATGAACGCCACCAGGTCCGCTAGTTGCTCTCTATTGAATCCTTCAGAGTGGAACAGGAATTTCGCGATTCTCGGTCCGCACTGCGTTTCCAGGTCCGGGTTATGCCCATTCCATTTGTAGGGAGCCGTCTCACCTACGCCCCGCAACGTACGATTTGCCACCCGGTCTCGGCCCAATTGTGGCGTCTCCAGATTCCAGGCCACTCCATCAATGTGATTATCCGGATGGCAGGTAATGCACGCGAACTGACCCTGAAAACAAAATCGCGCCTCGTGAAACAATCTCTCACCGCGTCGCAATTGCGAAATTTCCTTCGGTCCACCCAGGTCGATCGTGCCGCGAATTCGCGCCCGCGTAATATCCACCACTGTCAAGCTGTCGCTTAGCCGGTTCACCACGTAGCCAAGCTGCCCATTTGGCGCGATTACCACTCCGGTGGGATTCGCTCCAGTCGCAATCCTCCGCTCCACAACACTGCTTGCTGAATCCAACCGATTCGCCAATTGCTCTGCCGGAATCTCCCTCGTCCGTCGCATCAGCTTCGCCGTATTAACCACCGAAACCACATCTGCTTCCGAAGACGTCACTAGCGCGTACCGTCCGTCAGGGGTAATCGCCACTCCATTCGCGCCTGCGTAATACGCATCCACATCGTCAATCAGCACCTGCTTCGTTTCATAAGCTTCGTTTCCCGCAACTCCTGGCTTCACCACCAGCATCCCGTGCGTCAAGATCCACCCGTCGCTCACCTGTATCAGCGGATTCAAATTCTTTGGCCGCATGAACGGCACCAGAAAATAGCCACCCGCCTGCGCCGGCGCTTCTGCAATGTGCTGTAATTCCAGCACTCCAGGAACCGGGATGCGCTGCGATACTGTTAGGGTCTTCGTGTCGATCACCGTCAGTTCAGAAACGGGTGGTTGATTCGGCGGTCCCAGATGACCCAGCAGATTGGCCACGTACACGTGGCGGCCGTCGCGCGAAAGTGCTACGTGATGCGGCGAGCGCCACGACGCCAGCCGTTTCACTTCCGTGCCTTTCACCAGATCGATTACCGACACGTCATTACTGATGCTGTTCGCGACGTACAGAATCTTTCCGCTGCGATTCGTCGTTACTCCAATCGGACCCCATCCCGTTCCCAGTGTTCGCCGTACCTGAAATTTGACCGTGTCAATCTCGCTTACGTTGTCGTTCCATTCATTCGTAACGTACAGGGTCTTACCATCAGGCGAGATCGCCACGTCTTTCGGCTTGTGCCCAACTCTCACTTTCGACACAACTTTTTGCGTTTTTACGTTTACCGCCAGCAGCGAGTCGTCGTCTTCGCACACCACGTACAGCAGGGTGCCATCCAGCGAAAACTTCGCTTCCACCGGCGTTAGATAATTTACAGTAGAGCTCGATTCACCACTGGGCCCGCCGCCACCCGCTGCTTTCGTTTCCGCTAATGAAGCTGCCAGCGCCATAATCCCGACGAGTAGTGCTGCAAACGCCAACGCCTTCGGTGCCTTTATCATTGCTTGCTTCCGGATGCTCATGGCTTCCCTGCCGCCGCCGTACCGCTCTGCCGTTCCCCCGGTTCCGTCACCGTAAGAATCTGATCGACCTTTATATGCTCCAGTGTCTGCACCGTGCCACTCGGCCAACGAATCGTCAGCTGATCCACTTCTCTGTGCGCCCCAAGCCCAAAATGCGGCCGCGGGTCATTCTGCGAAAGATATCCGGCCTGCGGCGTATTCTCGACCACCTCCCGAAGCGCGCCAGCTATCGCTTCGATCCGCGCTCCAAATCCGTCTCGATTGCTCTTCGTTCCAATCAACCGCAGTGTCAGCCAGTGAGTCTTCACATTCCCAACTGGGGGCGTCGCGTGAATCAGAATTCCCTGCCCGCCCAGCACAACGATGAACGCATCGGTATATCCATCATTGTCATAGTCCGCGAAGCATCCGCCTCGCCCGACTTTCTTCATCTTGAAGTAGCTGCCTGCGTCGCTCGATACGTCCGTAAAGGTCCCATTCCCGTTATTCCGCAACAGCGAATCTTCCATCGGTATCAGCCAGTGCAATCCGCCGTTTACCACGAACACGTCTTTCCATCCATCATTGTCAAAATCAAATAGCGCATCGCCCCAGCCAACATATTGCCCCGACATATGAGCGATGCCCGATTCCGCCGTCGTATCAATGAACGACCCTTCCTTTAACGAGTTGCGAAACACTCGGTGATACCGCATGTCCGATACAAACAGGTCCAGTGCTCCATCGTTGTCGTAATCCGCAAAAATCGGGCCCATCGCCGAGGGCGTATCTCCATTCGTTCCGTAAGCTACGTTTTGCTCCAGCCCAACATTTGTGAACGTACCGTCGTGATTGTTGTGCCACAGATAACTTTCCATCTGGTCGTTCGCTACATAAATGTCTGGCCAGCCATCGTTGTCAAAATCACCCGCCGTCACGCCCATCGCGCGTCCCGGGACGCTCGCCACACCCGACTTTTCTGAAACATCCGTGAACGTTCCATTACCATTGTTGTGAAACAACCGGCTCAATTCACCTTCGTAATCAAGCGGCCCTGCGAACGCATCTGCTGTGTAATAAAGCCTCTTCGCTTGCGGATCGTATTTCAGATAATTGCCGACAAACAGGTCCAGCCGCCCGTCGCGGTCGTAATCCACAAACGCGGCTCCCACTCCAAACTGGTTGTTCTGTACATCCGCTTTTTCGGTAACGTCTGTAAACGTTCCGTCTCCGTTGTTGTGATACAGAACCGCGGAGTTCCAGTTCGTCACATAAATATCTTCGTAGCCATCGTTGTCGTAATCGCCGACTGTCACTCCCGCTCCAAAGCCTCTTCCGGTCACACCTGCTTTATCCGTCACATCCGTGAACGTTCCGTCCCCGTTATTTCGGTACAGGTGATTCGTCGCTTCTTTGCCATCCGCCTTCGAGTGATCCGTCACGCCCTCTAGGTAGCGCCCGTTCACCGCGTACAAATCCAGCAAGCCATCATTGTCGTAGTCGAACCACGCGCACCCCGTCCCCGTCGACTCCAGAATCGAACTCAATTTCTGCTCGCCAAACGATTGCCGGAATCGGATCTTCGATTTCTCGGTCACATCCTCATAGGTGGGAAAATGCGATTGAGCAATCGCCGCGGGAACTGCTGTCTTTGCGCTCGCTATTTCCTTTTGCTGGGCGACGTTCGCTCCCGCACTCAGCAAACATGCGCCCATCATCGCCACAACCAGGCCGCGCAAACCTCTATTGATTCCCATGTGACCCCGCGTTCAGTCCCTGCTTCTCCCCAAATTGCGTGGGCGTATCAAATCTCTTCAACGTCATCGGCCAGCGGTTTTCTGGAGCCACTGCCTTGTCGCTGTGGCAACCCCCGCACCCTCGCTGCTCACCGCCTCGCGACCATATCCAGCCTTGCTCCATTCGTATCGTCTTGCCCGTAGCATCGAGCAATTCAAATCGCACCGGCTGGTCTGCCGGCACTTCCACGTAGAACGAGCCGTCCTTCTCCACCGGTGCTTCACCCAGCACCACTTCCTTTTGCGTAGTTGGTTGCAGCGTCCAAACTCGAACATTCGCGATTGCCTCGCCGATCCGGCCACTCTTCTCATCCACAGACGCGTAGCTGTCCAGCGCGATCAGGTAGCCAGACTTCGCTTCACTATTCACCATGCTCCAAAATTTCTTAGGGACTTCGCGCTTGGCAATCGGCACAGCCTGAATGCTGTTCAGCTTCGCGTCGCCGTATATCTTCTGTCCTAGCGCCTTCAACTTTAGGTCAAATGCGTAAAGTTCAAATTTCGCATCTGCCTTTGTCGCCGATTTCATGCTGCCGGCAACGATCACTCGCTCTGTGGATACCGGCCGGGGAGAACTATACGTCTCGTTCCTTGGACCGATCGCAGCTTCGTTTAGATCACCCCGCTGAATCTCCGTTAGCGTCCCGCCGTACGGCCCTGTCTTCACTTTTTTTGTGTAAATTATTGATCCGTCTGCCAACTCGCTGGCCTCGCTGCGCGTTGCAATTTCCTTATGCTCGCAACGCAACGATTCCAGACCCGTCCCGTCCGGCCGCATCGTGTAAAACTGTCGAGCCCGCCATTCTGCCGTTCCCTCTATCAGGGGCGCAGAGGCCGATGCTAGGACTCTTCCATCTCGCAGCACTGTCTCCAGCCGCCAGTCTCCAGGCCCAAACGTAATCCGATGCAGGTTGGAACCGTCGAGTTTCGACACCGCCAGGTAACTCGAATTGTCTGTCCCCTGCGCGCCTGCAACCGTAAACGCGATCTCATCGTCGGGCAAATACGCAGGCCGGAAGCATTCCTCCCGGCAGTTCGTAACCTGGCGCTTGTCCGTTCCATCCGTCCGCATCTCCCAGATCTGCCATGGCCCAGCACTCAACTTCTGCCCGGAAAAGATCACTCGCTGCCCATCAAAACTGATCTCTGGGTCGGCGGCCGCAAACAGTTCCGCCGTAAGGTTGGCCAATTCACCGGCATTTCGCTTTGCGCCCAATCGCACGAGTCGGCTGCCTTCTGGAAATCGCAGCTGTGTCCCAGTGCTCTCCACTTTCGTTGCCTGCACGAAAATCAAATCGGGAAGCGGCGGGGTGACAGAAGTGGTGGAAGTCGAATTCGCGGCGGGAGTTTTATCGGCAGATACCAGCTCCGTGTTTGCCGCAAAGCTTGGAGCACATAAAATAAGCAGGATCAAAACCCAGCTACGAACCCAAATCCTGGAACCCTGGTGGCGTACTTCCCAAGTCATGGACTAAGAGCGGCGCACTCCCCGCATCCCCTTTTTCTCTGGAAGAAATTCTCGACCGCACTATCGGCCCAAATACCCCGAGATGGCACCGACTTATTCTGAATTGAGTTAACCCCGCCAATCGCGCACCGGCAATAACGGGAAACCACTAGATAACATACTCTAGTGATTAACATCACAAGCGAACGTGCGGCATGACCATAGTTTATGTGACGGCTGTCACTCTGGCGGGTCCCCTTCACCGTTTTGCTTCCGTTGGTTTTGCCTCCCAATTGTTACCGGGGAGACCGGCTCTGTGACTGTGACTGTGACTTTGACTGTGACTTTGCCTTTTGGGGGTCGGAGCTTCAGCTCCGACATTAACCTGCTCCACAAAGGGGCTTCAGAGTCTGTGTTAAGACTCGGGGGCCCAGTCATTTTGCACTTCAAGTTTCAGCACAAATCCGTAACTCCAAAATTTATGGATGCCACTCTTGCTGCGAACTGGCTAGCTCCGACGCCACAGGCGCGTCAGGTTGTACGCGGTAGTGGCCAGGGCCAACTCTACGGCCACTTTGGCCAACCCGCGTTGCCGGAAGCGCCGCATGCCTCCTTGCTCCTTCAGAATTCCGTTTACTGGTTCCACGATCGCTTTGCGTTTCGTGTACATCCTGCGGCCAGCAACTTACCCCGCATGCGGCGATGCGCCGGATCGCTGGCACGCGTCCGCAACGTTCCTCCGCGATTCAACCAGCGCGCCAAATTCGAGTCTGGAACGTAGCCATCGATGTTGCGCTCCTCCAAAGCTTGCAAATTATCCACCGAGAAAAATCCGCTGTCGGCACTGGCCTGCTGCACCTTCTCGCCACACTGCTGTTCCACCAAATCCAACATGGGCAGCAGCAATCCGTTGTCGTTGGTTTCCTGCGTCACGCACTGCCCCACAATCAAGTGATCTTCGCTGACCGCCAGCGTGGCCGTGTAGCCCAGCGTGAACCCGCCACGCTCGCGCAGAAAACGGCTGTCCGGATCGCTGCGCGAGATTTTCTGCAACCCCGATTTCTGCAAGCGTTCCAGCCGCGCCGGAATTTCGGCCAGCTGTTGCTCCAGCCGGTCCAGCACTTCGCCGCCCACTTCGTTGCCGGCCCCTTCGTTCGGATCGTCCGCATCGCACTGCTGCTGCCAGCGACGTATGTCTCGCCGAATCTGCGCCCGTGCGTCGCGCAAGGCTTGCTCGGTGTCCAGGCGATTCCGCGAAGCGTTCGCCGCAATACGCGTCCAATCAATCGCCACCTGGCCGAGTTTGCCCATTTTCGCCTTTCGCGCCAACTCCACCACTTGCGTGAACAAATCGTTCAATCCTTTGGCGTGCCGGCGCCGGAACGCGTTCAGCGTCCAGGGATCGGCAGCCGCCCCTCCCGCCAAATAGCGAAACGCCAAATCTTCGCGAATACGCTGCTCCAACCGCCGCGAACTGGTCACCCCCAGCGCATAAGCGTACAGCCAAACAGAAACCAACATCTCCGGCGCGTACGCCTGACCGCCTTCGATTCCATACGCGTCGCGGAAAACTTTCAAATCCAGCTTCGCAACCACCCGCCACAGAAAAAAGCAAAGATGACCCTCGCTCAGCATATCGCGCACACTCGGCGGCAGCAAATACGCCTGGTCCGGGTTGTAATCGAAAAATTTCCCCATCGCGCCCCCTCCCTCCTGCCAGTTCTCACACAGACTCTTTAGCCCCTGAGGAATCCCCGCTTCTACTACACTGTAGCCTTGCTTGCCACGCCCAAGAGAGGTTTCTATGAACTCCAAACTCTTAAGGTCTGCCGCCTTGTTCCTCTGCTTTCTCTCCATCGTCGTAGCAGCCCAAGCCGGCGACTACCCTACTCCCCAATCCGGCAACTTCGTAATCAGAGATTTCCAATTCAAATCCGGCGAAAAGCTCGCCGAACTCAAGCTCCACTACTACACCCTCGGCATTCCGCAGAAAGACACCGCGGGCAACGTCCGCAACGCAGTCTTGATTCTCCACGGCACCGGCGGCTCTGGCCGACAATTCCTCACCCCGAACTTCGCCGGAGTTCTCTTCGGCCCCAACCAGCTTCTCGACGCCTCAAAATATTTCCTGATCCTTCCCGACAACATCGGCCACGGCGACTCCAGCAAGCCTAGCGACGGCCTGCGCATGCGTTTTCCGCACTACGAATATGACGACATGATTGAACTGCAATATCGCCTGCTCACCCAGGGCCTCGGCGTCAACCACCTTCGCCTCGTTATGGGCACCTCTATGGGCGGCATGCACACTTGGCTGTGGGCCGAACAACACCCGGACTTTATGGACGCCGCCATGCCCCTCGCCAGCCAGCCCATCGAAATCGCCGGCCGCAATCGCATGATGCGCCGCATGATTCTCGACGACATTCGTACCTCACCCGACTGGAACAATGGTGAATACACCCAGCAGCCCCACGGACTGGCCGCCGCTCTCGGCATCCTGCTCATCATGGGCAGCAGTCCGCTCCAGATGCAGCACCAGCAGCCGACTCGGGAGAAGGCCGATGCCTACCTTGAAAATTTCATCGCCACCCGCATGAAGACCACCGACGCGAACGACATGCTCTACTATTTCGACGCATCAAGAAACTACAACCCCGAACCGCAACTTGACAAAATCACCTGCCCCCTCACCGCCATCAACTCCGCCGACGATCAGATTAATCCCCCCGAGCTGAAAATCATCGACGTCGACATCCAGCGCGTAAAACAAGGCAAGTTTGTCCTCCTGCCCATTACCGACGCCACCCGCGGCCACGGCACCCACTCCCTCCCCGCCATCTGGAGCACCCATCTGAAAGAGTTGCTAAATCGATCTGCCACGCCTTGATGCAAAGAGGCAATAGGGCTGATTTCCGCAAATAAGACCACTCAATGCTTGTGCCCCAATTTCGACCAACCTGTGGTATACTTCTTTTGCGCTTAATCCCGCGGTTGTGTTGTGCGGTCCCTCTGCATTAAAACGAGAATACCCGCCATCAGTTCCCTCCGTACGTTTTACGCGTAATCTAAATACTAAGTCTGGATTCGCACCTCGCCACGCTCACTCACACTTCGTGTGTGTCTACGCGGGCGACTGCACCAGCAAGAAAGTAAAATGCAAAATTTCTCAGAATTACCGATTTCTCCTTATATCAAGGAGCGGCTCTCGTCGGGCGGTTTCTCTAAACCTACTCCGGTGCAAGCTGCGGCCATCCCACAAGCCCTTGAAGGCAAGGATGTGCTTGCTACAGCGCAAACTGGAACCGGCAAGACCCTGGCGTTTCTGGTCCCCATCCTCGAAAAACTGCTGAAGCAGAAATCCAACACTGTGCAGGCCCTCGTGCTCGTTCCAACGCGCGAACTCGCCATGCAGGTTCTGGATCAATACAACGCCCTTCGGGGCAAACAACTCTCTCCGGCAGTCCTGGTCGTCGGCGGATTGGCTGAAGGCAGTCAGATCAATGCCATTCGCAAGGGTGCTCGCATGGTCGTCGCCACTCCTGGCCGTCTGCAGGATTTCATCGACCGCAAACACATCAACCTCAGCACCGTGCAAACGCTCGTCCTCGATGAAGCCGATCGCATGCTCGACATGGGTTTTCTTCCCGCGATTCGAAAGATCGCTCACATGATTCCCAAGGATCGCCAGACCCTATGCTTCTCCGCCACCATGGAAGGCTCTGTAGCCAATCTGGTGAAGGACTACACTCGCAATGCCGTCCGTCTTTCCTTCGGTTCCACCCTGAAGCCTGCCGAAAACATCCGCTTGCAGGCCTATGAAGTCACCGTCGACGGTAAGGCAGACATGCTCCACCGTCTGCTCACCAAGGAAGCCGGCCGCACGCTGGTTTTTTCTCGCACCAAGCGTGGCACCGAACGCATTACCAAGAACCTGATTCGCCAGGGTATCCCGGCCACCATGATTCATGGTGATCGTTCGCAATCGCAACGCACGACCGCGCTTACCGCCTTCCAACAGGGGCGTTTCCGCGTTTTGGTCGCCACCGACGTCGCTTCACGCGGCATCCACGTTGAAAACATCGCTCATGTCATTAACTACGATTTGCCCGAAGTGGCAGAGAGCTTCATCCATCGCGTTGGCCGAACCGGTCGCGCTGGTGGACACGGCTCAGCCTCCACTCTCTTCGTGAAAGAGCAGCGTACCGAATTGTTCCAACTCGAGCGCACCCTCGGCATCAAAATCGAGCGCATGCGCCCAGACGGCACCAACCACGTGCAGGACAAGCACTCTTCACCTTCAACCGACAAGCATCCATCGACCCTGCACAAGGGCCGCGGCTACATCAGCGCCGAGCATTCCGCAGCCAGGAACGCCGAACGCGCCCAGAGAATGGTCCAGCTCCCCGGCGAAGTCCTCCAAGCACAACTGGAAGGTTAACGCCTATCCGAAGCATTGGGCCTGCCCGCTCCTGCTTCGAATTTTTGTAGCGGCGGCCTTCAGGCCGCCATCTTGGGTCTGAATTCGTTTTCGTCTTTTGCCTTGCTCTTGTAGGGGCGGCCTTCCGAGGCCGTCCCTCTTGGGGTCGTCTGTGTAGTGGCCGGTCTTTAGAGTGGCCCTTCTGACTTTGCTTTTTTTAGGGGGTCTGAGCTTCAGCTCCGACATTAAGAGTCCCAAAAAAAACTGGGGTTTAGCCCCCGAGGAATGCGACACCCTCTGCTAAGTTCTAGCAACTCCAGACTGCCGGGAACGAATCTAACTACCCGGCAGTCACTTTCTTACAAAATAGTGCGCTTCACCGCTCTTTTCTTTGCTCCGGCGAAGCTGAAAAAACGCCAGCCTGGTGTACAATAGGGATGGTGGGGCTTTAACCAGGCATTCCAATCAGGTCTTTCGGTCAGGTGCACCGCGGCAGTATTCGGTAAAACATCTCTCGCCTCTTCATCAAAGCGTCCAGGTGTTTTCTTGGCGTATGAACGTCGTAGTTGGAATTCCGCGCGAATTCCGCTGGTAGATTGCGGGGGAAACTTTGTCACTTCTGCTTCAAGAAAAAGATGATCAGTTCCGTTCACTTATTACCCTTGGTAAGGAACGCGGTTATTTGCTGATCGATGAAGTCAACGACCTTCTCCCGGTCGAAGACCACACTCCCGAAGAAATCGAGAGCGCCTTCTCCGCCATCCAGCGTGATGGTATCGACATTTACGAAGATCTTGCCGCTGCAGAAACCGGCCGCGCCGCCCTTGAAATCGTTGAGCCCGGCGAAGCGGACGTCCGCATCGAACCTGCTCATGGCGAAGAAGCTGAAGTTGAACATCTTCCCCGCCCGGCTGAAAAAACCAATGACCCGGTTCGCGTTTATCTACGCGAAATGGGCATTGTTCCGCTCTTAACTCGCGAGCACGAGGTAGCCATCGCCAAGCGTATTGAGCGTGGGCATCTTCGCGTCTTGAAAGCCATTTCCCGTTCCCCTCTGGTGCTCAAGGAACTATTCTCCGTTGCTGTCGAACTTCGCAGTGGCGATCAGGCTATCAAGAAAATTATCCATTTCGACGACGAAGAACTCACCGAAGACAAGATTGCTGAAAAAACCAAGCAAACTCTTCGCATCATTGACAAGATCGAAGCGCTATATGCAATCGGCTTGAAGCAGGCCTCTCACTTGGCGGAAATGCCGCGCGCCAACAAGCGCATTTATCTTCGCGCCCGTTATAAACTCTCTCGAACCCGCGTCGAAATGTCCCGCCTGGTTCGCACCATCGAATTCAACGAACGTGAAAAGAAGCGTTTGATCGAAATCATGCGCCACACCGTTGAGCGTCTCCACGCACTCGACAAGGAAATTATCGCCCTCGAACGCCGCACCGTCACCGCTCGCGGTGAAACCGCTGCCGCGGCCCGCAAGGATTTGCGCGCTCGTAAATTGCAGCGCACACAACTCGAAGAATCCAACGAAGTAACCTCCGCAAGTTTGAAGCGCACCCTCACCGTTATTCTTCGTGGTGAAGCCGCCGCCGAGCAAGCCAAGCGCGAACTGACCGAAGCCAACCTCCGCCTGGTTGTTTCCATCGCCAAAAAATATACAAATCGTGGGCTGCAATTTCTCGACCTGATTCAGGAAGGCAATATCGGCCTGATGCGTGGCGCCGACAAATTCGAGTGGCGCCGCGGTTACAAATTTTCAACCTATGCTACCTGGTGGATTCGCCAGGCCATTACTCGCGCAATCGCCGACCAGGCACGCACCATTCGCGTTCCTGTTCACATGATCGAGACCATCAACAAACAGGTGCGCACCAGCCGCCAGATGGTTCAGGAACTCGGGCGCGAACCGACGGCCGACGAAATTGCCAAGCGTATGGATATTCCCGTCGACCTGGTGCGTAAAGCCAAGAAAATTGCGCAACAGCCGGTATCCTTTGAGACTCCCATCGGCGAAGAAGAAGAAACTCATCTCGGCGATTTCATCGAAGACAAGACTGTTGTGCCGCCATCTGAAGCGGTCATCAATCTGAATCTTAAGGAACAGATTGCTTCCATGCTGCGTACTCTGACGCCTCGCGAAGAACGCATCATCAAAATGCGTTTTGGTTTAGACGATGGCAGCGAACACACGCTGGAAGAAGTAGGACAGACTTTTGCCGTTACGCGCGAACGCATTCGCCAGATCGAGGCCAAGGCGCTTCGTAAGCTTCGTCACCCTTCGCGTTCAAGGCGTTTCCGTATTTTCCTGGAAGGCTCGATGTAATTTAGTTTCGTCGAAAGAGATTGTTTCGGAAAGTTCGTCAAAGAGAGGCAGTATGAAGAATCTATTTGTTGGCAACATGAGTTTTCAAACTACGGAGAGCGAACTGACCGAACTCTTCAAGCCCTTCGGCCAGATCACTCGCATTCGCGTGGTCATGGATCGCGAAACCGGACGCGCTCGCGGATTCGCGTTCGTCGAAATGCCCAATGACGACGAAGCTACCAAAGCGGTGGCAGCCCTTGACGGAAAATCCGTTGGCGGCCGCAACATTAAAGTCAACGAGGCGCGCCCCAAAGAAGCGGGCGGCCCGCGATTCAGTGGACCCGGCGGTGGCCGAAACAACGGCGGTGGCGGCAATGGTGGCCGCGGAAAAGGCCGTGGCGGTTTCTCTAACGAAGATTACAGCGAAGCGGCGCGGCAACCTCGCGAACCTCGCTGGTAGCACCTGTGCAGTAGCCCGCCGCTGCTCATCGCGGCAATCCAACTCTAAGGAGGCTTTATGCCAACAACTTTTCAAAAGCGCCAAAAAGAAATGAAGCGGCAGGAAAAGCAAAAATTGAAACTGGAACGCCGCGCCCAGAAAAAACTCTCTGACGGCGAGACCTCTAGCGATCAGGAAGAACTGCAAGTTTTGCACGCTCCCAAGATCCTGGAAGAATTCATGGACCTGCCGAACGATCCGCATCCCAAACGCTGAGCGGTTTTTCATCTATTCATCTTCAGCTCTGGATTTATTGAATTCCGTATACGAGCCGGCCTCGCCTTCAAGCGATGGCCGGCTCGTTTCCTTTGGAACGCCGATTCTCAAACACCTGCGCGCTGCTCCTCTGCGATTTAGAATACAAAATTGGTGATACTCTCCTCGTGAGTGATCATGAGATTGAAAAATCCGTAGGGCGAAATGGCGGCGGCCACAAACTAGGGGGGATTTCTTGCGAGCTGGAAAGCAAATCGGATGGCTGGTTCGTTCTCTTTTGCTACTGGGAACCTTCCTTGTTTTGCGGGGAGCATTAGCCCATGGGCCACAATCCACCAATATTTTGCCGCCGGTTGTCCACTTGACTGCGGAGCAGGATCATCAGCGAATGCTGGACCTTCTGCACATTGCTTCCCTTCGACGCGGTCCCGACGGCGATCCAAAGTCTCCCAACGCCGCAAATTATGACGAGTCTAAAGCGACAACCTATACGAGGCTTCCCGATCCTTTGACCTTGAACGACGGAAAAAAAGTAACGACTCCCGAAATCTGGTGGGACAAGCGGCGTCCCGAAATCGTCGAATATTTCGACAAGGAAATGTACGGGCGGGTTTCAAAGATCACTCCGAAAGTAAACTGGGAAGTGGTCAGTACAACGAATGAGAGAATCGGCGACTTCCCTGCCATTACAAAAAAACTTTTGGGACATGTCGACAATTCCGCGTACCCGCTGATTTCCGTAGAAATTCAACTGACGCTGACGGTCCCGGCGAACACGCCCCGCCCGGTGCCGGTAATTATGGAATTTTCCTTTTCTCCGGAATCCCTGGAATCCATCAAAAAGCGCATGACCGAAGCACAATGGAAGGCGATGGTTGGTAACGGACCTCCCTGGCAGGAGCAGGTTCTGGCGAAAGGCTGGGGTTACGCGATTCTGATTCCCACCAGCTATCAGGCCGACAATGGTGCAGGGCTCACCGAAGGAATTATTGGCCTTGTGAACAGGGGGCAACCCCGCAAGCTCGATGACTGGGGCGCCTTGCGCGCTTGGGCGTGGGGAGCCAGCCGCGCGCTTGATTATTTCACCACCGACAAATCCGTTGACTCGAGACAAGTTGGCATCGAAGGTCTCTCGCGCTATGGAAAAGCGGCGCTGCTCACGATGGCGGATGATCAACGATTCGCGGTCGCGTTTGTCGGCTCGTCGGGCGCTGGAGGCGCCAAACTCTTGCACCGCAGATTCGGCGAACAGGTGGAAAACCTCGCGGGAACCGGAGAATACCACTGGATGGCTGGGAATTTTCTGAAATATGCGGGTCCGCTCACTCCGAACGATTTGCCGGTGGATGCGGACGACCTGATCGCTTTGTGCGCGCCGCGACCTGTGTTCATCAGTTCCGGGTCGCAGGAAGTGGAAGGCGGTTGGGTCGACGCGCGAGGTATGTTTGTTGCCGAGGTCGCTGCCGGACCTGTTTACAAATTGTTGGGCAAGAAAGATCTGGGCACGACCGAGTTTCCTCCAATAGAGACCGCGTTGATCAGCGGCGACCTTGCCTTTCGCCAGCATAGCGGCGGGCACACCACCGGGCCCAACTGGCCCACGTTTCTGACATTTGCCAGCCGATACATTAAGTCTCCGCCCACCCGCCAATGCATTAGCTTTTCGCTGAATCGAAGTTTCCATTTTGAAAATTGGGGTGCGGGTAGGCGGATAGTTGACATTTTAGACCGGGTGGATGGCTGACACATTGGAATCCTTCCGGGGGAGTGGATGAACTGCCGGGGAAGGGGCGTGCCCCCTTCCCCGGCAACGGCGGTGGCTTGGCTGCGCGTTTTCGGCAGAGGCTTCACACAGAGCTTTTGGCTGTCAAAGCGTGCCAAGGGATGTTGTGCGAAGTAGATTGTGAACCAGCGATCATCCTCCGGCAATAGCCTACGTTCTCTCCCCAGAGCACTTCGGTCAAGAACACGTCGTGCTTTTTCCAACGAAAAATACCCTGCCCGCGCACGCTGCGCACCAACATGGTCGCTGGGTATTCCGGTTCCGGCACCCGCGACGGAAAGTTTCTCGCTGACGGCCGATACATAGCGGCTGGGGTTTGCATTCCCAGGGCTTCGTGAGGGCGAAAGCGATGCGGCCGCTGGCGGCTGCGCCACAGGCCATCAACTATCTGTCGACGACCCGCCCGTAGTACCGCTTCAGAGCGATGCGCATCAAGGCCAAAACCCGCACCCTAGAAATTCATAAGGGTGCAGCACCCAGATTTTCTAACTCACAGGGCCCTCGATCGAATGATAGACTTTTCGTTCTTTAATCCGAAAATACTAAATTCTATGCCCCACCCGTCAATGCAATGACTTGCATTGAACAATGTTTCCAATGTGGTGCTCTCCTTCTGTCAGTGATTGACTCTCAAAACACACTCTTGGAAACCAGGGTTCCTGAGTTCGAACTGCACAACGAGACTCTGCTTGACGGATTGTGGAAGCTTGCACGCGGGGACTTGGCTTCGAGAAGGTCCTAAAGTCTAATTTATCGGATCCGGAAATACCTGATCCTCATTTTAGCCTCCAAATGAAAGACAAGTCCCTTAGGGAAATACTTAACGCACTCTGCGAGGCGGACCCGCGCTACATGTGGTCCAAGGACGAAGCAACAGTGAATTTCTATCCGCGGGCAATCGTCAACGACCCTTCGTATCTTCTCAATCGGAGATTCCAGAGGTTCGAATTGGAGAATGCTTCAGATACTCAAGACGGCCTGCTTGCAATCGCGCGTCAATTGTCGCCGCCCGCAGTGGAACAAATTGCTGAGGCCCAAATAGGCGGCGATGACCCTTATCCTCCTGAGCCATGGACCGTGATCCTGGAGAACGTAACTGTTCGCCAGGTGGTCAATCACCTCGCAGCACGCGGGGGACCACGCGGTATTTGGATTTTTGGCGGCTCCAAGGATTTCCGAGCCTTCGGTTTCTTTAACACGCGCCCGTCTCCGTGGCTTGAGAAGCCCGAGGAATCGCACCCCAAGAATCCATGATCCAGCCGATATATTTGTCGCACCTATGGCGCTTTTGATTTCTTCTTTGCATACCCAGCGCTCACCTTGGATTATTCACATGAATATGCTTGAAAAAAAGAAAGGATGCTCTAAAAGGTAGATAAGCATTGGGTTTTCTGAGAACCCAAGACTCGCTTTTGGAGCATCCGTCGATGACCGATTGTATTCAAGCACAACTCCATTTTTCCTTCCATCGAAATCGCCCTATCGTCGCGCAGTTCGACGGCGGGCGGATCAGTTCCGACGCCGGACTTTTGCCTTTGCGGCAGTTTGACGACCGGCATGATTTGACCCGCACTTGGGCGGCGGCATTGAGCGATTCGCGCCCGCCCGAGCGCACGCAACATACGCCGCAAGCTAGTTTTGGCAGCGCCTCTACCAGATCGTCGCCGGCTATGAGGACGCCAACGATGCCAGCCTGCTGCGCCACGACCCTATCTTCCAACTGCTGGTCGATGCCTCTCCTGGGCAGCCACTGAGTTCCCAGCCCACCTTGAGCCGCTGGGAAAATGACTTCACCTGGCGCGACTGGGCGTCGTTGAACCACAGCCTGCTGGAAAGTTTCGCAAAACTTTGCGTGGCCCGCATCAAGGACGCTGGCGAAATCGTTCTTGATCTCGATTCCACCGCTGATCCCACCTACGGGCAACAGGAGTTTAGTTTTTACAACGGCTGCTACGAGCGCACCGTCTACCATCCTTTGCTGATCTTCGAGCGCGGCACGGGATATTTGCTTGCCGCGCACTTGCGCCGCGGAGAAGTGGGCAGTTCCAGAGGTTGTCGCTGTGCTGCGGCGCGTGGCACGCTTCTTGCGCCAGCACTTTCCCAATGTGCCCATTCGTGTGGTCGGCGACGCGGGCTTCGCCGTCCCTGCGCTCTACCTGTTTTGCGAAGAGCAGAACATCGAATATACCGTGGGAATGGGCGCTAATATCTCGCTCCGCCCACGTGGAGAACGTCTGTTGGAAAAAGCCGAACGACGCTGGCTGCGGCACCACACTCCGCTACGCCTCTACAGCAGTTTCCGCCATCGGGGAAAACGCTGGCGCCGTCACTCTCGCCGCATCTGCGTAAAAGCCGCGCGCAACAGCGGCGGCGGCCGCGCGAGTTTCGTAATCACCAACCGCCGGGGTACGGCCGAAGGGATTTTTACTTTCTACCATGGGCGCGGAGAATGCGAGAACCGCATCGAGGAACTGAAAAATGGTTTCGCCGCCGATCGACTGAGCTGTCACCGATTTCTTGCCAACGCTTTCCGTTTGCTGTTGCACGCGGCGGCTTACAATCTAGTGGTGTTGTTCCGGCACCGTTTACCGGAATGTTTCCAGCGTGCGCAAATCGAGACGCTGCGTCGTCAACTCTTCAAGCTCGGAGCTATGGTCACGCGCTCGGCGCGTGGTATCTTCGTGCACCTCGCCAGCGGTTGGCCCTATCAAGCAAGCTTTCAGCAAGTCACCCGCGCGCTCAGTAGTGCGTGATGGAAAACAAAGTCTTCTAAAGTAAGGTGGACGCGAATCAGACAGCGGCGGAGCTTGCTCTTTTTTCCATTCCACTCTAAGAATTTCCACCACCGCCCACAACAAGGTGCCCATCGAAGCGAAAAAATCAACACTGCGGCATCCAATCCGTAAGAACCAACGCCTTCACACCACTGGTGAATAATGCAGGTCACGCCGTGGGCTAACTTCTTTCGCGCCGCTGGCGCTGGTGTTGGAGAAGTTGGGTAGTTTGGGCCTTGTTGAAACTAAACCCGCGCCTTGAATTGTGCAGCTTTTTGGACTTTACGTATGCGCCAGTCGCCGCGGGAAGTCGGCGATAGCGGACTGTGAGACCTTAGCGATTTCAAAGTAGCCAGCGGCCGTGATGAATCACCAGTTATGCATGGTGCCGTCGAGTTTTCGGTTCACGGGGAGATAGGCGGGTTGGTAAGGATATTTTGCGGCGAGGGACTCATCGATGTCGACGCCTAGGCCGGGAGCTTCGCCGGGATGCATCAGGCCGGATTCAAAGCGGTAGGAATGGGGAAACACTTTGTCGGTTTCGGCGGAGTGGGGCATGTATTCCTGGATGCCGAAATTGTGGACGCTGAGATCGAAATGCAGAGCGGCGGCCATGCAAACGGGACTCAGGTCGGTGGCTCCATGCGAGCCGGTTCGGACCTGGTAGAGTTCCGCGAGACTGGCAATTTTCTTCAGATGAGAGATGCCGCCAGCGTGCACGACCGTAGTGCGAATGTAATCGATCAACTGTTCTTGAATGAGCTGCTGGCAATCGTAGATCGAGTTAAACACTTCACCGACGGCGAGTGGAGTGGTGGTGTGGCGGCGGATGAGGCGAAAGTCTTCCTGCAATTCGGCGGGGGTGGGATCTTCCAGCCAGAACAGATGGTACGGCTCGAGTTCTTTCCCGGCGCGCGCGGCTTCGATCGGAGTGAGTCGATGGTGGGCGTCGTGAAGCAAATGCACTTCTGGGCCAAATTCTTTCCGCAATCGTGAAAACAGTTGGGGCACGAATTCCAGATACTTTTCAGAGGACCAGCGATTTTCCGGCGGAAGGCCTTTTTGGGCAGGCTCATAGTGTATATGGCCGCTGCCGATGCCGTAGGTGGATTCGAGTCCAGGAATACCGGATTGCGCACGAATGGCTTTGTAACCGAGTTTGAGATAACGGGCGACGTCGCTGACAGTTTCCTCCGTGTTTGCCCCGCTGGCGTGGCCATAGACAAGAATGGCATCACGCGATGCACCGCCAAGAAGCTGGTAGAGAGGAACGTTGAGAGATTTGGCTTTGATATCCCACAATGCAGTGTCGACCGCGGAGATCGCCGACATGGTGACAGGACCTCGACGCCAGTAGGCGCCTTTGTAGAGATATTGCCAGATGTCTTCGATCCTGCGCGCGTCGCGGCCAATCAACAGAGGAACAATGTGATCGGTGAGGTAGCTGGCGACAGCGAACTCGCGGCCGTTGAGTGTGGCGTCGCCCAGTCCATGAATTCCATCTTCGGTCGTCAGTTTCAGTGTGACGAAATTGCGGCCGGGAGAACAGACAATTACTTTTGCGTCGGCAATTTTCATTGGGCGATTCCTCTCGGTGAATCATATACGGGAGTAGTCAGGGGTGGAAATGAACGTTCTTCGACAAACAGGGGAGAGAATTGCCACAGAGGACACTGAGGTCCACAGAGTGCAGCTAGAACTCATGATGGCTTCTAGTCGGGTGGGGTGGAAACGGCGATGAAACTCTTGCCGTGGGCTTCGGAGCCGCGCCAGAGCAAGAGGGCAAGCGTAATGATGGTAGCGAATTCGAATCCCGCCAGGGCCCATTGATAGCCGAATTTCTGGCGGAGAGCGAACTCGATGTTGTTGGTGGGTGAAGCGAGAAGGATGCCGAGTTGATAGGTCAAGCCGGGCATCAGACCTCTCGCGGAATCGGCGGCGAGTTCGTTGAGGTGAACGGGGATTACGCCCCAAGCTCCCTGCACGCCCATCTGCATGAGTACTGTAGCGAGAATGAGAATGGGTAGGCTGCCGCCAAAGGCCCACCACGGAATCACAACAAGACAGAGCCCCAGCGCTGCGACCATTCCTTTTCTGCGGCCAAGCCGTTGCGACAGCGCGCCAAAGATGACCGCACCGATAACCGCGCCGACGTTGTAGATCATGGCAATATCTGCAACGCGCGAGGCTGCAACGTGGTGGACTTCCTTCAGAAAATCTGGATAGAGGTCCTGTGTGCCGTGGGAAAGAAACATCATGAAGGTCATGAGCACAACGAGATAGAAGAAGCGCTTCCAATGAGCAGCAACCGTCTTAACTATGTGCTTCATGCTGTTGGCGCGATGTTGGTTCCACGCGGCAGATTCGTGGACTTTGGTGCGGATGTAAAGAGCGAGCAGCGCGGGCAGCGCGCCGAGCCAGAACATGGGCCGCCAACCCCACGCGGGCAAGACAAGACGAGCGGCAATGGCAGCGAGCAGATACCCGATAGAGTACCCACTCTGCAGAATGCCGCTGAGTATGCCGCGCCAGCGAGGCGGCGCCGCTTCCATGGCGAGAGACGCGCCCACACCCCACTCTCCACCCATGCCGATACCGAATAGGGCGCGAAGAATCAGGAAGACGGTGTAGTTGGGCGCAAAGCCGCAAGCCAACTCAATCACGGAAAAATAGATGACGTTGGCCATGAGCGGAATGCGGCGGCCATAGCGATCCGCAAGTAGTCCGAAGATTAGAGCGCCCACGGGCCGGAGGGCGAGTGTCGCAGTAGTAGTAAAAATGATGGCTTTCTTGGAGACGTTGAATTCGTGCGCAAGCGTGTCGTAAAGAAAAACGATGACGAAGAAATCGAAAGCGTCGAGCGTCCAGCCAAGGAAGCCGGCGAGGACGGCGTGGTGCGTGCCCAGTTTCTTGGGTGGTTCAGTCATAGAGCGAGTGGTGTGAACTGGAAGGATATGAGAATTTCAAGATTCCTCAGGGGCCAAAAATCCACGATGATTTTAGAGCAGTTGCAGAGCGCTGAACAGTTGGAAATAGAGATAAGCAGGAAAAGTCCCCACACGTGAAAGCGACGTGAGGGGCACCCGGCTGAAGCCCAAATCAGTCGTCCGAATAAATGTCAGGGCCGAAGCCCTGACCCCCTACTCGCTGCGCAGGGCCGAAATGGAGTGCTAGACGCGCCATTCCGTGGGCTTTGGCATAAGGCGATACAATGCCACACCACAGGAGACAGACACCAGCGCTAGTATTGCGCCAGAGGATGTGCGGCCGAAACAGAATTGACCGATGCTGAAGAGCGCGGTGTAGACGAAAACAACGCCGATAAGCCAGCTGCTGAGATTTTTGCCGAGATCTTGTGTTGTTTCCTCGACACCGCTGACTTTGGCCACGGGCTTCCATCCGCGAACATCTGGGCGAACTTTGCGATAGAACTCGACGAGGGTGTTGCCGGGTTCGGCGGGCGTGAGAAGAGTTATGGCTAGCCAGACAAACGTGGTAACGGCGGTGGTGCAGAGCGTCGTTTTGGCGAAAATTACCGGATCTGAGCCAAGGAATGGAACGGGACGACCTGTGAGTGACATCCACAAATGCTGGTTGTGCAAGGCGAGCGTGGTGACGAGCGCCGCGGCCATAGCAGAGATTTCGCTCCAGGCATTGACGCGCCACCAATACCAGCGGAGCAAATAGACGCCGCCAGTGCCTGCGCCGAGTTCAAGCACAATTTTCCAACCCTCGCTGACGGATTGCAGTTGCATGGAAACCCACGCGGCGGCTACGACCAGGAAGAGAGTTGCAAAACGCGAGGCGTTAACGTAATGGGCTTCGCTTGCGTTCTTTTTCACGAAGCGGCGATAGAAATCTTCGACGAGATACGAACTGCCCCAATTTAATTGCGTGGCGACGGTAGACATGAATGCGGCCATGAATCCGGCGAGAAGGATGCCGAGAACAGTGTGAGGCGTATGCTGCGTAGCGACGAGCATGTAGCCGCGTTCCGGTTGCGCGAGGCCGGGATACAAAACGACGGCGGCGAGGGCTGTGAGGATCCAAGGCCAGGGGCGGAGGGCGTAGTGCGCGAGATTGAACCAAAGAACGGAGAGCAAACCGTTGCGTTCGTCGCGCGCGCTGAAGATTCTCTGCGCAATGTAGCCGCCGCCTCCGGGTTCGGCGCCGGGGTACCAGAAGGCCCACCACTGAACGGCAAGGTTGACGACGAAAGTGATAACCGGGAGAGTCCAGATCGCTTCACCTGTGAAGCCACGGGAAAAATCGGGAAGCAGGCCGGTAATGTCGCTGGCGCGCGGCCCGGATGCGGTGCGCATTGCTGCTAGTTTTTCAAGCAGTTGCGACATACCGCCGACGGCATGCACACCGTAACAGGCGACGCCGATGACGATAGCCATTTTGAGGACGAACTGAAAGAGGTCAGTCCAAAGAACGCCCCACAAGCCGCCGAGCGAAACGTAGATACCGGTAAAGGGCATGAGGAAGAAAACGCAAATGGCAAGGGCTTTGGCGTCACTGATACCCAAGGAAGTGCTGATAATGTTGACCATGGCCTTGGTGACCCAGCCGAGGATCAGGCAATTCATCAGCAGGCCGAGATAGACGGCGCGAAAACCACGGAGAAACGCAGCGGGCTTGCCGTGATAGCGGAATTCGGCAAATTGTACGTCGGTGATGAGACCAGAGCGGCGCCACAATCGAGCGAAAAGAAAAACGGTCATCATGCCGGAAGGAAGAAAGCTCCACCACAGCCAGTTCCCTGCCACACCCTGGGTATAAACGAGTCCGCAAACGGCAAGCGGGGTGTCCGCAGCGAAGGTGGTGGCGACCATGGAGGTGCCGGCAAGCCACCAACTGACTTGGCGGCCTGCGACGAAATAGTCCCCAGTGCTTTTGGCAGACTTCTGGCGGAAATAGAGGCCGAGTACGAGGGTGATAATGAGGTAGCCGGCGATGGCGATCCAATCGAGTGATGTAAGATGCAAGGTTTTGCTTTCCTGTTCCTGGAGCGATCACAAATATTTCAAAGCCAGAAAAAGATCTACTGAATCACTGGTGCGCGCGCTGCTCTACCGGGAAAAACTCCTTCGACCAGCGTTCCGGATTTTAGAACCGCTATACCGTTTACAAAAACATACGAAAAGCCCTCGGAATATTTCAGTGGCTCATCAAAAGTGGCCTTGTCGATGATTTTTGCGGGATCGAACACGGTGATGTCTGCATCGGCGCCGATGCGAATTCGGCCTTTATTTTTGAAAACGGGGGCGTGCGTTTCCAAGCGCTGTGCGGGCATCAAGGTCATTTTGCGCAAGGCGGTCATTAAGTCGAGGGCTTTTTCTTCGCGGACGTAGTGGCCGAGAACACGGGAAAAGCTCGCCTGGCCACGGGGATGAATTTTCGGTCCAGTGATGGGCATACCGTCACTGCCAATCATGACCAGGGGACTACTGACGGCGGCGCGGGCGGCGGACTCAGGGATAGAGTGAATGACAACGACTCCACCCTGTTTGCGATATTTCGCGAAGGTTTCTGTGGTGAGGCGCTCGCCGGTGGCCGCCCACTGAATGTCTTTGAAGGTGATGCCCATACGCTCTTGCCAGCCGGGATCGAAAATAGCGGATTCCAGTGAAGTGCTGGCGGCGGTGTAGGGATAAGCTTCGGTGGTGACATCGAGTCCGCGCTTTTGCGCGCCTTCGACCATGGCGAGCAATTCCGGAGTGCTGCTTAGACCGATGCTGGTGATGTGGACAATCTGGAGGGGAGCGCCAGTGGAAGCAGAAGCGGCGATCACTTCTTCCAAAGCGTTTAAACCGGTTTCCGGCTCGAGAACTCCGTAGTAGCGTACATGAACGTGAACCGGAGCGTTAAATTTGGCGGCGACGCGGAACATTTCCACGATTTCCCAGCGCGTTGCCCCGGGGGTGTAGTTGATGCCCATGCCTTCGGCCAGCGCACCCTGCTTCATGCCGGTTTCGATCAACTCCTTCATCTTGGCTATCTCTTCAGGAGTTGCAGCACGATGTGCAGCTTCGTTCCCCGCTTTAAGAATTTCTGATAATTCCTTGGAGCCGGGGGCGCGATGCAACATGGCATCGGCGCGGACGGGAATATGGCCAATGCCGACGCCGAAATTGATCAGGGATTTGCCTTCGCGCTGCGCATACCAGGTGGCAACGTCGTCGGTGCCAGCTTCCAGTTCTAGAGAGGTGGTAACGCCATCATGCGCCTGAAATTGATAATTGCGAGGCTCCTGGCCGTGTTCATGCGGGTCGATGAATCCCGGTGCAACGACTAACCCTTTGGCATCGACGACTTCTTTGCCTTGCAGCGGATTTTCGGAGAGTTCGACAATTTTGCCGGCGCGAATGCCGACGTTTCGGACAGCATCGAGTCCGGATTCGGGGTCCATTACGCGGCCTCCGGAAATCACGAGGTCCAGTGCGGCGGAACCTTCTACACCTTTCGCGGGGCGAGCCCAACGAAATCCAAGCACGACCAGAACCATGCACACCGCGAGCGCAGAAACCCATTTTTTCATCGAGGAAATAACTCCCGGGTCCGAATGCCGCTAAGTTTCTCCGCAGAAAGGCCCGATGTCAAAGGATTTGTAAAAATCGATTTAATAGATGCGGGGCCATCGAAGAACTAGTTGCTGGTGGGAATGATTCCAGCGTTTTCAACCATGAGCACTACGGTGCGCTGAGGAGCGCGCGTACGATGCAAGACGCCTTTGGGAACGACGATGCCCTGCCGCGGATCGAGAGTCACCACACGATCTTCGAGATCGATCAAAAGTTGACCTTCAATGACGTAGAAAAACTCGTCATCCTCATCGTGTTTGTGCCAATGGTATTCACCACAAAAAACACCCAACCGCACGACCGAGCCATTGACCTGGCAAAGTGTCTGGTTGTACCACTTGAATTTGCAATCGTCGGCGAGCTGTTTTTCTTCGACGATTTCCAAAGGCTCATAGAAAATATTCAGACGAGTTTCATAAGGATAGGATTGTGTATCGCTCATTCCATTACCTCTAAATCTTCGTACGTGATGATATCTCGCTACAAGAACTTCGGCCACATTTCCGAGTAGGGGCGATGTGGGCAGGTGGCAGCCAACTTGAGTGAGGCTATGGAAAACCAACCGGAAAATCTTTTCAATGTTACAAAGGCTCGGCTAATTTGGCACTTGCATCTGTATAATGCTTCAGACCATGGGGCATTCGATAAGCACAAAACCTGGATCGCAGAGCGTCGAACCGACGCCCGACCTGAACGAATTTGATTTGGAATATTACGGCTGGCGCGTAGTGCTGGCGGCGTGCCTGGGCGTAATGGCGGGGTTCGGTTCGCTGTTCGTTTATACCTTCGCGGTTTTTGTGAAGCCGCTGAACGCAGCATTCGGGTGGAACCGCGAAGCGATTTCGCTAGGCTTCGGACTCGCTGCAATTACGTTGGGGCTAATTTCTCCACTGCTGGGGCGATGGATCGACCGCTTTGGGCCTCGCCGCATCATTCTTCCATGCATGACGGTGTATTGTTGCGCGATTATTTCGCTGGCATTTTTACACTCGGCGATCTGGCAATTCTACGTGACCTGCATCGTGTTGGGGTTGGTCGGAAACGGTGCCGCTCATCTGGCATATTCGCGATCAATTTCCACATGGTTCGCGCGACGATTGGGAATGGCACTGGCGGTGGTCATGGTCGGGGCGGGCCTCGGCGCCATGATCCTGCCGGTATTTGCGCAAGCGATCATCAGCCGGGGAGGCTGGAGAACAGCTTATCTTTCGCTTGGTGGTCTTGCGCTGCTTCTAGGGCTGCCGCTCAGTTGGCGGTATGTGCGGGAGCGTGACCTGATCGAGCACAGGTCCGCTCCTGTTTCACGTTCTGGAAAGACGTGGCAGGAAGGGTTGCGGTCGTATGCCTTCTGGATTATCGTCGCGGTCCTCTTCGTAAGTTCGATCAGTATGAACGGAGCGATCACGCAGCTGTCCGCGCTGTTGACGGATCGCGGAATCACACCCCAGGATGCGGCGTTGTGCGCGTCGCTGCTGGGCGGTTCGAGCTTGATCGGAAGGATCGGCGTTGGCTGGCTGCTGGACAGATTCTTTGGTGCGCGGGTCGCCTTTATTGTGAGCCTGATTACCGCAGCGGGAATTTTCTTGCTGGCACGGGCAAGCAGTTTTCCTGCGGGCTGTCTTGCGGCGGCGCTGATTGGGGTTGGAGCCGGAGGTGAGGCTGCTATAACGCCGTATTTGCTGACACGTTATTTTGGACTGCGATCTTTTTCTACGCTGTACGGACTCACCTGGACGTTTTATGCTGCTGCGGGAGCGATTGGTCCGGTAATACTGGGCCGCGCATTCGATTCGACGGGCTCGTATGCCTCGTTGTTGGTGATCCTGGCCGTGGCGCTATCACTGGCCGCTGCAATGAATCTGTTGCTACCAAAGTATACTAGCTCAGGAGCATTGGATTCACCCTAGCGAACTCCCACACCGCGAAGAAGCGCTGAAATTGGCGCGCGAGAATGAAACGTTGCTTCCGGCTTCGTATAATCTGGCAGTCATCTACGCACAAACCGGACAACGAGAAAAAGCGCTCGCGCTTCTGAAGCGACACTTCTTTGAGTACGAACGGTATGACGCGGTGCGCAGCAAGGAAATGATGGAAGCACGGGTTGACGCGGTATTCGTTTCGCTAAAGAACGATCCGGCGTTTGTCGAACTTACCAGCGGCGCGGACGGAAAGCTCGATGTGGGGCAACCTGGATTCATGCACCACTGATGAAATGAAGCAATGAAATCGATACCATAACAATCCCTTGGGAGCAGTGGGCGGGAAAGAAAGACCCCGATTCGCTGGGGGCAACGAATCGGGGCGGGGGTACACCTGAGGGGGGCCGCAGGAAAGTCAAACTTGGGTTAGTGCGCGACGGCACCTGCGTTGGTAGCCAGCACGCAGATTTTCTGTAGTTCGGCGTAAGTGAAAAATGTTTCTTCGACGTTGCCTGCGCACTCACGGTGGCCGATGCCGGTTTCCTGGGAAATGCGCCCGATCTCTTCCACGGGTAGGCCCAACAGATACGCTGCACGAGCACGCGTTACATACTTTGGTATTTCGTTTTTCATGTTCGCCCCCTCAAGCTGGAATCATTGCCATCCCGTCTTCTTCAACTCCCAAAATCATTGCCTTGTAGATATCCACGTCCCATCCTTCGCCAATACGCATGCGAACCGTCTCTCCGCTTTCCTTGAGCAACTTGCCACGGAGTGGAACCTTGATATCCCCCAATGCCACCTGCAGAACAACTGAATGTCCGAGCCAGCCGTTGAATCCCGTTTGCATAGTTTCCCCTCAGGGTTGAGTGCATTCGATGTTGCGAGGAGCAGAATCGCGGAAAGGAGGGGGATCCACAATGGTACAGCGCGGGTACTCGCCTAGTATTTTCGTACTGTCTGGCAGAAAATTGCAGAAATAGATGAGGTGGAAATCGAGTACTTCGGTACCAACAACTCGGGACGCATTTCCCATCGCGCGGAAATCGCGTGTTTGCAAATGTAGAGATCGTGACGCGCCGCCCACACCCTGCGTTTTCCTTATCAGAAAGGCTGCCACTACGCCCCGGCATTGCTTTGGCGTTAGGAGGCGGATTCGCGCGTGGGTACGCGCATCTGGGCGTGCTGCGCGTGTTCGAAGAGCATGATCTCCCCATATCTTGCCTGGCTGGTAGCAGCATCGGCAGCATCGTGGCCGCCGCGTATGCCAGCCGCGCACCACTTCCACGCATCATTGCGAAATGCCGAGAGATTCGGTTTCGGGATTTCGCCAAGTGGCGGGTATCGCGATTTGGGCTGGCAAGCAACGAACGCCTTGGCGCTCTGGTGCAGCGATTCTTCGATAGCAAACAGTTTGAGGACCTGAGCATCCCGACCGTGATCGTGGCGACGGACCTGGGCAGCGGCGACCCTGTGCTGTTTAAGGAAGGCAGTATCTCGGATGCAATCCGGGCCAGTTGCGCGTTTCCCGGGTTGTTTGAGCCGATACATATTGGTACGCGATACCTGGCCGATGGAGGGCTGGTAGCGCCGGTGCCCACACGAGCGGCGCGAGAGATGGGTGCTGACGTGGTCGTCGGAGTCTCTGTTGGATTACACGACGGGCATCGCGGGGCGCCAAGCAACATATTTCAGGTGGTCAGCCGCGCGGTGAGCGCCGCACAAAAACATCAACTGGAGGCATGGGAACGCCACGCGGATCTGGTGCTGAGGCCCGATGTGCAATCACTGGCGTGGGATGATTTTGACCGAATCGACGAGGCCGTGGAGGCAGGGGCCAATGCCGCGATGGCCGCTTTGCCGCAGTTGAAGAAATTGTGCACGCCGAAAATTGAAGAGCGTTCGGAGTTTGGGAAGCAGGGCGAACTCCTGCTGGTGAGTTCACTGCAATGAGACAATTCCATTGGCTGATGCCCGTGATGGCCCCAACTGTAGCGCTGTGGCAGGAAAGTGGAGAGAACCCAGCGCTTTTCTGTTACCTTATTGGCTGGGGCACTTATATGAATTTGCGTTCCCGCGTGATCGCCCCCATCCCCGTCTCGGTGAGGCATGAAGCTCCTTGCTCGAATTCATCAAGCAACTGCTCCACTCTATCTATGATGTAGAAGGTCTAATACGTTGGGCTGGACCTAACGTGCCCTATGTAGTTTGCGGCATCGTATTTATTGAAACTGGCTTTTTCGTTGGCTTTTTTTTGCCGGGGGATTCTCTGCTGGTGACCGCAGGAGTGTTTTCGGCAGGTGGATTAGTGCCGCTGAAGTGGCTACTGCTGCCAGTGATGCTGAGCGCGATTATTGGCGACCAGATTGGCTATTGGATCGGGCGCGGTGCGGGAGCGGCGCTTTACAAGAAAGAAGATTCATTTTTTTTCAAAAAGCGCCACCTGAAGAGGGCCCATGACTTTTACGAAAAGTATGGCGGCAAGACGGTGATTCTTGCGCGATTTGTCCCGATTATCCGCACGTTTTGCCCGCCGGTTGCGGGAGCTGCGCGGATGCCGTATGCACGCTATCTGATCTACGATATTTTTGGCGGGGTCCTTTGGGTGGGTACGATGATTCTTGGCGGGTACTTCCTGGGGCGCTCGATCCCCAACATCAGCCAAAAGATACACTACGTAATTCTGGTAGTGATCGTGGTATCTCTCTTGCCGGTGGTATTCAGCGTGTTGAACGCCCGGCGCGCCGCAAAGGAATCCTAGGCCATGGCACAAATTCGCACGATTATTTTCGACATTGGACGCGTGCTGGTGCGGGTGAATGTGGCGAACGCCAAGACAGGTCTCGCGAAGGGACTCCCACTTTCTCCAGAAGAACTGTGGTCCGCCATTGAACGAGATCCGCGGTGGCAGGATTGGCAAGAAGGACGGATGTCAGCCCACGATTGGTATATCAACCTGACGACACGGCTGGGCGTGTCCATGGATTTCGCGCAATTCACGGAAGTATGGAATAGCGCACTGGATCCCGAGCCGATTCACCCAAATAGCCTGTTTGAAGGCCTGGCCAAGAAATATCGGCTCGGGCTTCTCTCAAACACCGATCCGTTGCACGTAGCCAGGCTGGAATCGGGTTATGAGTTCATGCGTTATTTTCCTCCGGCCACGCGCACCTATTCCTGCAGCGTGGGAGCCAGCAAGCCTGACCCGGTGATATTTCAAGGGGCGTTGCGGGCCTGCCGAGCTAAAGCGGAGGAGAGCGTCTATATAGATGACATTGGGGCCTACGTAGAGGCTGCGCGGCGCTTGGGGATGCATGGAATTCAGTTCCAGTCCGTGGAGCAGCTCCGGCAGGACCTGGCGGTCGCGGGGGTAGCAGTAGGAGTTTGCTAAGTGCGTAGGAATTCGCCGAAAGAGTCAGACTGTGCGTAAAGATTGCCAGAACTAGTACTGCATTCCCTTTTTACATCCCTGTTAAAAACCTTCTTCTCAGATATTTACAGTAGGTCGGGAGAGGTGTGGGAAGGTCTTCGGTTTGCACCACTAGAGAGCAAGACTTTCTGAGCAGAAGGTTGCTCTCAATCGTTTTACCCTACGGGGTGAGGAGAAAAAGCACATTATGTCGGAACAGGAATATGTAGTGGAGACAAAGAACAATCCAACCTGGCACCTGCCGGCCATCGTTGTTTTGGGCTTGCTGGCAATTGTGGGCTTGGGCTGGGCTTGGAGCAATTCGTCGAAGCTGGAGGCCAACAAGGCCGCAGTAATGGAGCAAGTAAAGACGGTGCAGCAATCCGTACAGCAGGATATGACTTCGCTGAAGGAACGGATCGCGCAGGACGAGAAGGCAAATACGGACCTGCAGGGCGACCTGAAGGTTGTCACCGACAAACTGAAGATTACCCAAGGTCAACTGAAGAAGGCGCGTCAGGAAGCATCCGAACTGAACGCAACTGCAGCAGAGACCAAGGACAAGCTGACAGCGCTGGATACCTCTGTGCATAGCGAACTGGCGAGCAAGGCATCCACGGAAGAAGTAAAGACCGTGGACACGCGCGTGACGCAGGTGAACTCTGACTTAAACAAGACGATCAGCGATTTGAACATGGCACGCAGCGAATTGGGGACCCTGATTGCTCGCAACCATGATGAAATCGACCTGCTGCGCCGGAAGGGCGAGCGGGATTACGTGGAATTCACAATTGCCGGCAAAAACCAACCACAGAAGGTCGGGAACGTGACGATCGAACTGAAGGGCACGAACGAAAAGAAGAACCGTGCCAACATGGTGGTCACCGTTGAAGACAAGCGTTATGAAGACAAGAACCGCTCGACGAACCAACCCATGATCTTCTACACCACTGATTCGCATATACCGGAAGAGGTGGTCATCAATCGCGTTTCGAAGAACCAGATCAGCGGCTACGTGAGCGTTCCGAAGGCCAACACGGCGCCGGTTACCGCAGCATCCAAATCGGGGAAGTAACACAAAGCGAAAAGATAGGGCAAACGACGGCGGGAAGAGTCTCTTCCCGCCGTTTTGTTGTTTGGCGCGGGTCTCAAGATATCCGCTACAATCGATCAATGCTCCAGCGCTCGCCCACCGCGGTAGTTTATTGCACTATCGATGAACTGATCTCCAATATGTCGCGGCCAGTCAGCGGCTTCTTCGAATTCCTGGGCGCGCTGGAAGCAGCAAGTGTGCCCTGTGTGTGGGTCACTTCGCGCACGAGACTGCAGATCGATTCAGCAATCCGAAAAATAGGGCAATCGTCTCCCTTCATCGCCGAAGGCGCATCGGGCGTTTATCTTCCAGAAGATTACTTTCACCTGAAACCATCCAAGAGCACGCGATTCGCGCGGTTTACGTGTATTCCTGTGGCCTTGCCGCAGCCCGCGGCCGCGAACGCGCTGGATGTACTGGCCGAGGAGAGCAACGTTGAGGTGGTGCCGCTGCGCACGATGTCCCCACGCGAACTGTCGCAGAATGCGGGTCTGCCGCAGAGAGAGGCCGAGCTTCTTCGCCAGCGGGATTTTGATGAGTTTTTCTTTTTTGCCGGAGCCACGGAGGTGGAGATCAAAGAGTTTCAGGCAGAGGCCTCCAGGCGGAAGTTCCAGGTCCGCCCACGAGGAAACTTCTGGTCGTTGGCCGTGGGAGCAAATCTAACAACGTGTGTTCGTGAACTCTCCGGGTTGTACGAGCGATCATTCCGCACGCGCCCGTTTAATATTGCGGTGGCAACCGGTGAAGATGCTCCGGGATTATTTTCGAGCTGCAACCGTACAATATTTTTGAGGGAAAAATCGTACGTGGGAGCGACACCCAATGCGGGGAACGGGCCTAGCGCGCTGGAATTACCCCTTTGGGGCGCTAAGACATGGGAGCGAGCACTGGAAGCGGTGCTGGCCAAGCGATAGTGGGCAGGGAACGAGAGTGGTCAATGTGTGCGAGGATTTACACACGCTGGGGCGCTGAGGAAATTCGCTTTTTGAGAAAACAGCGAAAAGGCTTTAAAAACGCGGTAATGAGGGTACTGAAACTACACTTTCGCCCTGGCACAACAATTGCTCCTTAGCTATCATTCGACGACAGTAAAGCCGCGCCAGCTCAGCGGGCGATATCAGGAGATCCGACCATGTCATGTTTACGGCGAGCATTCCATGTACCTGCTTCAGAAACGCAGATGGGGCTGGTGATAGCGTTATGCATCTTCACGATGAGCGTGATGTCGATCGCTTTGGTTTGGCAAGCCCAAGTGATTGCCAAACAGAATGCGGTAATTCACATGCTCGAAAGCAAATTCGGCGGTTAGGTAGATTGCCGGCGATTGAAACCAACTTTAGTGAATGATTATTTCCCGCGCCTAAATCCAAATCGTACGATTACGAGAATATTTGAAGCTCATTGCTGCGCATAGCTATGTCAGCCACTACTGCGGCGATTTGTGAGCGGCTCTGCTCCGGCTGCGAGACGAGCGGAGCTACAAACCTTCATCGGAAAGCAAAACGGGGAGCCAAAAGGCTCCCCGTTTGTCTTGCTTTGTCGTCGAGTGCGCACAAGATGTGGCTATTTGCTCATCGACGACGCGCACCGCATGCGCGGTGTGATCATTTTTTGTTCGTGTCTAAACCCGGTGGAGTCATTCGTATTCCTCCGGATCTCACTGAACTACAATCCCGATATACGCCGTGGGGATGTGGGATGCAATAGGAAAAAGGGATAAAGCCGGGGAGGCGTTATCCCTATGGGAATCAGCCAGTTGGGCTGTGAATTTTAAGATTACTTAAGGAAAAGAGCTTCGCGCAGTTGGTCGCGTGCGACGAAAGACTTCATAGTACGGTATCTTCCAAAGAGATCCTGAATTTCACGATTTTGATAAATTTTCTGCGCGGAGCAGATTGGCTTTGTCGACAGCACCTGCAACGTGTTTGTGTCTGCGACGCGATAACGCTGGAAACCTTCCGGCTTTTTACTGTGGAACATGGCAAAAACCACGCCACCCGGGCGCAAAAGATCCGTGAGATGCGCAACAACAGCTTTGGCCAGCGTGGGTTCCATATAATCGAGCACGTCCCACATCAGCAGCGCATCGAAAGAAGCTGCAGGATAGTTCAAATTGTCTTTCAAGAAACGCTTGGCGCGGGCTTCGGGGGAACGTTCTGCAAATTCTTCGGGCGTTTTCGCGTCCTTCGTGCGTATTTCTTCTTCGGTGGAAAAATCTGTCCACCCGCGCAAGATATCTTCAGAGGAAACGCGAAAACCGCGTTCAATGAAGAACGTAAGAGTTGTTTGCCACGCCGGGCCCAAGTCAAGAAGAGTGCCATGTCCGAGGCCGTCAAGATTCCACAAAAACTCTTTCAAGCCGTTGGAAAGACGCGAAGTCTGTTCCAACTCCGGCGCGCGAGGACTGCCGGTCGCAGCCGCTCCCCGGTTTCCGACGGAGGAGCTACGAGTCCCAGGCAGAGAGCGCGAAGATTCGCGTGCCGTACCAACTCCAACCGCAATGCCTAACTTGTTGAGAAATCCCATCTCTTAACTCGCTCCCGCCACTGCCGCGCCAGAAGAAGCCTTCTCTTCGCCGCCTGATGGACTAGCCTTGCCGCTGTCCGCTTTTTTTGCATTCGCGCTCTTGGGGACATCCGCAGACCGTTCCACGGGCTTGCCCACTTCGAGACTTCCATGCAATTCGGCACCTTCTTCAACGGCAATGCGATCGGATTTCATGTCACCGTGAACCCGTGCGGTATTCCAAACCTGAATTTTTTCTGACCCAGTAACTTTGCCCTGCACTCTGCCGCGCACAACCACCTCGCGAGCAGAAATCTCTGCTTTCACGATCGCGTTGGGACCCACGGTCACAATGGAATTCGTAAGGATAATGCTGCCTTCTACCTGCCCATCAATAAACAGGTCTTCACTACCGGTAAGTTCGCCTTTGATTTTGATTCCCTGGCTAACACAAGCGGCAGCTTTGGAAGTCACGGAAGGGCCCCCGGCAAAATCACGTGAATTGGTCGACATGGAAACTCCTGAAGTAGTGGGAATCCCAGAACCTGTGGAAAACTCCTCTTTCCGCCACATCGGGATACCCCAACTAGTTTTATTTTCGAAGTCGCTACTCGCGGGCCGGTTCCTCGCTACGACTCAGAAAGCTCAAGATATTACAGCACTTAAACAGTGTAAAGCGCAAGCCAACTTTTTCATAGGTGGTGTGCCCTGACGGTCTACATGTGGGCGAAAATGAGAATTCCGGGTGTTAACCCAGTCTCTTAAGCCGCACTGGTTTGGCGGGCGCCGCGCAATTCCCACATGGCAACCACCATTCCCAGCAGTTCCCCGAGGAATTCCTTGGTGGATTTGCGCTTTTCCCACCAGCGCTCGGGGTCAAAGTCGCCATCCCGGGCGCTTGCCACACTGACTTCAATCCCCGAAAGAAGGACCTTCTGGAAGATGTATCGGGCACGGCGGGTGTGAAAATTCGAGGTGACAATAATGAGTTTCTTCAGATGATGTTCAGCGGCAAAGCGGCCTATTGTCATTGCTTCATCGCGGGTGTTCTCTGCGTCGTGTGCAAGGGGCAGGATACTTTCCTTGGGGACTCCCCGTTCGATCAAATCGTGGTTCATCAGTTCTACGATGCCGGCTGATGGACGCAGTCTTCTGCCGCTGGCGATCACGACTGGCGCCGCACCCTGGCGAAATAATTCCGCAGCGTGCGTGGCACGATCAGCATAAAAATTATCATCGCTCAGCACGACGATGGCGTCGGCTTTTGCGGCTGGTTCGTTTACAACCCAGGACTCCGCAACAAATCGCATCATGGGATGGCGAGCCAGATAGAGCACGGCACAAAACGCAACGAGAAACAGCAGGCTTAGGAGGGTTGATAAAGCGCCCCCGTGCTGATCTTTTCTGCTTGAAGAACCCCTCATGTATTTGGATCGATGGCGCGAAGTTGTTCCGCGGCTTGTTCTGGTAGATTCGCGTTGAAATAGACCTCTTTGATGCTGTAGGACTTACTGCGCTTTTCGAGGATGGGCATGATTTCTATATGCCAATGATAATCATCCGCAAGAGTCTTCCAGTAGCCGGCAAGTTCGCCTTTTTTGTTACGTGTATTGGGGGCGGTATGCACAACCAGGTGAAAAGAAGGGGCTATCTTTTCAAGCCGGCGAAGTACACGACCTAACAGGGCCGCCAATTGACGGCGGTTTGAGCCAGGCCGCGGCTGTTCAAAGAGGTGATTGTGCCGGCGGTGAAGCAGCCAAATCTCAAAAGGTACGCGCGAAGCGTAAGGGCATATGGCGTAGTAATCGCCCTGAACGTCGACAATGCGCTTGCCCTGTTTTTCTTCCTGGCGAACGATATCGCACAAAACGCAGCGCTCACGATCCTTGAACCATTCGTGAGCCGCGCTCAATTCGTATTTGATTCTGCGCGGAACAAAGATCGTGGCGGTAACTTCAGAATGCGAGTGGTTCCACTCTTCACCGGCAAGGGCGCCCTGATTCTTGAACACGCTGACGTATTTGAACCGCGGGTCTTTTTTCAGATCGGCTATACGCGTTCCCCAGGCCCACAGCACGCGGTCAATCTGCTCGTCGTTGAGTTGCCAGAGTTTCTTGTCGTGGTCCGGAGTCTCAATAATGACTTCATGAGCGCCGAGCGGCCCCATTTTGTCGTAGATACCTTCTGCGGCCCGGCCAGGATCGTTTTCGACCCTATAGAGCGCGTCAGGATGCGGAATGGCGCGAACCTGCCATGTTCCTTCCGGTGGCCAGGTGAGGAGAGTCTTCGCGTTTTCGACACTTCCGGGGTCAAACGGGCAGGGAGCATCCTTGTCGTCGATCTGTTCGCGTTGGCCACATACAACCCAACTCTGTGTAATAGGATCTCGTCGAATTTCCATGAGTTCATCTATCGAGTGTAGCGTGTGGGTGTCGGACCCTCTTCAAGGCGGTGACGGTCCCAGACAGCGCCTTCGCGAGTGAAATAGGCCATCTCAAAATCTTGAGTCAATTCCAAGGCATCGGTGGGGCAGGCATCTTCACACAAGCCGCAGAACATACAGCGGGAAGTGTCATAAGTAAATGTGGTCAGCACCTTGCGGCGAGTGGCATCGTCGCGCTCCCATCCAACAACGATCAAATTCTCTGGGCAGGCCAGAGCGCAGAGATTGCATGCGATGCACAAGGTCTCGCCCGTTTCGGGATTGTCATTGAGGCGAGGCGCTCCGCGGTAACGCTCGGCGACCAGAGGCCGTTCCAGAGGGTATTGCTCAGTATAAATGTTCTTGGGATTTTGGGTACGGAACGTTACGCCCATTCCCTTAATAAAATCGAGCTGAAATAGCCGCTTTAGCAGTTGTTTCATGCTCTCAGTCTCTTTCGACTACGCGAAGTTGTCAAGGATTCTCACCGCCCCGGCTGTGGATGGCGATGACCGAACGGCCCTACATCCCTTCTCTGGCGTGATATTCTCAGTAATTCATGGCCACAGATATTGAGTTGATGCGGATCGCATTGGAAGAGGCACGCGCCTCGGCAGAGGCTGGTGAGGTTCCGATCGGCGCTCTGCTGGTGCACGAGGGAAAGGTGTTGGCGCGTTCCGGCAATCGCATCATTCGAGACTGTGACCCTTCCGCGCACGCGGAAATCATGGTGCTACGTGAAGGCGCCCGCATTCTGGGGAACTATCGCCTGGCGGATACAGTTCTTTACGTGACACTGGAGCCCTGCGCGATGTGCTCTGGAGCCGTAATTCAAGCACGCGTGCCTCGATTGGTGTACGCGGCGGATGACCCGAAGGGCGGAGCGTTCCGCTCTTGCTTCGAGATACTGACCAGTTCGAAGTTGAATCATCGCGTGGAGGTGATTCCGGGCGTCTGCGCCGAGGAAGCTGCCGCCATACTGCAATCGTTTTTTTCCGCCCGACGGTAAGGCGGCATTTTGGGGAAACGCTGTTTCTACCGATTGCATAGACATCCATGCTTGCCACCCTGAGCCGGTCGAGATCTTTGGGCGCAAATGGCGCGCCGCTAAGGATGGCAGCCGGCAGGTGAGTTGGGAAATAGCCTGGCGCGGCCGCAGTCTGCTAAAATAAACGTAAAAGACCGCGGGAGAGGTGGCTGAGTGGTTGAAAGCACTCGCCTCGAAAGCGAGCGTACGGGAAACCGTATCGGGGGTTCGAATCCCTCCCTCTCCGCCATATCTGATTTTCCCTTTAAAAACGCGTGTTTTTTCGCCGTGTCACACTCGTGATACAATGAATTATGGCGAAAATCTACGTCAGGCGCAAAGAACCCCAGAAAGGCTGGCGTTATCGGGCGATGCCGTCCGGGGGTGGCCGCCGTCCCGTTTTCGATAAAGACTCCAGATTCCATGTCCGGTATCCCGATGCCTCCGGCAAATTCGTCTGGAGCCAAGGGTTCGGAACGTACGAAGAGGCCCAGCGAGAAGCAGCGGGGCTGGAATTGAATGCCAAGGCCGTAAAAATGGGCCTGACACTGGAAGAGTTCAAGGACCGGGAAAACGCAAACCGCGTCCCCATCAAGAAAGCCATCGAACATTTTCTTTCAGAAGTCCGCAAGACAAAAAAGCCCAAGACAGTTGGAACTTATCGGCTGAACCTCCGTCAGTTCGAAGAATCGCTCCGGAGCAAGATTCGCTTCATGGACGAGATAGGAAAGCCCCAACTGAACGGGTTCAGAGATTTTCTGGCTGAGAAGGGCTACGAGGCTAGAACGCTACACAATCGTATGATGACGGTGCTGTCCCTCCTGAAAGCGCACCGCATCAAGACGGATTTCTCTCTAAGCAGCGATCTTCCTGTATACGAAGAAGAGCCTGCTGTGCCGTATGAAGGTGCTGAGTTGAAGAAGTTATTTGCGGCGATGAACCCGGAAGAAGTCATTCGGTACAAATTCTTCCTCGGCACGGCTTGCCGGGACAAGGAAGTGACTTACGCATCGTGGCAGGACATCGACTTCGCCCGAGGTATTTACCACATCCGTCGTAAACCGGACGTTGGATTCACCCCGAAAAAACACGAGAGCCGGGACGTGAAGATGCCGACCGAATTGGTCGAAGCATTAAAGCAGAGAAAGAAACACGCTCCGCATCCCCGCTGGATTTTCGTCAGCGACGAAGGCCGACCCGACAATCACTTCCTCCGGAAGTTCAAACGCATCGCGCTGCGAGCGAAGGTAAATTGCGGACACTGCACCGCACCGTGGACAGCCGGGCGGTATCACACGGCTCGGAAGATCGAAGTCACCTGCGAGACGCACCCTGTCTGCGAGCACCATTACTTGCACCGCTTGCGCAAAACATGCACCAGTAACTGGGAAGCGAGCGGCGTTCCCGTCCGAACGATTCAATTCATGCTCGGCCACAAAAGCTTGGAGACCACTCAAAAATATCTAGGCATCACGAATCTGGATTCTCTAACTGACAAAATCGACGCAGCAGCAAAGGAGAGAATTTGAGAGTGGTGCCTCGATGAACCACTCACTCAGTCTTTCCAAGGGTTGACGTCACGATCCCGTGACATGCAGCAGATCTCCCGAGGTAAGTTCGCACAACCGCCGGATTTACCACCAGTGCCTTTGATGGATGTGGGCTTCGCGATCCTTTCACCTCCAGGCTACCGGACATGCTCGGCACACAAACAAAAGGCCCAGCTCGCACCGGGCCTTCGGGGGTCATTAGGGTTAGGAGAATGCAAGTTACGACAAGGATGGGTCGCCGCAATGAGCGCCGCAATAGTACTGTGTCTACTCGTTAACACTAAAAAATTTTGGGGGGAACCAAACAACAAACCATGCTATTGAACTAGTGTACACTGGTGCACCATTGAAGTCGGTGAATCGGAGAGGCAATGGCATTTGGAGTGAAACCATCAACGGTCTGGAATGCCTCGATGGAGGCCGCCCGGCGCTGGGGCAAGGCTTATAAGTCTACTGAGATTACAAAGGACGAACTCTTCGCAAAAATTCAACAAGAAGCCATGAATATGGGTTGGTCCCCGGAAGACGCTGCTGAGATAGCCGACAACGCCCGTAGGCACATCCTGCGATATTGGTGGTCGCAGTGACTGCGACGAAGATCAAGATTAGGCACACGGTCTATTTGGACCCCGAATTGAGCAAGCAGCTCAAAGGCCCGCAGTCAAAAGACGGGCGCGCTACCGATTGAAATTGTCCGCCGCGCTCTCCGCGAATACTTGAAGAGGGCGAAATGACCCAAGCCAACGACCACATCGAGGTCTTGCGGCGCTCCTAACTTCCTGCCGATTCGTTCTTTTACTTTTGCGGCGGTGGATTGTCTTTCGCCTTCGCAGCCTTATTCCGACGAGCAGCTTCGCCGAGACTGACATCCGGCTGGGTCACAACAACAGTCTGTGGCTGCGACACTGCCGCGCTTTGAGGCGCAGAAGCGGCCACAGCGGCAGGAGGAGTCGAACCTGTAGTTAGTTCCGCGTTGAGGGTGATTGCCCCGCCGGAGAAATTCATCTCTCGGGTCCAATCTTGAAATCCGGCCTTCCGCACGGACACTGAGTGTTTACCTGCCGGAATGCTTACGGTGGAAGGCGTATTCCCCACAAAATTCTGGTCCACATAAATGTCAGCCCCCACAGGTGTGGAACTGATGGCTAGATTGCTGGCGACGGCACCGACGACAGACCGCATTGAGCCACCTTCCGCCTGCTGAAATTTTTCTGGGTCTAGCTTCATATCACCGTTAATAAAGGTTGGAACGTCTGTTCCCTTGGGGAACGTAATATCCTTCCCGTGCATGAGTAGAAAAAGTGGAGCCGCTGGCCAGAATACGATGGCAGCCGCTACTATCCCTACGGTCATTCCTCCCGTATGTCCACCACCCTTGCCGTCCTTGACAGCGCGGAGAGCAGCCTTTTGACCGTCAACAAGTCGGACTGAATCCATAACGATTTCTAGTTTTCCACCACGAGCCATTCGTCTCTTCGGAACGGCCTCGGTCACAGTCCCCAGCGCAGCCCCGCCTTTCGGGATAACGACAACCCCGCCTACTAGGACATCTTCCAAGACCTCAAATTCAACACGGTCGTTCACACGTGCGTCCGCAGACGACACCGTTTGTGAAAGCCGCAACTTAATCGGTGTTCCATCTTCAAGCATGAATGCAGTGCGAGTAGAAGCCGTCGGCTGCTGCCCTTCCGCGACTGAAGACGTGACAGTCTGGCTCACCAGCAAGAAGGAGCACAGAATACATAGAGGAAGCGAGATTGACGTTTTCATAAGCTATCCCTTCGGCGAATCTTTATCTCTAATAAACTAATGTGGTTGTTACATAGTGACTGGGGGTTAACTCGATGGTACGGGCGTACTACTTTGTCTTAACGGTAACAAGTTGTGCGCTGCTTGTTGTGGTCTACGGAAAGGTAAGAGCATGGGTTCCCGTCGGAAACTCCCACAATCCGCACTCGGAAGTTCGCATTGAGAAATTGTAGGCTGCCTATTTCCAGAGCCTATTTACCGCGCGTGTCTTGCCTAGCCCGATGCAACACCATCTAGGAAGTGATCTGTTCAAAGGTGGTGTTTATGATCCAACGGAAGCGATCGAGACTTTCTCTCACGGAAAAATTTTCCAGCCATTGGAAACTCGAGACAAGTTTCTGGCACCAGTGACTGTGCCCCGGGCGCGGTCAACTGCTTTTATAGAGCAATCGGACATGTGGCGTATAGTACCCATGTTTCCGGTTGATCAATCAGGAGTTGTAATTGGAATTTCGTTTCTACTGCGGATGTAGTGCTTTCTGTAGGTTTTCTGGCACCCGACTATCATTTGCGACAAACAATTGATTTGCGAACTGAACGAAATATATGGGATGGGCACTATCCCAAGGCCCACCAGATGCCCGTGGATTTCCACCGAAAGTGTATAGGTACCTGCCGTTTTGTCGACGTTCGATAGGCTGTACGGCAAAAGCCTCTGACTTGGGCAAAAACAACACGTCAAAATCGCCGTGGTCGGTTCGGTAGACAGCGGCCCCCGACTGACCTGTGAAAAGATTTATGCTTTTCGATTGACCCACGCATTTCACAGTAAAACCGCGGGTTTTAAGGAACTGCGATAGTTCCATAGCGTCGGAATATGCGGGGTCGTCCGGCCTCAAGAGGGCGAGCAAATCATTCGCGCTACATTCCGATGGAGGGGTTGCGAGGATTTTAGCTGGCGATAGAAAAAGTGGCGCCAATGCTACGAGCAGAACTTTAAAGGCACGCTTGGAAATCATCGCAGTCTCTTCAATACATCACTGAGGCTTGATTCTACCACCGTGTTTGTTTTGTGGCGCGCAGTGCCTGATTATTCGTGGCGGTTCCAGTTACCGGTTAGGGCGATTAATCGCCACTAGTAGTGACGGTCAAGCAGATAAACATGCTAGAAAGGACGCATCAGTCCGCCAGGCACAGGAAGGAGAACCCACCGTGAAGAAACTTCAAATCATCTTGAACACAGTCCTGCTCATATTGGCTCTCGGGACTCTGGCGTCTCAATTCGCACAGGATGCTCCCACCAGTCCTAAAAAGCCTAACCTGGAAAGGCGCTCGAGCATGGTCGGCCTCGTTAGGACAATTAATGCAGCCGAAGTCGGCGAACAATCTACTTACGGCTCGTTTGCATCATGGCAGACTCTTCTGGCGCACCAGCAAGAATATTTGACCGAGTGGCTCGCAAATTCTTACTCGCGAGACTCCAATGTTCATTTCGGCTCCACGCCAGAAATCTTGCCAGGGTGGAATCTGCGATTAATTGTGCCAACGGATGGCCAAGGTTGGATTGTTCTGTTAAAAGACGCGACGGACGAAACGGGATATGCAGTGCTCAGTGATGAAAGTGGAATAATCAGGGAATGCAAACCCCTCGAGTGAACTGCGAATTAACAGGCTGCCAAGTCCTTCCATGAGAAGGCCGGTTGATGTCAAGGCACACTTTTATTTTCTTCGTTCTTTCTTTCTGTTCCCATTCAGCTAAGCCGCCCCTGTCGCCATCCTTCCATTCGCACTCTGTGTGAGCGATATTCGCTCGGTGCAAGCTGGGGGTTCTCGTTCAGTAGGTGCTGCTACCTGATTTTCGACCTCTCGTCCCACCTTTTCGGATGGGAGTCGGGCCTCAGGACTTAGTCGCAGTCACCTGGACTCGGCGGTCGAGCTCAGCTGTCCGGATTAAAACTTTCCAGGCCACAGCGCGCATCGCTTTTTGGCTATTGCGTAGTGGTTCGTACACCTCTCCGCTTACCCACAAGCGATGCAGCAGTACTGCCAGCTTTCTTGCCACGGCAACTACCGCTCGTTTCTTGGCATTTTTTCCTCCTCGCTCTGCAAGCTTCAGTCCCCATCTACGTAGATCACTGTCTTCGCCAAAAGGCCCCAGAATGTAATGCGCTCCCTGTACCATCATGGTTCGCAGATACCGGTCTCCTTCCTTGCTGATTTTCTTCTGTGGTTCGCTCGCCCCGGAGTTTCTCCGGCCAGGTCGCAACCCCAGAAAACAACCGACCTCGCGGCTCTTTGAAAATCGATACGGGTCTTCAATCGTCAGGATATAGGTCAGCCCGATTTGCGTTCCCACACCCTTCACTTGCTTGAGCAAGGACACTTCCGGGTACACTTCCTTGGCGATTTTTTCCATCCGCTTGTCGTACTCGCAAGGATCCGGTGTTGCCACTCTCGCCGGGACGCGCCGAACGACACGGCTTTGAGTACTTCCGGCACGGCACGCTGTCCTTGTACGCAGCGTTCGACACCAAGACCGGCGAGGTACTCGGCAAGACCGCCGTGCGGCATACATCCGCGGAGTTCGTCGCGTTTCTGGCCGACATCGTCGTCAACCAACCGCGCGGCAAAGAGATCCACGTGATTGCCGACAACCTCTCGGCCCATAAAACGGGACAAGTCGACGACTTTCTGGATCGCCATCCGAAGGTTCACCTGCACTTCACTCCGACCTATTCCTCCTGGCTCAACCAGATCGAACTCTGGTTTGCCAAGATCGAGCGCGACGTCATTGCGCGCGGGGTGTTCAAGTCGGTGGCCGAGTTGCGGAGAAAGCTTATGAAATACATCCGGCACTACAACAACGTGCCCAAAACCGTAAAGTGGCGCTACTTCGATCCTACACGTCGCATTACTCCCAGTTCAGCTGTTACAGTCCACTAGTACCCGGATTGGAGCCATTCGCCCTTCTTCCACTGCTCAAATGCAGCGATCATGTAATGTCCTTCAACTCGGTCGGCTTTTTTCAAGAAGTACAACGTGCTGGCGTCCCGCAATTATCAGCAGAAATTCCTTTTGGCACACTTTCTTCTGATTTCTCTTCTCGCTGTCTGACTCCCGCCCAGGCAACAGGCTCTGAACTCATATTCCGTGCAAGCGATGTTCCAGTGCACAGTCCGTTCGCATGCCATTCTCTCTATCGGCATTTTTCCTTTTTTGACGATCGCCTGCTCATTGTTGCTATTTGTTCTTTTATATGCGGACATGCTTCAATTACCGCTCGCGGCAGGACTTTCTCCGAAGTTCCTGCGTCCGAGTGTTCAACTCGGGAGCGTTAGGTCATTTCGGAACACACCACCTCCCACCCTGATTAAAATACCTTCATTGTGTGATTGGGGATTTTGGCACCGATGGTGCTTATTATTTTCGGCCGGTCCGCATTCTCGCACTCAGCAATTTCAACTCATTCCCAGTCGCTCCAGCACGTACCGCCTTATATCCAGGCTCATGTCTTCCATCGGCGCATAGTAACCGAATTCGTGAACGCGCGAGCCTAAACCTTGTTGCACTCGCTTGCAGATTTCCCAATCCTGCCGGTTTACCAGATCCCAAAAATCGACAGCATCCCTTGGGTCAAATTTCTCTTTTTTCATCTCGTCGGGATGAAATAGAAAATCGCACACCACACTAGTTTTTTTCGGCCCAATCGGCCACAGCGTGAAGGCCGCGACGTGATCGCATGCCAGGCTCAGCATCATATTCGGATAGATCAATTCGCCTTTATGACGTATTTTTTCATCTTCATTCAATCCAGGGAACGGCTCACGGTCGGTCATGCCCGTCCACGTAAATGTCGTCGCCCCATCTTTGTGCGGGATTCCCCGCTCCCACTCCAAGCCACTTCCTCCCTGCTGTTTGAACGCGGGAACAACTTCGCAAAGTTCCGGATGCACGGGGCCACAGTGATAGCATTCGTTGTAGTTTTCCATTACGATTTTCCAATTCGCCTGCACCTCGTACACAATGCGTTTGGCCGTTCGCAAATCACCCAGTGGGTAGCGCTTCGTTCGCTCTATCGCCTCACCAAATTGTTTTTCTAGAGAGTGTCCTTCCTGCAACACATCCTTCTGTGAAAGGTTCACAAAGACAAAACCACCCCACAGTTCCACGCCCACCGAATATAGGGAAAACTCTTCCTTACAAAAATGTTCGCTCTCTTTCACGTACGGCGCGCTCAACAACCGCCCATCCAAGCTGTAGGTCCAATGGTGATACGAGCAACGAATTCCGTTCGCCCCTAAGACTCCGCCGCTCAGTTTGATGTCACTTGGCGGCTCTTCGCCGGTGGAAGGCACCAGTCGAGTTCCTCGATGACGGCACACGTTATAATGTGCCTTGATCTCGCCTTCCCTGTTCCGGACCACCAAGATGCTCTCCCCTGCAATCTCCAGCACCAGGTAGTCCCCTGGCTTGGCAATCTGTTCCTCGCGTGCGGCGCAAAACCATTCCCTGCAAAATATCTTTTCTTTCTCCACCGCGAAGATCTCGTCGGCAAGATAGAACGAACTCGGCAGAGACTTCTGCAATACAGAGTTCGTTGGAATGTTTGTGCTACCCATGGCCGCCTCTGTGGAAACTATCTTCCTTGTCGCGACATTTTTTATTCAAATGAACTAACTAGCGCGTCATTCTTAAGCGAATTTTTCCATAATTTCTCTGGGTATCGCCTGGCTTTTCGCTTTTGCACCCGCGTCAGCCGTGCGCACCGTCCACACCCGGGTCTCCGTACCTTCGACCGCAAGCGTCTCGCCCCGAAATAATTTGTGTTGCACCATGAAGCTGCTCTTGCCCCATCTCGTCACGCGCGATTCCACCGTAACCACATCTCCAAACGAGGAAGGCACATGAAAGTTGCAGCCTGCCTGAACCAGCGGGATCCCTGCTATCGCGTATCGCCGCAGCATCTCTGCCTTGGTCATGCCCAAGACCCGCTGAAATAGCGCGTTGGTGCATGCATCAAAATACTCAAAATATCGCGGGAAGAATACGATCCCGAAAGGATCGCAGTCTCCCCACTCGATGTGAATTTCTCTACGATTCGTGAGCATTAGCTCCCGCCATTTCGCACCCAAAACTAGCTTTGCCAGAGTTTAGCGCAGTCCCGCCCAATCCTACATGCGATTTGGTTTTACGCTATGCGTTTACGGTAGACTGTGAATGAGGGAAGATGCAATCCCATGAAAACTGCTTTCATTTGTGATGCCATTCGTACGCCCATCGGCCGCTACGCCGGTGCCCTTGCTTCAATTCGCGCCGACGATCTCGCCGCCATCCCCATCAAAGCTTTGCTGGACCGCAATCCCAATGCCGATTGGAGCACGCTCGACGACGTCATCTACGGCTGCGCCAACCAGGCTGGTGAAGACAATCGTAACGTCGGCCGCATGGCCCTGCTTCTAGCCGGAATCCCCAAAGAAGTTCCAGGCACCACCATCAATCGCCTTTGCGGTTCCAGCATGGACGCCGTTGCCATCGCTTCGCGTGCGATCAAAAGTGGCGAAGTCGATTTACTTATCGCAGGGGGTGTTGAAAGCATGACCCGCGCGCCATTCGTCGTGGGCAAGGCCGACGCGGCTTTCTCTCGTTCGCTGAAGCTTGAAGACACAACGATGGGCTGGCGCTTTATCAATCCTGCTCTCAAGGCAAAATACGGCACTGACCTGATGCCAGAAACCGGTGAATTTGTAGCGCAGGAATTTCACGTCTCGCGCGTCGACCAGGATGCCTTCGCATTTCGCAGCCAGCAACGCGCCGCGGCGGCCATCAAGGCTGGAATCCTGGCGCAAGAAATCGTGCCCGTCTCCATACAGCAAAAAAAAGGTGATCCAGCACTTGTCTCTGTCGATGAACATCCCCGTCCGGACACGACTCTTGAAGGTCTCGCAAAGTTGAAAGGAGTCGTGAAACCCGAAGGCACCGTCACCGCCGGAAATGCATCTGGTATCAACGACGGCGCTTGCGCCCTGCTAATTGCTTCCGAAGATGCTGTCACTCGCCACAAGCTCACTCCCAAAGCCCGAGTAGTAGCGGCGGCGGCCGCGGGTGTCGCTCCTCGAATAATGGGTATGGGTCCTGTGCCGGCCGCGGGGAAAGTCCTGGCCAAAGCCAATCTCACTGTCGCTCAAATGGATGTGATCGAACTCAATGAAGCATTCGCCTCGCAAGCTCTCGCCGTTATGCGCGAGTTAGGTTTGCCAGACGACGCGGCGCACATCAATCCGAACGGTGGCGCTATCGCAATCGGCCATCCGCTCGGGGCCAGCGGAGCACGCCTCGTCACGACGGCGGTTTATCAACTTCATCGCACCAATGGCCGCTATGCTTTGTGTACAATGTGCATCGGTGTGGGCCAGGGTATCGCCGTTATACTTGAAAAAGCGTAGAGAGCATCAACAAACTGAACGACACACTATGAATCTTCTCGACGAGCTCTTCCGCAGCGCCTCGGTAGTACATATTTTTTCTGACGTGGAGCATCTGCAGAGCCTTCTGGACTTCGAAGCCGCGCTCGCCAGGGCCGAAGCATTGGTTGGACTCGTTCCCGAGTCCGCCGCGCGCGTTATCGTTGCCAAGTGTCGCGCCGAATTTTTCGATTTGAAACAGATTGCCGCCGGCGCTGCCGTTTCTGGCAACCTTGCGATCCCAGTCGTTAAACAATTGACCGCGCTCGTCGCCCTAGACGACAAAGACGCGGCGCATTTTGTCCATTGGGGCGCAACGAGCCAGGACGTCATCGACACTGCGACCGTTCTTCAGTTGCGTCGCGCTTTCGAGCATATCGATCGCGATCTTCGCGCCCTTACCGATACCCTCGGCTCTCTCGCCGAGACCCACCGCAATACTCCCATCGTGGCTCGTACTTGGATGCAACAGGCGATTCCCTCGACCTTTGGCTTCATCGTTGCTGGTTGGCTTGATGCGCTTCTCCGCGACAGGGAACGCTTCACCGAAGTTCGTCCCCGAGTTTTCGCGCTGCAATTTGGGGGAGCCGTCGGCACACTCGCGTCTCTTGGTGCGCGCGGGCCGGCGGTCGCCGCTGCCCTTGCCCAAGGTCTCAACCTCACCCTCCCCGCTGCCCCGTGGCACGCTCATCGTGATCGATTCGCCGAAGTTGCCACCGCTCTCGGCATATGTTGTGGCACGCTGGCCAAGATCGCCCGCGACATTTCCCTGCTCTCGCAAACCGAAATCGCGGAACTCTCCGAACCATTTTCCGACGGGCGCGGTGGTTCTTCTTCCATGCCTCACAAACGCAATCCCGTCACCTGTGCCTTGGTACTCGCAGCCGGCTTGCGTGTTCCTTCTCTCGTCAGCACCATGTTGGCCGCCATGCCACAGGAAGAAGCGCGCGGCCTTGGTGGTTGGCACGCCGAGTGGGAAACCTTGCCCGAAATCGTTCGCCTTACCGCCGGCGCTCTCCATCATTTGGCGCAGATGCTTCCCGGCCTGCAAATACATACCAAGCGCATGAAACAAGATCTAGAACTCACAAACGGCCTAATTTTTGCCGAGGCGGTCAGCATGGCCCTCGCGAAACGCATCGGCAAATTGCCGGCGCACCAACTGATGGAATCTGTATGCAGGACGGTGGTGATTGAAAAGTGTCATCTAAAAGACGTTCTGCGTAAAGAATCTACGCTGACTAGCAATTTATCTTCAGCGGAAATCGAAGATCTCTTCGATGCACAAAAATATCTGGGGAGCGTCGGCGCATTTATTGACACGGTGCTCGCTAACGCCCGGCGCTTGTCAACTTCTTCCTAGCCTGGAAAGAGATCTATCTATGCCCTTCGCCAAATTGCCTGATGCACAAATTCACTACGAATGGTCGGGAGCAGACACTGCTCCTGTTCTCGTTTTTTCCAATTCCCTCGGCACCACCCTCCAGATGTGGGACGCCCAGCTCGCGGATTTTTCAAAGCACTTTCGCATTCTTCGGTACGACACGCGCGGCCACGGCCAATCCTCTGTGACTCCCGGCGCCTATTCCATCGAGCAATTGAGTCACGACGTCCTGCACCTCCTCGATGCGTTTCAACTCTCCCAAGTGTCCTTCTGCGGCCTTTCCATGGGCGGCATGACCGGGATGTTCCTCGGTGCCCATGAGCCCTCTCGATTTCGCAAGATTGTCCTCTGCAATACCGCTGCGAAAATTGGCACACGCGAAACGTGGAATGCCCGCATCAAAGCGGTCCAGCAGGGTGGCATGAAAGCGGTTACGAGTGCAGTCATCGAACGTTGGTTCACCACTTCATTCCGCACCACCCACGCAACGCAAGCAAAAGCCATGCTCTCAATGCTGGAAAACAGCAATCCCGACGGGTATGTCTCAAATTGCGCCGCCGTGCGCGATTTCGATCACCGTGAATCTCTTTCCGCCATCAACCTGCCATCGCTCGTCCTCTCCGGCACCCACGACCCCGTTACCACGCCCACCGATGGCCGCTTTCTTGTCGAGCGAATTTCTGGCAGCCGCTTCGTAGAGGTTCCCGCTGCGCACATTTCCAACATCGAAGCACAAACCGAATTCAACCGCGAAGTTTTATCCTTTCTTCGCGCCTGAGGGAGCATACCGATGGATGATCGCAAGCGTCGTGAAGCTGGCACCAAAGTCCGCCGCGAAGTCCTGGGCGATGCACATGTTGATCGAGCCAAAGCACATGAGACTGACTTCAACGCTGATTTTCAGGATTTAATTACACGTTACGCCTGGGGGGAAATCTGGGATCGTCCCGGCCTCAGCAAGAAGACGCGCAGCTTGCTCACTATTTCCATGCTGGTGGCTCTAAATCGTAACGATGAACTGAAACTCCATCTGCGCGCCGCGTTCAACAATGGCGTCACACGAGAGGACATTCGCGAAGTCTTACTTCATTCCGCCATTTATTGCGGAGTTCCCGCCGCCAATTCTGCTTTCCACATTGCGTCAGAACTTCTCAAGGAAGGAAATAAGTGACCAACAAGACTCAAGCGTGGGCCGGCGTCCCATCCAGAACTTCCGTCACCCAACGCACCCATCGCAGATACAAGTCCGGCAGAAAATTCTCGTGTAGACGGATTGCGCGCGCGGAATTCGCCAGTTGCTCCCAAGTCCCCGATTCATAGTCCAGCACGACCTCAAAAATTGGTCGGTTACGGCTCGGCAATCCCAAAAGTGCCTTCTTGATCTCCTCATCCACCGGAATCTCCTTCAACACCTCATTCATCGGGACATTCAGCAAGGCGTCCATCACCGACAGCAGCCCCATCAAAAATAGTTCATTCGTTTCCTGGATCATTCCGATTTTCTGGCCGATCAACTCGCAGAAGATCGCGCGCAACAACGGCAGCTTGAGAAGTCCGTCTGCTGCTTCGTCCCCTAGCGCCGCCACGCTCACCATCGATATCCACTTCCGCGTGGCCCTCTCGCCCAGTAATGACAGTGCATGCGGAATCGAGTGGATCTCCATGCGCAACCCGAATGCGGCAGAATTGAGGTATTTCAGCAGCCGGTAACTCAACGAAACGTCTCGCTTGAAAATGAGTGCAATGCGGCGAAAATTCGTACACCATCTTGTTGGCTGGAACGCTTCGCCTGCCGACAATCTGCGGCCTGCAAAGAAATAACCCTGAAATAGTTCGTATCCGATGTTCAGACAGTTCTGGAATTGTTCATCTGTCTCTACTTTTTCAGCTAGCGCCGGTATTCTGCGTTCCTGGCAATTTCCTACCAATCTCTTCTGCTCCTCAAAACTGGTCATCAGCACATCGAACTTCACATAGTCCGCAAATTCCAGCAGTGGCGGTACTTCGGCAACATCGCAGTAATCATCCAGCGCTAGCCGATAGCCTTGCTCTTTCATCCGTCGGCATGCCGCCATCACTTCGTCGTCGGCAGCCACCGTCTCCAGTATTTCTCCCACCACCAATTCACGAGGCATCAATGTCAAATAATCGTTGACCAGGAATTCTTGTGTGCAATTCAGGAAAGCAGGCATCCCTTCTGTCATTGTCGCTATGCCATAAGGAAAAGCTCATCCATCCCGTTCACATGAAACCGTTGCGTACCCGTTTGGCGGCACTAGTTTTCTGGCCCATATCGGGACAAGATCTCGTATGCGAAGAGTTTCTTATTCGCTGTGAGAATCGGTTGGCGAGCTAAGAAACGATTGAGTGCTTCCGTCTTGACCATGAGATTTGTTCCCGGGCAGCCTGAAGTGCGCACTGTGAAATGAGCACGATGATTGCCACCCGCCGCCCTGTCCCGGCAAGTTCCCGCATTGCGGTCTCGCGATGGAAAGCGATTAAGCCCATACAGGCATTGGGTTCCCCATCTGCTGTCACATTTCATCAACGCTTCACCAACTATTGAATCCACCAAGCTGAGCCGCATAGGCAATCCATGTTCAATCTTGGAACAGACCGCACCGCTCTCCACCAGTTTCTCAGTGCATACTCTGATATCTCGCTTGCTCATTCCTTTCCGGGTACGTCTTTGGTTTTCTACCGTACCAGTCCAGTGTCTCTGGCGACCAACGTCAATTCTTCTCACGAGGTGAAAGGGTGAATCCGGTAACCTACGACATTCTGACGCAACGCGTAAAACAACTCGGCAACCTGCCGGCGATGCCCGCAATCCTTAGCACGCTTACCACCGCCTTAACCATGCCCGCCGGTAAAATTGATCTGGAAAACATTTCCGACACCATTGCTTACGACAAATCGCTCACTGCTCAGGTCTTGCGCCTCGCGAATTCCGCACTGTTTCGTCAAAGGGGCGACGTTGCTACCGTTCGCGAAGCCGTCATCGCTCTTGGTCTCTGGCGTATTCGGGACCTCGTCTTTTCCTGCAGCCTTCCAATGATGTTCGCCAATTTCAGCCCGGCCATCGGGAAAGAAGTCTTCTGGAGTCACGCACTGGGCACTGCCGTCGTTTCCAGTAAACTTGGAACAACTTTCGGCTTTGGCAACCAACAACAAACCTACCTTTGTGGTTTGCTCCACGACATCGGCGTGTTGATCAATCGCATCCTTTTCCCCGAAGACTTCACGGACGTCATCGTTGAAGCCATCAATCATTAAATACGTTTGCACGCAGCGTGTACGAGCTCAACACTTTCATATAATTGCCGCGCTCGAACGCTGTTGGGTCCGCAACCGATCCGTGGCTCATGCTTCCGCACATCTGCTGTACCGACGCATACTCATGCTCTTCCAGCCAACGGCTCAATTCCCGCAGTACATACGCTGCATGCTGCACGCCATTTCGCAACAGCGCCGATGTCATGAACCCCACCTTGGCCCCGGCAAGCACGCACTTAATCACGTCACGCGAGGTGTGTACACCACCGGTGATTCCGATGTCTGCCTTGACATGCCCGTAAAGAATAGCCGCCCAGTGAATCCTTAATAGTAGTTCTTCCGGCCGGCTCAACGCCAGGCTGGGTGACACCACCAGTTGTTCGATGTCGAAATCAGGCTGATAGAACCTGTTGAAAAGAACAATTCCGTCTGCGTGCGCTTCGTCAAACCGTACTCCCATATTCGCCGGAGCGCTGAAAAATGGCGACAGTTTTACGGCCAGTGGAATCCTAAGATTTCTCTTCAGGTGTCGGACCAGTTCAATGTAGTTTTTCTCCACCTCGGCGCCGCTCACCGCGGGATCCGTCACGATCGAATAAATGTTCAATTCAATCGCATCCGCACCCGCCTCTTCCATCAGGCGGGCATACTGCAGCCACCCGCCATCTGAAGTTCCGTTGATACTCGCGATGATCGGGATCTTTACCGCTTCTTTTGCGTGACGGATCAGTTCAAGGTAGCCGTCAGGCCCCAGATTGTAAGTCTGCAAATCCGGGAAAAATCCCGCGGATTCCGGGAAGCTTTCCGCTCCGCGGGTCAAATCTGAGTCCACCGAAAGGCTTTCTAGCTCCAGTTGTTCTTCAAACAGCGACGGCAGCACAACGCCGGCGATGCCGTGGTCCTCTAAACGCTTTATGTTGTCCACGGATTCGCACAAAGGAGAGGCCGAGGCCAGCAACGGCGATTTGAAGTTCAATCCCAGATATTTTGTTGAGAGATCGCTCATTCGTCTTCTCCCTCTTTCTTTACGGTGGTAATAACCTCATCCGGTTCTGGCGGTGCAACCGGCGCTATGTGCGGCGTTTCTGCACGCCCCGCCATTGCCGCCCGGTTCGAGTACACACGCCATTGCCGCTCCACATCGTCCTGCGCCATCTTCAACAAGTCGCGCGCTGCGACAGGATCGCTTCGAACCAGCATCGTGTATCTGGCTTCCTGGTAAGCATAAGCCTTCAAAGGAATGCTGGGTGCTTTCGAATCCAGTTGGAACGGATTCTTTCCTTCTGCGCGTAGCCCTGGGTTATATCTCATCAGCGGCCAGTATCCAGACAGCACCGCTTTCTTCTGTTGATCTAGGCCATTCGCCATATCGTATCCATGCGCGATGCAATGGCTGTAGGCGATAATCAGTGAAGGTCCATCGTGCGCTTCTGCTTCCGTGAAGGCCTTCACAGTGTGCGTGTCGCTCGATCCTATAGCCACGCGTGCGACGTAGACATATCCGTAGCTGACCGCTTCCATTGCCAGATCTTTCTTTCCAGTATGTTTTCCCCCGGTCGCAAACTTCGCCACCGCCCCTCGCGGCGTGGCCTTAGACATTTGCCCCCCGGTATTGGAGTAAACCTCGGTATCCACGACCAGCACATTTACGTTGCGCCCTGTGCCGAGGACATGGTCGAGTCCACCGAAGCCGATGTCATATGCCCAGCCATCCCCACCCACCAGCCAGACGCTCTTCTTCACCAGGCTGTCAGCCACCGTCAACAAGGCCAGTGCCTCAGGTGAACTTTGCCCAGCAAGCATTTTCTTCAACTCCACCACGCGCTTGCGCTGTTCTTGAATTCCCAGCTCTTTGGTCTGGTCGGCTTCCAGCAAGCCTTTCACCAGCAACTCGCCAAGCTTTCCGTCAAACCGCGTCAACAATTCCCGTGCATATTGATTCTGTTGATCCACGGCCAGTCGCATGCCCAGCCCAAATTCCGCATTGTCTTCGAACAGTGAGTTCGACCAGCTTGGTCCACGCCCTTCTTTGTTCTTCGTGTACGGTGTGGTCGGCAAATTCCCGCCATAAATCGACGAGCATCCCGTCGCGTTCGCCACCAGCAATCGGTCGCCAAACAACTGCGTTAGCAGCTTTATGTACGGCGTTTCGCCGCAGCCTGCACAAGCGCCGGAAAATTCAAACAGTGGCTCGAGCAACTGCGAGTCCTTTACCTGTGTGTGCGACAGCTTGTTGCGGTCGAATTCCGGCAATCCCAGGAAAAATTCCCAGTTCAGGCTTTCTGGCTTACGAAGGGGATCCTGCTCCTGCATATTGATGGCCTTGTGCTTCACTTCGCTCTTGCTCTTGGCCGGGCATACTTCCACGCATAATTTGCATCCAGTGCAGTCTTCCGGCGCCACCTGCAGTGTATACTTCAGTGTTTCAAACTCACGCCACCTGGGCTTCGAACTCTTGAATGTCGCCGGTGCATCCTTCAGTAGCGACGAATCGTAAACCTTTGCGCGAATTACCGCGTGTGGGCATACCAGCACGCATTTTCCGCACTGAATGCACAAGTCTTCGTCCCACACCGGAATTTCCTTGGCGATATTCCGCTTCTCCCACATCGCCGTCCCTGTCGGGAATGTTCCGTCTACAGGCATGGCGCTCACCGGCAGATTGTCTCCGTTGCCGGTGATGATCGTCCCCAGCACACTGCGCACGAATTGCGGGGCCTGTGTTGAGACTGCCGGTAGCATGTCGAACACTGCCGTAACTTGATCGGGCACCTTAACCTGATAGAGATTCGCCAGCGCCTGATCCACCGCCGCATAATTCTTCTGTACTACCGCGTCGCCCCGCTTGCCGTAGGTGTCGGTAATGGCCTTCTTGATTGCCGCGATTGCTTCGTCTTTTGGAAGGACACCGCTGATGGCGAAGAAACAGGTCTGCATGATCGTATTGATCCTGCTGCCCATTCCCGCCGCGCGCGCCACTGCGTATCCATCGATCACATAGAACTTCAGTTTCTTCTTCAGGATTGTTTCCTGCACCTGCCGAGGCACATGATTCCAGATTTCGTCAGGCCCAAACGGAGTATTCAGCAGGAACGTCGCGCCCGGCTCCGCCGCGGCCAAAACGTCGATGCGATCCAGGAACTGAATCTGGTGGCAGGCCACAAAATTTGCCCTAGTGATCAAATATGTGGAGCGAATGGGATCTGGCCCAAATCGCAAGTGTGAAACGGTCACCGCCCCGGCCTTCTTAGAGTCGTATACGAAATAGCCCTGCGCGAAGTTATTCGTACCCTTGCCGATAATCTTGATGGAGTTCTTGTTTGCCCCAACCGTACCGTCCGAGCCCAATCCATAGAACAGCGCTCGCACTGTCCGCGGGTCCTCCGTCGAAAAGTCCGCGTCGTAGGTCAGGCTGGTATGCGTAACATCATCATTGATGCCCACCGTGAAGTGATTCTTCGCTTCCGGCTTCTTCAATTCGTCAAATACCGCTTTCACCATGGCCGGCGTAAATTCCTTCGACGACAGCCCATACCTTCCCCCGATGATTCGAGGAATTCCCGATGCCGGATGTGCTGCATACCGTTCCATGTAAGTCGTCAGCACATCTTGATACAACGGCTCTCCCAGACTTCCTGGCTCTTTCGTTCTGTCCAGCACTGCAACTCCCTTCACGCTGGCCGGAATCGCTCCCAGGAAGGCATCCGCTGAGAAGGGGCGGAACAGGCGAACTTTCAGTAAGCCTACTTTTTCTCCACGCTTCACCAGCGCATCCACGGCTTCTTCTGCCGCTCCTGCTCCCGAACCCATCAGAATAATCAGCCGCTCCGCATCTGCCGGCCCGTAATAATCAAATAACCTGTAAGCGCGCTCCGTGCGTTTTGCGAACCGGTCCATCACGTCCTGTACAATCGTCGGACAGGCCCGGTAAAACGGGTTGCAGGCCTCGCGCGCCTGAAAGAAAACGTCCGGATTCTGCGCCGTGCCTCGCAGACTCGGCCGGTCCGGCGACATCGACCGTTCACGATGCTGCCGCACATACTTTTCGTCAACAATTGCGCGCAAATCGTCGTCACTCAGCGGCGTAATCATGTTCACTTCGTGCGAAGTTCGAAACCCATCGAAGAAATGCAGGAACGGCACGTGCGACTCGAGCGTTGCCGCTTGCGCTATACAAGCCAGGTCGCAAGCTTCTTGCACGGAATTCGAAGACAGCAGCGCGAATCCCGTGCCGCGTGTCGACATCACGTCGCTATGATCGCCAAAGATCGATAGCGCGTGTGTGGCCAGCGTCCGTGCTGCTACGTGTATCACCGCCGCCGTCAACTCTCCTGCAATCTTGTACATATTCGGGATCATGAGCAGCAGTCCCTGCGACGCCGTGAACGTTGTGGCCAACGCGCCAGCCTGCAGCGCACCGTGCAGCGCTCCGGCCGCTCCACCTTCGCTCTGCATCTCGATCACATCTGGAATCGCTCCCCAGATATTCTTTTTTCTTTCTGAATTCCACTGGTCAGACCATTCGCCCATCGGCGACGACGGCGTGATTGGATAGATCGCAATCACTTCATTCAGGCGGAATGCGACCGACGCGGCCGCTTCATTGCCGTCTACAATTGACATATTTCTGTTCATTGGGTTCTCCGGGTTCGTACACAAAAATGGTAGGGCTACACGGAGTCGAAAGCAATAAAAACATCAATAAAAATAAGGCTATTTACGACTTGCCCAGTCGCACATTTGCACTGTGACGCGCATCACTGCGTGCTGTTTATTTTTCCCGTTTTTTCTAAATTCATTTCTACTTGTCTCTGCTTTTCCACTCTTTGCGTGAGTGACATTTCCCAACGACGGCGTGAACTCCAATTGAATGCCCTCTCTATTTTCCGAGATGCGGTGAGAACTCGAAACGTCAAGCCGCATCGTTTGAGCTTTAAGTCTCACCAGGCTTCGAGTGACTCCACGCTCAAGACTTTTAGCGGATTGCGCACGCATTGATAGGCGGAAACTTGGCGATGATAAAAACCAATTAAAGGATCGAGGTACGACTTCTGTGTCTGCTCGGAATCCTTGATTCTCACTTGTGTCAGCTTCGGTCACGAATATCCTTTATTCGTAGCCACACAAAATCCTCAAGGACTTTCGAATCCCGCCTCTTCATCGAACAATGCTACACGCTCGTTGCCGCTTTGTCCCCGTCAACAACTCGACATCGAAAATCCTCGTATTTTCGCAAGCTTCACGTTTCATCTTCCCCCTGTGACGGATATCACAGGGGCGTGTGACGAAGCCGATGGCGCCCCTCTCTCTCCTCCCTTACTCTCCTTTTGACCCTCTCGTACACTTCTCTTTTCTCGCTCCACAGAGAATTGCCCGGGAATTGGCAACACTCTATAAACACAGCAATTATTTGCCTGAGCTATGCTTTAATGCAGCCTTCGAACGGTTCTCTCTAGGCGTTCCGGCCGCGGGGGCAACCCCTAGAATTCTTCTCGTCTGCGCCCACGTGAAATTGTAAGGAGTAAAGAAAGAATGGCGACCAACCCAACCCCCACCATCGTGGCCTCTTCCACCACCTGGCCCGCAAAACAAGTCTACATATTGTCAGGTCTATTCTTATTACTGGGACTCGCCATCGGCTATTTCTTTCTGGGAACAAAGTCTCCCACTTCTCCGGCTGCAAATGTTCAATCTTCGGCAAATGTGCCGGGCCAAGTCGGCCTCCCTCGGACTCATCCAAAGCTCACTCCAGAGCAGTTGAAGCAAATGGCTGCCGCCCAGACCAGCGCACTCATCGAGAAACTCAAGGCCGAACCCTCGAACGTTCCATTGCTCATGCAAGTCGCAACCATTTACAGCGCCTCCCACCAATGCCAGGAAGCCTCCGAATATTACGGCAGGGTGTTGAAAATAGATCCCAAGAATCTCCCTGCGCGCACGGAATTGTCTTCTTGCCTCTACAGCACTGGCGACGTTGATGGCGCGCTCGCGCAACTGAACCAATCCCTCAAATACAATCCTACGGACGCTAATTCATTGTTTAATTTGGGAGTAATCAAATGGAAGGGAAAGAATGACCCCGCCGGGGCGATCGCCGCCTGGCAAGAATTGCTTAAGACCAATCCGAACCTGGATCGCCGGCCGATCGTCGAACATATGATTGCGGAGGTTCAGGCCGCAAGCAAAACTTCAAAATAACGCGCGCGGGCGCATTTTCGGAGGAAATCAACTTCGTGACGACAACGAATACAACCACCAAGACTCAGTGGACTAACACGCAAGCGATTGCATTGGCCGTCGCTTCCTTGCTTATTGGGACCGGGGGCGGCTTCCTGCTGCGCCGGTCGATACCTTCTAATGCTTCAACTCAGGCCATGTCTCCTTCGCCCATCGGCGCGAAGGCTGCACCAACCGCTTCGGCAAACAACCTAAACGCTGCGGTCGACATTCAGGCCGCGGCTAAAATAGAGCAGTTGAAATCCGATCCCAACAATGTGGGAATTCTCGTCGAACTGGGTAACCTCTACTACGACGACAAACAATACCCGAATGCCATCGAATACTACAAACGGGTGCTCGCCTTGCAGCCTCCAAATACCGATGTGCGGACCGATCTCGGCACTGCTTATTGGTACATGGGGAATGCCGACAACGCCATCTCTGAGTTCAATAAGTCGCTCACCTACGAACCCACAAAAGTTGACACGCTTTTCAATCTGGGGATTGTGCAATTCAGGGGCAAAAAAGATTCCGCTTCAGCGATTGCGACATGGCAGAAACTTCTCGCCGCAAATCCGCTATACGAACAAAAAGATAAAGTTCAGAAACTTATCGCAGAAGCCCAATCTTCCCGTTAGGCAACGCCTCTCCTATCAGATTCCTTGTTCCTTCAGCTTCCCGCGTGTTCCTATTCTTCTGGAAGATTCCCACAAAATGCCCCTCTCCGCGGCCTTCCGCTTCTCACATTGCTTTGAATTGTTCGTTCTAATTGTGCTGATGGCCGTGGCAGGTAAGCGTGCATGAATTCTGCACTCGATTGTAACCGATCGGTGTCGCACCGTTTGGCGCCACCACATTTATGTCAAAGTTGACCAAACGTTCGCCGGATATGCTGGCACTCACTGCACCCATCCCGTGCGCGGTATGGCACGTAGAACAGGAGAACCCATCATTGATGTGCAGGGCATGCTGATTGAAGCTCGTGTTCTGGAGCACAGTTGTCAAGTCGTGACACTTGGCACACATTTCGTATGGCCCGTTAATACTCAGATCCGGATTTGGAAACAGATTCGTAATCGGCTGGCCAGGCGCTGCCGCCTGACTGATTTCGTACCGCCGTTCTAGGATGTGTGTCCACTTAGAGCCGTGCGGCCCATTCGGCCCCGCGCCTCCGAATTCCCGATTATCGTCACTGTTATGGCAATCGGTACACAAGATTTGCGTTCCCATGCCTCGACCCGGCGTCAGTCCGTCCTGCTGCAACATGTTCAATCGTAGGCTCGGTTGCGAGAGCGCGCTAGTCCTCGAGTGGACCACGGGGTGACTCGACTGGCTTGTAATCGCAAACTGAGGAATTAAGTTAAGCGTATCTGCTGGGGTGACCGCACGACTGGGTAAGTATCCAAACACCGGGCTTGCCACTTTCCCAGCGCTCGTTCCATGGCACCGCAGACAGTTTTCATAGGCGTTCACCGACGGATTTACGGGAGTGAGACCATCCGCGGCGCTTACACCGGCCACGCCGATTTGTGAACCGCGAACCACCGGTGGCGCCAGAAAGCTTCCAGTTTGCGTGCTTGCATGGCTGTTATGACAGTCGGCGCAGGTTGCATGGCGGTTATTGTTCAACACCGCAGGTTCGCCAGGGTCGTGAAGGTTCTTTGCAGAAGGGACCGGATGCCCCACTTTGCTGAATTCCGCGTACACATTTAACAACTGTGGCGATACGTTTGTTCCGCCACTGTGACACGCGATGCAATCCTGTTCGTTTATTCCTCTTAATAGCCTGACTCCCCCCGGCGCATTGTGCGTCTGGTGGCAGGAAGTGCAAGCGTTGGTCGCTACATCCTTATACGGCCCCACAGGCGGCGTGCTGCTTACGGAATTCCCTGCTGTGGCGTGAATGCTCGTTGGCCAACCAGCCAGCGGGTTCATCTGCCCTGTGGTGACCCGGTTCGGATCGTGACACGCCAGGCACATCTGCCCTCGTGAGCTATCGATCAAAAGAAAATTCGGCGAATTCTTGTCGATCGATTGCACGTGCGGGTCGTGGCAGGTCGTGCATTGGACGTTTCCGTCCACCAACTTTACCGCGCCTGTCGGATCCGCCGTCCTTCCCCCATTCACCAATGTCGCGACAAGGTCTGGCGAATCCTGTAACGGCAACGCCAGATTGAATGGATGTGACCCCTGCAAATCCGCGCCGAATACATCCGAACTGTTCATGTTGCCGGTCATCCCGAATTTTCCGTAAGCCACCGTCTGGCCGGGGGCCACGGTTCCGTCGTGGCAGCTCAAGCATAGGCTGCTTGATCCTCCAAGCGCCGGTTGCGGACTGGGCTTTCCTATGAACGTTGAACTGGTGTACATCGTGTAGCTCTGCGTTGACAGCGTCTGGTTCCACAGCGGGGTGCCCTGGCTCATTCCAGAGTGCGGCGCATGACAATACTGACAGGCCGCAGACAAATTTCCCTTCACCGGCGAGGTTCCGATCGGTGTCAAGTCGTGAGCGCCCAGCGCGTCTCCGATAATCTGTTGCCCGGCGGCCCGCATGACTCCGAGCAATACCAGCACTCCGATTACGCCTGCTCGCTTCACTTGCCGTCTCCCGCTGGGTGCTTTGACAGCGCCAGATATTGAAACACTTCTACGCGGTGGTTGTAGCTATCCACCACGAAGACACGGTCTGATCCATCTATAAACATTCCTGTCGGCATCTGGAAATCCCCAAATCCAGTTCCTGGTTGGCCGAAGTAGTACAGCAACTGCCCTTCCCGGTTAAACACTTGCACCCTGTTGTAGACGCCATCGACGATGTAGAGGTGGCCTTCCGAGTCAATCCCAATCCCCTTCGGCCGGAAAATCGTTCCACGGCCATCTCCGAGCTTCCCGATCGCGTACTGAAATCTTCCATCACGGTCCAGTGCCTGGACCCGGAAATTCAGGGCATCAACCACCAGAAGGTTTTCTCCGCTTAACCGCAGCTCCGTCGGAAAATGAAATTCCCCTTCGCCCGTGCCGCTTTTGCCAATTCTCTGCAGCACGTTTCCTTGCATGTCCATCATGAAAATTTGATCGCGCAGGGTGTCGGTCACATAAATGCGTTTGGCAGCGGAATCCACCACAATTCCAGTAGGCCTCTTAAAAAAACCTTCGCCGTATTTCAGGCTACCGATAACATGACTGAACTTTCCGTTCGGCTCGAACACAAAAACCTTTCCAAGTTCCGAATCCGTCACGTAAATGTTGTCTTGCGCGTCCACTGCCACGCATTGCGGCGAAGTCATCGCCTCCTTGCTCTTCTCGCGACGCGTGATGAATTTATACTTCTCCTGCTTGAAGTCAAAGATGTGAACGCCGCCGGCTCCCGGATCGCTGACGATCACACGTCCCTTCGAATCCGTCACCACGCCGTAGGGCCGCATCATCTCCTTGAAGTCCGGCGCACCTGCTACCACGTCTACCACGCGCTTCCAGAAACCTCGCTTCGCTGCCACTTCTCTTTCGGAAGAGAATGCGCCTTCAAAGATCAGTTTGCGGCCCGCTTCAAGCTGCAGTACTGGCACGATCGCTTCCCGGGGCTTTTTGTCTTTCGCTGCCATTTGCCGAGCCGCCGGAGCAATCGTCAAAACCAGCGCGCACCCAAACACAAGCGCTTTCACGCGACGCGCCTTCCATATCGAGTTGTCCTTTTCGATCTGCATCCCTCGTTCCATTGCACTCCAAGCATACTACCGACGGCCAGGCGCTTTCTTCGCTTCACCCCGCTTGGGTCCCTTCACTCTTAATGCGATTGCTCCCCCGGTGGGTTAGAAGAAGTTGAAGTACCGGGTAACCCCAAAATAGAAAGCGTTGTAACTGAATGGCTTCGTGGTCCCCGTGTTGTAGCCCTGGCTTACATAGCTGTAACCCGTATACACAAACAGTTGACGGAAGGAATATTCCATGCGTGCATAATATTGTTCTGTCTGGCTGTTCACTGGATCGGGCCCGGCCAGCGGATTGATGGTCGTGTAATTTGCCCGCGTGTACGTTCCTGATATGTTCAGTCGCCGTTTCGGCTTCCAGCTGGCCCCGAAACCGTAAGAGTCTCCGTAGAACTGGATCAACAGATCTTGTGGAGTTCCCGTCACCGGCATCGGCGTGGGAACAATACCCCCGAACACCTGCAACGCATTCCCGGAACTTTTGCCATAACTTCCACTCACTCCAAAATTCTTGTGTGAAAACGAGGCCCCATAACTTGCCGCCAGAGTATCCGACAAACTAGTGGCATCCACATGTGATTTTGAATACGACCCGTGCACCGACATGCTCCAGTTCCTCACATTGCGGCTGATGGATCCTGTTGTCCCGTAGTTCGTCTGCGTGTAGCCCACCAGTAATCTTGTCAGTCCTGTGCCGTATGAAGCTGCAATATTCGCAGACCACGAACCAAACGCGCGCCCGTACGATACAGTAGCGTTGTTTCCTACAAAGCTGGAGGTGCCGTTCTGCGTCGCCGTCACCGTCCCGGGATTTGCTGGGTCATTCTCATACAAATAAACCGGCGCCCAGGAGTACGACAGTCCATACGAGGCCCCGAAGCCTCCTCCCCAGAGCGCGTGAGTATACGTTGCTCCTAATTGTGAGATCGTTGACGTGTAATCGGGAAGTCCATTGTACTGTCCCTGCACCCTATGATCGATTCCGCCCAGAACGATCAAATCGCGCGTCGCACGATAAGACCCGTTTGCGCCGTAGCTCAGATAGTTGCTGGTATAGCTCAAACTCTGACCTGAACTCGAGCTTGCCAATGCTCCGCCGTCCGTCGTTGATACCCCTTTTTGTCCAGACGTGCCGCCGATTATGTTTGAGAAGTATTGTGCGCTGAGATTCGAACTGTAGTTAGCGTGACCCGCTACCGTTAGCCGGTCAGTCGCTATCACGGACAACTCGCCATTTACCGAACTAAAAGTGGAATCGACGGTCGTGTTCGCGTATTCACCCAGGATGTGCGAACGAGAATAACCTCCGCTGATGCTCGTTCTGCTGAAGACTCTCCGGCTGGCAGACACTTGGAAAGTGTCCTGAGATGTGTTCTGAGTTAAGAATGTACCAGGCGCTCCAAACGCCGGACTGTCGCTGTTCACCCAGTTCTTCGTGAACGAAGCGCTCAGATTGGTGTCCCAAAGCACATAGGCGGAGTTCAGTCCGAATAAGTCGGAGTGTGATGTCCCCGTTCCGGGTGTTCCCACTACTTCGTAGTCCGTACCCGAATGCACATACGTGCCCTGAATCGAGGGCCAGTCTTCCGGCAAGTACGCCGCATTGATGGAAATCGCTTGTCCGCTTCCATTTGTTATGTAGTTTCCGATTGAACCGGGAACATTAAACGTTCCTTCCCGGTTGTAGTCTCGAACGTAGGTCAACTGCATCGGAGTCTTGCTGTCACTCAGGAAGTTCGCCTGCGCGTTTACTCCAGAGGCCAGAGTATTTGAGTTGAAGTTGGAATTCAGATTGGATTGATTTAGGTATGGATTGATTGCCCAATTCAGAAATCGTGGATCATGATAAAAACCATTGAATTGGGCATCGAATCCGTACGCGACGTTATCGCTGGCCGTTCCGTCCCACGTCCGGTTGTAGCCCAGCGAAGCGCTTCCCGTCAGGTTAAGCTGCGTCTCGTCGCCAACCTGCAGCTGACCATACACACCAGGGGCCAAAAGCAATATGAGAATGAACCCTATAAGTAGCGCTTTTGTTTGACCTAACTGCATCTGCCAGGTCCCCTTGCTTCCCTGCTTCTCGTCACTTTCCGTTTTCCGCGCACGGGGGTTCGTGCACGCTTGCTTACAGCTCCTCAATCTTGGCGCCAGTGCGTAGACGCTTATCTATTCCCGCACGCAGTACGTCAGCCTTCTGTGCTTCCAACTCTTTTTTCAGCCGCGGCTTGACTTCCTCAAACTTCACCAGGTGCGCGTCTTCTCGCCCATTCACTCTCGCGATGCAAAACGAATCTTCTGTATAGATAATCCCGCTGATTTCTCCGGGCTTCAATGCGAACACTACCTTTTCCACCTCTGCCGGCATGCGTCCCCGATGCAGCCATTTGTGATCGCCCATCATCACATGCCAGTCATCCATCGAAATTCTTTCCGCCAGCATTCCGAATTCTTCATAGTTCTTTGTTGCTTTTGCCTGCTTCAGCGCTTCCTCTGCCTTCTTTCGGGCCGCTTGCTTTTCCGCCGGTGTCGGCGACTGGCCGTAAGCAATCGTAATCGTCTGAATCGACACGCTATCCGGTTTGCGGAACTGTTCCGGATGTTTTTGGTAATACGCCAGCAACATTGCATCCGAATACCGCGCTTTGCTGTCCACCTCGGCGACCAAATATTGATCTATCAACAATGAACGGCGGATGCTCTTGCGCAGATCCTGTGCGGATCCCTTCTGTTCCACCTTCAGAAATTCCTGGTACTGAGCTTCGCTTTCGAACTGCGCGCGAAAGTCTTTCACCGATTTGTCGAGTTTCGCCGGTGAAACGGTCATTCCTTGCTTTAGCGCCGCCTGGTACGCCAGTTCTTCAAATTCGATATTCTTGATAGCGGTTTGCCGGATCTTTGCTTCCGAATCCTTTGGAAATCTCCCCCCATGCTGCTTTGCGTAGGGGAAAACGTTCATCATCTCGCGCACTAGGTCACGGTCAGTCAGCACCGTCCCGTTTACCCGCACCACCGGCCTGGCAACTGCCCCTGCGGTTACCACCGTCGTCGCGGTATTGGCACCGGAATTTGCTGTGCCGTGGCTTACCATCTGGGCTTGAGAAGTTGTTGTAGCGGCGAGAATCAATATCCCTATTCGAAGTTTCATTTCCATCCTCACTGAGAGCGAGAGTCTCCGGTACTGCCTTGGCTGCTAACCGGCGTGACTCCAGTCGAGCCACTTCCACTTCTGGAAAAGTGAGGGAGAGGCCGAGGCCTCTCCCCCTAAACATCAAGTCGTCGGTACGGTGTTGTTCACGTATTCGTTGGACTTGCTGTAGTGGCAGCTGCGGCAGAATTGCGCGCTGGAGTTGCTGGCTGGGTTGTCTGTGTTGTACCAGCCGCGAACGAAGAAGTTCGTCGGCTTTACGGTGTTGGCTGCTCCCGCGTACGTGCTGCGGCTGTAGTTCACGGAGTGTGGGTTATGGCAGGTGCTGCATTCTACGTACGAGCCGATTCCTGACGTACCGCTTCCGGCATATAGGCGGAATGGACGGCCGTAGCTTGCCTGGAACGCCGTCGACTGTGGCGTCACTGTCCAGGTGATCGCGCCCGTCGTGGCGTTAACCGTGCCGGGCCAGTTAAAGGTGGTCGTGGGGTTGTAGACTACGTTCACCGGGTGGTCATTTTTCAATGATTCGGTGCCGTCGTTCAGATACGTGGGGACTTTCACTCCGCCTTCCACTGTCTCTACGCTTAGGCCGGCCATGCCGACGACGTGTGTTTGGTTCCCGTCATGGCAAGACATGCAAGCGGCGGTGTGGAACAGGGGATCGTTTTCCGCGAAGCCCGCTGCGGTAACCGTGATGGTGTCCGTAAGGGGAGTCGCAACGTCCCATCCATAGGTCTGATATGTGGTGGCGTAGAATTCACGGCCCCATAGATAGGTTTCACCGGTCGAAGCGGTTACTCCACCGTTGCCTACTGATCCAGTGTGTGGAGCATGGCAAGATGCGCAGCCGTGACCGTTGACGTTATGTGGCCCAAGGATATCGTTGCCAGCGGGGATTTGCTGGGCAGAAGCAATGCCCACCGCGAACAACGCTACTAGTGCTACGAATAGTACTTTCTTCAACATGGTCGCTAGACCTCCTGATTTATTTCCTACTACTGAACTTCACAGCAACGGGTACAACCTCCGTCCTACTCCCGTTCTTGGCCGGTCTGGCTGAGCATTCCGTACCATGCCAAAACTTTTCCTTATTACTGCCCCGGCTTCGTTGCCGGGCCTGCCTGCGCACTTACTCCTGCAGGCGTCTTCTTCAATTTCTCGTCCTTCAATTCCTTGGCTTGCGCATCGGTCACGTATTGAAAAATCTGCAGACGCCCTTCGAGTTGCTCCGTGACTAACGCGCGGTTCGTTTTATCCAGGAAAATCCCGCTTGGTGTTCCAAACTGCCCTGGTAGCGCTCCACCAACGCCGAAGAACGCTAATAAATGGCCCTCTTTGTCATAGACCTGCACGCGGTTCTGGTAGGCATCTGCCACCCAGATGTGCCCGTCGGAGTCAATTGAAACGCCCTTTGGCCGCGCGAAAAATCCCGGCCCGTCCCCCGACCTGCCAAACATGGACACAAATTGCCCGTCTGCGTCGAATATCTGAATCCGGTTGTTCATCGTGTCCGAGATATAGATCAATCCTTCTTTGTCGACCGCTACATTGCTCGGTTTTGATAGCGTCCCAGGATCGTCATCACCCAGTTTTTTTGGCGGGCCGCCGATCGCTCGAAGGAACTTGAAGGTGTCTGCGTCAAATACTGCTATCCGCTCGTTGCCTGTATCCGCTACGTAAAGAAATCGATTTCTTTCATCGATCGCGATTCCGCCTGGGTGAACTAATTGGTCGTCCCCAAAGTAGGTTTCCAGCTTCCACTCTTTGTTGAACACCGCCACCCGATGCGATAGCGCGTCCACCACAAAGAGACGGTCCGCGTCGTCCACTGTGAGTCCGATGATTGTTCCAAACCTGGCTTCGTCGCCATTTCGCAGTAGCTTGGTTTCATTCTTTTCCAGGTCAAATATGAAAACCGCTGAAACGTAACTATCTGCAACGTAAATCCGCCCGTGCGAATCCACTCCTATTCCATAAGGCTTTCCAAGAACGTGAGTGGCTTGCTTCTTGATCGCACCACTATCCGTTGTCTGCAGTCCGGCCACTCTGTCCATCCAGCTCTGTTTCTTCTTTGGCGCTTTTTGTCCTTCCGGGACTTTCGGCGGTTCCTCGCCATACACTTCTTTGACGAACTTGATGCGCGGTACGTCCGGCGGCAGCGGCCACACCAGCTTGCTCGTGTCGATCAGGCGATGATCGATCGTCTGGATATTGTTTTCTGTCTTCTTTGTAGGGGGCGCGGGCTCTTTCTTCTTTTTCTTATCCGCATGCGCCTGCGGTGCTATCAGCAACGCCATGGCAATCGTTGCAAGCACGGCAATGATCGGTTTGTGTGAGCAAGTGTTCATGTTTCTACCGTCCATTACTGAATCTGATCTCCTATGTTTCCCTTGTGGCAGCTACGGCAAAATTCCATTCCTGGCCTCTGGTCTTTCGCCAGCATTGCTTGTGACACTCCCGCGTGAGGCTGGTGGCAGCTCAAACAGTTGATTGGCGTAACCACTTTGCTCAGATCGTTCAGGTCCCGAATATCCTGTGTGGGGTGGCTCGGTGTCGGGTGCCCTTTGCCATTTTTCAGCGGGAGAATGAACACCTTGTTCTTCGCCATGTAGTTGTCAGCTAACCGGACCTTGCCGCCAAAAATCGAGACCATCTTTGTGCCTTCTACCTTTACCGGTTTGTTGTCTGGGCCGTGGCACTCCAGGCAAAGTGCGTTACCCTCAGCGCGCAGCAGTTTGGCTCGGTCGCCTCCGTGCGGCTCGTGGCACGTGCCGCAACCTTCTTCGAATGCGGGCTGGTGCAAGACTCTGGCGGTTTTTAGCATCTCGGCTTGTTCCGCATGGCACGTTAAGCAGGTGTCTACGCCGTTTGACTTCGGCAGTCCGGGCTTCTTCGCTGCGTGTGGATTGTGACAATCCGTGCAGTCTCCCATCGCCCCAGGATGCGGTACCTTTGCCGTCTCGATTTGTTTAATTTTTTCGTCGTGACAAGTGCCGCAGATCGCCTTCATGTCGCTCTGCGCCAATACGACTTTCCCCTCTTTCGCCGGCGCATGGCACATCTCGCACTGCTTGTCTGCGAACGGCGGGTGTAGGAACGCCTGCATTAGTTTCGGGCTTGCCGACTGGTGTGGGTTATGGCAGGTCACGCAATTCGCCGTTGCGAATGGTTGGTCTTGATGAGCCTTCTGCAGTCCCGCTTCCTTTGCGTCATGGCAATCCAGGCACAGGGCGGGAGGAATTTTCGTCAGATGATAATCAAACTCGATGTTGCCACGTTCCCCAGTCTTGTGTGTTACGTGGCACGTCTCGCACCCCATGTCCAGCGCGATGTGTCGGCTTCCCTTTTCAGGAACGTTCATGCCCTGGGTATGGCAGCCAAGACAGAGATTTTCTTTCCCATCCGCACCCGAAGTTGGCTTCAAAAGCTGGAATTTGTTGTCTGATTCATGTGGATCGTGGCATTTTACGCAATTGCGCACGGCCGGACTGTGGACCGTGACCTTCGTTTTTGGTGCATTCATTTCCGTGTGACACGTCAGGCACAACGCTCCGGACGTCGTGGTCGTCAACTTCACGTAGGTCGCGTCGCGATTCACTCGTACCTCATGGCAGGTCATGCATCCCGTCGAAATAGCCGTGTGTATCGCTTTTCCTTTTGCCTTGTCTGCGTGGCACTCCAGGCACTTCGCCGAATCTACATTCTTTTCCAGCGGTACGGGATGCATATCCGCTACGGTGGGGACACTGATGGTCAGCAGCAATGCAGTTAGGCTGCCCAGCGAAATCGTCAGGCGCTTTGCGAATTTTGTTACGCAACCCGGCATCCTGGTGTCCTTGTGCTGAAGTTTGCCGAGACCGCGTCAGAAGCACCATTATTCGTAAGGTTCTTCTTCTCGCTTGCTCCACCACGTTCTTCCGCCATCATCAGAACCGTGGAAAGCGCAGCCGCGAAAACCAGCAGCAGGACCATGAACACTATGCGGTGGGAGCGAGTTTTTGTTTTCACCGTCATGTCTTTTCTCTTTGTGGCCTTTGCCACCTGATATTTCTAATCCTTAGTGATTACTCCGACGAACCACTGATTTCCGCGGGCTTTCCAATTTCTTTACGAAGTCTCCGCGCTGCGGTCTCAGCCTGCGGTAGGATCGCCGAACTTATGGGAACCGGAATCATTGAAGAGCCCCAAAATCTAGTGTCCCTAAGTGCACCTCCTGTGCCGAATCGAGGCAATCGCCCCCTGACCCATAAGCTGTTTACCTGCTGAAACTTACAGCAGGAACTGTTGAAATCTTCCACAGTCCTGGTCCCCGCTGAACCACAGAGTTGAGTGATTTACCCCAGTGCGTGACGAGAAATCACACAGGCAGGAATAAGGAAAACAAGGAGGTTGTGACCGGCGCTACGAAGAAAAAACGAAAACTACTTCAACTCCAGCTGTTCCCGCCGATAGCAGCAAGTCCATTCTTGAATCCAAGGCTCTGTCGAAAAGATCAATACTGCTTCGCCGAATCTCTCGGAGGCCAGAAGGCAGAGCATCGTTCAACAATTCATTGGTGATCAGGTATCCCCCCGGCCGGATCATCTCATGCGTGAGCTCCGACCATGTCGGGACTGTGTGAGCAGACGCGACCAATTGCAAAGTCGCTCCTAAGTGATCGCCATCTTGGTTTGGGCCCCTGTGGGTATCCCAACGGGTAGGAACAGAGGGGAGGCACATCCTGATTATCTTGATAATTACGCAGTCGTTTTCAAGATTTTCAGCATTGCGAGGAAACTACCACGATCTTACCGAAGCACTCAACACGAGGTGCCAGTGCCGGTTCTAACTGCACTTTTTTATGTCTTGAAATCCTAGGCCCTGACCCTCGGATTTCAACGTCAAGAAATGCGGCCAACACACGAAGTGATTCTACAATACTCCACTTTTACGTCTTGGCAAAGCATCTCCTTCCTCGTTCCTGCTTTCTGGATTGCGCCAGACTCTCCAACTTCATCGACTCTCGACTTTCTTAACCTTCCTTTCTGTAACTATTATTGACCCCTGACTTCTTCTTGCGCCCGATTTCTGAATCACAAGCTTGCTTTCCCTTTACTAAGACTCTAACCTGACAGACCTATGGATCAATTGAACCCACAAGCTCTGGTGGTCGCCTTCATTTCCTATGTGGTTTTTCTGTTTTCCACCACTTGCCATGAAGCCGCTCACGCACTCGTCGCCAAACGCGGAGGCGATTCGACCGCCGCTCTCGGTGGGCAGGTCACTCTCAATCCTATCCCGCACATCCGCCGCGAGCCCTTTGGTATGGTTCTCGTCCCCATTCTCAGCTTCTTCTTTTCGGGTGGCATGATTGGTTGGGCCAGCGCCCCCTATGATCCTCTATGGGAGCGCCGACATCCTAAGCGCTCCGCGTGGATGGCTCTGGCCGGCCCAGCCGCTAACTATTCCCTGATGCTCTTGGCTGCCTTTGCCCTTCGCACCGGCCGCGCTCTCGACCTCTTTCACCGCCAGTCCAATGGAAACTACAATTTTTTATTCACTGCACTCTTCACTATGTTCATGTTGAATCTGCTCCTCGGAACTTTTAATCTGTTGCCCGTTCCTCCTCTCGATGGCAGCACCGCCATTATGCTTTTCATGAGCGAATCCGGTGCTCAGAAATATCTGGATTGGTTGCGCGGTAACAGCTTCGCCTTCGCCGGTCTGCTCGTCGGCCTGGTGGTCTTCCGCCAGATTTTTCCCTACGTTCAATATTTCGTCATGCATCTACTCTTCTGATGAAATAGCGGCGTTCACCTCACCTGCTCCCTTCAACTTCCTCTCGGGCAATCATGCGCCACTCCGAAACACTCTTATCCACCTGTCTCCGCTCCGCGCAATTTCACCGCTCTAACCCTTTTAACCTCTTCCCTCTCAGTCCATTCCTGGCGCACAACTTGCTCTTCTGCTTTCTGGAGGTTTCTATGCTTGCAGAGGACACTCTCTTATCATCTTATTTCGTCGAAGTATCCGGCTGGGACGAGGACGAATCTTTCTTCGTAGAAAAATCGCAGCTCGCTTGCGACGAGTTCACCGGAAAGCTCTCACTCTTCAACACAACCTTCCTGAAGGCTCTCTCATCTTCTTGCGTCTTCTCAACTCTGATACCTCGCTCACCGCAATCCCCATCGCCTATGAGGCTCATCTCGTCGGAAATGATCTCCAAGGCTTGCATCAATTCAGCCTTTTACCCGCACGTCCGCGCCAATTCGCCTCGCTTTACCCCATCAACTAGGGCTCTCTTCCTTCCATTTCGGCACAATGGACCAATTCGGCAGTGATCCGCTTCCCTCTGTCTCGTTCTTCAACTCCCCTTTCGTCCTCTTCTCGCTTTCGCTCACCTTTCTTCATCTTCTACATTGCTGGCTTTCCAGTACTTACCTCCATCGTTTCCTTCAGAGCGCTTTCCCACAACTTCTTGTTCAATTCAGGAACGTTGCCCTACCTTTGGCACACCCTTTGCCTTCTCTTCCCGCATGGCCTACGCAACCTATAAGTCCGTTGAAGTGGCAACTCTTCCCTCACCCCCTGCATCTTTGATAATGACCCCTCAGAGCGCGAAGCGCTCACCGCAGTTATTTCCGATATTGGGTTACGAACCAGTTCCCACTGGCGACGCGGAAGAGGCTCTTCGCTTGATCCGCCTTGGCCGCTGCCGCCTTGTGCTGGCTAGCCTTCATCTCAATTCACCCGAACCTTATGCATTTCTCGATCGCGCGCTTCGCTGCGATCCCGGACTGCACATTATGGTCATGACCGCGGGCTACACCCTCGATGCCGCATTGGAAGCCATTCGCCGCGGAGCCACTGATTTCTTGCCCAAACCCATCGATCACATCAGACTCAAGCGCACGCTAGACGAAGTTTCCAATCTCTACGATCAGCGCCGCCGTGTTCGCGCACTCGAAGAACAGCTACTGAAAGATCTGGAATGGAAAAAGCCCCGCCATGTTGGAAGTATTCGATTTCTCGCGCAAGGTCGCACGGCACTACACCAATGTTCTTCTTGTTGGTCCAACCGGCGCGGGCAAAGGGCTTGTTGCTCGCGCCATCCACCAACTCAGCCCGGTCAGCCAGCAGCGTCTAGCCGTCTGCAACTGCTCCGCGATGGTGGACACACTTCTCGAGAGCCAGCTTTTCGGCCACGTTCGCGGTGCATTCACCGGAGCCACCGACACCCGCCCCGGCTTATTTGAGTATGCCAACGGCGGAACTGTTTTTCTCGATGAAGTTGGCGAAACTTCTCTCGCCATGCAGGCCAAGCTGCTTCGCGTGATCCAAAATCGTGAGATTCAGCGCGTCGGCTCGCCCGAAGTCAAGCAGGTCAACGTCCGCCTCATCGCCGCTACCAATCGCGATCTTCGTGCCGAAGTTCTCTCCGGGCGTTTCCGCGAAGATCTCTTCTATCGCTTGAACTCCATCCAGATTCGCATTCCTTCTCTGTCCGAACGCCTGGAAGACATACCCCTGCTCACGCAATTCTTCCTGAAAAAATATAACGACGCCTACGCCAAGAATATTGCCGGCCTCACGCGCCGTGTGCAAACCATACTGCTTCAGCATCCCTGGCCAGGCAACGTTCGCGAACTGGAAAATGTCATCTCCACGGCTTGTATCACCGCCACGGGAGATTTTATTGACATCCCCGATCTGCCGGAAAACCTCCAACACCGTACTCCACAAATGGCTGGCAGTGAGGAGTGGCGCCCACTTTGCCTAGATGAGGTCAGGGAACTCCAGATCCAGAAGGTTCTGCAGATGTGCAATGGTAATCGCCTTCGCGCCGCTTAGATTCTCGGTATCGGACGCACCAGTCTGTATCGTTATTTGAAACGAGACGGCGTGGACATTCGCCCGCATTCGCATACCGCCTTGATCCATTCCCGCTGCACCACCACGCAATTCGCATAACGCGGAGGAAAATGTGGAATGGCGACGCTCATTCGCATCGATTTTTACTTTGAGTCTCACACTGTTGTGCATTTGCTCCGTCCAACAAGTCCCGGCGGTCACCGCCCGTTTCAGCCGCCGGGAGGCCTAGAATCCTAGGTTGACTTGCAGAGTGTGGCCGCCGTTCGCACATACCTTTCAACTCTCCAATTTCGGAGGGGAGTTCACGCCAATGTTGGCCAGGTGTCCTAAGTAAGAGTCTCTACGCTACTATTTGAAACAATCCTGCCAGGCCTGAATAGATGGACCTATACAACATAAAAACTACGGTCCGTACAGAGTCCTATCGATAGGACTTGCCTTTGTCTTCTGTAGATATTTCCCAATGTACGGCACTTCGCGTTCCAAAAGGGAGGGAACAGTTCATGAAGATCGTAAAGGCACTTGGCGTAACACTGGCGGTCGGCCTATTGTTCATTGGCATTGCATCGCAAGCGCAAGACACTACCAGCAGTGGCAAATCGAAATCGAAGCATAGGACGGTTACCGGTTGTTTGACAAAAGCGATAGCGACACCAAATTCGTGCTGAACGCCAAGGATGGCAGCACTTGGGACGTCAAAAGCGATCAGGTTGCCCTGGAAGATCATGTCGGACACACGGTAACTATCAAAGGCGTCGTTTCGAACGTCACGATGCACAACATGAAGGAAGAAGCCAAGGACACGGCCGCAAGTGCTGGCATGAAGAAAGAAATCTCCGAACACGGAGATTTGGACGTGACTTCGCTCAAGATGGTGAGCAGTTCCTGCAAATAGCATTTGCAGTGGCCAAGCAACTCATTAACACCGCAAAATGCGCCGTGTGCCCAAGGCATTGCCTGACTCACGGCGCATTGCAATTCTGCGAATCGCCAAATGTAAAGGGGGACTATTTTAGCTAGAGAAGTATGCCCCGCAAGACAATACTTGCCACACTGAAGTAAATGATCAGTCCTGTCACGTCAACGAGTGTGGCAACAAACGGAGCGGACGCGCTCGCCGGGTCAAGCCCACAGCGCCGCAGGATGAAGGGCAACATAGATCCGGCCAGCGTTCCAAACATAACTACTCCGATCAAACTGCACCCAATGGTGAGTGCGATAACCAGATAATGTTCTCCATAGGTTCCGCGCAGGGCGTGCCAGAGGAGGATTCTGGACACACCGATCAATCCGAGAATCGCACCCAGCGTGACTCCTGCCATCAGTTCCCGTCGAATGACCCTCCACCAATCCCTAAGGCGAATTTCCCCGAGGGCCATCGCCCTGATAACCAGCGTGGTCGCTTGCGAGCCCGAATTCCCGCCGCTGCTGATAATCAGCGGAATGAATAAGGCCAGAACGACCGCACGCGAAATTTCATCCGAGAAATAGCCCATGGCCGTTGCTGTAAGCATCTCACCCAGGAAAAGGATCGCCAGCCAACCAGCCCGCTTGCGCACCATTTGGCCGAAACTCACTTCCATGTACGGACCTTCTAGGGCCTCCATACCGCCGATCTTCAAAATGTCTTCACTGGCTTCCTGTTGTGCGACTCCAGCGAGATCGGCGCTGCTGACGATGCCAATCATGTGTCCTTCGGGGTCTAATACAGGTACAGCGAGCAACCTGCGTTTCGCCAATAACTGGGCGACCGCCTCCATGTCTTCGTCCTCCGGAACGAAAACATAGTCGGTGCGCATAACGTCTCGAACCTTTTTGGATCTCTCACTGGAAATGAGTTCTCGGAAAGAGACCACTCCCAAAAGGCGCTGGCCGTCGTCGACCACGTATGCGTAATAGATCATTTCGACCGATCCAGCCTGCCGGCGAATCTCCGCAATTGCTTCCTCGACGGTCATGGACTCCGATATGCGAACGTAGCCAGAATGCATGAGGCCGGCAGCTTCATCCTCGGGATAGAGAGATGGCCGGCCACCTTCGCGGCTGCGCTCGGCAACTACTGTCACCTCAATATCCCGTGCGCCGTAGAGCACTTGGTCAGTAAAATCCAATCCGCGAAACCATCCGCTTTGCAACTCGGCGGGCGGCCCGATGAAGATTTGTGTCACAGCATTTTTGTGTGCATAGTCCACCAGGGCATTCGCGCGGTTTCTTCCGTGTACGGTGGCCGAATCAATGTGCAGATTCTCTGCGAAACGAAAATGGCGTTCGATCGCCTGGCGTTCTTGTGCCGGTGTCTTGGAAAACTCCTGTTGCGGAGATACAAAAACCGCCACGCACCCGGCGTGAAGGTAATCGGCCACGCGGCGAGCCCGGCGTAATAGCATGGCCGTTGACGGATCAGCGGTTACGTTCACCAAAATTTTTTCCGCGCGCGATTCCGATTGCTCCTTCTTTGCCGTTGCCCGTGCCTCCAAAGCCTGCGCGGTCTGCCGGATCGCAAGCTCTCGCAGTGCAACCAAAGTAGGCTCCTGAAAGAGCCGTCCCGCTTCCGCCTTCGCTCTTTCCGGCGGATAGATCACTCCACGCTCCAGCCGGTGAATGAGTGCGCGCGGAGTAACGTCGACCATGATTACTTCTTCTGCCTGCTGAAAAACCCAGTCCGGGACTGTCTCCCGAACCCGTAAACCAGTGATCTGCCAGATTTGGTCGCTGAGACTGGCCAAGTCCTGCACGTTCATTGTGGTCAGAACACTCACGCCGCCGTCGAGCAGAACCTGTACATCCTGCCAGCGTCTTTGCCGCTCGGAGCCTGGCGCATTTGTATGTGCAAGGTCATCGACAATACACACTTTGGGCCGGCGCTGAAGGATCGCCGCGACATCGATTTCTTCTGTGTGACTCCCGCGGCACGCAACGCGAAGTGGCGGCACGGTCTCAAAATCTTTTGCACGCTCGATTAGATCGCTTCGTCCCTGCGGTTCCAGAAATGCCAAACTCACATCAACCCCGCGGGCCTTAAGATCTTGCGCGTCTTCGAGCATCCGGTAGGTTTTGCCAACTCCGGCGGCGTATCCGAGATATATCTTCAGGTGTCCTCGGCTCTTTTGGTGGCTCATGGTTGGCGCTCGCAGTCTAATGAGGAAAAACTCGGACGTCGATGCCTCGCGCCGTCCGAACCAAACGGCTGACCGTGCTTCCGAACATTCGAGTTCTTAGGTCCTTCCTGGCGCTGTGTCCAACAAAAATTTGTGTGATGCCGTGCGAACGCGCAAAGCGCACAATGGTCTCCACGAGGTCTTCGCCTTCGAGCACTTCCACTTGCGCGCCGTCTTCTCGGGCTTTCTTCAATCCCTGTTCCAATAACTCCCGGTCCTTTTCGGAGAGTCCGGGTTGCCGCACATACACGGCGAGCACGTCGCAATGGAAGCGGGCGGCATTTCGTCTGGCGATCCCGAACATGCGTTCGACATTCGCGCGTGGTGTAAGGCAGATTAGAATGCGTTCGTGCGTTCCCCAAGGCTGCGCTATGCCATGCGAATGTAAATAGCGTTGTAAACCCGCGTCAATCACGTCTGCCGAAAGGACCAGGGCGAGTTCTCTCAGGGCGGATCGCTTCTCTGTCGCCGCCTCCGTGGGCGCGTCAACAATTTCAATCTCATCCGCGGTGTTGAGAAATTCTCGCGGTACCGTTTCTTTCACGCTCTTACCTGTAAGCTTCTCTACGGCTTCGCGCTGGTCCTCGATATATTGCAAATTCACGGAAACGATGCTGGTGATTCCGGCTGACAATAGCTCTTCAACATCTTGCCAACGATGCGCGTTGCGGCTACCCGGCGGATTATCGTAAGCAAGTCCGTCGATCAGGCAAATCTGCGGACGCCGTTGCAGGATCGCCTGGACGTTGATGACCGGAACGCCCTTGATGTTGAGGGTTGGAATGACCTCGAGCACGCCGAGGAGCGGCTGGATATCTTCCGGAACTTCGGGCTGCAGAGCGCCCACGACCACATCCTGTCCCCGCTCTCTACGCCGCCGGCCCTCGTCAAACATGCGGAAAGACTTGCCGACTCCAGACGCATACCCAAGAAACACCTTCAAGCGACCACGCGTTGGCGAAGGGGATGGCTTATCCGGTTCCATGGTCTGGCAATTGTATCGCGTGACCTGATTAGTTCACAATTTTAGATAAGACTAATTCAGGGTGAGTGCGTAGTGTTGCGAGAATTCGGGATTTTGTGAAACAACCAATGAAAAGAGCGGCCACTCCCATGCAGAAACCAAATCCGAAAGGCTGGGCCCCAGTCAGTCATCCGCTTATAAATGGTGCGCTCAAGCGGATTGCTCAGCTAGCGGCGTCTGCGGATTTCTCAGGCAGTGGCGTCGAAACGGTGCCCACAGGCTTCGCCGAAATATCGAGACCGCTCTTGTTCATGTCGAATCGCTGCTTGCGGTCCAGGCCTTTGACGAATTCGCGGACCGCCTTACCGACGGCCCCGGGAAGACTCGATGCATCGACTTTGACCATTGATTCGACAGACCCGTCTTTACGATCCTGATAGCGAAATTGCACTTCAAACGTTTTCATGTTTCAAGCCTCTTTTTCCCAACGATTAGAATAGATACCGATTGGTGAACGCCTTAAGACTGCTCTATCCGTCACTTCTTATGATGCTTTTTACTGGGGGATTTGGTACCAGAATGCTTCGATTTCAGGGCCTTAAGCTGCGCTTTCAGCGCGTCGTTCTCTTTCGCTAAATCATCTCGAGCGGCAGTCATGACTTCCAGATCGTTTCCCATTTGACCGTTCTCTTTCTGAAGTTCAGCCACATGAGCCTTTAACTGTTCGTTCTCTTGTAATGTTTTTGTATCTTTGCAGGCAGCCAATGGCAAACACAGCATAACCGCCATCGTGAGTTTGCCCCAAGTGTTTTTGCGCGTCATTCGTAATCCTTCGTTGAACAGAAATTGTATTGTGAATTGAAAAACCGAAAGCGGGGAGGAGGGTGCCACCGCGGACAACATTTTCAGCCTAATGGAGTTTGCTGCATCGCGCAAGCCTGATCAACCCAAAGAAAACGGCTGATGCGCACACGCTAAGAGGCTAGTGAGAATCCTGAAAAACTACTCTGCCGGCTACCATCGTGAGTTCAACTTTCGTCTTGGAAATGGTTTCGGTGGGCACGGAAAAAATGTCTTGCGAGAGGACCGCCAGGTCGGCCTCCTTGCCGATTTCGAGCGAGCCAAGTTTGTCTTCCGAAAATCGGGCGTATGCCGAGCCCAGAGTGTAGGCGCGAACCGCCTGCTCAACGGAAATTCGCTCTTCCGGCGCGTAAACGAGTGACGTCCCGACGGCCCCTCCCTGCCCTGCTCCATCGAGGACCGCGCCCGGCAGGCCGTTAATCGCGGCGGCCCTCCAGACCTGGCGCGTCAAGGTTTCCTGAATGCTCACAAATGGATCCGGCGGCCAGGTGCAGGGCCAATCACTGCCGAAGGCCAACTGCGCGCCAGAGCGCTGCAAACTTTGCCATCGGTCAGAAACCGACTTTTCTTGCGGATCAATATTTGCGCCGTTGTCTCCACAGCAGAATGTCGGCTGCATGCTGACAAGCACAGAAAGTTTTGCGAAGCGCGGAATATCGTCCGGCCAGACGGTGTCGGCATGCTCCACACGAAGGCGGCGATCGCGCTGGCCATTCGTCTTCTCGAGTTGCTCGTAGGCGTCAAGAACCATGCGCGCGGTGTCTCCACGTAGAGTGTGGGTCATGATCTGATAGCCTAGCTTATCGAGTTCGACTACTAGATTGGTGAACTCGGGCGCGGTGTAGGTGAGAGGCGGAAACAGACCGCTGCCTCCATCGGAGAAAAACTTTACAAGGTTCGCGGAGACCCAATTGTCGTGGTATCGCGAGCGCGCCTGCTCCAGGTCGGCGAGAAATTCTGGCGTAAGGTGATGATTGACGGCCACAGCGCCAAAAGAATTCTTTGTCCTGACGGTAAGCTGGCCGTTGTCGCGCAGGGCGGCGTAAAGTTCGATTTCGGCGAGATTGCCTGTGGCGTTTACAACGCTGGTGACACCGTAGCGATTGAGATAGTGAGAGGCTTCGCGGAGAAGCGCGAGCTTTTCTTCACGCGGCATCTTCGCAAAAACGGCGCGTTCCAGGATCTGCATTGCGGACTCGAGCAAGACTCCGCTGGGATGGCCGCTGGCATCGCGAATGACGTTTCGCTCCTCGGTAGGATCGGCGACAGGTTGGACAGTGATTCCCGCAAGTGCGAGAGCCTTGGAATTGAGCCAGAGGGCGTGTTCGCTGGTGTTGTGAATGATCACAGGACGATCCGGAACGGCGAGGTCCAGCACTTCGTGCGTGGGCGTGCCGGGAACAGCGCTGGCAAAATCCGCCCGCCCAAAAAGAAATTTCTCGTTGGGATGGCTGGTGGCGTACGCGCGGATTTTTGCCACAAGGGCATCGGGATCGCTTTGCGTGGTGCTGGATTCCGGCGTGGACAAATTGAATCCATGTAGTGCCATAGCGCCAAGCCACATATGCGTGTGTGAATCGGAGATTCCGGGAATGACAGTGCGGCCGCGGAGGTCAATAACTTGCGTGGTGGGCTGCTTGAGCACAAGGATCTGCTGGTCGGTGCCCACGGCGTCTATTTTTGTTCCAGTAATGGCCAGCGCTTGCGCCCAGGGGGCTTTGGGATTTCCCGTGTAAATGTGTCCGTGGATCAAAACGGTGTCAGTGGCGAGCAGGGTTCCGGGCGCGAACAATAAAGCGAGCACCCCTCGACAAACAAAATATTTCTGCAATGAACGCATACCTGCCCTCCGGCAAACGGGTGCATTCTACACGGAAAATCGAAAATGGGGCAGGTTGTGGCGTGGTGAGACTAGGAGCAGCAACGCAGGAGAGTTTGCCAGGCGGCGCACCTGCACGGGTAACGCAAGTGCCGGGTTGAAGCCCGGCACTGAGCAATCTCTCGCCGTGCTATGCGCTCTAGTCCACACACGGCCTGTTCGCCATCCTGAGGGCAGGTTACGGTACAATGAGCGGGCTGTTTGCCTGTTTGGAAGTGAATTCTTTCGATGCGCTCCCGAAAGCTAGAGAAACTCGGTGAATATGCTGAACGAAGACAGATTATTTCCAGTCGATCCTACGACGCGGGCGATTGCGCGGCGGCTCTACGCTGGCGTGAAAGAATTGCCGATCCTTAGTCCGCACGGACATACCAATCCGCGGTGGTTCGCCGAAGATGAGGCGTTCCCCGACCCGGCCCAATTGTTTATCGTGCCGGATCACTACATATACCGGATGCTGTACAGCCAGGGAATTTCGATGGAGCGGTTGGGCGTGGGCTGCTCTTCTCTGGAAGCTCCGCGGAATGTATGGCGGATATTCGCGGAGCATTATTATCTGTTTCGAGGAACGCCGACGCGCTTGTGGCTGGATTTTGCGTTTCAGGAATTATTTGGTCTGGATGTACGGCTAAGCGCTGAGAATGCCGATGAGTATTACGACCGGATCGTGGAGAAATTGCGCACTCCGGAATTCCGCCCTCGCGCACTGTATGAACGATTCCATTTGGAAGTGCTGGCCACCACGGATTCTCCTTTGGATTCGCTGGCATACCACGAAAAAATTCGCGCGGCGGATTTTCGCGGTCGAATTATACCGACATTTCGTCCCGACTCGGTGGTTGATCCTGATTTTCCGAAATTCCGAGAAAATATCGCTCGCCTGGGAGAGATTACCGGGAGGGATACCGCGCACTGGAATGGCTATCTTGCGGCGCTTCGGAACAGGCGCCAGGACTTCAAAACGTTGGGCTGCACGGCGACCGATCACGGGCATCCCACAGCTCAAACCGCAGATCTGAGCAGCGGATCGGCGGAGCGTCTATATCGAAGGATCATTTCAGGGATCGCTGATCCGGAAGAGCAGGAAGAATTTCGCGCACAGATGTTGACGGAAATGGCGGCGATGAGCCTGGACGATGGATTGGTGATGCAAATTCATCCAGGCAGCTTCCGGAATCACAATGCGCAAGTGCACGAGCGATTCGGGCGCGATGTCGGCGCGGATATTCCCACGGCGACAGATTATGTAAGAGCGCTTCAGCCGCTGCTGAATCGCTTTGGCAATGAACGCGACTTGACGATTATTCTGTTTACGCTCGACGAGTCAACCTACAGTCGCGAACTGGCGCCCCTGGTGGGCCATTATCCGTGCTTGCGGCTCGGGCCCCCGTGGTGGTTCCAGGACAGCCCCGAGGGGATGATGCGCTTTCGGGAATACGCGACGGAAACGGCAGGCTTCTACAACACCGTCGGTTTCAATGATGACACTCGCGCATTTCTGTCCATTTCGGCGCGGCATGACGTGGCGCGGCGAGTGGATTGTTCGTTTTTGTCTCGACTAGTTGCGGAACATCGTCTGGAAGAAGACGAAGCGCATGAGATTGCGTCTGAACTGGCCTACGGGTTGGCGCACAAAGCCTACAAACTCTAGAACAAGGAAGGTTTTCTGAATGTCTGGAGATAGTCCTACCGTGATCCGCGTTGATGCTTCTCCAGTCACAACTGAATTCCCGGCACCGCGAGTACGCTGGACCATTTGCGCGCTGCTTTTTTTCGCAACGTCCATCAATTACATCGACCGGCAGGTGCTGGGGCTGCTGGAGCCGACCCTACGTCAAAATATCGGCTGGACCGAGGCGCAGTACGGATACATTGTCGCAGCATTCCAGGGAGCCTATGCGATCGGACTAGTAGGCGCAGGACGCTTGGTGGATAAACTCGGTAGCCGCATCGGGTTTGCCATCCTGATGGCGTTCTGGAGTTTGGCCTCCATGGCGCATGCGTTCGCGTCCACTGCATTAGGATTTGGAATTGCACGATTTTTTCTTGGGCTGGGTGAGTCCGGGAGTTTTCCCGCGGCCATCAAGACAATCGCCGAATGGTTTTCACCCAAGGAACGTTCCCTGGCCACGGGAATTTTTAATTCGGGCGCGGGTATAGGAGCGATACTGGCCCCGGCACTAATTCCGTGGATCACACTGAAACTTGGATGGCGCGCTGCATTTCTGGCCACGGGAATCTTCGGTGCACTGTGGATCGTGTGGTGGCTGGCAGGGTACCGGCGGCCCGAAGAGCACCCTTCCGTGACGGCGGAAGAGTTGAAATCGTTCACCGGGGAAACAGCAAAAACCCCGATGGAAGCGAAGACGGAATTGCCGTGGAAATCCCTGCTAGGTTACCGGCAAACGTGGGGATTCGTTTTGGCGAAATTTTTGACCGATCCCATTTGGTGGTTTTATCTGTACTGGCTGCCGAAGTTCTTCGACGCGAAATATCATCTGGGGCTCAGTAAAATCGGCCCCCCGCTGATCGCTGTCTACACTATTTCGATGCTAGGGAGTGTCGGAGGGGGATGGCTGCCCGCGGCGTTTCGCAAGCGCGGGCTGAGCATGCCAAAGTCTAGGCTCGGGGCGATGCTGATTTGTGCGTCGATGGCGCTGCCCATGTTTTTCGCAAGTGGTGCGTCCTCGTTGTGGACCGTCATCGGTTTGTTGAGCCTTGCAGCGGCGGCGCACCAGGGATGGTCAGCGAATCTGTTTACAACGGTGCCGGACATGTTTCCAAAAAGTGTGGTTGGTACAGTTGTGGGAATCGGCGGAATGGCAGGAGCGGTGGGTGGCGTCTTGTTTTCGTTGAGCACAGGATGGGTGCTGCAGTTGACGCATAGTTACACACCACTTTTTGCAGCGTCCGCCTCGGCATATCTGCTCGGATGGTTATTGCTACAACTACTGGCGCCTGGGTTGCGCCCAATCTCTGTTGTGCCTGCGGCAAAGGCGAATGCATGAGTATTTTTCTCGAGCTTGGCGATGAACAGGCGGAACTTTCTTATGCTGATCTACAAAAGAATCTCTTTCGCGCGCTGAAGACCATTGGAACGCGCCAACGTGTGCTGGCCATTCCGCCGGACATGAGCCGGATCCATTCTCGTGCCGGCGAATTGACGCAACTTGTCTACAAATATTATGACGAGCGGCTGCGCGCGGTACTGCCAGCGCTGGGGACTCACGCAGCGATGTCGGCGGAACAGATTTCGCGGATGTTCGTCGACATGCCGGCTGATTTATTCCGCGTACACGACTGGCGCAAGGATGCGGTTACATTGGGAGAAGTGCCGGCAGATTTCATCCGTCAACAGTCCGAAGGCAGGTTGAATTACCCCTGGCCCGCGCAGGTGAATCGATTAGTGGTCGAAGGTGGATTTGATCTAATTCTTTCCATCGGGCAGGTGGTTCCTCACGAAGTGATCGGCATGGCCAACTACAACAAAAATATTCTGGTAGGCACCGGAGGGCCAGAGGGAATTAATCGCAGCCATTACCTTGGGGCAGTCTATGGCATGGAGAGAATCATGGGGCGCGCAGATACTCCGGTGCGCCGAGTGCTGAACTACGCGTCCGATCGTTTTCTGGAAAATTTTCCTATCGTCTATGTACTTACGGTCGTCGCGACGGATCAAGCGGGCCGTCTGGTCACGCGAGGATTATTTATTGGCGACGACCATGAATGTTTTCAAAGGGCAAGTGAGCTAAGCCTGAAAGTCAATTTCGTTTTGGTTGAGAAGCCGATTCGCAAAGCAGTTGTTTATCTTAGCCCCGAAGAGTTTAAGAGTACCTGGCTGGGGAACAAGGCGATTTACCGGACCAGGATGGCGCTCGCAGATAATGCGGAACTGCTTGTGCTTGCACCAGGAGTGAAAGAATTTGGCGAAGATTCTGACATTGATCGACTGATTCGCAAATATGGCTATCGGGGCACTCAGGCGAGCCTACAGGCAGTGGCGAAGAACGAGGACTTAGCCGGCGACTTGAGCGCGGCGGCCCATCTAATTCATGGTTCATCGGAGGGACGATTCAAGATCACCTATTGCCCGGGTGGTCTAAGCCGGGAAGAAATTGAGGGCGTTGGATACGCCTATGCGGATTTGAATAATACGACGAGATTGTTCGATCCCGTTAAAATGAAGTACGGATACAACAATGTGGGTGATGAAGAGATATTTTTTGTGCCCAACCCGGGCTTGGGTTTGTGGGCTCATCGCGACAGATTCGCAACCGGATAAGACAAATTATTCAGCGTGACCTATGGTGCTCTCTTTGTAAGCTTTCTGCAAAACGTAGAAAGCTTTTTTCTTTTGGCCATCGGGCGAGATCAGGCCTTTACGATTGAAGTAGTCTTGCATTTCGGGCAATAGGCGAAGGGGCGAACGAAAATCCATCAGAAGCCACGGGCTGATTCCGCGAAGTTGCGGAATCTGATTGAGCATGGTGAGTTGGTGCTCATAGATGCTAGCTTGAAATTCTTCGGTCCACCGCGCAGTGGCATCACCATGATTACCGCCCTTTGCGCTGCCGCCGAATTCGCTCATGATGACTGGCTTTTGAAAGCGAATATCCCAGCGAATATAGTCGGCGTCGGGCGGAGTGCGCTCGTACCAGCCCACATATTCATTGGTGCCGAGTACGTCGAGCACATTGCCAAGGGGATCATCGACAATCTTGATGTCGCCTTCGCCCCGGACCAGGAGCGCCGCGGTTACCAGGCGAGACGGATCCTGCTCGTGTGCCTTTTGAACCAGTGTCGTGAGAAATTTCGTGCGCGCTGCCGTACCCGGCGTTTCATTGGCCACCGACCAAAGAATCACAGAAGCTTTATCACGATCGCGGCGAATCATTTCTGACAACTGCGATTGCGCCTTTGCGAGGACGAGCGGATCGTCAAAATGGCAAGCCCAGTAGACCGGAATTTCCGACCACACCAGGATCCCCATTTTGTCGGCAAGGCGGGTCATGCGCTCGCTGTGAGGATAGTGAGCAAGGCGAACGAAATTGCCACCTAGCTCGCGTACCCAACCGAGAAGCGTCTCTGCGTCTTTTTCACTGTAAGCACGTCCTGTTCGAATGGGGGCTTCCGCGTGTATGTTAATTCCCTTCAGAAAAATCGGTTGGCCATTTAGGAGGATTTCCGTCCCGCGCGTTTCAATAGTGCGAAAACCAATGTCATCTTCCAGCTTGTCGTCAGCAGTGGACAAAGTAATGTGACAGAGCGTGGGATGATCCGGAGACCATAGCTGTAGCTTTTCATCGCGAATCTGGAAGAGAGCTCTCCCGTCAGAACCTGTTTTTGCGCTCGCAACCGTGTTGTCCGCGCCACTGGCAATCGTAAGTTTGATCTCGGTTCCGGCCGAAACACCTTCCACGTGCACCCAGCCTTCTACTTGATCCTTCGTTCCCCGCTTAAGGTGGAGATCGAACTCATCAATATAATGTTCGGGAACATCGATTAGAGAAACTTCGCGGGTCAGCCCACCGTAATTCCACCAGTCGGTTTTGAGCGTGGGAATTCCGTCGGCAAGCCGGGTATTGTCAACCGCGATGACCGCGAAATTGTCTCCGTCTTTCAAAGCTTTCGTTACTTCACAGTCGAAACTGGTGAAACCACCTTCATGATCGCAGACCCGTTCCCCATTGACCCAGACATACGAACGATAATTCGCCGCGCCGATGTGTAGGAAAATACGCTTACCTACGGGTTTGCGATAAGAGAAGTCTTTCTCGTACCACAGAGGGCCTTCGTACAGCAGAAGCGAGTCACGTTGCGTATTCCAGTCTCCGGGCACCTGCAAGCTGGGAGATTTGGCGAAGCTATACTCGATCAGGCGATTCTTATCGGCCGATTTTGCGTTCTGCGCAAAGCCGTTGTCACGCACCTTACCGCTTCCGTCATAGAGGCCATTGCCGTAAGGATCGACAATGTAGTGCCACGGACCATCCAGACTGGTGGCGTGTCGGTGATCGGCGGCAGCCAGCACAGCTAAGGGCTGCGGTTGCGTTTCTTCTGCACCGAAGCACAATTTCGGCGAGAACAACGGCAACAAGCCTAGGACAAGAATGACCGACAATACGCGTTTCATTTGTTTCCACTCTCGAAAGGAATGGAGCAGAAAATCTCGGTTCCACCGTGTTGTTTCGATCGGATGGCAATCGTGCCATTCACCAGGGTGATGCGCTCCCGCATACTAATCAAGCCAAGCCCGCCGCAACTCATTGCAGTTTCCAGATCAAAACCTACACCGTCATCGCAAATGGAGAGGTGAACCTGGCCCGGTTCCTTGCACAATCGTACTTGCAGGTGATTGGCTTTGCTGTGCCGGACGGAATTACGTAACGCCTCTTGCGCAATGCGAAAGAGGCAAGTGGCGACATCTTTGGGCAGTGGGCTGGGCAGATCTACCTGAACCAAATCTATGTTTACTTTGTGATCTTCGGCGAATTCCTTGCAAAGACTTCGCACAGCGGCGCTCAGTCCCAGCAACTCCAGCTTCGAGGAGTGAAGTTCGTGGGAAATTGCCTCGACGTCACTTAAGATCTCCGACACTCGTTTTTTCAACTTGTTAACTTGCTTGCGAACGGTGATTCGCGATTCGAGCGGACTCTCACCAAGTTTCTCCATCTCGATCGCCAAAAGCGCAAGGCGCTGGCAAATGTCGTCGTGAAGGTCTCTGGCGATCCTGGTACGTTCTTTCTCCTGTGCGTCAATCAGGCGGCCGCCGACCTTTGCTAATTCCTGCTGCGCACTCTTGTGATCGGTCAGGTCGACGAAACTCACCAAATTAATCTCGCCGAGTGAAGCAAAGTGAAATTCAATATGCCTATAGGAACCGTCTTTGCAACAAACTCTCGCCTCCATCGGCGATATTTCGGAGCGGTTCTGGACAGCCCCTGCCACTCGGGTGCGCCATTCTGCTCTTACTGTCTCTCTATAAGTTACATTCGGGTAGGCAAGTGACCACCAGTGCGCAACGTTGGGAATATCGTCGATTGAATACCCGAACAGACCGGTAAACTTGTCACTGACGAGTTCGTTCTTCTCCTCGGATACGTCGGTCACCAACATGGCCACCGGAGATTTTTGTACGATTCGCCGGATGCGATCCTCGCTCTCGCGCAGTTTCCCTTCGGCCATTCTGCGTTCAGTGATATTAGCAGTCATCCCAATCAGGCGGGTCATTTTCCCGGATTTGTCGAACGTCGCACGGCCGCTTTCTTGCAGCCATATCAACGCACCATCCGGACGAAAACGCCGGTACTCTGTTCGATAGGCCGGATTATCGGGAGTCAAGGAAGTGGCCATGTTCCAGAGCATCGCACGGTCATCAGGATGGATCAGGGCAAAATAATTTTTAGCGGTATCTTCCTGGACGGATTCATCTAATCCGAGTATCTCTGCGCATTCCGCGGACCGCTGCACTTCGTCGGTCGCAGGATTCCATTCCCAGGCGTACATCTTACCGACCTCGGCAGCGACGCGTAACCGCTCTTCACCTTCGCGTATCTCTTGCTGGGCCTGCAGAATTTCAGTGTAATCGTGCGCCATACCTTGGACGAAAGCCTCTTCCACATCTTCGGTGCGCAACGTGCTCGTGTACTTCCAGATGCGCGTCTCGCCGCTCTTGGTCCAGAGTTCGATGAAGCCCGTTGCCGTCTTCTGTTCCTTGAGAGTGGCGAGATAGATGTCCAGGTCCGCATGAACTTCCGGACGAAGCAGCTCTCGCAAGCTGTGATTCACCAGTTCTCCAGGATCATAGCCCAGGGTCTGGGCCGCCGCGAGATTGACGGTCAGCAATACACCATTCAAGTCGTGGGTACAGATCAGGTCGCGGCTGTTCTCAACCAATCCTTTATAGAGTTGTTCGGTCTCGATCAATACCTGGACTCCATTCTGCAAAGAAAACGCGTTCACAACTAGATTAGCCGAACTTACGATAAGTGGTAAGAACAGCACCAAATTCCGCAACCTGAGATCAAAAGTCGGCAGGCTTGAGCGCGGTCAACAAATCCTCCTGCAACTAGTTCTAAATTCGGGTGTTCCGCTGCGAACCGTGGAGATTACAATCAGCCACTAAGGGGTTTCCTGTCAACAGGTAAGCGTTGAGCCCGTGGCGTATGCCTCCTCCCGCTGCCAAGCCGGAAAATCACTTTGTTTCGGAGTAAAACAGGCCCACGTTGTTCTCGAATCGATGTGACGTAGTACCTAGTGCGACCCTTCAAGCAAGTCTTATAATACAAAAATAATGCGTAAACGAACCCTGGGTGGGCTTTTCAACGTTTTTCTGATTCTCATCACCAACACATTTTCATTTGCACAGACGAGTTCCGGCGGCAGTTGGAACGGAATCGTACGCGACGAAGCCGGAATTCCCGTAGTTGAAGCAACCATCAAACTGCACTCCACATCCGGTGGCGGCGAGTTCGCGGCTAAGAGTGCCACGGGAGGACAGTTCACATTCTCGGAAATCTCGTCCGGCAGCTATGAGCTTTCGGTGGAGAAGGATCAGAGAATCTGGAAGCTGACGGATCGGCTGATTTTCAAAGGCGGGACCACGCTGACCGAATCGCTGCAATTGCCGCTTCAAAAGCCGGAAATTCAGATTATTCCCAGCTCGGACGAATCCCCTCAACAGGCCAGCGGAGGCGAACATCTTTCCGGTGGAAAAGTATCCAGCTTACCGTTAAACGCCCGCGACTTCAGCAAACTCCTGTTGCTGGCAGCCGGTACTATGACGGACACCAATGGCGCGGCAAATTTCACGCAGCAATATTCCGTGAACGGTCAACGTGGCACTGCGACGGTGTTTGCCACGGACGGCGCGGACACAACTGATCCGGAGCTGGGCGGCGCCACCTTCTCAAATTTCAACGTGGACGCAATTCAGGAAGTACAAGCCAGCGCGGGAGTGATGCCGGCGGAAATCGGGCACGGGGCCGCGAGCTATAGCAACGTGGTCACCAAATCCGGAGCGAACGATATACATGGCAGCGCGTTTGAATTTGTTCGCAACGCCGCTTTCGACGCGCGCAACTTTTTTGACCACGCCACAGCAGAGGATCCGCGCCGCATTCCCCCGTTTATTCGCAACGAATTCGGTTTCACTCTGGGCGGCCCGGTGGTGCTACCCAAGATCTATGATGGCCGGAACAGGACTTACTTCTTTGGAGAGTATCAGGGGTTTCGACAGGTTCTGGGAACCACGCAGGTTTTTGCCGTACCCACGGCCGCTGAACGCGAAGGGATCGATACCACTACATATCCGGGAGATACGTTGACCGTTCCAGTAAACCCGTCGATCGCGCAAATGATAAACCGCTATCCGCTACCGAATTTGCCGCAGGGCGCATTCGGCGATCGCACTTTTGCCGGGTCGTCGAAGGTAACCACCAACACGGATCAATTCTCGGTACGTGTCGATCATCGCATTTCAGATAAGGCCGAATTGCTTACGCGATTCAGTTTGAATAACGTTACAGGGCCAGTCACAAATCCTGACCAGATTGCGATCGACCCCACATTCGGGGTGCAGTTCTTCGATCACCAGCGAAATATTGCAGTGCGCTACACCAGGGCAGTTACTTCGAATTTTTCGTTCGATCTTGCTTTCGGCTACATTCGTAGTACTCCTTTCTTCCCGGCCAGCAATCACAGCGATCCTGCCCTCACATTCGCAGACGGGCTTTACCAGTCGTTTAATTCTGCCGGCGGCTCAATCACAGGGTCTTACAGCAATCTCTACCAAATCAAAGCGAATGCAAATTATTTGCATGGCGCGCACACTTTTCGATGGGGCTACGAATCGCGTTGGAATAAAGACGCGACAATTTTCGGCATAAACATAAATGGACTTTACAGTTTTGGCGGCGGACGCGCGTACTCGCCGGTGGCGATTGCCTCTGCGAGCGGCACACACAATATCGCGGTCGGCGATCCGCTGCCGGACTCATTAACGGGCTTGCTGACGGCGACTCCGTACGCGTACAACGTGACTGGAGCGGCAAGCGTTACTCCGACTGGAGACAAGTTCGACGAAGCCGCGGTGCGCCGCGAAGCATACAATTTTTATTTTCAGGATAGCTGGAAAGCAACCACGCGATTCACGGTGAATTACGGTCTGCGTTACGAAGTGAATAGCCGCATCCATGAAGCGCACAATCGCACTTCCCTGGCGCAATTCTATGGACCGGACGGCAAACCAGCCCCGTATTACGATCACACTGCTTCACAGATTTTTGTGTACAACCCGCGACCACCTTATGATCAGGACTGGTCAGGATGGGGTCCACGCATCACTCTGGATTACGCGCTGACCAGCAAAACTGTTCTGCACGCCGGCGGAGCCATCACCACAATTCTCCCGAACCTTTGGCAGGATAACTTTCTCACGGGTGGCGTTCCTCTTGCCACCGGCCTTTATTCCACGGCACTACAGGGAATCCCCCTGCCCTTCAGTCCTACCGTGGTACCGGTGGTTCTTCCTACACCTTATTCGACGGACGGCCAGGTTTTATTTCCTAATGGAGATGCCACCAAGGTGACGCCGGATACCCAGGTGGACCTCGTTCGCTACCAGGACGATCTGACGGCTCTGACGCCGGGTCATCAAGTGCAGTTACTTTCTGTCGCAGGCCTCGCTAAGAATTTCCGCAATGGTTACATCGGCAGTTGGACCGCGGGCATCGACCACGATATTCGAGATTTCCATTTCAGCTTGGCCTATGTAGCCACAGAAGGCATTCATCTGGCGGCGGGGTACTCGCCAAACAGCTATGGAGGCGCTGAGCCTGCGTTTGCACCATATACAGAATTCGACGCCCAGGGTCGGGCCATCGGAGGTCTCGGACCCGAGAGCATCATGACCAGCAGCGCACACTCTTCTTACAATTCGTTGCAGGCCAGCGTCTCCAAGAATTCTCCGCGCGCAGGATTAGGTTTGCAGGCTAGCTATACCTATGGGAAGTCGCTCGACGACACCAGCACGGTGCTGGGCGGCTCTTTCGGCGCAAGCGGCGTGGTGCTGCAAACCGCTCCACAGAATCCCTGGAATCAATCGGTGGAAAAAGGCGTGTCGACCTTCGACGTGAAGCATGTATTTGCCGTAAGTGTGATCCAGTTGCTGCCGTTTGAGCGTGTCGGCTTCCTGCAACCCGTCAGTAAACTCATTACTGCAGGATGGCAGTTCCTGAACATCACTACGGTGACCAGTGGTTCTCCCTTCACCGTATATTCCGGAATTCAACAAACGGGAGTAGGTTCCGGGGGAACAGATAGGCCGGATCTTGCGGAAATGCCTTCCTTTTCCACCGGCCGCACTGTGCGCGAGGATTATTTTGGACGCGGCGCCGACAATGCTTCCTTCTTTACGATTCCGATCAATATTCCCGGTGGGACGGGACCAAATTCCGGCGAGTTTGGCACGCTGGGACGCAACGTATTTCGTGGGCCGGGCTATCTGAACTTTGACATCGCGCTGATCAAAGATACGCCGTTCGGACATCGCGGCAACGGTGAATTTGGCACGCTGGAATTTCGCGCGGAATTCTTCAATATTTTCAACAAAGTGAATTTTGGATTGCCGTCAAACGTCGTGCGCGGCAGCGGCTTTGGAATCATCAGCAAGACCGCCGGAACATCGCGGCAGATTCAGTTTTCGCTCAAATTAATTTTCTAGTGCGGATAGCTTCAGGCGTAGTCGAACAGAGCCATAAAACCAAAATCCATATGCAGTTGCTGATGGCAGTGGAAGAGGGTAAGGCCTGGATTGTCGGCAATAACGTCCACTTCAACTTCCTGATAACCGCCAACCATAACTACATCTTTAATCACGCCTGCCGTCGATTTGCCGGCCACACTGACTAGCTCGAAGCTGTGCCGATGCAAATGAATAGGATGAATATCGTCACTGGCGTTTCTCATGCGCAATCGATAACGGCGGCCCTGGTGCAGATGAAACATAGGCGCGTGATTCTCCATGGAGAAGGCCACATCATTGATGGTCCACTGATTGAAGCCGCTTTCCGCCGCATTCTTTTTGGCAAAGGTCATTTCAATGCGTTCATCAAAGGGCGGTGGCGATGCGTTGACTTGCCCAAAGCGAGTGTAGTTCCAGTAAAATGGTCTTGGCGCAATCCACTGCGGCTTGCCGCGCTGCCCGGCGTATTCGACAGTAATGCCCATGCCGCGGGCGCGATCGTCATCCGCCAGGTCTCCCAGCACCCACACGCCGGGATGCTTCATTTCCACAATGGCGGAAATGCGTTCCGCCGTGCCGAGCCAAAGCACGGGAGCTTCTACTGGCGTGGGAACAGGATTTCCGTCGAGCGCAACGACTTTGAAGGTGTGGCCCGGCAGTGCGAGGCTGCGAATCTCGGTCGCACTGCCATTCAGCACGTGAAACAAGACACGCTCACCGGATTTAACACGGATGGGCTCCCCGTGGCCCAACATTCGCCCGTTGATGGTGAAATATTGATAGCCGACTTCGTAACCGTGCGGATCCCCTTTGGCCAGTGACGCTTTCATGGCCGACTCGCCTGTCACTTCGAGTTTCTTAACGCGCGCGGCCGGCGCAAGAAAATCCATGCCCATGTCGCCGCCCCGACTGAGGGACGGCTCAAACTCCTTAAGCACCAGAAACACTTCTCTGTCGTAACTCCCCGGCTCATGTTTCGGCTCTATATACACGGGACCAACTTGGCCGCTGTATTGACTTGCGTGGAGATCCGCGCCGGCGCGATTGTGCGTGTGATAGAAGCGAAAACCAGCAGGGTTCGGTGTGAAGACGATTCGCCGCATTCCACGTGCAGGGATGAACGGAGTGCCCTCTTCCGCGGACCCATCCACATCCACAGGAACAAACTGCCCGTGCCAATGCAATTGTTCGGGAGTGTCGGTATCGTTGTGAACATCAACGATGGCTTGCTGCCCTTCCTTAAAACGCAGCAGCGGCCCAGGAAATTGTCCGTTGTACGTGACGCAGGAAACGATATGTTTGGACGCGATTTCAACAAGAGTGGCCGCGATACGCAGCGTGCAGTCGGCGACCGCCTGGTCAGCATCGGCGGTAAAAACTTTTTTAGCAGTCGCCGGAATCGCCGCGGCAAGAACGGGTTTGAGTAGAGCTGCTCCCGAGACGGTACCAGCCAGTTTAATGAAGTCGCGCCTCGAAACAGGTTGTGAACTCACAAGAGGCTTCTCCTCAAAAAGGCTTGGGAAATTCCATTGTGGAATGATGCCAACAAAAAGTGCGAGCCTGCTGCTTGGTCAAGATGAAATAGAGCGCTAACGTATATCACGGCGGCGTAAGACCACCAGGACAGAACAAAGCCAGAACACCAGCATCCCGCCCATCACCGCAAAATAGCGATTCAACAGGATGCGAGAAGATTTCCGTGGCGCGGGAAATTGATCTTCGGCGATATCGTGTTTCTTTTCGAGGGCTTCCTGGCCATTCTTCGCGTGGCTGTGCCCGGCTTCCTGCACCAGATTGGTTTCAAACGCCCAACTGGACGGCACAATTTCCGCTACAACCTGCATGGGCGCCGTCATCATGCGCACAGGGTGAATGCCTCCACCCAGTGCGATCATCGGCAGCAAAATCAGAGGCAACAGCGCAATGGCCACTTCGGTGGTGGAGGCGACAGCGGAGACAAACAATCCCAACGCTACGCCGACCAGCGAAGCCGCGTAAATTACCAGCAGGGCGACGAAGAAATCCTGCGGCACTCCACAAATCAAGTACACGATCCCCAGCATCACAAAACATTGAAACAGACTTAGCGCCGCCGCCACTGAAAACTTCGAGAAGACATACGACGGCAACTTAAGGCTGACCATGCGTTCCCGCTGGTACACCGTCCATTCACCCACAATATCGCGCGCCGCGCTGTTGCAGCCGAACCAGATCGCCGCCACCACCAGCAGAAACTGCAGCCCAGTAATCTGGCGAGTCAGTTGTTCATACGAAGCTTCGGAACGCAGATGGATGAATACGCCACCTACCAGCAACGCGAATAGTGGCGCTTGGATCAGCAAAAGTAGCGCCTGCATTCGATCGCGCGCTTTCAAGATAATATTGCGGCGCACCAGGGTCCACCATTGCCCAAAACCAAATCCCCGCACGGCACCCGAGGAATCCTGCTGCGGCGTTGAAGGGATTTTCCCGGCGCGCTTGCTGACAAACATCGTCTTGTAACGGGAACTCTCGTAGTTTGATGCCCACTGCGGGGTGGGCTTCTTCGCCAGACCGCTGAGCAACATTTCCGGGCTGAGATCTTTACCCGGCTGAGACTGCACAGCGCGCGCGCCGTCGGGCTCGAAAAATTCGATCGAATCCGGGTGGGCCGGACCGAAATAGACGAGTGCGCCGCGGCCGCCCTGGTCGCGGGAAACCATGATGAGGTTGTCAAATTCCTTGAAAATATCGAGGCTGGGTTGGTGAATGGTGATGATGATCGTCTTGCCCGCGGTCGATAATGCTTTCAGTACCCGGATCACGCCTTCCGCATCGTAGGAAGACAGTCCCGAAGTCGGTTCGTCGAGAAAGATCACTGGCGTATCGTTGATTAATTCCATCGCGATATTGACGCGCTTGCGCTGGCCGCCAGAGAGCACCTTGCGTTCCGGCGAACCGATGATGGTATTTTTCTTGTCGCTGATTCCCAATTCCTTCAGCACCTTGTCGATGCGCAGCTCGATTTCCGAATCTTTCAAGTCCGTGCGCAATTTTGCGCTGAAGTACAACGCTTCGCGTACTGTCAATTGCGGGTGCACGATGTCGTCTTGCGGCACATAACTCATCTGTTGCCGAAAGCGATTGTACGAGCGGTACAAATCCTCGCCATTGAAAAGCACATGGCCATCGGCGGGACGCGTGTATCCATTAAGGGCTTTGAGAAATGTGGTTTTACCTGCGCCAGCGGGGCCCATCAGGGCAACCAGTTCCGAAGGGAAAATCGTGAGCGACATAGGTTCCAGCAGCCGGTCCCCGTTCGGCGCGTTCACGGTAACTGACGCCACTTCAATCGTGACGTTGCCTGCATATTCGCGCTTCGCCAGCGCTCCATCTTCCAGCAACATGAACCGAAAGCTACCAAGCTCAAATTCCTGCCCTGGCTGAAGCAAGACGCGCCCGCTGATGAGCGCTCCATTCAGATACGTTCCATTGCGCGAACCCATGTCCTGGACGTATACGCCCTCTGCAACTCGCTCCAGCAAGGCGTGCTGGCGCGAAATAGTTGGGTTGTCGAGTGGATGATCGCAGGAAGGATCGCGACCGAGCACCATGCGATTGCCGGGGAAGTTGACGCGCACGTAACCCTTCGGCCCTTTGTTGATGCGCTTCCCAGTCAGGATAGCGCTGGCGTTCAACTTGTAGGAGCCGAGATAGATATCGTCGTCAGGTTGCAGCGGAGCAGACTCAATTCTGTTGTCGAGGCGATTCAATGATGTGCCGTTGCGTGAGCTGCAATCCTCAATTGTCCAGGTATCGCCGACACGCGTAATGCGCGCATGGTTCCAGGAAATCATTTCAAAATCCAGCGCTACGTTGCTTTCCGGATTTCGCCCAATGGTGATCACCGATGAATCGGCCGGTCGCGCAACTGGAGGCTGTAAATTGGCGGGCCAGGGAAGCGGCACAGCCGGGCCCAGTGTTACCTGATCTGCTTGTGAAACTTCTACGGGAGCATGCGTTTGCAGGCGATGGCCGTTGACGAATGTTCCGTTGGTCGAGCCTAGGTCTTCCAGTACAAATTGGGTGCCAACAAGTGATAGCCTGCAGTGCTTTGCGGAAACTGAAGGTTGTGACACTACAACCGTACAATTGCGATCGCTGCCAATCAGCCACGAAGCGGAGGGAGTTGCGCTGGTATTCGGCGACATTGTCTTTCTCAGTCGGGAGGGGGAATCCTAACACAAGAGCCATCCTGAGGTGTACTGCAGAGCAACTGCAGAGCAACGAGCCTGAGCTCCCATGGCCTTGTCTGAAAGATGACATCGATCTGCCTGTCGATTTCACCTGACTGCCCGTTGAGCAACGTAGGACGGTAGCGCCACTGATAGACTAGAGTGTGTTTCTTATTGGAGCAGTACCAAATGAGGATTTCTTTAGTTGACCTTATTTTACATCCCGCTATACTGACGCTCCCCCCTTCAAATCTACGATAAACCGCGTCGTCCTCTCCTTCGCGCGGGAGAAGAAAATGACTTATGAAGATCGGCGATCATCTCCGCGATTCAGTCTGAGAGTCCCCATAAGATTTCGAGGAACAACGGAATTGAGAAAATGTGATGGATACCTGGGCGAAACAACCAATATTTCCCGCACCGGGCTTTTCTTTGTAACTCAGGTTCCGCTGGCGTTCGGAGCCACTGTGCAACTATCGCTTCGCATTCCAAGAGCACTATCCGGGGGTTAAGTTCCATCGTGCAGTGTCTCGGTGAGATTGTGCGAAAGGAAATCTTCGCGGATGGCTCAATAGGTTACGGAGCGCGGGTTGATCTTCTGGAGTCTGCCGGTGCACAACCGTTCGCCGCAGAGCCGGTTAAGTCAATTGCTGTCTCAAGCTCCAGGTAGAGAGCTCCTGGCAGAGATCCGCCCCAGCCAAGGGTGAGCCCCCAAGAAATAACCCCACTCCCAGAAGTCGAAAGTGGGGCTTTTGATTCGAGTGATTGTCCAGGCTCAGCTGAAACCTGGCGCTCACATTGATTTAAGGACTAGAAACGGTTCCAGAGGAACTGGTTGTAGACCTCGTGGTGGTACTGCACCTCGGCCGCCTTTACAAACGTGCCGAGCGCACGAGCGCAGCGGTCCGCGGAAGCCTGCTTGAGGTCTGCATAACGTCCCTTAACATCAGCGCCCAGCAACTTCGTGGTCCATTCCGCTTTCTGGAAATTTTCCAGCGCTGTGTAAATGTTGTCTGGCAGGTAGCGTTCTGCCTGGCGCAGGTTTTTAATCTTCGAGGTGTCGCCATCCAGGCCAGTCTTGAATATGGAGTAGAGCACCAGGTAGGGATTAGCATCGGGCGCGACCGAACGCACTTCGACGCGCATGCTTTTTTCGTTCCCGATGGGGATGCGGATCATTGAGCCGCGATCGACAGCGGAAGCCTTGATCTGGTTTGGTGCTTCGAAGTGCGGGTCGAGACGTCGATAGGCATTGACGCTGGGATTCAGCAGCAGGCAGATATCGTTGCCGTGCGTGAGAATGCGATCAATGAATGACCAGCCAGCCTTGCTGAGTTTTTCCTCGCCCTTCGGATCCCAAAAGAGATTCTTGCCATCCTTGCTGATGGACACGTTGGTGTGCATGCCGCTGCCGTTCACACCGACTACCGGCTTCGGCAGAAAAGACGCCGTGAAGCCGAGCTTGTTGGCAACTTGCCGGCAGATCAGCTTGTAGAGCTGAATCTGATCCGCTGCCGCAACAACTTCACCGTAGCTGTAGTTGATTTCAAACTGCGACGGCGCGACTTCCGGGTGGTCCTTTTCGTTCTGGAAACCCATCGCGCGCTGCACCTCGGCGGTGGTATCAATAAAGGTACGCAGTGGATCGCCCGGCAGCGAATGATAGTAGCCGCCGGTGTTCACGTATTCAAACCTCCCCGTTTCGTGATATCGCCGCTCGGCGTCCGGTCCTTCGAACAAGAAGCCTTCGATTTCGTTGGCTGCATTCAGCGTGTAGCCTTCTTTTTTGTACAGTCCTTCCGCAAAGCCCTTGAGCACCCCACGAATGTCTGCCGAATAGGGCGAGCCGTCTTTGTCGATGACTTCACCAAAGACCAGCACTTTGCCGCTGCCAAATATGTCGGCGGGACCCCAGTAGAAAGCACTCCAATCCATCGCCAGGCGAAGATCGCTTTCGCGCTGGGCGGTAAAACCTCGAATCGACGAGCCGTCAAAGGTAAGGTTGTCCCAGTTCTTCACCAGAAATTTCTTGTCGTAGTCCAACATGTGCAACCGGCCCTCGAGGTCGCTGAAGAGCACGGTGACAGCTTTGATTCGTTTTTCATCGGTAAGATACTTAAGGCGCTTTTCTTGAACTTTCTGGATGGGAGTACGGTTCTTGCGTTGTTCTTTGGCTTCCAGATTCAACTCTTCCAGCTCGTCGTAGGTGAGGGCTAGAAAATTACGAAGTTCAGTCGACATGGATCTCCTTGATATGGATTACGTCCGAAGTTAGAGATAGATACTTGGGGACACCGGGGCAGAAACATGGGCAAAGGTTATCTCACGGTCATTTCGATGGTCAAATCGAAAAACTCAGACACAGGCATCGAAAATCCTGATGCTGGCAAACCAAGTAAAACCTAAAACTTGGATTGCATTCAAGGTTGGGCCATGGCCACTTCGGGAACCGGATTGCGAAAGGCGATTCGGAGGAGCATGGGGGTGACCAAGGTACTCGCCACCACCATAAATACCACAACCCCGTACACTTCCGCGCTGATTACCGACATTCCCAGCCCGATTTGCGCTACCACCATCCCCACCTCGCCCCTTGGCACCATCCCCAAACCAACCTTGAGAACATTTTCCCAACCGAGGGATGTGGCGCCCAACCCGCAGCCGATTAGTTTCGTCAAAATCGCAGTCACTAATACAACCAGCGCAAGAATTATGGTCGTTCGTGATCGAAACACCGCCATGTTTAAATGCAATCCGATTCCGGCCAGGAAAAACGGCACTAATAGCTCGCTAACTCCGCGTGTGAGTGTACGCACCCGGGCATCAGCGCTGTCCGAAAGCGCCAATCCGGCGAGAAACGCGCCGACTATGGCGGCGACGCCGGTATATTGCGCGAGTAGCGCCATTGCGAAAAGAAAGACCAGCGCAATATGGAATTTGGCCTCATCAGCCTTGATACGCGAATTAAAGTGTGGGAGAAATCGATTTACCGCGGAAGTGCCCCAAATCGCCATTACCAGCGTAAATGCGGAGGCAAGCACGGTGGTAAGCACCACCTCCCACAAGTTGAAGTGTCCCCGCGCGATACTGCTGACAACTGCGAGGACAATCAGTCCAAGCACGTCATCAATTACCGCCGCTGCCAAGATAATCCTGCTGGCCACCTCGTGGAGCAGGCCCCGCGCTGACAGCACCGAAGCGGTCACTCCGACGCTGGTGGCCACCATCGCTGCGCCGACAAACACTGCTTCAACCTGAGGCGTGCCCCAAGCCAGCATAATTCCCCACCCTGCGAAGAACGGCACGATGACCCCGACGGTGGCAACCAAAGTCGCCTTTCCACCCACCTTCAGCAATTCCGACGCCTTCACCTCCATACCCACGCCAAAGAGCAGGAACATCACTCCAAGATCGGAGAGTGCCTTTAGAGTCGCATCCGGGGTTACCCAGCCTAGAATGCTTGGGCCAAGCAGTGCACCCGCGAGGATTTCGCCGACGATTCCTGGCTGGCCGAACCGTTCGCACACTTCCGCAAGCAATTTGGCCGAACCAAAAATCAGTAGCATTGCCAATGGCAGCGGCAAGGATTCGTGCATGTTATGTCTTCCAGCGAACCTGCGTCGCGGGCCGGGAAAATTTGCGCCAGGTTACGATCGCGGCTAAACCACATCCGGCCAGTACCGGCAGCGCGGGAACTCCGCGAGAGATGAGTAAATACGATGCAAGTAGAGCTGAAGCTACAAAAAGATTCCACTTTAAAATCATCGAACCACCGTGAAAAGCACCACGACCACTCCCATGATAAACCCGAGACAAACCACGGGGATGAGGAAAGACTTCGACCATTCAGGCTTCATCGTGCCTTCCCTCAGCATGCGGCGAATCTCTGAAAGCTGATGCCGCGCTTGGGCAAGTTCCCAATGGTTGGTGGCTAATTCCAGCGCGCGACGAGTTTCTTCCTCTGCACGGGCGAGTGCGCGCAGGCGAAAGTTCAACTCGGCATACTTGAATTGCGCGAGGAAATTAGTGGGCTCGAGGGTACGCGCTTCCTCGAGAATATCCATCGAATTGTACACTTCGTAGTTCATGGCGTAGGCCATGCCCAGGCACACGCGCACATCGGCGTCTTTCGGGCTCAGTGCGCAAGCCTCTTTGAGGGAAGCGATGACTTCAGCAAGTTTCTCTGGCGAGACGGAGTGCGGGTCCCGCCAGGGAATTGCTGGGAGTCTGCTAGGGCCGATAGCGGGGGCGAGACCCCCCGTTACCGGCGCGAGTGTGAATGAATTGATAGTTTCGTTGGCCATGTTTCTCCGTTCTTACGATTGTGACTTCAGTTCGAACTCGGGATAGCCTAGAACGCCCATTTCGGGGAGATCGAGCCCTTCGAGTTCGGCCTTCGGTGCGACGCGCTGTCCAACGACCCAGTCAACAAGCAAATTTAGAACAAAGCTCATCGTGAAAACGAAACCGAGCAGTGTCGCTACGCCAATCAGCTGTGCTACCAGCTGGCCGCCGTTGTCTCCGTAGAATAGGCCTGTGACGGAACCTGCCACGCCGTTCCACGAACCACCGTAGTTACTTTTGCCGTCAGCAAATAACCCCACAGAGATGACACCCCATAGTCCGTTGGTCCCGTGTACTGAAATTGCTCCGACTGGATCGTCAACTTTCAGTACCCGATCAACAAACTCAACCGAAACGCACACTAAAAGACCGGCAATGAATCCGATGATGACGGACCCCACAGGATTAACGAATCCAGAAGGCGCTGTAATTGCCACCAACCCTGCCAACAGGCCGTTACCACTCATCGAAGCGTCTGGCTTGCCATAGCGGAGCCACATGTACAACATGGCCCCGAACGAGCCGGTCATCCCTGCAAGCATGGTATTGACAGCTACCGATCCGATGCGTAAACCGCCGTTGCCGGAAGCACCTAATGTGGAACCAGGGTTGAACCCGAACCAACCGAATGCAAGGATGAAGCACCCGGTCAGTACGATTACGATATCGTGCGCCAGGATCGCGTTGGGTTTTCCTGTGCGCGTGTACTTGCCAATGCGTGGTCCAATCATCATGGACAACGCAAGGGCAGTGATTCCGCCAACGGCATGCACCACGCCAGATCCCGCAAAATCAGCGTAGCCCTTTCCCAGTGAGAAGTTAGTCCCGAGGTTGGCGAGCCATCCACCACCCCAAGCCCAATTGGCAAAAAGCGGATAGGTAAACGCGCCCATCACAAACGAAGAAATAAGGAAGGCCGCGTACTTCCAGCGTTCCGCGGCTGCTCCGGTGACAATAGTGAGCGCGGTATCCATAAACACCATCTGGAACAAGAAGAGCACCATAACCGCAACGTCGTAGGTACCTTTGTGCACCAGAAATAGACCGTTTTGTCCGAATAAACCAAATGGTTTGCCGAAGAGCGTGATCGCAAACTCAGAAGAGAGAGAAGGAGTACCGCCGAGGTTAGCAACGGCCCCAACTCCACCCATTTGAATTGCGAAGCCAATTAACCAATAGGCGAGCATACCAACGCCATAAACCATGAAGTTCATCATCATCGTGTGGTTTGCGTTCTTGGCGCGGCACAGACCCGTTTCGACAATCGCAAATCCAGCTTGCATGAACATGACCAGGAAGCCGGTCACCAATGTCCATACGAAGTTGATGGCGATCTTGTCTTGGCCCACCTGATTGACCAGATCACCGATGGACAAGCCCTTCTTCGCGTCGCTGACGGTGACGTCACTTGCCGTGCCCGTCAGCGAACCATCCGGATCGCCTTTGGCACGAGCATCGGCTGATGGCACGGGAGCACCGGCGACGTCTGCATCGGTGATTGGTTTAGGTGGCGGAGCTGCGGGCGTCGTGGAAGTAGCCGCGGCAGGAACAGCCGGCATTTGAGAAAAGCCGAGTGGCGTGACACACAGCAGAATAGCCAAAACAAGAAGCAATCGATTCATCGTTTTCATTCTCGCCTCACCCCTTTTTCCAAATGGCATTCTTCAGGTAGTGCGTGTTCAAAAGGCCCATGATTCCAAACAGAGTGACTGCGATTCCCAGCAGCACGAGCACAAGCCGCCCTCCTACAGAGCTGGCCAGCGTCAGGCTGAATAGACTTAGCAGGAAGCCAACAAACGTCACGAGAAGTCCCACAAGAATTTTCATAGTCAGTCTCCTCAGTTCTCCATGTGTTCCAGCGGCTTACATTTACGGAATGCTGCAACTGATCCTGCGAGCAGTACGACGGTCACAATGTACAGAAGAATGCTTCCTGCATAGATGGCACCAGACAGTGCGGTAAACCCCAACAAAAAGGCCAAGATCCCCACGGCTTGAGTGGGATTAGATCCCATCGCGTTTTTCCTCCCTTTTTAGAATCATTCCTGGATACAACCACGTAATCAAATTCCCTGGGATACACTTCTACCGCTTGGGCCCGAAAAATCCGACGACACCAAACGCAACAGTGTCCATTTCTTTGGTAGATCCAGGATCGTTGCCGCGGTCGAAGAAAGCCTGGTTGGACCAGTCATGACGATACTCCAGACGCGCCAGCAATCCTTCCAGCATTTTGTACTCACCTGTAATCGTGAATTCCTTCACACTTTGCGCCCTGCCCGTGGAGAATCCCTGCGGATCAGAGAACCACTCGATGCGCGGCGTGAAGGCCCATTTGCTGTTCAGCTGATACTTAAATGCACCGGCAAGCCCATACCACTTGGCGGTAAATTGCGATTCACCCGATCCACTGTTGTTCTGACCGTAGTCGAAATTGATGTACGCATTGAATTTGCTATTCGGTGTCAGCAGCAGCGTGGTGTCGTAGAGGTTGCGCCAGCCAACGTTCGTACCGGTATTTTCCGGACCGGTGTAGTAATTGTTAAACCAGGTAAACTTCGCAAAGGTTAACGCTCCTGTAAATCCAAGCGTCTTTCCACCATTGTTGTCTTCGATGTTGTTCCAGCCGTTCACAACTTGCACACCGCCGGTGAAATGCTTGCCGATCGGCATGGAAGTGCGAAGGCCGAAGTGGTAATACGGTATCGCCCACGCAAACAGTAGCGAACGGGAATAGTTCCAATTACTTTGTGTTTCGATTACTTCCGCGCCGGCGCTGGTAACGAATTCGCCGAAGTCCGCCTCAAAACCCTTCAGCTTGGCGGGCTTGAAACTCACGTAGGCTTGTTCGATATTCTCCATAATGCTCGGTGCGCCGTCCGGTTCTGCGGAGTGAATGATTTGGAAGGCCCGGCCATAGCCAAAGTCGAGTTCGAAACCCACGGGGTCCGGCAGGTGAGAAAGTCTTAGCTCTGCCATGTTGAGACTGAACTGGTTGGCCTTGACGTCGAAGTTGTAGAGCTGGTTCGTCTGAGACTGCGGGTGATTTGCGTTGTACCCATAATATGCGTCCACGCTGCCGCTGAAATCGATCGGGCCAATGGACCAGACCGGAGGAGTGGCCTCGGTTGCAACAACCGCCGCCACGGCAGGAGTTGCCGCTGCAGGAGTAGCAGCCGGCGCCTGGCCGGGCTCAACATTTCCCATGGAAGCAACAGCCGGTGCACTGTTTGATGCGGTCGTGGCGGTTCTACCTTCCAGTTCTGCTAAGCGTTTCTCCAGATGCTCAATTCGATCAAGCATCATTTGCTCGCGCAGGTACTCCATGCTGTGTGCTTCTACGACGGGTAGGTTGTCCGCTTGATGTGTTTTTGTGCCTGCACCTTCTGAGGACTGTACTTGATTTGCCTGAGGATTTGCCTGAGGATTTGCGGATGTGGTCTGAGAATTTGTAACGGCACTCGTCTGGGCGAAGACGGGCAATGCCACTAACAGCCCAAGTAAGTAGATCCAACAACACGTGGAGCGAAGGCGCATCGCGTTTTCTCCTCCTGTGGGACTTTTTAAAGAGAACGACCCTGGTCGTTACTTGGTGTGGCACTGTACTGGCCACTTATCCTTAACGCCAACGCAAACTTTCAATTGACCGCATCGATACTTTGTGATTGGAGCTTTCCTCCTATGCGTGCATTATCCCTGCACGAAGTTCAACGGCTCCGTGGCGCTCACGCGCCATCCAATCTAGTTCTTCCATCGAGAGGGGAAACGCATGAAGAAGATTGAAGCAATCATTCAGCCGTCCAGGTTCGAATCAGTGAAAGACGCCCTGTTGGAAATCGGCATCGAGGGCATCACTGTTTCGGAAGTGCGTGGTCACGGCAGACAGAAAGGTCACACGGAGATTTATCGCGGAAGCGAATACTCCGTCGATCTCCTGCCCAAAGTTAAGCTGGAGCTGGTGATTGCCGATGCGCAACTTGGAAAGGTCGTTGCCGCACTCCTGAAGTCGGCCAAAACTGGCAAGATCGGGGACGGCAAAATTTTTGTTTCCACTATTGAAGATGCTATTCGCATTCGCAACGAAGAGCACGGCGAAAGCGCCCTCTAACAACTCTGACGCCGGCCGCACCCGCCGGACTCGCAATCGACGTGGCGGTCGCGTGCACACTCTTATGAACTTTCCATGAAGCTCATACTAAGCGTGGGCAATTGGCGATCTCACGCGCCTCCTCATCTGCAAATCGCCCTCACCTCATCCACCAGCCACCTCTGGAATACCTCCGCACAGTTTGTATCACTAGCGCTATTTTAATTCGGTCGCGCATCCTCTTAACATTTCCACAGACCGTGTTTCATTTCGGACCGTAAATTCGCTGTCGATGCAGGAATAGTTCTGGCCTGCTTTGCTTAGTACTCCTTTCCATAAATACGATGACGTATTCAATATGATTTTTGCGAAGTAAGATCTGCTATGCAGTGCTGTCCAAATTTGGATGTGCAGTGCGTTGGCGCTGGTGCCCACGAAGGTTTTGATGCGTAGGTTCTGCTTCAAATAGCGGAAGAAGACTTCGATCCGCCAGCGTTCTCGATAGATTTGCGCGATGGTGCTGGAGCCAAAGCTCAAGTGGTTGCTCAGCAGCACCAGGACTTCCTGACGTTCCTCAATCCAAACTTCGACACGACGGAATCGCGCCGCTTGCCGGTAGTGGTGGCTGCCCAGCGATATGATTTCATCTTTGAGGATGTGGCGATTTCTCGGAATAGGGCATTGTTCAAGAACACGGTAGTGCGCGTCCTGGCGCAGGCGAGTCACGAAGAACACACCGCTATCGGTTAGCCGTTGATACCACTGGTAGTCCACCTAGCCGCGGTCAAAGACCAAGATCGTGCCTGGAGCAAACTGAAATTCACGCGCTACTTTCACCTCCGAGGCTTTTCCTTCGGTGATGACCGCATAGCACGGCAGATGTCCATCGTGGTCCAAAACCAAGTGCAGCTTCGCCGCGCCTTTGGTTTGCTGGTATTTTGCCCAATCAAACATGGTGGCGCAGAGTTCGATGATGGTGCCGTCGATGCTCAGCAGTGGATTGCGAAAACGGAAACCGTGTCGCGTGCCCGCCGCCTGCTGGCAACGAGCAAACAAAATACCGAAGACCTTCTGATACAACTGCCAGGGTCGGTGCTCATTGGCATAGGCGAGCGTGGACTTGTTGGGCGCCTGAGGAACGCCGAGATGCTTCAGCTTGCCTTCACAACCCGCGAAGCCGCCGCAAATCTCACGCAACGAACAGCCTGTTCAAATTCCAGACGGGGAAAGAACTGCAATAACTGAGAAAATATGCTGCATACTCGGTTCAAGGCGGAATCTCCTGTCCTTAGCGTTGGTTCTTGTCACGGAACCCAACCTAAAGTAACAGGTCTTTCCGCCCTTCCTTGAAAACCTAATTTGGACAAGCCTGAAGCGTGCAGAGCATCGCAGCAATCAATATGAGAGACAAAAACACCTTCATGTGAATCCTCCAACTGCACAGTCCGTGCAGGTTTAGTCTTCCCCGTAACGTGAGGCGGCCCGCAGAGCGGGCGATGCGCTGGCGCGCGGACCTCGTAGCTGTTGCGAGCGGAACGAGGTAGGTTGAGGAGGAACTGCAACCTGCTACCAGAGTAGCGGATGAAAAAATCCACAAGCAAGTATTAATCCTGAAAACCTAAATTAAAGAGCACCGTTCTGCCCTAACTCGGTTAAGTTTCAGTTGGATGAAAGAAACACCGAGGAGGACAAAACAGTGCACTGGAAACTTACCTCTCTTTGGGGTGGGAAGAAAGTAGAATTGCGCGAGACCCAACGAGCGGTCACCCCGTTCGGTGGACTGGTGGTGTTCGTCGAGTTTCTGCAGCAGGTCGGTTATCGCGAGGCGGTGAGCCAGCATCTACCGTTTCGTCTCACTTCCCCCAATGCCATCGATCCGGTGGAGACCTTTACGGCCTTTCGATGACACCATTCGCAATCTGTTCAAGCGCTTCGGCCAGGGAAACTGCCAGCGTTTTTTCTCGGGTTTGTGGAGCTGGCAGCTGGAGCGGCTGCCGGAATGTTCGTTGGGATACAGTCTGGACCTGGATTCGACCGTGTTTGAACGCTACGGTCACCAGCAAGGTGCGCTGCGCGGGCCCAACCCGCGCAAGCATGGACGGCCCTCGCATCATCCGCTCGTGGCGGTGCTGGCCGAAGCGCACTTTCTCCTGCACGGCTGGCTGCGCAGCGGAAACTGCGGCACGGCACGCGGCGTCGTGGAATTCCTCCAGGAAGCCCTGGCGCTGTTGCCGAGAAAATATGCCATTCGGGTGGTCCGCGCTGATGCCGGCTTCTTTGACCAGCAATTACTGGGTTTTCTCGAGCAGCGCGGGTTGTCCTATATCATCGTGGCACGACTGACGCTATGGCTGAAGCGCGAGGCAGCCCGCCTCACCGCGTGGCGCGCCTTGGACGAGCATTACGCCGCCGGTGCATTCCACTTGCAACTTTTCGGCTGGGACCGCCCGCGCCGCTTCGTGGTGATCCGCGAGCAGTTGCGTGCCGAGCGCCCCTCCCTGGGAAGAAAACTGCTCGATGTTCCCGGCTACACCTTCCGCGTCTTCGTCAGCAACCTGGCGCTGCCGCCGGAAGAGCTCTGGCGAGACTACAACCGCAGGGCGGACATGGAAAATCGCATCGCCGAACTGAAACACGATTTAGGCGCGGATGATTTTTGCTTGCAGGAGTTTTTTGCCACCGAAGCAGCCTTCCGTAGCATCCTGCTGCTGTTCAATCTGCTCGGAGAATTTCAGCGTGCCTGTGGTCTCCCCAGCTATCGACAGCCAGCCACACTGCGCGCCCAAGTTTTCCTTTGTGGTGCTTTATTGGGCCGCGCTGGACGCCGTTTGGTTCTACATCTGTCCGCTTCCTGGGGCGGCCTGCAGCAGCGCATCCCGCTGCTGGAAAACGTCTTAACCTATGGGGTTCCAACTTCGCCGAAGTTGCATCCTGGACCCGCGACATGAACCCAAAATCGATCAAGAAATCTATAGGAAACCGCCTTCAACTTCGGATTTCAGGTTAATTAAGGCTGGGCGCGAAAAGGTTCACAAGGTCAGAAGCCGGGCGGGCGTTCCCCGGCAACGTTGAAGGCGCGTTCCAGTGCGATGCCAACGCGGGCAAGCGTGCCTTCATCGAACAGGCGGCCGATGAGCGTGACCCCGTGCGGAACACGGCGGGGCGGGGAAAACTTAGGCAGCGGACGACTGGGATCGGGTGCCCAGTCTGAGCGTGCCTCGGAAACTTCCACGAAGCCCGCGCGTAGTGTCAGGGACGGATGCCCCGTGAAGTTGGTAATAGTCAACATTTCATCGCGCAACGAAGGCACCAGTAACAGATCGACTTTTGCGAAAACACGCGCCATTTCCTCCGCAACTTTGCGGCGCAGGCGATCCGACTGGACGAAGTCCACTGCGGACAGGAAGCGCGCCTGCCGGAAGAGATTCGGCCACGCGTCGTGCGTTTGGATTTTCAACTGATCGACGCCGTGTGTCAGCGTGAGTTCTTCGAATGCCGCAGCTCCTTCTGCAAATAGAATCAGGTTAAGCGAAGCGTAAGGCCAGTCAGGGATAGAAACCTCAGCAGTTGTCATACCCAGCTTCTTCACGGTCTCCAGCGCAGCTCGGTCCACGGTCGTGGCAGGACTCTGATTCATCCACTTGGGGAAATAGCCAACGCGAAGTCCGGCGATAGGGGCAGCGGCATCGAATTCAAGTTTGCTGGCCACGCTGGAAATGTCGCCCTCATCAGGGCCGGAGATTGCGCGCAGCACATGAATCGAATCTTCCACGCCGCGAGTCATCGGACCCAGCTTGTCCAGTGACCAGCACAGTGTCATGGCCCCCGTGCGCGGCACACGGCCAAACGTTGGTCGTAAGCCCGTAATTCCACAACGCATGCTCGGGCTGACAATGCTGCCTCCGGTTTCGCTTCCGATGGCAAAGCCCACCAGACCCGCGGCAGTGGCGGCGCCCGGGCCTGCACTGGAGCCCGAAGAGCCTTCTTCCAGCAGCCACGGATTCATGGTCTGTCCCCCGAACCATATATCGTTGAGTGCCAACGCGCCGAGACTCAGCTTAGCAACGAGAACAGCGCCAGCTTCCTGCAGGCGGCGCACGACGGTGGCGTCTTCCACTGGAATACGGTTGCGAAATGGCTCTGCACCGTACGTAGTGGGGATGCCCGCGGTATCGAGCAGATCTTTGGCTCCCCACGGTATCCCGTGGAGTGCGCCGCGATATTTTCCCGTGGCAATCTCGGCGTCAGCTTGTTTTGCCTGGGCGAGGGCCAGTTCGCGCGTCAAGGTAATGGCGCAATGAAGCTTGGGATCGAAACGCTGCAACCGTTCGAGATAAATATTCGTAAGCCGTTCGGAAGTGAGCTGGCGGTTTTGCATCCACAACGCAAGATGGGTGAGCGGCGCAAATGCAATGTCCTCATCCCTTGCAGGAAGCGGGACAGCATCGATTTTGCTGGCGACAAATTGATTCCGACGCACTACGACAGCTCCTCCCGGCAAAATAGGATCCCAGCGTGAATACGGTGCCAGCGCCGAAGCCAACGCAACTTTACGCGGCCCGGTGCGACGTTCGTAGATTGGAGCCATGTCGCTGGCCCAGGTGCGCGCAGCCAATTCCCTTTCCGACGCCGTCAAGTCCACCTGGACGAGCTTTTCCGCCTCCGTAAACGTGCCAGCAGAAACCGCCGGCCCAACCGGTTCTGCAGTTCCAAATGCCGGAGGCGCACCGGGAGTCTGTTCCGAAGGGTTTTGCGCCTCCGTAGTCGCCGTGCCGGGCGCGGCAGCCACGGCCAGCAAGCCAAAAGAAGTCTTTGACAGGAATTTGCGGCGGGATTCTTGCATGGTGCCTCCGGGGAATGAAATTTTCTCCACATCACGAACTTGGGATGCCTGCCAGCTGGAAATTACTATCTTAATAGCATTCTTCAGCCTTGAATTAAGTTCTCTGTGGTCTCGGCTTTTAGAACTCCGCAACGGACGGAGCGAAGCCTAGTTCACACCTTGCGCAACCCTTTTGCGACTCGCAGACGCATCGCTCCAGCGCCCGCCATCAATCCATCCACCGTTCCGAAATGATTCTATACCGTGCCACTTCAGCTATGGAATCAGCGTCCTGCGTTGAGTTTGCGAGTGAAATCTTTGCTGCCGTCTGGTAAATTTCCAGGCGACAATGGCTCAGCGCGTCACAAATTCGAAATCGGACCTTCGCGAAGTGCTGCTGGAAACTTATGCAGTGAATGCCGCCATGAATCAGCTTTTGCTGGCGCACCTCGACCCACGTGCTTGGCGTATTAGTCCGGCAAATGAGGACCACCGGGAAAGGCGCACCCTCGCCGGCATTCTTGCTCATCTGCACAATAAGCGGTTGGTCTGGATTAAAAGGTCTGCGCCGCATTTGCGATGTCCTGGGCCGCTGGATCCAGCACGTTGCACCATTAAGCAAGCGCGCTCTGCTCATCGGCAAGGCGCGTCACGATGCCTCGAAATGCTTAAGGATGTGCTCTCGGACTCACCTGCCCGGCGTATCAAAAGGTTTTCTCGCGGCAGTTGGACGCCAACATGGCCCGCGGGAGTGACCATGTTCACCTATATGTTTGCTCACGATGCGCATCACCGTGGACAAATCATCATGCTCGCGCTAGGTTATCGCCTGCCCGACAAGTCGGCCTACGGCATCTGGCGCTGGGAAAAACTATGGAAAGAGTGTGGCTTTAAAACGCGACCGAGATAAGTAAGTAGCCCCTGCTATCGCCAGTAATTCAGCTTCATAGCCAAATCAGGGAGCGACGACGCGCAGCAGCATGGCCGTGGCCCCCTCCAACTTCATGTCTGGCTTTTCAAATTGGAGCGTGATCGCTCCCTTAGGTTTCGTGCGTCCCTGATGGACGATCTGGACGCCACGAAAATCGTACGTGCCGCATGCGTCCGACGAAAAAACCCATAGCGCCTGTAAACGATCGTCACCTTTTTCCGGCCCTTCGCACCCGGCACCCGGGTTCGCCCGTATGTAAACGAGCACGCCGCCGATCACGCCTTTGCCGACCTTTTGCTTCTGGTGATTCCGCACTTCGCCGCCATCGCCAAAACGTGTGTCTCCTCCGATCTGAACGGTGGTGGCCCAACCCGCCGGGGTTCCGGCGTCCGCGCCAGTAAATGACATTTGGGCAGCACGCACAGCCTGGAAGGAAGCCATCGCGCGCAAACTTGTCAGTATAGGAATCGTCTGTTTGTCATACTCAATCTCGTTGAATTGCATTGACAGTTGCATTCCACTGCCTTCCCCGGCTCTTCCGACAGACAGGATTGTGCCCCTGACCCGGGACCTCATTCGGATCCTCTCGCGATTCGGTAAAGGCACGTCTTGCATAACCTCTGCTTCAATCACCTGCCCAGCACGCCCTTCTTCCAGAGACAAGGTCTTGTCGAGTCTCACTGGCAGAATTGTGCCGACCGGGAGCGACGAGGAAGCAACCGCAGCCACGGGTCCAGAGAATTCCACGTTGCTTGCAGCAAATCCCAGCGCGCCGATTAACGCACACGCCACCAGGGCGAATACCGTCGCAGCAAGCACTACCCCTCGAGTACGTTTTGATTTCAAGGATAACTCCTGGGAATCGGGTCTGCAGACCCGGCCATTCCTCGGTTTGTCGTTGGCAAGGAATTTACTTTGCCAGAAGCCATCGTGCAAGGCCGATGATGTTAGGGGATGGCCGCGCAGATTCCGCGCCCGCATTTACAGAGTCTTCATTCGCCGTTCACTCTCCGATGAGGTGTGATTCTTCGTGGCGGGCTGTGCTAACATTCCTAATGCAGTCGCGAGATGTGCTGACTGTCGAAACGTGGAACTTCGGGCTCTGTGCAACGAGGTCCCGCGAACCCCGCCAGGCCCGGAAGGGAGCAACGGTACCGGGTAAGCCAAGTGTGCCGCGGAGTCTCCGAAGTTCCTCGCTTTAGAAGTGATCCGTAAGCGGATGTCGGTTTTTATAAATCAATCGCAGGCCTCCCCCATTTTTTTCGTCTCCATTCTTTCTAGTCTTCCTCGTGTTTCTAGTGGGAGAGGACAGCTTTGCTGTGCTCCCCCGCAAGAACACTTCTTCGGCGACAACGATGTTTTGACTTTTCCGTTCCACCCGTCGAAAATGCAATGCAGCTATGACCTACCAAGTGATTGCCCGAAAGTGGCGCCCGCAAACTTTTTCCGACCTCGTTGGACAGCAGCACGTCACCGAAACGTTGGCGAACGCCATCAAGAAGAATCGCGTGGCGCACTCCTATATTTTTTCGGGTGCTCGAGGTGTGGGAAAAACCACGGCCGCGCGAATTTTGGCAAAAGCCCTGAATTGCTTGAAAGGCCCTACCCCAGAACCCTGCGGCGAATGCGATACCTGCAAAGAGATTGCGGCGGGCAGTTCGCTGGACGTAATCGAAATTGACGCGGCCTCCAATCGTGGAATCGATCAGATCCGCGAACTCCGCGAAATGGTGCGTTATGCACCTGCAGCAGCACGCACAAAAGTCGTCATCCTCGACGAAGCTCACATGCTCACCGGCGAAGCATCCAACGCACTCCTGAAAACGCTGGAAGAACCCCCGGATCGCGTGATCTTCGTGATGGCCACGACCGAGCCGGAGAACCTGGTCGATACCATCCGTTCGCGCTCACAACATTTTCATTTTCGCGCGCTGACCTTCAATGAAATTACCGATCGCCTGAAACATATCTCCGGCAAAGAAAACCTTCGGATTGAAGACGGTGCGCTCTCTGTGATTGCGCGCATGGCCGAAGGCAGCATGCGCGACGCGCTTTCCCTGTTGGAACAAGCGCGCGCCTACTGCGGCGACGATATTACAGACCACGCCGTGCGCGAATTGCTCGGCGTTGTTCCCGAAGACGCGCTTCAGGAATTAGTGGAAGCGATCGTCGAGCGCTCTGCGGAACGTGCACTCGGTCTGGTCCATCGCTTTCAAAAAGAAGGCCGCAACCTGCAGCATTTTTGTCGTGAAGCAATACGGCACATGCGGAACTTGCTGATTGCGCGCGTGTGCGGTGCGGATTCTGATTTGATCGCCGCCACAGCTGAACAACGGCCGGGACTGGCAAAGGCTGCGGCGCTTTTCTGCGAAGAAGATCTGACGCGATATTTTCAGATCCTGTTGCATACCGATGATGATTTGCGCCGCAAGATGGATCCGCGTGTGCATCTGGAGATGGGATTGCTCCGCCTTGTAAATGCGGCGCGGCTTGCTCCGCTCGAAGAATTGTTGGGCGAAGTGCGCGGCAGCGGGAATTCGGGATCGCACGGAGGTGCGGGTGGCGTAAACGCAAAGGCCTCAGCACCGGGGGCCTTCCCGGCTCGCACCGCATCTGCATCCGCGTCGGCTTCCGTCGGAACAACCAGCAGCACCGCCTCGATCGTGGAAGAAAAACGGCCTGCGGGGCAAAAGGCTGGCACGTATATTAGCGAATCGACTTCTCCCTGCGCGGAAGCTGCTTCATTTGCCGTACCGCCTGCGCCGCGTGGCGCTCCACGCGTTGCGTCACCGTTAACTTCTTTTTCCGTCGGCGGCAGCGGGAGTTCTGCAACTGCTGTCGCTCCAGCGTTGACTCCGGCAGCAAATACCCCCTCATCGGTTTCAGAACGTAAATCCGAGGTGGAAGCGGAAGGGATCGAAGCAGGGCAGGTGGCCGAAATCAAATCTTCCATCCAGGCACAGCAAAAATTTGTCGGTGAGTTGCTGGAGCACGCCACACGCTGGGAACTCGAAGGCGCGGAGCTGCGCATCTGTTTTCCCTCCGGCAAAAGTTCGTTCGCAAGTCTGATCGAGGGCCGCGACACCCTGGAGAAAATCCGTAACGCCGCGGGCAAGGTACTAGGGCGCTCCATACGCGTATGTGCTAGACTCGATTCAAGTGCGGCCAATGGTGGAAATTCATCGAGCAACGCACCCACCGCGCAGGAGATGCGCGCGAAATTTGAGAAAGATCCGGTGGTGAAGTCCATGCTGCAGCGCTTCGGCGGAAGAATTTCCGAAGTGAAGCGGCACGAGGAGTAAGGGTCACACTGAAAGGTGGGGCTGATCATGAACATGGAAGTAAATGCACTCCAACAAATGCTCTCGCGCTTGCGGCAGGTGCAGGAAGATCTGCAGCAGCAGGTGAATTCCGTTGCCGTGGAAGCTTCCGCAGGCGGCGGGATGGTTACCGTGAAAATGAACGGGCAAAAGCAACTGGTGGACGTACGCATTGAGAAAGACGTGTTCGCGAGCAAAGATCAGGAAATGCTCCAGGACTTGGTTCGCGCTGCCGTGAACGAAGCGGGGCGGCGCGTTGACGAAGAACTGGCTACGCAAATGAAAAGTCTGGCTGGCGGACTGCCGGGAATGGCGGGGCTCAAAATCCCTGGCTTGTTTTAGTTCGTAACCCACTCAACTAGCTATGCAATCCCCTTAAACAGTTTATTGCTGCAAATCCACGAGATGATGGCGTAGAGTTGTGGAAACTCAACGTTCATCATACTTGGGTGCGAGCGTGTCAACCGCCTGGCGCACTTGAAACGGAACGAATCTGACGGATTGAACAAAATGCATGAGCTAACTCAGGAAAAGGCGCCAGTACTGGATGGCGAAGAGTGGATCCGTCAGATCGTGCGTGCCTCTCCCGTCGCCATGGTCGTTTCCCGCGGTAAACAGGAACGCCTGGAACTGATCAACGACAAGTTTGTCCGCCTGTTTGGGTATACCCGCGAAGACATACCCGATGTCGAACATTGGTGGCCGCTGGCCTATCCCGACGAAAAGTACCGCGAAGAAATAAGAGCCGCGTGGATGTTGCGCATTGAAGAAGCGCTTCGGGATTACACGGACATCGAGCCGATGGTCGCGCGCGTACATTGTAAGAACGGCATGAAACGCGTTATCGAATTTCATCTCTCCATGGTTGGCGATTCCTTTCTGGTCAGTTGCGTGGATTTGACCGCGCGGAGGTCCGCCGATGAAGCATTGCGCGTCAGCGAGGAACGATTCCGTCTGGCCGCCGCCGCAGGCCGCATGTATGCCTACGAATGGGACGTGCCTACCAACATCGTGATCCGCTCAGCTGAGTGCGCCAACATCCTGGGCACTCCCGTGGCGTTGCGCGCGCCACTAGCGGAAATCTCTTCGCATATTCACGCGGAGGATCTGCCCAGGATCGCTGCGGAGATTGCCACATTAACGCCGAGCCATGCCTCGAGTCGGGTGAGTTATCGCGCGTTTCGTTCCGACGGTTCTGAAATTTGGCTGGAACAAGGCTTTCGCGGACGTTTCGACACCCAGGGTGGGCTGACAAGCTTGATCGGCATGGTCGCGGACATCAGCGAACGCAAGGAAGCAGAACAATCGCTGACGGCGTTGGGCGGACGGCTGATTGAAGCACAAGAGGGGGAGCGCCGCCGAATCGCACGCGATCTGCACGACGACATCAATCAACGACTGGCTATTTTGAATATTGAACTGCAAAGCCTGGCCGACAATCCACCGGAATCCAAGTCAGCCCTGCGAGACCGCGCGGAGGCGCTCTGCGCAAAAGCGTCGGATATTTCCACGGAGCTTTCTGCGATCACGCATGAATTGCACTCGCCAAAGCTTGAGCTGTTGGGAATTGTTCCCGCGATGCGTGGCTTCTGCGAAGAAATGGGCAAGCATCAGAACGTCTCGGTGGATTTTCGCGCAACCGAGGTCCCCGCGAGTCTTCCCCGCAATATTTCGCTTTGCTTGTTCCGTATCTTCCAGGAAGCGTTGCGCAACGCTGCAAAGCATAGCGGCGAGCAGGAATTTGAAGCCGAGCTTCGAGGTTGTGCCGGCGAGATTCACTTGAAAATCCGCGATCAAGGGGTCGGTTTCAATCTGGAAACCGCGATGAACGGCCGCGGCCTGGGACTTGTCAGCATGCGCGAACGAGTGAGCCTGCTGCAGGGCACGATCCTGATCGATTCCTGGCCGCAACGCGGCACATTAATTCAGGTGCGCATACCTCTTAACGCGTAAGCAACTCTTTCGAGTTCTGTGCAGCCTTCACCAGTTGAGAATGACTGCGTAACTTTCTCAAAACAGCCTCCGCCGTCAATCCGTATTTTTCGCGGAGTTTCTCCGGCTTCCCATGTTCGATGAACTGGTCCGGCCCGCCGATACGTTCCACGGGCGTCGAAATCCCAAAATCGCTGAGCGCTTCCAGCACCGCGCTGCCGAATCCACCCATCAACACGTGATCTTCAAGCGTCAGAATCACGTTTACGTTGCGTGCGAAGAATTCCAGGGTTTGCAAATCAAGCGGCTTCGTGAAACGCGCATTGATCACCGCCGCCCGTATGCCCTCCTTGCCTAATTCGTGGGCAATCTCTTCGGCCACGGGAACCATTGCGCCCAGCGCAAACAGCGCAACCGCGTCGTTGTCGGAATGCTGCAGAATCTCCGCTTTACCAATCGCAATTGCCTTCGGAAATGGTTTGCACGGTACGCCTCGTCCAACACCACGCGGGTAGCGCACCGCCACGGGCCCGTCGTGCAATACGGCGGTGTGCAGCATGTCCGCAAGTTCATCTTCATCTTTCGGAACCATGTGCACGATATTCGGAATTCCACGCAGGTAGCTGATGTCGAACAGCCCGTGATGCGTCGGACCATCGTCACCGGAAAGGCCGCCGCGATCCATGCAGAAAACCACCGGCAGATTTTGCAGACAAACGTCGTGAACAACTGGATCGAAGGCCCGCTGCAGAAACGTGGAATAACTAGCGACGACCGGTTTGTAACCCTGCGTTGCCATCCCGGCGGCAAAAATAACCGCGTGCTCTTCCGCAATGCCGACATCGAAATACTTGTCGGGATGCTTGGCTTGAAATCGATCAAGCGCCGTTCCATTCGGCATAGCCGCGGTGATCGCCACGATCTTGTTGTTTCGCTCTGCAAGCTTGCTCAGCGTGTCCGCAAAAATTTCGGAATACGTAGGCTGCACTGCCGCCTTCGTTTCACCGGTTTCCGGATCGTAAGGACCGAGTCCGTGAAACTTTTTTTGACGCTGCATCGCAGGTTCAAATCCCTGGCCTTTTGTCGTCAGCACATGGAGCAGTACCGGCCGCTCCTGGCGTTTGGCGGTTTCCAACGTCTGAATCAAAGAAGGAATGTCATGGCCATCGCTTGGGCCATAATATTTCAAGCCCAACTCTTCAAAGATCAGGCTGGGCAAAAGCATGCCCTTGGCCGCCTCTTCCGCCTTTTGCGCCATGCGAAAGGCGCGTTTGCCACCGATCATTTTTACAAACTTGCCGGCACGATTGTGTAGCGCATCAAAGTTTGGATTCGTGACAATGCGATTGAAGTAGGCAGCTATCGCGCCAACGTTCTTATCGATCGACCACTCATTGTCATTGAGAATGACGATCAGCTTTTTCGTGTGGTGCGCAATATTGTTCAACGCTTCAAATGTTATTCCACAGGTAAATGCCGCGTCGCCCGCCAGCGCCACAACATGATTCTTGCCGCCCTGCCTGTCTCAGCGCGGCAGACAGTGCCGTGCCGGCATGCCCCGCGCCGTAAGCATCGTGCTCACTTTCCGTACGCAGCATAAAACCATTCAGCCCCCCGGCGTTCGGATGGTGTCGAAGCGATCGCGGCGTCCGGTCAAGAGTTTGTGTACGTAGGCCTGGTGGCTGACGTCGAATACAAAATGATCTCTGGGCGTATCAAAAACGTAGTGCATCGCGAGCGTCAGTTCGACCACACCAAGGTTGGGCCCGAGATGGCCGCCCGTTTTGGCTAGAACATTGATCAGTTCATCGCGAATCTCAACGGCGAGTTGTTGCAGTTGAGCAATGCCTAGCTTTTTGACATCTGCCGGGGAACGGATTCCCTCGAGAATGGAAGTCATAGTATTCGAGCAAACATTTCCTTGCCTTATTGGATGAACGGAAATTCAAAAAGGATATCTGCTCCGACCATCAGCAAGGCGGTGGACTAGGCAACGCGCATCATCGCGCGCTGGGATGCTGGCAACCAACCTGGGTAGCTTCATCGTCACCGCGAACCGCGAGAAGTCCTTTTTTCTCTTGCCACTACTTCTTCCCCGTCGGCGAATACCATATCGGTGATGTCCATGCTCGCTGTTGAACCGTCGCCGGTACTCCCGGGTTCGGAGGCAGGTTCAGCTTTGCCGCCCAATAGGTTGACCATCGCGGCGTGGGAATTTCCAGCACGCGCGCGTAGTATGTCGCACTGGCTTTCGGATCGAACGATGGATCTGTCCACTGGCCCACCAGCTCTGGTGCGCCGATGGAATTCGTGAAGGTGGCGGTTTTGATATCGACGGTGTTTCCAATCGCGGAGACTTTTCCAGTTTTCGGGTCGATCTTGCGATCCCCACCCCACACCACGTCGTACACTTTTTCCTGGCTCTTGCCGTTCTTGGTCGAGACCTTGATGATCTGAATGCGATCAAGATTGCCGCTGTTCGGATCCTTCAACGCGTGAACGAGAAACGTTGGAGCGGCCCCGGCTGCTTGTGCTGTTAAGTCTCCGCCCATCGGCACGCCGCTGTCATACGCAGGCTTAACCCAGTCCGCTTTTTGCGTCATGTCCTTGGGGAAGTTCCACCCGGCAAACATGCGCACCTTGATTCGTACTCCCGAAGTACCGAAGGTTTCCTTGCGCTTCATTGCTGCAAAAAGAGACTCGCGGGTGTTCTCTTCCGCCCAAACCCCAGTCAATCCTCCGGACCCAAGGTTAGTCGGAGGTTCTCCGCCAATCGAGGTAGTAGCAGAGATGACCGTCTTCGGATCGTTGTCCTGAAGTCCGTGCGAGCCAGGATAGTTACTCGCCTCAGTCGAAGACAATGCAGAGTGGTAGTCCGTTCCCGCTTCGATGCCGTATTTGAATGGATTGACGCCCAGCGATGCCTGCAATTCCTGTCCAACCCCGTAAGCTTGCCGGATATAGCTTCCCGTAGCAGATTTTGCGGGCGTGTCTGTGCCAATCAGATATCTCCACATTTCGAAATTTGCATACTCATCCGTGGGAGATAACGCGGGACTGGTGTCACTCTGTCCTTTGCCCTGAATGATTTCGGCCAAGGGCTCGTTGGCCATGCGCCGCTCGGCATAGTCGCGCGTGAGCGGTTTACCCGACATGTCGCGCGTGTTGAACATTAATCCGTTGCTGGCGTTTCCGTTGTGCGGAACTGCAATTACATCAAGCCCCTGCTTACGCTGCGCTTCCAGGTAAGTCCATAGTGCTTCGGGATCCAGCGAGTTAAATGCAGAGAAAGGAATTTCTGGCCCTTTGTCGGCGAAGATCACGCAGCGGTGCAGGTTTTGGAACTCTGGCGCTGAAGTCCATTCAAATGCAATGAAAGAGGTGAACCTGCCCGGCTTATTATATTTTTCAGCGGTCGCCTGGTAGTCCGACCACGTGGAGCGCAGCAATTTGGGATCTGACAATTCCGGCAGAGGTTTGTTGGTCACAAATGTGCCGACAACCTTATGGAATGCCGCGGCCGCTACGGAAGGATCCTTGCTGGTCATGTTTGTGTACCAGTCGGTCTTCGCGAATACACCCTTGGGATTTACTGTTTCCGGCCCCACACCCAGATACTCAGCGTGATCAGTAAGTGCGAGGAAATCGAGCGCAGCAATTCGCTTTTGCGGTTTCCCAAAATATTCCACGGTCTCACCCATGGCATAACGAAATGCGTCATCTGGCGTCGTTCTCGTGCCCATCGCAAATGCATCCATCGAATAGCCACTGTGCAGGTGAAGGTCTCCGAAATACGCATTGCGCAGCGGATTACGCGGCGGCCGTACCTCGGCAGTTCCCGTTTGACCTTGCTTCTCTGCAGGTGCGGATGGCTGGTCGGACGGTTTTGAACAACTCGACAAAGAAAAACTCAACACTGCCGCAACGAGCCAAACTGCGGATAGAGTTGTTTTGAACACATGTCCTCCGTGGAGACTCAATCTTTTGATCGAAATGAAACTGCAGCAGAGGAGCGATTCTATCCGCAGCCTGGTTTTTCACAGAGATTGTCAGCAACTATATAACAGTTGCGACTTTGGAGAATACCTTGAATTCCCGCATCCAAGGGATCGGGCGCTTCACTCTAAATTACTTGCAAGTTTGCGTGGAGACGCGCCCTTATGCTACACAAGGAACATGCCTGATTTTGCCGCTCCTGTCGAAAGACTCATCGAACAATTTAAACACCTTCCCGGAATCGGCCAGAAGACCGCACAACGCCTGGCGTTTCACATCTTACGTGCTGCTCCGGAAGACGCGATGGCACTGGCTGAAGCAATTCGCGACGCCAAAGAAAAAATTCGCACCTGCTCAACCTGCCACAACATCACCGACACCGATCCATGCCTCTATTGCGTCGGGCCATCGCGCAATAAGCGCACTATCTGCGTGGTGGAAGAGCCTCACAACATCATGGCCGTGGAAAAAACACGCACCTATGACGGCATGTACCACGTGATGGGTGGCTCACTTTCCCCACTGCAAGGCCGTGGACCGGATCAGTTGAATATCAAATCGTTGATCGAACGTCTGAAGGGCGGCACGGTCGAGGAGATTATTATCGCTACCAATCCGACAGCCGAAGGCGAAGCCACCGCCGTGTATCTCTCCAAATTACTGAAGCCGCTAGGCGTTCGCGTGACACGTATCGGAGTTGGCATTCCCGTTGGCGCCGATCTGGAATACGCCGACGAAGTAACGATGCTGAAGGCCATGGAAGGCCGGCGGGAATTATAGAAAAACAATATTGAGTATTAAATTCCAAGCTCGAATGTTTCACTAACTTGTAAAGAGTTCAGAGTGAACGCATCGCTAACGAAGGCCCTGAGAATTTCTCGGGGCTTTTTTCGCCGAAAACCAAGTAAATACTTTTCAAAACTAGTGGTACTAGGAGCCTAGGAAGTACAGGATGTTTCTACCTCTAGGCAAGCAGAAGATTTCAGGATACAGTTTGGTTCCCGCGGTGGAAGTCCCCACCATTGGTTCATCGAGAACCAGAGTAGGAGGTGCGCTATGCCCGGGTTGGCGCACTACATGGCGCAGTATGACCATGAACACAAATCGATTTGGAACAAGTTGCTCCACGGAATTGGCATCCCCCTGATTTTCGTGGGTCTTGTTCTCTTGGCACTGCTGCACTGGCGCTGGGGCCTGGCGAGTTTTGTCGGCGGTTGGGTCCTGCTGCTGGTTGGGCATCGAATCGAAGGTAACAATCCAGCATTCTTTCAAGGCCCAATTTATTTGCTGGTCGGGCCAATCTGGGTGCTGAAGGAATTGTGGACTTCGATTACCGGAGCGTCTTCAGCGGAACATGCGGAAGGCATGCCCGCAAAAAAATCTGATTTGCCGAAGTAATCGAACGGGACAAGCCCATTGATGATGCGGAATGACGACCAGGGTCGCGATATTGCCGACGAATCGAGCGCTCAGATGACGGAAGGCGCATTGAACGCCAGTGCGGAATTACGAAAACGGCGTAGCACCAGAATTGTTCAGGCAGTTCCTCTGAATGTCACCGGGGTGGACGCGCTGGGCCGCCCATTCACCGAACGCACTTCCACGCTGATTATCAATTGTCACGGCTGCCGCTACCAGTCCAAGCACTACGTCCTGAAAAATATGTGGGTCAATCTGGAAGTTCCTTCTCCGGAACCTGGACGCGGGCCGCGTCGGGTGCGCGGCAAGGTTTCCTGGATTCAACGCCCGCGAACCGTTCGACAACTTTTCCAGGTAGCACTCGAACTCGAAGTTCCTGGCAACGCATGGGGCATCGCATTTCCCCCCGAGGACTGGTTTTCGTTCCCCGAAGAACATGGTTTGCCAGCCGTTGGCGGCGTACCTCCAGAAATGCCTCCTGGCGTTGCTGCTCCCCTCGCCAGTGAACCTATTCTCACTCATGCGGAAGCCGAAGCGATTGGCGGAGTGCCAGACAATGTGCGCGTCTTCCCTGTTCCGGCCAGTTCTACTGACGCTTCGCTGCAACTCGCGCGTCAGGTGGCGCGCCTGCTCGCCGAGGCCAAGCAGCAAATTCAGACATTGGTGCATGAAACCGCCACGCAGATGGTCGCCGCAGAACGGCGGATTGCTGCGGAGCAGTGGGATCAGAAATACGCGTCTTTCCGCGAAGAAGTTGCCAAGGAAACGGCGCACTCCATCGACAAAATTCAGCAAGAGTCGTCTTCCTCAGCGCGCTCTGCTCAGGCCGCTGCCGCGGAATCCCTGAAAAATGAATTGCCGCGCTGGCTCGCCCCTCAATTGGAGCAGACGACGCATGAGTTGACGGCGCAGCTTGCACGCGAAGGTGCTCTCCAGCGAGAGCAGCACGAGAAGCAGCTCTCAACGGCGCATGAAACTTTGCAGACTCTCTGCACGCAAGCTGAAGAAGCCGCGGAGAAGTTGCGCACTCAGGCCGAGATTGTCGAAAGTCAGGTGGCGGCGCGCATTGAAGAAGCCGCGCGCAAGGCCGAGGAAGTTGCCCATCAACGTGAAGAGACCGCCGGCAGCCAGCGCGAAACTCTGGCGGCTGGACTTGGCCAGATTCAGGACCGTGTCAACGGCTCGCTCGCCGAAGCGCAGAACGCTTTGCGCGAGCAACTGGCGCGCGAGGTTGAAGCGGCACAGGCGCGTTGGCAGAGTTCACTGGACATCGCCATCCAGCTTGCGGAAGAGAAAGCGTCCGAGCGTTTGCGCGAGAAGGCCAAGAATCTGCGTGAGGAATTCCAGCAAGAGAGTGAAAAACAGGGCGCCGCGCTCCGGCAAACCCTTGAAGCGCGCGCTCAACAATTGGAAGAGACCCTGGCACGCGCGAACCAGGCCACGGAAAAGCTGGAGCATTATGCCCAACGGATCGAAACCGTGCAGCAACAGGCCCTTAGCGGCTTTCAGTCGCAACTGGATGATGTGCTGAGCCTGCACCGTAACGAGCTGCACCGCCAGTCCGGCAGTTTGTTCGAAGAAATTCATGGACGCATCCGCAGTAGCTTTGAGACCGCCAACAGTCAGGCACTGGAATCTTTTGAAGCGCAGATCCAATCCATGGTCCAGCCGCATGTCACCAAGGCCGAAGAAGCCGTTCACCGCCTTGCTGGCGGGCGCTCTCTGCTTGACGCGGCCATGACCATGCAGCAAGACCGCATCCGCAATTCGGCCGATGAGGCGTTTGCTGAATCACTGGCACGCTTCCGCGAAAATTTGGGCACCGTCGAACAGCTTCTCAACGAGTCCGCTCAAACCATCACAGCGCGCAATATGGACGAGTTGGAAGCCAAGGCCGTCGACCTGAAGCATCACACCATGGAAGAAATGTTCAAGTCTGCGGAGTGGTACGAGAAGAAAGCTCAAACCCAGGCGCAGACCTACACTGAAAAACTGGTGGAGCAGGCGGGAGCTCAGCTTCGCGAGAAGGCCGGAGAAATCTCTGCCCTATTCACCAACGATTTGGACCACGCCAGCCGCACTTATTTCAGCCAGACGCAGCAACAAATGGAAGAATCAGTCCGCGATTCCTTTGAACGTGTTCGCATGCTCTTCACAGAAGCAGCGGACACCACATCCGCTGCGTTTACCGACGAAATTCAACGCAACGCGCGCATGGAGCTGGACGGATTCAACGAATTGATGCAAAAGTCCGTGGAAATTTCACGCGAGCAACTCGACGCCACGCGCGCAGAGGTTACGCACAAAATTACCTCCCAACAGGAAGAGTTTTTGCGCCGCTTCCAGACTTCGATGACGGGCGCGGTCGAAAAAGGCTTGGGCGAAGCCCAGCAGCAGGTCGAGTCCAGCTTTGCCGCGTTGCTGGATTCCTGGAAATCCATGAACGAATCGAAGCAAACGGAATTGCGCGGATCTTTCGGAAGAATCAGTGACGAATCGGCGGAGCAATACCGCAACCGGCTCGAAAACATTACCAACTCCTGGATGGTGGCGACCGTGGCGACTCTCGATCATCAATCACGCGACGTTATTGCTAAAATTGCGACCTCTGCCGAAGAACGCCTCCGCGAGGCCACTTCCGAAGTCTTTTCCAAGTTTGGCGACACCCTCCGCGAACGCCTCCAGCAAATTGCCATGGGCTTCGAGTCCGACAAGAATCCGCAGAAGTAATCCCAAGGTTGGTTGGAGTATGGTTGAACTTGTGTAGGTGCATGGTTTTAGCCATGCCCGATTTGCCTTCGGAACAGATTGCCGGTGAACTTCAATTTGTTTCAAATTCCCATCTGGCCGGGCTTCAAGCCCGGCACCTACAAAAAACGCTCGCCACTTCCGTTTGCACCAACAGCACATTGGCGCATCTAATCGTTGAACCTGTATAATCCGAAAGTTTACCTATGGCCAATAGAGCTTCCCTGCGCGTGTGGACGCGCGACTTTTCCGAACAAACCATGATCGCCGAATTCGCGCGATTCCTGACCACCGTTCCACTGGCGGCAACGCGCACAGGATTCGACCGCTTAATCGTGCAGGCCGTGGATGCAACCGAAACTCCGCTGGAAGAGTGGGATCTGCGCGAACAGAAGTACGGTCCCGCCGAAGTGGCCGCGTTGGCGATTCAACACCTCAATGCCGACACCGCCTTTTTCGTCAGCGGCCAGTGGGATTTGTGGACCTTCGATATCGAGTCGCTGAAGTGGCAACAAGGGCCCCAACCCCTGGAACTCGTCCTTCACGGTGCGATTTACGATGATGGCATCGCCGCGACAACCGGTCATTTTATGGCCGATCTCGGCTTCGAGCACATGTTCACCGGCCACGGTGGACTGCTTGCGCCGGGATTGGCCACCAATCCCTTCGACACTTCTGACCATCCCTTTGAGAAAACGTTCCGCAACTGGATGGCGAGCAGCGAAAACTTGAAACTTTATCACCAGAAAACTCGTGAGAATATTCAGAAGCTGTTCGGCTGGGTGGAAGCCATCGAAGCCGCTCTGCCCGTCGAGCGCAGCGAACTATGGAGCGAAGGTGAGGAAAATTTCGAGGCGCGTCTCGATGCGATCCAGTCGCAACGCTAACCCCAGCCCGTGTAGCGGCCGCCTTCTGAGGCGGGCGCTGTTATCTTCGCTATTTATTGCGACCTTAACGTCTGCTCAAAACTCGAAGCCAGCCGCCAAGAAACCCGCAGCACCGGCAAAGGCGAACGAACTAACGCTAGCTGGCCTATTGCCAGGCCGTGACAACTTGAAAAAAGCCGTCCGTCGCTATGGCTATGCCCAAAATTCGTCCTCAGATTCGGGAGAAGCAACTTGGCAGAACCCCTGTCGTCCAGAGACTTTGGCCGTTGATCATGACCCGATAGGCAAAATTGAAACGGTGCGGGTAACCATCTTGACGGGAGTGGTAGACGCAGTTTGCTTTGACAAACCAAAAGTGGATCGCTCCTGGCGATCCGGCCGCGGTCTTTCAATTAATGACCCAACCACGAAAATAATCACTCTGTACGGCGAACCCGACTCGAAGAGTCCTAGCAGCAAAAACGGTGAGCAGCTAGAATTGTGGTATTACGCGTTTGATTGGGCGGGCCCCGACGTGCCGCAGGTGATGGAAGTCTTGTGCACGAAGGAAAAGGATAGAAAGCCAGGTCGAGTGATCGAGATTACGCTGGCCGCACCGAGCCTTTGAATAGGTTTGCCACTGATTTCCTGGTTACGGCTAGCTGTCCGCCGCGTCTATTTTGAAAGGAATGGAATGATTCGCTCCTTTGTTGTTTCGCTGGTTCTAACGATGAGCTTCGCCCTGGCCGCATGCGATTCTCAACCTCCCAAAACGGTCACCATCGAGAAAAAGCCCGCGGAGCCCGTTGTACCCGAAGAATTTCAGGACGCCGGGAAGGCCCTTCTCGGCAGCGACGCCCAAGTGCTCTTGTTCGGGGATCTGGCCAAAAATGGCAAACAACAAATCCTGGTGGCCAACGTTCTTCCCAACACGCCAAAAAGCGTAATCGCGGGCACAGTTATCACGCGTGCAGTGGTTGCCGAAAATCAAGACGGCAAGTGGGTGGAACTGGTGCGTTGCGACGAATACCTCAAAAACGTCAAAGGCTATCTGGCCCTTACTCCTCTGCACCCGGTGAACGGGTGGAAATTGCAGTATGAAGATACCCCCGAAAAGGGTATGTCCCTCTACTTCACGCCCGTGAAACTCGGTTCTACAGAACGCACTCTGCCGATTGCGGTAAGATGGAACCCCGCCACCAAGCGGTACCAATCCATGGACCAGAGCTATCAAACATTCTTGGGAGAGGCACCCTCACTGGAGAGCCCGAGGTCCACGCTACGATGAACACGGCGGCAACAGCCACGCAATCCACGGGACAGAAGACGAAGACCCCAAAATCCTCTTCCTGGAAAAACTTGAGTGGACTGGTGCCCTATCTCGGGCGCTACAAAGGCGCGATCGCAATCGGCTTGTTAACTCTGGCCCTGATGGGAATTGTCGGCAACGTTATTCCCCTGGCTACCGGAATTGCGACCGACACCCTGGCAGGTAGCCCGCGTCCTTTTGAGCAGAGTCTTCACGGCGCTACCGATGTCGGTCCGTTGAACTGGCTTAGTCGCGTCGTACCGCACTACCAGCCCAACAGCCGCAACACCCTGGGTTTCTATTGCCTGGTGGTAGTACTGTGCATAGCCATCAAAGGCGTGATGTCTTTTCTTACGCGCTGGGTCCTGATCGGCGTTTCCAGAGACATCGAGTTCGACATTCGCAGCGATTTACTGAACAGACTTTTGATCATGGAACCGGAATTCTATGTCCGCAATCGCACCGGCGAATTAATGTCTCGCGCCACGAACGATCTTAATCAGGTCCGCATGGTTCTTGGTCCCGGAATCATGTACAGCGGCACGACCATTGTCACCATGGTCCTCTCGATCTCCGTGATGTTGGTCATCTCCCGCTCTCTGACTCTCTGGGTTCTTCTGCCCGTCCCTGTCGTGGCCGTGGCCGTATGGTATTTCGGGCAGGTAATCCATCAACTCTATGAAAAAATTCAGGCCGCGCTTGCTGGTCTTTCCGCCAGAGTTCAGGAAAATCTTTCCGGCGTTCGTGTGGTTCGCGCCTACGCGCAGGAAGAAGCCGAGATTCGCGGCTTCGACGAGCCGAATCGTGAATACGTCGCCAAGAATATGCAGTTGATCCGTACCTGGAGCCTATTCATGCCCTCGCTTCAGGCCTTGATTGGCACAACGTTCTTGATTGTGCTGTGGCAAGGCGGGCGGCTCTATCTGCATGGCCAGATGTCGCTTGGCGCGCTCATCACCTTCAACACATACCTCGGCTTTCTCGTTTGGCCTATGATTGCGCTTGGTTGGGTCACCAACATATTTCAACGCGGCGCTGCTTCCATGGGCCGCTTGAACTACATCCTGACCGCGCAACCGCAGATTGACGACCGTTACGCGAAAATCGCCCCAGGCACGAAACTTGCCGGCACAATTGAATTTCGCAATTTAAATTTTGCCTACCCGACCACGGTGGCCGGCAACGGCACGGGAAAAACCATCGGCACTCAGAACACCGAAATACGCACAGTCTTGAAAAACATTAACCTGACGATTCCTGCGGGCTCCACGGTGGCGATTGTTGGTCCAACTGGTAGCGGCAAAACTACCCTCGCCGCACTGATTGCGCGCCTTTGGGAAGCGCCCACAGGCGAAATCCTGATTGACGGCCACGCGATTCGCGAGTGGCCCCTCGAAACGCTGCGTCGCGCCATCGGTTTTGTTCCGCAAGACACTTATCTTTTCAGCGAAACGGTTGGAGAGAACATCGCTTTCGGTCTGGAAAGTTACGTTGCGGATCAGGTCCGCCAGTCGGCAGACATCGCTAGCCTCGACACCGACATTCAGGATTTTCCAAAAAAATACGAAACCATGGTCGGTGAGCGCGGAATTACGCTCTCTGGTGGCCAGAAGCAGCGCTCGGCAATCGCCCGCGCGCTGATCCGCGACCCGCGCATCCTGATCCTCGACGATTCCCTTTCCGCCGTCGACACGCAAACCGAGGAAAAAATCCTGGGCCGTTTGCGCGGTGTAATGCACGGCCGCACAACTATCCTGATCGCTCACCGAACTTCAACAGTTCGAGAAGCGGACCAGATCGTAGTCTTGAAGGATGGAGGAATCCTGGAGCGCGGCACGCACCAGGAATTACTGGAACTGAACGGCTATTACGCGGATTTGTATCAGAAACAGTTACTGGAAGAAGAACTCGAACGCGCATGAGCAACGTGCAACAGGAAGAAGAGGCCCTCGGTAAAGCGTACGACTCGCGCTTGATGAGGCGGCTGCTGGAATACATGCGCCCGTATCGCATGCGTGTGTTTCTAGCGCTGGCGTTGGTCGCCGTCGTTACCCCGCTCGAGTTAGCGCCACCCTATCTTTTCCGGCAGGCCATCGACAATTATCTGGTGCCGGGAACCACCGGCGGTCTTGCCGAAAACCTCGCCTGGCGCGGCATCCTTTGGATCAGCGTTATATATCTCGCAGTGCTGATTTTTGATTTCCTGGCTCAATATATCCAGATCCGCATCATGCAGCGCGTCGGCCAGCAGACCATGTACGACATGCGCACGGAAATATTCGGGCGTCTTCAGCGGTTGCCGATGACCTATTTCGACAGGAACCCGGTCGGCCGCCTGATGACCCGTGTTACCACCGACGTCGATGCTCTGAACGACTTATTCGCCGCCGGCGTGGTGACCATGATCAACGACTTCTTTCTCCTGGTGGTCATGGCTGCCTGGCTGTTTCGTCTCGATCGAAGGCTGGCATTCGACACTCTCGCAATCCTGCCTGGAATTCTGATTGTCACTCTGGTATTTCGCAAATACGTTCGCGAGGCCAATCGCAAGATCCGCACCGCGATTGCTCGCATCAACTCCTTTCTGCAGGAATACATTTCCGGGATGGGTGTTGTGCAATTGTTCAATCGAGAGAACAAGGCCCGAGTGGATTTTTCTCGGCGCAACAAAGACAACATGCTGGCTTGGCGCGATGCCATTCTAGCCTATGCACTCTTCTATCCGGCGGTGGAATTCCTCAGCTTCGCGACCATTGGCTTGATCTATTGGAGTGGCGGCAATCGAGTGCTGACTGGCGGCTTGAAGCTTGGATTGTTGACGGCGTTCACTATGTACGCTCAGCGTTTCTTTCGCCCCATTCAGGACTTGAGCGAAAAATTCAATATCCTGCAATCCGCCATGGCCGCGTCGGAGCGCATTTTCAAATTGCTCGATGAACCCGTCTCCATTGCGACGAACCCCAACGCAACGCATCTCGATTCGCCTCGTGGTGCAGTCGAATTTCGCAACGTATGGTTCTCTTACCACAACGTGGCGGAACCCAAAGATGAAGACTGGGTCTTGCGTGATGTTTCTTTCCGCATGGAACCCGGCCAGACCTTCGCCATCGTGGGCCACACCGGCGCTGGCAAGACCACTCTGATTTCTTTGCTCTTGCGTTTCTACGATATTCAGCGCGGCCAGATCCTGCTAGACGGCATCGACATTCGTTTGCTGGACTTGCAGGAATTGCGCAAGCAATTCGGCATTGTCCTGCAGGATCCGTTTCTCTTTACCGGCACGATCGAATCAAACGTGCGCCTCGGCACTCCTGGAATTACTCGCCAAGGCGTCGAGCGCTCCTTGGACGAAATCGGCCTCGGCGATTTTATCCATTCACTCCCACAGGGCGTCGACACCGAAGTGAATGAACGCGGCTCCACTCTTTCCGTTGGCCAACGCCAACTGATCAGTTTCGGTCGCGCCCTTGCGCACAATCCTCGTTTCCTGATTCTCGATGAAGCCACTTCCAGCGTGGATACCAAAACCGAATTGCTTATTCGTGAAGCCCTGAACCGTTTGCTCTCTGGTCGCACCGCTCTCGTAATTGCCCATCGCCTCAGCACTATCCAATACGCCGACCGCATCCTCGTTTTTCACAAGGGCCGTCTCCGCGAACAAGGTGCGCATCAGGAACTGCTCGCGGAGCGTGGCATCTATTACCGGCTCTACCAGTTGCAATACAAAGAACAGGAATTGCACGATACCAACGGGTCTCGGCGCCTTGCAAATGCCTCCGCATTTCCTGCGCCTTCTCCCGCGAGTGATTAACTCTCGACATTTTCATGGCGCCGATCCCATTACTCCTCTCCGCTGGTGAAGCCTCCGGCGACATGTACGCTGCACGGCTCGCGAAGGCGCTGCAATCGCGCATGGACGTACAATTGTTTGGCATGGGCGGCCCCTTGATGCGCGAATCGGGCGTGGAAATCATCACCGACTATTCTGAAGTGGCCGTAGTCGGCATCACCGAAATCCTTAAACATCTGCCTTCCCTCCTTCGCGCCATGGATCGCATCGTCAAGGAAGCGGAAGCTCGCAAGCCTGCTTTGGCAATTCTGACAGACTTCCCAGGCTTCCATCTTCGGCTTGCCAGAAAATTACAGCCGCGCGGAATTCGCAATGTCTATTACATCTGCCCGCAGTTCTGGGCCTGGCGTCCCTGGCGCGCCAATCTAATCCGGCGACGCTTTGCCAAGGCCCTTTGCATTTTTCCCTTTGAAGAGGAATTCTTCCGCAATGCAGGCGTCTCCACTGAATTCATCGGGCACCCCCTGGTGGGCGAAGTTAGCGCTACCAAAGATCGTAAGTCGTTCTGTGTGGGGCAAGGCCTCGATCCGGCGCGCACAATCGTCTCCATTCTCCCCGGCAGCCGCGCCGGCGAACTTGCGCATCACTTGCCCGTTTTGCGCGAATCCGTCGCTCGCATTCACGCCAAGAAGCCCGCGCAATTTGTGATTGCCGCTGCTCACACCAGAGACGTTGAACTTCTGCGCTCAGGTTGGCCGTCGGGAATTCCCCTCAACGTCGTTGAGGACGAAACCTACAATGCCCTCTCTGCTGCCGATGCCTCCATCGTTTCCAGTGGCACAGCCACCGTCGAAGCTGCGTTGTTGAATGCACCGATGGTCGTCGTCTATCGCGTTTCCCCATTCACCGCTACCCTCGCGAGACCGTTGGTCAGGACACCCTTTTTTGCCATGGTTAATCTGATCGCAGAAAGACAAGTGGTGCCCGAACTCGTGCAGGACGATTTCACTCCAGAGCGTGTGGCCGCGGAAACGCTCAAGATCTTGCAGGACCCTAACACTCGGTCTGCAATGAAGGACGGCTTGGCTGAAGTGCGAAAGCGCCTTGGGCCGCCCGGGGCAGTCGAACGGGCAGCGGACCAGATCGCCCTTTTGCTCCATTCCGGCTCTGGCAACGCTTCCTGACCCATTGATATCCTATATAACATGGCTAGTCGGACCGGTCGGGCGTTACTTTGGTCCCTGGTTGATGTTCCCGAAAGGAATGAGATGAAGCGACGCGGTAAGGTTTGCGCTGGAATTCTGTCATCGTTCTTTCTTCTGCTGACATTTCCCGGTGTGGCGCTCCACGCGCAGACGTCTCACCCACCCAGTTTTCTTGCGGAAAAATACGATGTCTCCGCGTACATTGATACGATTGCCCAAGGAATCAATGCTGTCGCCAAAGTCGATTTTCGGGCGCAGGAAGTTTCTGGAACTGTTCGCGTCGAACTTCACGAAAATCTGGACGTGAAGGAAGTGAAAAGCGCCGATGGAAAGCCTCTGCCCTTTCAGCGCGAAAACGAAAATCCGTTGTACCTAATCGTGAGCTTGCCAACCCCTGTTGGTGCGGGGAAAACCGTTACGCTGACGTTCAGTTACGGCGGTTACCTGGCGAACGAAGAAAACAGTCCGGTGCCGAATGTCCGCGTTGCCTCCATCAATAAGGATTGGGCCTATTTGCTGCTGCCGTCGCGTTGGTTTCCGCTGACAAATTTTCCTTCCAATCGCTATACCGGTACCTTTCATTTGAACGTTCCCGATTCCATGGCCGTCGCGGGCACCGGGAAATCAGAATCGCCGCAGCCTCTTCCCGCGCGATCTCCTGCGGAGTCTTCGCGCTTGATGTACACCTTTCATTGTGATCGGGCTGAACCCAACGGCTCCTTCGTAGCAGGGCCGCTGCAGTTGAGTCCAAAACAGTCAGAAGGAATCAACGTCTCCATTTATGCGCCGCGCGTCGATTCCGTCAGAGCACAGGAATTTGCCAACATCGTTGCTCATCAGGAGATTATTTTCTCCGATTTGTTTGGAGCATTGCCTGAACCTGATATGACGGTGGTGCAATTGCCAGACGGAACTCTGCGCGATTTCGCGGCCCCCGGCGTAATCATGTTGAGCCATCGTATCTGGGACGCGAAACTTAGTGATAGAACCATGAGCCGCCAGGTGGCCTCGCAGTGGTGGGGCATCCAGGTACTCCCGGCTTCCACCAGCGATGTTTGGATCAGCGATGGTCTCGCTCGCTATTCGGAAGAATTGTACGCCGAGCAGAATTTCGGGAAAGAAGCCGGCCTCAAGGCCATCGACGAATTCGCCGTCGGTGCTCTGATGTACGACAATTCCGCGCCGGTCGCCCAGTCGGCGCGCCTGATTCCCTACTCTAGCGAGTATCGCTCTGTGGTCATGAACAAAGGCGCTATGTTGTTCCACATGCTACGCGTGCAGATGAGTGACCTCACCTTCCGATCGCTTCTGCACTCCTTCTATGCCAAATATCAGGGCAAAATGGCCACTGTCCAGGAATTTGAGCAGATGGCCATTGAAGCCGCGGAGAAAGCCGCGAAACCCAACGAAGGCGCCCCGAACCTCGCCGGCTTTTTTGCTCAGTGGATGAACTCCACCGGCATCCCTGAATTTACTGTCGAGTACGTTACCTATCGCACGCGCAAGGGCTTCCGCGTAGTTGGAAAAATTCACCAACCGCTCGACACCTTTGAAATGCCCGTGCAATTGCGCATCGACACGGAAGGTAATCCGGAAATCAAATGGATCAATGCTACCGGACTCGATTCCGAATTCATGGTCGAAACATTTGGTCGCCCCAGGCCGGGCGGCATCAAGATTGATCCCAACAACTATATTTTGAAAAGCACACCAGGCTTGCGAGCCCGTGCCGCCATCGCTCGCGGTGAAGAGTTGGCAGAAGTCGGCAAATACTACGACGCGGTCCAGCAATATCAGAGGGCGCTGAATATTCAGCCAAATCGCTCCCTTGCCAATTTCCGCATGGGCGAAGCCTTCTTCTATCAGAGGAATTATCAGGCGTCCGCAAACGCCTTTCGTGAAGCCTTGCAGACCGTCCCGGAACCTTCTGAAAAGTGGACCGAAGTCTGGAGCCACATTTACCTTGGAAAGATTTTCGATCTACTTGGCCAGCGAGAGCGTGCCCTGAATGAATACAGCAAAGCCCGCCAGACCAATGACAGTACTGGCGGCGCCCAGGAAGTTGTCGAAATTCTCGTGAAAAAACCTTACACCGAAGCAGGTATGCCTACCGTAACGCCGGGAACGGCTACGGATACGAAGGCTGTGCCCGCCAAGGGCAAGCCTGCCGATGTAGCTCCCCCTGCGGCCGGCGACAAGCCTACGTTCAAAAAGCCGTAATCAGCGCAGTTCCCGCGAGTGGTAGCAATGGCGCGGCCGACCCTTGAAGAAATTACACGCGACCTAGTCACATACCCGACAATCCGGTGAGATTTGCTCCTGCCACACCTTTTTGCTGGATCAACACCTGAAATCGCTCGCCCATGCCTTCCGGGTAAATTAACGTTTTCAGCTGCAACCTCGCACGCAGGCGATCCGTTTCGGTCATGCCATCTTCGTAAAGATCGGCGAACTCGTTTCCCTTCCCAAGCGCCAGAAGGAACGCCGTTTGTGAAGTCAGACCAACCGTTTCGAGTCCGGCGCGCTCTCCCCATTGGCGCAACGCCGTGAAATTTACGTGGGCCGTCAAATCCTGCTCACCGGGCGCCGCGTAATACTTTTCATTGGCATCGTGTCCACGGTAGGCTAGCGCGGTTCCGGCCATGTGGTGGGCATCATAAAGGTCCGACGCTTCGTGGCCGTAATCGATGGTCAACACAAATCCGCGGCTCAGCCGCCGCGCAATCTCGGTGATCCAATCGCATGCCTCCAGCCCCGCTTCTGCTTGCTGACCCTCCTGTAATGTAATCTGCTGGGCAGAAAAGTAATCTGTAATGGCACAAGTAGAGAGCGGTTGAACTGCTTCCGCAAAGCTGCTCCCGTTGTGTGTGACAAACAATTCCTGCAGCTTCCCTTCGCTTTGCAACACCCGATGCACTGCCAGCGCGTCCAGCAACTCATTCGAGAAAATACATCCCTCGGCAATTCGCGCAGGGATTTCATGGGCGTCCTGGCACTTTCCTGGCTGGATGAAATCTGCGAGACGCTCCCTGAGTTGTTGGCTGCGCAGCGGCGAGCGTTCTACCGCAACATATTGCAGAGCCTTAAAAAAATCTGGCAATTTTGCTTGTGCAAATTCCAGTATGTGCCGTGCAAGTCGCCCGACACCCGATCCGGCTTCCACCACTAAAAATTTTCTCGCGCCACCCATCTGCTGCCACATTTCGGCGAATTGACGGGCCAGTAGCCGGCCAAACATCGGATGGACATCGACGCTGGTGTAGTAATCGGCAAAACGGATGGTTTCTGGCTTCGAATAATACCCATGCAGGGGGTGATACAGCGCCTCGCGCATGTAGTCCGCGAAGGTGATAGGGCCGAAGCGGCGAATGCGTTCTGCCAAAATCGCAGCCAACGGTGTAGATGAAACGGTCACGCCGACGCTGCCCCGGAAGAAAGCTCTTTCTTCAGTTGACTCCACGCAGTCTGAAAAACATTGTAGGCCGCTGAATCAAACAGCACGAAATAAACGCTCTCCAGTGACGATCCGTTCTTCAAATGCTGAATGGCTTCAAACAGCATGACCTGCGCGCACTCATCCATGGGAAATCCGGAAACGCCGGTGCCGATGGCCGGAAACGCAATGGATTTCAGTTTACGCTCAGAAGCCAGTCGCAGAGAGTGCGCCGTGGAAGTGCGCAATGTCTTAGAGGTCGTATGGATTCCACCAAGCCCCATGCTCGCCGCATGGATTACATGTCGTGCCTTCAGTTTTCCCGCGCCCGTGATTGCGGCGTAACCGACCGGGATGCTCCCGATTTCGTGGCACTCCTCTTGAATTTCGCGTCCGCCTTTTCGAAGGATTGCGCCTGCAACTCCAACCCCCATCATCAGATCGTTGTTCGCGGCGTTTACGATGGCGTCGACATCCATTTCGGTAATGTCGCCTTGCTGGATCTGGATTCGCTCTGCGATCGGTTTCATCAAGAAATATTCTAGACCATTTGCGCGGGCACGCGTGAATACAGTCCTTTCCTCATTGCTTCACCTCGTGGTAGTCGTAAACCCCGCGCCCGGCCTTCCGCCCCAGACGGCCTTCCTGCACATACTGCCGCAACAACGCATTTGGCCGGTATTTTTTCCCCAACGTGGCATGCAGATATTCCAGAATTTTCAGCCGAACATCCAACCCCACCAGATCGGCCATTTCGAACGGGCCCATCGGATGGTTCAACCCAAGCTTCACAGCCTTGTCAATGTCCGGCGCGCTCGCAACACCCGCTTCCAGCATTGCGAAGGCTTCGTTCCCAATTAACGCATTGATCCGCGACGTGATAAAACCAGGAGCTTCGTTCACAATTACCGTTTCTTTGTGCATGCGGTGCGCAACCGCCTGGCACGTGGCCACCGTCGCTTCCGACGTGTGTCTGGTCCGCACGATTTCCACTAGCCTCATTTTGGGCACCGGGTTGAAAAAGTGCATGCCAATGCAACGATCGCGCGCATTCAAAATGTCTGTGAAATCACTTATGGAAAGGGCTGAGGTGTTGCTCGCAAAAATTGCATCAGGCTTTGCCAATTTGTCGAAGAGCCCAAACACCTCAATCTTTAATTTCAACTCTTCCGGCACAGCCTCGATGATTAATTCGGCGTCTCTGATCGCTTCCTCAACGGCAGAAGAAGTGGACAAACGGGCAAGCGCGGCATCGCGCTCGGGGGTTTCCACTTTGCCGCGCTTTACTCCCTCCGCAAAAGCTTCATGGATCCACGCAACTGCTTTGGAAAGCATGGCTTCAGAAACATCTTCGAGTATTGTTCGGTACCCGCCCAGCGCCGCGGCGTACGCAATACCTCGGCCCATGGTCCCGGCGCCGATCACCGCAATTGTCTTTACTTCCATCGATTCTCCCAAACACGTGCTTCCGCAGGGAAATGTAATTACCTCTATTCGGCCACCGGCAATTACAGACCCCGATAGGCTTTCTCATCAAATCCCAAGAGGATCTGCGTGCCGCGAATCAACAAAGGCCGCCGGATCAAATTGGGTTCCTTGGCCATCAGCTTGATGGCTTGTGCGCGCGTCGGCGGGTTCATTTTCATGTTCTGTTTTCGATAGAGTTCGTTACGGGTGTTCAAAAAGTCTTTGTAGTCACGCTTCCCGATCAATTGGTCTAGTTCTTCTTCGGTCAGGCGCTGCTTATCCAAATCTCGGGATACAAAATCAATTTTCTGTTCGAGCAAGAGACCTCTTGCTTTCCGGCAGGTAGTTCACGTGGGCTTTTGATAGAACGAGATTTTTGCGGCCATCTTTTCCCTTCTTATTTTGGAACCGCTGCTGCAACGTCGATCGTCGTACTTCAACAAATTCTGCTGTCAGTATCGTGGAACTTTCGGATCAATTTCCGCCGACCAGCGCTCTATTCCTCCCGCCATCGATTTGGCGGAAGAAACCCCCTGACTGCGCAGCCAATTCGCCACGTCCAGGCTGCGCATTCCGTGGTGGCAATAGCAGATCACATCTTCATCGGTATCCAGTTTCTGCAGATTAGCTGGTATCGATCCCATCGGGATGTGCAGCGCATTCTCGAGATGGCAGTGCGCGTATTCCCACGGTTCGCGCACGTCCACCACCAGCAATTTTTCTCCGCGGTCCAGTCTCTGTTTCACTTCCAGCGGAGTGATTTCCAGGTCACTCATCACATTTCCCCGTTCATCAATCCGCCCAAAATCACAAACATCATGAAGATCATGACGCCCACCACAAGGCCGCCAAAAATCAGCCCCAAAAATTTGACGCCTCGAAATCGTTCCAAGGGAAATCCACCATGCTCCAATTTATCGACCAGCAAACTTCGGCGTCCGTTTTTCCATAAACGCACGAATACCTTCGAGGCAATCCTCGGAATGAAAGCATTTCATCTGTCGTTCGACTTCGCGTTCCAGTGCCTCAAGCAGCGCCGCCTTGTTTTGTGAAAACAATGTTTGCTTCACCGCACGAATCGCCACTTGCGGCCCCTCCGCAATCTTCACGGCCAGTGCGTGAACCTCTCCCTCCAAGCGGTCCTCGGTCACTACGTGATTTACGATGCCCAACTGATAAGCCCTATTCGCATCGATCATTTCGCCCGTGTAGAAGAGTTCAGCGGCAATTGACGGACCTACCAGCTCCGGCAGGAAATAGGTCCCGCCGTAATCGGGATACAGTCCCACCTTGGCGAAGTTCTGCCCGAATACCGCGCTCTCTGTAGCGATTCGAATATCGGCCGCCAACGCCAGGTTCATTCCTGCTCCCGCCGCGGGTCCATTCACCGCCGCAATCACCGGCTGGGGCATGCTCCGCATCGTCAGCACGGCTTGCATTCCTGTTCGCAGAATCGGTCCAAGCTGGGCAGTCTCCCCGCGCTCACGGCCCTTACCAATCACACCCAAGTCACCGCCAGCGCAGAAAGCACGGCCCGCACCCGTCAAGATCACAACGTGCACGGAGTTATCGCTGGCGATTCCCGCGAGGGCTTCGTTTAACGCGCTTGATAATTCTCCGTTGATGGCGTTCAATCGGTCGGGCCGGTTCATCGTCAGCGTGACGATGGAATCTTGTCTCGTTTCCAGGACCGCGCACGCTGCCGATTGTGGGGATGAGCTCATGGGAATTCCCTCTTGCGAAAATGTTCCTAACGGGATGGCGTAGCGGGCCCTTTTTCGGATCGCGCTACAAGCTGGGCAAGTTTTCGGAAATGTTTCAGGCTGTCGGATTTTCCACGCGGACCCTGTCCCACCGTCGAAGGCACAACAAATACCTGCGCGCCGTAAAGCAAGCCTTTCTGCAAACCATAATTACATTTTCGCTGCGCAAACTGTTCGTATGTCAATTTGCCGTTGAATGCCACCACTCGCGGCGCGTACTCTTCCAGCTTCTGCGAAAGCACGATACGCCCTTCCGCAAAATCTTCCCGTTTCAGCTCTTCAATGGTTTTCGTTGGCCGCTTTACCAGATCGGTCAGCCCAATTCCAAATTCGATAATTCTTCTGTCGTCTGGATAATCGAACGGTTCCGGTACAACTCCGCTTTCATAGATGGTCGGCCAAAAAGGATTGCCGCGCCCCGCATAGTAGTGTCCCGCGCGCACGGAAGATTCCGTTGGGTTGCAGCCCACGATAATTAACTTCATTCCTTTTCGTAGATAGTCTGGCAAGGTTTTCATGCGGTTTCGGTTATTCTCTCCGCCTCTAGTCTACTTCCCTTTGAAATTCGTCGCGCGTTTTTCGACATGCGCGCCGGTCCCTCTTTGGCGTCCTCGCTGGTGACCTCGTTGCCATCGTTCGCTGTCCTCTCGATCGATTCAGCCGGATTTAATCTGAATGGACCGCGGCCGGGACTTGGCTTGAGATAGCACCCAGTTTTGGTGGACTGGCCACCACCCCATGCAGAAAAATCCCTAGAATGGTTTCGGTCAATTTCTTCGCGCCAGGATCGCTCGCAGGCTTATGCCACTGGTACACCCAGTTCATCATTCCGAACAGGCTAAGGACAGCCACTCGCGCATTCAACTCGGGCGCCAGCGACTCCCCTACCACTTCATCAAAAATGTTCCGTGCCAGCGTGAAATACTTCCGCTTGATGGCCGCAATTTCCTGCCGGAACGGCTCCTCCAACGCCTCCTCCTCGTGCGAAAGTACTTTCATCTCGTTGGGATGTGCCAGGAAATACTCGATGTGGTTTTGCACTAATGCCCGCAACCGTTCTACCGGTGCATCACAGGTTTGCAGGCGCTCTTGCAGCCTCTGTACTATGAAGTTAAACGCATTATTTTGAATGAGATACAAAAGGCGCTGCTTGCTGTCAAAGTAGTAGTACAAGCCCGAAAGCGAAACCCCGGTGGCGCGGCTGATGTCGCGAATTGAGGTACCCTCAAATCCATCTTCCGCGAATATGCGGGCTGCGTGTAGAAGTATGTGCTCTAGTTTTGCTTCAGTATCGCGGGAAGTGGGTAAAGCTCTCGCCATCGAGCAGGCTCTCGAACGTTCGTTCGGCAAATCTAATGCCGCTCCCAATCCAAGTCAAGTTCCGAATTTTCCCTTGGCCTAAACCTTTCGTTGGCAGATAAGTCGAGAAGCCGGATTGCGTCCTAAAGCACCGCCAGCTAACTCCCAGAGGCGAATAGCGGCAGTTCTCTGCCAAGGTGCCGCTTTCTAGCCATTCTGTACACCATAATCCCTACGGCCAAATCCCAAGCCGCTATCCCATTGGATTTAAATAGAGTTATCTCTGAATCGTTGGTGCGACCCGTGACCTTCCCTGCAACCAGATCTGCCAACTCGTGCACCTGCTCCCACTTTTGCGGTTGCTTTTCAAACGGAAGGATCAGATCGCCCGCCTCTTGTTTCGACTGCTCGATGGAATCGACGAACACTATGTCGGCTTTTGCGATGGCAGCATCATCCAACTCGCGTTTGTGCGCGTGATTCGCCCCAATCGCGTTAATGTGCACTCCCGGTGACAGGTCGGCACCGCTCAGCACGGGCTTCGGCGAAGTCGTCGCGGTCGTAATGATATCTGCTCCAAGCACCGCTTCGGCAGGTGACGCCGCCGGGCTTACCGCAATCCCCAGTCGTTGCGACATTTCTTCGCAGAATTTCGCGCGACGGTCCGGGTCCCGTCCGTAAGCCCGTGCTGACTCCAGTTTGCGAACTGTTGCGACAGCCTCCAGTTGCGTCTTGGCCTGCCCCCCGCTTCCGAGAATCGCCGCCACTTTTGCTCCCGCGCGCGCAAGATATTTTGTCGCCACCCCAGAGGCCGCCCCTGTACGCAACTGGCCCATATAATCCGCTTCAATCAGCGCCAGCAGTTCGCCCGTGGCAATCTCATACAACGGAACCAGAAAGCACAGTTTCCCTTTCACATAGGTGTACTGCTTCATGCCCACAAATCCCGCATCGGTATCCATCGCCGCCATGTAGTGAAAAAAGCCGCCTCCCGTTAGTTCAAATCGCCGCCTCGGCTGCACCACTACCGTGCCCGCAGCCTGTTTGCGCGAAACCTCTTCAATGGCATCAATCGCCATCCTCATGTTCAGCAATTGCCGTGCTTCCATCTCGTTGATGTGCAGTGTCATATCTTTTTTTTAGCTTTATGATTACGTTGAGCTGTCATCCTGAGGAGCGCGCCGTTTGCGCCCGAAGGATCTCAACCGATCCATCACCTCAAAATCTTGTTGCTGAGAATTGTCCGTTACCTCCGCTTCGTCCCCGCCGCCACCTTCTTCCCTGGACCCTCTTCCTTCACCCGCCGCACCACCGTCTGGATCAAGTGATAGACGCGCTCATCCTTCGCTCCATCCATCACTTGAAACCGAAACTCCGGCTCCCCCTTCGGCCCTTTGCCAACGCGAATGGGCAGTGCCCCGCAAAGATCGTTCTCAATAAATGCGGTCTCATATCTTGATCTTTTCGGATTCCACGTAAACACGCGCATCGTCGTGAAATCGCAAGGCTGTCCTTCCGGGCTACGTGTCCCCGCAAGCAGGTATTGCGGATGATCGCCTTCCGCACTCGCGACCCGATTCAGCTCAAACCACGAAATGGGCCGAATGTTCGCGGAACTGGCGCCATCCCGCACCACATCTGGCAAATCCAGCGAAATAAACCGTCCCACCACCCATCCGGCAATCGGAACGGTCTGATCTCCCGGCTGTGTGGTCGTAGTGACCGCCGAGTTGCGAACAGTGCCTTCCCCGGCGGGCCGCGTGGCCGTTCCACGCACCAAAAACCAATCTTCTTTCTTGCTCTCTTCCGGCTCCGTCGCCGTTTCTTTCTCGTCTGTCACCTGTACCCAGTCCGCCACCGTGCGTCCCACAATTTCCAATGGCACCCCTCGGCTGAACTGGTAGATCCGCGATTCCGTACGGCCGGGATGCGCGCGCAAATTCGTCGGCACTCTTGTCCGCCCACGCGCTTGCACAGGCATAGACTTGACCTGCTGCAGCAATTTTTCGCTGCGTTGCCACAACTCTGGCTCCATCAGGTAACGGCCATCCACCCAGCCAACTACGCCACCGCCGGTTCGAACCTTCACGTTCTCGTTCCGCCGAGCAAGCACTTCGACACGCTCGCCGTAGAGGAGCACACCAAGCTGCTCACGCACCTGCGCCGCGCTGCTCCACAGCGTAACGCTGCGTTCGCCTATGTAAGCCTCACCGAGTGTTTCGTGTTTGGGCCGGAAGAACCAGGCCAGCAGGGCCACCAGACATAACAGTGGCACAGCGACCAAAAGCTTTCGCTTCATGCGCCGTCCCCGAAGGTGGCTCCGACAGCGCGTGCCGCGTGCACTATCTCATTGCTTGGATCGATGAACTTCATCTTTTCTAGGGCCTCATCCAGAGATACCGATTCGATTTTCCCAGATTGCAGGCATACCATGCGACCAAATTTTTGCTTCGCGACTAAGTCGGTAGCTGCCACGCCAAGTCGAGTCCCCAGTATCCGGTCAAACGGTGTGGGCGATCCCCCGCGCTGTACATGGCCCAGCACGGTCACACGGATTTCCTTGTGCAGCATTTCGCGGAGATATTCGGCGATCGCGTTTGCCACGCCGCCCGGCCCTACCGGTGGAATGACCTTTCCCGACGGATCCTTGGCGGGCATTTTCACGCCCTCGGCAACCACCACCAGGCTGAAGCGCTTCCCACGCAATTCGCGGGCCCGCACCGCATCGCACACTGCTTCAAAGCTGAAAGGAATTTCTGGCACTAGAATGATGTGCGCACCACCAGCAATTCCAGAGTGCAGTGCGATCCACCCCGCGTCGCGTCCCATCACCTCGATCAGCATCACGCGATGGTGGCTCTCCGCCGTGGTGTGCAGCCGGTCGATGGCTTCCGTCGCGATCACCAGCGCCGTGTCGAACCCAAAGGTCACTTCCGTTGCGTCCAGATCGTTATCAATCGTCTTAGGTACTCCAACAATGCTCATGCCCAGACGCGAGAAATCCCGCGCGATATGTTGCGTGCCGTCACCGCCAATCACCACCAGCACTTCAATTCCCAGTCGCCGCGCGTTTTCCATGCACAACGTAGAGTAGTCGTTGATCACTTCCTTGCCGTTCTCTATCGACTTGTACGCAAACGGATTTCCGCGATTCGTGGTTCCCAGAATCGTCCCGCCTCTTGGCAAAATTCCACTGACCGACGTTTCCGTCATTTCCACTGCGCCTTCGGGCCAGATCAATCCATCAAAGCCGTTGCGAACGCCAATCACCCGCATCGAATGCATGTTGATTGCGCAGCGCACGACGGCGCGTATCACCGCGTTCAGTCCCGGCGCATCTCCTCCGCCGTTTACGATGCCTATGGTGCGTAAAGGTTTCATAAATCCTCACCCTACAACTGCACAATGTTACCTGAGTCGACGGCGCGGACTCTGTGACATCACACACGACAAGCCTTCTGGTTACCCGTTAGAATCGGAACAGTTCGAATATACTGGGTGCCAAAATGAAACTCCTGAATAGTCTTCAGCCTTTGTCGCTCTTCCTCTTGCGGGCCGTTTTGGCCCTTATTTTCATCTACCACGGCTATCCGAAGCTGGTCCATCCCGATGCAGGGATGCGAGAATTCTTCATGCTGCACGGTCTTCCTGCTTATTTTGTTTCTGTTGCGGGAATTCTCGAATGCTTTGGCAGTCTGTTGTTGCTGGTTGGACTATTTACTCGGCCCGCGGCGCTGCTGCTTGCTGCGGAAATGGTCGTGGCCATCTGGAAAGTTCATAGCGTGCACGGAGCCCTAGTCGTCAAGGAATACGAGTTTCCGATGGCGGTAGCGGCAGCATGCTTCGCTCTCGCGACTGTGGGCCCCGGGACGTTGTCCGTGGACTATCTCTTCTTGGGCGATAGCGGCAGCAAGCGACGAAAATCAGCAAAACCGAGCAAGGACTAAGCTGAAATTCTTTACACCTGCGCGATGGAGCTGGGTACCGCGACCGTCGGCGTCAACGGCGCTTGCGGCAACACGATCCATAAAATTAAGTAAACAAACAGTCCAGTTCCAGCGAAGAAAATCGCCAGCAACCAAACTACGCGCACAATCGTTGCATCCAGATCGAAGTATTCCGCCAGCCCTGCGCAAACGCCCCCAATTTTCTTATCGCGGCTGGAGCGCATTAGTCGCTTCACGGGTGGTGCCGCTGCTGCCCCGGGCGTTCCGGAATAACCGGCCTGCTGGGCGCCGCAGCTGTAACAAAACTTCGATCCATCGGCGATTTCTTTATGGCAATTTTGGCATTGCATCGCACACCCTCCCACAGAGAGCTTACAACCGGCATTCTATATAAAATACGCAAAGATGAACCAGAAAGTTTCGTACTCCCCCACGGTCACCCTGCACCCCGTGCCGAGCACACCAATTTTGCATTCTGCAATAAATCTACTCTAGCCGGCGTTCAAAGGGTTTTCATCTGTAGTGGCTAATCTTTAGATCGGCGGCACTTCTGTCTATTGGAGGTGTTCGCGGATCGTCCGTACTTGTCTAAAAATATCAATACTCCAGAATCTTCCGCACCGCTGCCGATATATCATCCGTCTGCGGCAATGTCGCGTCCTCTAGCTTCGGCTGATACCCGCAGAACGTATCCGTCGCGGCCACGCGCTTGATCGGCGCGTCCAATTCGCCGAACAATTCTTCCGCAATGCGCGCCGAAATTTCTGCCCCGTAACCCCAACTCAGCATATCCTCGTACGCTACGATCACACGATGCGTCTTGCGCACTGTGGCCACGATCCCTTCCCAGTCGTAGGGAGACAGCGAGCGTAAATCGATAATCTCTACCGAAATTCCTTCGCGCTGCAACGCAGCCGCCGCCACTTCTGCGCGGTGTACCACCGCACCATACGTGATGATGCTGACGTCGGTTCCCTCTTTCACCACCCGCGCCTTGCCAAACGGCACGGTGTAATCCGCTCCTGGATATTCCGCGCGATTGTACGGCTGGCGATAAAGATGCTTGTGCTCTAGAAACATCACCGGGTCGTCACAACGAATCGCTGTGCGCAGCAGCCCTGCCACGTCCAGCGCCGTTGAGGGCATCACCACCCGCAGTCCAGGGCAGTGCGTGAAGATCGATTCACCGCTCTGGCTGTGATATACGCCGCCACCCGTCAGGTAGCCGCCGATCGCCACGCGAATCACAACTGGACTCTTGAATTTGCCGTTCGAGCGCCAACGCATCACGCAAAGCTCGTCGCGAATCTGCATCATCGCCGGCCAGATATAGTCGAAAAACTGAATTTCCGCCACGGGCTTCAACCCGCGCGTAGCCATGCCGATGGCGCGCCCCACAATGCTTGCTTCCGCCAGCGGCGTATTGAAAACGCGATCCGCGCCGTATTTCCGCTGCAATCCCGCCGTCGCCTTAAAAACACCGCCTTTCCCTTTCACTTCGCGCAGATTTTCCTCGCGGCTGGCGTCCGCAACATCTTCACCAAACACGGTGATCCGTTCGTCGCGGGCCATCTCTTCATTCAGAGTGGCCGCCACCATCTCCACCATGGTCTTGGCCGCCCCTTGCACCTTCGCCTCGCTTGCAAACTTCGACGAAGTCGGATCAATGTCCGGCGAATACACGTTCTCGTAAATTGTCGCCGGACCTGGCACGTCCGCGGCCAGCGCGTGGTCTGCCGCTTCGCGCACCTGGCGATCGACTTCCGCTTCTAGCGCTTCTATTTCCTTCTGATCCAGCAACCCTTCGCGAATCAGGACCAGCGAGAATTTGGAGAGTGGATCGCGCCGCGCTTCTCCTTCACGCTCTTCCGGCATCTTGTAGAGCTTTTCATCATCGGAAAGTGAGTGCGAATACGGCCGCGTCACATGCGCATGCACCAATGCCGGCCCGCGCCGCTCTCGAACGTACTGAATCGCTTCCTTGCAGGTAGCGTAACTTCCCAGCGGGTCTGTTCCGTCACATTCGGCAATGTGCAGCGACGGAAATCCCTTCGTGAGTTTGGAAATACTGCCGCCTGCCGTTTGCACTTCGATCGGCACGGAAATGGCGTAGCCGTTATCTTCCACCAGATAAAAAATTGGCAATTTCTTGGCGCACGCCACATTCAGGGATTCCCAGAATTCTCCTTCGCTGGTTGCGCCGTCACCCGATGAAACATAAACAATTTCTTCCGTCTCATGATTTACAAATTCGCCCATCGGCGCCTTTTTCGCCTGCGTCAGCGCTTTCGGCCGCCGTTCATAAAAGAGTGTCGCTTCCGCAGCTCCAATGGCCTGAACATACTGCGTCCCGGTGCACGAAGACTTGCTCACAATGTTTAATCGATTGTTGCCCCAGTGCGAAGGCATTTGGCGCCCGCCGGAAGCCGGATCATCCGTCGCTCCCACCGCTTGCAACAGCATGTCCAGTGGCGAAACGCCCAACATCAGGCACAGCGCACGGTCGCGATAATACGGGTAGAACCAGTCAATGCCGGGCCGCAGAAGCAACCCCGCAGCGGCCGTAACAGCTTCATGGCCTGCGCTCGATATCTGAAAGAAGATTTTGTTCTGGCGTTTTAGCTGGATTTCGCGGTCGTCGAGCCGACGCGAAAGAAACATGATGCGGTAAAGTCGAATCAGAGACTCGCGGTCGAGCCCCTCGTATTTCGTGGATTCTGCTCTTGCTGTCTTAACGCGGGTTTGTACCGCCATTCAGTCTGACCTCATGTTGGAATGGGAGCGAACGCGTCCGCGATTCCTGATTATACCGAAGGTGGCCCGCGAATCGAAATAAACCTTCGGTAGTCTTTCTTCTGAACTAACGTACTGCTACTACTCCGTTTTACGCAGGCGTCGGAGCTTTCTTGTCCTGAGGCATAAAGCGAGCTCAAACGCTAGGCCGGGTTTTCAGGGGCTCGGCGCTTTCTCGCTCTGAGGCACGAAGGTAGGCCGAGATCCGACTTGGTTTTTAGGGGGTCGAAGCTTTTAGCTCCGACATGACAGACCAAGCTGCCCGCGGGCTTTAGCCTCTGAGCAATCTGGGCTGACCACCGCCCAAACCTAGAAACTCCGTCTATTCCAGTTCTTCGAAGCGCTTTTGGATTTCGTCAAACTTGGCATCGTCCGTTTTTATCGTCACAGGGGAAGCCGAAACGAACGGCTCTTCACTGGGAATGCGCTCCGCCCAGCGATGCTCGGTAATTTTCTCATGACTGGAAAAGCCAAGTCGCACCAGAAGCTGTACGTCACCCGTCGCCGCTGGTGGCATTTTTTCCTCGTCAGCCTTGCCGCCACCCTTCGTTTTGCCCTTACTCTTCGCGGCTCCCGGCTTGGCAGGCTTGGCTTCTTCTGTCGCAACGGCTTCGGCGCTCCGTTCAAACTTGTAGAGCAGTTTCTTGTCTAGGCGAAACGCCTGCTTCCATACTTCCAGCTTGTGCCGCGCCAACTGTGCTTTTTCTTCGTCGCCGGCAAAATCAAATTGCATATAAATGTGGGCCATATAATCAGTTTGCGTTCTGCATGCTAGCCAAGTCAAGCGCACCGGCTAGCCTTACTCAGGGGAAGTTCGCGCCACCAGATACCGGTCCAACCATTCCAGAATGAGTTTTCTCATCTCCGGCAGCTCCACATGAGCGGCATCGAATAACTCAATGTGGCAATCGGTCTCCTTGCCATATTTTCGGTACAGCGGCAGCAACTCGTCACGTATCTTCTCCACGCCCGCCGGCGGCGTAAGCGGATCCTTGCGGCCGTTCACGCTCAGCCGTGGCCGCGGCACGATCAATTCATTGATTTCCGCCGTCTGAAAATGTTTCTTCAGGGACGGCACATAGTAATAGATTCCGTGTTCGCTCAATCCCTTTCTCCGAATCAGCTCCTCATAATCTGTTAGGCAGCACACGTCCACACACAAACGCACTCGTGGATCAAGGGCCGCGAGCCACCATGCTTTGGTTGCCCCCATCGACATTCCTAGCGCACCCATTCGCTTGTTGTCGACTTCCGGCCGGCTCGCCAGATACTCCAGCGCGCGAAATTCGTCAAACATCATCATTCCGTAAAGCACCTGGCCCTTCCACAACATCTCCTTGAACGTATCCTCTTCGCCTCTTTTTCCATCCTTGTCGTGCTTGCGCTCACCGAAGCACCAGCTGTCAATCGCTAGCGTCACCAATCCCTTTTCAACACACACCGGCGCGTACGCGGGTTGCACACCGACTCCTCGTCGCAGTTGCTCCTTTCCCAAGTCATACATTCCTCCGTGCCAGTGTATGTACAGAAGCCCGGGTGCAGGCGATTGGTGCTTGTCGGGAATCAGTAGCAGCGCAGGAACGGGTTCTATCCCGTTCAAGTCGAGCACCAGTCGTTCGAGTGTGTACCCTTCGTGCTTTTCCGTACTCACTACTCCTGGCGAGGCCGGTTGGTGTTGCCAAGGCAAATCACCAAGCAAACTCCACAGTTCTTTTCTTCGAAGTTTCTGATGAGAGAAAAATGTTTCGTCCACCGCAAAATCTTTACTCGCAGCCCACAAGCGAGGCGCGCCACCACTCGACGCCAGCACTGCCGCACAACTTTGAACGAATTGTCTTCTGGTCGGCGGCATCATCAATACACCCCGACATGCACGTACAGGAATCCAGCTACATATACCATAGCCACAGCCCGACTAAACGGCTTCCCTCCTGCCGCTCAATTTAAAGTGTGGCTCGTGCGCCTGGGATGCTCACCAAATTCGTTATTTGTAAAATCTTTCCCTCGACGTTGGCAATCTCCAGTGCTTGCGGTATCCTTTGCCTCTATCAAATGCAATCGTCGCTCCATGCTCCTATCGCTCCGGGAAAGAAGATCGCTGCATTTGTGTGTTTGCTTGCGACCGCGCTCCTTTGGGCACCGCTCTGGGCTGCCGCCTTGCAAGCGAGTGGTATGGACTGCTGCACCGGCGCAATGTGTCCCGCCCACGGCCACTCCTCGACGAAGTACCACGGCTCCCGCAACATCTCCGTTCCAGCGGAACAGCCCATGCACTGCGAGCACTCCGGTAGCGGCGCGATCATCAGTTGCGACATGTCCTGCTGCCCCGACCAGACTCCAGCTTTCGTCGCCTCTCTCCATTTTGTGCTTCCCGCTCCGCCAGCCCTCGCGCCGCCCCAGCACCTATTTGCCGCGACGCCCGCAACAGAAGCCGAGCCTCCATTGCACCGCTCTGAGCCCCTTTCTCCCCCTCCCCGAACTTCTCTCCTCTAATTGATTTCAAATTATCTCCGACAACTCTTGTCAGCCCTCGAATTGCGGCTTCGCAAGCTGCAAACGGATTCCGCTCTGTTGGGGGGCGGATCTTTAGCTCCGATATTGAAATTCTTGATGAGCACCAGGCTTTAGCCCCTGGTCGCAGTTCCCACTAACCTGGCCGGATAAAAGGCCGCCGCGGCATTCCGCAGCCCATATAGTAAGGAGAGAAATGTTTCGCAAGGTTTCGCTCTTGGTGGCGACCGCCCTCTTTTCGGTTGGCACGGTCCTCGCCAGTATTTTTGGTTCCGTGCGTGGTATCGTTCACGACCCGCAGCATCGTCCGATCGCCGGAGCACAAGTTACGCTTCAGGCCAACAACTCCGCATTCAAAATGGAAACAACCACAAACGCCGAAGGTGTTTTTGAGTTTTCCGCCGTGCCCCTGGGGCAATACACGGCAACGGTTGAGGCCAAAGGTTTCGCGCAACAAGCACAATCCATTCTCGTCGTGGCAGACAGCGCTCCTGTGCTTCACTACCTGCTGGTAGTCGCTACCACCTCGCAGCAAGTGAACGTCATCGCCTCCGCCGAGGAGATTGACACCGACTCGCCACGCCGCGATCTATTCATCGACCAGACTCAAATCTCGCGCTATGCCGGCGTCGACTCCAGCAACAGTTTCAAGATCATCACCGGTTTTGTACCTGGCTCTTACATGGTCCACGACCAGGTGCACGTGCGCGGCGGACACCAGATCACCTGGGCCATTGATGGCGTCCCCGTTCCCAATACCAACATTGCTTCCAACGTCGGCCCCCAATTCAATCCAAAAGATGTTTCCTATCTACAGGCCGAAACCGGCAGCTACGCCGCGGAATATGGCGATCGCATCTATGGTGTCTTCAACGTCGCGCCCAAAAATGGATTTGAACGAGACAAAGCGGCCGAACTCATCGCCAGCTACGGCAGCTATAACTCCACCGACAACTGGCTCAGCTTCGGCGACCACACTGAAAAATTCGCCTACTACGCCAGCTTCAGCGGAAACAGCACCCAGTGGGGCCTTGAGCCTCCAGTGCTCGAAAATCAGCACAACGATGCCATGGGTGGCGGGGCATTTACTTCCCTCCTCTACAATCCATCCGAAAAAGACCAGCTTCGTTTTGCCGGCGGGCTTCGCCTCGACTACTACCAGGTTCCCAACGATCCTGATCAGACCACCGTCGGTTTCGATGACCGTCAACGCGAGCAAGATATTTTTGCCACCGGCACCTGGGTGCACACCTTCAATCCCAGTTTGTTGTTTGTGCTTTCGCCTTTCTACCATTTCAATCGCGCGGTATATCAAGGCGGCCCCACCAACCAGCCGGAAGCGGCAAACAATCGCGGCTCCAACTACGAGGGCGGGCAAACCACCATCTCCTGGATTAACAAGCAGAACAATATTCGCGCCGGTCTTTACGCCTTTGCCCAGCAGGACAATTCGCTTTTTTCAATTTACGCCAACGATGGCTCGGGGGCTTTCTTCAGCCAGCGCGTGAAGCCCACTGGAAACCTGGAAGCTCTCTTCCTGGAAGATCAATTCAAGCCTCTTTCCTGGCTTACGCTGAGCGGTGGCTTGCGCTATACACACTTTTCGGGCCAGATCGGCGAGAACGCCACCGATCCCCGCATCGGCGCCGCCATCCAGATTCCCAAGCTCAATTGGGTCTTGCGCGCCGCTTATTCCTACTATTATCAGGCTCCGCCGCTGGACACCGTCTCCGGAAGCCTTATCGACAATGCCGGTTGCGACGATTGCGTCTTCCTGCCGCTCTATGGCGAACGCGACATCCAGCAGGAGTACGGCGTCACCATTCCCGTCCGCGGTTGGGCCCTCAGCGAAACTTACTTTCATACCTCGGCGAAAAATTATTTCGACCACGATGCCCTCGGCAATTCCAATATCTTCCTCCCGCTCACCATTCAAGGCGCCGTCATCAAGGGGCTCGAAACCGCCGTGCGTTCTCCGCTTCTATTTCGGCACTATCGCGCTCATCTCGTCTACTCGAATCAACGAGCGGAAGGCGTTGGCGCCGTCACAGGAGGCTTGACGGATTTCACTCCACCCGAAGAAGGCAACTTTCTCTTGGACCACGATCAGCGCAACACGTTTTCCGCCGGTGTGGAAGGCGATCTGCCCTGGCGCAGCTTTGGCTCGCTCACCATCAACTACGGGTCTGGCTTCCTCAGTGGCGATGGCCCCAGCCACCTGCCCAGCTACTACACGCTTGACCTCTCCCTCGGAAAAAACTTCGGCGAAAACTTTACGGTGCGTTTCACTGGCACCAACATCACCAACCAACGGTATATGCTGGATACTAGCAACACGTTTGGTGGTTCTCACTTTGCCGATCCGCGCATGCTCGCTGTGCAGATTCGCTATCGATTCCATTACTAGGGAAAATTATGAAAACGTTTCTCTTGGCTTTCGTTTTGACAATTTCTCTTCTTGGCGCAGGCTGCCAATTTTCGCCAGAGAAACACTATCCGATTCAGGCCGAAGTCGTTTCCGCTGAACCTCAGCGCCAGATGATCACCGTCAAACATGGGGATATTCCAGGTCTCATGCCCGCCATGACCATGAGCTACATGGTCGCCGAGCCTAAACAAATCGAATCGCTCAAGCCCGGCGACAAAATCACTGCGGACCTCGTCGTCTCCGACAGCAAAGGCCGCCTCGAAAAGATTGCTTTAATCAGCAAAACCAATGCCAAGCCTTCGCCAGAAGATTGAGCGGCCCCGATCAATTCCGTTCGTGGAATTTTCACTGCCCTTCTCTGCACTCTGGATCTCTTCTCTCCTTGCGATTTCGTATCACGGACGGGTAGACTGTCTTTGAAATTCGAAGGCGATGGAGTTCGCCAAAACCGTTCCGGTTCTTTCGCCGGATCTGATGACTCCTGGCTGCCGCGCGGCACCGGGAGTTTTTTGTTAAAAGTGCCTGCAGTCAGATTGGAGAGAACTTGCAAATACTGCTGATTGCCCTTTTTGGTGCCATCGGCACGCTGGCCCGTTACGGTCTGCAGGGCACTGTGCAAACGCGAATGGGCAGCACCTTTCCCTACGGCACTCTGCTGATCAATTTGACAGGCTGTTTCTTTCTGGGGCTGATCGGGCAATTCACGCTCAATCGCATGGTAATCTCGCCCGAGCTTCGTATGGCCATGGCCGTCGGCTTTTTCGGTGGCTACACCACATTTTCCAGTTTTGGCTGGGAAACTGCCAAAATGCTGGAAGCCGGCGAATGGCTTCGCGCCACTACTTACGTCACAGCCAGCGTCGTGCTCGGCCTGATACTTTCTGTTGCAGGTATTCGCCTCGCCAGCCGCTTCTAGGAGAACCTCATGCCACACCAGAAATTTGTAGGCGACCGCACCTTGATGCGCATCCACATCGGCGAATCCGACAAGTGGCACGGTAAGCCGCTTTATGAAGCTATCGTCGAAGAACTACGCAAAGAAAAGTTTTCTGGGGTCACCGTTCTGCGGGGCGTGGCCGGCTATGGGGGCTCCAGCGTCTATCACACCGACAAACTCCTGCGCCTCTCGCAGGATCTTCCGATCGTTCTCGAAGTCATCGAATCTCAGGAACGCATCGACGAAATTCTGCCCCATCTCGACGAAATGGTTGACGGCGGCCTCATCACCCTCGAAAGAGTCCGCGTCATCCTCTACCGCCCCGCCGCACGCTAATCTTGTCTACATGTCATCCTAAGCGAAGTGACCCGGCAGTTTCTTCGCGCCGCGGTTTGGCGCGTCGGGTCGCGTAGTCGAAGGATCTCAATCCCTGGTTTGCTATTCAGTGGCGTTTACGCTCACGCCGTCCATCACCCCTTCAAACTCGGATGATTCTTTGACGCGCGCATCCTTCTCTGTACTTCCGCCTGCAGATATTTCCGCAAATTCTCTGGCACGATCCCCGGCGAAGCCAACTCCCGCAAATCATTAACCGTAAGCTGCGGCAAGAACGCCAGAATCATCGCCAACGGCGCCGACGGGTTCCGCACCAGCGCCAGCCGCACGTTGTACATCTGCGACCATTTCGGGTGCTTGCACAACGCTTGCACCGCCGCCACCGGCACTTTTTCGCGCGCCAATGTCTTCAATATATTTGCTTCCGTAAGAAAAGGATTCTCCAGCGCCACGCGCAACACTTCCGGGTGTCCTTCTGCCACCAGCGCCCCGGCGACCCGCCCCGGCCCGCGCCGCGCCAACGCAATCTTCTGTCCAAGCGGCAATTGCGGCATGCGCCCGATAATCTGCGCTTCTGCTTGCAATTTGATCTCTGCGGAAACCGACGGCGATAGTGTGAACTGCACCAGGTCCATCAAATATAGATCGCGCAACAAGCGAAGCCCGATCAGCCTCGGCGTATGCGGGTGGAACATCAGCGACTTCTTAACGGCATAACTTTTCAGCAGATTCTTCCGCGCGCCGATTGCCTCCAACACTTCTGCCGGCAGATCTTTGCGTGCCAGCAGCAGGCACACGTTTTGTTCGTCAAGCGCTGGATTTTGCAGCAGAGCCAGCAGCACGTCCGGCTCCATGTGATACAACAATTCCGTCAACGCTTCGCCGGAGGCCCTCCGCGCTCGCTCTATCTCTTTTTCAATTTCTGCCACGTTCGCTTCCTTCGTGTGCTTCGCCCTTTAGCATTCGCAGCGCAATGCGAGCCGCCGCTTCCGCAGCGGTCATCGCCAGCGCCCCGAATACCGCTTGCGGGGCTGCTTCGCGCAGTCGCTGATTCAACTGTTCATCGAAATATCGTGAGCGCTGCACCATGCCACCCGTCTTCACCAGGAGAAATTTTTGCTCGCGCAAATTCAACCGCACCACCAGGTCGTTCGCCAGCCAGGCCAGTTCTGCGGCCGCCAACTGCAGCAATTCCTGTGCTCCCGCATCATCTTCATCCGCCGCTTGCGCCACCACGGGAAAAATTCGTGGGAACACTTCGTCCGGCACGGCGTACACGCGCGTCTGAAATTCCTGCCAACTTTCCAATCGCAGCTCTTTTAATATTTTTGCGCCAAAAGCGGAAGTAGCCCCGTTGCGGTCGAACTCCCTTAACTCCGCCATGGCCGCCCGCTTTCCAACGTCATACGCGCTACCTTCATCGCCCAGCAGCGGCCCGTGTCCCCCGACTCGCGCAATCCTGCCCTGCGCATCACGCCCCACTGCCGCAGATCCTGTTCCCGCCACCAGCACAATTGCCGCTCCGTCGCCCGTGGCCTCCAGTGTCAATTCCAGATCTGTGCAAACATGGACAACTCGACCGGAATATTCTTCACTCAACAACCGTTTCATCTTCCGCGCGGATTCTTCTTGACCCGCGCCGGCCAGCCCGGCACAGATTCCCGCAACGTCATCCAGTGACACTCTTGCGTTTTGCAACGCCAGCCGCGCTGCCTCACTCACCGCCGCCAGTGCTCCACCAAATCCCACCCGCAACGGATTGGACGGCCCGCTGCGCCCCTGCGCGCGCACGAATTTTTCCGCATCCATCACCACGCACTCTGTCTTCGAGGCTCCGCCGTCGAATCCCAGCACATATTTCATGGCTCCAGAATACGCGAGTCGCGCCCCGTGCGACGATTCTCGGCAGCCTGCGTGCCGAAAGTGCATCTTGCATTCCGCAACTCATTGTCACTGATTTCTTGACCAGTCATTCCGCCACCACTATTCTCAACTCGCCACGCCCACAATTCACTTTTGTGCACTGGCGCAGCCTTATGCACATTCATCTACTCGACCTCGCCATTGTCATCGCCTACCTGCTCGGAGTAACCGCGCTCGGCCTGCATTTCCGCCGCAATCAGCACAGCCCCACGGATTATTTTCTCGGCGGCCGTACTACCCCGTGGTGGGCTTTGGCTCTCTCCATCGTTGCCACCGAAACGTCCACCCTCACCATCATTGGCGTGCCCGCCATCGCCTACGCCGGGAACCTCACCTTCCTTCAATTGGTTTTCGGCTACCTGGTTGGCCGCGTGCTGATTTCCATCGTGCTCTTGCCCGGCTATTTTCGCGGCGAATTTCTCACCGCCTATGCTCTCATTGAAAAGCGCTTCGGCCGCCGTATGCGTTCCATCGCTGCACTGACATTCCTCGTAACACGCACATTAGCCGAAGGCGTGCGCGTCTCCGCTATCGCGCTCGTCGTCAGTGCAGCACTCGGCACCAGCGAGCGTCTCGCCGTCTTTATCGTCATCGCGCTAACTGTCCTCTACACTTTTGAAGGCGGCATGAAAGCTGTCATCTGGACAGACGTCGCGCAATTTAGCCTGTACCTTGTCGGCAGCATCGTCACCCTCTTCTTTCTCCTTCATCGCATCCCCGGCGGCTGGCATGAAGTAACGCAAGTCGCCGCCATCGCCGGTAACAAATTGCAGGTTTTCGATTTCTCCTGGAACCTCGCCACCAAATACACGTTCTGGTCGGGCATCATCGGCGGTGCATTCCTCACCATGGCCAGCCACGGCACGGATCAGACCATCGTTCAACGCCTGCTCGCCGCGCGCACGCAGAAGGACAGCAGCCGTGCACTGATCGCCAGCGGCTTTATTGTGCTCTTCCAATTCACCGTGTTCCTCCTGATCGGCGTGCTCCTCTTCGTTTCTTCCCGGCACACGCCGCTGCTCTCTGTTGGCGAGCGCACTGATCGCATCCTTCCCAATTTCCTGGTCCGCGAAATGCCTACCGGTCTCGCTGGCCTGCTCTTAGCCGCAATTATCGCTGTCGCCATGTCCAATGCGAGTGGCGCGCTCAACTCTCTTGCTGCCAGCAGTGTCCTGGACTTTGCGATTCTTCGTCGCGACGGCGGCTCCACCACCAACGATCCCGCCAAGCTTCTAAAACTATCTCGCCGCATCACTCTCCTCTGGGGTGCGGCGCTTATCGTTTTCGGGCTGGTTCATTGGGGATCCGTCCTCGAAGCAGGACTCACCGTCGCTTCTCTGCCGTTCGGAAGCTTGCTCGGTCTTTTTCTGCTCGGCACTTTCGATTCACGCTCAAACTCCAACGGTTCGCTCGTCGGGATGTTCGCCGGCCTCGCTGCCGTGCTTCTAGTTTTTCGCTACACTTCCGTCGCCTTCACCTGGTTCGTACTCCTCGGCACATGTGTCACATTTATTGTTGGCGCCATCGCCAGCCGCATCTGGCCGAAACACTTTGCATCTTCTTGAAAGACGAACGAAGCCTGATAGAGTACACTCCTCACCACACTTTTCTGCGGAGAACTATGACCGAGAAGCGCCTGGAACTGGTTCGTGGACTCGGCCCCTGGGCCTCGGCCGCCATCGTCGTCGGCACCATGATTGGCACGGGAATTTTCCTGAAGCCCGCGGAGATGGCGCGCGAAGGGCATTCCATTTCCGTAGTCTATGCCGCGTGGATCATCGGCGGACTTCTCTCTCTCTTCGGCGCGCTTTCCTACGCGGAACTCGGTGCGGCCATCCCAGAAGCGGGCGGCGAATACGCCTATCTCCGCCGCGGTTTCGGCACCGTTTGGGGTTTTCTTTTTGGCTGGATGCATTCCATCGTCGGCCGCCCTTCCTCCGCCGCTTCCATTGCCGCGGGCATGGTACGCTTCCTAAGCTTTTTTGTTCCCGCCGTTGCCGCTCCCATTTTTACCTGGCACATCGCCATCCCCGGACTCACCCACTGGATCCAACCCTATGATTTCGTATTCACCTGGGCCCAGCCACTCGCTGTTTTCTGGCTGGTGGTCATGACCGGCGTGAACTATCTCGGCGTGCGCGTCGGCGGCGGCGTTCAGGTATTTCTCACCATCATCAAAGTAATTAGCGTGATGATGGTCATCGGCGTGGCGTTTTTTCTCAGCGGCAGTCTGACACGCGCGGTCAGTCCTGTTTGGCCTTCGCCCGTCAACGCAGGCCTGCTTAGCGCATTTCTCGCTGCGCTGGCCGCCTCTTTATGGGCCTACGACGGCTGGGAAGATCTCAACCTGGTCGGGTCGGAAGTAAAAGATCCGCAGAAAAATTTCCCACGCGCTCTCATCGGTGGAGTCGCCTTTGTCGCGCTGATCTATATGCTTTTCAGCGCTGCTTGCATGAAGGTCTTGCCCTTCGACAAAGTCGCCAGCTCCCCGCACATTGCCTCCGACGTTGTCGAAGTTGTGGTTGGACACGGTGCCGCCTTCTGGATCACTCTCGCGATGGTCATCTCTGCACTCGGATCGATGAACTCATCCATCCTCAGCGGCGCACGCGTCCCCTACGCCATGGCTCGCGACTACATCTTTTTCAAAGTTGCCGACGGCATCCACCCCAAGTACCGCACTCCGGGCCGTGCACTCATCTTCCAAGGAGTGCTGGCTAGCGTCATGGCCCTCAGCGGCACTTTTGAAGAGCTCACCAATCTATTTATTTTTGCTGGATGGATATTTTACGGCCTTACGGTGATCGCACTCTTCCGTCTCCGCAAAACGGAACCTGATCTTCCCCGTCCATATCGTTGTTGGGGCTTTCCCTGGGTGCCCGGACTTTTCGTTCTAGGCGCTCTTCTGCTCACCGTCAACATTTGGTTTCAGCGACCCGGCCGCTCCACCATTGGCCTGCTCCTGATCCTCGCCGGCCTGCCCTTCTACCGCCGCTGGCAGAAATCCCCTTCCACGCAAACTATTCTGTCATCCTGAGCCCGGGCAGTTTGCGGGTGAAGGATCTCAATTGATCCGCACCACCGCGAAAAATCTGTTTTCTCGATTTACAAAAGCCAAACTAGGCCAAACCCTACGCCGTCGCGATCTGCACGTTTCGCGTCGTAGGCTTGATCGGCAGCAGTGCCGCTTCCGCTCCCGTGCGTACCGTGATATACGGGTGAATCGCCTTCGCCAGCGCTTCCATGCCTGTCACCAAGCGTGGACCTGGCCGCGAAATATAACTGTTCGCATCCATCGCATACACTCGCCCGTTTCGCACCGCCGGGATGCTCTCCCACTCCGGCGAGAACGTCAGCGTTAAATATTCGTCTCGCGATTGTTCCTTCCTATATCCGCAAGGCGCCACAATAATTACGTCCGGAGCCGCCCCCACAATTTCTTCCTCACTCACGCGAAACGACGGTGTTTCGGCTTTCCCAATTACATCCACCCCGCCCGCGCGCTCAATCATCTCCGGAACCCAGTGTCCTCCCACATAAAACGGTTGCAGCCATTCCAACAGAACCACCCTCGGCCGCGATTCAATCGCGTCCATCATTATTTCAAGTTGACCAATCCTCTCCCCAATCATCGCTACAATCGCTTCGGCTCGCTCTGTCCGTTTGGTTTCCTCGCCGACCCACAAAATGTCCCGCCACACATCGCGCAGATCCAGCGGATTCAGGCACAGCACTTCGGGCCGCTGCTTAAATTTCGACAACGCCGTCGCTAGGTCATCGGGCGAAGCCGCACATACATGGCACAAATCCTGCGTCACGATCAAGTCAGGCGCCAGCTCCCGAAGAATTTCGGAATCGACCGCATACAAACTCTCTCCCTTTGCAATGTACTCGCGTACGATTCGATCGATTTCCCAGGGCGTAGCATCTTTCGGAATGCGCGAATGGATCACCACCGTCTTTGTCCGGGCACGCAACGGGTAATCGCACTCGTGGCTCACTCCCACAATTTCGTGATCAAAACCCAATGCAAATAGGATTTCCGTGGCCGATGGCAATAGGGAAACAATACGCATGCTGCGGACTTTACCACACTTGGCAGTCAATCGTTTCGTGCAAACCGCAGTGGCAAGCGCTTTTCAAATTTTCTTAGTACATGTAGTACTTTCGCCGTACTACGTCAAACGCAGCTAGATCTTTCGCCCAACTCGCCACGATCTGCTCGGGTGCTGTTCCTTCCTGCAGTTGGCGCACTGTCTCGTCATTTCCCAACAGATCCACGAGTTTGGCGATGTCAAAATGCGTGGAGTATTTTTTCTCCAGCAAAGTCGCAATCTCCAGCCCCATGCGCATCGAACGAACCGCACTGCGGTCGGTCACTTTTATACCCACTCCTCCGCAACGCTGCCCTGCATACAATCCGCTGACCGGGACAAACGGTTGGTTCGCAAAGCGTAAACCTGGCAAATTCTTAGCGTTTAGCTCCGTCGCCACCTCCTCACCGTTGATCCATGGCGCACCAAACTCTTCAAATGGCGCCTGCGTCCCGCGCCCTACCGACACTCCCGCATTCTGCAAAATCTCCAGCCCCGGATAGAGAATCGATCCCTTTACTGTGCGCAGGTTCGGCGATGGGGGAATCCAGCGTATCCCTGTGCTCTCGAAAAAATAATTGCGGTGCCAGTTTTTCATACGCACAACTTGCAATTCAACGTTGATGTGGTTTTCCGCGTTATAAAGTTGCGACAATTCTCCAATCGTCAGCCCATAACGCACCGGCACCGGAAAGTAAGCCACAAAACTGGTTTTCTCCGTATCCAGCACTGGCCCTTCCACAATTTCTCCGTTCAATGGGTTCGGTCTGTCTAACACGTAAAACTTGATTCCGCGTTTTGCCGCCTCTTCCATGCAGTAGCCCATCGTTGTCGTGTACGTATAAAACCGCACGCCCGCATCCTGCACATCAAATACCAGCGCATCAATCCCCTTCAGCATTTCTTCGGTAGGCCGCAAGTGCTCACCGTATAGGCTGTAAATCGGCAATCCTGTTGACGCATCTTTCGACGATGAAATCTTTTCATCCGCTTGTCCCGCAATGCCATGTTCTGGGACTGAACAGCGCCACCAACTGCACCCCTGGCGCATGCTTTAACACTTCCACGGTCGAACGTCCTTGAAAATCCAAGCCTGTATGATTGGAAATCAAACCCACACGTTTTCCGCGCAGCGACGCGAATTTTTCCACCTCCAGAGTTTCCAGCCCGGTTTGCACCCGCCCGGCTCGACCCTTCGTCGTTCCTGTAGTTTTCGTTTTCTTGGCGGGTTTCTGCGCGGCAAGGCCGCATCCTGGAGCCAGCAACCATCCGGCGGCCATTATGAGCAGTCCCAAGCGTAATGCCCGTCGAAAAGCCATTTACACGCTCCCGCCTTGTTTCGTGATTCCCAATGATATTCTGGAACGCGCCGTCCGCACCCTGATTGTTCGCGTCGAGTGTGCGTGTTATATACAGTCAAGCAGCAGCGCAAGCGGCCGCCGGGAGAATTTCCAAAAAATGTTGAGGCGTTATGCCGGTCTATTGCTACTGTGCCCACTTTTCCTTGTGCTTATGACAACTAAACTCGACAGCCGTAACCGACACAACAAAGACTCCAAAGCGGCCGCCGGCATACCGGGCCAGCAGAGTCCGGTTTCCCAAGCGCCCGCGCCTGCACCACTCTCTGCTGAGCAACAAAAATGGGTCGAAGCAACCATCAGCAGCATGACCCTCGAAGAAAAAGTTGGCCAACTGATTTTCGCCACGTACCACGGCAGCTTTACTTCAACGGATTCCGCCGCTTACGCCCAGATGATGCACGCGGTCACCGATCTGCATGTCGGCGGCTTCATCAACATTACGCACGGCTCGCCACTCGGCATTGTGAAGAGCCAGGTTTATCCCATCGCCGTCCTGAATAATCAGTTGCAGGCAAAATCCAAGTTACCGTTGCTGATTGGCGCCGATTTCGAACGCGGCACCGCCATGCGCCTGGATGAAGGTACCTCCTTCCCCACCGCGATGGCGCTCGCCGCCGCTGGTAATCCTAAAGACGCCTACACCGCCGGCAAAATTACTGCTCTCGAAGCGCGCGCTGCAGGCATCCATTGGATTTACGCTCCCGATTCCGATGTGAACAATAATCCGGGCAATCCCATCATTAACACGCGTTCTTACGGTGAAGATCCCACTCGTGTTTCCGAATTTGTCACTGAATTTATCCACGGTGTGCAGGAAAACGGCGGCATCGCCACCGCTAAACATTTTCCCGGCCACGGGGATACCGCCGCCGATTCGCACATTGATCTTCCCGTCATCAAGGCCGATCGCGCGCGCCTGAACAGCCTCGAACTCGTTCCCTTCCGCGCCGCCATCAACGCCGGGGTTGGCAGTGTCATGACCGGTCATCTCAACGTGCCGGCGCTCGAGCCTGATCCCAATACACCCGCAACACTTTCCGCGAATATTCTCACCGGAGTGCTTCGCAAAGAACTTGGCTTTCAGGGCCTCGTGGTTACCGACGCCATGGACATGGGCGGCATCACCGTTCGTTTCGCGCCGGGCGACGCCGCTGTCCGCGCATTTCTCGCGGGCGCCGATGCCTTGTTGATGCCTCCTGTTCCCGACGCTGCGTATGATGCTCTTCTGGCTGCCGCAAAATCCGGAACCATCCCGGCGGATCGGCTCGACGCCTCCGTGCGCCGCATCCTGGAAGCAAAAGCGCGCCTGGGCTTGCAACTCCAACCGCCTCGTCGATCTCAACGCCTTGAATAGAAACTTCGGACGAACGGAGTGGCAATCCGAATCACAGCAGATTTCCGATCGCGGCGTCACTCTTCTTCGCGATACTACGCGACGCTTGCCGCTCGACGGCACAAAGCCCACTCGTGCACTCCTTGTGGCTCTCTACGCCGATCCAGAACCCTATCCCGGCGAAGATCTCGAGCGTGAACTCCGTTGGCGCTTCGATTCCCTTACCACACTCCGCGCCGACACGAAATTCGTGAAGGCCGACACTCTAAAACTTCCTTCTCCCGATTCCTACGACGTCGCAATTCTTGCTCTATTTGTCCGTGTCAGCGATCGCAAGGGCGATGTCGACGTTCCCGCCGACCAGATTCCCCTGATCACTCAGCTTTACAAAAACGGCAAGCCGGTAATCACCGCGGCCCTCGGCAGCCCTTATCTCATCGAGCGTTTTCCGCAAGCAGAAACTTGGCTGTCGGCATTCGGCATCAGCGATGTCGCGCAAATCTCTATCGCCCGCGCACTCTTCGGAGAAATTCCCGTTCGCGGCCATTTGCCCGTAACAATTCCCGGCATCAATCTCAAAGCCGGATTCGGCCTCGAATTACCCGTCAATCCCATGACCCTGCAACCCATGGACGTTCGTGGCGAAGCGCAATTGCAACCCGCATTCTCCGTTATCGAAAAAGCCATCACCGATAAAGCCTTTCCCGGCGCAACCATTGCGGTCGGCTTTCGCGGCAAAGTTTCTCTCCATTCCTTCGGCAAGCTCAGCTACGACTCCTCGGCTTCGGCGACCAGAATCGACACGATCTACGATATCGCTTCGCTTACCAAAGTTGTCGTCACCACCACGCTCGTCGAGAAGCTCGTTGAAGGCGATTTCCCCTCCCCGCTGAATCTGGATGCTCCCATCGAACGCTATCTTCCCGAATGGATTAGCGCACCGCTGGCCCAGGCACAGCACGAAGTAAAAGTTCGCAATTTGCGAGAGCTACCCGACCTCTCTGGCGCAGCGCAATTGGATTGGCGCCACAAAGTCACCGTGCGCCATCTGATGACCCACACTTCCGGCCTTCCTCCATTTAAGGAATACTGGCGTACCTCTACCGGCAAGGCCGATACCCTGTCCAGGATTTTTGTCGAGCCTCTTGAATACGAACCGGGCACGAAGGTTGTCTATTCCGATCTCGGCATCATCTTGATGGCGGAAATTATTCAGCGGCTAACCGGCAAGTCCCTCAATGAATTGGCGAGCGATTACATTTTCAGCCCGCTGGGCATGCAGAATTCCATGTATCTCCCGCCCAAAAACATTTGGCCAGAAATTGCCCCCACGGAAATCGATAATCAATTGCGCCACCGGCTGGTGCAGGGCGAAGTCCACGATGAAAACTCATTCGCGATTGGTGGAGTATCCGGTCACGCCGGCGTGTTCAGTACCTCGCCCGATCTCGCCGCGTTTTGCCAGATGCTGCTGAATGGTGGCATCTACGCCCATCATCGCATTCTAAAACGCGCCACTATCGTCGAATTTACCGCTCCGCAACCCATGGCGAAAAATACCCGCACGCTCGGCTGGGTTGTTCCCACCGAAGGCAGTTCCAGCGGCCATTATTTCTCCAGCCACGGTTACGGCCACACCGGCTTTACCGGCACTACTATCTGGATCGATCCCGACCGCCAGCTTTTCGTTGTGCTGCTCACTAATCGCGTGAATCCCACGCGAGAAAATCATAAAATCGCCGAAGTCCGCCCCGCCGTCCACGACGCCGTGATGAAAGCGCTGGGTATGGTCACCTCCGCCCCGACAAACTAACTAAACTTGTGCCTTTTGGGAACAAATAGACGTCGAATTTCGTGAGTTTAGAGGGCTTCGCCTTTGGCTACCTGACCGCGAAGCAGAAAAGTCTTTGGGTACGCGCCGCTCCCGCACACTTTGAATGATCCAAAGTCTTTGTACCAATCACCTTCTGGCACTTCAGGTTGCGATTCAATCCAGCTTCGCAATTGATTGAGGTCGGCAATGCTGATGGCCCGGTCGCGCATTCGTTCGACAAGGTGTTGGCGGACATTTGCTGGGAAATTGTCCCAACGCTGTATTTTAGGCATTAAGTGCCAAAAACCATCCGTCCCAACTCATCGCCGAGACGTTGGGCTTCTTCTGGGTCCTTTGTATTTCTGAATTTTTCGGCTAGTTCAAAAAACTGTTGCTGCTTTCGCTTCTCGGCCTCAATGCCATTCTCAATAAGCTCAACAAGCATCCGGTTGGAACTAAGTTTTCGGGTCTTAGCCAAACTGCGGACTTGCGCAGCCACCTTCGTTGGAAGACTGATGCTCTGGCGTATATTCTTTTGGGTGGTTCCCATAGCACCAGTATGCACCATAGTGGTTCATTTGTGCAACTTTCTCAAATCCTCAGCTACCTGGGTGAGGTCGTTCAGTTTTCCCATATCCCGCCAATAATATTCATCAGCTCGAAACGCCTGAATTTTTTCACCCTCGCCTGCAAGCCGAAGATAGGCATCAATAATCGAGAACACGCCATCTTCCCGCATCTTTGGAATCAATCGCGACGAAATAATGTGTACGCCACAAAACGCCAGCGGCTCAAACCCCGCGGTCTCCCTAACAATTTCCGCCTGCTGCCCGCCTACTTGCCGTCCGCAAAGTTTCCCCTCTTCATCAAACAAAAGCTGTCGTGAGCTTTCCCTCTTCGTCACCGCCAGCGTCGCGAGCACCTGCTTCTCCTCGTGACGCCGCACCATCCGCTCCAAATCAATACTGCTCAGCACATCCACATTGTGCAAAACGAATGGCTTGGCAGTCGATCCACTATCCTCCGAAAGAAACCATCCAGCTTTCTTCAGCCCTCCGCCCGTATCAAGCAGAACATCTTCGCAAGATACTTCAATCCGCATCCCAAAATTGTTGTTGGTTCTCAGGTATTCGATAACCATGTCCGCGAAATGGTGAACGTTGACAATCACCTCGCGAATCCCAAACGTGCCCAACCTCGTAAGCGCAATCTCCAGCAAGGTGCGCCCATTGATTTCGACAAGGGCCTTGGGTCGGTCCGCAGTGAGTGGCCGAAGTCGTGTGCCCAGCCCTGCGGCAAGGATCATCGCCTTCATTTGCCCATCTTTTCCAGCTCAATATGTCGCACCACCACATCCAAACCACTTCGTCCGCGCAGCCGCTTCCCCAGTTGCTCCGCGAGAAAAACAGAACGGTGTTGCCCTCCGGTGCACCCGAAAGAAATCATCAGGTTCTTGAAGCCGCGCTGCTGATAGTTGTTCACGCTCGCATCCACTAGGGTCAGTACGCTGGCAATAAACTGGTGCACGCTCTCCTGCCGGTTCAAATAGTCAATTACCGGCGCGTCGCGCCCGGTCAGCAGTTTGAATCGCTCCTCGCGCCCCGGATTCGGCAGGCTGCGCCCGTCGAAAACAAATCCTCCGCCATTTCCGCTTTCGTCTTTCGGCATTCCCTGATGAAACGAGAAACTGTAGATGCGCACCGTCAATTTTTGCGCCTCCGCAGCCAGCCCATTCAACTTTTCCGACGCCAGCATGCTCTGGAATGCCCCCATCAACGTCGGCAGCTCGATGGGCAGTTTCACGTTGTGAAGCAGCCAGCGCAAATTCTTCAGTGCAAACGGCACGCTCTGCAGGAAATGTGTCTTGCGCTCATAGAACCCGCGAAAACCGTAGGCACCAAGCGCCTGCAGGATGCGGACATAAACATACGCATAGTAATATCGCGGGAATTCTTCGCGATTCACGGCTATAAATTTCCCAAGCCGTTCCAGATAGTGCTCCAGCAACTGTTCGCGTAGCTCCGGCGGAAGGTCGGCTTTCGCATCGAACAACAGCGAGGCGATGTCATATTGCAATGCTCCCTTACGCCCGCCCTGATAATCCACAAAATACGGCTCGCCATTACGGAGCATTACATTACGCGATTGAAAATCGCGATACAGAAAATAGTCATGCGGTGCACTCAAAAGAAAATCCGTGAGCTTGCCAAAATCGTTTTCCAGCGCCTGTTCGTTGAACGGAATCGCCGCCAGCCTAAGAAAATAGTATTTGAAATAGTTCAGATCCCACGCGATCGATTGGCGATCGAAGCTGCCGCATGGATAGCACACCGCATAATTCAAGCCGTGCCCCGCTTCCACCTGAAATCGTGGCAGAATGGAGACCACTTTGCGATACGCTTCGATCGCCGCCGGTGCGATCTCTGCCCCGCTCCGGTTCTTTGTCAAAAACTCGAACAGTGTCAGATCGCCCAGGTCCTCTTCCAAATACGCGCCTTGGTCCAGATCCTCGCCGTAAATCTCCGGCACGGGAAGTCCATGTCGGCGGAAATGTCGCGAAAATTCCAGAAACGCTGCGTTTTCCTCGCGCACCCCGTACAGCACCCCGATAGCGTTCCCCTTTTCACTCCCCAACCGGATGATCTTGCGGCCAGATCCACCGAGCTCCCCCTGCAGCGGCTGAATCCGCTCGACGGGTGAACGAAAATGCTGCTCAAATAGTTTCTTAAGAACGTCCATGAAATTGGTTCCAGGGTCGCGTTTTTCAAAATTGGTTTTGTGCTGCTACTTCATCATAAATGATTCTCGCCAGCCAAACTTGTAGCACAGCAGCTTGATGTCGTGGATGTCAATTCGATTTACGAATCATGTGGCGAGTTCAACATGGTCCGAACCACCTGTTTACGCTCTCGCGGCAGAAAAGACCGTTGTCCCTGCGGAACGCCAGCGAACCGCCCCTTCCACAGCTATAATTCAACCATGCCCTCACGCAACAAACGTCGAAGCGCCAACGAACGCCGCCCTACCGAGCAGCGTAATCCCGCCTCTAAGAATCTCGACCGCATGACCGCTCTTCAGATAATCAGCCTGATGAATCGCGAAGATCACAAAGTCGCCAAAGCCGTTGCGTTGCAACTTCCCGCCATCGCCCACGCCGTTGACGAAATCGTGGCCCGCATCCATGTCGGTGGACGTCTGATCTATGTCGGCGCCGGTTCCAGCGGCCGAATCGCTGTGCTCGACGCTTCCGAATGCCCTCCAACATTTGGCACGCCTCCTCGACTCGTTTGCGCCTTGATTGCCGGTGGACGAAAAGCCGTCACGGGCCCGGTAGAAGGCGCCGAGGATCGCCCACAGGACGCGATCCGTGACCTGAAAAAACTAAAGGTCACACCGGCCGATGCCGTCGTTGGCCTTGCGGCCAGCGGTTCCACGCCGTATATTCTGGCCGCGATTGGCTACGCCAACAAACAAAAGGCTCTGACCATTGGCTTGGCATCCAACAAAAATTCACCTTTGTCGAAGTCGGCCAAAATCGCCATCACGCCTGAGGTTGGTCCTGAGGTTCTCACTGGCTCCACGCGCCTCAAAGCCGGCACCGCGCAGAAAATGGTGCTCAACATGCTCTCTACCGCCTCGATGGTTCGGCTCGGATTTGTTTACGACAATCTGATGATCGACCTCGGGCTGGCAAATGCGAAACTTAGGCATCGCGCGAAACAGATACTTGAGGAAGCCAGCGCCCAAGACGTGTCTGCTGTGGAACACGCTCTGCGTCAAAGCAAACACGATCTCCGCCTCGCGCTGGTGATGCTCAAATGCGGACTTTCGTCCAAACAATCTCGGCAAAGGTTGGCACAGTTCGGTGGACGTTTGCGAAACGCTTTGGGGGAATAGAATCCCGGAGGTCTCGGGACAACGCAATGGACAGATTCAGAATTCGCGGCGGAAAACCTCTCCACGGTACAGTGTGCATCAGCGGCGCAAAAAATTCCGCGTTACCCATTATGGCTGCAACTCTGCTCACCGCTGAACCGGTCGTTCTCCACGGCCTTCCCATGGTGCGCGACATCGTGACTATGGGCAAGCTCCTGGCGTTTATGTCCGCAAATGTTTCCACCACGGAATTTCCTGCTTCGGACTACACAATTCAAGCCGCCTCACTCAATGAAGCTGTCGCGCCCTATGAGCTCGTCAAGACCATGCGCGCTTCGATCCTCACGCTCGGCCCCGCTATTGCCCGCTCCGGCGTCGCCCATGTGTCCCTCCCCGGCGGCTGCGCTATCGGCGCGCGGCCAGTCGATCTCCACCTCGACGCGTTGAAAAAAATGGGCGCCGAGATTACCACCGAGCACGGTTATATCCAGGCCAAAGTCCCGAACGGCGGACGTCTTCATGGTGCACACATCGTCTTTGAAAAAATCACCGTCACTGGCACCGAAAATATTCTGATGGCCGCCGTGTTGGCCGATGGCGAAACGATCCTCGAAAACTGCGCGCGGGAACCCGAAATCACCGACCTGATCCACCTATTGCGCAAGATGGGTGCAACTATTCAAGGCGACGAATCCCCTACGCTACACATTCATGGTGTCAAAGAGCTTCGTGGTAGCGAGCACACCGTTATCCCCGATCGCATCGAAGCCGGCACTTTTCTCGTCGCCGGCGCCATCAGCCGCGGCGATCTCACCGTCACCAATTGTCAGCCGGCCCATCTCGGCGCCGTCATCACCAAACTCGAAAAAGCCGGCGTCCCCATCGAAACCATTGACGCCACTACCCTTCGTGTTCGTGGTGCGGACAAACTAACTGCCGCCGATGTTACGACCGAAGAGTATCCCGGCTTCCCGACGGACATGCAGGCGCAATATATGGCCCTCGCCACGCAAGCCGAAGGCGCCTCTGCCATCACCGAAACCATTTTTGAAAATCGCTTCCTGCACGCCAGTGAAATGATCCGCATGGGCGCGGACATCGCCATCGACGCTCGCCGCGCAGTGGTCCGCGGCCCTTCGCAGCTTTCCGGCACCACCGTGCAGGCTTCCGATCTTCGCGCCAGCGCCGGCCTCGTCCTCGCCGCACTCGTCGCCTCTGGCGAAACCATCATCGAGCGTGTCTATCATATCGATCGCGGCTACGAACACATCGTCGAAAAACTCTCCTCCGTTGGCGCTGACATCGAGCGCCTGCACGCCACTACCGCCGGCTAAGCTGCGCAGCGGGCGCCTTTCCGCGTCGTTTTATCCGGTTACACGGCAAAACTTCTCCATTTCTGGTACACTCCTTCGGTTGCTTCCGACGGCGTCTGCCACGCTTTCGGTTGCGATCGGATCTCGGAGGGGACATTCATGAGCAACACCGAACTTCTTAACAAACTTGATGCCGCCATCGCCGAAAAGAATCTTCTCAAGCACCCGTTCTACCAGGATTGGCAAATGGGCAAGTTGAGCCGCGCATCGCTCCAGTTGTATGCCGCGCAATATTATCGCCACGTCGAAGCGTTTCCCAAGCATCTCCGCGTTCTGGCCGCCCGCACCGAAGGCCCGCTGCGCGATATCGTTCTCGAGAACCTCGTGGAAGAGGAAGATCCCAACGGCCCGCACCCGAAGCTCTGGCGCGATTTTGCCGCTGCACTCGGTGTCAGTGAAGACGATGTCACCCGCTGCCCTGCCCTTCCCGGCACGCAAGCCGTCGTGGAGACCTTCCGCGAAATCGTTGGCGATCGCCCAGTCGCAGAATCCGTCGCGGCACTCTACGCTTACGAATCGCAAGTGCCCGAAATCGCCTCCACGAAGATCGATGGCCTGAAAAAATTTTACGGTATCAACCAACCCGAAGCTTTGGCCTATTTCACCGTTCACGAACAAGCCGATCGCGCGCACCGCGCAGCCTGGCGCAACTGGTTGGAAGAACACGCCACGGGCAGCGAAGAGGAAATTCTTGCCACTACCAAGGAAGCCCTCGACGCCTTGTGGGGGGCACTCGATGCGGTCCACTGCACCCACGCCGGCTAATTAGGTTTCAACTTGATGATCCAAAAGAAAGACCCCCAACCGGGGGTCTTTCTTTTTTGGGTTAGCAATCCAACCTGATTTGCGCAGGAGCAGAATCTATTTGTGCATTGCTTAAAACTAAATACTTAAAACTTCCTACTTCTTTTCTACTTGATCCACACTGAATTCAGGAATACGTACCGGTCTCTCATATCATCTTTCTGGACCTTTGGTTCCTCGCTCAAATACAGTACCTGCCAGCCGTTCTCGGCTTGATACTTCGGCCACTGCAACAAACCGCTGCCGTTCGGATCACCGCTCCGCGCAAAATTTGTCCAATACCTTTGCATCTGCTCGCTCAACTCGCGGTCCTCCTTCCTCCACGGCCGCGACTTCGTCACATCCAACGTTCCAAAGACATATTCGAGTTCAGCGGAGTGATACGCGCCCATCGCCGCGGGGGATTTCATCGTTGCGGGCGGCGCCAGATCGAATCGATAGCGGTACGCCGGCTGTTTTCCGTATTTCGTCTGTGCCTCCAGCCAATTCCATGTCGCCCACACTACGAACTGGTCTCCCGCCAGATCCTCCTGCGAGCGGTGCGCCTCCTCATTGCTCTTTCCCGGATACAATTTCAAGAATTCTCCAGCCTTCGGCCCAAATTCCTTTTTCGCCGTCATATTCAGTGTCAACATCGCCAGCGGCAGTGGAGCCGGCAGCACCTGCAGGCTGCCCTCGTCATGATTCCACCCCGCCAGGACCGGCACGTCGTTCTACTTTCCCGCCGCAAAGATCGCCGGACGGTTCGGGAAGAACGTATCCGTCAATGTTCGGGAAGAAGCGTAGATTCCCTTTGGGGTCTTTCGCTTTAAACGAAATTTCCTCCAGTTTGTCCGACGGTATTGCGCGGAGTTCCTTCAGCGTTGGCGCGTGCAGAATGCCGGTGGCGAACTTTAAGTCGTCTTCTGCGCGCGCTGCCACGGGTTCCTCCGATAATCCGTTCAGGCGAAATGCCCGAGCCACTTTCGCCAATCACCTTGTGGATAAGACCCTCCGCCAGCGGCGACGCCATCAGCTGCTCACGCACACCGATCCAGCGCTTTCTCCGAAAATCGTCACGTTGTTCGGATCGCCTCCAAACGCCGCGATGTTGCGATTCACCCACTCCAGCGCCGCAGCTGGTCCAGAAGTCCGTAGTTGCCCGCCGAGTTTGCCCCGATTCCGCGATCAATTCTGGCAGCACAGAAAACCGAAAATGCCCATGCGGTATAGTTCATGAGACGATCAACGACCCCTGTTTTGCTAGGATCGCTCCGTCGGATCGTGGCTCTGATGTCCCCGCATCTTGAACGATCCACCGTGAATCCACACCATCACGGGGCGTTTGGCGTCTGCGTTTTTCGCGCTCGTCCACACGTTCAAAGTCAGGCAGTCTTCACTTGGACCAGGATCGCGCCACTCCAGATCGGATCAGCTTGCCTTGCATGCAGTGACTGCCAAACTCTGTCGTCTTTCTGGGGTTGGTCCATTTCACAACGGGCGCCGGTGCCTTCCATCGCAAGTCACCCACGGGCGGCGCGGCAAACGGAATCCCCAGGAATATCCGTACATCTCCGTCCGCCTTGCCTTCAATCGGGCCGCTGTCAATATTCACCTGCTGAGCGCGTGAATCCCCGCACCACAAAAACGAAACGAATAGCGCCCCTAAAACAAGTTTCCAATTGCTCCGTGCCTTCATCTGGCCCCCTGTGGGCGAGGTTCTGTATCACAGTCAGATAGTTACAAAGTTAAGTAGGTAGGGGCGGAGGACGCGCGCACCAAACAAAAAAGGCCCTCGAACTCGAGGGCCTTCTTCGCCGATTAATTTGTGATTGGACTTAGTTGCCTTCTCCGGTCGGAACTGGAGTCGCGTCTCCTGCAGGTGGCGCTTCCTTTTTGCCCAGTCCCTGCTTTTCGCGCGCTTCCTTGATCAACGCTTTGCGCGATAGCCGGATCTTGTTGCCTTCAATCGCCAGCACCTTCACCAGAACCTGGTCGCCCAGTTTCAATTCATCGCGAACGTCGCGGATGCGATGCTCGCTGATTTCGCTGATGTGCAGCAATCCGTCGGTGCCTGGGAAGAGTTCCACGAACGCGCCGAATTCGGCGAGCCGCACAACTTTGCCCAGATAGGTCTTGCCGATTTCCGCGCTGGCCGTGACGTCGCGCACCATCTGCAGTGCCTGGTCGCCGCCCGCTCCGCTGGTCGAGAAGATGTGCACCGTGCCGTCTTCCAGCACGTCGATCTTCACGCCAGTCTGCTCGATAATCGACTTGATTTTCTTTCCGCCCGGCCCGATCAGGTCGCGGATCTTGTCGGTAGGAATGCTCAACTTGTACAGACGCGGCGCGTACGCCGAAATCTGCGTGCGGTGTGAACTGAGCGTGCCTTCCATGATTTCCAGAATGTGGAGGCGCGCTTTCTTCGCTTGGGCCAGCGCTTCACGCATCATGGAGATGGTGATGCTGGTTACCTTGATGTCCATCTGCAACGCGGTGATACCGTCGCGCGTGCCCGCTACTTTGAAGTCCATATCGCCGTAGTGGTCTTCCGCGCCCGCGATGTCCGTCAAGTATTGAGTAACTGCCGTCGTCGCCAACCACCAATCCCATCGCGATTCCCGCAATGGGCGACTTCATCGGCACGCCTGCATCCATCATCGCCAGCGAAGCGCCGCACACGGTGGCCATCGACGAGGAACCATTCGATTCCAGGATGTCGCTGACTACGCGCATGGCGTACGGGAAATCAACCTCGGGTGGCAGCAGGTTCGCAACCGCGCGTTCCGCCAGTGCTCCGTGTCCGATTTCACGGCGTCCTGCGCCGCGCATCATTTTCACTTCGCCGACGCTGAACGGTGGGAAGTTATAGTGCAGCATGAAGCGCTTGAACTGGTCCTGCTCGAATAGCAAGTCCAGCCGCTGCATGTCTTCCTTGGTGCCCAGGGTCAGTGTCGCCAGCGCTTGCGTTTCGCCGCGTGTAAACAACGCCGAACCGTGCACGCGTGGCAGCAATCCCACTTCGCAGGTAATCTTGCGAACCTGGTCAAACGCACGTCCATCCGGACGCCGCTTGGCCTTCAGCACATCCGCACGGAAGATTTCTTCGCGCAGACGCTCGAAAGCACGCTTCGTCAAGGTCAGCTTTTCTTCATCTTCTTCCGGCACGGCCTTGGTGATTTCTTCCGTCAGCAGGCATCAACCAGCTGATAGCTTTCCTTCTTCGGATGCTTTTCGGTGTTCACGGCGTCTTGCAGCTTCGCGCCATAATTCTTCTTCATGCTGTCGTAAATAGTCTTATCGAACGGCAGCGGCGCTACTTCCACTTTCTTCGGCTTCAGTTGCGCGTGCAGTTCCTTAATTGCGCCGATAATGCGCTTGATCTGCGCATGGCCAAATTCCAGAGCGTCGGCAATCTGTTCTTCGGATACTTCGAACGCTCCGGATTCCACCATCACGATGCCGTTTTCCGCGCCGGCAATGATGATATTCATCTTGCTGGTCTTCTGTTCGGCAATCGAGGGATTTACTACCAGCTTGCCGTCCAGCAAGCCCACGCGAACTGCCGCGATGGGATCGGTAAACGGCAGGTCGGAAATGTAAGCCGCCGCCGAAGCCGCGGTTACCGCAATGACGTCCGGATCGTTTTCGCTATCCGCCGACAAGACCATCGCGATGATTTGTGTCTCGTTCCTCCACGAATCGGGGAACAACGGCCGCATCGGCCGGTCGATCAATCGTGAAACTAGAATTTCGCGCTCCGATGGCCGCCCCTCGCGTTTGAAAAAGCCGCCCGGAATCTTGCCCGCTGAATAGGTATTTTCCCGGTAATCCACCGTCAACGGCAGAAAGTCCCGGTCGATTGGCTTGGTGGACATGCAAGCCGACACCAGCACAACGGTGTCGCCATATCTTGCCGTCACGGCGCCATTGGCCTGTTTTGCGATTTTCCCGGTTTCCAGAATCAGGTTCCGGCCACCGAGGTCTAACGTTACGCTGTGTGGAGCGGGTGTGTGATTATTCTCTGACATGTTTCTTCCTTTGACTCCTCTTCAGAGGAGTTCTGTCGCAGGGACCTCCCTGCATTGCATGGAAGAAAAGAAGTTGGATTGCCGCAGGAGACAGTTCGCAGCCAGTTACACCAATACAAACGCGCTTATGCCTGTTCGCACAGGCAAAATAGCTTCCACGCCCAACCGCTTTGAGAGTTAGGGGACAGATTCCGTTGGGAATTTGCGTTTTTCGTGAGTTCGCAAGTGCAGCCGCTACAGCCGGTTACAAAATTACTTGCGGAGGCTAAGGCGTTCAACAATCTGGTGGTACCGATCCGGGTCTCGCCGGTTTAGATAGTCCAGCAGGCGCCGCCGTTTATTCACCATCATAATCAGCCCGCGGCGTGATGCGTGGTCTTTCACGTGGGACTTGAGGTGCGATGTCAAATAGCTGATCCGTTCGCTCAAGAGTGCAATCTGCACCTCAGGCGATCCCGTATCTTTAACATGTGTCCGGAATTGTTCGATCAACCCAACTTTAACGTCGCTCAAGTGCCCTCACCGTCGTCCCTTTAAATTTCCTCTTTTCTTCGACTCATTAAAGTTAGCATAGGTCCATTCGCAGTGTAAAGCCTTAGTAACATCATCCACCGCGTCCCTACTGGCGATTGGCGATGCCGTTTGCATCGGCTTCATTGTCATCCCGACCGAAGCGGAGGGATCGTGGCAAGAACGTTCTGTTAGCTCCATTCGATGGGGTCAATCTCGATGCGAGGTCATCTACTCGGCTCCTCTACCAGGCCGATCGCCCGATTTCACACTCCGAATTTGGTATTTTCTTGAGTTTTGTCTTTCCTTAAATTTGGCATTCCTTCTGAAATTGGCATTCCTTCTTTGAGGGGGTCGGAGCTTTAGCTCCGACATTAACACTTCTTCACAAACAGGGCTTCAGCCCCTGAGGAAACTCTTTCTGGTTACCGGACTGGGTGCCCTTGTATTACACTCCCCCAATGCCGAAATGGCTCATTCCCGTCGGTCGCTGCTTTTACGCCATCGGATTGATCGGTATCGGCGTCCAGCATTTCATCTTTTCCGACTTCATTCCCGTCATCATGCCTGCCTGGCCTTCGTGGATTCCCGGCGGCCACGCGCTCTTCGCTACATTTTCGGCGCTCTCTGATTGCGGCTGGCGCATGCATTCTCTTCGATATCAAAGGCCGCACGGTGGCCGCCATCACCGGCGCCGTCTTTCTAGTGCTCGTCTTCATCGCGCACGTTCCTGCAACGATGGCGCTTTATCCCCGGCACTTGGGCTCATGGACCAACGCCTTTAAGTTGCTCACCATGTGCGGCGGCGCGTGGATGGTTGCCGGTTCGCTCGACGATCGCACCACCAAGCGCATGGGTTTTCTTGAATCCATCATGCCGTGCGGCCGCTACTTCCTGCCCATCACGGTGGTGGCGTTTGGTTACGCGCATTTCCTCTACGCCCAGTTTGTCAAAGACCTGGTCCCCAACTGGATTCCCGGCCACCTCTTCTGGACCTATTTCGCGGGCGTAGCGCTGATCGCTTCGGGCCTTGGCATCATCTTTCGTGTGCAGGCGCGACTCGCCGCTTTCCTCCTCGGCCTGATGATTTTTCTGTGGTTCATCATGCTGCACATTCCGCGCGCCATCGCCGATCCCCGTTCCGGCAGAGGCAACGAATGGACCAGCGTGTTTGAAGCCCTGGCATTCAGCGGCATCGCCTTCCTCATGGCCGCCCTCCCCGCCTCGAACCGCTTCTCCATTTCTAAGTCGGATTAAGTCGAGAGGTCTGGGAGTGTGCGATCAGTCGGTAAGGCCTAATACGACCGAGACAGCAGCAATTGTGGCGCGCCTCCTTAAGTGTTCAATCGAGACTGCGGTCGAGTCGTTCTCGCAGTTACTTGCCGTAGACGAGTAGCGTGAACGTGTCGGGAATAATCGCAGGACGCGGGCGAGGATTATCCGCCGTCGCTGCGGGAGTCGGCCCAAAATCCGCCGTCACGGTGTAGACCACGTGCGTGGCGTAGTCGATGGCCATGGTCCGGGCGCCGCGCTGCGTCTGAATGGTGTCCACCAGCGTGAATTTCGTTGGTGAATCTTCATGCGCCACGGTAATCGTGCCGTCTCCACAAGAAGCGAAGGCCAATCCGGTAACCGGGTCGAAACGATTTGCATCAACTCCCTGGCCAATGGGCACGGTGCCGAGCACCTTTCCCGTATTGCCGTCCACAAACGCCATCATCTTGTTGTGGCAGCCTACCACCAGGATTTCGTGCGCCGCATCGATCGCCAGTCCGGAAGGAGATTCGCAGGGCGCCAGCGGCCAGGTATTCTCGATCTTCAGGGTCTTCGCGTCGAACTTCACGAGCGAACTCTTGTCTTCAAGATTCACGAACATTTTGCCTTTGCCGTCCGAAGCGCCGAATTCCGGACCGCCGCCCAGCGCAAATGTGCTGATCGTCTTTCCCGGTGGCGGCGTCGATGGCCGTCGACGTGTTGGCATCGCCATTGAACGTGAACACGCGCTTGGAAAACGGATCGTAGATAATCGCGTCCGCATCCTTGTCGGCCTTGGCATTGCCAGTTACTTTGAGCGAGGTCAAATCAAAAATTGTGGAATCGCCCGTCTTACCATTCGAGGTAAATCCTTTGTTGAATTCGTCGACCGGGCGCGATCCCGTGGATTCCCTGCGTATCGGGAATATCGCCGACAATTTTTCCCTGCTCGGGATCGACCACGATTACATGAGTGCCGCGCGAAATAAACAACCGGTGTGTCGCCGGATCGACTTCCAGGTAATCCCAGCCGCCAGTCCCGCCCAATTTAACATTCTTGACCAGATGATAGCCGGACCCACCCACTGCTTGCGGTGCCGCAAAGAGATAGGGAATCGCGGCCATGATGGCAAGGACCAAAGTAAGTGCCGCGCCAACGAAGATGCTTTTCTTCGACATGCGAAAACCTCCAGCATCGTACTGGGAAACAATACCGAGCCGCAGCGACGATGTCATATCGAAGTTAAACGGAACATAAACACAAATCTGCGAGAACGCTTCGTCGGGCCAGTGAAAACTTAACAGCGGCCGCTTAATCCCTCGCGCAGCTTTTCCCGCTCCTCGGGCGTCATCTGCTCGAAGCGCTCTCTCATCCTTTTTCCAGAGTGCATGGAACGCCCCGGCCGTCCAAACCATCCGAATCCGCCAAACAGTAGCCAGCTCAGACCCAACAATCCCAACGCCTGCCAGTAGGTGATCGGATGCAGGCCGAATACGATTGGCATCAGCCAGTTCCACAAGTAGTGGACAGCCTGACCGAATCCAGTCACTACGACCAAGATGATAATCAAGAATCCCACGATTTTCCCCACCACTTTCTGCGTCATTCGCTGCGCCATTTCCTGTGTCATTTTTTGTTCATCCTTTCTTAAATTCTTTATAAATCGCTTGCAGCCTGCGCCGCAGTTGAACCACGGCGTAGTGCTTGCGCGAAATCAACGTATTCAGCGCAACGCCGGATTCCGCGGCAATCTCTTTGAAACTTCGCCCCTCCACCTCATGGCGAGAAATATTTCCCGTTGCTCGTCCGGCAATTCGTCCAATGCCTCGCGGAGTTCATCGAGGAGTACTCCACGCGCGTAAACGCCTCTGGACCGGCATCGGGAGACGGCAGCAAATCCTGAAATTCCACCAGTCCTCCGCCGTCCGCCACTTCTACCAGTTCGTTGATCGATCGTTCCGGCTTTTTCTTGCGATACAAATCAATAATGCGATTGCGTGCCACACGAAATAGCCAGGGGCCGATATGCTCCACCGGGCCGCATCAGGTGCAATCGTTTCTACAAGCTCGTAAAATGCGTCCTGCAGATATGTCTTCGGCATCTTCCGCGTCGGCGACTCGCTTTCGTATGAAGCTGCGAAGGCGAGATCGCTCTTGCACGATCGCTTCAGAGATCCGATTGTTCTGCTCGGCGCTCATTCTGCCCGCGTAAAAGCCACCTTCTACTCTGATGACGGTTGAGTGGTCCGGATATTTTAGGATATTTCGACAGTTTGCTAAGGTCGATCAGTACGGCACCTCGGCAGCTGGCTCAGTCTTTCACTTGCAACCACACTCCAAATCCGGTTCAATGCTTGCTGTGGGGTAGTGCTTCGCGCTGGTTATCCTGTCGGTACTCTGCTCGGTCGGTACAAAACAAAAGGAGAATTTATGCGTAAAGTTAGTGCTTATGTTGCTGCTTGTTGCCTGGGAATCGCTCTCTTCGCCGTGGCTTGCGGCGCGCAGGACAAATCCAAGCGCCCCAGTCCGCCGGCCACCGCCAGCGTTGACCTGGGCGGCACAAAAATCACCATCGATTATTCCAGTCCGCGTCTGAAGGGCCGTAAAGTCGGTGGTGAAATTGCTCACCTTCGGCAAAGTGTGGCGCCTGGGCGCGAATGAAGCCACCACGTTCGTCACCACCGGAAATGTCACCGTTGGCGGCAAAGCCGTCCCGGCTGGTAGTTACACGATGTTTGCCATTCCCGACAAGGACAAGTGGACTCTGATCATCAGCAAGAAGACCGGCGAATGGGGCACGGACTATCCCGGCCCAGGCGATGATCTTGCGCGCATCGACCTGAAGGTCTCCACGATTCCTTCCGTCGAGAATTTCACTATTTCGTTCGACAAGAGACGGCGCAGGCGCCAATCTGAATTTTGATTGGGACACCACACGCGCCACTCGTAGCCGTCGCGAAGTAACCACATTCTCCGTGGGGCGCGGCAGCCTCTGCGCTCCCAGCATGCAAAAATCTCCCTCGGGTCCTGTACGAGATGTTTGACTGAGCGAGTTGACAAAAGCGACCGATCGGATCTGCTGACACTGGGTCCAACAGTCGTTCATGGACCTCTCGTACTTCGCTCGGCCGCACTCCCGCGCCCATGGCATAAATCACCGACTCCGAAATTCCGTCGATCCCCAGCGCCTTTTCAATCGCTGTATCAGCCAGCGCCATGGTGCAAAATGGGGCCAAGCCCAGCCACGTGGCGGTCAGGCAAAACGTCTGGCACACATGTCCAGCTTCCGCCAGAACCACGCGATAGGCTCTGGGGTGTTCGTATTTCCATTGCGTGCGCGCGAACACGGCCGTCAGGAAGATCACGAACGCCGCATCCGTGAAGTACTTCTGCCGTGCCAGAGAATCTATCGATTTCCAGTTTGCCCAGGCCTTTGCGCAATAGTTCCAGCCGGTGATCCGCCGAATCGTAATGATAGATTCCCGCGCCGATGCTCTTCACATTCCGGACAGCTACGTACGCCTCGAGCGGATGCAACGCTCCCCCCGAGGGCGAGGTCTTCAGAACCAGGCGGCCCACACCGGGAACATTCACCCAGTCCTGAACGCCGAACGACAGCCATAGCAATTGTTCCAGGGAATCGCGGTTCACGGCTTTGTTGGAAAATTCGCGCCAGGTGCGCCTCTGCCGCAATACTCGCGGGAATTCCGTTTCCGTGGAGCGGTGGTGCAATTGGATCGCGGGTCGATGGAGATATTTCTTCGTAGTTTCCGGAAGAGTCTTTTCGGCGGCAATTTCCTTCAGCGCGGCTCAGGTCTTCCGCCGCTCCGCGCTCGTAAGGGGTATCTTTCGTGGAGAAATGGAAATAACCTGCGCTGGGATTCCAGGGCGCCCAGTTTTCCCATCCCTGCAAATCTTTTCGGTTCTTTCGCGAGACTCCTTTCGAGCAAGGAATGCTTTAGCAGCTGCCTGATGCAGCCTCGCAGTGCAACCGGATTTTCATCGGGGAAATTACTCAGAAGCTCGGCCAGGGTGCGGCTTTGCCCGCAAAAATGAAGAATGGAGGTTACAAACGGTTCGCCGGCCACTTTTTTCCCAGTGGCGTAATTCTCAAAGACAAGCGCGCGACTGATCCAATAAAAGATTACAAATGGAGAGCGCCGGAAGACTTTCGCATTTAGGTTTTTGCTATTCTCCACTGCGCGCACCGAAACCGCCTACACTAACTCGACGGACCGTATCCTTCCTGCCTTTGACTGCAAAGAATCAGGTCAGCCGCCAACGGTGTAGCGCTTGCAGGCCGCCTTCAAGAGTACAGTTAACGCGTTGAGTCTCTCGAGTTGGCATTGGTATTCCTCTTTCTCGTCCCCGGTCGCAAATTCGACCTGCGCTGCAAGCTTGTAGGAAATATCTTTCAGCGCATCCTCAATCGGTTGTAGCGAAAGCTGTCCCATCTCATCCTCCCGCGGGCGCAAATCCCCAAGCAGGCCCAATTACTCCAATACGAAGTTGGTTATTGGGCATGTTGGCGGAGTCTAACTAACGGCCCGAATGCACGTCAAGCTACTTCTCGTTGATCTACCGTGCTTCGACTATTCAGTGGGTTATCTGCTCCACTTGTGCTACGGCGCCTTTTGATGGACTGTTCCGCACTGAAGCGACTCCAATTGTTTTCAAAAGGTTTTGGAATCGAGCCTCGCTACGCAAGAATGCGAATTGCGGATGCACCGCCAGATTGACAAGCCGCCCGTTGCGTTCCTCGTACCCCTTTTGCAGCCATTGCATGGTTTTTTCTTTGTCGCGTTTCCCCGCGTAAATCATTGCCCAATCGTATCCAGAGATACTACGAACTTCCTTCGATTGCTCGAATTCATCAATAATTTCTTGCGCTTCCTTGTTTTTCCCGGCCCTCAAGAACGCGTTCGCCAGTTCCGCCTTACGCGAAAGGTTTGCAGGTTCAAGCGAGACATATTTTCGGAAGGATTCCAGCGCCGCATCATACTGCCCTTTCTCCAGATGGGCCTGGCCCAAATAGCCGTAGGCAATTCCAAAACTTGGGTCCAGTCGCAAGGTCTCTTTCTGTGCTTCGATGGCTTTGTCGAAATCCCATGCCAGGTAATAACACCAGCCGATGTTAGCGTTGATAATCAACGATTTGGGATCGATGTCCCGGGCCAATTTAATTTCGGTCAGGGATTCCTCCTTCCGTCCCATTGCCGCGAGATAGAGTGCGTACCAGTGGAGGCCCTGCGCGAATCCAGGGTTCAAGGCAATGGCCCGTTGGTATTCGCTTTCCACGCCTTGCGGTTCCAAATTGTAAAAACGCGCTGCCGCCAAAGCCAGGTGCGCCTCCGCGAGCCGGTCGTCCAATTGGAGTGCTCTCGCGGCCGCCTGCTTTGCCTTGGGAATAACAGTATTTGCCGGCTGCATCTGGTAGGAAGCCATATTCACGTAAACTTCCGCGAGCCCCGCATAGGCCGCAGCGAAAGACGCGTCCTGCGCCGTGGCTTTCTTGAAATACTCTTCCGCCTCCGTAAATCCTTCCTGCGTCCGCTTGGCAAGTTCGTATCTCCCTTTCAGGTAATCCTCATAGGCCAGCGGCACGACGCTGCGGTTGCGCGCCAGTTCGGATTGTTCCGAGCTGCTCAGTTCCACTTGGATTCCGCGGACAATTGCCGTCGCCACATCGCTCTGCAGCGCCAGTACGTCTGAGTATTGCCGCTCGAAACTTTCCGCCCATAGCGAACCTTCTATATTCGTTTGCACCAGCTTGGCGGAAATGCGCACGCGATCACCCGCGCGGACGACGGAACCTTCTACAATGGCATCGACACGCAGCTCTTGCGCAATTTGCTGCAGCGGTTTTTGTGCGTGCTTATACTGCATCACCGTGGTACGTGACATCACCCGCAGTTTCTTGATCTGCGACAGTTCCGTGATCAGCGCATCCGTCATTCCGTCCGCAAAGTATTCCTGCGACGCATCACCCGAGAGATTCTCCAGCGGCAGCACCGCGATCGACTGGATCGCACCCGGCACAGCTTGCGGCCTAAAGTTCTTCCGGCCTTGCCACCAATAACCCAATCCAATCGCCAGCGCGGTCACCGCGCAGAGTAAGAGCGTATTCTTCCAAGTCCAGAAACCGGGAGCGGGGGAAACCACGGTTAAAAACCTCTGAGTGCGTGCCGCGGTTCCAGCGGTTTCCAGTGCTGCGCGGACCTCTCCGGCACTGTGGTAACGCTGCCCCGGATCCTTGTTTAGGCACTTGTTGATGACGCTCTGCAGCACTTGCGGAATGGGTTGTGCAATCTCGGGTGGCCGCTCGCGCATGATGGCAGCGCCCAATTCATAAGCGGTAGCCCCGCGAAATGGACGGCGCCCCGCCACCATCTCGTACAGCAAGACACCCAGCGACCAGATGTCGCTGCGCTCATCGGCCTCCTGGCCTTTAAAAACTTCGGGGGCCACGTACGGGAGCGTTCCGGTAAAGGTGTGCTGCGACTCCCACGATTTGTCGAATCGCGTGGTCGCGTCGCCACCGCTTTTGTCCATGCGCCGCGAGATTCCAAAATCCAGTACCTTCAGCAGTCCCGAGGGTGTGATCATCACGTTCGCGGCTTTCAGATCGCGATGAATAATTCCCCGGCTGTGCGCGTGACTTAGCGCCTCGGCTAGTTGAATTCCGTAACGCTCCACCTGGTCCAGCGCCATGCCCGTGGAACGAATCTCCGTGGTTAGTTGGCGCCCCTCCACATATTCCATGGCGATATATGGTTTGCCGTCGGCCTCGCCGACTTCGTATACGGTGCAGATATTGGGGTGATTGAGCGCGGAAATCGCTCGCGCCTCCTCCAGCACTTGTCCGTGACTTGCAGAACTGCCGGTGGGTAGAGTGCCAAGAAATTTCAGGGCGACGTCGCGCTGCAGTTTTTCATCGCGCGCGCGGTACACCACACCCATGCCGCCTTCACCAAGCTTCTCAACGATGATGTAGTGAGCGACTCTTTGAGCGATCATATTGGCGGCTTACCGGAGAGTGAAGCATACCCCGCCGTTCGGTAGCAAGGAAAAGCAGCTTGCCTGTTGGGGAGTTACGCCAGATGATGCAGCTTGTTCGTTCCGCGGTCTACCAGCACCACTGCGCCGACTACCATGGCCGCCGCCAAGGTCACCTTGAACGTCAGCGCTTCTCCGCCGTAGGCCCATCCCAGTAGCACCGCCACCACCGGGTTCACATACGTATGGGTCGCCACCAGCGTCGGAGAGTAGTGCTCCAGGAGCCAGTTGTAAGCTGTAAACGCCACCACTGAGCCGAACAGAATCAGATACGCCAGAGACAGCCAGGATTTAGAGGTGACTTGCGCGAACGAAAATCCCTTCGCTTCGCCTGCAAGCGTCGCAGCTGTCAGCAGCATTGCTGAGCCTGACAAAAGGGAAAGCGCCGAAAGGAGCAATGGGTTGCCCGAGAGGTGGGACCTTCTCGAATAGATAATTCCAATCGACCAGGAGAGCGCTCCCACAAGGATTGCTATTGTGCCTAACGTGCTCCCCGGTGTTTCCGCCTCGCGCGCCACTCCCCCTACCAACACACCCACTCCGGCCAGTCCCAGCAGAATCCCGGCAACCAGCAGCCCGTTCAGCCGCCAGGTTCGCGCCGCTATAGACGAGGTAAGGAACACTAGAATCGGCTCGATGGCGATCAGCAGCGAGGCTTGTCCGCTAGGCACCACACGCTCTGCCCAGTGTAGGGAACCGTGGCCGATGAGGAAGAAAAAAAAGCCGATCACTACGCTGGCGCGGATTTGCGCGGAAGTCGGGCGCATGCCCTTTGCCAGCGCCCAAATCAATAAAATCGAGCCTGCAACCAGATGCCGAAAGCCCGCCGTATACAGGGGAGGGATGCTTTCCACCGCGTAGCGGATGGCCAGGTAGGTGGAACCCCAAATCACGTAAATAGAGAAAAACGCAAGGATTACGTGGAGCCTGCGGGCGCGGGGAGGGACCAGCGTGGAACTGGTTTCCAGGGCGGGGACGACGGCTTGTGAGGTGTCTGACATGACTTTGGGGGAGCTCCCAATGTAATGAGATAAAGGTGTTATGCTCATTACATAAAGGACTTGGAATCGACCCATGTAATGAGATAAATAAGTTTATCTCATTACATGATAACGTACCCGATGTAATGGGTCAAGTGGGTTTATCTCATTACCATGAGCAAAAATTACGATCCATTTTCTTCGCGCGGATTTGGTGGTTCCGCCTCCTGGCTCGACCTGGTGAATAGCGAGCTTTGGGACGGATACGGCAATTTCACGGACATGTTGGAGGACCGGGCCTGGATGACGTCGTTCCTGAAATACTGGGGTTTCCGGGTTCCGCTGGAGACGTTTCCGCAGCATAAATTCAAGACGCTTCGCGCGCAGTTGAGGCAACTGGTCGAGAAGGCCGGTTCGGGCGAGCAATTGGGAGTGAAGCAACTTGAACATCTGAACGATTGGTTGAAGGTAGACTCTTACGCGCGGATTGGCGAGGACCAAAATGGGCTGCATTTAAACTTAATCCCAGTGCGTTCGGGGTGGCCGGTGATCATGGCGAATCTAACGTCGGCATTCGTGGATAGCCTTATTGCCCATGAACATTACCGGTTGAAGATCTGTCGGAACGAAGACTGCCGGTGGGTATTTATCGACGTGACGAAGGGCAACGTGCGGCGGTGGTGCAGCAACGCTACATGTGGAAATCGGGCGAGAGTACGGAAGGCACGGGCGGGGAAATAGTACGCGGATTCGAACCGCCGGAAGAATCCCCACGGGCAAAGTCGGCCAGTGGGGCACGAGCCATGTTGGTCGCATCGAGCGTGGCCGTGCAGAAATCTTGCCACGATCACTCCCTTTGGTCGGGATAACAGCGAAGACAAATTAATGTGTTGTGATTGACGCTTTGCGGAAGATTACGCAGTAGTTGCCTTCGGGCCAATCGTCGATAATTTTGTTCACTACGAAACCTGCGGCAGTCAGTTCGTCGATCAAGACCTTCTGGGGGATTCCGTGTCCACCGCGATTTTTGGGGACCCCTTCGACAGGGTCACTGCGGGTGAGGTCGGCGCGCGGCGGAAAGTCGATAATGGCGAGCTTCCCTTCTGCTTTTAGGGAACGAAGCAGGCTGGCGTCCATCTCATTGGGGGCGGTGAGATGGTGGTAGACGCGGCGAAGAAAGATTGTGTCGCAGCAGGCGTCTGGAAGGTTGGTATCTTTTTCGTGGGCGGCCAGGATCACTAGATTGTTTACGGCGCGATTCTTCGCGTCGCGTTGCAGAGCGGCTAGTTTCTTTTCGTCAAGCTCCGTTGCGAAAACTCTCCCTGTTGGCCCGACATGAGAGAGTGCGGCTGTGGCGTAATTCCCTTCCCCGGAACCGATGTCGGCAATGACGTCGCCGGACTTCCAGCCCATAATTTTGGCGAGGCGGGAAATCTCGCCGTCGGGAGAAGCGGAGGCGACGGCCAAGAAAAGAAAAATTAGGGAGAGGAACGTTGCGAACGCGGTGGGTATGCGCGGTATTGGTCGGGGATATGGCATTGGCGAAGACCTCCTCTTCGTTTTGACGCGATTGGTGGTGTTGTGGCTTTAGAAGATGATCTCAGCGACTTGAGTATTTTATAAGTCGTGCCGCGATCCCTCCACTTCGGTCGGGATGACAACTGAAACCAGCTGGGCTGAAGCCCAGCACCTACATGAGGCAAAGGCAAGGGCACTGGCAGGAAAGCCCGCGCTACCTTTGTTCGCGCACAAGTCCCACGGCCAATTAGGATTTTTGGTGGCGGACTAGCGATAGGAATTCGTCGCGAGTCTGTTTGTTGTGACGGAACGAACCAAGCATGGCGCTGGTGACGGCCTGGCCGTGCTGCTTTTCGACGCCGCGCATCTGCATGCACAGGTGTCGCGCTTCGATGATAACGCCAACGCCTTCGGGGCTGATTTTTTCTTCGATGGCCTGCGCGATCTGGCTGGTCATACGCTCCTGAATTTGCAAGCGGCGCGCAAACATGTTGACCAGGCGCGCGATTTTGCTGAGGCCGAGGACGCGCTTGTTGGGCAGATAGGCGACGTGGGCTTTGCCGAAGAACGGCAACAAGTGATGCTCGCACAAGCTGAAGAATTCGATATCTTTCACCACGACCATTTCGTCATAGGCAACGGAGAACGTAGCGCCGTTCATGACGGAATCGAGATTCTGGTGATAGCCGCTGGTGAGAAACTTCAGCGCTTTTTCAAAACGCTCCGGGGTCTTTCGCAAACCCTCGCGGTTCGGATCTTCCCCCACGAGCGCAATCATTTTGCGCACCAGGTCCGCGACGCTCTCCTGAGGCAGTTCCAGCTTGCTGTCGTGCAACATGATTTCCGTTGGCTTTGTCATTTTCCCCATCCCCGTGTCAGATTGCCAAGCGATCCGCAGATGCTTCCCCGGCATACTCGAAAGAGTTGTTGCCCGTCTCTTCAACGCGCACGCGCTCGAGTTTGGCAAGCGGGAAGTGCTTCAGGCGCTTGAAAATTTCCATGCAAACGTTCTCCGTCGTGGGCACTTGCTTGCGAAAAACGGGAACCTCTTCGTTGAGCGAGCGATGATCAAAGGCCTCGATCACCTCTCGTTCGACGAAACCATCGAGGTCCGCCAGATTCACGATCATGCCCGTAGCCGGATCGACCGTCCCTGACACGCTGATCTCCACTACGTAGTTATGCCCGTGTCCATGCGGGTTATTGCACTTGCCATAGACACGAGAATTCTCCTCGGCGCTCAGCTTTTCGCTGTGCAGCCGGTGCGAGGCCGCAAACTTGTAGCGCCGCCCCAATTCGATGTGTAGCCCGTCGCTCATGCGGGTTTCGCTCCGCTCCCATTGCGATAAACGTCCGCGAACAGATCCGGCGTTTCGTAGAGCCTCACTTTATGCAAACGGCCTTGCGTGATTTTCGGCTCCAGAAGATTCCAAATGACGCGGGAAATATTCTCGCAAGTGGGAATCTGGCCTTTCAGTTCGGGAACTTCATAGTTCAAGTGGCGATGATCCATGCGCTGGGTGACTTCGCGCTCCAGAATCTCTTTCAGTTCCTTGAGATCGAGGACCATGCCGGTTGTCGGGTCGGGTTCACCCGCCACAGTGACTTCCAGCGTGTAGTTGTGTCCGTGGCCGTGCGGGTTGTTGCACTTGCCGAAGACGCGCTTGTTCTCCTCCGGGCTCATGGCCGGGTTGTGGTAGAGATGGGATGCGGAAAACTCAATTTTTCGCGTCAAGTAGACCATGTTTTGCTATTGCTTTGATGCCTCATTCGATGCTTGGGGGGTACCTACAGGATACTCTCTCCCTTTCCATGCCAGAGAGCCTTTTTGGTGAGCGCGATAGGAGGCCCAGAGTACCGCGGCGTACAGCAATTTACCGGGGAGGCCATACCAGGTAAGGCTCTTCGAGAAGTGGTTGGCGGCCAATTCCTTGCTGTAGAGCCAGTGCCAAACCGCTAGTGCTCCTGCGGCGCTGGCAAACGAAACGGACCAATCCTTGGAGAAAAACCAGATCGCGGTGACTATTAACGCAGGAACAAGAATTGGGACTACCGCGATTGCGATTTCTGCAGCAATAGACGCAGGATTTGCGCCCATCAAGCGATAGAGATTTTTCTTCCAGCCCTCCCACATGCTGGCGAAAGTGCGGTACATGCGGACGCGGACGATTCCCTTGCCGCTACCGAACCAGATACGGTAGCCGGCTTGTTTGACGCGTTGGGCCAGAGCTACGTCTTCGAGGACTTCGGAGGCGATGGCGGCGTGGCCGCCGACGGCGTCGTAGGCTTTACGCGAAATAAGTAGAAATTGGCCGTTGGCCGCGCCTGATTTGCTTTGGGGATCGTTCACTTCGTCGTAGGAAAACTTCTTGGATAGGCGGCAATAGACCACAGGGATCAGGGATTTTTCGTACCAGGTTTCGGTGATCTGTTCGGGAGAGAAGGAGATTAGTTGAGGTGGAGGTCCAGACCCTTCAACTCCAGGGGTTAAAACCTCTGAAGTCCCGGAGCTATACGGCGCGGCTGAAGCCGCGCCCTCCTGTAAGAGACTCGGTATGTGATTGCCGACAACGGATGTGCTACCACTCGCTGCGGCCTGCACTCCGGCGAATGCAAGGGCCTGGGCGGCGGAGTTTTTTTCGTGCACAACGTCGGCGTCAGTGAAGAGAAACCAATCGCCCTTGGCTGCGCGGGCACCTTGCCAGACGGCGTAGTTTTTGCCCACCCAACCGGAAGGGAGAGCGGTGGATTCGATTAGCCTGAGTTGCGGATATTTGCGGGTCAATTCCTGCACAATTTGTGCGGTGCGGTCCGTGGACTGGTCGTTCACAACGATAATTTCGGTGATTCCCGGCTGTTGGGCTAGGGATTCTACGCACTGGGCGATGGTGGCTTCTTCATTGCGCGCCGGTACGATGGCGGAGACAGTAGGCTGAGCGTTGGCAGTGATATTTGTCACGTTTGAGTGTGAGGCGGGGCTTTTCGCGGTCGCTGCTCTACGCTATTATAGCGGTATTATGAAAACACTTTTCCGCAAAATTATGGCGTGGGGAAGCATGGGCTTTGCCGCCGCCATTCTGGCGTTTTTCAGCCTGCCCCATTACCGGCAGGGGGAATCGTCGATCGCTGGGCATACCGCCGAGGATTTTGCGATTGAGCTGAATGGGAAGAAGGCTCATCTTTCGGACCTGCGCGGAAAAGTGGTGGTGTTGAACTTCTGGGCCAGTTGGTGCGGGCCTTGTGTGGAAGAGACCCCCGCGTTGATCACATTGCAGCAGCGAATCGCTCCCCGAAATGGAGTGATTGTGGGCGTAAGCGTCGATGAGGATGCAGCGGCATATGCGAAATTTGTGAGGGATCAGGGGATTAATTTTCCGACGATGAATGACCCTTCGGCGAAGATTGCCAAGGATTATGGCAGTTCCATGTGGCCGGAAACGTATGTGATCGACCGCAAAGGCAAGATTGCACGGAAGATCATTGGGCCACAGGACTGGAACTCTCCGGAAATGTTGGCGTACTTCGATAATCTGCTGGCGAAGAACTAACCTGCAGCTGAGTAAAAACTTCCGTTTATCTATTAGGCACTCTATCTTAATTCCAACCTCGCCCTGCGGAGAGATTGCCCGTAGAAATCTTCCATGGCACTCAAACTCCACAATAGACCTCTGTGCCCATACTACTTTTCGCTTAGCGCTGTGTGTGTATTCGCCATCTGGTATGAATTTGAAAGGCTTCACAAGCCAGAGGTTTTGATTTCCGCCATCGCAGCTCTGATTACATTTGGCGTTTATTCATATAAGCAGCATCTCGACGAGGCCAAATTATTCAAAGAACTCTTTTCCGAATTCAACCTTCGATATGACGAACTAAATGAAACTCTAAACAGCATTAAGGACCGGCGCGATTCGCGACAATTGTGCCAACCAGAGATAGACAAAGTGTATAGCTACTTCAACCTATGCGCTGAGGAGCATTTCTTTCATAAAGCTGGCTACATTGACGAATTAGTCTGGAATACTTGGTATCGAGGCATGAGCATTTTCTTCAAGAATCCACAGATCATGGATCTTTGGGACGATGAACCCAAAGATACGTACTATGGTTTCCGCCCCCAAATCTAACTCAGCGCCGCATGGCTGAGCCATTGATTCATGTTCGCATCACTTTTGGGGTTGCACTCTGAAACAGCGCTCGGTGCGGGCATCTGTTACAATTTTGTTTTACGCCTGATAATTGGCGCTGAACTGTATGATTACGCTTTTTGGAAAACCGGAACCGACACTCCTTGAACGGCTGAAAGAATCCGTTGTAAAGACCAAGGACGCGCTTGCGGATACCCTCGATACGATTACGCAGGGTGGGCGGCAGATCGATCCCACGGTGCTGAAAGAAGTGGAAACGGCGCTGCTCTCCGCGGACCTGGGCGTGAAAACCACCAACGAAATCCTGGATTCGGTGCGCGAACAGATGGCGCGGAACGCGCTTTCGGATGGCGCGCAACTGAAGCACGAGATCAAGGCGCACGTGTTCCGTACACTGAATGTGTTTGGCAACACTTCGAAACTGGCGGGCCCGGCAAACGGCAATGACCCGCGCGTGATTTTTGTGGTGGGCGTGAATGGCGCCGGGAAAACCACCAGCATCGGGAAACTGGCGAACCGGTTGCGCCAGGATGGCCGGAGCGTGGTGCTGTGCGCGGCGGATACATTTCGCGCGGCGGCGATCGAGCAACTGGAAATCTGGGCGCAACGCAACGGGATTGAAGTGATCAAGCAGAAGGCGGGCGCCGATCCCGCGGCGGTGGTGTTTGACGCGATGGCGGCGGCAAAGGCTCGCGGAGCCGATGCGGTGATTGTGGATACGGCGGGGCGGCTACACACGAAATCGAACCTGATGGCAGAACTGGAAAAAATGAAGCGCACGGCCGCGAAGGTGATTCCTGGCGCGCCGCATGATGTGCTGCTGGTGCTGGATGCTACAACTGGACAAAACGGTTTGAACCAGGCGCGGCAGTTTACGTCGAGTGTGGGCGTGACGGGAATTATCTTGGCGAAGCTCGATGGCACGGCCAAGGGCGGGATTGTGGTGGCGATTTCGCGGGAACTGGGATTGCCGATTCGCTTTGTGGGAACGGGCGAGCAGATTAATGATCTGGTGCCGTTTGACGCGCAGACGTATGCAGATTCGCTGTTTAATTGAGGGAGTTCTGCGCGGATTTGATTGAAACTAAAGAGAAAGGATTCCTCAGGGGCTAAAGCCCATTTTTTGATAGTCTCGATGTCGGAGCTGAAGCTCCGACCCCCTAAAGCCTTTGGGAGATGACTCCTATCTAGCGCTCACCATGCCGAATAGCCACGATTTGCACTTCATGCAGCATGCGATGGACCTTGCGCGTAGAGGCGTGGGGCTGGCATCGCCGAATCCTACGGTGGGTTGCGTGATCGTGAATGACGGCACCATCCTGGGCGAGGGATTCCATCAATATGAATGGCGAGATCACGCGGAAATTGTTGCGCTGAAGCAGGCTGGCAAGCGGGCGCACGGCGCGACGATTTACGTGACGCTGGAGCCGTGCAATCACACCGGGCGGACTGGGCCGTGCAGCGAAGCGATTGTGAAAGCGGGAATCGCGCGCGTGGTGGCAGCGATGGAGGACCCGCATCCGAAGACGCGCGGCGGAGGGTTTGCTACGTTGCGCGCGGCAGGGATTGAAGTTGCGTGCGGGTTGATGGAGAGCGAGGCCAAAGCGCTGAATGAGGCGTTCGCTTGCTGGATTACTACGCACAAACCGTATGTGACACTGAAATCGGCGTTGACGCTGGACGGGCAACTGGCGCTGCCGGCCGCAGCGCTAACAAAAAATAAAAAACGCGCGTGGATTACCGACGAAGAGGCTCGCGGGGAAGTGCAGCGGATGCGGCATGCGAGCGATGCGCTGCTGACGGGGATTGGGACGATCCTGACGGACGATCCGCTGCTGACAGATCGCAGCGGGTTGGCGCGGCGGAGGCGATTGCTGCGCGTGGTCGTGGATACGAAACTGCGGCTGCCGGTGAAGGCTCGGATTGTGAAGACGGCGGATGATGATTTCCTGGTGTTTACGGCGGCTCCGCTGAAATCGGCGAAGGCGCGGGCGTTGGCGAATGCGGGTGTTGAGCTGGTTGGCATGAAGACGCGCAAAGGGAAGATCGATTTGGGGGCGGTGGTGAAGGAGTTGGGGCAGCGGGAAATTCTTAGCGTACTGTTGGAGGCTGGGCCGCGGATGAATGGGGCGGCGCTGTCGGCGGGCGTAGTGCATAAATTGGTGATGTTTTATGCGCCGAAATTGGCCGGGGACGTGCGCGTACCATTTTTGAGTAGAGCATCTGATTCTCTTCCTGCGCTGCACCTGCGATCTTTCAAACAATTCGGACCGGACATGGCGATGGAGTTTTTGGTGCAGCGATAGGTCTTCGATGACGGTGGCCACTTGAAGGTGGCCGCTACAAATCGCGGAATCAAGTTCGTCGCCATGGAAGTGCACAGCCATGAATGGCTGTACCACAATGGCGATCTCTCCAAAATGGACAGGCGGAGATTGTGGCTCACAGGTATAATCTCTCGGACGGTTCCCTCGTACCAAAATCTGACCGGGCCTTTGGCCTGAAAGTTACCACCTGATGTCTAACACTATTCAGAAATACAAAGATTATGTGATGACCGGATTTTTGAAGAGTGTTGCGCCGATCGTGATCGACCGGGCCAGCGGTGCTACCGTCACCGACGTGAACGGGCGTGAATATCTGGACTGTTTCGCGGGAATTTCGGTGGTGAATGCGGGGCATTGCAACCCTTTGGTGGCGGAAGCGGCGAAGAAGCAGATCGACAAACTGATTCACTGCTCGTCGTACCTGTATCACGTCCAGCCGGTGGCGGACCTGGCGGAAAAGATGGCGGAGATTACGCCCGCGGGCTTGAGCAAAACGTTTTTTGGGAATGGCGGAGCGGAAGCGATCGAAGGCGCGCTGAAGCTGGCGCGGCTGTACAGCGGGAAGCACGAATTTATTTCGCTGCAATCGAGTTTTCATGGACGGAGTTTTGGCGCACTGAGCATCACGGGAAATTATGCGCGGAAAAAGAAGGGCGGACCGTACGGGACGGGAGTTTCGTTCGCGCCAGCGCCGTATGCGTACCGTTCGCTGTGGCCGAACGATCCGGATGAATGCGCGCGGCAGTGTGCGCGAGCGCTCGATGATGTGGTGAAGTATGCGACTTCGAATGACGTGGCGGCGTTTATCGCAGAACCGGTGATGGGCGAGGGTGGAATCATCGTGCCGCCGGCGAATTATTTCAAGGAAACAAAAAAGGTGCTGGACCACTACGGCATCCTGTTCATCGCGGATGAGGTGCAGTGCGGATTTGCGCGGACCGGCAAGATGTTTGCGATTGAATATTACGGAGTGACGCCAGACATTATCGTTACGGCGAAGGGGATCGCGGACGGATTTCCACTGAGCGCGTACACAAGCAGGCCGGATATCGCGGCCGCGTATACACCGGGAGATCATTTGTCGACGTTTGGCGGAAACCCGGTTTCGTGCGCGGCGGCGCTGGCAAATATTGAGTTCATGCAGAAGACAGATTTGCCGGGACACACGACGGAAGTCGGAAACTATGCAATGGCAAAATTACGTGAACTGGCGAAGACCAACCCGATCATCGGCGATGTGCGCGGGCTGGGATTGATGATTGGCGTGGAACTAGTGAAGGACGCGAAGAAGACGCCGGCATCCGCGGAAGCCGAAGCGGTGAAGGATTATTGCCTGAAGAACGGAATGCTGATCGGAGTGGGTGGAGGAGGCAACGTAGTGCGCTTCCAGCCGCCGCTGGTGATCACCAAGCAGCAAATCGATCAGGCGATTGGAATTTTCAGCAAGGCGCTGCAGGAAGTGGCACACCCGGCGCATGCGACAGCTTAGGCAATTCCAGGGGCTAAAGAGTTTGTGTTGAGACTCGGGGGCCCAGTCATTTTGCACTTCAAGTTTCAGCACAAATCCGTAACTCCAAAATTTATGGATGCCACTCTTGCTGCGAACTGGCTAGCTCCGACGCCACAGGCGCGTCAGGTTGTACGCGGTAGTGGCCAGGGCCAACTCTACGGCCACTTTGGCCAACCCGCGTTGCCGGAAGCGCCGCATGCCTCCTTGCTCCTTCAGAATTCCGTTTACTGGTTCCACGATCGCTTTGCGTTTCGTGTACATCCTGCGGCCAGCAACTTACCCCGCATGCGGCGATGCGCCGGATCGCTGGCACGCGTCCGCAACGTTCCTCCGCGATTCAACCAGCGCGCCAAATTCGAGTCTGGAACGTAGCCATCGATGTTGCGCTCCTCCAAAGCTTGCAAATTATCCACCGAGAAAAATCCGCTGTCGGCACTGGCCTGCTGCACCTTCTCGCCACACGGCTGTTCCACCAAATCCAACATGGGCAGCAGCAATCCGTTGTCGTTGGTTTCCTGCGTCACGCACTGCCCCACAATCAAGTGATCTTCGCTGACCGCCAGCGTGGCCGTGTAGCCCAGCGTGAACCCGCCACGCTCGCGCAGAAAACGGCTGTCCGGATCGCTGCGCGAGATTTTCTGCAACCCCGATTTCTGCAAGCGTTCCAGCCGCGCCGGAATTTCGGCCAGCTGTTGCTCCAGCCGGTCCAGCACTTCGCCGCCCACTTCGTTGCCGGCCCCTTCGTTCGGATCGTCCGCATCGCACTGCTGCTGCCAGCGACGTATGTCTCGCCGAATCTGCGCCCGTGCGTCGCGCAAGGCTTGCTCGGTGTCCAGGCGATTCCGCGAAGCGTTCGCCGCAATACGCGTCCAATCAATCGCCACCTGGCCGAGTTTGCCCATTTTCGCCTTTCGCGCCAACTCCACCACTTGCGTGAACAAATCGTTCAATCCTTTGGCGTGCCGGCGCCGGAACGCGTTCAGCGTCCAGGGATCGGCAGCCGCCCCTCCCGCCAAATAGCGAAACGCCAAATCTTCGCGAATACGCTGCTCCAACCGCCGCGAACTGGTCACCCCCCAGCGCATAAGCGTACAGCCAAACAGAAACCAACATCTCCGGCGCGTGCGCCTGACCGCCTTCGATTCCATACGCGTCGCGGAAAACTTTCAAATCCAGCTTCGCAACCACCCGCCGCAGAAAAAAGCAAAGATGACCCTCGCTCAGCACATCGCGCACACTCGACGGCAGCAAATACGCCTGGTCCGGGTTGTAATCGAAAAATTTCCCCATCGCGCCCTCTCCCTCCTGCAGTATAAAGGACGCGTCAATACCAGTTCTCACGCAGACTCTAAAGCCCCTTCTTGAGCTGAGAGTAATGTCGGAGCTTCAGGCTCCGACCCCCTAAAAACCGAGCACCAGAGAATCATCCTCCGGGGGACCTTGCGTAGAACGGCCCGTCTAGTCGGCGGTTCGTTTTTTCTTGGACAGCAAGTTGAAAAATTGGCTACTCATCATGAGCATTCTTTGGGACTATTCCTTCCATGCCCGAAGAAACTCCGGCCGTTGTGAATCCTGAAATATCTGTTGATGACAAGCCGCGCGCGTGGAGGCTGGGATTCTGGAGCCTGATTGCGACACAATTTCAGGGCGCGTTCAACGACAACGCGTTGAAATTCCTGGTGATCTTCCTGATCATCGGCAACAACGTTTCACCGGGCGAAGAAGAGCTGAAGGTTCTGCTGATTGGGTCGCTGTTCGCGTTACCGTTTATTCTGTTTTCGATGGTGGGCGGATATTTCGCGGACCACTACAGCAAACGCACGGTAACAATATGGACAAAAGTGTTTGAGATCGCAGTGATGATTTTTGCTATTGCAGGGTTTGCGTTTCACAACCTAACGATGGCAATGGTTTCCGTGTTTTTAGCCAGCACGCAGGGCGCGCTGTTCGGACCGTCGAAATATGGATTGCTGCCAGAGTTGTTGCCCGAAAAGAGATTGTCGTGGGGTAACGGCGTGATTGAATTGGGCACATTTTTGGCGGCGATCACCGGCACGGTGCTGGGCGGATATCTGTCGGTGGCGTTTGCAGGGAGACAGTATTACTCGGGGGTCGTGTTTCTGGCGTGCTCGGTGGTGGGGTTGATCACTAGTCTGGGGATCAGCAAAGTTCCCGCGGCTGATCCCACGAAAACGTTCCGTATCAATTTTCTCGGCGACCTTTGGACGCAGTGCCAGCTAATTTTGCGCGATCGCGTGTTGTGGTTGGCGGTGGCAGGCAATACTTATTTCTTTTTTCACGCTGGATTGCTGCAGTTTGTAATCGTGTTTTACGGGCGCGACGTATTGCACGTCCCTCCCACACAGAGCGGGTTTCTGCAGGCGTCGATTGCAATCGGGATTGGGATTGGCAGCCTTGCGGCGGGGTATCTCTCGGGCGGGAAAATTGAATATGGGTTGATACCGCTTGGCGCACTGGGTATTACGACATTCGGATTTCTGCTTGCGGCGCCGGGGCACACGTTTCTCGGTACTTTGATTCTGCTGGCCCTGCTCGGATTTTTCGGCGGTTTTTTTATCGTGCCGATCAGCGCGCTGATTCAACATCGCCCGGAGGAACAGCATCGCGGGGGCGTACTGGCCGCGGCGAATTTGCTTTCGTTTGTGGGAATTCTTGGCGCGTCGGCGGTTTTCTACTTTTTCAAGCACTTCCTGCATCTCGGACCTGCGGCAATTTTCCTGTGGTCCTCAGTTCTGACGTTGGCGGCGCTTGCCTATGTTCTGTGGTTGTTGCCCGATTCCTTAGTTCGACTGCTGCTATGGATTGCGGCACACACAATTTACCGGCTGGATTTGAAGGGACAGGAAAACATTCCGGCAAGAGGGGGAGTGCTGCTGACGCCGAATCATGCTTCGTGGGTGGACGCGGTTTTGCTCATCGCGGCCACGGATCGGCCGATACGCTTCCTGATGTTCAAGGGCGTTTACGATCATCCGGTGGTGAAGCCATTCGCGAAGATGCTGAAGATTATCCCGATCGCGTCGGATCAGGGACCGCGCGAAATGATTCACTCTTTGCGGGAAGCTTCGGAAGCGCTGCGCAACGGAGAAGTGGTTTGCATTTTTCCGGAAGGCGAGATCACGCGCATCGGCCAGATGCTGCCGTTCCGTCGAGGGTTCGAGCGCATCGTAAAGGGAATCGACGTACCGATTATTCCGGTGAACATTGATGGGATCTGGGGTTCGATCTTCAGTTTTTCGGGCGGACGTTTTCTTTGGAAGTGGCCGCGAACGATTCCCTACCCGGTTCGGCTGACATTTGGCGAGGCGCTGCCTTCAACGGCTACGGCCACGGATGTTCGGCAGGCAGTGCAGCAGCTTAGCGTGGACGCGTTCCAGAGGCGCCGAAGATATATGAAGCCGTTGACGCGCTCGTTCATCAAGGCGGCTCGGCGTCGCCCGCGAAATTTTGCGATGGCGGATGGGCACACACCGAAGCTTTCGTTCAGCGATTCGCTGATCAAGACGGTTTTCCTGGCTCGGCGCCTGCAGCCATTGTGGCGCGATCAAAAAATGGTGGGAATACTGTTGCCGCCATCGATACCGGGAGCCTTGGTAAATTGGGCGGCGCTGCTGCTGGGCAAAGTGCCCATCAATCTGAATTACACAACTTCCAATGAGGCACTAGCGTCTTGCGCGCGGCAGTGCGATCTGAAAACGGTGGTGACTTCGAAGGCATTCCTGGAAAAAGTCCCGACCCAGCCTCCCGGCGAGGTTATCTATGCCGAAGATTTGGCGCTGAATCCCCGGATTACGGAAAAGATTGCGGCGCTGCTGGCGGCGAAACTTTTCCCGGTGCGGATGCTGGAATGGTTTCTGGGCATGAAACGGCCGGCATCATTGGACGATACGGCGACGGTGATTTTCTCGAGCGGATCTACGGGCGAACCGAAGGGCGTGGTGCTATCGCACTTCAACCTGGCTTCGAATGTCGAACAGATCGAGCAGGTTTTTCATTTGCACGATGGCGACCGGATTCTGGGGATACTTCCTTTCTTTCATTCGTTCGGGTTCACAGGCACATTGTGTCTGCCGGCGCTGACAGGTATTGGCGTGGTGTTTCATGTCAGCCCGCTCGATGCGGGAGCAATCGGGGCGCTGGTAAGCAAATATTCGGTGTCGATGCTGCTGTCGACGCCGACATTCCTGAATTCGTACGCGCGGCGATGCCCGCCGGAAGCGTTTGGCAGCCTGCGAATTGTGATGGCGGGAGCGGAAAAATTGCCGGAGCGAATTGCGCAGTCGTTTGAAGATCATTTCGGTATTCGACCTCTGGAAGGTTACGGGTGCACGGAATGTTCTCCTGTAGTTGCGGTTAACACGTACGATTTTCGCGCGGCATATTTCCGTCAGGTGGGCGCAAAGCGAGGAACGATTGGGCATCCGCTGCCGGGAGTTGGGGTGCGCGTGATTGATCCCGAGTCTGGGAAGGCGCTTCCTGTGGACAAGCCGGGGTTGCTGCTGGTGCGCGGGCCAAACGTGATGGTCGGGTATTTAAACAGGCCAGAGAAAACGGCGGAGGTTCTGAACGACGGCTGGTACAACACCGGGGATATTGCGACGGTGGATGAGGATGGATTCCTGCGAATTACGGACCGCTTGAGCCGGTTCAGCAAGATCGGCGGGGAGATGGTGCCGCACATTAAAGTGGAAGAAAAACTTCACGAGTTGCTGGAAGCGGACGGGCAGGTGCTGGCGGTAACGGCGATTCCTGATGAAAAGAAGGGCGAGCGGTTGGTGGTTGTACACACGTTGGCAGAAGGGGCATTGAAGAGTTGTTTGGAAAGGCTTGCGAATAGCGATTTGCCTGCATTGTGGAAGCCGCGACCGGATCAGTTTGCGTTTGTGGAGAAGTTGCCGTATCTGGGAACGGGAAAATTGGATTTACGGAGATTGCGGGAGTTGGCCGTGGAGCATGCGAAGGCGGGGGAGTTTTAAGTTTTTTGCGTGGGGATTTTGTGATGCGACGAGGAATAGCTTGAGCGCACAGCCAAGAATGGCTGTGCCACGTAAAGCCGCCCCCACGTAAAAAGCAAAGGAGCCGATCTAACAATCGGCCCCGAAATGACAAGGGCGAAAAGCCGGGCCAAAGGCCGGCACCTACCAGCACAATCAAATCGTGGGTGGAATCAGTTTTCGGGAGGGATTTCTTTCAGGAGGCAGTTCATGGCGCAGGTTACTTCGCCATTGGGCATAAGGGAACACTCGACAACGGACCAATCGGAGTCTTCGACCTGGAGGCGCGCTGCGGTAATGTTCGCGACGCGATCTTTATTTGGGCAAACAACATTTCGAAAGCGAAAACTACAGGTCTGCAAAATACGATCGATCAGTTCAGGATCCGACATTGCCTGCCTCCAAAGAGAAGTCTGCAATTCCCAAGGTCGTCTAAACTAATCGCTGTCCCCCAGCCAATATGCGCACGTTGCGAATACACTCGCTCTCAAGAGCGGCCTGCAGGGCTTTCGGGACAAATCACTTCGCGTCGAGTCTGGCCTGCGACAAACAATCCATACCGCAGGCAACCGCTCCCGGAGGAAGCAGCGAGCAATCGATCACCCGCCAGTCGCTCCAACCCTCTTCACTGAGCGGCCAGTTGGCCACAACAATTTGAGCATCGCAATTCCGCTGCGTGCAATGCACGGTTTGCGGATAGGTCGTTGCGCCTTCAGGATGTAGATCGGGGAGTTTGGGCTCGAACATAAACCACCTCCATGGACCAGGAGCGTGGCCTGCCCACATAGTACTCCGGGGAGTGCTGGCGTCAAGGACTTCTGGCACAGAACAGGATATTCTAGCGTTTCGCTCCAACAGCAGGTACTTTCGTACAAGTACGAGCATTTCAGCGAGGAATTCATGTTTACTGGAATCATCGAGCACATTGGAACTGTCGATTCGCTTACTTTGCACGCCGATGGCGGGCGATTGACGATTTACGCGCCTACCGTTACGCCGCACCTGGCAATCGCAAATAGCATTGCGGTGAATGGGTGTTGCCTGACAGTGGTGGCGATGGAAAATGGGCGATTTTCGGCCGACCTTTCCGGGGAAACGATACGCAAGACTTCCATGGGTGAATGGAAAGAAGGTACACGCGTCAATCTGGAGCAGCCGATGACCGCGGGCAAGGAATTCGGCGGCCATTTTGTGCTGGGGCACGTGGACACGATAGGGCGAGTAACTCGACTAGAGCCCGAAGGAGAAAATTGGTGGTACGGGGTAGAGGTGCCTGAATCGTTTGAGAAGAGTATTGTGCCACAAGGGTCGATTGCGATTGATGGAATCAGCCTGACGGTGGCGCGATGGCATGAGCGGATCGCGGAGATTGCGATTATTCCGTTCACGTTTGAACAAACGAATGTGCGCGACAAGAAAATTGGTGACGCGGTGAATCTGGAAGGGGATGTGTTGGGGAAATATGTGGAGCGGTATCTGGAAGCGCGAAGTGGGGCGAAGGCGAAGCAGAGTTCGGGGCTAAATATCGAACAACTTGTGTCTCAGGGATTTTGAGAAGGCGCGCGGTCGAGAATGGATTTGTCCCCAAGGGCCAAATTCTAGAAATCTTCAATTTTGCGGACATGGGGTCCAGCAATGCTGGACCCCTACGATTCTAGGCAGATGTTTTGGAGCGGGCGCCGCGCCAGTAGAGAATCAGGCCCACAAAAATAGCGGCGAGAGTTCCCCCGACAAGTTTTACTTCAAAGAGCACCTTGTTGGAGTCTCCGGGGGGAACCAGGGAAACAAAAATGCCAAGCAGCACAACGATAAATCCCAGCCCAGCAGAAATCCAGACGCCAGGCATTCCGCCAGGAATCAGCACAGCGTGTTCGTTGGTGCGGCGATCTTTGCGGGCAGCAAGTTTGACGACAGCAGCAAACATGTACAGGAACGGAATGAAATAGAGAATGATGGCGGCATCGATGAGTATCTGATATGCCTCTTGCACAGTGGCACTTTTGATTTGGCTGAGCAGGAGGATTATTCCAGAAATGCCGGCCTGCACCAGAATTGAAATGTACGGGGTCTTCCATTTGGGATGAATCTTGCCAAAGGCTTCGGGAAGGTAGCGGTCGATACCGACGACAAAAGGAACGCGAGCGATGCCCGCCACGGTGCTTCCAACCCCCCCGGCATTGCCGACGGTGACCAAGAGAGCTGCAAGGATACCTAGAAAACCAAGCTTTAAGACAACCGCGCCAATCGTGATGGCATGGAAGACGCCGCTCTTCGGGTCAAGTTCCGCAGCGGGAACCAGCGAGAGAATTGCGAACGTGCCGACAACATACATAAAGGCGATCATAGCACCAGCGCCAAAGACGGCACGAGGCAGGGTGCGGCGTGGGTCTCGTATTTCTTCGCTCATAGCGGAAACCAATTCGAGGCCAGTGAAGGCGAAAGCGATTTGCGACCAGAAATTTACGGTGTCCCAGTTCCAGGTAGGCATCATGTTGGCCCAGGTGAATTGCGTCATGGAGCCATGCTTGAAGTAGACGATTAGGGCCACGATTACGAGCATGCTGAGCGGCAGGTAAGTGCCGACGCCGCCCGCGTTCTGCAGCCATTTGCCGATATTCAGGCCGATGATGTTCAGAACGACGGCGACAAGCAGCAATGCGAGTGAGATCAACAGCAGAAAGGTGCGGTCCTGCGAAAGTGTCGACCCTTTTTCCCCGATGATGTAGGCGCTCATGGAAGCGCTGGCAAGAAGCAATCCCGGGAAATAGAACACGGTGTAGATCCAGTAGGTCCAACCGGCGATAAAGCCGTGAAAATCACCGAAGGCTTCTTTGGCCCAGACGTAGAGGCCGCCCTCTTCGGGAAAGCGCGAAGATAATTCGTTAATGACGAGTGCTCCGGGAACGAAAAAGAAGAGCGCGGCGAGGACCCAGAGGCTGATGGAGGAAGTGCCGTTGTGGCCGGCGGCGGCGATCCAGCGCGGCCCGAGGACGGTGGCGATATTGAAAAGCAAAACATCCCAGAAACCCATGGTCTTGCGTAATTGTGATTTTGGGTTGATGGCTGGAGGAGTCGGAAAGGTCACAGAGTTACGTCCAATTCGGGAATGAGTTCATCCTGCAGAAGAAAGTTGCGCAGGAATGGGTCTTTGGAGTTCTCGAATTCAGCCCAGGAAGAAAATACCTGAGCTCGGCCGTCCTGAAGAAAAACCACAGTGTCGGCGAGGCGACGGGCCAGGTGCGTGTCGTGGGTGACGACGATGGAAGTTTTGTGAAAAGTTTCCTTCAGTCGCAAAATCAGGTCGCCCATATGCCCAGCCATGATGGGATCCACCATGGTGGTGGGCTCGTCGTAGAGAATCGCGTCGGGGTTTTGCGGCAAGGGTGCGAGCAATGGAAACAGCGCGCTTCATGCCGGTGGAGAGCTCGCTGGGAAGGCGGTCGAGCACTTCTTCCACTTCCAACATTTTCGCGAATTTCTGAATGTAGGCTTCGACGTCCTCGGCGGTGAGGCCGGGTTGACGGTCCATGGGGAAGGCGATGTTTTCCGCGACAGTGAGCGAATCAAAAAGCGCGCCTGATTGGAAGACCATGGTGACTTTGCGGCGGATGGTCTCAAACTGCTTTTCGGTGAAATCGGAGACGTCCTCGCCGTCGATGTATACGCGGCCGGAATCCGCTTTCAAGAAACCCATGATGTGTTTAAGAGACACGGACTTACCGACACCGCTGCGGCCCATGATTACGCAGGTTTCACCGCGCTGGACGGTAAAACTGACATCGATGAGAACTGGGCGTTCGTCAAAACTTTTGCAGACATCGCGAAATTCGAAAAAGATGGGGCCGGCGTTTGGTTCGATGGGCATTTTGCGTGATGAGTTCTGATGACCCTTCCGCGTTCCGGAGAATTCACCGGGAAAGTACAGAAGTAAAAAAGCTGTCCTCCGGTATCAAAGCGTTTCCGTGGAGCGTCGTCAAGTACTTCTGTCGAAGCACGGCGCAAAGTCAGAACGGCGAGCTGAAGATCTCTCACTTCACAAGTGCGAGTTGCACAATTCAATCTCTGTTGAAGTGAGCGGATTAAGTCGGAAGGTGGCATCGGCGAGAGGTTCATGAGGAATGGAGTCGATTATGGTTGAAAGAAAGCGATTGCCTCGGGAAGCAGCCGTACAAGTCTGCGCGTAAACAATTTATAATAGGACATTTAGCAGAAAGCATGAGAAATATGAGTGAGAGGCACTCAGATTACAACTATTTCACTTGACTCTGCTAGACGGAATGCATATATTAGCACTCGGTTGCGAGGAGTGCTAATTTCCGCACGCCCTGCCCACCAGTGCTTTCAGTAACATTCAGACAGTTCACACAATGGAGGTTTTTCGACGATGGCAGTCAATATTACACCGCTACACGATCGCGTGATTGTGAAGCGAATTGAAGAGAAAGAATCCGTCAAGGGCGGCATCATCATCCCCGACTCCGCAAAAGAAAAACCGCAGGAAGGCGAAGTAATCGCCGTCGGCGCAGGAAAGCGGGAAAAGGGAGAGCGCGTGCCACTGGACGTAACAGCCGGCGATCGCGTGCTGTTTGGGAAGTACAGCGGCACGGAGATCAAGTTGGAAGGCGAAGAGTATTTGATTCTGCGCGAAGAGGAAATTCTGGCAAAGCTCGGCGGCGCAGCGAAGGCAGCGAAGAGATAACTGAGGCAAATTCAGAAACCAGAAAGCAGTGATCAGGAAGGAAAATCCAGCCTGATTAGCAGTGAAAAGTAGGTTTCGAGATTCAGAAACAAATTCTTAGGAGGAATTTAGAAATGGCGAAACAGATAGTTACCGGAGAAGCATCGCGCCAGGCAATTCTACGCGGCGTCAATGCTCTTGCGGATGCAGTGAAGATCACGCTCGGCCCCAAGGGCCGCAATGCGGTGATTGAGAAGAAGTTCGGCGCCCCCATCATCACCAAGGACGGCGTAACGGTTGCGAAAGAAATCGAATTGCGCGATCCGCTGGAGAACATGGGCGCGCAGATGGTACGCGAAGTGGCATCGAAGACCAGCGACGTTGCTGGCGACGGCACCACGACGGCGACCGTATTGGCGCAGGCCATCTTCCGCGAAGGCGTGAAGACGGTGGCGGCCGGCGCAAGCCCGACGGCACTGAAGCGCGGCATCGACAAGGCCGTGGAAGTGGCGATCGATGAAATCAAGAAGCTGCACCGCGACGTGAAGGGCGACATGATTGCTCAGGTTGGCACGATTTCCGCCAACAACGATCGCCAGATCGGCACCATCATTGCCGAAGCTATGAAGAAGGTCGGCAAAGACGGCGTCATCACCGTTGAAGAATCGAAGACGATGGAGACCACGCTGGAAGTTGTCGAGGGCATGCAATTTGACCGCGGCTACCTCTCGCCCTACTTCATCACTGATCCAGAGCGCATGGAATGCGTCATGGAGAACGTGCTGATCTTGAACCACGAGAAGAAAATCAGCTCGATGAAGGACCTGCTCCCCTTGCTGGAACAGATTGCGAAGCTGGGCAAGCCCCTGCTGATCATTGCGGAAGACGTTGAAGGCGAAGCCTTGGCGACTCTCGTAGTGAATAAGCTGCGCGGCACGCTGCAGTGCGCTGCCGTCAAGGCCCCAGGCTTTGGCGACCGCCGCAAGGCCATGCTGGAAGACATCGCCACCCTGACCGGTGGTAAGGCGTTGACTGAGGACCTCGGCATCAAGCTGGAGAACGTGAAGATCGAGGACCTGGGCAAGGCCAAGAAAATCACCATCGACAAGGACAATTGCACGATCGTCGAAGGCGCAGGCAAGGCCAGCGAAATCGAAGGCCGCGTAAAGCAGATCCGTCAACAGGTGGAAAACACCACCAGCGATTACGACCGCGAGAAGTTGCAGGAGCGGTTGGCCAAGCTGGTTGGCGGCGTGGCAGTGATCAAGGTTGGCGCAGCGACCGAAACCGAGCTGAAGGAAAAGAAGGCTCGCGTCGAGGACGCCATGCACGCCACCCGTGCAGCCGTGGAAGAAGGAATCGTTCCCGGCGGCGGCGCTGCTCTGTTGCGCGCAATCAGCGCAATCGACAAGATCAAGATGGAAGGCGACGAACTGGTTGGAGTGGGCATCGTGAAGCGCGCTCTGGAAGAGCCAGCCCGCCAGATCGCATTGAACGCCGGCTTTGAAGGCGCGGTAGTGATCGGCAAGATCCGCGACTCCAAGGACGAAAACTACGGCTTCAATGCGGACACCGGCGAATACGTTGACCTGGTGAAGGCCGGGGTCATCGACCCAGCCAAGGTAACGCGCTTGGCGCTGCAGAATGCGGCGTCGATCGCGGGCTTGATGCTGACCACCGAGGCGTTGGTGGCGGAGATCAAGGAAGAGTCGAAGGCAGCGGCAGGTGGCGCGGGCGGCCCAGGTGGCCCCGGCGGCATGGGCGGCATGTACTAAGACCAGCATTAACAGAAAACAATCACAACCTGGAAGGGCGTCCGTTATGTCGGGCGCCCTTTTGTTTTAGGAAGTTTGGAAGCGGGGACAGTGGTAGAAAAGGCGAGGCAAAGAGCACATCGGAAGTGGCTACGCCACAAAGGCGGAGGCAAAGCCAGCCTACAACTGGGAATGGCTGTGCCACCAGGAGCTAAGAAGATTGGACTAGCGTTCGTGATAATCGAGGAGGATCAGGCCCACGATGATGAAGCAGATGGGCCAGACCCAGGCGAGATATTTGCGGGCTTGATTGTCTTCGGGCAGGCGCAGTTCCAGCCAGCGGGACCAGCCAGCCATAATGCCGAAGAGGGCTAGGGGCGTGTGGCTCAGTTCCACCAGCATTTCTTCTTTGATGTTGCCAAGTGCATGAGTGTGGGTGAGCAGGACAACTCCCCCGATGGCGCAGACGCTGGGGAAAACCAGCGCAGCGGCCATGGACTTCACGCGCTGGGTTTCCACGCGATATTGGAAAATGGCGAAGAGAATAATCAGGATCACGGCCGCGCGATGCTGCAAAACGTCGGCTACACCAAAACTTTCCCAGAAGCCGTTCGGCCCAAGTGGCCAATTTTCCGGGTCAGCCCGCAAAAACAGAAACACAGCCAAGCCTAAAAAGGCGAGCGGCCAGGTTTTGGCCCAGGGAAAATAGCGACTGCGCGAGAGCAGCGCGAGAATCCCCATCAGGACCACAATTACTCCCGCCCAGTTGTGGTTGTACTCAGACCAGGCGATATCGCCGGGCGTATCGGGGTGCCAGGATTTCTGGCCGGGGACGTAAGCTGAGGGCAAATTCCGTCCCTCGACTGCAGCTCGCCGGTAGATCTGTTTGGTAGGTTCCGAGAGCGAGTTTAGAGGCGGGCTGGTGAGTTGCGGCATGCGAGGAGCAAATCGCGTGGCAATTTCTTTCAGCGTGACACGATCTTGCGTAAGATCGACGCCCGGCGGCTGAGAAGTGAGCGATGCGGCGGCGAGAATAACTGTCAAGCCGATCCCAATTTCTACTTCACCAAAACGCACCAGACTTTTGATGCCGTTTTCCGCGGCGGGCGATCCAAGATTTTTCACGATGTAGTAATTTGCAGCACCCAAAAGCAAAAGACACAGCAGGAGCGCCACCTTGGTAGAAACCATGATGCCGTAGGCTGTGCCATAAATTGCGGCAATGGAACCAAGGTACGCCCAGCTCATGGCCACGCCAGCGGCGATCAACAGACCGACGCTAATTTGAGCCATGAATGAAAAACGGCGAGTCACCGCAGTTTTGGCGTCGCCCTCAGGCAAGCGTTTGAAGGCCAGCAACAAGAATGGCAGACCTCCAATCCAACTGGCGGTGGTCAGGTAATGAATCACCGTCAAGCTGACCAGTACGAAGCGGTCTTCCATGCGAGAAGCGGAATGGCTGGTCATGACCGAGGCGGCAAGCATCATCGCGGCTGGCAGAAGGGCTAACGGATTCATGCTTCTGCGCATATTTTCTGGCCAAAGCGCCACGGCAAGCCCAGCAACGATACCTATCACGCCAGCGTAAACGAAATTGGCGCCGAGCACTTCGTTGAGTGGAATATCGACCGTGGCACGCAGCACGAGTGAGTTGGTGATGACGAAAAGCAAGTGCGCGGCGGCGAGACCTATGGCGCTCCAGCTGATCAATTTCCATCCTGATTGGAGGAGTGCTTGACTGCGCTGCTCGGATGTTCGGGCGATGATGGAGAAAAAGAGGATTCCACCGATGGCAACACTCTGAAAACACAAGGTCACCGCTCGAAGAAGGACGACCAGGAAACCGAAAATGCCCAGCAGTTCAACCATGATGGAGTTACGACCCGGTAACGGTAAAGGGGATTTCGCCGCGAGTGATGTGTCCGTCAGGAGCGAGGACTTGCCAGCGGACGGTGTAGGCCCCCGCCCTTAATCCAGTGGCTTTCGTTGTCAAGGTATCCGCGTCGGTCTGCTTGTCGATGGTGAGATCAGTGACGGAATTGTCGGAATGCAACAGCTGCAGTTTAGAGCGCTGTGCGTCGATGCGCACATTGAATTTCAGTTTGACGGGTACGTCTGGCCCGGCAACGGTACTTTTTGCTGCTGGAGAGGTTTCCTTCAGAATCGCATGGGCGTACACCACGCGGGCCAGAACCAAAAGGGTGAGTACGAAGGCGAGGCATCCAACAATTCGAGTTGATCGCTTTGATTTTGGCATGATCAAGCCTCCGGATAATTGTATGACTGCGTGCACTTACAACTATAGCAGCCGGAAGGGGTTGGGTGGAGCGGAGGAGGATGGAAGAATAATTAGGTGTCGGTTAAGAAATCGATGGGGCTCTGTCGCACCTACGGCGCTTGCGGAAATCCTGTGATTTATTCCCAGCGCTTACGTACGCCGTGGGCTAACTTATTTCGCGCCTACGGCGCTTTGCATTTGAACTGCGGAGCGAGTAGCCACGATCGAGAGCCGCGGCAAATGTGCTGGCCTTCCCGGTAAGCAACAGCGGGACACAAGAAATCGCGAAAAGTCAGCGCTACAAAGAAGGAGGGCGGCGTAAAGCCGCCTCTACGGAAGAAAGAAATGCGTTGGGGCACTACTTGGTAGTGGACTATTCGTAGCGGAGTGCTTCGACGGGATCGAGTTTGGCGGCTTGCATGGCGGGTACCCAGCCGCTGACTACGCCTACGACGATTAGAATCAGTGTCGAAAGAACCATGGTGGTCATGGAAAGAGTGAGATGAATATCGACTTTTCCACTTTCATCTTCATAGGCTGGCCCCAAAAACGGGAGTGTCCCAATGGAAGAGGTAAGGCACCACGAGAAGAACATGCCAATCACACCCGCGATGAGAGTGAGCACCAAAGCTTCCAGCAAAAATTGCCAGCGGATGTGCCATTTGCGGGCACCAAGGGCACGGCGTAAACCGATTTCGCGCACGCGTTCGTCAACGGAAACGAGCATGATGTTCATGACGCCCACGCCGCCGATTCCGAGAGTCATGGCACCGATGATGAAGAGCAGCCCCTGGATACCCAGAGTGATTCCATCGTAGATGGGCTTGAACTCCTGGCGTCCGAACATGGTGATGGCGCGTTTGTCGTTTGGTGAAAAGCGCTGACGGGTAGCCACGGCGCTGCGGAACTGCTGCATAGCTGGGGCTTCGAATTCCGGGGCTACCGGCTCAAAGATCATCACGCTGGCATAGCGGGTATCCCAGAGGTCGCCCGCGGAAGTGTACGGAATGAAAGCGGACTCATCATCGCAGTTGAAATAACAACTGTCAGAGAATTTCATGTCCATTGTGCCGATAACGGTATAGCGGACACCATTGATTCGCACGGTCTCACCGACGGCGGGAGTCCCACTGAAGAGTTTTTTCTTCAGGCGTGCGCCCAGGAAAACGACGCGGCGACGTTCGGCCACATCTTCTGCCGTGATCCAGCGGCCTTCCGAAGGCACTTCGTTGCGCATTTCACCGTACTCGGGAAAAACACCGCGGGTGGCGGTACTGGAGAGACGTTCTTCGTGAGAGATTCCCTTCCAGCGGACGGTTTCGAGAGTGACTCGCTTGATGAGGGGCGATTGCGCTTTGACCCAGTCGGCATCGTCCTGCTGGAAGCGCACTTCTTTTCCGGCACGTTCACCGCCAGCTTGTTCGCTAGTGGTGCCGGGCCAGCAGATGACTGCCCCTTTGCCGAAAACCTCGAAGGTATACATCAACACATTGCGAAATCCCGCACCGTAGCTCAACAGAAGGGTGACAGCGACAATGCCCCATGAGATGCCAGTCATGGTGAGCAAGCTTCGTATACGATTGCGACCAAGAGCGGTCCAGGCCTCTTTGAAGACTTCTGTTAACATGACATCCACCTAAGTTGACGATTATCGATTGTTAGTATTAAGTTATAAGTAATAAGTTTTAAGTAATGCGCTGCAGTCGGTAGGAAGTGAGCGAGGGACGATGGATGCAGGACTTTCGCAAGCTGGAGGTTTGGAAACGCAGCCATCGTTTCGTGTTGCTTGTTTACCAGATTTCGCCTCAGCCTCCAACCGAAAAGCGCTTTGGGCTCAGCAGCCAACTTCGGCGGGCAGCAAGTTCGATTCCAGCGAATATTGCAGAGGGTTGCGGTCGACGGGGAAGGACCGAACTCCGGCAGTTCTTGCATATGTCGATGGGGTCGGCCAGTCAGGTCGAATATTTCCTTCTGCTTGCCCGCGATTAGCGAATGCTTGATGCCGCAAAACATCATACGGTTGAGATCGAGCTCATGGAAATAAAGAGAATGCTCGCTGGATTGCTCCAGCGCCTTGGTCCTTGAGCGTGCAGATACTTTCTTCATAGCATCCCGCGCAACCTAGAATTTCTTTACTTACTACTCAAACTTAAAACTTAGGACTTCCCTATCCACCTGCCTCGAAGCGGAGGGCTTCTATGGGGTCTACGGAAGCGGCTCGGTTGGCCGGATAGAGTGCGGAGAGTACGGCAATAACGCCGAGCAAGCTGATGGTGAGTGCGGCAAGCTTCCAACTGGCATCCAAGCCGTCAAAAAAGGGCATCTTCGGGAGCAAGTTGACCAGGCCGCAGAGTCCGTAGGAAATGATCAGGCCCGCTCCCCCACTGATGAGCACCACGATCACTGTCTCCAGAAAGAATTGCCGGAGAATGGATTGGCGGGTTGCTCCCAGGGCCTTGCGCACTCCAATTTCGCGGGTACGTTCGCGAACACTGACGAGCATTACGTTCATCACACCCAAACCACCAAGGAAAATGGTGGCAACGCCAACCGCGCCCATAAAGATTTCCATGCCAACGAAAATCATGCGGTTGGCCTGGGCATTCTTGACGGTGTCCCAGATACTGGCGGCCTCTTCGTCGCGAGGATCAAAGTTGTGGAGGCGTCCCAGGGTGCGACGAATCTGACGTACGCAATCGGTATGCGTGCCAAGCGACCATGGGGCTACAAGGAGGCGGTCGACGGAATGCTCCACGGCTGGCGGCTTATTGGGAAAATCGCGTCTCATGGAGTTGAAGGGAATGAAGATCTTCCGGATATCGACTCCGTCGTAGCTGGAGTTTTGATCTTTCGTCTTCATGACGCCAATGATGGAGTATGGAACGCCATTTAACTGGATGGTCTGCCCGATAGCATCGCGCTCCGCGAAGAGCTGCTTTTTTGCATCGCTGCCGAGAAAGGCGACGCGGCGTCCCTCTTCATCGTCCTGATTATTGTAAAAGCGGCCCTGTGCCACGGTAATGCTACGGATTTCAGTGAAAGGAGGGAGCGAGCCGACGGTATCGAGATCTCCGCTGTTGAAGGCGCTGTGAACTTTGACGTTGTTGCCGAGTTCCGGCATTACGTACTTGCAGGCTGGAGCCTCTTTGGCAACTTGGATGTAGTCGTCTTCCATCCAGTGAATGACGCGGCCAGAACGAGTGCCCCCGGCTTGCATGCTGGTGCGTCCCGAGAAGACGATCATGACGTCTTTGCCAAAATTTTCCTGCTGCTTCTGGATGCCGCGGCCAAGGCCTTCTCCAGCGGCGATCATCAGGGTGATGGAGATGATGCCCCAGGCAATGCCGAACATGGTGAGCAAAGTGCGCCGTTTGTGCGCCCAAAGCGTGGCCATCGTGTCGCGCAATAGATCCTTGAACGTCATGCCTGGGCCTCTTCTACGGATGAACGGCTATTGGAGAATGACCTGCTGTTTTTCGTTCAGGCCGGCAACGATTTCAGTTTTCACACCATTGGATATTCCCAGTTTCACGTCGATCTTTTTGCGGCCCTTGGGCGCTTTAGGATCGGGCAATTCCACAGAGGCGTTGCGATCTTTGTCGTAGATCAGCGAGGCCTCCTGAACCATCAGGACATTTTTCTTTTCTTCCAAGACCACTTCCGCATTGGCGCTCATGTTGGCTTTCAGTTCGCCCGTGGGATTGGAAATGGAGACGCGCACCTCAAAGGTGGTGACATTGTCCTTCTCTTTGCCAAGAGGAGAGATCTTGGTAACTTTGCCGGTAAATTTCTTGTCCTTGAAGGACTCCACGACGATACGCGCGGGCTGGTTCAAATAAACTTTGCCGATGTCTGCTTCGTCGACTTTGCCCTGCACGTAAACTTCGCTGATATCGCCAAGGGAGAGAAGCAAGGTGGCCTGCGAACCCAAAACAAGAATGGAACTCACCGCATCGCCTACGTTCACATCCTTGGACAAAACCAAGCCGTCGATGGGGCTAACAATGGTGGAATTCCGCAGGTCTTCTTCCGCGTTGTCGAGCGCGGCTTTGGCCTGAGCAACCTGCGCTTCGGCCTTGGCAATTTCCGCGGTCGCTACGATTAAGCTGCGTTGTGCACTTACCTGTTTGTTGAGCGCCATCTGGTAATTCTTTTCGGCGTCTTCCACCAGGCTCTTGGACATCACGCCATCTTTGTACATCTGCTGAGCGCGGCCCATATTCAGCTTGAGGAAAGGAACGTCGGGGCCTTCGGCGTCAACTTTGCTGCGCTCGAGAGAAGCAACAGCGGAATCGCGCGCGGCCTGAGCGGCCTGATAATTTGCTTGTGAAGCGCGCACACTGGCTTCCAGTTGGATCTTGTCGAGTTCGGCAAGAACCTGGCCCTGCTTCACGTGGTCGCCATAATCGACGTAGAGCTTCTTAACAATGCCACTGGCCTTGGACTTTACTTCGATTTTCGACAGGGGTTGAATCTTGCCGGTGGCTACGACAACTTTGGCCAGGTCGCCACGCTCGACGGTGGCGAGTTTCGAGGGATCAATTTCGTGGTTGGGGCGAAGCGCAGCGAATACGCCGTAACCGCCTCCCACCAGAACCAGGAGGGCTATTGCCCCGATGATAATGCGACGACGACGCTTCTTGGCTGCTTTACCGTTGCCATTAGTTAAACCATTGCCATTGCTTGACATAACGACCCTCGCTACGGACGCATCCACGCACTCAACTTAATGTACGCACGGTGACCGGAAATGTTCCCCGCCTGCGGGTATAGACGTATTAAGTAGTCGATTGGTCAGGCTACCGCAGAGGAACCTGGGCCAGAACGCAGGGAGCATTGGGTAAACAAGTTACATGCTAAGGCACTTAGGGTAAGGGTTCAGTGACGGATGGGCCAAATCGGGCCTGAAATCAGGCAAATGAGACCTTTCTACTGGCAAGCCTCGCAGATACGCCCTACCGTGCCGATGCTGAGGAGTTCGACTTCAGGTGACAGGTAGCCCGAGCGAACCGGTTCTTCCTTGGTTAAGGCGGTGCTGAGATACTTCTTATTATCGTCGCAGAAGATGGTGACGACGGCTGCTTCTTCGTGGAAGCTTTCGAGTACCTCTAAGGCGGCGAGGAAATTGCAGCCGGAAGAAATGCCGACAGCTAAACCGAGACTGGCGGCAAGTTTTTGCGCCATGAGGATGGCGTCGCCGTCGTGGATAGCGATGACATTGTCGAGTTCTTTCAATTGAAGAATCTCAGGAATAAATTCGTCGGAAATTCCCTGAATGCGATGGTTGCCCACTTTGCATCCGGTGGAGAGCGTGGGAGATTCGGCAGGCTCGACGGGGTGCACGCGGATGGACGGATCGCGATGACGAAGGAACTTCGCGACACCCATAACCGTGCCGCCGGTGCCGACACCACAGACAAATGCGCGCGGGCGCTTCCCTACTGACATCATTTGCGACCAGATTTCGGGACCGGTGGTTTCCGCGTGGGCCGCCGTGTTGCCGAGATTCGAGAACTGGCGCGGGAGAAATACATTCTTGTTGGTAGAGGCGAAATCTTCACACATCTGAATGGAACCGAGGAAGCCGCCATCCGCTTTGCTGACCGAAACGATTTCGGCACCGTAGCTCTTGATGAGTTGGACGCGCTCCTGGCTCATCCAATTGGGCATAAAGATTTTGACGGGATGGCCCAACATGCGGCCGAGAGCAGCGAACGCGATACCAGTATTGCCGCTGGTGGCTTCGGCGATGGTGTAGCCGGGCTCGATTTTGCCCTCGGCATAGGCTTTCTGGAGGATGCCGAGGGCCATGCGATCTTTGATACTGCCAGTGAGGCTGAGATACTCGGCCTTGGCGAAGAGGAAACGGTCTCGGCCGTGATAGCGGAATTGAATGCTGAGCAGAGGGGTGTTACCCACGAGACGGCCGAGGGCCTTAAACTTGGATGTGGAGGCATCAATTAGTGTAGTCATAGCAATCTGGTTGTCGCATGTTTGTGGGAATTCGGCAAGGGCGCAAAACACAGCGCAGAGTGGGGGTGCGAGAGAGGTACTTCGTGGCTATGAAAGAATTGGGTACAATTCTGGGAGTCGTTGGAACGATGGAATTTAGCGGAATTCGGAGTGATAGACAGGCGGAAACGTGATACATCGATATGTGTTCCATAACCAGGAATTATTGCCCGTGGAAAAAACGCGCTGGTCGCCCGGCCAGGCAGGGTTGATCTGCGGCTGGGGGCTGTTCACCACAGTGAAAATTGTGCAAGGCGAGGCGTTCGCTTATGAGCGGCATTGGCGACGGGTGGAAAAAGATGCGGGAATTACGCGGCTGCCGCTGAGCTATTCGGGCGCGAAGGTGCGCGTAAATTTGCAGGAAGTGATCCGCGCGAACAAGGTAATTGATGGGTGCGGGCGCATCTACCTGGTGTGGAACGACGTGGGGATGTGGAAGAGCGACGAGCAAATGGCGGAAGTGGACCTGGTGATCACGACCGCGGATCTGCCTGCTTATCCGGACCTGGTGCGGCTGACGGTAAGGGAGCACGGGAGGCACGCGGCATCTCCACTGGCGGGCGTGAAAACAATTTCGTGGTTGAACAGCGTGTGGGCCGCCAGCGAGGCGCAGAAAGAAGGGTTCGATGAAGTGGTACTGTTGAACGAGCGCGGAGAGGTGAGCGAGTGCACTGCGGCAAATTTGTTTATCGTAAAGAACGAGAAAGTGCTGACGCCCCCGCTGAGCTCGGGATGCCTGGAGGGCGTGACGCGCGGCGTGCTGATGGAGATCGCGACGGAGGCGGGAACAAGCGTGGGAGAGCAGACGCTACGGATAGAAGATTTACTGAGCGCGGACGAAGTGTTTATTACCTCGACGAATCGCAACGTAATTGGGGTGAAGGAAATTGCAGGGCAGGCGATTGGAGACGGCAAGGGCGGCGAGCTCACGAATCGGCTGGACCTGGCGTTTGAGGGATACGTAAAGGAATACATAAGTAGGCGGCAGGCGGCGAATCGGTAGGATTTGTAACGGGTATCTACGTGGGTCGGGCAGGGAAAATAGGTAGATAGCAGAGGATTCGTGCGCGGGTGGGTGGCTCTTTTTCCGTGTGGCGGAGCGTGCTAAACTTTGAGAAGTGGTGGGAGTAGCTCAGCTGGTAGAGCGTCGGTCTGTGGCACCGAATGTCGCGGGTTCAATCCCCGTCTCCCACCCCAACTCATTCGAATCGTCCTGCTCAACAAAGCCTCTCCACGCCATTGATCTTTATGCTCCGAACAGCCTGCAGGGCTGACCTCTAGAACTCCAGAGAGTTAACGTGTGCGATAAGCCAATCGCGAATTTGGGGGAATTGAAATTCCCTGTTGGCAATCGAATCCATGATGAATCGGTAGGCCTCGTCCGGATCGACATTCAGCTCATAACCGTTTGCGCGAAGCATGGCGTCCGTGGCCACAAAACTGACGCGCTTGTTGCCGTCATGGAAGGTGTTCTGTGTGGGAGCGACGTACCGAACGTAGTGCTCGGCGGCTTGCTCCAGCACATGGGTAATGGTCTGTCCGTTGTGCTTTGCCAACCTGGCCAAATCTCGATAAAGAGTGGAGCGCATGTTCAAGCCGACCTTTTTGGTTTTGGAAGCTGAAACCATAAGACTCCTGGTGCGAAGGGGTGAATAGAGATTAGTGTATTGTAAATCAGGAAGTTATCAAGAATAATCTAGACTGATCTAGATGCTTCGATACTCGTATCTGGCAAAGCGGCAATAATAGAAAAATACTAGTGACAGGATGGCGAGCGACGGATAGTGTCAACGCTCATTCGAAGGAGGCTGCGGAAGATGAAAATCAAACGATTGGCGATGCGGTCAGCACTGGTTCTGCCGATTCTGGCTTTGGCGTTGTTCACCTTGGCGGACACTGCAACGGTGACGGTGAAGGGCTTTGTTCTGGACTCCGCGTGCGCATTCACGAAAGGCCTGGACAAGCCGATCAGCAAGGAATGTGCGATCTCCTGCGCGAAGGCGGGTTCGCAATTGGTGATTCTGGCGGAAGATGGAAAGATTTACTGGCCAATCGCGGATACGATGCCGTCGAGCGGACAGAATCCCAAACTGCTCCCGTACGCAGGAGAGAAAGTAACAGTGAGCGGAAAGATATATGATCGCGGCGGCTCGAAAGCCATCGTGATTGAGAAAATCGCAGCACAGTAGGCCGCGCAGACATCAAACAAATTGTCAGCGACCGCAGTAGACTTGCTCGATCTTGTATTTCTCAAATATCCGGTCCAGAGTAAGCAAAACCATGCCCTCAGCAGCAGCCTGAACAATCAGCATGCGGTCGAATGGATCTCGGTGGTGATGTGGCAACGAGTCCAGCGCTAGCGCATGAAGATGCGTGATGTCCAGAGGAAGTAGTGACAAGATTTGCATGGCTCGGGTCACAAACTCCGCAGGTCGCTCTTGTAGGATCACTTTTCCGATGCCTGCTTTGATGGAGATTTCCCAAGAACTCACGGCCGAGAGGTAGAGTTCCGAGGAAGAAGCCGCGAGCAAGCCCAGCGCAAGATTGTTTAGTTTTGATTTTGAGATAAGACTGTGAATCAGTACGCTGGTATCGACCAGATATTTCATGGTTTCTTTCTTTTCCGGCGTGTCCGTCCTTCAAAGGCATCCAACAGGTGATCCGGTAGGGGCGCGTCAAAGTCGTCAGCAATCTTAATGGTGTCGCCATAGGCGCCGAGTTGCCGGCCTGTTTTTTGTTTGGGGATCGGGACGAGACGTGCTACTGGCACTCCACGATTTGCGATGGTGATTTCTTCGCCCGCAGCAACACGCCGAAGCAATCGCGACAATTGTGTCTTTGCTTCATGGGTATTCACTTCTTTTTTCATGACACTATATTAGACTAAGTTTGTGGACTAAGTCCAACGATAAAGGAACGTGGACCGTTTGGGGCGATACTGTCTTAATATTTTTGGCGCGGTTCGAGTGTGGCATTTCTCTTGAGATGGATGTGCAACTGGAGCATTCTTCGCCGCACTGATCGATCCGAGAGGAGCGCGAGGATATGATAGGCATTTCACCAGCGGTAGGCGTGAATGGAAATGACAGGCGATTTGTCAGGTTCAAGGCAGGTGTGACCGCCCAAAGGCTGGCAGAGACAATCGGATTGGGAATTCTTCTTCCTGTTATTCTTTTCGGCGCATTCGGGCATGCGTGTGCACAAGAAAGCAAAGCGAAGTACCCGAACATGGCCGCACCTGAGCAATACCGGATAACAAATGCATCCGACGAGATTGGGTTGGCGCGCAGCGCGGCACCCGCGTCGATTTCAAACGATGCGGATATTCTGGTACTGGGAAATCACGGATACGAAACTGCAGTGAAGGGCAAGAACGGATTTGTTTGCGTGGTAGAGCGTTCCTGGGCAGTCAATTTCGATGACCCCCAGTTCTGGAATCCCAAGATTCGCGCTCCGATCTGTTTTAATGCTGCCTCCGCGGGCTCGGTGCTTCCGCCTTACCTAAAGAGAACGGAATGGGTTTTGGCGGGTGTCTCCAAATCGCAGATTGAGGAGCGAGTCAAGGCGGTACTGGCATCGAAGGCGGCGCCGGAGCCCGCCGCAATGTGTTACATGCTGTCCAAACAGGGCTATTTGAACGACGCCGACGGGCACTGGCATCCGCATGTTATGTTCTTTTTTTCTCGAACGGAGGACTCAGTCTGGGGCGCGAATCTGCCCGGTTCTCCCGTGCTGGCGGCTCAGCAGGGCGAGCCTCACACTTTAACCACTATCATGATTCCCGTGCTCAAATGGTCGGACGGAAAATTTGATACTGCCGAAACGAAGCACTGAAGTGTTTCCACTCGAGCCTTTCACCGACGCTTAACACCGCTTAAGAGGTAAACTATTACAGGACATGACGCGAATCGAGTGTGCAGGATTCTTGTTTGATATGGACGGGGTGCTGGTGGATTCGACGCCGGCCGTTGCGCGGGTATGGTCGCGGTGGGCTGTGAAATATGGTTTCGATCCGGAATGGACGACCATGAAAGCGCACGGGCGGCCCAGCCTCGCCAGTATTCAAGAATTGCTCCCCGATGCAAGCCCGGAAGTTCATCAAAGCGAAAATGATTGGATGGAACGAGAGGAAATTGCGGACGTTGAGGACGTGATTGCGCTTCCAGGCGCGGTGGAATTGCTTTCGGCCTTGCCAGCCGACCAATTCGCCGTGGTCACTTCGGCCACGCGGCAGCTGGCGGAAGTGCGTTTGGGGGCAGGAGGCGTGTTGAAATTCGCTCGGCACCTGGTCACCTTTGACGACACCACGCGCGGCAAGCCCGACCCGGAGCCTTACTTGAAGGGCGCGGCAAAACTCCAGATTCGCCCGGAAGATTGTATTGTTTTTGAGGACGCGCCTTCCGGGGTTCGCTCTGGGAAGGCCGCGGGGGCGTGCGTAATTGCCCTGCGAACAACGACGAATGATGACGAACTAAGGGCCGCCGGCGCGGACTGGATCATTAACGATTGTGCTTCACTGCGTCTTTTGAGTCCGCCGGGCAATGGAAGGCTGGCGATCGAACTCAATAGTTTCGAGACCCCGCGCGCTCCCAAAATGAGCTAGAATGCGTCAAAACTTGTAAGTCGTTATTGCCTCCCAAGGAGAAATTGCGGAATGAACCGAAAAATCAGGAAGGATTTGCTGTGTTCTGCGGTCACGTTCTTATTTCTGGTTGCAGGAGGAGCGCGCGCGCAAGAGAAAGACGGTAAGCCAGCGGATAAGCCCGCTGAAAAGGCCGCGGATGCCGCACCTCCAAAGGAAGAGTCGTCCGTTACGGATCACAGCATAAAGATCGGGGGCCAAGCGGTTGCGTACAAGGCGACCACCGGCAGCTTGTTGATCAAAAACGAAAAGGATGAACCGGAAGCGCTGATTTATTACACCGCGTACACCAAGAGCGACACGAAAGATTTGAGCCAGAGGCCGTTGGCGTTTGTGTATAACGGCGGGCCAGGATCGTCGTCCCTGTGGCTGCACATGGGCTCGTTTGGTCCAAAGCGGGTGGTGACGGTCAATGCGGGGGTGACACCTCCCGCGCCATACAAGTTGGAAGACAATCCGAATTCCCTGCTCGACAAGGCCGACCTTGTATTCATCGATCCCGTCGGCACCGGTTTCAGCAAAGCCGCAGGCAAAGCGCAGGACAAGGATTTCTGGGGCGTGGATTCTGACGCGCGTTCGCTGGCCAATTTCGTGCAATCGTATGTGAGCAGGAACAATCGCTGGAATTCTCCGAAATTTCTGCTCGGCGAAAGCTACGGGACATTCCGAAATGCCGCGCTCGCCAACGTTTTGCAAAATCGCTATGGAATGTACCTGAACGGCCTGGTGATGATTTCCTCGGTATGGGATTTGGGCACGATCTCGTTCTATCCCGGGGAAGATCTTTCTTACATTCTGTATCTACCCAGCTATGCGGCCACGGCGTGGTATCACAAAGTAGTTACAGACCGGCCAGAGAGTCTCACGGCATTTCTACAAGACGCACGAACTTTTGCGAAGGGCGAGTATGCCAGCGCACTGCTGAAGGGCAGCACGCTTTCCTCCGCAGAAAAGACCGCGGTGGCGAAGAAGATGGTGCGCTTCACCGGACTCAGCGAAGAGTACATCATAAAATCGGATCTGCGCGTGAAACTGCTGCAATTCATGCAGGAATTGCAGCGCAGCCGTGGACTGACAACCGGGCGCCTGGACGCCAGGTTCAGTGGCCCCATGTACAATCTCGTTGGGGAAATTGCCGATTACGATCCGCAGGAAGCCGCCATCAGCGGGGCTTTTGTTGCCGCGTTCAACATGTATATGCGCGAAGAGTTGAAATTCAGCCCGGACCGGGAATATCACATCTTCGCGAATTTTGGGGACAACCGGTGGGACTGGAAACACCAGGCTGGCGACTTCGCATTTTTCCCCGGTTCACCGAATGTGACACTCGACTTAGCGAGCGTGATGCTGACCAACACAAAACTGCAGGTGGAAATGGAAGATGGAATTTATGATTTGGCAACTCCCTTCATGGAGGCGGAATACGCCACGGAGCATCTGGGATTGCCGGAGAATCTGCAGAAGAATATTCACCACAAGTATTACGAAGCGGGTCACATGATGTATTTGCGGGACGAAGATCAGAGCAAATTGAAAGCGAACATTGCGGCCTTCCTGGAGTCGGCTTCCAAGGGGCAATAATTGGGAATGCCGAACGCGGGCGGGGCATACTCCGCGCGGCAGCTAGATTTCCTGGCCTGCAATAGTGGCGGCATCAACAGTGGCAGTGGAAGTGTGTTTGCAAAAGGCCAGTAACCAACAGAAGAAACCTGTACCCCTGTGTCCCCCTGCTTTGCGGAAGCGTGCTCTAAACTGAAGGCATCGAATCAGGAAGACGAATCGGTGCCTGCTATTTGGGCCAGCCTGCTTCCGTAATCTAACTCTTTCAGGGGACTTATGAGCACGATTCCTCCAGCGCCACCGGTGCACCGAACGATCAATGTGCCGCAACTGATTAGCGCGATGCTGGCGGCGAAGACGCACGTCAGTGACTTGATCTTTTCGCCGGGCCGCGCGCCGCAGGTGGAAGTAAGCGGCCAGTTGGTTGAGTTGAAATTCAAGGGACTGGAAAGCCTTTCGCCGTTTGACACGGAGCATATTGCACATGCAATTATCGGCAAAAACGAGCATGCCGCGCACAAACTGGAGAGGGACGGCTCCGCTGATCTTTCCTACGGCCTGGACACGGCCCGCTTTCGTGTAAATATCTTTCGGCAGCGCGGAAGTTGCGCGATTGTCATGCGGGTAATCCCTGAGAAAGTACCCAGTTTTGCGGACTTGAACTTGCCCGCACAACTGAGTGAAATCTGCGGGCTACGCAACGGCATCGTCCTCGTGACTGGACCAACGGGATCGGGCAAGTCTTCAACGCTGGCCGCCGTGATCGACAAAATGAATTCCGAGAAAGCCATTCACATTCTGACGATTGAAGATCCCATTGAATTTCTCCACCGTCACAAGAAAGCCACGATTCATCAGCGCGAACTCCACAGCGATACGCCGACGTTTGCGGCGGCATTGCGGGGCGCGTTGCGTCAGGCACCAAAGGTGATTCTAGTGGGCGAAATGCGCGACCGGGAAACCATCGAAATCGCACTGGAGGCATCGGAAACCGGGCACCTGGTACTTTCGACGCTGCACACCATCGACGCAGCGAAAACGGTGGAGCGCATTGTCGGAGCGTTTCCGATGGAGGACCAGCAAGGGATACGCAACCGGCTTTCCAAAGCGTTCCGCTTCATCCTTTCGCAGCGCTTGTTGCCGCGAATGGATGGAAAGGGCCGTATCGCGGTGATCGAGATCCTGAGGTCCACGATGCGCACGCGCGATTACGTGGAGAAAGGCGAGAGCGAAGGGAAAACGCTGCTCGATGCCATGCGCGACGGCAGCATCGACGGCATGCAACACTTCGACGGCGAAATTGAAAAGCTGATTCGCAGTGGCGTAATCAATCTGGAGACAGGCATGACCTATGCCACCAATGCGGGGAATTTGCGCCTGGAGATAGCGGATTTCATCGAGAATGCGCCAAAAGCCAAAGAAAAAATGGGCCACAGGGAACAAGAGTCCGAACTGGAAATCGTGAGCTAGATAATTTACAATCACCCGCTCTATCCGCTTGCTTTTTCACACCGCAAACGTATGATGTGCGCGAATGAAATATCTCTCGAGACCACCCCTTGCCGCCAACGCCTGATAGCGCCCCCAGCGAAGTAACGATCCATTCCACGCATCCCCGCAAGGAGAAAGGCAAACTTCTTCAGGTTCTGGGAGTCGGATTCGGAATAGCTGTTGCTGTTGGCAACTCCATCTCCGTGGGCATTGTGCGCACGCCCGGCAGCATTGCCGCGCTCCTGCCGAATGCATGGCTGTTCTTCGCAGTCTGGATAGGCGGGGCGCTTTATGCGCTTGTCAGCGCGTTTCAACTCTCCGAACTCGGCACCATGATTCCGAAAAGTGGAGGGCAGTATAATTTTTCACGCCGCGCGCTGGGCGATTACGCAGGGTTCATAGTCGGATGGAGCGACTGGATCTCCACCTGCGGCACCACGGGTGCCGTCGGCATCGTCTTCGGCGCATACCTAGCCAAACTTTTTCCGATCTTCGATGGCGATGTGCAGGTTAACGGTGCTTTCCGTGAATTTGTCCGTAATCTCTATCCGACTTTCGACGCGATTCCCATGGTCAAAATTACCGGCGTCTCCGTCATCGTCATTTTTGCGCTGCTGCAGTGGAAGAGCGTCAGCATGGGAAGCAAAGTCCAGAACTTCACCACGCTGATGAAAAGCCTGGTGTTTTTCATCATGGTGATCGCCTGTTTCAGCATGGGCGGACCAGCGCATGCCGTGGCCGTCACCGCCGCGCCCATCGCGATACCCGCTGGCGCAGCACTGATCACCGCTTTGCTCCTGGGCATGCAGGCGACCATATACACGTTCGACGGCTGGGATGGTGTCATTTACTTCGGCGACGAGATCAAGAATCCTGGTTATCTTGTTCCGCGTGCGATCTTCGCAAGCCTTTTTTCGCTGGTCGTTATTTACATGCTCATCAACGCGGCAGTGATTTATGTCTTGCCAATGGGGCAGATCGCCGGGAACGATTTCTCTCTCGGGCTCGCCGCGGAACGGGTGTTTGGCCACTACGGGGATTTTGTTTTCCGCTCCATCATGGTCATCGCGCTATTCAGCTCGATCAATGCCCTGCACCTGATGGGCGCGCGGGTGATTTACGCCATGAGCCGCGACACTTTGTTTTTCTCACAGGTTTCCCGTGTCAACAAAGGTGGCACGCCGACGCTGGGACTGCTGCTGAGCGCGCTTGTGGGGGTGGTGTTCGCCATCGGCAAGTTTGAACGGGTTGTAGCGATGCTGGCTTTTTTCTTCGTAAGCAATTACATGCTTTCGTTCGTTTCGCTGTTTGTGCTTCGCTTCCGTGAGCCGAATGCAGAGCGCCCGTATCGCGCCTGGGGTTATCCATGGACTACCGGTCTGGCGCTTCTCGGATCGATCGGGTTTCTGGTGGAAGCCGTTCGGGAGGATCGCGCCAACAGCGTTCTCACTTTGAAAGCCCTGGCATTCAGTTTCCCTGTGTACCTTCTGCTGAAATGGGTTTCCCGGAAGACCGCTTCCGCCGAATAAAAAAGGGCGGATTTTCGTCCGCCCCATAAGCAAAAGTATTGAGTGGCGATCAGCTGACTTTTTCCGCCACGGCCTTGCCTTGCAGGAAGAGCAGCAGATAGTCTTTGCTGCCGGTCTTGGAATCCGTGCCGGACATGTTGAATCCGCCAAACGGGTGCGCGCCAACCATCGCGCCGGTGCACTTGCGGTTGAGATAAAGATTGCCAACGTGGAATTCCTCTTCGGCGCGGCGGATCTTTTCCTTGTTCTTGGAATAGACAGCGCCAGTCAAGCCGAACTCCGTGTTATTGGCAATTTCCATGGCGTGATCGAAATTCTTCGCTCTAATAACGGCCAGCACGGGACCGAACACTTCTTCTTGGGCCAAGCGAGCCTTGGGGTCCACGTCTGCGATAATGGTTGGCTCGATAAAATAACCGTCACCAGGAGCGCGTCCTCCGCCTGCAACCAGCCGGCCTTCTTTCTTACCGATCTCAATGTAGTTGAGAATGCCCTTCATGGCGCCTTCGCTAATTACGGGTCCCATGTAATTGCTGGGGTCGTCGGAGGGACCGACTTTGATTTTCTTGGTGTGCTCCAACAGTTTCGAGAGGAACGAGTCGTAAACTTTTTCGCTGACGATTACGCGAGAGCATGCGGAGCATTTCTGCCCTTGATAGCCGAACGCGGCCTGTGCGGTTCCTTCAGCGGCCGCGTCGACGTCGGCCTCTTCGTCCACAATCATGCCGTCTTTGCCGCCCATTTCGAGCACCGTGCGCTTGATCCAGATCTGGCCGGGCGAAACCTTGTTGGCCAGTTCGGCAATGCGCAAGCCCACTTCCTTGGAGCCGGTGAAGCCGATGTAGCGCGTCTTGGGATGCTGCACGATGACGTCCCCAATCACTGCGCCCGAACCCGTCAGGAATTGCACCGCTTCCTGGGGAACGCCCACCTCAAACAGAATGTCGATGAACTTCGTGGCAATGGTTGGTGAATCCGCGGCGGGCTTGAGCACAACGGTGTTGCCCGTAACTAGTGAAGCGACCACGAGTCCTGCCATGATGGCGCACGGAAAATTCCAGGGCGGAATGATCGCACCGACGCCAAGGGGAATGTACGTCATGTAGTTGCGTTCGCCACGCATGGGGGTGAGTTTTTGCGGCTCGGCCAGGCGGAGCATTTCACGCCCGTAGAACTCGCAGAAGTCGACGGTTTCGGCGATGTCAGCGTCAGCTTCCATCCAGCTTTTGCCGACTTCGTAGCAGACCAAAGCGGCGAGTTCGAATTTGCGTTCGCGAATGATGGCAGCGGTCTTAAAGAGATACTGGGCCCGCTGCTCGGCGGGGACTTTTTTCCAGGTGTCAAAATACTTGTGGGCGGCCTCGATTGCTTCAATGGCCTGTTCTTTTGAGGCATCCTGGAAAACGCCAATCACTTCCGAGGGCCGTGAGGGATTGGTGGACTTCTTCTTACTCGCGGTTATGACTTTCTTCCCAGCGATCCAGATGGGGTACTCGTGCCCAAACTCTGCCTTGATCTTCTTCAGGGCGTCTTCCATCTTTTTTCGATTGTCCGGTTTTGAAAAATCGACGAATGGCTCGTTGGTGAACTCGGTGACATGCAATTTCGTCTCGGCGGTGGCCATGGCGCTTCTCCTCCAAACGTGGGAACAGTCAATTATAGGGCGGGTGGAGGCAGGGGAACAAGCGGAGCGGCTTGACCCGGGACATATGCCGGAAGCAGATGCAATTTGCGCATACCGGCGTCGAAAGCCGCAAAAGGGCAAGAGTACATTTGCCAGCCATTGACGGAATGAAATTGCAGGTTCTCTCTAATGATGCTGGCTGATGCTGAGGATATTTCCGTCCGGGTCCTTGAACCAGGCAACCTTGTAGCCGTTGGGCGCCATCCAGATACCGAAGATTTTATCCTGTGCGAAAGGAAACTTATCCAATGTAACGCCGCGTTCGGCAAGCCACTTGGCCGCTTCCTCGATGTCTGGAACTTCCCAACCCAAAATCGTGCCCTTCATAGGAATGAATTTCGGAATTCTGACGATTCTGATCATGTGGTCCCCGACGGTGACGACCAAAGCAAATTGGTCGTGGCTAACGAACTGAAAGCCAAGCTTGCCAACGTAGAATTCGCGTGCGAGATCGTAGTTTTTTGTGGGAATGAATCCCATCATTTTTCCTGAAGCCAACATGGCCGCCTCCGGGTGATTCGAGATGTCCTGTATATAGCACTTGCCTTGGTTGCGTTCTTCCGCTACAGTGACAAGAAATGTCGCAAAAGTGTCATAGCATACTGTTCAGCCGGAGCGGGAAAGCTCTGGCGCAGATTGCAAATGTGTCCGCAGACCTGGAAAGCGGCCACCTAATACCAGAGCACTGGCACCCGGAGGACCAGCTCTTGTTCGCGTGCAGAGGGGTGATGACGGTGCATACCCGTCGGGGAACTTGGGTTGTGCCGCCGATGCGCGCCGTGTGGATACCGGCAGAGATGCGGCATTCAGTGGCGATGTCAGGGCCGGTGTCGATGAGAACGCTCTATTTCCTGCCGGGGCTATGCCGGGTTGAGAAGGGGGAATGCGCGGTGCTTAACGTTTCGCCACTCTTCAGAGAACTGATTCTGCATGCATGCAACTTTAAGAAATTGCGCAAAAACGTTGCGACGGAGAGAAGGATTATCGAAATCATTGTCGATCAGTTGAAGGTGGTGAAATCAGTCCCGCTACAATTACCACAACCAAGTGATCCTCGAGCGTTACGGGTGGCCGCGGCGTTGGCAGCAAGTACGACAGAGCGCGCGCCGCTGAGCAAATTGTGCAGAGAGAGCGGAGCGAGCAAGAGGACAATACAGCGCCTGTTTTTGGAAGAAACGAAAATGACGTTTGGAAAATGGCAACAGCAATCACGGCTGCTCCGCGCGGTGCAAGCGCTTGCCTGCGGAGAGAAAGTTACGACGGCAGCGCTGGAGGCGGGCTACAACAGCCCCAGCGCGTTCATTTCGATGTTCCGGAAACAGCTGGGGACGACGCCGGGACGATATTTAGGTAGCGTGGATCGTTTTCGAGAGCCGGGGAAGAATTGAAGATCGTTTTGAATTTAGTTCCGTTAGCTTACTGTTGGACCCGAAGGAGATTCAAGAAATGCAAGTGCTCAGCGCGGAAGAGGTGGCCAAGTTTTTCCAGGGATTCAAGAATCTCGGAAGACTCGGATTATGTGCATGCCGACAAAGACGGACTCTTCTTTAGCCACCCGGAGGCTGCTTGCATTGAGCTAGAGTACCCGCCCAAACTTGAACAACTCCCATTCTTCTCGCGTTGCGTGGCTACAATTGGTTATGAAGACCAACATTTTGACGGCCCATTGCTCTGTGTCGAAAATTGGGGAATTTGGAATCTGTTCAACGAAGGTATGGGGTATCGAATTGTCGAGGGCATGAATGCGGGAGCTGGTCAGCCTAAATCATTCGAGGTAGCACCTGGGCATCGATTTCGCGCGGACGAACTCTCCGATGCGATTGGAATGCTGATGCAACCGATGATTTTCGCATGGGACGGTTATTATTTGCCGACGTGGTCCTACGGCACGCAAGAGTTCTTTTTACACGTGAGCCATGATTTGGTTGTACATGTTGTTACTCGGACCAAAGGATTTTACGAAAGTGTATTCGCGCAGTTAGAATAACTGGACTACAACCCAAAACGCGCGAACGAGACGCGAACGAACCGTTTCTGTCGACGATCTTGATAGCGAAGACTTCAACCACTGGCCTTTGGTGGCAAGTTGTGTCACTCTTGGCGCATGGGAAACAAGGACAGAGGTGGTCGTGAAAAGAAAAAGCCGAAGAAGAAAGTAGAGCGGATTTCTCAGGCACCGCCACCATTGGTGAGGGCGCCTGTAACGCCAAAGCCATAACGGCACCTTCGGTCTCGAAGATCATAGAAACGCCTGGGTGCGGGTGAAGGTGTCCCCAGCGCAAAGAGCACGCCATTGGCAGTATAAATACTTATAATTCAATGAGTTACGAAGAGGCTATTTCACCAATCGCTTCGCTGAAGATTTCTGTGTGGTGATCGATGTCGGCGGGGGTGGTGTCTGGACACATCAGCGCCATGTTGTGAAAGGGTGTGAGCAGCACGCCGCGGTTGAGCGCGTACAAATGCAGGAAGCGTTCGAGTTCAAAATCGCTGGCGGCGGCAGATTCGCCACCATTGCGCGGAGGCTTTTGTGCAAAGGTGTATTCTGCGCGGCAGCCGAGTCGTTGCACGTTCCAGGGCAGGTTGTGTTTCTTGATTTCGGCGGAGACGCCGTCGTTGAAGCACACCGCGAGAGGAATCATTTTCTCGAACGATTTCGGAGTGAGCACGTGTTCGAGCGTCGCGCGCATCGCGGCGAGTGACAACGCGTTTCCGGCCAGCGTTCCGCCGATGCCGCCGACGTCGCAATCTTCCAGGTGAATGCGGGCGGAAATTCGCTGCGCGACTTCTTCCGAGCAGCCGTAAGTTGCGCCGGGAATGCCGCTGCCGATCGCTTTACCAAAAACGAGCATGTCTGGATCGAGTTTCCATTCCGCGGTACAACCACCGGGGCCGGCGCAAATGGTATGCGTCTCGTCTGAAATAAAAATCGCGCCATAGCGCCTGGTGAGTTCACGCGCTTTTTTCCAGTAGCCATCATCGGGAAGAATGATGCCGACGTTGGTCATGGCCGGCTCGGCGAGCAGGCAGGCCACATCGTGATGCTTCAAAGCAGCTTCGAGCGCGTTCAGATCATTGAATTCGACGACGCGGGTGGTTTCCGCTGGATTGACGGGAGGACCGAGGTTGCCGCGCCGCGGACCGACTGTGCCGTCGTGCAGGCTGGCGAACGTCTCATCGACTGTTCCGTGATAGCAGTAATGAAAGGCGAGGATCTTTGAACGTTGCGTGATTTCGCGGGCGATACGAATAGCGAAGCGGTTGGCGTCAGTGGCTGTCAGGGTGAATTGCCAGTACGGCAGGCCGAAGCGCTTCTTCAAGTCTTCCCCAACGAAAACGGAATCTTCCGTGGGTAGCATGAAGGTAATGCCTGCGCGTATGCGACGTGCGATGGCGTCTAACACAACGTCCGGGGAATGGCCGGTCATGGCGCCGGTGTCTCCCAGGCAGAGGTCGATGTAATCGCGTCCATCGACACACTGGAAATGGGCACCTTTAGCGTTGGTAACGAAGACAGGAAAATCGCTGGCCCACTTTTTCATCCAGTTCATGGGCACACCGCCGAAAAGCGAACCTTGAGCGCGTTGGTATAGAGCTGCCGATTTTGGGTGATCGTCGATGAAGCGTTTAGCTTCGCGTTGCTGGAGTCTTTTCAGTTTTTCGCGATTGATTGTAGTCATGAGCGTCCCGAGGGCCAGAATGGAAGGCAATCCAAAACCAGATCGGCATGGCCGATCTTTAGATTGGCCACCCCAAAGGACATCGCAGGAGTCGCGGCGTCAACGCAACTCGTAGATGATTTCTTTGGCGGCGTTGGCGCCGGATGATCCGGTCAAACCGTTGCCGGGATGCGTGCCGTTCCCACAGAGGAACAATCCAGGCACGGGCGTCTGATAACGCGCGTAATCAAGCACCGGGCGCATGGTGAAGATCTGGTCGAGAGCGATTTCGCCGTGGAAAATGTGCCCGCCGGTGAAGCCATACGTCGATTCCAAATCCATCGGCGTGATCACATGAGCCGCTTCCACGATATTGGCAAGATTGGGCGCGTAAGCTCCGAGCGTCTTGATGACGATGTTGGCAAGTTCGCCGCGACGATCGTCCCAATTCGCGTTTTTCAATTTGTAGGGCGCGAATTGGAAGTACGCCGAAAGGACGTGCTTCCCTTCCGGCGCAAGCGAAGGATCAAGCAGCGTGGGAATGGTGACATCAAGGTAGGGCGAGGTAGAGATATCACCGTACTTTGAAGCATCGTATGCTCTTTCCAGGTAGTCGAGTTCGTGACCGATGTGTATACGACCGGAGAGCGCCTGGTGCAATCCATCCGGACCAACGGCATTCGCGAGCGATGGGAAGTGCGGTAAATCGCCGAGTGCGAGATGCACCTTGGCCACATTGCCTCTGACGCGATAATTCTTCATGCGTCCGGCAAAAACGGGATCGAGATTGGCGGGATCGAGCAGTTTGAAAAAAGTGCGCTTCGGATCGACGCCGGAAACTACGGCATCGCAGGCAATCTCTTCGCCATCGGCCAGCACTACGCCGGAAACCGCGCCATTCTTAGTGCGAATCTGCTGGACCTCGGCACTGGTGCGAATTTCCGCGCCGGCTGCTTTTGCGGCTTCGGCAAGCGTACCCGTGAATTCACCAAGCCCGCCGCTGGGAAATGAAGCCGAGCCTATGGGATGTGGATCGGCCGCCGCACGCAACAGAAGCACCGCAGTGGAACCGGCAGACCACGGCCCGAGCGCGCAACCGAAGATGCCGCGAGCCGCAATCGCTGCGCGTAGGAGTTCCGTTTCAAAAAATTCGGAGACAAAGTCAGCAACGGCCATAGGGCCCCAGCGCAGGAGATCGAAGATTCCCGTTTTGCCGAGGCTGCGCACGCCACGGCCAACCTTCAAGAGGTTCCAAAGATCTTCCGGGGAGGGCTTGTCGATGCCCGGCGGAGTAATGGAGGCCACCTTGGCGAACACTTCGGCAACTTCCTGAAGCGCTTCTGCAAATTCAGTGTAACGCGTACCGTCCTTTGCGGAGAGACGCGCAATCCCGCCCGCCGTCTTCGCTGCATCTTCATAGAAAACGACTGCGCGGCCGTCTGGGGAGGGAGCGAACATGCGCGGATCGGGCCGCAATATCTTCAGTCCGAATTTTTCCAACTGGAGTTCTTTCGCGATGTCGCCACGAAGCGGCCCAAGAGTATGCGAGAGCGTGGAAGCGCGGAAACCAGGATGAAATTCTTCGGTCACCGCACCGCCGCCAACCATTTCGCGGCGTTCGAGAACAACAGGTTTAAAGCCGCCCTTCGCCAGATAAAACGCGGTAATCAGCGCGTTGTGACCACCGCCAATGAGCACTACCTTCTGTCCGATAGGCATGGTCAGTTCGCCGCCTTCTTCCATTCTTTCAGGATCACCTGGCTGGCAATGCGTCCGTTCGCGCCCATAATGCCGCCGCCGGGATGCGTTGCCGAGCCGCACATGAACAGGTTGTTGACGGGTGTGCGGTAGTAGGCCCAGCCAGGAACGGGGCGTAGAAAGAAGAGTTGCTCGAGCGAGAGTTCGCCCTGAAAAATATTTCCCTGGGTGAGGCCGAATTCGCGCTCCATATCAAGAGGCGTGAGAACCTGTTTCTCGATAATAATGTCTTTGATATTGGGAGCGTGCTCCGCAATGGTGTCGATGACATTGTTGCCGAATGCTTCGCGGTGATCGTCCCAAGTGCCTTCCGCCAATTTATAGGGAGCGTACTGCACGAAGCAAGACATGACGTGCTTGCCAGGAGGGGCGACCGAAGGATCTGTAAGGCTGGGGATGACCATGTCGATATACGGGCGCTTGGAATAGTGGCCGTACTTTGCGTCGTCGTAGGCGCGTTCCATATATTCCATTCCCGGAGAAATGGACATGGCGCCACGCAGATGCTGACCCACTCCAGGCAAGGAGCGGAAGTTCGGCAGGCCATCGAGCGCGATATTCACTTTTCCGGAAGAGCCGCGGAATTTGTAGCGGCGCACACTTTCGAGAAAATCCGAGGGGAGTTCTCTTGGCTCAATAAATATTTCGAAGGTGAGATGTGGATCGACGCTGGAGGAAACCACGTTGGCGCGAATCTCTTCGCCATTCTTCAGGACGACGCCCGTGACGCGATTGTCCTTGATCAGAATCTTGCTGACAGGCGCATTCGTGCGGATTTCCACGCCGAGTTCCCGCGCGGCAGAACCGATGGAGTTGGAGATTTGCCCCGTGCCGCCGCGGCTGAAACCCCACGAGCGGAACGCGCCGTCAATTTCACCCATGTAGTGGTGCAGCAGAACGTATGCGGTGCCGGGCGAGCGAATTCCGAGAAATGTGCCGATAATTCCTGAAGCGGACATGGTGGCTTTCAATACATCAGTCTCGAACCACTGGTCGAGAAAATCGGCGGAGCTCATGGTCATCAACTGGACCAGGGTGTAGCGCTCGTCGGAAGAAAGTTCGCGAAAGCGCTGCAGCATGAAGTGAAGCTGCTTGAGATCCTTGGGATTCAGCGTGGTGGGGTCCGGCGGGATCATGGAAAGCATGGGCTTCACGAAACGGCACATCGGCGTCATCATCTTCGAGAATTCGTCATAGGCCTCGGCATCGAGGCGCGAATGGCGCCGGATTTCGCGCTGCGTTTTGGCGTGATCGTTCACGCGCCACAAATAATCGCCACTGAGCATCGGGGAGAACGTGCCGTCGAGCGGAAGGATTTCCAATCCATGGCGGGGGAGATCGAGCTCGCGAATAATTTCTGGGCGAAGGAGAGAGACCACATAGGAACATTCAGAAAAGAGAAAGCCGGGAACGATTTCCTCGGTGACCGCCGCGCCACCAAGAACTCCGCGCCGCTCAAGCACCAGGACCTTCTTCCCCGCTTTCGCCAGATAGGCTGCGTTTACCAGACCATTGTGGCCGCCGCCGATGACGATGACATCGTAGGACTGAAGCATTCGTTTATGACTCCGCTTTAAAAGAGAGCGATCAAGGCGTTGAAAGATTCAAATCATTCTACTGAGAGCGCCACCGGTTCACAAGGTCAGGAAAACATTCTTCGTCCAAGCGACCTTGCGGCGGTGCATTCATCGAAACTATAATTCCGTGTCCAGCGAATGACCCGTGGCGGGACAAAACATTGGGATGGTGTGGTTCGCGGAGGTAACGTGCCTGTAGGAACTGCCTTTCACGAGAGGACACTCGCGCTTTGCGAGAGCCTGAACTTTAAAGAATGGTCGGGCTATTACACCGTCGGCGTCTATGAAATGACGCACGAGCACGAATACAATGCCATCCGCAACACGACTGCGGTGATTGATATTTCGCCACTGTTCAAATATCGAGTCACGGGCCGCGACGCTACCAAATTAGTGAATCGTGTCATCACCCGCGACATCAATAAAGTTGCCGTCGACCAGGTGATCTACTGCTGCTGGTGCGATCCCGAAGGCCAGGTTATTGACGACGGCACGATCACGCGGCTGGGCGAGAACGAATATCGCTGGACTGCCGCTGATCCCAGTCTGCGCTGGTTCAAACAGAATGCGCTCGGGCTGGATGTGGAGATCGAGGACATTTCCGAAAAAGTGGCGGCACTAGCGCTGCAGGGGCCGACATCGGCCAAACTGCTTCGCGCCGCATCCACCGTGGACATCGGTAAGCTGAAATATTTTCGGGTTGGCCACGGGAAGATTGCGGGAATACCTGTCGATATTTCGCGCACAGGTTACACCGGCGATCTCGGGTATGAGGTGTGGGTGAACTGGACGGATGCGGTGAAAGTGTTTGATGAGTTGATGATCAAGGGGCGGCCCTTTGACATTCATCCGGCAGGCATGGTCGCGCTGGACATTGCGCGCATCGAAGCCGGATTGATTCTGATCGAAGTGGATTACATTTCCAGCAAGAGGGCATTGATCGACGACCAGAAATACACGCCAGGCGAAATTGGGCTTGGGAAACTGGTGGACCTGAAGAAGGAAAGCTTCGTTGGGCGAGAGGCGCTGGCACAGGAAACGAAGAGTGGCGGGCCCGCACGGTCACTGGTTGGATTGGAAATTAACTGGAGCGAAGTGGAAGCGCTCTACGAAAAAATTGGCATGGCGCCACAAGTACCGGGAACGGCGTCACGCGTGGCCGTGCCGGTGTATCGAGGCGGCCGTCAGGTGGGCAAGGCGACGTCAACGACGTGGTCGCCAACACTTAAGCGCATGATAGCTCTGGCGTCCGTCAGCCGCGAAAGCGCCACGCTGGGCGCAACGCTAAGCATGGAATTGACCGTGGAAGCGTCGCGCAAAACCGTTTCGGCCAAAATTGTGCCGCTTCCCTTCTTCAATCCGCCACGGAAAACCGCGCTACCTACGCTCTAGTGCCCAAGTTAAGGTGAACTCCAGCGCCGCCGAGCAGAATCAGGATTGGCGGACCTCCTCGGAAGGGGGCCCTATAAAGCCAGGAAAAACCCAAGAACATTTACGGGTTCAGGCGGTTGTATTTTTTCAGGACGATGCGCAGCTTTTCGTGCGGCAGGGCGGTCACGTGATGATTATCGATGCCGGTCATGGATTCGGCGCCAATCATCGCGTTGATGATGGCTTCTTCGGTGGCCTGCACCGTCGCTGCGAAAACCGGGTCAAGGGAATCGTTCGGAAGCATTTTTACATCGGCAATTTTGTCAGTGGAATCCGCACCCGAATTGGCAGTGGAGAACGCAATAAAGATGTCGCCGGAGCCGTTGCCGGAAATACTGCCGTTGCGGCCTAGACCGAGCGTGGCGCGATGGGCCAGTCGCTTCAGTTGATGAGCGATGAGCGGGGCGTCCGTGGCAATCACAATAATGATGGAACCGCGCTCCGCAATGTCTGAGGGCTGATAGGCATACGGGTCTTCTGATGTGATTTCGCGGCCAACGGGAATTCCCGCCACGCGAAAATTCTGGCGCGAGCCGTAATTGCATTGCACCAGGACGCCAACGGTGTAGCCACCATCTTTTTCTGGAAGTTTGCGGGAAGCTGTGCCGATGCCTCCCTTGAATCCGTTGCAGACCATGCCGGTGCCGCCGCCAACGTTGCCTTCATCTACGGCGCCACTGTGCGCGGTATCGATGGCATGGAACGCGTGCTCGGGCTTAACGTGGAAACCGTTGATGTCGTTCAGATACCCATCCCAGGTTTCCGCAACTACGGGGAGCGACCACCAGTAACCGCTGGCATCGTGTTGACCGTGAGCCACGCGCCATTGGATTACAGCATCGCGCACCACACCCGCACTGTGCGTATTAGTGATCATCACGGGGCCTTCGAGGAAACCGGATTCTTCAACCCATGTCGTGCCGGTCATTTCGCCGTTGCCGTTTTGCGCGAACCATCCAGCGAAAACGGGATTCATCATAGAATCTTTTCCGCGCGGCAGAACCGCGGTTACTCCGGTGCGCACGGGGCCCTTGCCAACCTGCAGTTTTCCTTCGCCGGAGATCAGCGTGGTATGCCCGACGGTAACACCGGCAACATCGGTGATGGCGTTCAACGGGCCAGGAGTGCCGTCAAAAGGAACGCCGAGATCGCGGGCGCGTGGTTTAGCCTTGAGCTTTTCTTGCGAAAAGCTGGGTAGGCTAAAAACTGCGAAAGACAGGATGAGGGCAACTAGAGTCACAAGACGGCGCATTAAAATGGTCTCCGAAAAATAAATATGATGACCGAATGGTTTTAGAACAGGTGCATGGCCTAATCAAGCGGAAAAGACTTTGTTCAGCGCAGACTGTATCGCATCGGCTATCAATTGAGATTCCTGCGCGGTGATGATGAATGGCGGTGCGAGTAGAATGTGATCGCCTCGAAGGCCATCGACGCAACCCTGTGTCGGGTAAGTGAGCACATTTTTCTCGAGGGCAGCCTGGCGAATTTTTTCTGCGATGCCCGCATCTTTGGGGAACGGCTCTCGTGTCGCTTTATCTTTTACAAACTCAACGGCCTGCAGCAGACCGAGGCCGCGTACCTGACCCACGTTTGGATGAGCCTCGATGGAAGCGAGCGACTTGCGCAGCACTTCGCCGGCAGGAGTGACACGGTCGAAAAGTTTGTGTGCTTCCAGGTAGTCGAACACAGCGTTTCCCCCAGCGGTGCAAACAGGATGAGATTGGTAGGTGAAGCCATGCATGAACGCAGCGGATCCTTTTTCGTAGGCTTCCGCTACTTGTGGGGCGACAAGCACAGCACCCAGCGGGGCGTATCCGCTGGCAATTCCCTTGCCTGTAAGAATTATGTCCGGCTCCAGGCCCCAGTGCTGGCACGCAAACGGCTTTCCGGTACGGCCCATTCCACTCATGACTTCATCCGCGATCAAGAGGATGCCGTGCTGGCGGCAAATTTCCGCGATGCGAGCGGTGTAGCCATCGACCGCAGCGGCGGCACCTAAAGTAGCGCCAACGACAGGTTCAAAAATGAAGGCGGCGACCGAAGATGCGTCGTTCGCGCGCAAGAAGGCATCCAGATCGTCCGCGCAGGTCAGATTGCACTCAGGAAAAGTTTTCTCGAAGGGACAGTGGTAGCAGAAGCACGGCGCAACGTGGCCCCACTCCGGAATCATCGGGGCGTAGGGCGCTCGGCGCGCGACATTTCCACTGACGGACATCGCGCCTAGCGTGCTGCCGTGATAGCTCTGTTTACGCGATATCACCCGGTAGCGTGATGGCTGCTTCGTCTCAAGAAAATATTGGCGTACAAGTTTCAGCGCGGTTTCCGTGGCTTCGGAGCCGCCGGAGGTGAAATAGACGCGGCCGTGGTCGTGGAAGTTGCGCGGGGCAATCGCAAGAACGCGCGAAGCCAGTTTTTCCGCAGGTGCGGAATGGAATTGCGTGGTGTGGGCAAAGGCGATCCGGCTGGATTGCTCTGCCATAGCGCGCCCGATTTCGGCGACGCCGTGGCCGATGCTAACGACCGCAGCTTGGCCGGAAGCGTCGAGATAGCGGCGTCCATCAGCAGCGACGATCCAGCTGCCTTCGCCACGAACCGCGACAGGATAATTTTTGCGAAGATTGCGGGAAAAAAGCGATGTGGAATGAGTAGCGGTGCTCATAAATTGATTGTAGCAAAAGGCCGGGAAGTCAGAGGTTGAAGAACAAAATGGCTTGGAGAGCGAAACAGGCCAAACCGGCAGCTTGGAAGCCAGTGTGATACTCTTTCGCGGGTTCGGAGGATTTTCGTTCATGACGCACTCTCTCAGACGCTTCGCCAGTTTTCTGTCGGTAATGTCATTCTTTTCGGTTCCGGCAATTCGTGCACAGTCGGTACAAAAACCAGTTCAAATCACTGTGGATTTGCGCGACGCCCCAAAGCATGTGTTTCACGCGAAACTTGCATTTCCGGTGAAGCCGGGACCGCTGACCCTGGTGTACCCGAAATGGACTCAAGGTGAACATGCGCCCACAGGGCCGGTGGACAACTTGGCGGGACTGAAAATGCATGCTGCCGGAAAGGAAGTTGCGTGGCGGCGCGACAGCCTTGATATGTATGCGTTTCATGTCGAAGTGCCCGGCGGAGCGGAAACCCTCGAGGTGGCACTTGACTATCTTTCGCCCGCAGAATCCGGCGGGTCACGAGAGACACCATCGTCCAGCGCACAAATCGCCATGTTGAACTGGTACATGCTCACGCTGTATCCACAAGGAGCGAAGACCGCGGATTTGATCTACGCCGCCAGCTTGCGCTTGCCAGCGGCGTGGAAATACGGGACAGCGTTGCCGGTGGCAAAAGAAACGGCGGCCGAAATTTTCTTCGCTCCTGCAAGTCTTGCCACGTTGATCGATTCCCCGGTAATTGCCGGCGCGTATTTCCGAGACATCGACCTGGCGCCAGGCCAGAAACCCGCGCACATGATTCACATTGCCGCTGATGGTGCCGCAGCACTGCAAGCGAGCCCCGAAGAAGTGCAACATCTTCGGCAATTGGTTGCGGAAACGGTTCCATTGTTCGGCGCACGGCATTACCGGCGTTACGATTTTCTGTTGACGTTGAGCGAACATCTTCCCGTCGATGGAGTCGAGCATCACGAGTCGAGCGCCAATCGCACTCCCGAGGCACTCTTTCTCGATCCCGATGTACACGAAACACAAATGGATTTGCTACCTCACGAATTCGTTCATTCGTGGAACGGAAAGTACCGCCGCCCGGCTGGACTGGTGGCGACGGATTATCAGGCGCCCCTCACCACGGATTTGCTCTGGGTCTACGAAGGTTTGACGCAATATTACGGCGTGATGCTGGCAGCGCGCGCTGGATTCTGGACTCCGGACAAATTGCGCGAGTATTTGGCGTACAGTGCAGGCTTTCTCGATGACCGGCCGGGGCGCACCTGGCGCAACCTGCAAGACACCGCAACCGCCACGCAAATTTTGTACGGGATGCCCGCCGGGGGCACAAGTTGGCGCCGCAGCGTGGACTACTACGAGGAGAGCGCGCTCATCTGGCTGGAGGCCGATACGATTATTCGGCGCGAAACGAAAGGCAAACAATCGCTCGATGATTTCTGCAAGAAATTTCACGGTGGCGAAAATACCGGGCCGATCGTTAAGCCTTACAACTTTGAGGATTTGGTGGCCACAATGAACGAAATGGCTGCATACGATTGGAGCAAATTCTTTATGGAACGGTTGGAAACGCACGGACCTGGAGCGCCGCTGGGCGGTTTGGAAAACAGCGGCTGGAAATTGGTATACACAGACGTGATGAACGAGCACCAGCGGGCCGGAGAGGCAGTTGACCAAGGAATTGATGTGGGGTTTTCGCTCGGTTTTCAAGTACATGCGCCGGGTGGTGAGCAGAGCGATCGCATCCTCGATGTGATTACAGGATCGCCCGCCGACCAAGCCGGCCTTGCGCCCGGAATGCGCCTGATTGCCGTGGATGGCCGCAGGTGGACACCAGACATTCTGCGCGAAGCCATCCGCCGCGCTAAAACCGGCAAGGAACCAATTCAATTGCTAGCTGAGAATGGCGATTACTTCAAAACCTACGAAATCGATTATCACGGCGGAGAGCGCTACCCGCATTTGCAGCCCATCATGGGCAAGATCGACGTGCTGACAGAAATTGCCCGCATGAAAGCGTCGCCGGTAGCGTTGCCAACTAAATATTAGTCGCACCAGGAGGCTTTCAAATAAGAGAAGATTCCCGCGTGACGCAGAATTCGCCCACACTGGTGCGCACCATTGGCCGCTGGAGCCTGACGGCTTTGATGGTGAACTCCATCATTGGCGTGAGCATTTTCCGGTTGCCATCTGATCTCGCGGCGAAACTGGGCGGACTGAGCCCGCTGAGTTGTCTTGGCGCTGGAGCCGGCATTTTAATTATCGCCGGCTGCATCGCGGAGGTTTCTTCCTACTATCAGGAAACTGGCGGACTGTATCTGTACGCACGGGACGCCCTGGGACGATTTTCGGGTTTACTGGTGGCCTGGCTAACCTGGCTGACCAGAATTGCCGCACCGGCCGCTGCCGCAAATCTATTCCATACCTATCTTTCGCAGTTCTTCCCTGCCCTGAAAAGCCGCGCGGCGGAATTGTTGGTGCTCGCCCTGCTCATCGGCCACCTCGCACTGCTTAATTATATCGGCGTGAAAACCGGCAAAAGTGTGAGCAATTTTTTCACCGCAGTCAAAGTTGGCTTCTTGCTTTTGTTCATTATTGCCGGGCTGTTTGCGCTCATCATCAGGCCCGAAATACGCGTGCCGCTCACGTTTCCTGTAGTCTCTTCGTCGAACTGGTTTCAAGCCATGCTGCTGCTTGTCTATGCGTACGGAGGATTTGAAGGCGCGTTGTTCGTCGGCGGCGAAACGAAAAATCCCAAACAGGATATGCCCATGGCGCTGTTGTCCGCGCTCGTCGCCGTCGCCGTAATCTACACGGCCGTGCAGTTCGTTACCGTAGCCACATTGCCTGATGCGGGCGCAACAGGAAGTCCACTCTACGAAGCCGCGCTTCGATTCATGGGGCCAGCCGGGGCAATGGCGATTGCTATCGCAGCGCTGGTTTCCGCCTACGGGTACCTGAGCGCGAATTTACTGCACGCTCCGCGGGTTACGTATGCGCTAGCGGAACAGGGCGACTTCCCACGATTTCTCGGCGCCGTGCATCCCAAATATCGCACACCCTACGTATCCATATTGGTGTACGCAATACTGGTTTTTGCTTTCGCCGCGCTTGGAACGTTTCAGTGGAATGCCGTGCTTTCTGCAGTCTCGCGACTGGCGGTGTATGCAACGATGGCAATCGCAGTGCCGGTGCTGCGCAGCAAACGCCCGGGAGAAAGCCAGTTCAAGTTGCCTGCTTCCAATCTGTTCGCCGGACTTGGAATACTTTTTTCTGTGATGCTGTTAACGCAAATGGGCCGCGGCGAATTTCTCGTCGTCGGCACAACATGCACAATTGCGCTAATCAATTGGATGGTAGTTCGGAGGTGAAGCGATGACGAAACTGCGAGAAGGCGATGCCTTTATGCCCGCGGACAAGTATGGCCACTCGATGCCGAAGTTTTCGGTGAATCTGCTGGTGCGAAACGTCGAGAATTCCGTCAAGTTCTATCGCGACGTCGTGGGCGCGAATGTGCGTTACGCCGACAGCGATTTCGCCGCGCTGCAATTGCAGGGATGGGACTTCATGCTGCATGCGGATCACACCTACGATCGCCATCCGCTGTTTGCGCGTTTGTCGGGTTCACGTCAGCGGGGAGACGGGGCGGAATTGCGGTTTCTGGGGGGCGATCCGGACGCTATCGAAGCGCGGGCGCGCCGGGCGGGCGCAACGATTCTGCAGGGTGCAAAGGATTTTCCGCATGGCTGGCGGGATGTAATGGTGGTGGACCCCGACGGCTATATCTGGGCACTGGGCAAGGCCATTCCTGGAAATCCACAACACCAACTGGAAATACGGCGTGGGGCATGACATGATTTCCTGTTTTGGGACGGTGAGTTTTCGAGGGCGTCGGAGGAGAGCAGAATGAAGGCGAGACAATTCGGCAAGATCGTATTGGTGTGGGCATTGGCGGGGCTAAGCACGGTTACGGCGCAAACGGCCGCAAAACACCCTCTGACCTTCGATGATTTGATCAAGCTGCACCGTATATCCGCGCCAGAAGTTTCGCCGGATGGCAAGTGGGTGACGTACGCGATTTCCACCCCGGATATGGAAGCGAACCGCGGCGTCAGCAACGTCTGGATGATAGCAACGGCGGGCGGCGAAGCGATTCAAATCACGCAGAGCGGACGCGATGCATCTCCCTCGTGGTCCCCGGATGGCAAGACGCTGGCTTTCCTCTCTTCGCGTGACGGAAATTCGCAGGTCTATTTGCTTTCGATGGATGGAGGCGAAGCGAAAAAATTAACGCAATTGTCGACGGGCGCGGACTCTTTCAAGTGGTCTCCCGACGGAAAGAGCATCGCTTTCACCTCTGCCGTGTATATCGACTGCAAAGACGATGGGTGCAACGCCAAGCGCGACGAGGAGAAGGAAAAGAGCAAAGTGAAAGCGCACATCTATGATCACCTGCTGTTCCGCCACTGGGATCACTGGTCGGATGGAAAGCGCAGCCACCTGTTTGTGATGCCGGTGGATGGGAGTTCAGCGGCACGCGATCTGAATCCCACGGCCGATTACGACATTCCCCCCGACGAACGCAGCGGACCGGGCGACATCAATTTTTCGCCGGATGGAAAAGAGATCTGCTTCACCGCGGTTACGGACAAAGTGGAAGCGACGAGCACCAACGCTGATTTATTCATCCTGCCAGTTGCAGGCGGCGAAGCGAAACGCATCACTAAAAATCAGGGCTTCGATGGCGACCCTGCTTATTCGCCGGACGGCCGTTACATCGCATTCCACGCGCAGCTAACTCCCGTCTATGAAGCGGACCGCTGGCAGATCATGCTGTACGACCGCAAGACGGAGCAGACGCAGAATATTTCGGCAGCGTTTGATCGCAGCGCTACGGACCTGGCATGGTCACCCGACAGCAAGACTCTGTACTTCACCGCGGAAAACGAAACGTTGCAGCCCATTTACGCAATGGAGCCGCGCGCGGGAGCCGTACCGAAGAAATTGCTGGATGGTTTCAACAGCGCGTTTTCGTTCAACAGCGATGGGAAAATCCTGGTCACGGAACGCACCAGCCTGACGATGCCGGGTGAGTTGTTTGTCGCCGCAGGTGACGGGAGCGGATTGAAGCAACTGACGCATGCCAACGATGCCCTGTTGGCCAACGTGGAGATGAATGCGCCCGAGACATTCTGGTTCGAGGGAGCCGAGGCAACGAAAGTGCAAGCCATGCTGATTAAGCCGGCGGGCTTCGTGTCGACGAAGAAATATCCCACCCTGGTGCTGCTGCACGGCGGACCGCAAACGATGTGGTCGAATGCGTGGGGCTACCGCTGGAACCCGCAGGTATTTTCGGGGGCCGGCTATGTGACGTTGATGATTAATCGTCGCGGCTCGACCGGCTATGGGCAGAAATTCACGGATGAAATTACGAACGATTGGGGCGGCAGGGCCTATGTCGATGTGATGAAGGGGATCGACGCATCCATCGTAAAGTTTCCGTTCATCGACAAAACCAAGCTGGCTGCGGCAGGCGGCTCCTATGGCGGATACATGGCCGATTGGATGGCTACACATACAGATCGGTTTAAGGCCATCATCAGCCACGCGGGTGTCTACGATAAGTTCTCGATGTACGCGACCGAAGAATTGTGGTTTGAAGAGCACGACATGCTGGGCACGCCGTGGAGCGCGGCGGAAAATTATAGAAAGTGGTCACCGTCAACGTATGCAGGGGAGCTTGGCAAATACAAAACGCCCACATTGGTGATCGCTGGAGAAAAGGACTACCGTGTCCCCTACACGCAGTCGCTGGAACTCTTCAGCGCGTTGCAGCGACAGGGCGTGCCTTCTAAGCTCATGATATTCCCAGACGAGGGACACTGGGTGTTGAAGCCACAGAACAGCCAACTCTGGTACAAAACTTTTCTCGATTGGCTGGCCACGTACCTGAAATAAATAGACCCTCAGACTTCTGCCAGTTTGCGCAGCGCTCTTCGCAAAAAGTGGAACAAGTGGTAGAGCAAGAAGAGCGAGACCACAACCAGCACCACAACCACGACGATGGCGATTGTCGGATGTGCCGTCGCAAACCACGTCAGCCATACGGCTAACACATCTTCACCGAAGCTCAGGGCCCAGTTGCTGAACGGTTCCGGTGTCATATTCGCCGCGGCACGCGCGCTTGCCTTGGTGCCATGAGACGTCAGCGCGATGCTACCAGCCAGCAATGCCGCTCCCCATCGCCAGGCGGGAGGCGCAGCCGCGGTTGCACTGAAAGCAAGCAATCCAGCAGCGGGTGGGCCGATGAACGTATGCACCGCCTGCCAGATCGAGTCGATATAAGGAAACTTGTCCGCAAGAAATTCAACGATATAAAGACCGGCAGCGATCCCCAACACAATCGGATTGGAAAGCACGTGCAGGTGTTCGGGCAGATTAATCACGCCAAAGCGTTGCAGCAGCCCCAGGGTGGCCACGGTGGCATACAGATTCAATCCTGACGAAAAGCCAGCACCGAGAACAAGACTGAGCGTTTCAAGAGGATTCATGTTCTTCCCACTTCGGAAGCAAAATTAGGCGGCAATAAAAAAGATAGCATGAATCGGCCAGGAGGGCGGAAGCACGCGTGAAAAAGCAAACGTCCCGGTGGAAAACCGGGACGTTTGCGGAAACGGACGAAACAGTATTGTATTACTGGTATTGGCCCGGAAGCAGGAGTCGAGTCCAGCCAGTGGTATTGACGTCGCGGAACAGCGGAGTCCGCGGCGGCAACAGAGTCGGATTCAAGAAGGTGATGTCAAATTTGTAACCGCGGCTTGGCGGGTTGTATACCGTGTTGCAGCACTTGAAGGTGCCATTGGCCTGGCGACTGAAGAACAGGTTAATGATGGAGCCCTGATAGTTCAGCGTGCCGGACCAGGCTTCGATGTAGCGCAGGAAGTTGTGCACACCGCCGTCGGTGCCGAAGTCCTGCCCAGTGCCCGAAGGTTGCTGGAAGGATGGAGATTTGCCACCAATGATAGCAGTGCGATACCAGGAGGTTACGCCGTTGCGGGCACCTGTAGAATAAGGACTGGAGAACGAGTTCACGTCGTTCCAGTCGTTCGAAAGCAGCGTCACAGCGTCGCCCGCGACGGAGGTCGGAACAAACGGATCGCTCCAACCGTTTCCACCCAGGTTAGAGTTAAAGTCACCCTGAATGTAAACGGGATTTTCTGAAGTGATGGAGAGGCCGCAAGACACCCCGCTAGGGCAAGGGCCAACAGCGGTGAGATCCTTGGCGTTCACGATCTTTACGGCTCTGCGGAAGAAGAGCGCAGGATTTTCACGAGCGGCGGCGGGACTGCCCGCCACCATCATGGGCCAGATTCCGTTCGTGGTGTAGGAAGGTACGACGGCGCAATTGGCGTTGTTGGAGATCGCACCCAAAGCCACGAGGTTGGTAAAGACACCAAGTTGACCATTTCCAAGACTGGTCACAGGAGCGATTCCCGTGCCGTGGATGTACGATTCGTTCGCACCATAGGTATAGAAGCCGCTGTTTTTGTCGGCGTCTTCACCAGTGTCCAGGCCGCCGTTCGGGCAACCGGTTGTGGGGTCGGTACTATTCACGACGTCGTTCCACCCGAATTCACCGGTTTCATTTCGAGTGTAGGAAAGTGGAGGCCAACCGCCCGTGAGCGTCTGCGACCTGGAATAATTGCCACGGCGGTCGGAAATGTAGGCCACGAAGTTGTTCGGGGCCACGGCCGGATCCTTGGTAGATTGGCCAGAGGTTGTGAGCGAGCCAAGTATTGTGGTGATCTTGCCGCCAAACCAGCTTGCCAGGTTCTTACCGTCGACCTCAATGTAGTGCATAGTGCCATTGAGGGTGGGGCGAGGCACCGGGATAGTTGGTGGGTTGGCCCCGCTCATCGCTGTGTCGCGCAACGTGCCTTCGCGCGTGTCAAACAGGGTATTGGGCCAGAAGTCCGTTGGCTGTGGAGTCCAACCAGCCGATAGCAGACCAGTGGTTGGATCGACACCGCACGCTTGTGCTACGGTGGCCGTCATCGGGAGATTTGTGGGAGCAGTGGTCTTGCGTACTCCGTTCCGGACCGGAATGGAGGACGGATTGTCGCGAATGCGCTCTAACCGGATCACCGCATAAGGATGGGGATCGCGGCAGACTCCTAAAGGAGCGGCCGCAGTGTTCAGTGCCGAAAAAGTTCCCGCTGGGCGGTAATTTCCGTTTTGATTGTCCAACTGGATTGGCGCTGGAGGAGCGGCTGTATTCAACGGCACAATCGGCGCATTGATAAAGGGATTTGCCCCTGGCCCCTGCATCAAGGCATTCGTCCCTGGCCACTGCGGGTTCAAAGTGTTTCCGTCGAGCGATTGCGGAACGGGGTCAATGTTGCGACCAGCATAACCGTAGCTGAGAATTTCCAGCGTGACGTCTTTCCACGTGCCGCAAGGAGTTCCATACGCCGTCTGTTCTTCGATCTTGATGAAACCCTTAATGATGGGATAGCCGCCCGGCAGCCAGTAGCTGTCCGCAGAGTTGTAAGCACCTCCACCACCTGAAGCGGCCAAAGGAAGAGGCACGACGTTGTTGGCTATCATCTTGGTGTAGAGCGTGGCAGCTGGGGCATAGGCCGACCAATTAGCACCGCCGACACCAGGAGCAACTGCAATTTTGCTGAGATCGAACGGCTGAGTTCCGCCGTCGATGCAGGGCAAATTCATAAGATCTGCAGGATCGTCGGAAGCAAGGACGCGCAAGCTGGCCTGCGCAAAATAACGTTCCGCAGTAACGGTAGAAGGCTCCCCGGAATAAGAACGGCGAATAAGGTCAACCGATTGAGTCGAGCCGCTGCCGATGGTAACGATACCCAGGTCAAGCTGCTTTGCGGAGCCGGCGTATTGTGGCGCGCTGCTGCCTTTGCCGTTCTGCAGATTTCCGTTGTAATTCGCAGAACCCATGGAGAGATTGGGCCATCCAGACCAACCGGATGAACCGAGACCGCCGGTTAGAGATCCTTCTGTCATGGCGAGTGCGCGATAGCTGCTCCCCCCCGGCGAAATGGTGACATTTACCGTTCCGGTATAGCCCGCGGAAGTGGGGTGACCGTTGGAAAGTGTCTGGCGAATCACGTCTTTAAACGCGTCGACTTTGTCCCTGAGGGTTAGGGTGGCTCCGGATGCCAGGAAGAGATTTCCATTCGAATGCGTGCGGCCACCAAAATCAAAGTCGGGACCAGGGAAAAAGCTCAGGTCGTCGTCGGAAAATATTCCGAACTGGAACATCGGGATGCCGACCGTTTGTGTAGTGCGCTTCAGTGTGACTTCACGGCCAGTGACCGTGCGCGCGTTGGTCATCATCGTGTACTCGGTCGCCATCGCGGTCATGCCCTGATAATTGCCAGACTTGATGGTGGTGATCGTCGGCGCAGGATTTCCGTTGTTGTCCACAGCTTGTGGCGTTACGGTGTAACCGCTTTTGCCGTCACCGGTGATGAAGGTAATACCAGGAATATACGGTGGAGTGGTTTCCAAGGCCTTGACCTGGCTGATGCTGGGCGAATACGTCTGGTTGAACAAATTGCCCAATCCGGCGGTCAATTGCTCCATGCCAGCTTCCGATGCATAGAATGCATGGACCTGATCATCGCTGGTTCCCGCGAGCCGCTGACTGGAAGCCAGCAGAATCGAGAAACCAACCAGGAGGCTGGACATCATGAACAGGAGCAGCAGGGTGGTGAGGAGAGCAATACCTGCGTCCTGACGAAAACGCTTGGATTTTTTCAGCAAGTTCAAGTTCATTGCATGCTCCTCTTTACTGATACTTGTTGTAATAAGCCATACTGCGAAGACTGATCTGGGTTACCAGATTGTTTCTGGCGTACATGGGCGTAGCCCCTTGTTTGGTCAAATACGTTGAACGCGCTGCCAACAACACGTTGACGGAACGAATCTGCGATTCGCTGCTCCCCGTGGGAATACCTGGCTGATTCGATGGGTTCGTTGCGCCATCGACCAGGTTGTAAGTGAACTGGAGATTTTCCAGCGTCTCGCCTACTGGAGTCGGGGGAGTGAAGTTGACCCGGCGAATCAGGCGGACAAACGGTGGACTGGTGAGGTTGTCCAGATAATACGAAATCATCCAGATGCGCGTTGCGGTTGTTGGCGGGAAGCATGCCGGAGCTCCCCCACACGTGGTGGAATTCTGCAGTTGCCAGATGGTCCCCCCAGTGTCAGTCACTCGCCCGTTCAAGTTAAACGCGTCACCAGGTGCAAAGGTGGCGCTGTTTCCGGTAGCAGAAGTAACCGCCATCAAGGTGCTGCCCTTGGTGTTGGAGAACATGACAAGGTCGCCTGGATTCAGTTTCACGCCCGGTTGCGTCGCTGCCACGCAGGAGGGATCAAACGTCACCAGAAGGGTTGTGCCGCTGATGGTCAATGTGCCGTTGCAAGCGGGTTGTGCCGGCGGGCCCGGATTGGCAGGTTGATTAATCGGCTTGTCGTCCATGCCAAGCGTATTGTCCGCATACAGCATGGTGATTTCATCCGTGGGACGCGCGGTGGTGGCATCCGGCGCAGTTACCATGGGACCCAGCGATTGGCCGGTAGCTACCGCCGGCATAGTCGCATTGCAAAGGCGAAATTGCGTGGAGCCCGTCAGTGTTGGGCGGTTCGGTTCCGCAGTGAGACCACACGGATTCGAAGTGCTGCCATTGGAGGTGTATGGGATGGGTATCCCGCCCGTCGGAATTCCCGTACCTGCCTGTTGCAGGTCTTGTTGGATCAGATTTAATCCCGCGCGCAGGTTGTCAGTCATGTCCGAAGCCTGCGTCACTATCTGGTTCGATTGCGACGCGTTCCGAAACATGCTCACGGCGGCGTACAGCAACACCAGCGTGACGCTCATGGAGATCATCAGTTCGATGAGCGTAAAACCAGCGCTTTTGCGGTTCATTTTAGGATTCATCGAAAGCCTCACGCGTAATTCGAGATGTAGCAAACTAGCTGAAATTGGTTGGTCCGCCCCTGCATTGTGTAGGTTACGGTGACGGTGACCTGATTCAAGTTTGGTGTGCCGGTGACGGGAACGAATTCGATGGTGCGCTTCATCAGCGGGTTCAGATTAATGGTGATGTCACCCGAAGTGGTCATGATGTCGTCATTGCCCGGCGGCCCGACGATGATCGTGTTCGGATTGTTAACGTCGTCATCCGCGGTTCCTACCAACCCATCCGGGCCCGGCGCCAACATGGGTTGCGGACCATCCAGGAATACGCCGCCCTTGCTGACATTATTAATCTGGGCCCACGACAGGATGTGCGTGTCGCGAGCCGTGAAAATCGTTTCCATGGCTTCTTGCGCCTTGGCTTGGGCGATGAATTGAATCTGGCTGGTTGAAGAAGCCTTCAATCCCTGCGTGAATATTGCGACGAGAGAGAGAATGCCAAATGAAAGCACCGCCATAGCAATCATTGTCTCCAGAAGAGTGAATCCTTTTTGCCTTTTTGCTCTGCGCATGTTTTCCATGAAGCGACTCCTATTCAACCCAAGTCGAATTACCAACGTAGGTATACGGCCGAACCCGTCCGGTGCTTCCAAGAATGGTTACCGCACGAGCGGTGCTTGGTTGATTGGCCATGCCTAGAAATATTGTTCCATTAATAGGATTGTTGTTTGTGCTGTCAGAAAAAGATCCGGTGGGTGTGAAGCGCATTCCAATGGGGCCGCCACTGAGGTTTCCAATGTAGACGGGAGCGGTTTTTCCAAATGCCATCGGCGTGTCTGGAACGCCCGCTTCCAACATGAATGCGGTTTGCGCGGGAAGTGGCACGGTAACCAGAGGGCCGGGTTGTTCGGTGGTCCCCGGTGTATTCGGGGGAAGAATCTGATAGCTGATGGTGTTATTCACCTGGTCGATGGTGATCTGCACCCAGCGGCGTTGGCTAATGGAGATCTGGCGCGCCGTGCGCAATTGACTGCTTATAGTGTCCAGCGCAGCGTTGGCGCGGAAGGTCTGCATCGGGCCACGGCTGCCCACGATGGCCATGGCGGTCATCACCATCATCATTCCAACCACGATCAAGCATTCCAATAAAGTGAAGCCCCGTTCGTGTTTTCTTGTGACTCTCACGGCGCAACTCCCATTCTTTCTGTCCAACCAGTTCGAACGACAATAGCGGCGGAGGCGTGTTTTCCCGGTGTCCGTCGCCGGCGTTCTGCCGGCTGGGGACCAAAAAACTGCACTACAGCACCGCGTACACCCGCTCCACCGATACTTGGTGCTCAGCAAGGTATAAGGCACACATTTGTAAGCAACAACTGGACGGAGGGACGGGTTCAGAGCAGTGGGGGTGTACCCGTCCTTCCTTACCAGAGGGACAGTTACCTACGTTCTTGTGGATGGAAATCGCGCGAGAGACACAGCGGGCGGGAAGAACTCTGTAACTCTTTTTAATTTAGTAAGATACGACAAACAACGTACGCGAGGCACCTCATACTTAACTTTTATCTGCCAGGCGTTTACTTGCAGTCCGCATCCGGGGTTCTATCGACGGTAGTACTTCGGATTTTCCTCTTCGGACACATCCCCACAGGAAACTTGGCGTGAATCAGGGAAGAGGCTGGTGTGCGGGAGCGGAAGACACACAGCGAAATCCAAGGTGATTCGTGCCAGTGGTCACTTCGCCCTTGCCGCGCGTCCCAACCATATAGCGAGAGCAGTATTGGTCGGTGCAGAGAAACGATCCGCCTCGGTGAACCTTCTTCCGCTCGGTCGGCTCCTCCGGATCGAATGGGTGGCTCGGTCCCTGCGGATTGCGTGCAACTCCGCCCACCTTCACCAATTCGCTGTAGTAGTCAGGCCGATACCAGTCGGAAGTCCATTGCCAAACATTCCCGGCCATGTCGTAGAGTCCGTAACCGTTCGGCGCATACTGAGCGACTGGAGCAATACCAACGTATCCGTCCGCACCGGTATCTTGATTTGGGAAATGCCCCTGATGCGTATTCGCCATCCACTTTCCCTTGGGCTGAAATTGGTCGCCCCAGATGAACGGTTTACCTGCCAGACCGCCACGCGCGGCAAATTCCCATTCGGCTTCTGTTGGAAGTCGTTTGTGAGCCCAATTCGCATACGCTTCCGCATCCTGGTAGGCAATTTGTACGACCGGATAATTTTGCTTTGTGACGATCGAACTCTTAGGACCGGTTGGGTGTTGCCAGTTTGTTCCTTTCACGTAACTCCACCATTGAAAATGATTGTTGAGAGGAACAGCATGATTCGGCGGAGAGAAGACTACGCCTCCCGCAACAAGATTTTCTGGCGGGGCACCTGGAAAATCGGCGGCAGTTGGAGTTTTCTCGGCGACGGTGATATAGCCAGTGGCTTTAACGAATTCCGCAAATTGCGCGTTGGTGACATCGGTCTTGTCCATGAAAAAGCCGTCAACATAAACACGATGGATCGGGCGTGAATCCCGGGTGGCCTTCATTCCGACCATGTCCATATCTGGAGGATCCTGCGCCCCCATGGAAAATTCTCCCCCGGGAATCCACACCATGCCTTTGGGAATTTTAGCGGGGGGTGGTTGCGTGTTCGGAATTGTGGGACCGAACGCAACACCCGAATCTGCCCGCGAAAGCGAATGGGCGTGGACCGTACGGATAGTGGAAGGAAGATGAACCAGGAAGAACGCGCCCAGAGCGGCGAGGGAAATGAGTGTTAGCCAAACAAGGAATGTTTTTGTAAACGGGCGGGCGGAGAACAATCTTTTCAAGTGTTGCTTCATGTTGTTTGTGTCCGTCCTTGCCTTCGAGCTATTTTGTTTGCGATCGAGCAGGGAATATCGTACACCGCCGAAGGAATTAGATAAACCTGAAGGGCCGGATCGGCGGTCAAACTCTTCTCAAGAATGCTATCCTTCGTCCTATCCAATCAGCGAAAGGAGGGTGGGCGCACATGCCACCAGAAATTGGCAACAGCGATCCTCGTGTCTACCTGGCCGCCGAGCGCACTTTTCTTGCTTGGATCCGAACTGCACTGGCGCTTATGGCATTTGGATTTGTGGTGGCGCGATTTGGACTGTTTTTGCGCGAGTTGGAGGCCACCCGCGGGGCCGCGGTGGAACCGTCCACGCTTTCTCTGCCGCTCGGAATAGGGATGGTACTGTAGGGCGTGGTAGTGAATATTTCCGCGGCCTGGAGACACGTTCGTTATGTGAGGGAATTGAAGAATGGATCGCTGGTTGCAGCGAGGCCAGTGACCATGGCTTTCTATCTGGGGACGACGAAAGCAAATAGTCCGAATCCAAAGAGCATCCTTAAGGGATCTGTGTCTTGATCTCGAGAAACTGGAAATTGGGCGTAGGCGCGGAGAAACGCGCGTGAGCAACGCTGGATAACTCGATTGTTGATAGAGCGTTCGGTGTTGGCAAAACAGTGTTGATGCCGGGGCCGAATGCTTTAGAATCGAAGCAGGGCGCCCGTAGCTCAGCTGGATAGAGCATTGGACTTCTAATCCGAGGGTCGGGAGTTCGAATCTCCCCGGGCGCGCCATCTCTCACAAGCTTTAACTGCGCGAGTAACACTCCAACCTTGTTTATGGCACCGGTCGATCAGCTCGATGCATGCGACTGCTCACTCAAACGTGACGCGGAACGCATAGGCGAATTTGCCGGGTGCTTGCGCGGGGACCTTGATGTGCAAGCCGTCGGGTTGCTGGTGAAATTCAAGTTTGGCATCGGAGCCTAGCAGTGCAACGGAGGAGATCTTCTTTGCTCCGAGCGTTGTGCCGAGCGAATGGATGACGGCTTCGCCTGAGGAAGGCCAGGCAAGTTCGATGGCGTAGAGCACATCACCTTTGGTGGTGAAGCGAAAATCCTCGGGCTTATAGTCCGCAGTATCGGTGTCGTGGAAAGCACCGGAGGTAACCTTAGTCGGGCCCTCGCCATAAATTCTCCACGGGCGCGTGCCGTAGATAGCGTCGCCGTTTACCTTCAACCAGGCGCCGACATCGAGAAGAACTTTCTGGACTTCTTCGGGGATGGTGCCATCGGAGCGCGGGCCAACATTCAGGAGGAGATTTCCATTCTTGCTGACGATGTCGACGAGCTGATGAACGACAAACTGGGGCGACTTGAAGGTGTCATCCTTTATATAGCCCCAGGACTTGTTGCTGATGGAAGTGTCGGTCTGCCAATAGAGCGGGCGAATGTCCGAGAGTTGGCCGCGTTCGATATCGAGCACGGCGGAGTGCTCTTGCAGGGCGTAGTCCTTGAAATTGATGACGCCGGCGTAGCCGCGGTATTGCTGCGAGGCGTTGTAATAGTAGGCGGCAAAGCGCACCAGATCAGCGCGGACTGAAGGCTGGCCGATCCACCAATCGAAATACATGATATCCGGATGATATTTCTCGACAATTTCGGCGGAACGGGCGAGCCAATCCGCGGTCCATTGCGGCGAGACGTAGGTAAAGTCATTTGCCAGCGGCGTGCTGCCCTTAGCCTCTAGCCAGTTGTGAGCGGGGCCATAGAAATCGGCGAACTTCGGATCGTTAATATCGGAAGAAATGCGGCGTCCCACACCCAGGAAGAAATTGTGCTCGACGCGATGAGTCGATGCACCGAAGTGGAGCCCTTCAGCGCGGACGGCCTTCGCGAGGTCGCCAGCGGTATCACGATGAGGACCCATTTTCGCTACGGTCCAGTCACTTAGGCCACTGTCGTACATGGCGAATCCGTCGTGATGTTCAACAACGGGGACAACATATTTCGCGCCAGCATCCTTAAATAGCTTTGCCCAAGCGGCCGGATCAAACTTCTCCGCTTTGAACATGGGAATAAAATCCTTGTAGCCGAACTTATCCTGCGGGCCATAGGTGGCGAGGTGACGTTTGAACTCTTCGGTGCCCTCGTTGTACATATTGCGCGGATACCACTCGTTGCCGTAAGCGGGGACGGCATAGACGCCCCAGTGAATGAAGATGCCGAACTTGGCATCCTTATACCAATCGGGAACTTCGTATTTTTGCAGCGATTCCCAGTCGGGGCGAAAAGGACCGGCGTAGTCCACGCGCTCGACCTCTTTCAGGATGGTTGCGCGCTGCGCGTCGTACTTTGTGCTGGCTTTCTGCCAGGCCAGATCGACCTTGGCGGGATCTTCGCCGGTTGTGGGAGCAGTTGGGGATAAAACCGCCTGCGAATGAACAGCGCATGGGGCACCAAGCCAGACTCCAATGGATAGGCCGACAACCATCAGCCACTGAAGGCGAGTTCCACGACGAGGGCTTGAAGTCATACGTTACCATCCTTTTGAGAGAACGGATTGCGGGAATTAAAGTATCAAAGTATTGGCACGTTTGGGCAAGGTAATCAGTCACAGGGATAGTTCATGGAATGCGCATTGCAGGTTGCTCAAAATTATTGTGAGCGTGAAATTCGCGCGGCAAATGAATCACTCAGAGTATATTTGTAGCCGCCATGCAGCTTACGCGCTTGGCGTCGCTTCGGGATTAGCAATTGCTCATCTCGACGCGCGGGATAGTCCATCAGATGGAGATGAAGACGATGAGCAGCGGCAAAGAGGCTTTCCGGCTAGACGGAAAGGTCGCGGTGGTGACCGGCGGGGGAAGTGGCATCGGGCGGGCCATCACTCTGCGGTTTGCGGCGAGTGGAGCGGCGATTCACATTCTGGATCTCGATCTGAGCGCAGCAGAAAGCACGGCGAAGCTGGTGATGGCGGCAGGCGGGCAGGCGTGGGCGCACTCGTGCGACGTGACAAACGTCAATCAAGTGGAAGAAACATTTCGAGAGTTGGGGCGCGGGCGCCTGGACATTCTGGTGAACAACGCGGGCGTCTCGCACATTGGCACACTGGAAAGTACGACGGAGGAAGATTTCGACCGCGTGTTTCGCGTAAATGTGAAGGGATTCTACAACTGCATGCATTCCTGTATCGGGTATCTGAAGGCGAATGGCGGCGGAGTCATTCTCAACATGGCTTCAATCGCGGGATCCGCGGCATTAGCCGATCGTTTCTCCTATTCGATGAGCAAGGGCGCGGTCATCGCCATGACCTATTCCGTGGCCAAAGATTATTTGCCGCACAAGATTCGCTGCAATTGCATTTCGCCTGCCCGGGTGCATACGCCATTCGTAGACGGCTATCTGAAGAAGAATTATCCGGGCCGCGAGCAGGAGATGTTTGAGAAGTTGGCCAAGTCGCAGCCGATTGGGAGAATGGCGGAGCCGGAAGAAGTAGCGTCGTTGGCTCTATTCCTCTGTTCGGACGAAGCCTCGTTTATTACTGGAGTGGACTACCCGCTGGATGGCGGCTTTTTTAACCTTCGAGGCTGAGCGAATCTTGGCAGCATAAATCTCAAGCCCCAATCACACTTCCGAAGCTCAATGAGAGCCAGTTCGAGTTGCTGCTCGTTTTTTCACGCCTTTGCCAGCATGGAGTGGCGCCGGATACTTCATGGGTGAAATAGTTTCATATTAGAGATATGCTCCAAGATGAACCGGTGGAAGGACGAGCCGACGCTCCTTGGCGAACATCTTGCCGAGTTCACGGGGCACCCAACGATGATTCCGCAATTCTTGAAATTATGGTTTTTGGTTCTCTCCGCAATGTTGTGCACCTATATTTCGGCAGCGCAGTCGAGCAGTGGACCGGCAGAGGTTCCACAACGTGCGAAGTGGACTGCGCAATGGATCGCACACCCGACGGCTCCTCTGCGAGAGCCGCGAGTATTCCACTTTCGCAAGGCGATTGAAATTGCGCAAAAGCCATCTCATTTCATCGTTCACGTGAGCGCTGACAACCGTTTTCTTCTTTATTTGAATGGGAAACGAATTGGCGAGGGACCCGCGCGCGGAGACCTGACGCATTGGCGCTACGAAACGTTTGACCTGGGGCCAGACCTGCAGCAAGGAGCAAATGTTTTATCAGCGACCGTGTGGCAATTTGGAATTTACGTCCCCTTGGCACAGATCACTGATCGCGCTGCATTCCTCGTCCAAGGAGATTCCGAAGCCGAAGCAATTGTCAATACGGATAAAACGTGGCAAGTGGAGGAAGAGGACGGACACGAGGTAATTCGAAGAGAAGCGAACGGACTTTATTCCTACTGGGCGGCTGGACCTGGAGAAAAAATAGACGGGTCCCGCTATGACTGGGATTGGAATAGCGCTTTCATTTCGCCGACATCGCATTATGTGACGGCTGCAGGAGCGATCCGTGAATCGATTTACCCACACGGGAGCGTGGCTCACTCTCGCACTGAAGTGGCCAATACTCCGTGGCTACTGATTCCGGACCAGCTACCGGCGATGGAATATACGGAAGTGGCGGCGGGAAGGGTTGTGCGAACGGATCTTCCCGCAGCGCAAGGATTTCCTGACCGGCCGGCCACAATTCCTGCGCATACGCGAACAACTCTGCTGATCGATCACAAAACGCTGGTGACCGCCTATCCATTGCTAGTGGTAAGCGGGGGCAAAGGAGCATCAATTCGCTTAACGTATACGGAAGCGCTTTACGATGCGAAGCAGGAACGTGGCAATCGCAATGAAATTGAGGGGCGGCGCGCATTGGGATTGTTCGATGAATTCTTGCCAGACGGAGGAGCATCTCGCCGGTTTGCGCCGCTGTGGTGGCGAACTTGGCGGTACATCGAGATGGAGATTGAAACCAAGGATGAAGCGCTCACCTTGGAAGCGATGATCGCACACTTCAGCGCATACCCGTTTAAAGAAGATGCGCACTTTGAGTCCAGCGATCCGGAGTTGGCAAAAATCTGGGAAATTTGCTGGAGGGGCGCGCGACTGGATGCGCATGAGACGTACATGGACACGTCGTTTTGGGAACAATTACAGTATGTTGGCGACACACGAATTCAGGCGCTAATTTCCTATGTGGTCAGTGGCGACGACCGATTGGCACGCCAGGCTCTGCGCGCGTTTGACGATTCGCGGATTCCAGAAGGATTGACGCAAAGCCGGTATCCCAGTTCCCTTCCACAACTGATTCCGCCGTTTTCGCTGCACTGGATCAACATGCTGCACGACTATTGGATGTATCGACCTGATCGCGAATTCGTGGCCGAAATGCTGTCGAATACTCGCCCGGTGATCGACTGGTTTGTGCGCCGACAGGACAAGGACGGACTGCTGAAATCCATACCTTACTGGACTTTCGTGGATACACCCGCAGGCTTGAAAGACTTTCCGCCCGTGGACGCAACCGGAAAGTCTGCAATACTCACGCTGCAATTCATCGGCGCATTGCAGGATGCGGCGGAGATGGAAGAGGCGATGGGAGACAAGCGGCAAGCGGAAATCTATCGCAAGAACGCGAGGCTTGCCGCCGAAAATGTCTATCGAGAGTGTTGGAACTCGAAGATTGGATTGCTTGCAGACACTCCTGGAAAGGCTTCCTATAGCCAACATGCAAATCTTTTGGCCGTGCTCTACGATGTGGTTCCCAAAACGGAACAACAAGCGGTGATGACACGGATCATGAAGGCGGGGCCGGGAACAGATTCCGCTGCCGCAGATCCGCCGCTTGCGAAGGTCACTTATTTTTTCCAATTTTATCTGGCACGCGCATTGGATCACGCAGGCATGGGCGCTGCTTATCTGGATTTGTTGAAGCCGTGGCGCGGAATGTTGGCGCTGGGACTGACGACCACACCAGAGTATCCTGACCCGACGCGGTCTGACTCTCATGCATGGAGCGCGCATCCCATTTACGACATACCGACGATCGTTGCCGGTATTCACACTGCCGAGCCTGGGTTCAAGAAAGTTCGCATCGCTCCTTTTCTGGGATCACTGAACTCTCTCAATATCTCGATTCCTCATCCATCGGGAAAGATCGAAACATCGTATCGGCGGGACGGTGAATTTGTAGACGTGATGATTCGGCTCCCTGAAGGACTTACAGGCGTATTTGTTTGGGGAAACAGGGAGCACACACTTCATGCTGGAGTGCAGAACTTTCATTTGAGGGAAGCGCAAAGCGCAAAATGAGCGTTACCCCTGTGGGAATTGAACGATTATCTTGGGAATAGAGTGGATGTTTCTCTATAGAAATATATTTAGTTAGGGAACTTTGAGTACGCTACACTGGCAAACGATTACTGCTCTTGTCTCAGTGAAGAAAGAAGACGGCCGGCATGGCAAACGCTGCTTCGGGTAAACGCATGTACCTGATACCAATTCTTTCCAAAACACTTGACGTTCTTGAAATGCTCGAAGAGCAAAAGCGGCCGCTTACGCTCGAGCAGATCCACCAGCAAACAGGTATTTCAAAGACGACGGTCTTTCGGATTTTGCGTACATTGGTGCATCGAGGATACGTGTCGCGCCCTGAAGATGGACGCTACCGTCTGGTGAGCCGCCCGAAAAAACTGCGGTTTGGCTTTGGCGGACAATCGGGGCAACTGCCGTTTTCTGTAGCGGTCACGGAAAGCCTGAAGGCCGCTGCGGTGGCAGCGGGGATTCAGCTTCTGGTAATGGACAATCAATATGACGGTGAAGTGGCACGGAAAAATGTGGATCGATTCGTGGAAGAACGCGTCGACCTGGTGATGGAGTTTCAGACCGACCGGCTGGTTGCGCCAATCATTGCCAACAAGCTGGCGGAGGCGGGAATACCCCTGATCGCCGTCGACAGTCCGCACCCGAACGCTGTTTATTTTGGCGTCGACAATTACCGGGCGGGCCTTGATGGGGGCGATTTTCTGGGCGCGGTGGCCATGGATCGATACAAGGGGAACGTCGATTTCGTGGTGGGACTGGACCTGGTGCGCGCCGGCAGCCTGGTGCAGAGCCGGATTACCGGGGCGTTTGAAGGCATACGGGAACGGATTGAGAATATTCCACCGGAGAAATTTGTGCGGCTGGATAGCTGCGGACTTCGAGAAGAGAGTTACAAGGTCATGCGCGCATTTCTGCGCAAGAATCGGGCAGCTCGGAGGATTCTGGTGGCTGCAATCAACGATACGGCGGCGTTGGGAGCAATCGATGCGGCGAAGGAACTGAATCGGGAGCAGCACCTTTGTGTAGTGAGCCACGACTGTATCGAGGAGGCTCTGGAGGAGATGCGGCGGAAAAATAGCCCGCTGGTGGCCTCCGTGTCACACGAAGTCGCCAAATATGGGCCATCGCTAATTCAACTGGGATTGTCATTGCTGAAGGGTGAGAGCGTCGCTCCTTATAATTACGTTGAACACAAAGTGGTAAAAGGCCCTGCCGTCTCTCACCGAACTTCGAGATAAGGCGTGAATATCCGACGTTCAGAGACACAGCCTGGGTTGCTTCTTGCTGTTGTGCAGGGGCACCAACACTTCCGGGAGATTGTTTCCCATTTGAAATAATTTCAATATTTGCAAAAAGAGCGTAGACTTCTGGTAAGCCGGTCGAGGAGTTACTCATGGATCCGACAAACGTAGTACCCGCAGCGATGGAACGATTCCGCATTGAACTTCCCTCCTGGGGCTTTGCGGACACTGGCACGCGTTTTGGAAAGTTCCTTCAGGATTCTGCTGCTTCCACCATCGAAGAAAAATTCGCGGATGCCAGCCAGGTCCATCACCTGACGGGAGCATGCCCCACTCTCGCTCTGCACGTCTTGTGGGATTTGCCAGACCCAAAAAGCGTAGAGACTCTACTGGGCTTGTCCAAACGATATGCCGTGTTGCCAGGATCCGTAAATCCCAATGTGTTTCAGGACCAGGAGTACAAACATGGGTCGTTCGCGAACGAGCGCCCGGAAATCCGCCAAAGGGCCCTGAAACATCTTCTCGATTGCGTGGACATCGCCAAGAAAATTGGAAGCAGAGATGTCGCCCCGTGGTTTGCCGACGGCTCCAATTATCCGGGGACGGCCAACATACGGCAACGGAAGCGTTGGATGGCTGACGGATTGCGAACTACGCACGATGCATTGGGGCCAAATCAGCGGCTGCTGATCGAATACAAGCCGTTTGAACCGGCGTTTTATCATACGGATATAGCAGATTGGGGAATGGCTTTCCTGTTGGCAAGGCATGCCGGCCCGAAAACTCGCGTGCTGGTGGATACGGGGCATCATTACTCCGCACAGAATATCGAGCAGATCGTGGCGTGGCTACTGGATGAAGAGATGCTGGGTGGGTTCCATTTTAATGACCGGCGCTATGCGGATGATGATTTGACGCTGGGGTCGATTGATCCGTATCAGATTTTCCGGGTATTTGCCGAAATTGCGCATTTTGAGTGGGAAAATAGGAAACGCGCGGACATCGCTTACATGATCGATCAAAGCCATAACCTAAAGAATAAAGTTGAGGCAATGATTCAAACAGTCACGACGGCGCAGGAACTATATGGCAAGGCGGCGCTGATCGATCACGAATCGCTGGTTAGAGCCCGCAATGAGCAGCGGCTGATCGATGCAGAAAACATTTTTAAGGACGCCTTCAACACAGATGTGCGTCAGCTACTTCGTGCATGGCGGAAGTCCAAGGGGCTGGCGGAAGACCCTCTGGTGGCATTTCGTGCCAGCGGGTATCTGGAGCAAACTGCTCGGGAACGCGGTCCACGGAAAAAAGCGTCCGGGTCATACGCGTAATCTGTATGGCGAGTGAAAGTCGACAGAACTAACTGAGGCTAGCCGGTCTGGCAATCCAGGTGGAAAATGAAGAAATTAATCTATCTCGAAAATCTTTGGAATGAAACAACTGCTCGGGGGATGGACGAACCGGAATTACTTCGCTACCGATCTAATCTGCTCGGCGCGGATCTCCGCCTCACGAACTTTGGCGGCGGGAACACCAGTTCAAAGATCATTCAGGAGGACAGCATTACTGGACAACCGTGCCCGGTATTGTGGGTGAAGGGCAGCGGCGGGGATTTGGGAAGTATTAAGAGGAGCGGGTTCGCGACGCTCTATCAGGAAAAGTTAATGCAACTGGAAAAGCGTTACCGTGGCGCTGCGTATGAAGATGAAATGGTCGCATATTATCCGCTGTGCGCATTTGGGCAAAATGCCACGGCCGCATCGATTGATACACCCCTACACGGATTTCTTCCCTTCCCTCATATCGATCATCTGCATCCTGACTGGTGCATTGCGATAGCTGCCTCTGCGAACGCAGAGGCACGCCTGAAGGAATTCAACCAAACATTTGGCCTTCGAATTGTGTGGGTTCCGTGGCAGCGGCCTGGATTCGAGCTTGGGCTCATGCTCCGAAAAGCGATTCAGGCCAAGCCTGACGCCGATGGAATAATTCTCGGCTCCCACGGATTGTTCACCTGGGGCGACACGCAGCGGCAGTGCTACGAGAACACATTGCACGTCATCGAAGATCTGGGTCAGTTTGTTCAGGGTTTTGTAAATCAAGCCGGAGAAGCACTCTTCGGTGGACAAAAGGTTGTGAGTCGCGCAGATCGGGCTGATCTTGCAACAGAGCTACTGCCTGTGCTGCGGGGACGGCTCTCGGCGAAGCAGCGTGTCATCGGACACTACAGCGATTCTCCGGAAGTGCTCCGCTTCGTCAATTCCGCGGATGCAAACTCTTTGGCGGAGTTGGGTACGAGCTGTCCGGACCATTTCATCCGCACCAAAATCCAGCCACTGTTCCTTCCCTGCACAGCTTTGGCGACTTTGGGAGAGATTGAGCAAATACTCGATGCAAAGCTTGCCAGCTATAGGGAAAGCTACGTTGCGTACTATCGCAAGCACGCGGCAGCGGATTCACCGGCGCTGCGCGATGCGGCTCCGTCTGTTGTCTTGGTGCCTGGGATTGGCATGTTCAGCTTTGGAAAGGACAAATCAGAAGCGCGCATAACGGGCGAATTCTATACCAACGCGATTCACGTGATGGAAGGCGCGACAGCGCTGGACGGCAAAAAGGCACAACCTGAGTTGCCGCAAGCGAGTGAAGCGGTAGCGAGTGCGGCGTTCACGGTTTTCAAAAACTACGTGGCACTTCCACGTTCGGAAGCGTTTCGGATTGAATACTGGCAATTGGAAGAAGCGAAACTGCGCCGCCAACCGCAAGAGAAACCATTCAGCCGACAGGTATTTGTGGTCGTCGGGGGAGCAAACGGAATCGGGAGGGCGGTAGCAGCAGCCGCGGGCAGGGATGGAGCACATGTAGTTGTAGCAGATCGCGATTTCAAGGCGGCGGAAGAGGCGGCGGCGGAACTTGGTAAAGTTCACGGAAGGGAATTCTTCACCGGAGCGAAAGTCGATATTCAAGAGCGCAATTCCATCCGCGAACTTTTCCAGGAAGTGGCCTCGCGCTATGGCGGGTTCGACGTGCTGGTCAATACCGCAGCCATTTTCCCTGTTGGACAAAATGGGCGGCTAACGGATGAGCAATGGAGCAGCGCTCTGAACATCAATGTGACGGCGAATTATTTGCTTGCAGATGAAGCAGTGCAGGTTTTTCGCAAGCAAGGGCTCAAGGCTTCGATCGTACTTACGAGTTCAGCAAACGCCGTGGTGGCTAAGCATGGCAGCGAGGTCTATGACATAAGTAAAGCGGCAGTCAGCCACTTGGTGCGAGAACTGGCGGTATCGTATGGCCCGCTTGTGCGTGTAAACGGAATCAGCCCGGCGACGGTCGTAAAAGGCTCCACAATGTTTCCGCGCGATCGGGTTATCGCTTCGTTGCAAAAATATAAAATTCCTTTTGAAGCGGCGGCGGCGGACGATGCCCTGCGCGAGAGTTTGAGCACATTTTATGCGCAACGCACAATTACCCACGCTCCCATCACACCGGAAGATTGCGCCGAGGCAGTATTGTTTCTCGCGGGCAATCGTTCTGTCTGTACCAGCGGCCACATCATTCCCGTGGATGGGGGCCTGCCAGAAGCGTTTCTGCGATGAACAGCGATGAAAGAAGCGGTGCGAGTGAAACCCACGCAAATTGCGAAGGATACGCCTGGTGGCCCCGACACGCCACGAACGCGCGCAATTAATGTAATAGCCATCGATCTGGGCGCGGAGAGTTGCCGCGTTTCGTTGGCGACTCGCCTGGGCGATCGCACAACACTGCAAGCCGTTTACCGCTTTCCGAATGCGCCAATTCAAGTGGAACAACATTTGTATTGGGACCTCGCGGCCATCCGCAAGGGCGTGCTCATAGGAATATCCAAATGCGCGCAACAGGCAGACGCTCCAATCGATGCTATAGGCGTGGATGGCTGGGCGGTCGACTATGTGCGCCTCAATCACGAGATGCAGCCGCTGGCAGATCCGTTCTGTTATCGAGACACGCGAACGGAGAGCCGTCAACCGGAGTTGTGGAAGAAGATTCCGCGAGAACGCATTTACTCTCTGACGGGAATTCAGCATCTTCGTTTCAACACGTTGTATCAACTCTACGCCGACCGCTGCGATCGCCTTTCCAGCGGACACCGGTGGCTGACTTTGCCGGAATACATATTGACGTTTCTCGGTGGCGCGCCCGTAGCGGAATATTCAAACGCTACACATACGCAAATGGTTCTAGTTGGAACACGAGAGTGGTCAGAAGAAATCTTCAGCGCCGCGGGATTGGATCGGAAGATCGCACCGAAGATTGTGCCCACGGGAACGCCGCTTGGAACAGTTTCCTGTCCCCAATTGGAGGATGCGCGGCTTAAGGACACTTTGCTAATCGCGCCGGCATGCCATGACACAGGGTCTGCTATCGCGGGAATCCCTGCCGAGGGAAGCGACTGGGCGTTTATTAGTTCTGGCACTTGGTCCCTGGTTGGTACGTTGTTGCCTCAGGCCTGCACATCCGAAGCTGCGATGAATTTCAATTTCAGCAACGAAGGCGGAATCGGCGGCCAGTCGCGCTTCCTGAAAAATGTGAATGGCATGTGGCTGTTGCAGGAATGCCAGCGACACTGGAAAAAAGCGGGCGCTGAGTGGGATACGAGCGGACTGGTAAAAGCCTGCGAAAGACTGCCTGCGCCCAACGAGTTGCTGGATGTGGACGATCCTTCATTACTGTTGCAAGGCAACATGCCGAGGCGCATCAACAGCGCACTGAGAAAGAACGGTTTTCATACGCTGCCGACAGAGGCGGCTGAAGCGCCGCGCTTTGTAAATTTAATATTCCACAGTCTTGCGGCGCGCTATGCCTCAGTCTTGCAGCAGATTACTTCAGTCACGGGGAAATCCCTGCGGAGGATCTATATCGTTGGTGGCGGCAGCAAGAATCAATACCTGAACGATTTGATCGCGGACTCAACCGGGTTAGAGGTACATCGTGGCGCGGTGGAGAGCTCAACCGTCGGGAATGTAGCGGTGCAGTTGGCGGTACTCGATGGGAATCGCTCAAGCGATTCGGGAGTCGCGCCAGAAGCAGTGGCACGTTGGAGCAACGAGCTGTGTTCGGCAACGGCAGAGTAGCGCGAATCGAAATTCTCCATGAAAAATGTCGAGTTCCATCTCCGACCGACTATACGGTCCAGGTCGGCGGTACTTTGATGTAGGAACTGTCGAGCGCGGCGACTGAGGGACAACCCAGAAGTAGCAGTGTGCGCTCAACGTCGGTGCGCAAAATCTCCAAGGCGCGATCGACGCCGGCAGCACCCGCTGTGGCAAGTCCGTAGGCGTAAGCGCGCCCAACAAGCACGGCGCGTGCCCCGAGGCACAGGGCTTTCACGATGTCGCTTCCGCGCCGAATGCCGCCATCCATCAAGACCTCAACGCGGCCATCAACGGCGGCTACCACTTCCGGCAGCGCCCGAAGCGAGGGAAGTACTCCGTCCAACTGGCGCCCGCCATGATTGGAGACGACGATTGCAGCAGCGCCTTCATCAACGGCGCGTTTTGCGTCTTCACCGCTGAGGACGCCTTTGATTATGATCGGGCCAGGCCACAATTGCCGCAGCCACCGCAAGTCTTCCCATGTGACCACAGCTTTCGCGAGAGCCGCGGTAACGTCGACAAGCGGCATAGGACCTTTGCCGGGTTCAACAATGTTCTGCAAATCCGGCGTTCCACCATCAAGCAGGAATCCTGCAAGCCAACGAGGATGTGAAAGAAGTTGCGGAAGATGGGGAATCTTGGAAAACAGAGAACCGCTCAGAAGCTGTTTCATGCCGTTGCGGAGATCCCGTTCACGCATTCCAGCTACCGCCGTGTCCACTGTTACTACAAGGGCAGAATAGCCTGCGTTTCTCGCGCGCTCGATGGCGCCTTCGGCAACTTCTCGGCCGCCGACTAGATAGAGTTGATACCATGCGGGTCCCGAAGTTGCGGCTTTTACATCTTCCAACTTGTATCCGGAAATTGTCGACAGTGTGTAGGTGGTACCTGCCGCACCCGCGGCCGATGCTGCCGCGACTTCTCCACCAGGATGCATGAGGCGGCTGTAGCCCACAGGAGCAAGTACCGCCGGAAAAGACAGGCTTCGGCCGAGCACTTGAGTTTGCAGATCGCAATTCGAAATTGCAACTGCCTGCCGCGGCCTGAACATCACGTCGTCGAAGATTCTGGAATTTTCGCGTAGAGTGACTTCACCTTCCGCTCCGCCATCCAGATAATCAAATACAACTTTGGGCAATCGCCGCTGGGCGCGTTTGCGAAGATCGTAGATATTTACTACGTGTGGCGGTTCAAGAGATGCAGATCGTTTGGTCATTACTTGTCCATGATACAGGTAGGGGAAAAACCGGACTCGCAGAACGCTCTCACCGCGATGCTTCCGTTTTGGTGACAGACCCGGCCACTCCTCGATAATTTCCGTAGCCGACGATGATTGTGGAAGCGACCAGCACAACCAGACTCGCGGTAACCAGCCATTTAGTACGACGGCCTGTTCCGTTCCACTCTTTGAGGGCGATTCCCCACAGTGTGCTGAAGATTATGATACTCGCCATATGGAGCGTCCAACTGGAAAACTTGTAGCGGCCCATCTGCGTCTCGCCCATGGTGTAAAAAAAGAATTGCATGTACCAGGTAGTTCCAGCGAGAGCAGAAAAAAGATAGTTGGCGAGCATGGGGGCGCGTGTAAGAGTCTGGGGGGAAGAAGGCAGAGCCGCAGCTATCTCTTCTCCGGGAGCATCCGTCGCCGTCTCGATGATCAGTTCACTTTCCCGGCCTGGGAAGGATCCACGCAACTTGGAATCAAAATATTGGTAACCGGTGTGGTTTCGAATATTCAAGATGACGCACCAGATGAAATTGGTGGTGAATCCCCCTGCGAGGACCACGACTAGAACAGGAAGTCCCTGCCAAATGGAAGAAGTACCGTGCTTGATGGTAATTTCTTTTATCGGATCGCCGGCCGCCAGGCCGTAGGCAAAACAGGCGCTCATAATACCCGAAAAAGTGGCAACCACCAGACCGCGCTTGAGGTTGAATTCCTTAATGGAGGCGCGCTTCTGCGCCTCGGACATCTCTTTCTCTTTAGAGGCGCCTGCAGCACCCGCAAGGGCGATCCCGAAAAGACAAACCGCGATTCCCAGGAGAACGATGAGGCCGGACGTTGTGCCCAGCACCATCGTTGAGAATTCGCCACGGAAAATGGGAGGCATCAATGTGCCGAAAGCCGCCGTATAGCCCAGAGCCACGGCCATGCCAAGGGACATTCCCAAATAACGCATGGTGAGGCCAAAGGTGAGACCTCCAAGGCCCCAAAGCACGCCAAACAAGAATGCCCAGAAGATGCTGTTGGGGGGCGCTTCACGCAAAACGCCGAACAAGTCATGTGTGATTAAAAGCGCCATGGCCCAGGGCATGATGATCCAACTGAAAAAACCGCCAACGAGCCAGTAAGTTTCCCAAGCCCAGCCTCTAACTCCCCGATAGGGAACATAGAAGCTTCCTGATGCGAGACCTCCAAGCCAGTGAAAGAAGACTCCCAAAGGTGGGTTAGGCAGCAAGCGCGAAAGTTTCCTTTCTTATTGGAAAAGACGACAGAACCGTCGCCACTGTAGCCATGCACGTGGGAGAGAGTCAATACATAAATAGTTTCTGTAATGAAGTTTTCGTTCGCACCTCTGCCAGACTATTTGACCGGCGCACCAAGGAAAACACACAACTAAGATGCAGCAACTGATTTGGTAGACTGAAGCATTCATCAAAGTGCAAGCGGAAGGATAAATCTTTGGAAAGTCCCGCCCCGACAAAGCGAGTTACTCTCATAACGCTTGCGCTCTCACTTTCCTTGGCCGCCGGCTGCGGCCCGAGCAGCCCCGACAAAGCCGCCACCGCCGACGCTATCTATTTTGGCGGCCGCGTTTTGACGATGAATGACGCGCAACCTAATGCAGAGACAGTGGCTGTGAAAGAAGGCAAGATTCTTGCCGTTGGCCTCCGCACTGCGATTGAAAAGCTTCACAAGGGACGCAGGACCCGGCTGATCGACCTGGCCGGAAAAGTTTTGCTGCCGGGTTTCTTTGACGCGCACAGCCATTTTTCACAAGTCGGATTACAGGCTATCTCTGCGAATCTTTTGCCGCCGCCGGATGGTCCTGTGAAGACTATCCCTCAATTGCAAGCCGCACTGAAAGAACACCTGAAAACTTCGCCGGCAGTTAAGAAGTATGGAATTGTGATCGGTTTTGATTACGACGATTCGCAACTCGTCGAGCGACGCAGCCCCACCCGCCAGGAGCTTGATGCTGTATCCACGGAACTCCCGGTATTTATCATCCACCAGTCCGGGCATCTCGGTGTTTACAACAGCAAGGCACTATCGATCGCAGACATCACCACAGACACGGCGAATCCGCAGGGTGGAATCATAGTGCGTGAAGCGGATGGAAAGAGACCGAGCGGTGTCTTGGGAGAAAACGCACACTTCGGTGCTCTGCTGAAACTACTGCCTAAATTCACTCCCGAACAAGGCCGGGAATTGATCCAGGCGGCACAAAATATCTATCTGGCCAACGGATTTACCACCGCGCAGGAAGGCCGTGCTGATCCCTCAACTCTGGGACTGCTACAACTGGCCGCAAGTTCAGAAAAACTAAAGCTCGATATAGTGGTTTATCCGGACATCATCATGAATGCGGAAAACCCCGCGCTACATGGGCCGCTGATGTCTCACAAGTACACGAACGGTCTGCGGCTGGGAGGCGTGAAACTGACGCTGGACGGATCACCGCAAGGCAAAACAGCGTGGTTCACCAAACCCTATTTTCACGCGCCTGCCGGGCAGCCAGATAGCTATCGAGGTTATCCCGTACTGACGGACGAGCAAGCCACAAAATGGGTGGAAGAGGCGTACCAGAACAACTGGCAGTTACTGGTGCACGCTAACGGCGATGCTGCCATCGACCAATTTCTCAGGGCAGTGAAAACCGCTTCTACAGAATTGCCAGGGAACGACCGCAGAACTGTGTTGATACACGGCCAATTTCTCCGCGCCAATCAAGTGTCTGAACTAAAAAAGCTCGGGGTATTCCCTGCCCTCTATCCCATGCATACCTTTTATTGGGGAGACTGGCATCGGCAATCAGTCGTGGGCCCGGAGCGGGCAGAGAATCTTTCACCGACCGGCTGGATGTATGGGAACAACATGAAATTCAGCATCCATTCCGATGCGCCGATAACTTTCCCTGATTCCATACGCGTTCTGGCCTCGGCCGTTAATCGCACCACTCGCACTGGCTACGTGTTAGGCCCTAGCCAGAGAATCGATCCACTGGTTGCGCTGAAAGCTATGACCATTTGGGCCGCTTATCAGCATTTTGAGGAAGCGACCAAAGGTTCGATCGAAGTTGGAAAAGTGGCGGATCTGGTCATCCTGTCCGACGACCCTCTGACCATCAGGCGGACACAATTGGCGGAAATCAAAGTTGTGGAGACGATCAAAGGCGGCAAAACAGTCTACAAGTTATCGGCAAACTAGTCGGGATCCGTCAATGAGGAATGCACATAGGTAGGGAGAATAATCGGGGCAAAAAAAACGGGCGAGCCGGCATTTAGCTCGGCTCGCCCGATCAGACTAGAGGCTAGTCACGTTCGCTGCTTGCAGACCCTTGGGGCCCTTGGTGACCTCGAACTCAACCGCTTGACCTTCGTTGAGCGACTTGTATCCATCCGACAAAATTGCCGAGAAATGGACGAAGACGTCTTCGCCGGTCTGGCGCTGAATGAAGCCAAAACCCTTGCTAGCATTGAACCACTTTACTGTTCCTTGTTCTTTCACTTGTGTTTCCTATTCTTTTAAAAAAAGCTATTTGGTGCTTCCCGACTGCCTCCAGCCGTAAACAAAAAAAAGCCGCAGGTTTGACCCCGCAGCCCCTTAAAGTCGAATCTAAAGGTGTTACAAGAGCAACAAACGCATCTACATACTAGCACATTTCCACCCCACGGCGAGGGAATTCTTTTCCCGTGAGATACGTGAGGGAAAATGTGAGGAAAAAGGCAACTCAATGTGACGATTGTCACACGGAATGTGAGCACTTAGTGCTAAAGTTGAAAGGTCTATGAACAAACCATCTATTTTTAAACGTGACCGTACTTTTACCTCCCCCGTCAATTGGGTTGTTACTTTAATAATGCTGGCGCTGCACATTCTCGCGCTTGCTTCCGTCTTTTTCTTCACCTGGCAGGCTTTGATCCTCGCCATCGTGATGTGGTGGGTTGCCGGCAGCCTCGGCATCGGTATGGGTTACCACCGTCTGCTTACCCATCGTGGATACAAGACCCCCAAGTGGATGGAGTATTTCCTGACAACATGCGGAACAATGGCCATAGAAGGTGGGCCAATCGCCTGGGTAGCCACGCATCGCATCCATCACCAGAACACCGATAAAGAGGGCGATCCCCACTCGCCGCGCGACGGCGGAATTTGGGCGCACATGGGATGGATCTTAACGGGGCGCGCGATGCATCGTGATCGCAGTGAACTACTGCCCTATGTACCAGACCTGCGCAAAGACAAGTATCACCTGTGGCTCAGCAATTACCATTGGGTGCCCTCGGTGATAGTCGCGGTGGTGTTTTATCTCATCGGAGGCTTACCGTGGCTGTTCTGGGGGGTGTTCCTTCGCACCGTATTCAGCCTGCACGCTACCTGGTTGGTGAATTCAGCAACCCACATATGGGGTTCTCAGCGTTTTGAAACGGGAGACACTTCGACAAACAGTTTCTGGGTGGCCATCTTGACGTTTGGTGAAGGCTGGCACAACAACCATCACTACTCGCCGCAATCTGCCCGGCATGGCCTCGCTTGGTACGAGATGGACGTGAACTGGTATGGGATTTATACGCTGTCTCTGGTTGGACTGGCTTGGGACATCAAGCGAATGAAATTTGCTGAAGAAGATGTGGCTTTGGAAGCGCGCACTTCTCCTGGTTGAGCGTAGATTCTCTTTTCCGCCCATAGCGCTCAGTCACAAACTTCGGGGGCAAAGGACCCGAACTATGCGGCGTCATCACTTTTCAATCTGGCTGGCTTCAGGTATATTTCTACCAACGAATTTCAAGGTGGTCAGGGACTCCTGTGGAGGGCCACTTGGCTAAGGCCCGAATTCTTCTGGCAGACGACCACACACTCGTCGCGGAAGCGTTGAAAAAACTTCTTGAGCCGGAATGTGAAGTAGTAGGTAACGCGACAGATGGCCGCAAACTACTCTGTCTAGCGGTGGAATTGAAACCCGACCTGGCTTTGATCGATCTGAATATGCCGTTATTAAACGGCCTGGACGCTGGCGCTCGTCTGAAAGAATTGCTCCCCAATGTGAAGATCGTGGTTCTCACCATGAACGAAGATCCGGACATTGCTGCCGAAGCACTGGGGAAATGGGCTTCTGGCTACCTTCTGAAGAAGTCGGCGGGGTCAGAACTTCTCAAGGCAGTGAAGGAAGTGCTGCGTGGCGGAAGGTATGTAACCCCAGCCGTGAGGGTGGGTGTCGAGGAAGGCGTCGACAGTCGGAAGTCACGCGCAGATGCTGCCCGGGGGCTGACACCTCGTCAGCGTGAAGTGTTACAACTTTTGGCGGAAGGCCACACCATGAAGGAAGCGGCCGCCATATTGCACGTAGCAACGCGAACCGTGGCGTTTCACAAATACCGGATCATGCAGGATTTCCATCTAGAGAACAATTCAGAATTGTTGCGTTTTGCCATCAAGCAGAAAGTGGTTCAGTAGCGAACGATTACTTCGTCAGCGTCTGTTGCATTGGCCCCTGGTTACGCCAGAAATCCTGGCCCTGTTCTGGCAGGGTGTAGACCGGATCGTAATATTCATACCGGCGAGAGAGGGCTTCCGGATCGTCGGCCTCGATGCCAGTGCGATAATTCTTGGTCCAGTAAGAAATGCCCAGCTGGCGGTCGTATTCCTTTACCTGGTGAACCCAGCGCTTGCCGACAAAGGGCACATCGCAGACCATGCGTGGCGTCGCAAAGCCGGGCAGATATCCCATTACGTCGTGCTGCAACTGCTGAACTTCGTGAATAGCCAGGCGCCAGTGTTCAGCGTTGGGAATCATGTCGCACTGGTAGAAGTAGTACGGCATGATTTTGCCGTGATCCAACAGCATGAAGCACAAATCCAGCAATTCTTTTGGTGAAGTATTCACGCCGCGCAGAAGTACGCCCTGATTTCGCACATCGCGGTACCCCATATCGAGCAATGCCTGCACGGCCTTGCGAACTAGCGGAGTGACCTGACGCGCATTGTTGACGTGCGTGTGTACAGCGATGTCGACGCCTTTTTCACGGCTCTTCTTCGCCAGGCGTTCCAGTCCAGCCAGCACTTCCGGTTGCAGGAAGTGTTGCGGTATGGCGATAAGTCCTTTGGTCGCTAGGCGGATGTCCTTAATGTTCGGGATGTCCATCAACTTGGAACAGAAATCTTCCAGCGCAGCGATGGGGGTGTTGGCGATATCTCCGCCACTGACCACCACGTCGCGCACGGATGATGTGACGCGCAGGTAGTCGAGCATTTGCTCGTAGCGATCTTTTTGCGGGATCTGGAACTTCAGCTTAACTACTTGCGGCACGTCGTTTCCCACCAAATCCATACGGGTGCAGTGTCCGCAATACTGTGGGCAGGTGGAGAGCAACTCCGCGAGGACCTTCGTGGGATAGCGGTGGGTTAATCCCTCGACGGCCCACATGTCTGCTTCGTGCAAAGAATCTCGGCTGGCTTTCGGATGGCTTGGCCATTCCGGATGGCGATCTTCAAATGCGGGGAGCATGTAGCGTCGCACCGGATCGTTCCAGAGGTCCTTCTCATCCATGGTGTTGAGCATGTGAGGAGGGATGAGAATGGACATGGTGGCGCGTTCTTTGATGTCGCGCTCTACGCTGGCCATCAGGGAATCGGGAACCAGCCCGCCATAGACGGCCTTGAATTCTTTAAGATTTTTCACCGTATGACGGCGCTGCCAGAGAGCGGTTTCCCACTCTTCCCGGGTGACATCCTTATAGCCGGGTAGGCGTCGCCAATCCGGCTCCACAAACTCGCGTTTCAGCGGATAACTAAACGGCTGCTCGCCGGTATGCACTTTTCCAGCGGGCTTCCAGGTCGGGCGCGCTGCCTTCGTCTCTGGCGTAATAATTTTGGTGTCACTCATGGCTCAATCCCGTGTCTGGGGGAACTCTTTTTGTACGATGGAGTGTGTACAACTAAGAATAACGTAGAGGCCGAATTTGCGCCACCCCCTGTGCCTACTGGCAAATGCGTCAAAGAGCCTTGTAGACTCGGCGAACAAGGTCCTAACTCCCTGATTTTCTAGGAGGGTTAGCAGAGCGTCGATAACTTCAATTCGCGGTTCGTGCGGCTCTAAACCTGATTCGGATTTTTGATTCTTCGGTGAGGCTGTGCACGGCCATGCGAGTTTCATGGACCATAAGGCTACAACCCACGCTGAGGCCGACTACAGCAGAAGCGCCAGTCAAGATCGCAAGAACAGCGCAGACTGCATATCCAAGTTTGAAGCCATAGTACGCGGTGGAAGAACCCGCAATAGATACTAGCGCGGCAGAAGCGAATAGTCCCAGGGCGGCGTAAAAAAGTCTCAGGGCTTTAATGAGCATTTGAGCGCGGATCTCCAGCACGGCGAGTTGTGCGCTCCATGCAAGATACTCCGGTGAGTCCTTAACATACGATGCTACGTCCTGGGCGACGATGCGTGTGCGGTCGACAACACGCCCGAGCCGATTGCTGGTGCCCAACGCGAGAACGGAAGAAGCGTTCGTAAGAATGGCCGGCGCGACAATCGCGGTTAGCACCGCAAACGGATTGTTGGCCATTTGGTATTGCACGGGCTGAAAACCTCCTTCTTGTTCCTCGCACTGCTTCCGGTTGACCAGAAGTCTATCCTGAGTTGAACCCGGCGGACGAGAAATATTGCAATCGGTTATGGATGCGCGATGAGTTTCCCGGGTACCGGCGAACGATCACAAATGTTGAGGATTTCTTTGCAGAGATTGTGAGAGAATCCGCGCAGAGGCCATGGCAGCAGTTCGGCCAATAAGCGAAGAACCTCCGCCCTGAAGTCCGCGGTATTTCTTATTTTTTCAGGAAGAGCGGAACCTTCAAACACCCAGGCTATTACCGTCAGAAGATGGAAAACACAAACTCAGCCCAGAAGTTCTGCGTCGCGCTCGTACTACTGTGCCTGTGCGTATCTGCGCGCGCCGAAGATATCAATAAAATTCAGCCCACCGGCTATGTAATGGATCTGGCCGGAGTGATCAAGCCGGATACAACATCACAACTGGAGGCCATGTGCCTTGAGCTGCAGCAGAAGACGGGAGCTCAACTGGCAATTGTGACCGTGAAGTCGCTGGATGGAAATCAGATTCAGCAATACGGAAATGACTTGTTCAAACATCTGGGAGTCGGTGGCAAGAAAGATGATAACGGCGTGCTGCTGCTGGTCGCTCCCAACGACAGAAGATACTGGACTGAGGTTGGCTACGGACTCGAACCGGTAATCAATGATGCTCGCGCAGGTGACGCCGGCCGCCTGATGGTGCCGTTCCTGCGCCAGGGCGATTACAGTGGAGGCATTGCGGCTGCGGCCTGGCAACTGGCGGAATACGTTGCCGACAACAAAAAAGTAACTCTGACGGGCATGCCGCAGAAGCAGCCGGTACGCCAGCCTAGTAAAGGTTATGGCGACATTTGGGTATGGCTGATTCTGGGGATTATTCTGTTTATCATCCTGGTAAGTCGTGGTGGATCAAATTCCGGCCGGCGAGGTGGCGGAACTGGAAGTAGCGGCTGGTGGATTGGTCCGGTGATCGGTGCCATGAGTGGAAGACGTGGAGGAAGTTGGGGCGGTTCCAGCGGCGGTTGGGGTGGTAGTGGCGGGTGGGGCGGTGGAGGTGGAGGGTTTGGCGGATTCGGCGGGGGCTCAAGCGGTGGCGGCGGAGCTGGTGGAAGCTGGTAGTCAGGATTTTTTCGAGAACTGCAGGTGGCAGCTATGGACGGAAAATTAAGTGAATTGGTAAGCAGACTGAAGGAAGCGGCGGGAAAGAATCTGGAGTCTGTGATTTTGTACGGCTCCGCCGCGCGCGGGGATTTTCATCCCGGCACTTCCGATCTGAATGTGTTGTGCACTCTAGTGTCGATCGACGTGAACGAATTGCAGCGACTTGCGCCGGTTGTAGCCTGGTGGACACAAGAGATTAAAGAGCCTGCGCCGCTATTTTTTCTGACGGAAGAGCTGCAGAATTCGACGGACGTCTTCGCCATCGAAAGTCTGGACGCAAAGCGATCGCATCGGGTACTGTTCGGAAAAGACATAGTGGCAAACCTCGAAATACGGATGAACCTGCACCGTGTAGAAGTGGAGCGTGATCTGCGCGAGTTGCTTTTGAAATTGAGACAACACGTGCTGCTCGCCGGGCGAAATGAAATGGAACTGACCGCTGTGCTGAAGAAGACAGCTTCAGCGGCGAAGACATTGCTGCGCCATACGCTGCTGACCTTTGGCGAAGAGCCTCCTGCGGAGGCGCAAGACATTTTCAAACGCGTGGGGGAATTGACGGGAGCGGATGCGGACGCGTTCGGTGAAGTGTACGATTTTCGATCCACCGGCAAGTGGAAGAGCGACTCCTTCCATGCTTATGACAATTACATGCACGCGATGGAAAAAGTGATTGTCGCTCTGGACACAAAGATTCCCAAGCGGGAATGGCAAAGAGTGGGGCACTGATTTTGTGAACGTCAAATCCTCGAGGTGTATATGAAAGCGGGACTGGTAATTCTAGCGTTGTTGTTGGTGATTGCCTTGGTATTAGGCAGCGCGTATGTGAGCCGGCGAAACCAGATGGCCATCAAACGTGAAGCCGTAAACGCTGCGTGGGCTCAGGTGGATGTGGTGCTGCAACGCCGCGCGGACTTGATCCCTAATTTAGTGGAAACGGTAAAGGGCTATGCGGTTCAAGAGCAGAAAGTGTTTGGTGATATCGCGGCGGCGCGGGCGGCTTTAGTAGGGGCAAAAACTCCCTCGGATAAGATCGCGGCGAACGGCGCGTTGGATTCCGCGTTAAGCCGCTTGCTGGTGATCGTGGAAAATTATCCGCAACTGAAGTCCAACGAAAACTTCATGCGCCTGCAGGATGAGTTGGCGGGAACCGAGAATCGGATCGCCGTCGAGCGCCGCAGGTACAACGAAGTCGTGCAGGACTATAACACCTACATCTCGTTGTTCCCGAACAGCTTGGTTGCCAGCATTGGGGGATTTACGCGCAACGATGCCTACTTCAAGACGGAAGAAGGCGCTCGGCAGACTCCCAAGGTTAACTTTGATTACGGCAACAAACCCGCCGCCCCAGCAGCAACACCCCAAGCGGCACCAGCGCACCCATAGCCAATTGCGAGTACCGCTCTACAAATTGACGGGAACATTGAGAGTCGCAGGGAGGAAACCGCCTCTGCGACTCTTTGTTTGACTATTCTGGATTTCAGCCGAGGAATTCGCTGAGTAGCATGTGGAAGTGGTGAACCCCATTTTCGCGTTTCACGGCGTAGCGTCCGCGGTCGTAGAGTGAAGAATTAAGGCCGCGTTGAACGACTTCGCAGATGTGCAAGTCTTCCTGCTGAACAATCTCGCTGAATTCGATGGCCTTCCTCGCACGTTCGCGCACTCTTTCGGAAGTAGCGTCGTTGAAATACCACTCGAATATCGTCAGCGTCTTTTCCGGTGATAACGGAACGATGATGTTCGTTTGAATATTGTCGGGATAAAAATTCAGCATCAGGTTCGGGAAGATCCAGAAATACAGCGCCTCTTTCAGGTCAACGCCGGGCGGATACACGCGCTCAGTGGTATCGCCCGGACGTATCTCTTTCACAGGGCCCAACTGCTGCGAATGGTAGCGCGAAGTTTCGATGCGATAGCGCGGGTAGTCGATTTCCTTCATCAAGCCCGGATGCACGATGGGGATGTGGTAGCCCTCGAGATAGTTGTCGACGTACACCTTCCAGTTGCAATTCACGATGTAGTCGCGGCGCTCGGCAACCGCGAGCCCGTCGAATGGAAAGTCCTTCGTCTGCTCGGGAATATTACCAAGCCAGGTGGCCAGCGAAGGAGCATTAACATCGAAATTGACGAAGATAAACTGCTGCCAGGTTTCCACGCGCAACGGTACCATGCCGAACTGAGACCGATCGAAAAACTCAACGCCATCGATTTCAGGTGTGCCAATCAGGCGGCCATCCAGCGTGTACGTCCAGCCGTGGTAGGCGCACTGCAATACGTGTTTGCACCCGGGTCCTTGCGCAATTGGTCCGGCGCGATGACGACAAACATTGCTGAACGCCCGGAGTGTGCCAGATTCATCCCGCGTGACGACGATTGGTTCACCCGCAACATCAAAAGTAAAAAACGATTCGGGATCAGCAATGGTTCGTTTCACGCCATTCACTTCTCCGCATGGTTGGCTGTGCGTGCCGACCAGTTGCCAAGTGTGCAGGAAAATCTTCTCTTTTTCGCGAGCAAGCACGGCCGGGTCGGTGTAGAAGTGCGAAGCCAACGTTTCGGCGCACTCCACTTGGGGATTGATGTCGAGGTGGATTGGTTTGCTCTTCATCAAGAAACCTTGTTTAGAATTTACGGGTTTCCTGGCGCGACCAGCGCTCCACTACGATCTTCGATTCAGTGTAGAACTCCACGGCATCTTTGCCCTGGGCATGGACAATGCCGAAGAAGCTTTCTTTCCAGCCATTAAACGGGAAATAGGCCATCGGCGCAGCTACGCCGATATTTATGCCAATGTTGCCGGCCGGCGCTTCGTAGCGGAATTTGCGGGCGGCGCTGCCACTGGTGGTGAACAAAGAAGCTTGATTGCCATACGGGCTCTTGCGAATAAAGTCGATGGCTTCATCGATTGAATCGGCGTGAATCAAGCTGAGCACCGGTCCAAAAATTTCCGTATTCGCAAGCGAACTGGTTGCCGGCACGCCATCCAAGATTGTGGGTTTCAGAAAATTGCCATTATCGTAACTGGCGATTTTCGGATTACGTCCGTCAACGATCGGCCTTGCACCATCGTTCACGCCAGTAGCAATCAGCGTCTCTATGCGCTGTTTGCTTTCTTTGGTGATGACCGGGCCCATCTGCACTCCTGTATCGAGCCCGAATCCCACTCTTAGCGATGAGGCGGCTTCGGAAATGGCATCGCGAAACGTTTTCTGAGCGTCGCCGATAGTGACGGCTACGGATACCGCCAGGCAACGCTGCCCCGCGCAGCCAAACGCGGAGTCGCTGATGATCTGCTTCGCGAGGTCCATGTCCGCATCCGGCAAGACGATGACGTGATTCTTTGCGCCGCCCTGGCACTGCATGCGCTTCCCGCTGGCAGCAGAACGTTGGTACACATGCTTAGCTACAGGAGTTGAGCCTACGAAACTGACCGCACGTATCGCAGGATGATCGCAAATCGCATCGACCACTTCCCTGCCGCCATTCACCAGATTGACGACGCCTTTCGGCAGGCCCGTTTTCTCAATTAGTTCGATCGCCCGGCGCATGGTAAGCGGCACGCGCTCGCTGGGTTTCAGGATCAAGGTATTGCCGCAGGCGATGGCATAGGGCAGAAACCAGAACGGAATCATCGCGGGAAAGTTAAATGGTGTGATGGCGGCAACCACACCCAGCGGCTGTCGAATCAATGTCTCATCCACGCCAGGCGTAACGTCTTCCAGGTTGTAGCCCTGCATCATCAACGGAATGCCGCAAGCCACCTCGACGTTTTCGATGCCGCGTCGAATCTCCGCCTTTGCCTCCCCGAAAGTCTTCCCGTTTTCGAGGGTGATTATCCGGGCCAGTTCGTCGATATTTTCGTCGAGGAGATATTTCAGCTTGAACAGATACTGAATGCGTTCACCGGGAGGCGTGCGGCGCCAGGCGGGAGACGCGGCAGCAGCAGCGCGAACCGCATCACCAACATCGGCGTTCGTGGAAAGAGGAGTGCGTGCGATAAGTTCATTGGTGGCAGGATTAGTTACGTCAAAAAATTGCGTGGTAGACGACTTGCGCCAGCTTCCGTCTACATAATTCAGGATGTCCATGACCGTGGTAGTAGGCGCACTGCTCATGAGAATTGCTCCGTGCCTCCGGAATAGACCCGGCAGGGCTTGCGAGATGAAGGATGGCGGCCAGGTCGGTCGCCGAATAAGGGGTTATTCTATCAAAAGACACAAACTTTCGGGTGCTACTTGATCGCCCCCAACGCCTGGTAGGCGGCGCCGATCAACGGGGCGGATTCGTTTAAGACCACCGACACAGGAATGTTCGACAGCACTTCCGTGAAATGCCATTTATCCCGGAAAGACTTAAAGAACGTGCCGTCCTGGATTTTGGGAAGAATTTTGACCGCAATGCCGCCTGCGACGTAAACACCCCCAAGCGCCAGCACTTTGAGGGCAAGATTCCCCGCTTCCGCTCCGTAGACCTCCGTCCAAAGATCCAGAGTCTCGACGCAAACGGGGCAGGATCTGTCGAGTCCACTTTTCGTGATGAAGGGAGCGGGGTCGGCGTCCGGATCCTCGAAGATGGGGTGCTTGACGTTGGGCGCCAGGAATTCGTGCAGAGTGCGAAAACCGCGGCCAGAAAGAATCAGTTCCCAACTAACCTGAGGATATCGATGGCTCATAAACTTGAGCAATTCGATTTGTTGTGAGCTGTGAGGCGCAAAATCGGTATGACCGCCCTCGGAAGGCACAACCTGATACCGAGTGCCATCCCAAAAAAGGATCGATTCTCCCAAGCCTGTCCCCGCGGCGAGAAGGGCGCGCGTGCCACCTGGAATAGCCTTTCCCGGATTCAGCACAACAAAATCTTCTGGAGGCAAATGTTCCAGGCTGTGGCCGGTGGCCCCTAGATCATTCAGCAGGACGATTGGGGACACCTTGAGTTCACCGGAGAGCGCGTCGGCATCAATGACCCAGGGGAGATTCGTCGCGTGAATGCGATTGTGGATGACTGGCCCGGCAACCCCGAATCCCGCGGCAATAATTCTTGAATTGCCCAGATGTGGAGCAGCCTGGCGAGTGAATTCCTTGACGATCAGCTCGAATTTAGAGAAATCTTTACTGGCGAATCGCTGCCGAAAAACAAATTCCAGCTTTTCATTCTTCTCTGAGAAAAGAGCCAGATTGCATTTTGTGCCGCCTACGTCGCCGGCAAGGATCACGTGGGGCCTCCTCAGAACGCGTGCATTAAACCGTTTTAAGGGTTATACCACTGTCTGCCGTCACGTTCGAGTAGTTGATCCGATTCTTTTGGACCCCAACTGCCGGAAGGGTAAACGGGCACCCCGGCGGTCTTGGCGGCGGTCCAGACGTCCAGGATGGGGTCAACCAGCGACCACGCAGCTTCCACGCTGTCGCCACGATCAAATAGAGTGGCATCGCCGCGAAGGCAGTCGTTTAATAGCGTGGCATACGCGCTTCGCGATCCACCGCCGAATCCTTCCAGATAGCTGAAATTCATCGTTACGTTGCCAATGCTCATTTCGGTTCCGGGTTTCTTCGCGCCAAAGGCAATAGAGATTCCTTCGTCGGGCTGGATATTGAGGATCAAGCGATTGGGCTCCACTTCGCGCTCGCGAAAAACGATATGGGGCGCGCGACGAAATTGAATCATGATTTCGGTGCTACGCTTGGCAAGGCGTTTGCCGGTCCGTAGGTAAAAAGGGACACCCGCCCAGCGCCAATTGTCGATGAGAAGGCGCGCAGCCACGAAGGTTTCGGTACGAGAGTTGGGATCAACGTTGGCTTCTTGCCTGTAACCCGGTAAGGTTTTGTCGCCCAATTTGCCCGGCGCATATTGGCCGCGAACCACGGATTGCGCGACCATTTCCAGGTTGAACGGGCGAATCGACTGCAGCACTTTGAGCTTTTCGTTTCTCACGGCGGTGGCGTCAAACGAAGCCGGAGGCTCAACGGCAACCAACGAAGTGAGCTGAAGGACGTGGCTCTGAATCATGTCGCGCAAAGCACCCGCAGTTTCGTAGAAGCCGCCACGTCGCTCAACGCCAAGCGTTTCAGAGGCAGTAATCTGAACGTGATCGACGTAATTGCGGTTCCAGAGCGGCTCAAAAATGCCGTTGCCGAAGCGAAGCACCAGCAGATTCTGCACGGTATCTTTGCCGAGGTAATGATCGATGCGGTAGACCTGCTTTTCCTCGAACACATTCAGCACGATCTTGTTCAATTCCTTGGCGGAGGCAAGGTCGCGGCCGAAGGGCTTCTCAATAATGATGCGCACCCAAGAGTTGGGATTCGTCGGACGGGCCAGGCCGGCGCGGCCCAATTGTTCCACGATATGGGGATAAACTTCGGGAGGTGTCGAGAGATAGAACAGGCGATTGCCGCCGAGATTCTTTTCTGCGTCCAGAGTTTGCAAGATCTTTGCGAGTTCCGCATAGGAATTCTGGTCGGAGTAGTCGCCGTGAGAGTAGTAAAGATTAGAGGCGAACTCGTCCCATTTGGCCGGTTCGATGGGGCCGACTTCTGAGATGGTCTTCGCGGCTTCCCCGGCCATGGAACGAAACGATTCGTTCGTCATGGGTGTGCGCGCAAATCCCACAATTGAGTAGCGCTCGCCCAGCGAATTGTATTGGGCCAGGTCATACATTGCCGGAAGGACTTTGCGCTTGGCCAAATCCCCGGAAGCGCCGAAGAGAATTACGGTGCAAGGATCGCATGTAGCCCCATATAAGGAGTTGGTGTGAGTTGTTTCTTCGGACATCAAGGCCCTCCGGGCAAGCACATTCACAACGCGTTCAGACCGCCTAAAACTATACCTCAATCCCCAACGACTTCAGTTCAGCAAGCAATTGGGTTGCGTTCTTATGATGAATGACATTCATGCCAAGTCGCCTGGGATTTTCCAGGTTGATCGCACGATCATCAATAAATACGCACTCTTCCGCAGGACGCTGGGTAACGGAAAGCGCCATCCGGAAAATGACCTCGTCGGGCTTGCGAGCATACACATAACAAGAGCTGAAAAAAATATTGAAATCCTTGCGCAGGCCAAACGCTTCGATACGGTACTGGTTGAGTTCCAGCGGCTCGTTATTTATCGCTGCAATAAAATATTTTCCGCTGCGTGCCAAACTCGAAAGTACCGCACGCGTATTGGGGTATTCCTGGGACTGGGCAAACATAAAAGCTGTAAATTCCTCGCGAGTAAACGAACGCGGCCGATAGAAAAGCGTGCGATCCAGATACTGGTTGAGGGTGATTTGACCAGTGTCAAAAGCTGGAAAAGACAGGTCGTGGCGGTCCTGAAAGTCATCCCAATCCAGGTCAAACGCATTTGCCGCCTCACGACGCGACTCGCGATCCCAGCCATTGGTAAGCACGACGCCACCAATATCCCAGAACAGGGTGGTGATTTTGCCCAAGATGAGCCTCCCAAAGAAGCCACTGAGAAATATCAGATGTGCGAACGATGCGAAAGGATAAAAAAGTTCATTGGGTGCGGGGCGGGGCCTTGTCCAGGATATGTTTCAGATTGGTTAGAGACTCAGAGGGCTCTGCGCTGAGGTTTAGTCGAATTACAGTTCGATCTGTCTGGATCATAGATTCGAACTCTCCCAATGCGAGCGCGGTGTGCAAGAAAACGTATAGTTTGCACCGGGAATGGGGAGGTCCACCGCATGGTCTGCCTTAAGGACAAGATATAGAGAAGGTAGCAGCCCAGAACGGCACAAGTAAGAAGACCTTCACGCAGGCAAGCGTCCGTTGCTCTTGCGATTTCCACGAGCAATGGTTCCAAAGTGTCCGGAAGGTCTACCCAAGCCAAATTGTGACGAATAATTTCTCGCTCGGGTTCCGCGGCAGCCCAAAGTGCGAGATCCTTTGACCAAAAGCGGTTCAAGATGTCCTGCCCTATGAATTTGGATCTCTGTCGGTCGCTCACTGCCTGGAGACGGCCGGACAGGACAGTTTGCAGCAATTGGTCCAATTAGTCTCCTATTGAAAAAGTCATCCGAAAAGGTGGACCCAACTACCTTAACAAGCCATTATGCTGGGGAATGGAGCGCGACCGAATATGTAGAATTGAATAAATTTACTGCTTGCTGATTTTTTACGCCATTTAGTGGCGGCTTGCAACAGGAGATTGCGTAGCGGAGAATGGAGTCTTGGCAAGGAGGAATGGATGGCAAACGACGACTGCGGACCGACACCCGCGCCCAGCGAACCGCCGAAGCCCGGCACGCGTATGGTGAACTGCGTGAAGATTGGTAAGGAATTGCCCGGATTGGACCGGGTACCCTGGAAAGGTGAATTGGGGCAGCGCGTTTATGACAATGTTTCCAAAGAGGCGTGGAAGCTCTGGGTGGAATATTCAAAAATGGTCATGAACGAATATCGACTAAACCCTCTCGACCCTAACTCTCAAAAAATTATGGGTGAACAGATGGAGCAATTTTTCTTCGGCGAAGGCGCAAAGCTGCCGGAAGGATACGTCGCACCAAAGGCCAAAGGTTAACTAGCCGAGACATGGCCTGTAACCGGATGCTCGACCGGCAATCGAGGCGTAAGAGTGAAGTGCAGTTTGGCGTAGCCAGCGCGAATCGCCTCTTCGACTTCGGCGGGATCGTCCGCACTCGCAAACAAAAAACCGAGGTAACTCGAACCTTCCGGCCAGGCAGCAATGTAGTCGTGCAAACGCGCCGTGATTTCCACATCTGTTATATGTGGTATGCTTCGCGCTTCCTCTTCGCCCACAACCTTCTCGAACGTACCGCTGCTTGGAACTGGGATCATCATCACACCCGACGATTTGCTCTCGCGTAGCGCATCTGCTCCGGTCAACCCCAGCGCGTGCCGCAACAACAATTCTTCAAGGCTGATCGAATCTTTTTCCCTTGCTGACTGAAATCGCAATGCTCGGCCGCACATGCCGCCAATTGGACGCGGGGCAATTTCAATGGTCCAGACGCCATTTTCATTGAGCCGAAACTCACCGTGGACTGGACCATGGGTCAGGCCTAGCGCGCGTACTGCGTTCACCAAAGAGTTCTCGATCGCTTGCAACTGAGCGGCAGGAAAGCGTGAAGGCGTCACGTAAATAGTTTCCTCAAAAAAAGGGCCTTCTAATGGATCGGGCTTATCGAAGATCGCTAATATCCGCAGCTCGCCCTCTGTGAGCAAGCCCTCAACTGCTACTTCCCTGCCCTCCAAATATTGCTCCACTAACATCTGGTCAAGATTAGGTTCACGGGTCGCGCGAATTTCCGCTGAGTCGAGCAGTCGCTTCAGACGTGTTGCCCCAGCGATGAATTCTTCACGATTTTCGACGCGCATGACACCTTGGCTTGCCGACAGCGAAAGCGGCTTCAGCACGCACGGGTACGAAATTCCCAGCAGCGCGGGCTCCGGAATGGGATCCAATGGAATGGTTCGAAACCAGGGAACCGGTAGACCCGCATCTCGAAATATCTCGCGCATGTGATTTTTGTTACGGCAAGCCGCAACGCTGGCGGGGTGATGGAACGCAAGCCCCAGGCCACGAGCCACGTACGCAGCAGTTGTGGTGGGCCGGTCCCCCAATGCAAGGACTCCATGCACAGAAAGCTTCTGTTGCGACTGAATTACGGCCTGTGCAGCCGCCTCTGGATTTTCAAAGTGCGCAGCAAGGGCGTGATCGTTCCACGGATCATCCAGGCGATTGCACCGGTCCGTAACAAAAGCAAGTTCTACGCCCAATCTTTCGGCAACGGTATTGAAGGCTCGGGTCTGATAGCCCAATTTGGACGCAAACAGCAGAACCCTCTTGGAAGATTCCATGGGATTACTCCAAGCCGATTCTAACAGGTGACGAAAGCGACAGGTTCAGAGAAAGGATTCTGCCTGGCGCACGGTCTCTTTTGCTTTAGCTATGGGGACCAACTGGTCCCGCGTGGGTTCTGCTCAACAATACCAGGGCTCATTCAGGTACGGCACCGTCGCGCGCGATGGCAAAACTGACATTTGGCTCAGCGGAATCCTGCGCCCACCCGCAAGATTTGCAGTTCGGTATATGAGCTCAAACGTTTCAGAACGCGTCCGCTTCTGTTTTTCGCTCGTTGCCACCAATTCCTGAAGTTCATTGGCCAATGTGTCTAGCGCAGGATTTGAGTTTTTCCACGGATAAACAAGCGCAACCGGATCAAGGGGACTAACCATCTCCTTTACATCGTCCAGGTCCAGCATTCGCGAGCCAGGAGGAATAAGCAGGCGAATGGCGAATTGGATAGGCGAAACCGCTTCGACCAGATCCAGTTGCCGCAACTGGTCGAGTAGATCGAGATAATTATCGAACGTCGTCCACGGAGTAAACGGAACAAACGTGGGTTGAAGATTCAGGCCCACTCGCCGAAAGAGATCAACAACGCGCAAGAAATCCGCACGGGTATGGCCTTTTTGTAGCTTTTCAAGAACCAGATCGTCGAGCGATTCCACCGCGCTAATTACAAAGAGGCACCCGGTCTTGCGCAGCGTAGGCAGCAAGTCGCTATGTTTCAACAGGTGCTCGACCTTGATGGTGACGTCGTAGGTGAGTCCGGGGAACTCGCGAAGTAGAGCTTCGATCACGGGGATGGCGTGACCCACTCCATTAAAGAAATCGGGATCGCCGAACGTAATATGCTGCGCACCAGCAACCACCTGCTGGCGGATATCAGCTAGCACTGCTTCGCGATCAACAATTCGAAACGCACCATTGTAGACCGGAACAATGGGGCAATGGCGGCAGAGATGTTTGCACCCTCGGCTGGCTTCTGTGTAACCTGCCGTGTGGTGCTGGCCGGTGGGCAGGATTAAGTGCGCGTAAGAGCGAAGCGGCGGCAGGCCCTCGCGATCGGGCGTGATGAAACGAAGCCGCGCCAATGAAATGTTGGAAGCAAGAGGGTGAATTTGTGGAGCCGGGGACAGGCCGGAAAGATGCTCGGCAAGATCGACAAGTGCTTGTTCAAATTCGCCACCGAACAGACTCTTTACGCCAAGAGCTTGAAGACTTTGTGCGGCCATTGGAGCGTAAAGCCCGTACGCGCAGAAATGGGCTTTGGGATTCAGGCTGCGCAGGGAGGGAAGCAATTCCAACGTGATTCGCGTCGCCGTGTGCATCGGCACATAGCCCGCAATCAACGCGGCTTCCCGAACGGCATTTTCGTTGAGAGTCTCTCGCGACAGGTCGAGGCAAGTAACCTGATGTCCACGCTTGCGCAACCATGCCGCCGGAGACGCCAACCCAAAGGGCTGCCGGCCCAATTCGTAAGTCGAGATCAAAACAATCTTCACAATGAGCTATTATAGCGGCCTCCACGCCAGCCGGGAATTTCGGTTATTATATTTGTTCATGCCTTCGTGAAAGGACCGTCAGGATGCCTATCTCCGCTGCAAATTCCTTTGGAACCCGGGACAAATTGAATGTTGGGGCACAGGTCTTCGAAATCCAGAGATTGGAAAACCTCGAGAAGCAAGGTCTAACCTCCGTCGAAAAACTTCCCTTTTCGTTGCGTATCCTGCTGGAGAATTTGTTGCGCTTCGAGGATGGCCGCTTTGTGCGCGCCGAAGATATTCGGGGGCTGGCGAATTGGAAGCCTAACGGTGTTCAAAGAGAGATCGCGTTCATGCCCGCGAGGGTTCTGCTGCAGGATTTTACCGGCGTACCTGCCATCGTAGACCTGGCCACCATGCGTGAAGCGGTCCAGCGCATGGGTGGAAATCCCAAGCGGATTAACCCTTTGTTTCAAGCAGAGTTGGTGATTGATCACTCAGTTCAGGTTGATAATTTTGGCAGTCCCGACTCGTTCGGCCTCAATGCCGAGCTGGAATTTCAACGCAATGCGGAGCGTTACGCCTTCCTGCGTTGGGGACAAACCGCGTTTCGCAATTTCAAGGTTGTCCCTCCAGACACTGGAATCTGTCATCAGGTCAACATTGAGTATTTGGCGCGCGTTGTGTGTTCTATGCCAAATGGCAGTCGCCTGGAAGCCTTCCCGGATTCGCTGGTTGGCACCGATTCGCACACCACCATGGTGAATTCGCTGGGCGTGTTCGGATGGGGTGTCGGCGGCATTGAGGCGGAAGCAGCCATGCTTGGTCAGCCCCTTTCGATGCTGGTTCCCGAAGTCGTCGGCTTTAAATTGCACGGCCACTTGAAAGAAGGAACAACCGCCACCGACCTGGTTCTCACTGTCACTGAAATTTTGCGGAAAAAAGGCGTGGTCGGAAAGTTCGTGGAATTTTATGGATCGGGGCTGAGTAGTCTCAGTGTTCCTGATCGAGCCACCATTGCCAACATGGCTCCGGAATACGGCGCGACCATGGGTTTCTTCCCCGTCGATAAAGAGACTCTGGCCTACCTCCATTTCACCGCGCGTTCGCACGAACATGTTGCGTTGGTGGAAGCCTACTGCAAGGAACAGATGCTGTTCCGCACCGACTCGACTCCAGAACCCACATTTAGCGATGTCGCAGAGCTCGATTTGAGCACCGTGGAAGCCACGCTGGCGGGACCAAAGCGCCCTCAAGACCGCGTTGCACTGAAGAACGCGAAAACTTCGTTTGTCAAGGTTGTCGAGGGAAGTCCTGTAAAGCAAGTGTCGATTAAAAATAATGGGGATGCGTTCGAGCTTTCCAGCGGCGCCGTAGTGATCGCCGCCATCACCAGTTGCACAAACACTTCCAATCCGTCTCTGATGCTCGGTGCCGGATTGCTAGCGAAAAAAGCAGTGGAGCGCGGGTTGCGGGTGAAACCGTGGGTGAAAACCAGCCTCGCTCCAGGATCAAAGGTCGTCACCGATTATCTACTTGCGGCGGGCCTCACGCAGTATCTCGATAAACTCAAATTTAATCTCGTGGGCTACGGCTGCACCACCTGCATCGGTAACAGTGGCCCTTTGCCCGATGCGATTGGCGCCGCAATCAAGGAACACAATATGGTCGCGGTGGCCGTCCTTAGCGGCAATCGCAATTTTGAAGGCCGCGTCCATCCGCTAGTCCGCGCAAACTATTTGGCTTCGCCTCCGCTCGTGGTGGCCTACGCGTTGGCTGGCCGCATGGATATGGACCTTACTGTCGAACCGCTAGGACTCGACAATGCTGGAAAACCTGTCTATCTGCGCGATGTTTGGCCTACGCCGCAGGAAGTCGAAGCTACGGTTCGCGCCGCGGTTTCTTCCGAACAATACCGCAAGGTCTACAGCGAAGTCTTCGAAGGCGACGCGCACTGGAAGTCCATGCCCGTCCCGGTAGGCGATCTCTATCAATGGGATCCCAATTCCACCTACATCAAGCTGCCTCCTTATTTTGAGAACATGCCGAAGACTCCGGGGCCGTTGACCGATATTCGCGGCGCGCGCGTGCTGGCGATTCTTGGCGATAGCGTGACGACCGATCACATTTCTCCCGCTGGCTCGATCGCCGTCGACTCGCCAGCTGGAAAATATCTGATCGCGCATGGCGTAAAACCGCACGACTTCAATTCCTACGGTGCGCGCCGCGGCAATCATGAAGTCATGATGCGCGGTACATTCGCGAACATCCGCCTGCGCAATCAACTCGCGCCGGGCACGGAAGGCAGTTGGACATTGCACCTGCCCGATGGCGAAAAGATGTTCATTTACGACGCCGCCGTGAAATATCGCGAAGACGGAGTGCCGCTGGTCGTGCTCGCGGGCAAAGAATATGGTTCGGGCTCGTCGCGCGACTGGGCCGCCAAAGGCACGCGTTTGCTCGGTGTGCGCGCTGTGATTGCGGAAAGCTATGAACGAATTCACCGCAGCAACCTGGTGGGCATGGGCGTTCTGCCGCTGGAATTCAAACCCGGCGAAAATCGCCAGACTCTGGGACTGACTGGCCACGAGGTTTTCGAGATTGATGGCGTCTCGACGCTGGCGCCGCGAAAGGAAGTAAGTATCCGCGCACAATCTGCCGATGGAAAGAAAATCACTTTTTCCGCCATCGTCCGCGTGGACACCCCGGAAGAGGTTTCCTACTACCAGCACGGCGGCATTTTGCAGTACGTTATGCGGCAGATGTTGGAGTAGTTCGGAACTATGCCGCATCTGGGATAAATTTCCGCGCGCACGCGCTAACACACTCTTTCTCGCGCGTTCGATCAGAAGATAAGAGGCACAGAATGAAACCACAACTGCGCAATGTGGCGGTTATCGGCGGCTTGCTACTTACTCTTGGCCCCGGTTTTGCCACCGGACAGATCACCGCTCCAAAGAAAGCCGAAGCACGAGCAGCCACCAAAATTCCTATCCGGCAGTACACTCTGAAGAATGGCCTGCGCGTGGTGCTCAGCGAAGATCATTCCGCTCCAACGTACTCCATTTGCGTGACGTATGACGCCGGTTCTCGCGATGAAAAACCTGGTCACACCGGCTTCGCGCATCTATTCGAGCACATGATGTTTCAAGGCTCGGAAAACGTCGGCAAGGGCGAGCATTTCATCCTCATCGAAAACAACGGCGGCGGCATGAATGGAACCACCAACACCGACCGCACCAATTACTTTGAGACTCTTCCTGCCAATCAGCTCGATCTGGGGTTATTTCTCGAAGCAGATCGCATGAAGTCGCTCGCCGTGACTCAGGCAAATCTAGATAACCAGCGCAATGCCGTTCAAGAAGAACGCCGTCTGCGCGTGGACAATCAGGCTTATGGCAAAACGTTTGAGGCCATCTCCGATACGGCGTACGACAATTTTGGCTACAAACATTCCACCATCGGCTCAATGGCAGACCTGAACGCGGCATCGCTGGATGAGTTAAGGGATTTCTTCCGCATCTATTATGCGCCGAATAACGCGGTCCTGGCCCTCGTTGGTGATTTCCAGAAAGAGGAAGCCCTGGCCAAAATTAAGAAATATTTTGAGGATATTCCGGCGCAACCTCCACCCGCTCGGCCCGATATGACAGAGCCTCCGCAAACAGAGGAGCGCCGTAAGTCGATTGAAGACGGATTCGCCCAGGTTCCGCGTCTCGATATCGTTTATAAAATTCCTTCCTACACTTCCCCAGACTATATGGCACTTAACGTCCTTATGAGCATCCTTGGCTCCGGGCAATCCTCGCGTCTCTATCAAAAGCTGGTGAAAGAAAAGGAACAGGCGGCAAACGTCTTTGCCAACGCCGCCGCCCGCCGGGGGACAGGACTTGCCTCCGTAATCGCGCTGGTCCGGCCAGGGGTAAAGCTCGAGGACGTGGAACAAACAATTTATGGCGAGCTGGAAAAAGTTCAAACCGAACCCGTCGCGGACTGGGAATTGGATAAAGTTCGCTTGAAATATCGTCACGATCACGCCGCACAACTCTCCAGCACTCTCACCCGGGCTGTGCAGCTCGCCTACTACACCGTTGCATGGAACGATCCTGAAGTGATCAACACGGAAGAATCACGTTTGGACGGGGTGACTAAAGACGATCTGCTGCGCGTCGCTAAGAAATATCTGGTCCCCGCAAGTTGCAGCGTTCTTACCACGATCCCCAAACCGAAGTCAGCAACTGGCGCAGCCGGAGAAAATTAGGTGGTGGCCATGCTCTCGATGAATCCAATCCGAATTGCCAACCGTACACTCGCGATTTGCGCCGCTCTGCTATTTGCCACCGTGATCCCCTCCATATCGACTCGCGCGCAAGCACCGAGCGACTCCAAGGCTGTCTCCGCCAGTAAAGTCGAGCGCAAAAATCGCGCGCCCGTCTCGAAAGATATTCTGCGCGTGAAGCTCCCTCACCCCGTCGAGGCGAAGTTGCCCAACGGTGTGACCGTGCTCATTCTTGAAGACCACCGCTTTCCCATCGTCACCGTTGATTTAACCATCGATGGCGCCGGCGCTCTGTGGGAACCTACTGACCAGCATGGTTTGGCTGGGGTAACCGCGCAGATGCTGCGCGAAGGTACGGCAACGCGCAACAGCAAGCAGATCAACGAAGATATTGACCGCCTTGGCGCTTCGTTTTTTGCCAGTGCGCCCTTCGGTGACGGTGCCGCAAGCGTCGGAGCTTCCGGCCTCTCCGACAACTTTGATCAATGGTTCCCGATGGCCATCGATCTGTTGCTGAACGCCAGTTTCCCCGACAGTGAATTGGCCAAACTGAAGCAGCGCCTCAAGGTTCAACTGGTGCAACAGCGGCAACAGCCAAATTTTCTTGCTACCGAGCGTTTCAATGAAGCTGTCTACGGCAGCCATCCCGCCGCGACGGTTGCTGGTACGCCCGAGTCGATCGATGCGCTCACCTCTGAAAAATTAGTTCAATGGCGCAAAGCCCGCTATGCGCCACAAAACACCCTTTTGGGAATCGCAGGAGATGTGAACGCGCAGGAAACCATCGCAAAGTTGAAGGAATGGTTTTCCAAGTGGCCCAAAAGCGAATTCAACGTGGCGCCAACTCCGGCCACCACTGAAGTAAAAACTCCGCATGCCTATGTGGTCGACCGTCCCGGCTCCGTACAGACCACGCTGGCCATGGGCAACATCGCAATCAACCGTACTAGCCCGGATTATCCCGCGATGGTGGTAATGGATCAGATCTTAGGAGCAGGAGCGGCCGCGCGTCTTTTCCTGAATCTGCGCGAGGCGAAAGGCTACACCTATGGTGTATACAGTTCTTTCACCGCTCGCAAATATGCCGGCCCATTCCGCGCTGGCGGCGATCTGCGTACCGAAGTTACCGAAGGCGCTATGCAGGAATTCTGGATTGAATTCAACCGCATGCGCGATGAAAAAGTTCCAACCGTAGAGTTGGACGACGCTCGACGAGCTGTCGTTGCGGGTTTTGCTCTCTCACTGGAACACATGGAACAACTCCTTGATTTCGCGGAAGAACAGAAAATCTATAATCTGCCTGCCGACTATTGGGAAGAGTATCCGGCGCAAATCTCGGCAGTGAGTGCGGAAGACGTGCAAAATGTGTCCAGGAAATATATCGATCCAGCAAACATGCAGGTCGTGGGCGTTGGCGACGCGCAAAAGATCGGCCCCATCTTGCAGAAATACGGCCCCCTAAAGGTATTCGATATGCAGGGTAAACTGGAAACCCCGAAGCCTGCGACAAACTAACTCAAATATCCACCGTCAATTTATGAATCGACAACGTAGGGTGCAGCAAGACCGCAGCACCCCAGGCCCGCACAATTTCAAATGTTCGTGCCGCCTATTAAGGCGGGCGTTTTATTTCCAAGCGTGCGCTCTACTGTCTAGCCAGAGAGGCTCTTCTCCATCTCATCAACAGTACAATTCCCAATAAAACAGAGATCAGGCTCGCCACCTGCGCATTGGACATCCCCAAGACCCAAGGGGGATTGATGCGTATGATCTCCACCAGGAAGCGCGCCGTACCCGTGAGAATCAGGTAGTACGCGAATATCTTCCCATGAGTCTTCTGACCCTTTGTAACGTTCGACCCCAATTTCCAGAGCACTGCCCCAAGGGCGCACCAAATCAGAAATTCGTACAAGGGCGCTGGATGTACTCGCTCTAAAGTGGGCACAATGCCATTCGGAAAACTCATGCCCCACGGCAATGATGTGGGCTTTCCGTAATCGCCGTCGCCAGACAGCAGGCATCCGATACGGCCGATCCCGTAGCCTACGGCAGCCGCCGGAGAACAGGCGTCAAGGAATTCGCGGAGTGGCAATCGCGCACGCAACCCGAGAAACACCATCGTACCGAATCCACCAAGAAATCCACCGAACCACGCGAATCCGGTGCGTGTGAAAAAAAGTCCGAAGGGGTTGGCAAAAAATTCGGCAGGTGATTCCAGCAGGTGATACAGCTTTGCGCCGGCAATGCCCATCAATCCCGCAATTGTAATCATTGTGAACGCGTCCAACAGAAAGTTTGGGAGCGACGGAGCCAGAGGAACGTTGCTCTTGAATCCGCGACGATCGAAGTCCGCCTGCAAAATGTATGCGGAAGTTATCAACGCGAGCGCGACCATCAATCCGAAAGTAGGTATCGTCAGCGGCCCCAGGTGCAGGTAAGGAATCATCTAGTTTTTGTGATAAGTCCCTTGAAAAGTATACATGAGCGCATCATGGCTCACGATTACGTCGCACGCTTTGGCCAACGATGCAGAACAATTCCTAGCGCCAGCCAAATTACCAGCGCAATCCATTCCAAGTTGGAAAAGTGGCCGGGAATTACCGGCAAAATCTTCATCAATAGGAACGCCAAGGAAACCAGGATACCGATTCCAGCCATTATGCGCAGACGCGGGCTTTTTTCAGCCACCAGAAAAGACAAACACGCCGCGAACCACCCAAACGACGACGCCAGGGAACCCACCTCGGTCACCGGAACTAGAATCGCATCACCAAGCAGCAGCCCTACTAATGTTCCCGCAGTGATGCCAAATATCGCGATAGTCGGCGTCAAGTAGCGCGTGTGAATCGCGGAGAACGCCGGATGCAGTGTACCGCGCCGGCCGTAAGCAAATACCAGTCGTGTTGACGCCACAAAATTCCCATTGAACACTTGAAACAGCGCTACCAGAGAGATGGCAAAAATCAGTCGAACCAGCCAAACGGAATGAGTCGCCTGCTCGAATGCGATGGCCGTGGCGAATCTCTTTCCCAGCAGGGTCTGCCAAGGCTCGATATAGGCGACCGCCGCGATAGCCAGGACATAGAAACCAGCGCCGACCAGCAGCGCCATCGCAATAGCTTTAAAAAAATCCTGCGAACGGAATTCGGGATTTGCTTCCTCGGCAACTTTGGCGACGGATTCAAATCCGGTAACAAAATAGGGAACAATCTGCAGGGTTAACAGAATCGAAGCAAGCGGAGCGTGGCTGAAGAACGGCTTAAAGTGCGTGGGTGATCCGGTCGCGGCGCTGGTCAGGACGAGCACCAGAAAAACCAGCAAAACCGAAGAGGTGGCCCAACTCTGAAACGTCGCGCTTGCCCGGATGCCGCGATAATTGAGAAAGGCAAGAATCAATGTTAGTAACACACCAAGTAATAAGCGGGGCAGAAACACAGGCTGGCCCGCCAAGCGATACATCTCCAAGGTGTCGAGTTGCGGGAAAATATATGCGGCGAGTTTGCCAAGGGCCACCGCCTCCCACGGGCACACGATGAAATACGCGAGCAGCATCATCCAGCCCGTCATGTAACTGACTAAGGGAGGAAAGACTTGCGCAGTATACGCGGCCTCACCCGCGGCGTCGGGAAGCCGGCGAACCCATTGACCATAGATGTAGCCCACTGGCAGAAGGAGCAACCCGCCTATTCCGAATCCCAGCATCGCACCAAGCGGCCCGCCGCGACCGAGCCAGTCGTCCATCAGCACGACCCACCCGGTGCCGATCATCGTGCCGAAGCCTAGCGCAAAATAATTGGCGAGGCTCAACTTTCGCGCAAGTTCGATCATGCCCGCGCCAGTCCATGGAGGCAGGCGGCGTCCGCACAGGGCCATTGCTTGGGTCCGGACTGGAAACAGTGCAGGGTGAAGCGCAAATTGTTATAAGACACAGAGCAACTCGTACAGCAAATTAGCGGCGAGCAGCGAAGTGATCTCTCCCAGATCGTATGGCGGCGATACCTCAACCAGATCGCAGCCAACAATGTTCAGACCTTTCAACTCGCGCACCAATTCCAGAATCTGAATGCTCGTGAATCCGCCGACTTGCGGTGTGCCCGTCCCCGGAGCGTACGCCGGATCGACGCAATCAATGTCCAGCGTGATGTACACCGGCTTGTTGCGAAACGCACGCAATTGCTGCCGAAACAATGCAATGCCACCACCATGGTATTCCTCTGCCGTAATCATCTTGACTTTGTTTTCGCGGGCAAAATCGAAATCGTGTTTGCTGTAGACCTGTCCGCGCAGACCAACTTGCAGGAAACTCTCTTTCAACAGCAGTCCCTCTTCGATGGCGCGGCGAAACGGTGTTCCGTGCGACAACTTGCTGCCAAAGTATTCGTCCCACAGATCGTTATGCGCATCGAATTGAATCAGTCCTACCGGCCCGTGAACCTTCGCAATGGAACGAAGCAGCGGCAAACTAAGTGAATGGTCTCCACCCACAGAAACAGGACGCACCCCCGCTTCCAGAATCGGTTTCATTTGCTCTTCCACTCGCCGAAGCGTGTCTTCAATCGATAAGGGGTTCACAGAAAAGTCGCCATAGTCCGCAATTCGATATTTTGTGAATGGATCCACCTTCATCACGGGATTCCAGGGACGAATGATCGCGGACTGCGCCCGAACATGTCTTGGTCCAAATCGTGGACCCGGACGATAGGTAGTCCCGCCATCATACGGAATTCCCAACAGTGCGATCTCCAACTCTCTAGGATCGGCGATATGCGGAAGCCGCATAAACGTGGCTATTCCAGTGAACCTGGCATATTCCATTGCGTCTACTGGTTGTGGATGCGGCAGGCGGTACTTCGTTCGCGGCTTTTTCATCGACCCGTATGGTATTTGGCGACGTGGGGCAAGTCAACGTGCTGCACCTGCCAATCCACCTGATTCTTCTCGGCGAAATCCAATCAGGGCTTGGCCTTGAATGCAAACGTAATTGTACGCTTTACTCTTTGTTCATTCGCGAATTCCACGCCTTGTCCGGGCATCGCGAACACGCAAATAGTTTTTCCCGGGGCCGATATCCAATTAGAATACACAGCACCAAGTGCCGAGGAGAGGAAAAGCTCATGCAGAAACTGAACGCCGCAATTATAGGAGTCGGATTCGTAGGCCGCGCCCATCTGGAAGCCTTGCGCCGTCTGGGTATCCCCGTGCAGGGAATTTTGGGCAGCACGCCCGAACGCGCAAAAGAATCCGCAGAATCACTTCGCTTGCCTCGTGCTTACTCCTCGCTGGAAGAGCTTGCGGCCGATCCTACTGTCCACGTCGTTCACCTCTGTACGCCAAATTACTTGCATTTCCAGGAAGCCAGCCAGTTGTTGCGTGCGGGCAAACACGTGCTCTGCGAAAAACCGTTAACTCTGGATTCTCGTGAATCCGCCGCACTCGTTTCGCTCGCCAAGGAAGTGAATCTCGTCGACGGGGTTGCCTACAATCTCCGTTACTATCCGCTCTGCCACGAAGCCCGTTCCCTCATCAAGAAAGGAGCTATCGGGCAGGTGCGCCTCGTCCACGGCAGCTTTTTGCAAGACTGGCTTCTATTTCCTACCGACTGGAATTGGCGCCTGGAATCCAAGCTCGGCGGCGAGTTGCGTGCCGTCTCTGACATCGGTACCCACTGGCTCGATTTGATGATGTGGATGACTGGTAGCAAAGTTTCAGAGTTGTGCGCAGACCTGGCAACGGTGATCCCCTCGCGACAGCGCCCAAAGGGCCGGGTGGAATCTTTCCAGAAAGCCAGCACCGCCGAAACCGAGGAAGTGCTTATCTCCACGGACGATTACGCTTCTGTGCTGTTGCGCTTCGAGAACGAAGCTCATGGTGTGATGACCGTTTCGCAGGTCAGTGCTGGCCGCAAAGCCCGCCTGTGGTTTGAAATCAACGGCAGTGAAGGATCGCTCGCCTTTGACTCGGAGTCTCCCAACACACTCTGGATTGGCCGCCGCGACCGCGCAAGCGAGTCAATACCGAAAGATCCCTCTCTGCTTTCGCCAGAAGCACGCGGCTATGCCGCCTATCCTGGGGGCCACGCAGAGGGCTACCCAGACACTTTTGTTCAATTGTTCAAGGATTTCTACGGGTACATCGCCGCGGGAGATTTCCGTGCTCCGCGCACATTTCCAACATTTCAAACTGGTCACCAGGAATTGATTTTATGCGAGGCCATCGCTGAGAGTGCTCAGAACAGCGCCTGGGTCTCCCTGGACGAATAAACTAATTTTCCGTGGGTCTCAACCTTGCGGCGCGCGCGTCGATTCGCGCGTGATCAGTTCCGCCGCGATCTTCCGCCGCACTACCGGGATGTTGCGTTTCAAATCGACCGCCTTGATCGCTTCCATCACAATCCCTGCGCTCATCGCGCCCATGGCCTCCATTGGCTGGCGCACGGTGGTCAGCGAAGGGATCGAAAGGCCGGCTTGCGCTACATCGTCGAATCCAATCACGGAGCAATCTTCCGGCACACCCAGCCCTTTTTTCTTCAGAGCGCGCAACGCTCCCAGCGCCGTAACGTCATCGTAAGCCATCAGCGCTGTAAACTTTTTCCCCCTTCGCAACAATTCCGTGGTTAGCTGCATTCCCGCTTCAAAACTGGAATTTGCGTCCAGCGACTCGGGCAACTCCACAATTTTCTTCGAGTCCAGTTCCAGGCTCACGGATTGCGCAAAATTTCGGATTCCCTTCCACCTTTGCCCACTGCTCGTCAGTGCTTTGGGGCCGCGCAAGAACGCGATTTCTCGGTGCCCCAATCGATAGAGATGTTCCAGCGCAAGGGCTGCGCCGCCTTCGTTATCGACAGAAACTGTGCTGGCCAGCTCAAATTCCACTTCCCTGCCCGCCACTACCGTCGGAACTTGTTTTTCGGTCAAGTCCGCTAGCACCTTGATATCCGTCACCAGCCAGTTGGCGATGATGATTAATCCCTCCACGCGCCGGTCCAGCAGCATCTCCAGGTAGCGCTCGAATCGCTGCGGTTCGTTGTGTGCATCGGCAAGCAACGACAGATAGTTGGCGTGGTAAAGCGAGTTCTCCAGTCCCCGTAAAATCGGAGTACAAAATGGGTCGGTGATGTCGAAAACCATTACTCCTACAATGTTGGATCGTTGACTGCGCAGTGACCGTGCCAGCGGATTTGGCCGGTAGCCCAACCGTTTCGCAGCCGTCTCGATTCGCGCCTTTGTGTCTGCGGGAATGTAGCGAGAGAGTGGCGCGCTATTCAAAACGATGGAGACGGTCGACGCGGAATATCCGCTTTCGCTCGCTACATCCCGGATCGTAATTACTCCAGTCTTCGCCACCTCTGGTCCCTCATTTCGGCACTGAATAGTCGTATCGCAGATTGTCCGGCAATCGGTCCGACCTCATTCTTGTGTTGAATTCCAGTTGGTATTGCAAATGGTCGTTATCCAAGGGATATTCCTGGCCCTCTGGATAGGGATACGAAATGGATGTATGCCGCGGCAAGGGTTCCACCGTAAACGCATGCGCTGCATAGAAATCCAGATCTTTCTCAAATCCGTCGGCATAGAAGAAGTAATCGCGCACCCAGCCTGCCGGCAGGTTGGGCAATTTCCGGGGATCAAATTCCAGCTCCAGTCCTTCACCGGAACTGAACACCGTAAATTTTTCGTCAGAGGTTTCGAGCAACGGCTTCACATCTCCGTAGCGTGTGTAATTGCCCGCCGCTCGTGCGTACGGGCCGGTCATGCTTCGGTGCGAGTACGAATACATTGTGTCGCTGGCCGGCTTCAGCCGGATCTCTTCCGGATATCCAAGGAATTCCAGCGACGCGGTCAACAACGGAACTTCATTCACCTGAACTTCCTCGATCTCACGCGTCTGGTCGATCCGAATGGCATCCCAATATATCTTCAAGTTCGTCACAAGCCGAATCCGCCTCGTTCCGGCGGGAATCTTCCCGCTCAAATCGGCGACCATGGTTCGCTCAAGCCCTGCGGGGAAGCCCATATCTTCAACAACCTTCTTCCAATCTCCCTGCTGGTCCTGCGCCTCCACATATGGCGCTATCACCTTTATCCCCGCTTGATCCGCCGCGTACATCGACGTCGCCGTGAAATAATCCGTGTAGCCATCGAGTAGCAGTCGCAACGGCTTCGCCGCGTCCCAAGCACCAAGATCCAACTCAATCCAATGCAGTTTCGCAAATCCCGTGAACGGCACGGCCTCAAATTCCGAAACATATTTCCGATCTCTCTTCGCCAGCAGAGGCAGCACATCTCTGCCTTGATCATCTCGTGCAGCGCCCGGCACCCGTGCATTCCGTGTCGCAATCACTTTGAATTCTGGAAATGGTGGCGCAGTCACAAATCGCTCGTTGGCATTCACCTCAATATTCGCCGGATGATCGATCGCCAACAGCCGCACCCTGTCCATGTACACCGTTTCTTCCATCGGTTCCACAAACCGGAAACTCAGCTTTCCATCTTTCCGCCGAACCGCCTTCGCCGGCACCTTTAGATATTCATCCGGATCCGGCACGTCTCTTTCGCCCGGCGCTATCCAGTGTCCCACCACACCAGGGCCGATCATGTCCGCGATGAATTCATACTCATGGCCATTCCAGGAAAACAGCACTGGGCAAGAACTCCCTCGCCGGTCCAGCTCTTCAATCGACTGCGTCTTCCTTGCCGCCAATTCGATTTCATCCTGGGGCACACCCGTGGGCCACAACAATCGCAGTGCGTCCGTCGATTTTTCCGCTCCCAGACCGGCAATTAGCGGCATGCCATTCTGGCTCAAGTATCCCGAAGCTCCAGCAATTTCCCATTTTTGATACAGAGCGCCCGCGTACAATTCCACCTTCGTGCCGAACCCGCTCTTGTTGTCGTTCAGCGGTTTGAATTCAATCTGCATCCAGTTGTTTTGATGTGCGCCAATATTATTCAGCAACACGGCAGGCCCGTCCGCCTGCGTCACAATTAAGTCTGGACTGCCATTGCCCTTCAGATCAGCCACCGCCAAAGCGCGCGGTTGGCTAAGTTTTACAGCATCCAATTGCGCCTTTTTCGTGACGTCGATCCAACCGGCATCCCCCAGATTCCGCAGCAGGCGTATTTCTCCGCCGCTCGCTCCTTCGCCAACCGCGACCAGGTCCAGCCACCCATCATTGTCGTAATCAATCCACGTGAGTCCCCAACCATGCTTCCAACCAAAATCTGGCAACGCAACGCGTTCGAGTTTCTTGCCTTCGACGTTTCTCCATAGACTGATTCCCGGTGCACCCGCGTGGGTGAACGCTAGATCCATGAACCCATCTTTATCGAAATCGAGAACAGTCACGCCGACGGGTAGAGGCAATTTCTCTTTCCCAAAGTCGATGCCTGGCGCTTGCAGGAAGCGCCCTTCCCGCGGATTCAAATAGATTCCCAAACCATTCGGGCCACCTGGCAACACAAAATCAATTGCGCGGTCATTGTTAAAATCCGTGACGGCCACGGAAGCGCCGGTAGCTTCTACACCCAACCCCGTAACCGCGGAAACGTCCGTAAATGTTGAATTCCCATTGTTTCGCCACAATCGATTGGTACGTTTTTCTGATCCACTTCCTAGCGTCATCGTCACATACAAATCAAGATCGCCGTCGTGGTCGTAGTCGACAAAGGTCGCCGCCAGACAGCCCTTTTCGCGAACGATCCCCACTTTTTCCGTAACGTCCGCAAATTTGCCGTTTCCCTCATTGTGAAACAACCGAATTCCGTCCGTCTGGCACACGGCAAGATCCGCTTTTCCGTCGTTGTCAAAATCACCGCCAGAACATCCGTAGCCTGCCGAAATCGCAGCCACGCCAGCCTTCTCGGTTACATCTTCAAATTTTCCATCTCCCAGGTTGCGCAACAGATGGCTCTTGCCCGTGCCAGCGGCTACCAGAAACAAATCCGGCTTCCCATCCCCGTCATAATCAATAAAGCAAGCCCCGGTGCTCCCTCCAACGGCGGCTAAACCGGCAACCCCTCCCGTAATTCGTTTCGTCAGCGAATCCTGCACGTAATGCACGGCAATCTCCGCTGGAACATTCCCATCCCCGCCATGCACAAATTCTGCCAGTGAGTATTTGCCTTGATCACCGTAACCGGCCCCAAATGGTGTGCCCAGATGCTCCGAAGTTATCTTCTGGAATTTTTTCATGTTTTCGCGGGCGTTTTCTGCGTCACCTTTTCGCTGATAAGCTCGCGCCAAACCGAATTGCGCGGATGCATGGTACGGTGTAATCGCCAAGGCCTTCTGAAACGCGGCAATTCCCTCGTCATATTTTTGCAATTGCGAATTCAGGAATCCGATGAAGTAATAGGCGTCTGGCTCGTCCGGCACAATTTGCGTCACGTGCTGAAACGCGCCGATCCCTTTTTCGGGTTCGCCCAGATCTTTGAAGGCCAGGCCCAGGTTGTACCACGCGTAAGGATCGTTTGGCAGTTTTGCCGTCGCTTCTTCCAGCGCGGTGCGTCCTTGCTCCAGCTTCTGTTGCGCGAGAAATGAAATCCCCAGATTCAGCTTCGCCTGCGCAAAATTCGGCTCGAGCGTCAGCGCCTTCTCAAAATATTTCTGCGCTTCCGGGCCCTTTCCCTGATTCATATATGCTACGCCCAGAGTGTTCTGTCGCAGCGCTTCGGACGAATACTTCGCCCCTGGCACTGGCCCAGCCGCTTCCGAGGCTCTCATTCGTGAATCGAGCAACCAGCCCGCAATAATCAACAGCGCTGTACTGAAAATGGCAAATTTCCAGCCGCCGAAGTTTCCTGGTTTGAATCCCATCGAGGAATGTTCTTTCTGGACGCGCGACAATTTCAATGAATGGCCAATAATCCTGACCCGCCACCCCATTGATTGTCTGGGCTCCCAACTCCATCGTCAACCGTTTTTATACCCACATTTTGAAGTATTCCGGTGCTCGCTTGACGCCGCTCCTCCCTCCCGCTAACTTCTTCCAGAAATCTCATGGCCTCTTTTTTCTCTTTCACCATCACCGAAACAATCGACAAATTCCGCCGGAAAGAAATTTCCCCGGTGGAATTGATCACCGCTTACCTCGATCGGGCGCAATCCCTGCAGCCCAAACTAAACGCCTTTGTGCATCTCGACGCCGAATCTGCCATCGCCCGCGCTCGCCAGGCCGAGAGCACCATTCTTCGTGGCGACGGCCTGTCCCCTCTCCATGCCATTCCGCTCACCGTTAAATCTTGCATCGACGTTGCTGGCTGGCCATGCCCAGCGGGATCACTTCTGCGAAAAGAGTACGTACCCGTCGCGAACGCCACGCTTGTTACGCGCCTTGAAAATGCCGGCGCGATCCTGCTCGGCAACACCAATACATCCGAATTTTTGATGGCCTATGAAACGGACAATCTCATCACGGGCAAGACTTCCAATCCATGGAATCTTTCCTACTCCGCGGGTGGTTCCAGCGGTGGCGAAGCGGCCGCTATCGCAAGTGGCTGTTCCATGGGCGGTGTGGGCAGTGATGGGGGTGGTTCCATCCGCACTCCAGCGCATTTTTCCGGCATTTGCGGCTTGAAGCCAACCCCCGGCCGCATTCCAGCCACGGGCCATTTCCCGCCACCGGGTGGAGCGTTTCCCTGGTTGGGGGCAGTCGGTCCGATGGCACGCACCGTTGGCGATCTTCGAATTTTGTTTGAAGTGATGGCCGGACCATGCGCCGGCGATCCACTTTCCGCGCCGGTTCCACTGCATTTCGATTTCAGCAGAAATCTGCAGGGGCTGCGTGTCGGAATTCTGCAGAGCCCTGCGCTCGGCTCTGCCACGTCTGAAACACTGGCCGCAGTTCGCTACGCCGGCAAACTTCTCACTTCTCAAGGTTTTCAAGTGGAATCGTTCTCGCTGGAAAAGCTCGATGCTGCGTTGAAACTTTGGTGGTTTTTCTTCGGCCCCGTCGTTGGCCATCTTCTGAAGGGCCACGAGTCACAGCTCAGCCCCATGCTCTGCGAATATCTGGAAATCACCGCCGCGGAACCTCCCCTGACGCTCGATTCTTTTCTCGCCGCTTGCGTTGAGCGCGATGCTGTACGAGCCGACCTGCTCCATCAGATGCGCGACGTCCCTATCCTGCTCTCGCCGGTTTCGTCCGCTCCCGCCTTCCTTCACGGAGCCGGCACCTATCGCTCTGGATATCCTCACAACTATCGCGAAACCATGCAATTCTGTCAGTGGCTCAATCTTGCAGGCTTCCCTGGCTTGTCCATACCAATGGGCCGCTCTCCCGAAGGCCTGCCCATTGGTGTCCAACTGATCGGCCGTCCTTTTGAGGAAGACCTTCTCCTGCGCGTGGCGGAAAAGTTGGAGCACGCACGAGGACCCTGGCAAGCTCCTCCTAATCTCTAACAACTTTGCTTCGGAAAAATTCAAAGCCAACCCACCACTTAGTTCGGCGTGGCTTTCAGCTCCGGATTGGGTACCGACTTGTTCAAATCTTCGCGGTCGCGATCCACTTTCGCATCCAGGTATCTCTTGGCCTCCGCAAACTCCCGCTTCGCCTCTTCCTTCTTTCCCATCTGCTGCAAGATCTGAGCCTTCGTGAAATGCACGTTGTAGCTATCGGGCGCGAGCTTCATCGCATGGTCTATAGACTGCAGCGCGGCTTCCAGTTTTTCCTGCCGCTGCAGGATCTTTGCCAGCCCATAATACGAATTCGCAGATCTTGGATCGTGCTCCAGCGCCGCGTGAAACGAAGTTTCCGCCTCCGGGTCCCGTTGCAATCGCAAATACAGCATCCCCAGTCGCTCGTAGTTGTCCGCAAGGTCCGGCTCAATGGCAATATCCTTCTTGAACTCCGCCTCGCTTTTTTCGTTTTCGCTCATGTGCATGTACGCCACGCCCAGATTGAAATGAAGAAATGGCAACGATGGATTCACTTCCTCCGCTTTCTTAAGCTCTTCGACTGCTTTTGGAAAGTCGTCCCGCTGCAGCAGCGCCTTGGCCATAATCATGTGAAATTGCGGCGTGTTTGACCCCACGTCGACAAGTTGCTTCATCGCCCGATCATCGATCGCCGTCTTCCCGGACTGGTTCGCCGCCACTCCCAGCACATACAAATACATCACGTCACCCGACATGGTGCTCCACAGCGGCTCCAGCGTCGAAACCGCCTCTGCATACTCTTCCACGAAAACCTGGCACAGCCCCAATAAGTACCGTGGTTGAACCGCATCTGGAGTTTCTCGCAGCACGGTCTGAAAGGGAGGAATCGCCTCTTTATAATTTCCGCGACGGAATTCCACCAAACCGATATTCAGCCGCACCCCTGTCATCTTAGGAGCAAGTTCCTCTGCCTTATGGAGGTTTCGCAGCGCATCCTCCCACTTCTTCTCGCGCATCGCCACCACGCCAAGATTTGCATACGCGGCGCCGGATTGCGGATCCAATGCCAGCACTCGGCGAAATGCAGCTTCCGCGGTGACTAAGTCGCCTGATTGCAGCGCGCTCTGCCCTTTCTGAAACCACGCTTTAGGATCAGAAGTTCCCACAGTCTGCTGGCTCGGTGCACCATTCGCCACCCGCCCACAGCAAATGCCCAACACCAGGCACAACAAGACTTTCCACAGCCGTCGACCTCCTCTCCCCGTGCACGATTTGTAGAATTCACAGTCCAACATCGTTATTCTCTGCGGATCCTTCGCACTCTAGCCTACTCCTTTTGGAAACCTTTCCACTCTCTCTATCCAATTTCAGCGTCTCCTCCGGTATTCTCATAGTAACGCTCAGGATTTTGCTCTTGACAGGCCCATCACTATCCGCTATTAATCCGATTTAATAGGTGCTTTTAGTTGGTTGTCAGGGGTACGGTCGAGGACGGGGGATTTGCAGGCGAGTGGTTGAGCTCGTGCGGCGCTTCCATTTGGCCGTCAATTCGTCTTCATTCCTTCCTTAGAGAACGGTCGAGAGATTTCAATTCTGTGGAGGTTTCACCGTGAAGGACTATCCGAATCCTTCGCGCCGTTCCTACGGCGCGCAACTCCTTGTCTCCTTGGGAGTCTTTACTCTGCTGTTCTTATTCCCTCATCTTATCGCGGCACAAGACACCGGCTACATTGGCGGCACCGTCATCGATAAGAGCGGCGCTGCAGTCTCGGGAGCTGAAGTGACTCTCGTCAATGCGGGCGGTACTCTTCGCCGCACCACCGCCACCAACGACGTGGGAGCTTACGTCATCGCTGGGTTGCCCGGCGACACGTACGATCTCAGCGTCACAGCGAAAGGCTTTCAGAGATTCACAGCTTCCAAGTTGGTTTTGAACGTCGGCGACAAGGATCGTGTCGACGTTACCCTCACCATCGGCGCCGTCACCGAGGAAGTGATGGTAACGGGTGAAAGCGTAGCTCAAGTCGAGACTAGCTCCTCGGAATTGGGTTCCACCATCACCGGCAAACAGGTCGACCAGCTCATCTTGAACGGCCGCAACTTCACGCAGCTGGTGAATACTACGCCCGGCGTCGTTAGCCAGACCGGGCAGGATGAAGGTACCGTCGGTGTGTACGGAAATGTCGCTTATGCCATCAATGGTGGTCGCACCGAGTACAACAACTGGGAACTCGATGGCGGCGACAACATGGATAACGGGTCCAACTCTACGCTGAACGTTTATCCGGCACTCGAAGCAATCGCCGAGTTCAAAGTCCTCACCTCAAATTACGGCGCGCAGTATGGCCGCAACGGGTCGGGCACCGTCGAAGTCGAAACTAAGTCCGGCACCAGCGCCTTCCATGGCAGCGCCTACTACTACGGCAGAAACGATGCTTTCAATGCGAAGGATTGGGCGCTGGGCTACGCAGGCGAAGCGAAGGCCCCTTACAAGAAACACGATTGGGGCTACACCATTGGCGGCCCTCTTTATATTCCCCACGTCTACAACACCGATAAGAAAAAGACTTTCTTCTTCTGGTCGCAGGAATGGCGTCACGAAAATGTACCTGACCCCTCCAATCCTTCCTTCAGCCCTAACGTTCCTGGGGACGAAGAGCGCTCTGGCGTTTTCAATGATGTCTGCCCGACGGCGGGAACACCCTTCGTACGCGATGCCTATCCGGATTGTCCGGCGGCCAGCCAGAACGCCAACCTTTCCTTCAATACATTCCCCAACAACACCCTCACCAATATCAGCCCGAATGCTCCCTTGCTTCTGAATCTGATTCCTCAGGCCAATGGGACGGCAAATGGCTTTCCCGCCTACTTCGCTACGGTCTCAGTGCCCACAACCTGGCGCGAAGAACTTGTCCGGGTGGATCACAACCTGACTGACAACTATCGTCTGACCTTCCGCTATATTCATGACTCCTGGAAGACCGTGACTGCCACTCCGCTGTGGGGCAATGGTACGAGCTTTCCGAACGTCCAGACCGATTTCGTTGGGCCCGGCACAAGCTTTGTCGCGCGCCTCAACGCCAACATCACCCCCACCCTTCTCAACGAGTTCGTCGCCAGTTATACCGGCGACCACATCGTACTCACCGCCTTGCCTGCAGCCGGCACGGACATCTCTCTTCAGGGCTTCCAGATGGGCAGTCTATACGACAACGGATTCGGAGGACTCCTGCCCTCCTTCGCCATCGCGAACGGCACAGCGTACGGAGGGGGATTCAGTGTCGACACCGGCTACTTCCCCTGGAAGAATGCCAATCCCACCTACACCTATCGCGACAACGTAACCAAGATTTGGGGTAATCACACTTTGCAGTTCGGTGTCTATTTCGTCGCCGCCCAGAAAAATCAGCAGAACACCGTCTACACGCAAGGTATTCTCAACTTCGACGCTACTTCCCCGAATAGCACGGGCAATGCTTTCGCTGACCTCCTGCAGGGGAATATCGGCAGCTATCAGCAGGCTCAGAACTTCCTCTACTACTACGATCGGTACAAAAACACGGAACTCTACTTCCAGGACGACTGGCGGGTGAACAAGAAACTTACCCTTAACCTCGGGCTGCGCTGGAGCTTCTTTGGCCGCTATCAGGAAAAACAAAACCAGGAGTACGGATTCGATCCCGACCACTGGTCGGCTGCCAATGCGCCAAGCGTTGATCCCGCTACCGGCGCGCTGGTCGCCGAAGACGGACAGGTGATTGGCTTCCAGTTCAACGGCCTGGTGCAGTGCGGGGCGAAGTCCAGCACCGTCCCGGGTGTTAGCGGCTCCTCCACTGGCTGCATGAGCAATAAACTCGTGAATCCAGCTCCTCGAATTGGTTTCGCCTGGGATCCAAAGGGTGATGGCAAGATGGCCATTCGCGGTGGCTACGGCATATTCTTCGAACACCAGAATGGCAATGAGGCCAACGCCGAATCCCTACAACTCGGTGCGGCTCCAAACTCTCCCTCTTCTACCCAGTACACAATAGACGGTTATTCCCAAGTGGGCGCAGGCGGTGGCTTGCTTTTCCCAATCAACCCGTTTTCCATTCCGACGCGTGCGACTTGGCCCTACATGCAGCAGTGGAACATCGGCTTTCAAAAGGAGCTTCCCGCAAACTTTGTCGTTGGTTTCTCTTATGTGGGTAGCAAAGGCACTCACCTTACGAATCAGAGAGACATCAATCAACTTCATCTGACCAACACCAATCCCTTCGCCGTCGGCCAGCCGATCACGGACTCAGACTGCTCGAGCATAGTTGGCGACGACGGACTCCCCAATCCAGGAGCTACTCTTGGAAATGGCACGCCAGTCCCCGCTGGGGCTCTGAACAACCTCTTCGTGGCCTGCAACAACAGCGCCAATCTCGTGCGTACGAGTTATCAGGGCATGGGAGACATCGTAAGGGTGGAAACCAGTGCCAATTCTATCTATAACGCGTTCCAGGCTTCGGCTCGCCGCACCGTAGGCGCACTCACTTTCAGCCTGGCCTACACCTACAGTCATTCCATTGACGATTCCTCGGACCGCTTCGATTCAGGCACCGTGGATGCCTACAACATCAAGAGTCAACGGGCCAGCTCGAATTTTGACATGCGCCACAATCTCAGCATTAGCGCTGTCTATGCCTTGCCCTTCTTTAAAGAGCCGGGCTTTGCTCACACGGTTCTAGGTGGGTGGTCGGCGTCCACTATTATCACGGTGCAGTCCGGTACGCCTTTCAGCGTCTCCAATGACTCCGGTTTCGGAGACAGTGCCGGATTGGGCGGCGTTGTGACCTACGGTACTGCTACCGGTTCACGTCCGGATATCGTGGGTAATGCCCACTCCGTCTCCTCTTCTGACAAAACCGCGTCGGCGGCAGGTGGAGTATTTGGCCCGCTCTATTACAATCCGGGTGCATATGTGGTTCCCACAGGTCTTACCTATGGAACCGTCGGCCGCAACACTCTGTATCTACCCGGCCGCACTAACTTCGACTTCGGCCTCTTCAAGCGTTTCTCCATTAAGGAGAAGGCTGCCATCGAATTCCGGTGGGAGACCTTTAACCTCTTCAATCACACGCAATACAATGCGATCAATAGCGGAATGGATTGCGCGGCAGGATCCTCGAATTCTGCGGGTGATGCCTCCTGCATCGCATCTTCCGGGTTTCTCCATCTCAGTGGGACGCATGCCGCTCGCCGTATGCAGTTCGGCTTGCGCTTCCAGTTCTAATCCTGCAACTCGAAGAGGCCTCGCTTCACTGCGGGGCCTTTTCCATTTCAGGAATATCCTTTTTGCACTGCATTTCGTTCCATTTTCTCCGTGCAATCTCGCAAACTCTGGATGTACAATCGCCGCATGAACCGACGCACATTTCTGGAAAACTCTGTAGCAACCGCTCTTCTCACTTCGCTTCCTTCGCGCGCCTTCGCTTCCGCGCCGCATCAGATCGACAAGATCGGCGTCCAACTTTATACCGTTCGCGACGTTATGAAAACCGATGTTCCCGGCACCCTCGCCAAGGTTGCCGCCATCGGTTACAAAGAGATGGAATTTGCCGGCTACTTTGACCATTCACCAAAAGACATCAGCGACCTTCTCAAGAAAAATGGCCTGACCTCTCCCGCCACTCACGTTCCTTACGACGTCGTGCAAAATCATTGGCCGGAAACTCTGGAAACGGCCCTCACCATCGGCCAGACCTACATTGTTTGCCCGTGGATCGATGAAAAGATCCGCGGCACCGCAGACGATTGGAAGAAAGTTGTCGATACTTTTAACAAAGCAGGCGAAGCCAGCAAGAAGGCCGGCATTCAATTCGCTTACCATAATCACTGGTGGGAATTTGAACCCGACAAGGCACTTGGTGGGAAATTCGCGTACGACTATCTTCTCGAGTCCACCGACAAAAACCTCGTGAAAATGGAACTGGACCTCTGCTGGATCAGCGTTGCTGGACAGGACCCCGTAGCCTACTTCAAGAAATATCCCGGCCGCTTCCCTTTGGTCCACGTGAAAGACATGAAAGTTCTGCCAAAGGTCACCCCCGAGCAGCTCGCCACTTATAAAATGGACGAGATCGAAAAGGGTATGACTTCCGTCGGCGACGGTGTCATCGATTGGAAGCGCATATTCGCCAGCGCTGACCTCGGCGGCATCAAGCACTATTTCGTTGAAAACGACTTCCCCAAGGATGCGTTCGGCAACATTGCAGCAAGCTTCACGTATCTTGCAAAGCTTCGCTTCTAGGACGCTCGCTCCGGCAAAGGCAAGGAGCTCCGCGCTCCTTGCATACCTTTCTGCCGTCCTCTCGTCTACTGCTGTAAGAGAGGTGTGTTCATGCGCTCGCTATCGATTGTGTTGACTCTATTGGTGTGTCCGCTCGCTGCCTTTTCCGACGATTCCGTCAGTTTTCGTGGCAATCCTGATCATCCCGGCGTTTACGACACCAAGCCCATTCGCACTTCACCCCAAGTAAAATGGAAATTCGCGACGAAAGCCCAGGTCCTTTCCTCACCTGCAGTTGTCAATGGCGTTCTCTACGTAGGCAGCGCCGACCATCGCGTCTACGCGCTCGACGTGAACACCGGCACAAAAAAGTGGGAGTTTAAGGCAGAGGCTGGCGTGGCCTCTTCGCCCGCCGTCGCCGACGGCATGGTTTATTTCTCCAGCTATGACGGCAACGCTTACGCCGTTAACGCAGCCGACGGCAAACTTGTTTGGAAATTCGAGACTAAAGGCGAGCGCCGCTACTCCGCTACTCACCTTCACGGCTCGCAGCCCAAGGGTGAATCCATGCCCGATCCCTTTGACACATACTTATCCTCCCCGCTCATCTGGAAAGGAGCCATCTATTTTGGCTGCGGCGATGGCAACGTCTATTCTCTGAATACTTCCTCCGGAAAATTGAATTGGAAATTCCAGACCGGCGATGTTGTACACGCTTCACCGGTGATTTCAGGCGGGGTTCTCTTCATCGGTAGCTGGGATTCCTATTTTTATGCGCTTGACGCTTCCTCTGGAAAAGAAAAGTGGCGCTTCAAGACCGGTGAAGATCCGGACATTCACAACCAGGTGGGCATTCAATCTTCGGCCGTAGTTGCCGATGGCATCGTCTATTTCGGCTGCCGCGATTCCAATCTCTATGCTGTTGACGCAGCAACCGGCAAAAAGGCCTGGGTCTACAACAACAAAGGGTCCTGGGTCATCGCTTCGCCCCTGGTACACTATGGCAAACTCTATTTTGAAACTTCCGACTCTGGAATGTTTCGCGCCCTCGATGCCAAGTCCGGCGCTGAACTTTTCTCGATGAAGTTCGGGGCTTGGCCCACTTTTTCTTCGCCGATTCTCGCCGGCGATGTGCTCTATCTTGGTTCCCTTTCCGGCAAAATGTTCGCCATCGACGTGACTCAGCAGAAAGTGCTCTGGGAATTTCAAACCGATGGCAATCGACAAAATGGCGCAACCTACACCAAACCAGACGGCACACCGAATTATGAACTGGCATTCCTAGGAGATTTCTACGACGACACAGTCGTGGGAGTTCAAAAGATGCGCAGCGTGGGAGCTATCTACTCCTCACCTGTCCTCGTCGAAGGTGTCCTCTACTTCGGCAGCACCGACGGCAACATCTACGCGCTCCAGTAGATTGTCTGAACTCGCTTAAGGCCGGTGTAGCCCGGCGGCTTCTGCCGTCACGTCGGTGTATTTCAATCCCGCTCCTGTATTGAACAATACGACGCGGTCCTCCGGCTTCAGGAAACCATTCGCAAGCAAGTGATCATACGCCACCGTGGCCGCGGCGCCTTCCGGCGACAAAAATATTCCTTCATTCTTCGCCCAATCCCTTAGTGAGGCTAGAATCTGCTCGTCGGAAAAAGCCAGCGCCACACCTTTCGACTCGCGCAATATTTCAAGCATAATGTAATCCCCATATGGTTTCGGCACGCGCAATCCCGACGCAAACGTCGCCGCATCCTCCCACATTTGGCTGGCCTTCTCGCCTTTTTCGAAAGCACGCGCCATGGGTGCGCATCCCGAGGACTGCACCGCGATCATTTTCGGGCGCCTGCCCGGCCGCACCCATCCCAACTCTTCCAGTTCCACAAACGCCTTCCACATTCCGATCAGTCCGACCCCGCCGCCCGTTGGATAGAACACCGCCTCCGGGAATTCCCATCCCAGTTGCTCCACCAACTCATATCCCATAGTCTTCTTGCCTTCGATGCGGAACGGTTCCTTCAACGTCGAAATATCGAACCAGCCTTCTTTCTCTTTTCGCTCCGCCACCATTCTTCCGCAATCGGAAATCAGTCCATCCACTAGCGTAACTTTAGCTCCATAGAGTTCCGCCTCTACATAATTTGCGAAGGGCACATCCTTCGGCATGAATATGTTCGCTTCAATTCCCGCCGCCGCCGCATACGCCGCCAGCGCACCAGCGGCATTTCCCGCCGATGGCACCGCCAGTTTCTTCAGGCCATAGTGCCGCGCCATCGTCACCGCCAGCGCCAGCCCGCGCGCCTTGAAGCTCCCCGTGGGATTCGCTCCTTCTTCCTTCAAATACGCGTTGGGATAGCGCCTGCTGTGAATCACAGGTGTCCAGCCTTCGCCCAGCGTCACCGGCCAAACTTCCGGCAGCACGCTGCGATACCGCCACATTCCGGCCCAGCCCGCAACGCCGCCATCCTTCGCGATCTGCGCGCGCTTTTCGAATCCGTGCAGGCCTGTCAGGTCATACCGCACGTAAAACGCCCCTGCGCACTTCGGGCAAACCGTTTGTGGTTTTTCAGCAGAAACTTTTTCGTGACAACGCGAACATTCCAGATAGCTGATTTTTGGCATGTTGCGAAGATAGCAGTGGCTTCCCTTCCCGGCAAGCAATGTGGTCACACGCAAATAAGAACCAAATCAGATCTCCATTGTTGCGCTATCATGTCCAGTTGATTTCTCCATCCTACGAAATGAGGCAGGCTTGCCCCAGCCAACTTCAAAACTATTTCGCCTTTTGATCCTCGCAGGCCTGCTGCTTTTCTCCGCGGGCGCCATTCTCCCTCTCCTCATTCATGACCACTCTTTGCTGCCTGCGGTATTCCGCTGGATTGGCATCGCGCTTTTTGCCATCGCGGGCTTGCAGGGCAGCTCATTAACGTTCTGGATCTTCTTCGCCATGTTTGCTGGCCTCGAACTTGGCCTCGATCATTCGCAATTCGCAGTCCACCTGCGCTTCCTCAGCGACATTTTCCTGCGACTCATCAAAGTCATCGTCGCCCCTCTGATCCTGGGCACGCTTATCACTGGAATCGCTGGCCACAGCGATCTGAAAAAGGTCGGGCGCATCGGCTTGCGCAGCCTCATCTACTTTGAGGTCGTCACCACCGTCGCATTGTTCATTGGCGTGGCGGCCATCAATCTCAGCCGCGCGGGCGTTGGCTTGGTCCTTCCCGCCGTAACCGCTGTAGACGCTCCGCAAGCCACCGTTCCTCCTCGATGGGACGAATTTCTTGTTCACATTTTCCCGGAAAATCTCGTTAAGTCCGTCGGTGAAAATCAGATTCTTCAGGTGGCCGTCTTTGCGGTTATCTTCGGTATCGCCTTGATGCGCGTTCCAGAGCGTCTTCGCCAACCTGTGCTCAGCTTCGCCGAATCTCTCACGCAGACCATGTTCAAGTTCACTAACATTGTCATGTACTACGCCCCCATCGGTGTCGGCGCGGCAATGGCTTACACCGTCGGCCACATGGGTACTGGCGTACTTCTTCCGCTCGGCAAACTCGTGCTCACCGCCTACGGCGCGCTGATTGTTTTTCTCACCTGCGTTCTATTGCCCATCGCTCTCGCCATGCGCCTTCCGCTGGGCCGCTTGATCCGTCACATCGCCGAACCCGCCACCATCGCCTTCGCTACCAGCACGTCCGAGGCGGCACTCCCCCGCGCTATGGAAAATATGGAATCGTTCGGCGTGCCTCGCCAGATTGTAGCGTTCGTAATTCCTGCGGGTTACAGTTTCAATCTTGATGGTTCCACCCTCTACCTGGCTCTTGCTTCCATCTTCGTCGCGCAAGCAGCAGGTCTTCATATGTCCTGGACGGATCAATTATTGATGGTGTTTGTTCTTATGTTGACCAGCAAGGGCATCGCCGGAGTTCCCCGCGCCACTTTGGTCGTGCTGATGGCTACGGCCTCAACATTTCACCTGCCGAGCGAACCAATCTTCATCATCCTGGGCGTTGATGCCTTAATCGACATGGTGCGTACCTCCGTCAACGTCATCGGCAATTGCCTCGCCAGTGCTGTCATCGCGCGTTGGGAAGGCGAACTCGTCTTGCCCGCCCTCGAAAAAAACTAGTCGTCTTCACCCTGCGATCCCGCAAATTCTGCAAACTTCGTGCTGCCATTTTGTCACTTGTTTGACGTCTGACTGCGGATAGATACTTGCCATCCGGCTTTGTATGGTCTCTCTATGACTACTACCAAACAAGAATTTCAGCCTTCCCTCGAACTTGCCTTTCAATCCGCGCTCACTCACCTCGAAGGCCTCAACCAATCTTCTGTCGCCGCAACCAAAGATCTCGCTGCCCTCCGTCAAAGGCTTCACAAGTCTCTCGGCGACGGCCCACTTCCCGCCCATCAAGTGATTCGGGAATTAACAAATGACGTGGAGGGTGGAATTCTCGGCTCTGCTGGTGGACGTTTTTTTGCCTGGGTTGTCGGCGGATCAGTTCCTGCAGCTTTGGCTGCGGATTGGCTCACTTCCGCATGGGATCAGAACGCTGCTCTCTATGCTTGTGCTCCCGCCGCCGCAGTGGTCGAGGAAGTCGTAGGTGTCTGGCTAAAGGACCTTCTCGGCATTCCCCCGAATGCAAGCTTTGCTTTGGTCACGGGCTGCCAGATGGCTCACACAACCTGTTTGGCTGCTGCTCGCCATTCACTCTTGGTCCGTCGCGGCTGGGATGTCGAGAGTAAAGGCCTGGCCGGCGCACCACCCATTCGCATACTTACCAGCGCCATACGGCACGGTTCCTTCCTGCGGGCTGTTCGCCTGCTGGGTCTCGGAGAGTCCAACGTCATTCAACTTCCTACGGATTCTGATGATCGCCTCCAGCCCGCCGCTCTGAGCGATGCACTGGCTAGCAACAAAGAAGCTTCGACGATTGTTCTCCTGCAGGCCGGCGATATCAACATTGGCGCCTTCGATCAATTTGAACTTCTAATTCCGCTCGCCAAACAATTTGGCGCCTGGGTCCACGTTGATGGAGCTTTTGGGCTCTGGGCTGCCGCTAGCCCTCGCTATCGCCATTTAATGAGAGGTGCGGCCTCAGCCGATTCCTGGGCCACCGATGGACACAAATGGTTAAACGTTCCATTTGATTCGGGCCTCGCTTTCATTGCGGATTCAGAGTCTCATCGCGACAGCATGTCCCACCGCGCTGCCTATATTTCTCACGATGCCGCTGCGCGAGATCAGATGGACTGGAACCCTGAGTGGTCCCGTCGAGCTCGTGGCTTCCCCACCTACGCTGCACGTCGCCAACTCGGACGCAGCGGCGTCGCGGAGATCGTCGATCGCTGCTGCCAATATGCTCGCTCTCTTGTTACTGGGATTGGTCGATTGTCCGGAGCGCAACATCTGCGGGCACCGATAATTAATCAGGGTCTGGTGCGATTTCTAGATCCCAGCCCTACGGCTACAAATGAAGACCACGACAAACGGACCGAGGCGGTTGTCACTGCCATACTAAAAGGTGGCGAGGCGTTCTTCGGCTGCTCCACCTGGCACGGTCTGCGCGCCATGCGCGTCAGCGTCTGCAACTGGCAAACCGATGAATCGGATGTGGATAGGGCCGTTTGCGCGGTAGAACTCGCACTCTCTCAATTCAACTGAATTCAGGATTCCGGAAACGGCGGGCAACCCGGAAACTCCGCAATTGCGACGTTCCCGATATATTCTAGATCTTCGATGCCGATCTTACTGGTGTAGAAACCGTCGCACGTCATATCGCGCAAGTCCGCAAAAAACGCAATTCCCTGGCTCAGTGCCGTATTGTCCTTCGCATTTCTTCTGTACGCAATCAAATCCAGCACCTCTTTTTTCTGTGCCGCCGCGCATTCCAGAAATGTGCTCCCGTATTGGTCCGCACAGAAATTGTCCAGCCACATCAATCCGCCACCTAACGCCAACTGGTATTTCTCGCTTTCGCTGGTCAATAAATCGATAAACTCCGGTGCGCCTGCTTCCACGGCTCCACCGGATCTTTCATCCTTCGGAATAATCGTGTCGCACAGCGTGCATAGCGCCTCGTATTGTTTCGGCGAAAAATATTTCGGTGCATACCTCCCCGTCGCCGCACCGGCTTTTTCCTTGTACACCATCTGGTGAGCCAGCGCAGCCGCTTCCACCGGTATCACCTTCAACACCGATCCGCCCGCCATGCCAACCGATAAATTCCTCAATAAATCTCGCCGCGAAATTCCCTGCATAGTCTACTCCTCAACTCATTCATTGCACGCTGAAGGTTGCCTACAAACTGCCGTTTTTGGCCTGCTCCAGCAAATAATTAGAGGCCCGCCACGACAGCGCCATGATCGTTAACGTTGGATTCTTGTCCGGATTCGTTACCAGCGGCGCTCCATCGGTCACAAATACATTCTTCACATCGTGTGCCTGGCAATATCCGTTCAGCACCGATGTCTTCGGATCGGCGCCCATTCTTGCCGTTCCCACCTCGTGGATGATTTTTCCGCCGTCTTCAATTCCGAACGCATTCGGCCCATCGATTGGCGTTTTCCTGCGGTATTCTCCGCCCATCGCCTCAATTATCGACTTAAAAGTATCCTGCATGTCCTTTGCCTGCCGGATTTCGTAGTCACTCCACTTGAAGTGGAACCTCAGTACCGGAATTCCCCACTGGTCCACCACGTAGGGATCAATCTCGCAGTATGTGTAGGGGTTAGGCACCATTTCCCCTCTTCCCGAAAAACTGATTTCCGTTCCGTACCGCTTTCTGCAGGTACGTTTCAATTCTGCGCCGTATCCTTCGAATTCTTCGCATACATTGTCAAACATCCCGGCGCTGGGCATGTCCCGGCCACCGCCGATCTCAATGTGATACCCGCGCGGAAAATCATTCTTCCGATCATACTTCCACCACGGGATGTACATATGCATTCCGCCCGTACCGTCGTGATTGTGCGGCGGCATTTTCTCCATTTGCGGCACGTAGCCCCATCCGTCGCTGCCAACGGAGTCCATCAGATATCGGCCTACGGTCCCCGAAGAATTCGCCAATCCATCGGGGAAAATCTTCGACTTCGAATTCAGCAGCAATCGCGCCGATTCACAAGCGCTCGCCGCCACCACCACGGCGCGGGCCATCACCCGTTTTTCAGACTTGGTGGCTTTGTCAACATACGAAACGCCCGTCGCTTTTCCGTCCGGCCCCACCAGAATCTCTCGCGCCATCGCTCCGGTGATTAGCGTCAACTTGCCCGTCTTCATCGCTGGAGGAATCAACACCTGGCTCGAACTGAAATTCGATGCCGTCACGCAGCCGCGTCCGCATTGCCCGCAATAGTGGCAGGGCGCGCGCCCATTTAGCGCCTTCGTTAGAATCGCAAGCCGCGAAGGGATGCACGTTATATTTAGCTTGTCGCACGCTTTCTTGATCAACACTTCACTGCAACGAGGTTTTGGTGGAGGCAAAAACACTCCATCCGGCGCGCTCGGCACATTTTCTTTCGTTCCAAATACGCCGATGTATCCTTCTACCTTGTCGTAATACGGCGCGATATCTTCGTAACTGATTGGCCAGTCATCCCCAATCCCGTCTCGCGTCTTCGACCTGAAGTCCACCGGAGCAAATCGAAGCGCGATTCTTCCCCAGTGATTTGTCCGCCCTCCCACGATCCGCGAGCGGAACCAGTGAAAATTTGATCCCGCCGCGGAAGTATACGGTTCGCCCTCAATCTTCCACGCGCCATTCGGTGCCAGAAATTCTCCAAAATCCTTTGCTGCCCTTCCTCCAACTCCCACTCCGCGATGCGGCACTTCGTAAGGCCACACCATCATCTTGTAATCTTTTTCCGGATACACTTGCGGCCCGGCTTCCAGCATCACTACACTCAGGCCGCCTTCCGTCAGTATTTTCGCCGCCATTCCTCCGCCGGCGCCTGAACCGACCACACACACGTCATACATCTTTGGAGAGCGAATCACCTGAGCCATCAATCCCCCGCTACAACTCACCTTTTTTCATTTGCGAGACCGCGTAATCGCATGCCCGCGCCGTAATCGCCATGTACGTCAGCGACGGATTCACGCACGAAGCCGACGTCATGCAAGCTCCGTCTGTTACAAATAGGTTTTTCACATCATGCGCCTGGTTATATGCGTTAAGAACCGATGTTTTCGGATCGCGTCCCATCCTCGCCGTTCCCAATTCATGAATCGAAAGACCCGGAGGCGTCATATGCATAGAAACCGAGATATCACGCGCTCCTGCGGCCGCCAGCATTTCAGCAGCCTGCGTGTAAATATCTCGATGCATTGCCTTCTCGTTTTCACCCCATTCGCAATGGATCTTCAAGGTCGGAATTCCCCAGGCATCCAGCTTGGTCTTGTCAATCTCCACATGATTATTGTGGTTCGGCAAACACTCTCCAAATCCGCCGATTCCCATTGTCCAGGGCCCGGGCTTTCGGATGCTGTTCTTGAAATCTGCGCCAAAACCGGCCATGCGCTGCGCCCGATCCCAGCCTTCGCGCGCCCCTCCACCTTGATATCCATAGCCCCGCACAAAATCACGTTGTTTTGCCTTAACATTCCGGAATCGCGGAATATAGATCCCGTTCGGTCGAGTTCCGATTGGCATTTTATCTTCGTGCCCTGGCATGACTCCTAAAGCACCGCCGCCCATGTGATGGTCCATCAAATTGTGGCCCAGTTCTCCGCTGCTGTTGGCCAGTCCGTTGGGAAATTCCGGCGTCGCCGAATTCAGCATGATTCGCGTCGATTCCAGGGTGGACGCGCACAAGAACACGATCTTTCCTTTGAACTCCAGCGCGTTCCTATTTTGTCCATCAATCACCCTGACGCCAGACACGCGCCGCGTATTCGCATCGAATATCAAGCCATGCACAACACTGTACGGCCGAATCGTCAGCCTTCCCGTTTTTTGCGCCGCCGGTAACGTCGAACTCAAGCTACTAAAGTACGATCCCGTTATGCAGCCGCGATGGCAGATACCGCAATAATGGCAGGCCGCGCGACCTTTGTGAGTTCGCGTAAGCACCGCAGCCCGGCCAATCGTCATGATCCGGTCGTCAAAATTCTTCTCTAACGCATCCCGCATATCGAGTTCCACGCAGGTCATTTCCATCGGCGGCAAGAATTTTCCGTCCGGCAGTTGCGGAAGCCCCTCGGACTGCCCACTGATCCCCGCGAAATCTTCCACATAGTCGTACCACGGAGCAATGTCCTGGTATCGAATCGGCCAATCAACCCCGATCCCTTCTTTCGCGTTCGCCTCAAAATCCAGATCGCTCCAGCGGTAGCTCTGCCGCCCCCAGGTGATTGACTTTCCTCCTACCTGCCGCCCGCGAATCCACGCAAACGGTTTGTTCGGATCAGTTGTGTAGGGATTGTCCAGATCGTTTACAAAGAACTGGTGGGTATATTCATCGCACGCATAATCGCACTGCCGCTGAATGAACTGCGTTTTCTCTCGCTGTGCCCGTGCGTCCCAGCCGCGGTATTTCAATTCCCACACCGGAACGTGCTCTACGTAATCCTTGTCCGGAACAATGGTCCGTCCCGCTTCCAGCACCAATACTTTCAGGCCTTTTTCCGTTAACTCTTTTGCGGCCCAGCCACCCGTTATCCCAGATCCAACGATGAGCGCGTCGTAGGTATTTGTCGCCATTCCAGGGTCCTCAGGCCCTCTTTCCTGCGGGAACCGGAGCACAGCCGTGTTGCTCTCCGGGTATGATTTCTTTCTTCAGCTCCTGCGTAAATCCGATCTCCGATGTGTAATAGCCATGAAATGTGATGTTCTTGAATACCCGAAAAAATTCTCCCCGCATCCGTGCGTCGTAATCAATTGCTCCGTCATAATCGTCATTGAAGTCGGGACTGTGCTCCCAATCCACCACGTCATCCAGCGAACGTAGCAGTGCCGTCTGCTGTTCCACCGATGCTTCCACAAATTTCCTTGCGTACAGCGTTTCGCTCATTGGATCAACACCTGCCAGTCCCGCAAGAAACTGGTTACGCTCGGCCGGTGTCGCCCACTCTGTAAGAATCACATCCAGAAATTCATTCACCTTCGCGGCTTTTGCTCCCGGCGTGTCCGTCACCGGAATCATAATGTCCATCATTGCCACTACCGTCTCGTTCTGTTGCGCGTTCAATGTCTGCAACCGATAGTCGGACGAGGGCTGCGCCTGCCGTAACATGGTAAAAAATTCCGGAAAAACTACCGGACGGATCGCCGTTGCAGACAGCAAGCGCAGCATTTCACGCCTATGCATGAAAACCCTCCATCCTCATTCGTTGTTCGATGAATGCCGGGATTTCGCTCAATCAACCTCCCCGGAATTCCCAGCCGTTTATTCTAGGAGTTCAGCAGCTCGTCGCGCACGTTTTTCAGAACATACGCGGCGCGTTCCACTCCCACCTCACCCGTCAGGATCGGATCCTCATTTTCAATCGCTACGATGCCGTCGTATCCAATATCCATGTACGCCTGCAGAATGGCCTTCCACGTCGACGCGCCGTGCCCATATCCCACCGCGCGGAACGCGTCCGAAGCCATCGGCAGATCGCTGGCTTCAAACACGAAATTCAGCACGCCGTATTTGGCCACATTTTCGGGATACAGCACTGTATCTTTCATGTGCGCGTGGTAGATCATTCCTTTTTTACCCAGAAAGTGAATTACTTCAATGGGATCGCAACCTTGCCAGAACAGATGGCTTAAATCGCAGTTCGCGCCAATCTCTTCGCCTACTGCTTCCCGCAATTTCAACAAGGTTATCGGGTTATAGACCACGAAATTGGGATGCATTTCAAACGCCAGCCGATGTATCCCATGTTCGCGCGCGTATTTTGCTGCTTCCTTCCAGTACGGCACCACCTTTTCTTTCCATTGCCACTGCAGCATTTCATTATATTCAGGCGGCCACCTGTAAGTGATCCAGTTCGGCTGTGTGTCCTTGGGCGAACCACCCGGACATCCCGCGAATCCTACGATAACTTTCACCTCCAACATTTCCGCAAGCCGGACCGTCTTCTTAAATGTTTCCTGATCCTTCGCCGCATGCGCTGGATCCGGATGCACCGGATTTCCGTGGCAGCTCAACGTCGCTACCTGTATTCCGCGATCCGTAAATTTCTTTTTCCATGCCTTTGCCTTTGCTGGGTCCCCCAGCAGTTCATCCACCGGGCAATGATTCGAGCCAGGATATCCGCCCGTACCAATCTCCACGGCTTCCAGTCCCAGCGCGCTAACTTTATCGATCATCTGATCCAGAGTCAGCTTGTCGTAGACTGCATCAAACACTCCGATAGGGATTTTCCTCTTCGCCGGGGCAGCAGCTTTCCCCGCACCGAAAAGCGACGCATTTTCCGTCGAGTGTCCGGTCAATCCGCTGGCAAGTGCGGGTGCCGCTGGCACCGCCGCCGCAAGCAGGCCTGCTCCTCCGGCCGTCAAAAACTCACGGCGGTCCAGATGACTCTGCTTCACAACTGAAACTGGCTTGTCCTGACTCATTCGAATTCCTCCGGTAACCACATTCACAACAAAATATGATGGCCGGGGGCATTATACGCCCGGATTGCCAATACAAAAAGGACACGTGAGAGTAGTTTTACTTCTTTGCTTGCAGGCTTTCGATTGGTGGGATGGAAGCGACGACCGTGAATGCGCGTTCCGGAAGAATTTTCTTATTCTGTAGAGCATCCACGAACATTTCAATCGCCTGCCCCGTGTTTGGTGGCGTTAGTATCGTTGCCATCAGCAGCCCGCTGCGCACCCAGGCCTGCCCCGTCTTCGGAACTCCATCGCATCCGAGATAAGGGATATTCAGCCAGCGTTCCCGTTCGTTTTCATTCGGCAATTCCTGAAATGCTTTACGCGCGCCAATGGCCATCGCATCATTCTGCGATACGATCAAATCGATTGTTGATTTTTGCGATGTTGACAGCTTCAGCCACGATCCGACCGCTCTTCGAGCGCTCTCTTCCGTCCATTGCCCCTTGAGCACCGCCACATGAATATTTGCTGGCTTCGTTTCCTGCAGTCCTAGCGCACGCTCCCGAGCAACCACGCTCTGCGACGGCCCCTCGATGTACAATAGCGATCCGCCTCGTGGCAGCAGTGCTGCGCATTGACGCCCCGCGATTCTTCCAACCTCAACCTGGTCGGAGCTCACTCCAAATATGGGCACCTTGCTGGTCTGCCGGAATTCCGCGATATACGAAGCATCACGATTCAGAACTGCCCATCCGATTCCTGCGTTGATCGATGCGCGCGCTACCTGCGGCAGCGCCGTGCCTCCAACCGGTTCAAATACAATTGCATCGGGCCTGTCTTTCGGCTCTCCCTGAATCACCTTCAAAATCTGCGTGCTTTGCGTGATCGCATCGTTGTCTGCGAACAGTATCTTGACCTCTACCCCGAGCTTGTTCGCTGCCTGCTCTGCAGAGTTCGCCTGTTCGAGCTGGTAGTCGTTCTCGTTCGTCATCAAGGATACAAGAAATCTGAGTTTTCGCATCTGCCCACCGACTGAAATCTTCAGCTTCGTTCCGAAAGGCTATCCAGTTCTCGAACACAAGCTCAGCCGTTCGATTACACATCCTCGAACAATTTCCTGTCCCGCTCTTTCTATTTCTTCAGTCGCAGCGCGTCCAGCGGAGGCACAGACGAGGCCACTGTCAACGCGCGTTCCGGTAAACTCTTTCCATTCTGCAACGCGTCAACCAGCATTTCAATCGCTTGTCCCGTGTTTGGAGGACTGAAAATTGTCGCGGTCAGCAGTCCGCTGCGCACCCACGCCTGCCCCGTCTTAGGTAGTCCGTCACAACCAAGGTACGGAATATTCAGCCAGCGCTCGCGTTCATTTTCCGTTGGCAGATCCTGAAACGCTTTTCGCGCCCCGATTGCCATGGAATCATCCTGCGCTGCCACCAGATCAATCACCGCCTTCTGAGACGTCGACAGTTTTAGCCAGGAACGTACCGCGCGCTGCGAACTCTCTTCCGTCCACTGCCCTTTCAAAATCGTCAGATGAATGTTTGCCGGCTTTGCCTCCTGCATCCCCAGCGCACGTTCCTTCGCGGCAGAGTTTTCCGAGGGACCTTGTATATATAGAACGGCTCCACCCGTCGGTAACAGTGCTGCGCATTGCTTTCCCTGGATCCGCCCAATTTCCACGTGGTCCGCGCTCACCGCGAAGATCGGAGCCTTCGATGTTCGCCGCAGCTCACCAATGTAATTTGCATCTCGATTCAAAACTGCCCAGCCAATTCCCGCGCTTGCCGCCGCACGCGCAACCTGCGGTAACGCGGTTCCACCCACTGGCTCAAAAACAATTCCGTCCGGGCGATCTTCCTCGGCTGCCTGAATCGCCTTCAGTATCTGTGTGCTTTGGTTGATCGCATCATTGTCTGCGTACACTATTTCCACGTCGACGCCGAATTTTCGCGCAGCTTGTTCCGCGGACGCAGCTTGTTCCGCTTGATAATCGTTATCATTCGTCGTCAGTGATACCAGGAATCTCAGTTTCGGCATTCGCCACCCGGGAATCTACCTTTTCTATAAACATACACCTGCGTTGCCCATTGGGAAGAGAAACGTACGCCCGAGTTTCGACTACATAACGATCTCTCATCGCGCACTTCCCCCTCGAATTTCAGCCCCTCACGCCCCGTCCTTCGGCCTGGGTCTAGCAACCCACCAGAAAGCCAGAACTTGGGGCAAATCCCACAGCTCTACTATAAGCAAATCTTTGTCTGTGTATAAGTTCTTACGTTACAGGCTCTTAGTTCACCCTATTCTCCCCCATCTTGGTACCTCGTGTGCTCCTACCTCCTGGGAGGCAGCCTCTGTGCAGCCGCTGGACGGTTTCGCTCATTCTTCTCTGCACTTCGCCATCACCCGTTCCCCACGCCCCTTGCTACCTATATATGGCCCCTCTGGCTCCCAAGTTTTCCGGTCTCTTCCGATCGCTTCCCTAAGAGAGGTTTCATGGATTGGCTAGCCGAATATCGTCGAAAGACCGTTCCCTCCCGTGAAGCCGTTCAGTGCATTCAGTCCAATATGCGCGTGTACATTCATCCGGGATGCGCGGAGCCCGAGGAGTTGGTCGAGGCTCTCATCGCGCGCGCCCCATTCGTCCAGAACGTGGAAATCGTTCACCTCTTGACCGTTGGCCGCGCAGACTATATCGCACCCCAGATGGAAGGCCATTTCCGCCACAACGCTATGTTTATCGGCAGCAACGTGCGTCAGGCTATCAACGAAGGTCGCGCCGATTACACGCCCATCTTCCTGAGCCAGGTGGAAGATCTGTTCGAGTCCGGACAGATGCCCATCGACGTGGCCCTCATCCAGGTCTCCCCTCCGGATGCTCACGGTTTCTGCAGCTTCGGCGTTGGTGTTGACGCCACTCTCGGCGCCGCCCGTCACGCAAAATTCGTCCTCGCTCAGGTCAACGATCAGATGCCCCGCACCTTCGGCGACAGCTTTATTCACGTCAAAGATATCGACGCCGTCGTAGGAGTTTCTCGGCCGCTCTGCGAGTTGAAGCCCGCCAAAGTCACTGAAATTCACCACGCCATCGGTAAGAATGTTGCCAGCTTGGTCGAAGAGGGCGCCACCTTGCAGCTCGGCATCGGTGCCATTCCCGATGCCATCCTCCTCGAACTCCACAGCCACCAGAATCTCGGCGTCCACACCGAAATGCTCAGCGATTGCGCTGTTCCCCTCATCGAATCTGGCGTCATCAACGGCAGCATGAAGTCTATCCATCGCGGGAAAATCATTCTGGGCTTCGTTCTTGGCTCCAAAAAATTGTTCGACTTTGTGAACAACAATCCCATGTTCGAATTTCATCCCAGCCGCTACACCAACGACCCCTATATCATCTCCACCAACAACAAAATGGTCGCGGTTAATTCCGCCCTGCAGGTGGACATGACCGGCCAGGTCTGCGCCGACTCCATTGGCACTTACTTCTACAGTGGCATCGGCGGCCAGGTCGATTTTATTCGCGGCGCCTCTCGCTGCAAGGGCGGAAAGCCCGTCATCGCCATGCCCGCCACCGCCAAAAATGGCACCCGCTCCCGCATCGTGCCAATGCTCGACCCCGGCGCCGGAGTGGTCACTTCGCGCGGTTCCGTCCACTATGTCGTCACAGAATTCGGTGTTGCCTATCTTCACGGTCGCACCATTCGGCAGCGCGCGGAAGCCTTAATCTCCATCGCTCATCCCAAATTCCGCGAAGAACTTTTTCAATATTGCGAGAAGACCCGCTGGCTTCAGCGGCCTGCTCTTCAGGAAAGGTGAACCATGGCCACACCACCACGCGGCAAAGTCACCATCGATACACTCGAGTGCAAGGGCTGCGGCTTATGCGTCGATGCGTGTCCGCCCAAGTGCCTCTTCCTCCGGGCGGAACTTAATTCCTACGGCGTGCACCCCGCTCAATACTCCGGCGAACATTGCACCGCTTGCGGCATCTGCTTCTACGCCTGCCCCGAACCCGGTGCCATCACCGTCTATCGTTGGACCGCCCCGAAACCACCTGTCCTTCCCGTGGAGGCTCCCCATGCGCCATCTCTGTAAAGGTAACGTCGCCGTTGTAAAAGGTGCCTTGCTTGCCGGTTGCCACTCCTATTACGGCTACCCCATCACTCCTGCCAGCGAAATCGCCGAAGCTGCCGCGGAGTATATGCCACAGGTTGGCGGCACATTTCTCCAAGCGGAAAGCGAAGTAGCCGCCATCAACATGGTCTATGGCGCCGCCTCTGCCGGACTTCGCGTCATGACGGCGTCCTCCGGCCCCGGCCTCAGCCTCATGCAGGAAGGCATGTCGTATCTTGCCGGTGCGGAACTTCCTTGCGTTGTCGTCGATGTAGTTCGGGGCGGTCCAGGCCTCGGCAACATTGCTCCCGAACAATCGGATTACTTCGCCGTAGTAAAAGGTGGAGGCCACGGCAACTACCGCAATCTCGTTCTCGCCCCCGCTTCCGTGCAGGAGATGGCCGACCTTAGCATGCTGGCCTTCGAACTCTCTGATCGCTATCGCAATCCCGCCGTGGTCCTCACCGACGGTTTCATCGGCCAGATGATGGAGCCGCTCGAACTCAAGCCCACCGAAATCGTGATGCCTGAAAAGCCCTGGGCCGTTTGCGGCACGCCCGAAACCCGGAAGAACTTGATCTCCTCCATCTTCCTCGAGCCCGATCAACTCGAAGATCACATTCGCCACCTTGAAGATAAATACAAAAAAGCAGCTGAATGTGAAACGCGCTACGAACTCTATCGTGCCGAGGATCCCGAAGTCCTTCTCGTTGGTTACGGCATCACTTCCCGTGTCTTGCGCTCGGTCGTCGATATGGCCCGTAAAGACGGCATGCGCGCCGGACTCTTCCGTCCCATCTCGCTCTGGCCTTTCCCCTCCGAGGCTCTGCGCCACGCCGCGCGCCGCGCGCAAATGGTCCTCGTCGTCGAAATGAGCACTGGTCAGATGGTTGAGGATGTCCGCCTCGCACTCGACGGCAGAGTCGACGTCGAATTCTTTGGGCGCTTTGGCGGCAACGTTCCGATGGCCGGCGAAGTTTGCCAGCAGCTCTACGAGCGCATGGGCATGACCGCCGATTGGGGTGTTTAAGGTGAACTCGACCTTGCCAATCCTGGATCGCTCGGGTTGCTTAAGGGCGGCTTTGCGCTACCCGCCTTTCTCCGAGCTGCGGACTTGTGTAGCGGCCGCCTTCTGAGGCGGGCCTCTTCGAGTTTAAGTTTTTCTTCAGATCGTTAGATTTTTTGAGGTGGCCTCATGGACGAATATCAAATCATCGAATCGAAGTCACCAGTCTTCTACGACAAATTCGAGCGCAAGTCTGAGCTACAGCACCAAACCCATTATTGCCCCGGCTGCGGCCACGGCGTCGTTCACAAGCTCATCGCCGAAGCCATTGCCGATCTCGGCTGTCAGGACCGCACCATTTTCATAAGTCCCGTCGGCTGTTCCGTTTTTGCTTACTACTATTTTGATCTCGGCAACGTGCAGGCCGCTCATGGCCGCACTCCTGCTGTTGCCACAGCCGTCAAGCGCTCCAATCCGCAAAGCATGGTCATCGGCTATCAAGGTGATGGCGACCTCGCCGCCATCGGCACCGCGGAAATCGTTCACGCCGCAAATCGCGGCGAAAAAATCAGCATCTTCTTCATGAACAACGCCATCTACGGAATGACCGGCGGCCAAATGGCTCCCACCACGCTCGTTGGCCAGAACAGTTCCACTTCTCCCTGGGGTCGCCGGCCCTCCAACGAAGGTTTCCCGCTGCATATGTCCGAACTCCTCTCCACTCTCGAAGCCCCCGTCTACGTCGAACGAGTCGCCCTCACCGATAACAAGAACCTCATGAAGGTCCGCAAAGCCGTCCGCAAAGCCCTGCAACTTCAGCACGACGGCGCAGGCTTCACCTTCGTGGAAATTCTTTCTCCCTGCCCCACCATCTGGAAAATGACGCCGCAAGATGCGCACAAGTGGATTGAAGAAAAGATGCTGCCCGTATTTCCTCTCGGAGTCTTCCGCGATCGCAAGCCCGCGTACACCGAAAATTCGGTTCCCCAAGTTACCGTTGCAAATCTTCTCAAGCTAGATACGCCCGAGGAAGTTGCCCCTGTGGCAATCACCACTGCAGAGCCTCATGCTGACCTCAGCATGAATATCGCAGGCTTCGGTGGACAAGGCGTGCTTCTCCTTGGCCAGATCATAGCGGAAATGGGCATGCGCGCCGGTCGCGAGGTCAGTTGGCTTCCCTCTTACGGCCCCGAAATGCGTAGCGGCAGCGCCCACTGCTTCGTCTGCCTCGCCAGCGAGCGCGTCGGTTCCCCGCTCGTCGACCATCCCGACGTCCTCATCGCCATGAACGAACTCTCTTTGCACAAGTTCAGCGGCCACGTCTCGCCGGCCGGCACGATCATCTTTAATAGCTCGAAGCTCCCCGAAGGCTTCAAGTCTGCCACCGCTCGGACTTTCTGCGTGCCTGCCTCGGAAATCGCCGATGCCCTCGGCACCACCAAAGCCACCAACATGGTCATGCTCGGCGCGCTCCTCGAACTAACGCACACCCTGCCCAAAGAAAGTGCCTTCGCCCTGTTGAAAGCCAAAGTCCGTAACCAAAAACTTCTCGAAGTGGATTACCTTGCCATAGACGCCGGCATGGAATGCATCCGCAAGCAAATCGCCGCGGCCACAGCCGCCGCGCTAGCTCACGAAACTGAACTGACTCACACGCATTAATCGCCGCTTGCGAATTTGCTCGCAGGCTCTTCTTCGAAGACCTGGGTGCCCCAGACGTCGTCTTCACGCCTGGGAGTTTCTTTTCCCTGATACCGACGACCTTCCAATGTCGGCCAAATGTCGACGCCGACATTCTCGCTTCGCTCCACGTTCGAATGCGCGCGGTCCCCATTGTTTTCGAACGCTGCGCGTTTTCCTTCTCTTCATCCCTTTCATTCCAAAAGGCATTCCTCTTCTGGAACAAATCGCCCCATATTCGAATATATACTCAGCTATGTTATTAACGAATACTGTCGGCGCGCCGACATTTCAGAGGCTCACCACTCCAACCGAATCAGCGACACCCCGTCACGCGGCAGATTAAATTTCACGGCGACCGCTCCCGCCTCACTCCACAACCACACCGGCGATTCCAACACTTCCAGTTGACCTGCCGCTTCCAGTTGTCGCTGTTGCTCCACCGTCGGCTCCTGCGGTGATCCCATGCTCTTCCACTTCGCATACGCATTACTATGTTCCGCATCGATCCGATAGTGTTTCATCAAAACGCGCCGAGCATTATTCGGCAGACCCTTCACTGCAAGCGCAACGGCAGCCATAGGCCCCGCAACATTATCGTCGTGATAGTTCCACACCAGAATCGAAATTCCATATTCGTCTCGTGCCGCTATCGCATCCACATCCGGCTTTTCATGAACTCCTTTGGCTACCATTGCGTCCAGCGCAACCGCTCCCGTGCTTTCCGCTTCTACGCGATCTCCACGCATCAATCCTTCCATGCGAAACAAATTCAGTATCGGCTTGTCCACTCCGTTCGTCGCCAGCGTCCGGAATCCATCAAAATAAGGTTGCCGTTCAAACTCAAACGCCCACGTCAGCATCCCTTCGATGTTTCCCTGATTCCTCGCGCTCAATTCCATGATCCCCTTCATCGCCGCGGCAGTATATGCCGCGTAAAGCGGACCATTGCGATATGCATTCTGCGGATACACCCGCGCAGAGCACGCCGCGCAACCTTCCGGGTCAGATTCGCTCAATATCACCGGCAGTTTGCGAAACTTCGGAAATTCCGCAAGGATTTTCAGCCCTTCATCGACATCCTGCAGATTCCGCGCAATTCCCATCCGCACGTGGCCATCGACTACCTGCGGGCTTCCCTTCGCGTGATAGGAAACAAAATCCAACGGCGCGCCCTTCTCCCCCGTCGCGAAATTCTTTCCCTCCGCGCAATGTGTGAGAAATGCTTTCAGAAATTTTGCTGCTTTTTCACTCTCTGGCCCCGTTGTCGCCGGACCTCCCACCCGTGCGTTCGGAAGCGCTCGCTTCACTCCTGCTGTCGCGTAATCGTAAAGCTTGTTGTACTCCTCCTGCGTCCCGTGCCAATAAAAAATGTCCGGTTCGTTCCACACTTCCCAATACCACAATTCAGCTTCTGCTTTGCCGTATTTCTCCGCACAATGCCGCGCCCATTGGTAAACCAGTTCTCCCCATTTCGTGTAATCGTTCGGTGGATAACTCCAACCCGCCGCATAATCCTTATTTTCTGCACCGGGAATCCACGTCGGCCGGTATGGCTCTGGCTTGCTCGACAGCGCCTGCGGCATAAACCCAATCTCCACAAATGGCTTTGCGTGATTCTGCAAATACGTATCGAAAATCCGATCCGCTATCGTCCAGTCGTAAACCGCTTTCCCCACGGCATCCTCCGTGTACGCATTCGTCGACCCCCATTTCAATCCCGCCGTGCCATCACCCGTTGCCAGCATAAAATGCGTGCGAACATAAACGGACGTGTCCGTAAGCGCTGCCAGTTCGCCCACCAGTTTCTTTCCATTTGCGGTATACGTATAGTTCGGCTCGTCATACCCGAAATACGCATAGATCGGCTTGAACGGCGACACCTTTTTCGCCGCATCCACGCGTATCGTTACCGCGTCCTGTGCTGGCGCAGAACTCTGCGCCAATCCCGCAATCATGAGCGCAACCAGAAGCCGTCTCATAAAGTTGTTCTTAGGGGGTCGGATTTTTATCTCTAACATAGGCTGCCCGAAGAGAATTGGGCTTTGGCCCCTGAGGAATCTCTTTGCTGTTGTGAACTGCGCACTAATATTCACACCGAATCGTGGAAGCGTCATCGCCACGAGCTGTTACCCCACCCGCGCAATCTCCGCCAAACTGCTATAGATCTTCAATCCCAAACTCCGCCCCACGCGAACCATTTCATCCGCCCCCGCAGACGCTGCTCCAACTCGGAGCACCGCGTCGCACTTCTCCAGCAATCGCACCGCAATCGGGTGAAATATTTCATTAAACGCCTCGTCGCCAATCTTCTTCGACCCCGCAAGATCCACCAGCGCAGCGCCAGCCATTCGCCCAGCATCGGTATGTGCCCGGCTCGGAAAATGGGCAGCGCAAATGCCTCCATCGCCTCCACATTCTTCTTGATCAATACTGGATCGTCATTCGTCCCCGAGCGGTACGGACCGGCAATCAATATCATCATTCCCTTACCTGAATCAGTGCTCACAAATACCTTCCCCTATTTTCGTTTTGAAGCCTGTAGCCTGCTCAATATACACTAGCGCCTCAACGTATTGCCCCTACCTCTGACGGTCGCCTTCTCACTCAAAAATACCAAAAAAAGCTGTCGATATTGGCCCCCCTCATTCGTCTTCAAGGTAGAGCCCAGAAAATAAGCTACATGGGAGGCTGAAATGCCAAGCCAAACTCCAAACACTCCGAGCCGCCAATCGACATTTGTCGTGATTATCGCCGGTTTTGTTCTTGTTGCCGTACTTTGCAAGATCGACCTGTACGTCGCGCAAGGCTGCAATCTTCTCGAAGGCCAAGGCTGGGTAGCTCTCGCCGTTCTCCGCCCGATTTTCCTGGCAGGCCTCCGCTACCTGCATCTTCTTGAAGATTCAGTATTTTTTGCGTACTTGTCACAAATTGTGTCATCTGCCGGCCCTTTCTTCAGCGGCCTGGCGGGTCTGGCCTGAGGTAATCCATACGCGTGTCCCCGGATGGCCGCCTCCCCCTTAACAAACGCATACTAAAAAGCTATCGTACCTGTCGATTTCGTATGCCCTCATTCGACGTGTAGATAGAGCCAGAATTCAGTTCGAGTAACCTTAACAGGACTTCCGGCTCACATTTCAGGATCTGAAGGAGACGACTCAATGCGATGCATGGTGCTGGTCAAAGCAAGTAAGGAATCAGAAGCGGGTGTTATGCCAAGTGAAAAGCTGTTGTCTGACATGATGAAGTTCAACGAGGAACTTGTGAAGGCGGGCATCATGCTCGCCGGCGAAGGTCTCCAACCAAGTTCCAAAGGCGCACGCGTCAGATTTTCCGGTAATCAGCGAACCGTGATCGACGGTCCCTTCACCGAAACCAAAGAGCTTGTCGCCGGCTATTGGCTCTGGCAAGTTAAATCGCTTGACGAAGCCATCGAATGGGTCAAGCGTTGCCCCAATCCCATGGAAGGTGACTCCGAGATCGAAATTCGTCAGATTTTCGAGGCCGCCGACTTTGGTGACAATCTCACTCCCGAACTAAAAGAAAAAGAAGAGCGCTTGCGCCGGCAATCCGCGCAACTCGGCAAAGCGGCGAATAAGTAATCGCGGTTTGCCGCAAGTTGAAGTTATTTTGAAAAGTATTTACAACACCTGTCGATTGATCACCAGCTTGTTCGACGCTCTATTAGAGCCTGAATTCTGTAGGTGGAAATCCTGCGGACTCCGGCTCGACAAAAATCTAAAGGAGATAGAACCATGCGATTCCTAAATTTGGTAAAGTCCGCCGAAAATTGCGGTCGTCCACCCAAGGAGCTGATGGACGCCATCGCTCGGCTCGCCGATGAGGCCGCCAAGGCTGGCAGGATGCTCGGCGCTGGCGGCCTGGTGCCCACTTCGATGGGCACCCGCATTCGGCTCTCCAAGGGGCAACTTTCCGTAATTGACGGTCCCTTTACAGAGTCCAAGGAAGTTATTGGCGGATTCGCGATGTTTGAATATACCTCGCGCGAAGAGGCCGTCGAAGCCGGCAAGCGTTTTATGGAACTTCACAAGAAATACTGGCCCGAATGGGAAGGCGAAACCGAGATTCGTCAGATTTTCGGTCCTGAAGATTTCGACAAATATAGATAGCCCGGAACATATTCCGGTTCGATTACGGAGATCGGAGTCAGCACCTATAAGGAAGAAAAGACTTTTGCCTTGACTCCGGTCATCTTGCGCCAGCAATCCGAAGATGGTGTGATGTGTATTGGCCATGTCCAGCGATACGCATCGTGCCATCGAGACGGTATGGAAGATCGAATCCGCCAGGCTCATCGCCGCCCTCACTCGTATCGTGCGCGATATCGGCCGCGCCGAGGAGCTTGCCCAGGATGCCCTCGTTGCCGCACTCGAACAGTGGCCGCAATCCGGCATTCCGGACAATCCCGGCGCTTGGCTTATGGCCACTGCCAAGCATCGCGCCATTGACCACCTTCGCAGAAACAAGCGTCTCGAACGCAAACACCAGGAAGTTGGCCGCGATCTTAAATCGCGCCAGGATAACGCCGTGGCAGCCTTTGACAACGCACTCGACGATGACATTGGCGACGACCTGCTCCGCCTCATCTTCACCTCCTGTCACCCCGTCCTCGCTCCCGAGTCCCGCGTCGCCCTTACCCTTCGTTTGCTCGGAGGTTTAACCACCGACGAAATTGCGCGCGCCTTTCTCGTTCCGGAACCGACTGTGGCTCAGCGCATCGTCCGCGCGAAACGAGCCATCAACGAAAAACACATTCCTTTTGAAGTCCCCAGCGGAAAAGATCGCGCACCGCGCCTCTCCTCCGTACTCGAGGTTATTTACTTGATTTTCAACGAGGGCTACGCAGCCACTGCCGGCGACGATTGGATTCGCTCATCGCTTTGCGAGGATGCACTTCGTCTCGGGCGCATCCTGGCGGAACTCGCGCCAAACGAACCGGAAGTTCACGGCCTTGTCGCACTCATGGAAATGCAAGCGTCTCGCGCACGCGCGCGGGTAGGTCCTTCCGGAGAGCCAATACTTCTCCTCGATCAGAACCGCGCTCTGTGGGATCAACTATTCATCCACCGAGGCCTCGCTGCGCTCGAACGCGCCGAAAAGCTGGGCTTCCCTCTTGGCCCCTACGGACTGCAGGCCGCGATTGTAGCCTGTCACACGCGTGCCCTCACTGCCGAGGCAACGGATTGGCCTCGCATTGTGGCTCTCTACACGGATCTCATCGAACTCGTGCCAACTCCCGTCGTCGAGCTGAATCGCGCCGTTGCTGTCGGCATGGCCTCCGGCCCCGCCGCCGCTCTCCCGCTCGTCGACGCCCTCATCTCCAATCCTTCTCTTAAGACATACCATCTCTTACCTAGTGTTCGTGGCGATCTGCTTTTCAAACTCGGCCGATTCACGGAAGCCCACGCGGAATTCGAGCGTGCCGCATCTCTCACGCGAAATACGCGCGAGCGCAAACTTCTCCTCGAACGCGCAGACACCTGCACCCGTGCCACGGAACCCCCACACCCGCTCTAAAGTGTCACCCATACTGGTGCCGAACCTGCTGTGCACTCGTAACCTGGATGCTGGCAGGAATTAGCCAGCCGCAATCCCCATCAAGTGTCGGTAGTCACTTTTTCAGCCAACCCTGTAACTGCAGCCAATCGGCAAAACTATCGATCCAATGGTCGGTGGGGAGATTTTGCTTTCGCATTCCGAACCCGTGGCCACCCTTCGCATACATGTGCAGTTCGGCCGATTTGTGCGCGCCTGTCCACTTCTCGTATAAGGCAACGCTTTCCGGCGCCAGTCCGAGTTGGTCATCTGTCGCAGCCACTGCAAACATCGGTGGTGCATCCGCCGGAACGGGTTCATCTTTAAACATCGCCCCTGCCGCGTAGATCGGGGCCACGAAGGCGGGTCGGCCTTCAGGCAAGTAACGGAAGGCAACGCCGGCAGCGACCGTTCCACCAGCGGAGAAGCCGATGATCCCGACGCGGTCGGCAGAAACTCCCCATTCGGACGCGTGCTGCCGTACGTACGTCACCGCAGCTAACCCATCGGCAATGGACAAGGGAACAATTTTCCCTAACATTTCGTGAAACTTCGGCTTGTCTTCAAACAGGGTGGCAAATTCCTGCGTAGCATCCTCGCCAGTGTGGGCCAGCCGGTACTTCAACACAAAGGCCGTCACGCCTTTCGCAGCCAGGTATTTGGCAACATCGATGCCCTCGCTGGTGATGGAAAGCGCCATAAAGCCACCCCCCGGGCAGATCACCACGGCGGTCCCGTTTCTCAACTCCGGTGAAGGCTTGAAAACAGTCAAGCTTGGCTTGGTCACATTGCTGACGACTTCGGTGTTCCAGATTTTCGAGAAGTACTCTCTTTCCGGATAGTTCCACGGTGTCGACCCAGGCGCCGTGCCGGTCGACAGGGGAATAACATCTTGGGCGGCTACCGGGGTCGCCAGGAGCACCACTACGCAAAGGGTTCGAACGAGAAAGGTTTTCATGGCCGTAAAGTTTAGCAGAGAGTCGCGTCTGTGGATTTTACCGAATTCGCCAATCGTTTATGGAAATTATCGCCATCCGCATAGCACGGATGCCAGATGATTATGTGACAATTTCAGGGGATTGCTTCGCCGGAGACTCTGTCTGAATGAGCCTCTTAACCATTGCGGCAAAGCGTGCTTGATCCTCACTGCGAACAGCCTTGAATTGCAGACCTAGTCCGCTCCCGTCCTTCACATAGCGCACGGTAGCGCTCGCTCTGATTTCCCCGTCCTCCACAAGAAAGTGAAGGTCCACGGTCGCACCGACTGGGCATACCTTCCGTGTCTCGACAAAAAGACCACCCACGCCCAGATCTTTGACCCTTGACGTGTCTTCAGATCGACCACACCTCCAGATGACCCACACACCTTGGGGCGTGTCAACGCGCTTGTGGTGCCTTCGGGAATGAAGAACGTGTTTTTTCAAGATGCGCCCGATCGCGCGTCGTGCCCTCGCTCACCTGCCGCCAGGAAAAGAAATAGCAGGCAAAAGTGGACACAATGCTCAATTTCACTCAATAGACAGGGCCTACGTGCTTACCCTAATGTTCCACGAATAATCGTCAAGACGGAATCTGAAAAATACTCTGCTGTTACCAATCGTATATAACTGAATGTTGGACCCATTCGCATAGGTAGGCTTATCGTAATAATACTTGTGGTACTTCTAACATCAGATATCCAGCCGATTCGAGGCAGCAACTCGGCCGTACCACAGCCCTGAATCCTTTATCGTGCGCTTCTGGTTGCGAAAGTCCGTATAGATCAACCCATAGCGCTCGGTATAACCCTCCGCCCATTGAAAGTTGTCAAGCAGTGTCCATGCATGAAACGCGCGCACTCGTGCTCCATCGGCGATCGCGCGTGCCAGTTCCGCCAGCACTTCGCGGTACCACTGGATTCGCCGCCCGTCCGGTATGCGACCATGTGCTTCTTCATCTGGGGCATCGAGATAACTGCATCCGCTCTCGGCGATTTCGATGATCGGGTGGTTGTACTCCTTTGAAATCTGCGAGACCAGGTCATACATTCCGCGCGGCCACACTTCCAGGCCGGCGTCCGTAAGCGGGCCCTCTGTCGGCATCGCGGCCCGGAACCGCGTATAAGGATCGCGCCCACCCGGCGAATTGTTTTCAATCTCCGTGCCGCTGAAATTGCCTCCACCGAGAAATTGTTCCTTGCTCGCGTCCGAAACGATCCGGCGCGTGTAGTAATGAAAGCCTACCCAGTCCAGCGGGGCGTACAGCAGTTTTTCATCCCCCACCTTAAGGCCCATCAGCTCGTACGGCGGTTCTCCAACGAAAGCCTTCGGGTAACGGCCATGCATGGCCGCCTCCAGAAAAAAAACATTGTTCATCGCATGGTATCGAGCGGCGGCTGCGCGATCATCCTCGGAGTCGGTCTTCGGGTATGCCGGTGCCATCTCATATGCACTCCCCACCGTCGCTTGGGCAGCGGCTGCTTTGACTGCACGCAACGCCCCTGCCTGCGCCAGCGCCAGTGTGTGCGCAGCTTTCAAGAAATCGCTGAAGCTTGTCCGGCAAGGAGGAAACGCACCCGCCGCATATCCCATGAACGCTATCGCCCAAGGCATGTTAAACGGGGCCCACACCTTGATTCGATCACCCAAATGCTTCGCGAGAATCCCCGCATACTCTGCGAAATAGCTCGCTAAATCCCGGTTTGGCCAGCCGCCTCGATCCTCAAGCGCCTGCGGTAAATCCCAGTGGTACATCGTGCACCAGGGCCGGATGCCAGCCTCAAGAAGCGCATCGACCAGGCGGCTGTAGTGATCGATCCCTTTCATGTTCGCGGCGCCGGTTCCAACCGGCTGTATGCGTGGCCAGGAAATAGAGAAGCGGTAGCTCTTCTGATTGAGGCGTTTGGCCAATGCGATGTCCTGTGGATACCGGTGATACTGATCGCAGGCCACGTCGCCTGTCACGCCTCCCCTTACATTCCCCGTTGTATGCGTGAATCTGTCCCAGATGGATTCTCCCTTGCCATCCTCATTCCATGCGCCTTCTACCTGATAGGAAGCAGTGGCGGTTCCCCAAAGAAAACCTTCCGGAAAACGCGCCTTCTGTATTACCGAATCGGCCACCGACCCCGGAACTTGCTCTGCCGAAAGTAGCGTAGCGGCGTAGCTCGAGCGACGATGCAGCAAAGCTCCTGCAGCCGCCGCTAGCGAACGAGCTGCAAATTGACGACGATCCATACACTTTCCTTTCAAACACCGATTAGACTGCTTCCATCTGTGGCGCGTACGTGAAGAGTCTACATGGAAACCGTCTCGACTCCTGACTTATCGGCCAGACTCTCCATTGGTCAATCCATGATTCGGTGAACACAGATTTCAGAGTGCAAAGAATTCGAGCCCCCAAATACCAATGAAAAAGCAGGCAGGCACCAAGGCCGTTGAAATAAGAAATTCGCCGAGCAGGCCCCCGTCTGGATAGAGTCTCTTGTACTCGGCAAACAGTCGCTGGTACTTGGACCAATACAAATGAAGAATTCAAATTGTCGCTCTTCCGGCAATCTCTCGTTCACTCTGTCTACTATTCGTAAAAGTGTAAAACTCGAAGTCATCGCGCAGACAACTCCGCACACAAAGGCGACCATTCCGACTATGACGTGCATAGACATTTGGCACATTCTAATACAGGTAAGTGGCGGTACCAGGCGGGTGGCGGGTGAAGCATCCTTTCTGATTGTTTTTCACACGGCGAGTGTATCACTGCAGAAACATTGATCGGGTCACTGTGTGGATTGTCGGCAAAGGCATTGTGAGCGCTATGGCGATGTTACGACAGTCATCGTATATACCGCTGTCTAAGAGTTCCTAGAACGCGCGACGTCTCTAGTCGCGGAGAGCTGCCTTGCTTCTATAGCGCCGCCTGCCGTTGATAAACCACCATGCGGGTATGAGAAGGTTGGCGGCGATGTAGATTCCGAAGGCAACGCCCATTCCATAGTCAACAATGGGTACGCCTGGGCCGCCGTTCCAGCCCGGCGTGTACGGAAGGAGAGCGATCAGGCCACCACCACAAACAATTGAGACCATCGACAGGACAACCAGCGCCGGATGCCGGAACCGCACGGTCTGCCAGATGCCAAATATCGATGCGCACACCATTCCTATGGCAAGCGGCGTAGCCAGAGCCATGCCAAAGAGCAATGTCAGGGTACCCCCAGTTGAGCCCTCATCGAAGTTCATCCAGTGCAGCACGTAGAGCAGGGCGCCAACGCCGACCAGCAGCGTTGCCAGAGAAAAGCGAAACAGCCATAGGCTCGGTTCAGCCGAGACTCATCGCTCCTTCTCGGGGCCTCCATCGGGCTGCTCCTTCTGGAATTCCAAGTCTAAAACTTCCGTATCGCCTCACGACCATAAAGGGGCTCGCGGCCTGCCGCCATCACCACGGGCGGGTGGTGCATCCTTTGTGATTGTTTTTTCACACGGGGAGTGTATCACTAAAAAAATACTAGAAATCAGGAAGCGGCACGGTTTCGGGTGCCCTACCCTTTGTGGGTCTGGTTCATGCAAAGGGTGGGCTCCGCGTCTTCTCTTCTATGCATTAGCTGGTGTTTGCTCGTCGCACCGAAGTCTCCGAATGAGCATTCAATCCTAGCCACACCAAGGCCCCACATCCTTGCCTGAGAATTTTTGGAGAGAAGTGGCGCGCCCGGGGCGATTCGAACGCCCGACCTCTTGCTTCGGAGGCAAGCGCTCTATCCAGCTGAGCTACGGGCGCGCAGTGGACTTACTTTGCTTGCAACGCTTTTATTTTAGCTTGTCCCGCTACCCTCCGCCACTGTTTCCAAAACTTATCTCATAAATGGAGTTTGCATCAGGGAACCTCAGGGCTAAAGCCGGTTTTGGGGTCTCTTAATGTCGGAGCCAAAGCTCCGACCCCCTAAACCTTTTATGATAACTTCTTGTTCCCGCCACTCCTTTTCATTCGCTACCCCTTCGACCGGTTCCGAATATCTCTCGCCAGCTTCTCGATCTCTTCCGTCTTCTTCAGCAGCGACAGCGACAGCACCTTGCTGGAATCCGTCTTGTCCACTTCGGCTTTCAGTTCCGTTGCCAACTGATAGAGCTGATCCACCTTCTTCTTGATGTCTTTCTCATTCGCTTCCAATGCCCGCTTCTCGGGCGACGGAATATTCGGATTGTCGGGAGGCGCTTCCTGCGCTGGCGTCGGGCGTTTGTCCCCCATCTCCTTTGGAATTTGCGCAGCCCGCAACGAACCCCACAGGCCCCCCACCGCTCCCGTTACGGCCACCCCTCTGAGAAACCTTCTCCGCGTATGCATCTGGCCTCCTCTGGAAACTCCCCCATCCTCCCGCGCTCACCCTCGGCAACGTAAAGTCGCACGACCTGCATCCGATTCCCACCGATGCTATACTCACCCTCCGGCACTCGCTATGTCCAATTACTTCGCGCATCTTCCTGAATTTACGCTTACAAACCTGTTTCATCTCCTCATCATCTTTTTTGTCGCCCTGCTCCTCAACCGGCTTTTGCGTATCGCCTCTAAGCTGATTATAAAGCCGGCCGCAACCCAGACACGCGCCGCGCAGGCCCGCGAGCAGCAAACGCGCACGCTCGCTGGAGTCGTATTCAGCACCGGGAGCAAAGTCGTCTGGACCGTCGCGCTGCTCACCGCCGCGCAGGAATTCGGCATCAACGTCACACCCGTTGCCGCGCTTGCCGGACTCGCCAGCCTGGCCGTTGGTTTCGGCGCGCAGAATCTGGTTCGCGACATCATCACCGGCTTCTATATTATCCTCGAAGATCAATACGTCGTGGGAGACACCATCCAGGTCGCAGACACGCTCGGCCGCGTCGAGCACCTGACCCTGCGCCGCACCGTTGTTCGCGACACGCGCGGCGCACTCGTCACTCTTTCGAACGGCGACATTCGCACCGTCGCCAATCTCAGCCGCGATTGGTCGCAGGCCTTCGTTGATGTCAGCGTTTCTCCACTCGTGCCGCAGGAAAAAGCATTACAGGCACTCGAAGCCGCCGTGGCCGACCTACGCAACGATGCTTCCTGGTCGCAGGCGCTGGTCGATGGTCCGCGCATTCTCGGTTTGCAGTCCTACGATCAGACCGCTTCCACCGTTCGTATCCAGGTTCGTACCGCACCATCTCGTCAGGACGATGTTTCGCGCGAACTTCGCCGCCGTATTCAGCTCGAGTTTCAGAAACAGGGTATCCCGCTCTCCAGCGTTCAACGTCTGGAACTGGTGAATCCTGGGGCACGGGAGACTGTCTCGCCCGCCCCCCCTGCTTCCGTTTAAGGAGAATCCTCTATGTCGCAGGTTACCTATGAAGAAGTGAACTTGATGCTCCGGCTCTACGACCTTCGCCGGGAACCTCGCTTGCGCGAGGCGCGCGCCTGGTTTGTTGAAAACTTCCGCGCTGCTACGCCCGAAGAGTTAATGCAAAAATATCCTCAGGGCAGTCAGGAAAACACCTACATCCGCATGGTCATCAGCTATTGGGATATGGTGGCCAGCATCGTAAACCGCAACATGATCAACGACGAACTTTTTTTTGAAAACAACGGTGAAATCTGGGTCGTCTGGGATCGCATGCGCTCCGTCGTTCCCAGTTGGCGCGCCGCTTTCAAGAATCCCTTGCTCTTTGCCGGGATCGAAGAAACCTGCAGGCGCCTGGAAGCCTGGCGAGAGAAGCGCGCTCCCGGTTCAAGTTCCGCCATGCGCGCCATCATGGAGCAGCGCCGCGACAAGTAACTCGCCCGCTTCTGTTCTTGGCCTACGACC
>CAVVJG010000014.1:0-97996 GCA_963748365.1 Candidatus Acidiferrales bacterium
CGAAGTCATCAACGAACTTGTCCCAGAGAGCGAGCGGGGTCGCGGCATCAGCAGCGAGTTTCTGAATGTTCGTTGCTTGCCGAGTGACGACTGCGCTGGAACAGGTAGCAACTGGGAGAAAATTTCGATATACCGGAACGGCAGCTCTAACGACGAGCACTATGCAACAATTCAATGGAACAATTCAGACTGCGCATCCAAAACCAAGCAGTAACAGGGGCAAATCTGGACCTGCGCCGTCGCACTCATCCCTAACTTCTGTGTAGTCAGCAAACCGGTAACTTGGGTACCGGGACCCACTTCGGCGATTAGCGCGTCAAACGGGAGTTGACCGCAGATGCTTGGATTCAGTCCGGCTCGCCGTCTTTCGTCGTTTCCTGATTGAACCACCCCGCCGCCACTCGATAGAGACTGCGAAATGTTCCGCTTGCAAGGAGATAGATTCCTAAGACAACGACTGTTGCATATTTGGCGAAGCGGTGGGAATCAATATTGTATTTGGCAGAGAAAACAGCCGCTATTCCGATGCCCACAGCTATGAGCATCCCAACTCGCAGAAGTTTGAAAAAATCGCGTGTCGGATGCTCGCTCCTGGGTTTGATATCCCACAACACGAGAAAGTAATGGTCGCCCTTGCGAAGCGTGCGAATGGCTTGGTCCCAAGTACGTTTTCCCCCGGGGTCTTCCAGCTTCAACCTGTCGTAAGCATGGTGGAGAAGCCGTGAAATCTTAGTTTCATATTCAGCTGTGTCATATTGCGCTTCAAATTCTTCATTCAGCTCCACAGGGTTACCACATGACGTGGCATCACTTTCTGTGAAGTACATCATTTTCTTCTCGGTCTCAGAGAGCGGGACACTCTCCCGAGCCGCTTGCTCAGCAGTTTGCTCGACGAGAAAATCTTTTGCTTGCTTGGTTTTCATTTTGAAAGAATTGCTCAGGGATATAGCGCCAAATCTATCATGATTTGGCCTCAGTGCCTGAGAAGTCGGCCTACCGGTAACTTGGGTACCGGGACCACTCTTCCGTTAACCGCGAGCTAGCTTTCCTTCACGTCATTCTCTATTCCTCAACATCTGTAGCTCAGAGTTTGAATCATTCGGGATGGGGAGTTGGATCGTATTCTGACGGTTGTACTGCTGGAGACGTTGACTTCGATTAATTTGAAACATACGATTCTAGGCAAGCAGAAATACGAGTGCGCATGGTTTGCTAATATTCGCTAGAAACGGTGAGCTGGAATGAAGAATTTAGTCCGATACATGATTGCAACCAGTTTCCTGCTGAGTTCGTCTTGGGCAGGCGTTGGTGTTCTGCAGGCGCCTCAATCGGGAAGTGCGACCCCGGCGCAGAACCCTAAATTCCAGCCACAACTTGTGAAAAAGACGGTGAGCGTCATCAATCCACAGGCTCTTGGGTCGGTCACAACCACACTTAAGGGGACGGAACTAGCGCCAAACGCAAGGGGGCAGGCTAAACTCAAATTGGGCGATGTTGAGGTCACAGTTGAAGTGCAAGCCGACGGATTGGGCGCACCGGACACCCTCGGATCCCAGTTTGAAACCTACTTGGTTTGGGCCATTACCCCGGCGGGAAAGACATTCAAATTGGGAGCACTGGAAGCCAAAGGGAACCGTTTCGAGTTGAAAACGAAATCTGCTGTGCGGAGCTTCGCGATCGTAGTGACTGCTGAGCCTTACCAGCAGGTGACTCGTCCGGCAGATACGATCGTATTGGAGGTTCCTTCAGGAGGCCAGACGATCGCCGCAAGCTGCGTGTTTCTTAAAGATGGATATGCTCCGGTGGGATACGTATTCCCGCCGATCGATACAGGCGCCGGCTATCCGCAGCAAATTGTGCAAATGTATAATGCCCGCCGTATCGCGACGCTTGCAGGTGCCGACGGGAACCGCAATTTCAAAATGGGTGCCGAGTGGTTCAACTCCGTTGTCACTTCCGCAGAACGGCAAAAGAAATTCACGGATGTGATACTGTCCCAAGCGAAATCCGCAACCGAGTATTTCGAAACGGCGCGCGCACAGGCCCTACAGCATCTAATGCGATAGGGCAGTGGAGAAAATCCCGAGGCGGAGTATCTTCCGCGCTGTGTTCGTCAAGTGCAGGGCTAATTTCGTGGCGGGAACTCTTCCATAACACCGCTGGATCCTCGGAACCCTGGAGCTATCGGCCTACCCGACTTCACCCGTGGTTGTTTGGAGCATCGCCAACCTCTGCAACCGAGCATGTAACAACGCCGACTTGATCTCATTCGCCTTGGAGCGAGGATTGGTCGAGATCAATCCCAGTAGAATCCGCACGGTTCGCCGGTTCTAACTCCTGAAAAGTCGGGAAACCGGACATGTTCGGCCTAGTACTTGACTTTACCGGTGTGCGTGTTAATCACTATATTCATCCTGACTTGGATACTTGGGGCCCCGAGCTTTTGACTGCTTAGTTTGCTCGCATGGAATCGGCCCGCAACGACGAATTGACAGTTTGCGTGAAGCTTCGGTAAGTGATAGCTTTCCGCGGACAGAGCAATACAACCGCTCGATTCTGGCCGCCCGGAAATTCACCAGGATTTATCGGATTGCAAAGGATCACCCTATGAAACGTCATTTATTATCGCAGCGCCTCGGGCTTCTGGCGGCATTCCTGTTCTTCGGTACCACTTCGGAGCTTCACGCCCAGACAAACACAAACTCCGATGTTACAAACTCCAAGTTGGACGCTAACACACCACAGGCAAACAGAGTTCTTCTGCAGAACTCGAGCGTCGGCCACAGCATCATTCACGACCCCGAAATGATTTTGGGTCACAGGTTGCTTCACAAGGTGGGCACACATAATGCGGCAGCCCAAAAAGCAAATGAAATCCAGTCCAATAGCATAGGAAAAATCAGTTCGTCCGCGCCGAATCGTGTCGGCGTGACTCATAGATTCTTCATCACCGATCTTGGCACTCTGGGCGGCACGGAGAGTTTTGCCTACGCTATCAATGATTTGGGGCAAGTTGTTGGATTGTCGTCGACAGCGGGCGATGTGGCGGAGCACTCGTTTCTCTACAGCAATGGCCGAATGACTGATCTCTATCCGCTCAATAGCCAGAGTATATTAACTGTGGGGCCGACCGGCATTAACAACTCTGGGCAAATTGCCAGTGGTCTTATTGTTGGTCGCGTCTACTCTCCCGCAATATTCGATAGTAGAACAGGCAGCCTCACCCTTCCCGGCACATTTGGGGGTGTTACTTCGTTTGACTTCAATGGAGTGGCTACCTCCATCAACAATCACGCTGATGCTGTCGGCTACTCGTATGTTGACGCCATTAACCGGCGCGCCTTCCTGTACAGCAACGGCGTGACGAGAGACATCGACCCTCTCGGAGGCTATAGCGTCGCTTTCGCTATTAATGATGAAGGTATGGTTGTGGGTCAAGCGTCAGCGCAATTTAATGGCACGGCAACCGCATTTATGTACAGCCAAGGCCTCGCGAGAACGATTTTCCAGATCAGAACGGAAAGCGACGCGAGAGGTGTCAATAATCATGGCCAAGTCGTCGGAGAGTTTCTTACGGCGGACGGGACTTCTTTCCATGGCTTTCTGTACAGCGGAGGTGTTGTAACCGACATCGGCTCGCCCGAGAGTCCGCAGACAACCGCCTTTGCGATCAACGATCAGCAGCAAGTTGTGGGGACGACATTTGTTCCATACCAGACCACGTGTCCTGATGGACCGTGCGTCCAGTACAAAGAGCACGCCTTTTTTTACCAAGGCGGAACGCTGGCTGACCTGAATTCGTTGATTCCTTCGGGTTCGGGATGGGAGCTAAGCTGGGCATTTGACATTAACAATCACGGGCGAATTGTAGGGTATGGACTGGTCAACGATAGGTTTCGGGCATTTCTCTTAACGCCAGCTACCAGCAAAGACCTGTGTAAAGACGGTGGATGGGAGAGCTTTGGTTTCAAGAACCAGGGCCAATGCATCCAGTTCGTTCTTACGGGAAAATAGTTACAGCATTGACTTATTTTACGGGCCCGAAAGGCTCGGTGATCACCGGAGCTTCTGCTAAATTCCTTCAAAGTTGCTATACCAAACCCACTGGAGAGGTTGCTGCGTGAAGTGCGTCGCACTGTGATACACTCCGCCCGGCGGTAACGACGCGGTGGCCGGGCCGGGACTCGCAATCTCCGCCCTGCCCGCGTAAAGACCAAGTCCTAACCAAGTCGATCTCTGATATATTTTTGGCGCGTTAGAACCTCGCAAGTCGCACACTATCCCCGTCCATACAAAGTTCCAACGCAGCCCAATTCTGGATCCGCGCGGTAAGCAGACGACTATCGGTGGAAGCGAGTACTAGCATGTCCGGTTATGCGACGTCCAGGCGATTTGCCTTGACACCAGCGACTTAAAAGCACAGTGTCGCCCCCAAGGTCCCCATCCAAGTAGCACATTCGTTGACGGCTCGACCGAAACGGACCTTCGAGGCCGCATCTCTCATTCAGACGAGGCAACGATAAAATTCCCAATATCAGTGTGAATTACCTTGCCCGACGGGCGTCATGTAGAAACTCTCGCATTTCTCCTGGGCCAATAAATCGGGCGGGGCATGCACTGAGATGCGAAAGGACAGATCTCAATGAAGGCAAACGCCATAGTCAGATCCAGGTCATATTTGAAACTGATTTTGTGCTTGTCTCTCGTAGATATTGGCTGCGGAGGAAGCAATTATTCACCTCCAGCCCAACCTCCGCCGGGTCCATCAGTCGTATCAAGCGTGCAGGGGTCGTGGGAAATCCAACTTCATTCTGAGGTCTCTCCTAATGAGTACATCGTGTTGGAAGCGAATCTATCGCAGACCGGCACAAAAGTCTTTGCTGGAGCACCAAGCGCACTCGTCTACCAAGGAACAACTCTCAGAACCTCAATCCCACTGACTAGTCGTGGTAGCAAGTGCGATAGCGGCACAGTGGGCCAAGTGACTTTAGACGGCACGCTCACGAATCAGCAGCCCACCACCGAAACGATAACTTTCACTCTGACTGAAAACGGTGACTTGGGAACCGCCGTTATAACGGCCTCGGCCACCACCAACGGGTCGAGTATTCTCGATGGAACCTATACCATTCCCGCCGCCTGCGGATTCCCAGAGGACCACGGAACATTCACTGGGTTTAGAGATTCAGTTGCGTTTGGGATGGATGTCTATTCCGGCGCTCTCAACAGCGGCGCCGATGCTATAGTGGCGAACTTCACGTCCACAGCTAACTCGTTTGATTTTGCAGTGTCCGGCACGGATAACGGCGCGCCATTTGTTCTGACTGGATCGACAGTGGGCTTTGCTGTGAGCTTGACCGGAAACGTCGGGGGCACAGCAGTCGATTGGTTCGGATTGTACGACACGACGTATAACTCTTTTCTGATTTACGATTCAAATGACCAGCTTGTGGGCAGTCTGTATGGTGCGAATCCGTATGGTTACTAGGAGCGATATAAAGCCGCGTTCACAGCGATGGTGGCAGAACTTGGCTATTTTGATGATGCGTCACAGTCGAGAGCCGCGCCAAGGAAAATTGCGCTTGCCTCGTGACTGAAAGCCGCTGCTTTGCACCATGTACTTTTGTCGTTCATATCGATAGTCCGCTTGAGCGTAATATGGTGCAGTGTTGAGCGGTGCCGGTACAGACAAGAATAAGGAAGTTGAAACTTTGCGGGGTAAAGTGAAGGAGAAAACAGGTGGTAATCACCAATCGAGCGAATCCGGGCGAAATAGAGTGGTTGGTCCTTCGGCAAAATCGCGCTGTGCTATCCTTCCCTGCGTCAACCACGACAAGGCGGAAACGAGGACAATCCTTGTCCCGCAGAGTCGGTCAAAGAGGAAGTGTGTTCCAACATGTCAAACCGTGGAGTTCAACGGCACCGGCATACGGCCGGTATTACATTGATCTCCCCGGCAATCCAAAAAGAGAGCGGCGAACGGTTGCGCTGGGCATCTGCACCACGCGCAGCCTTGCCCGTCAGAAACTTTGCCAACACATCGAACGCGAGGGAATCAATAAACCTGAATCCTTCGCAGCGAATACAGCACCAATCATCAGCTTTCGCGCCCAGGCTAAAAAGTGGATTGAGTCCCTACCCACACGGCGGCGCAAGCCGTCAAACCCGCGACCATCGACAACTGGCGGCACGCGCTTGATAAATGGGTTCTCCCGCTACTTGGTGACAGGTTGCTGGCGGATGTATCCAACGGCGCGTTACGGGAGTTGATAGAGAAAATGGCAGCAGCAGGACTTGCTCCTAAAACCATCGTGAACTATTCGCAAGTGGTGAAGTCAGTCCTCGCCTCCGCCGTGAATGGCGAAGGAGACCAACTTTATCCTCGCAAGTGGAATCACGACTTCATTGGCCTACCCATCGTTCAGAAAGAATCCCAGCACAGACCAACGGTAACAGCGTCAGAACTCGGTGATCTCCTCCAAAGCGTGAAGCTACGCTACGCTACGGCGTGCTCTTCGCATTACTGGCGGGTGCCGGGTTGCGAATCGGGGAGGCATTGGGACTGAAGGCAGGGGACCTATCGCCCGATGGCCGCGTGCTGCACGTGCAGCGCAGTATCTACAGGAACAAGGAGCAGACACCCAAGACACGTAACGCCGTGCGCGAGGTGGACATCCCTAAACCATTGGCTGACTTTCTGCGGGAGTATGCAGCCAGCAAGCCGGGGTATCTCTTCCACACAGCCAGCGGGAAACCAATGGGCCAGCGGAATGCACTTCGTGCGCTGCACCTAACTGGAATGCAGATCGGCTTCCATGCCTTTCGCCGATTCAGGACAGAGACGTTGCGGCGCGCGCGTGTGCCAGAGGACCTAACAACGTTGTGGCTTGGTCATGCCAAGAAAACCGAAACCGACTACTACGCCAGTGGTTTGCAAAAGGATATGGAGTGGCGTCGGCAGTGGTGCGAGACGGCAGGACTGGGCTTTGGGCTACAAGGGCTACAAAATATTTTGACAATTGAAACAAGAAAAGCAGCGTAAGTGAAAGCTATGGCAGGTTTTAAAGTGGTGCGCCCGGGGGGACTCGAACTCCCGACCTTCTGGTTCGTAGCCAGACGCTCTATCCAACTGAGCTACGGGCGCACTGTACGATACAACTTCGTCTAAACAGTTTACAGCATCCACGCGGGCTTGTTCAACTTTCCCATTCGGCAACAATGCAAGCTTTTCGCACCGCAATTAGTTCGACGCAAACGTAGCCGCAGGCAAGCCTGCCTTGTTGTACAGCGTGCAATCCGGATTGCCCGACCATCCATAGCGCACATATCGGGGCGCGGCCACCTTGGGGTTCGTGAGGATCACGGCGGTCCCGTCGATGCGAGCTTCCGCCGGTTCGAATATCTTGTCCTCGCCGGCAATTTCGAAACCTCGCAGTGAATCGCCCTTCGCGACCAATCCGCTCTCGGCGTGATCGAACAGCACGCGCAAACTGTCTCCCTGCGTGACCGCGGAACGGAAGAGCGGACCTGAGTATTCGATTTTTTCGCCATAGGCAATCGCGCGTGCAGCCAGGGCTAGCCTCTTGCCCACATCCTGTTTGTTCGTGGGATGAATATCGATTGGATCTCCGATGTCAATCGCCACCGCCATGCCCGTATTTCGCAACTCCAGCGCGCGCCGCTGCGCATCGCGGACTTGGGGCCATTGCGCATCCGGTTCGGTATTCCAATTGGCCAACTGCACAAAGAAAAACGGAATGTCGCCCTCAGCCCAGTGGTTGCGCCAATCGCGGATCAGCGTCTGAAACAGTTGCGCATAATAAAACGCACGATCCTTGCCGGCATTGCTCTCTCCCTGATACCAGATAAATCCGCGCAGCGGAAAAGGGGTCAATGGAGCAATCATCGCATTGTAGAGTCCGGCAGGCTCCCACGAGCGCATCTCGGGATGCCAGGGAAAATCCGGCTCAGGTTTTCCAGCCGCCTTCGCCGCAACAATTTCCTGCTGCTCCCAAACATCTTCCAGGCGCTTGGTGGCTTCGCGGTCGGTCATCATGGCGTGAGCCGCGAACCCCGGCATCAATCCGGCGTCCGAACTAAGGCCGCGCAGGCTGGTCCACGCTTCCGCAGGAGAACCACCCCAATCCGCCTCAATCAAACCGATGGGCACTTTTTGGTTGTCCTGAATTTCGCGCCCGAAGAAATATGCAACGGCTGAAAATCTGGCTACCGATTCCGGGGTGGTCGGGGTCCACGGTTCGGCCACCAAATCCTCTTTCGCGTAGCTTGCGGAAGCTCGCGCGACGTGGAACAGCCGGATGCGCGGCCGGTCGGCATTTTTCAATTCCACTTCGGCATTAACCACTTTTCGCGTTTCAAATTCCATGTTGGATTGTCCGGAGGCCAGCCACACATCTCCCACCAGCACGTCGGAAAAATGAATGAGATTGCTGCCCTGAATCTCCAACACGAACGGGCCGCCAGCCGCGCCGGCGGGCAGACTCAATTCCCAGCGACCTAGCTTATCGGCTTGCGTCTTGCCGATGGCGCCGCGAAATGTTGCGGAAACCAGTTCGCCCGCGCCCGCCATTCCCCAAAGATGAACGGGCAAATCGCGTTGCAGCACCATATGTTCCGCAAGCACTGCGGGCAATTTAACTTCAGCCCGTATGGGCATGGCGCCTGTCAGAAACACAACGGCTACCGTGACAGCAAATCGCTTGCACAATTTTTGGAAGATCATTCAGGAACTAGCTCCGTGCTGCTCGCACTCGAACGAGCAGAATTTTTCGCGCTGCATGTATGGCTAAGTCTATACGATGGAGGTCAAACTCGAGAAGTTTCCAAGCCCAGAGACCGGGTTTTCTTCAGTGCAGCGACAAGATCGTACAAAACGGAACTGTTACAGACTTCATAAAAATTGTGCTCGGAAGGACGCCCAATTTTTCCATCTGGCAACAACTGGCGCGCCACGCCCTTGCGCAGCACCAGCACTTCCACAGACTCGCCCATCGGCACTTCCCCGATGTACAGTGTGACGTCTTCCTTGCCCCACGGCATTTTCACGTTGATTTCAACGGTTTCCAGCGAAATTTCCTCGGATAGCTTTTCAAATCCCTCTTCATTCAATTCGATACCGTTCATGTTGTAGCGCACCAGGAATTCATCCAACTCCTCCGCTGAAGCGCCTTCCATCGCGGTCAGAAATTGGAACAAGGCAAAGTCGGTCTTCTGCTTAGAGAGCATGCGCTTCGCAAGTTTCGCGCAACCAGACAAACGGTCCGATAGGTTCAGCGCCTTGGAAATCATGATTTTCGATTCGCCATCGGTCCAGTAAGTTGGCGCGGAACCCTGGTAGGCTACCCCGATGCCAATTTCAAGCGCGGGCAGTTGCGTCGAGGCGGCCCGATCGTTATACGAATTACAGACCACCAGAATTTGACGCGCAAGCGCGCAAGCCTTGGCCACCGCATGGGCATAGGCCTGGCTGCCTTCCGTTTCAAAAATGGCCAGCACAATGGCATCGCCCTCGATGAACACTTTTTTCGCGGAATAGCGATCCAGAAGGCGCTTCACCGGTTCGTGCAGGTTCAGGCTGAAATGCGACGCTGGGCTTAGCCCGCGCGAGAGCAGATCCTGGGTCATTTTCGTGGAGCCGCGCACGTCGGCCTTGATAATCACGTGCGACACCACCTGATCGTGTTCTGGCCGCGCCTCTTCCTTCAGCAGGCATTCGTACAGCCGGTTGTTCATGCGGGAAAGTTCGCGCACTTTTTCCGCTGTCACCAGATTGATCCGTTCCATGCAGGTGGAAAGATGTTCCGCGTCACGCAGATCGCGGCGCAGCCGCAGAAAATCTCCCGCGAAGCGCAGCATCATGACCTGCAACTCTTCCCTGGAATAGCGGCGCATGCGCCTGGAAAGCTCTTCCAACGGCCGCATAGTTAGGCGTTTGGTAGGCACCTGCTTCAGCATTTCTTCCACGCGCTTGGCTTCTTCCTTGAAAACCAGTGCCTTGCGCAATTGCTGCAAGTGTACAGGCGGGCAGAAATCGCTGGCGATCGGGCGGATCTCGTAACTGGCCAGAATATGCGGCATCACTTCGCGCTCTTCCAACCGCTGGGTCAATTGAGATAAAAGCTGCGCGCGTTTGGCACGGTCCGCTTCATCCGTCGCGCTCGAGGGATCAAACAACCGCCGTGCATTCTCCGGTTCATTCAAATAATCGCCAAGTTTTCCCTGATAGTCCTTGCTGACAAAATCCACCTGCTGCCGCGCGGTGTCAAGCTGAGGCCCATATTCTTCCAGCTTCAGGTTCAGTACTTTCATTCGTTTTTCGACGCCACTGAGGGAAGCACGCGTCGACGCCGGATCAGGTGCGCCGCTCAAAAATTTGTTCAGCAAGCCTCCACCGTTGTCCAACCGTCTTGTCAAGGTTTCGCGCTGCTCTTCGAGCACGCCAATTTCCTTTTTCAGCCTGTCCACTTCGGCAAACAACGTTTTGAAACTTTCCGAAAATTGCGAAGCATCGTCCTGGGGAATACTTACACCGGCCTCGGCCAGAAACTGTTGAAAGATTTCGTCCATGGCCTCAAAGCGGTCCGGGTCGCGCGCATAGTTGCCCAGCAGGACGTAGTGCTCCAGGAAGTACAGGTCGTCTTTGGCACCGTCCAGAAAAATCAGGCGATTCTTCAGCAATTCGTAATACAGATTGAAGTCGTCGCCAAACAACGCTCGCCGCGCTTTGGCGATCACATTGTCTTCAATATCGACGAAGATCTGCGCCACCAATTGGCCGATCAGGCGAACCACGTCGCGCCGCCCCGATTGCATTTCGGAAAGCCGCGCTTTGATGACGTGAGCCTGCTGCGAGCGCTCAAAGAACTCCCCACGTTTGCGGATGTACTCCTTGCCATCGAGAATTACGTTGGCAAACTGGTTGAGCAACTCGGTGCTTAGGAATTTGAGGATAGCCAGGCGGAACAGCAGATCGATTTCGATATTTTTCTGATGCTTGGCGCGGTTCAGCGAGCTCAGCAACATCTCCGTAAGCAACTTACGAAATGTCGTCGAGTCGACCTGCTTGCTGCTGCGGAAATCGACGCCCGAAAAATACGTGGAACTGACGTTCTGGCGAATTAGATCGAACAGATAATCGCGGGTGGTCTGAACAAATTTCGGACTTAAGAATACGTCATAGTGAATATTGTCAACACCAATGGAGAGTGTGCCCATCGGCAGAATCACGCGATAGCTCTTTAAATCGCTGCGATTTGTCCCTGTCCCCTGTGGATTGCTGGGTCCATTCGCCATGCGGCCGCCACCTGAGTAGACCAATTTTTACCGTAACAGCCGCAGTGTTGGGCCGCAAGGAACGCGAAGGACAGGGGTAGCTAGAGAGTAAGCGGACAGGTCCCGGGGGGCAGATTAGCGAAGCGTAATGCGGCGCGAATCGCCCCCGCCGTGCTCCAGGCGAAGGCGTAATTGCGGCCACGGCGCCTTGAGAGGAAAGTTTTCCGACCATTCCAGGATGATAATGCTTGGCGAGGCGAACGCGTCTTCAAGTCCCAACGTCTCGAAATCGTGGAAGTTTTCGATGCGGTAGAGATCGCCGTGAAACACTTTTCGGGCGCCTCCCGGCCCACCACCATACTCATGCAGCAACGTGAATGTGGGACTGGTGACTTCGTCTTCGGTGGCGGCGTTCAGGCCCGCGACAATTCCCTTGGTCAGTGTAGTTTTCCCGCTCCCCAACTCACCAGAGAGCAGCACCAGCACGGGCGCCTGCAGCCTCTTCGCGAATTCACGGCCCCAAGCGGTGGTCTCATCCGCCGAATGGGTGATTACTTCCTCAACCACGCCCCTGCAGCTCCTCAATCAACTTTCGCCGGGCATACGGAATCGCGTGGGCCACTTCCACTGCGGTAATTCCCGAAGCGTCGCTCTGCTGCGTAAGTAACTCTGCTGCTACGCCGTGCAGATACGCGCCCAACGCCACAATTCGCAGTAAGCCGCCTGTGCCAAATTGCCCGACCAGCGCGGCAAGCAATCCAGTCAGCACGTCTCCGGAACCACCCTTCGCCAAGGCCGGGCTTCCAGTGGTGTTGACGAAAACGCCTCCGTCCGGCGCGGCCATTACAGTGTGAAAACCTTTCAGCAGAACGCAGGCATTCCAATTCCGTGCCGCGGCGCTGGCCGTCTTTACTCTATCGCGTTCCACGTCGGCGATGGAAACTCCCAGTAAACGCGCCATCTCTCCCGGATGCGGCGTAACAATCAGATGCTGCGATTTTCGCTTCGATAATTCCGGCCCACGACCCACGAATGCGTTCAGACCATCGGCGTCGAGGACAATTGGTAAGTCAGCAGTGCTGACCACGCTGCGAATAAATTCTTGCGTCTCGGCAACAGTTCCGAGTCCCGGTCCCAACGCCAAAACAGTTTTGCCACGTAAGATTTCGGCAAAGCGGCCAACGTTGTCGGCACCGCCAGCAATCGTCCCCGCCTGCGTAGCCTTCAGCGGTTCCGTCATGTACTCGGCCTGACCCATCGCCACGATCGGCAGGATCGACTCGGCTACGGCCAGCGTCACCAGCCCAGCACCGCCACGCAACGCCGCTTGGCCGCCCAGAATCGCGGCGCCACTCTTCCCTACCGAACCCGCCACAAGCAGAATATGCCCGTATTTTCCCTTGTGCGAATCCGCGGCGCGCAACAGCGGCAGTCCGGCGAATTCCTCCGGCCCTGCCCAACGAATCGTTCCTTTACCAACTTCTTCGACCAACGTTACTGGCGAGCCAATCGCCCGCACAACAATTTGTCCGCAGCATGCCGCATCGCGCGAAATCAATTGCCCGATCTTTGGCGCGGTAAACGTCACCGTAAGATGCGCGCACACCACAGGACCTTCCGCCGCTCCGCCATCGGATGGCAATCCCGACGGCGTATCCACCGCAAGTACCCAACCGGGCCGAGCGGCCGTCGCGCCGCGCGAAAGCCGGTTCACATCCTCAATTGCTTGTGCGACCAACCCCGTAGCCCCGCCGCGAATTCCCGTGCCCAACAACGCATCTACGATCACATCCGCCGAGGCAATCGCCGGCCAGGCCTTCTCCCACTCCGCCACACTCTTCACCACGAGCACTTCGCCACCAGTGTCGCGCCAGCGCTTCAGATTTTTCTCCGCATCGCCGCGCACTTCCTCGGGATTCGCCAACAGGTATACGTCTACGCGATCGGCTTCTTCTTTCAGGTAACGCGCCACCACAAAACCATCGCCGCCGTTATTCCCTTTTCCGCAAAGCACGCACACGTGTCCAGGTGGTGTTGTGCGCCTGCGTCCATATTCTTCCAGAAAGACTTCCGCGGCGCTCTTCCCTGCCGCTTCCATCAATTGCCAGCCGGGAATGCCGAAGCGTTCCGTCGTCAGACGGTCCACTTCCCGCATCTCTTCCGCTGTCAGCGCTTTCATGGTCTAAGCTTCCACGTTAGGTGGCACAGTCACTCCTGACTGCGCTTTGGGTTTGATCCGCCAACAACCTTAAAGCATCCACCCGCCGCTTACGTTCAACACTTGTCCGGTCACGTATTCGGCTTCTTCCGACGCGAAATAGGCCACCGATGACGCCACATCTTCCACGGTAGGCGGCCGCCCAATGGGAAATCTCGCATCACGCAATTTCCGCGCTTCGTCGAGCGACAAGTCTTTCTCGTCGATGCTCGAAGGATTCACGACGTTTACGGTGATTCCGTTTTTCGCTTCTTCCAGTGCGAGAGAACGCGACAACGCCACCACCGCCGCCTTTGCCGACGCATACGCCGAAATCTTTGCCTGGCCAAACGCGCGTTCGGCTCCCACAGCGCCCAGATTGATGATGCGGCCCCAGCGGCCTTTGCGCATCGGCGCCAGAACCGCACGGCTCATCTGCACGACGGTCATCAAGTTGGAATTAAAAATGTTTTCCCATTCGTCGAACGAGGATTCCGCCAGCGTACCCCACTTGAAGTCGCCAACGTTGTTCACCAGGATGTCGATGCGGCCATAGCGGTCGGTAACCGTCTTCACCAATTGTTCCGAACGCCCCGGTTGAATAATATCGGTTTCCACCGCGACGCAATCCGCGCCCAGCGATTGCATCTGCCGCAGGGCGAGTTGCGCAGCGCCTTTATTCGAACGGTAGGCGATGGCTACGCGGGCTCCGTCGTGCGCCAGCCGCAATGCAATGCCTTTTCCGATTCCCCTGCTTCCACCGGTCACCAACGCCACGCGATTCCGTAAAGACATTCTCTCCCTCGTGAAACGTGCAAGTATAGCCTACTTTTTCCAGCTTTCCTCACACCACTCTTCTACCTTACCTGAATTTTCGCGCTCGGTCAGTTTCCGCTGGCCCGCTTATCAGGCATTATTGCTGGCAGGAGAGATTTACATGGGCATTCTCACCGACGACATGAAGCGTATCGTGCGCGAGCAGCGACTGGGCTACATAGCGACGGTATGCTCCGATGGAACACCGAACCTTTCGCCCAAAGGGACTACTGCCGTATGGGACGACGATCATCTGGTGTTTGCCGATATCCGGTCCCCGCAATCGGTTCAAAACATCGAACAAAACCCTTCTGTCGAAGTGAATGTCGTCGATCCGCTGGTTCGTAAAGGATATCGATTCAAGGGGCGCGGAGTTGTACATCGAGCGGATGAGATCTTCCAGCGCGGATGCCAGATGTACCGAGACATCGGACTCACCATGGAAATCCGCGCGGTGGTCCTGATCCGTGTCGAGCGCGCATTGCCACTCAGTTCTCCCGCCTACGATCGGGGCGAGACGGAAGAACAAGTCAAAGATCGGTGGCACCGCTACTGGTGCGAGTTGTGGGACGGAGTCGAAGAATGATGTAGAAAGGCTCGGTGCTCCTTTGGAATTTTAGCCGCAATAACTCGGAGCTTACAGCTTTTCTTGCGTCCGCGCGATCGAGCATCTCGAAACCAAGCCCCTACCTCAATCTCGCCACCACCACCGTCATATCATCCGCCTGCTCTTCGGAGCCAGCCCACTCTTCCGTCGCGGTCATCAGCGCTTCAGCTATCTTGCGCGGCGAAAGATTGCGGACTCGCTGTGCGGCGGCTTCCAGGCGCGGAATACCAAACTGTTCGCCATACGCATTTTCCGGCTCGATCAAACCGTCGCTGTAACCGATCAGTATCGCGTCCGGCGGTACGGCGATGTTTCCTTCTTCAAAGGGATAGTCTTCCAACACTCCCAGCACGATGCCGCCTTCCGCCAGATAAATTGCACGACCATCGGAGAGGCAGAACGCCGGGAGGTGGCCTGCATTGGTATACCGCAGACGCCGCGTGACCGTATCGTAGATGGCCACGAAAAAAGTGGCGAAGCGGTCGTCGCCCGTATTGCGCACCAGATGTATATTCAGCCGCGCGACCAGTTCCGCTGTGCTCATATTCTCGCTGCCGGGCACCAGCAACTGGCTGCGCAAAGCCGCCTGCAAGCTGGCCATCAGCAACGCCGCCGAAATTCCCTTCCCCGAAATATCCGCGATGGCAAACGCCACGTGCGTTGGGCTCAGCTGAATAAAATCGTAGTAGTCGCCGCTTACACTGCGCGCCGCACGGCAGATCGCCTCCACTTCCACGCCCTTCACGTGCGGCAAATTACGCGGGAAGAGTTGATCCTGCACCTCGCGCGCGATGAATATCTCGTTTTCCAGCCGCTGCAACTGCTTCTGCTCGTTAATCAGCCGGCTGATGGAGCCGGTCATGCTGTTGAACGACTCTCCCAACACTCCGAGCTGGTCCTTGCGCTCCACACGCACGCGATGCGAAAAATTGCCTTCCTGCACAAATTGAGTGGCGCGATATAACTCGGAAATCGTGCGCGTAATCGCGCGCGTCAACACCACGCCAATCACCAGCGCTACAATTTCGATCAATAGAAAAAATACCGACACGATCTGCAGGCCAAATACCTTGGCCCCGCTGAATTCACCAACGGAAGCAAAAATGCGCCGGTTCAATTGCGAATTACGCGCCGTGAAAAAAGCAAACACCGGATGATGCCGTTCAACCTCGCCACCACTGGATAGGTAAGTCGCTTCGAGCTTGGAAAAGCCTTCGACCAGCGGATCCATCCATGATTCAGCGGGAGGAATTGTGCGCTTGCGCGTGGCTACGCGGGCTATGGCCTTGTAGTCATTACTGCCGATGCGTACGGCGGTTCGCGCCGAATCCCCTTCCACCCGCTGCGAAAGAGTCACGGTAATCGGGCCCAGGTCCGAAGCCACGCCTTCCAGAAATTCCGTGGTGACGGGAACACTCAACTCAATCACGCGTTTCCCGCGCGCCGATTCGGTCTCTTCCATGCTCGTCAGTCGCAGGGTATTTCCGGATTGCAGCAAGCCGGCAAATGACTTTCCTTTTGGTCCCGCCACCCTCCGGAAATATTCGGGGTCCACATGGAAATTCACTATTAATCCGGGCAACTCCTTTTTCTGCGCGGCTTGCACAGCGTTGTTCAAGGCCTTTTCCAGCGTGGCTTCCTCGATCGCCGCCGGTAACGACGCTTCCGCCGCCGCTACGTGCCCAGAGGACATGGCCAACAACTCAATGCGATCTTGAATGTCCTCGTAGAGAAGGTAGGCGCCAAGCTGGGAATAAATAATCTGCGCGGCAAGCACCGCAAGAATCAGCAGCAGAATAATCGGCACAAAGGCGATGAAAATGTATGCAACCACCAGGCGGTTGCGCAGGCTCCACAACAATTCACCGCGCCAGCGGCTCCAGAAGCGGTAAAGCAGATAGAAAAAAGCGATGACCGCGAGGTAGCGCAGAAAGCCCATGCCGGGCTCGTCGCGGAGCGGCGCGCCGATCCACGTAACAAACAGACCCGCCACGGTAATGAGCAGTGCCAGCCAATCCAGTTTCGAGAGGCCTTTCCAGAACGTGTTGCGATGGATTTCGGTGCCAGTCATGGGTCGCGAAGTGTAAGGGACACTTTACCCGATTCGTCGTCTCTCGACGAGTCCACTTATGCAACGCGGAACCCGGCAAGCTGTTGCGGTTGGCATCTCACTGTCCCAGGTGTGGGGAAACGAGTGTGACAAACTCTCGCGAACTGATCACTTTGGTTTTCTTCCAATAAGGAGGAAAATGCCGTTGGTTCCCTGTTATCAGGTAATCGGCCCACGCCACATCGGCACACTCAACGAATTTATTGTCGTCCGGGTCACTCGCGACTTCCAGCCGAGTCAATGGCGATACCATGCGCGCATTCTTTTTGAGCAGTTCCAGGAATTGCAGCCGCAGCCCACTTCGAATTCCCAATTCCCTTCGTCGCAACACATACTTGTACTCTTCCAAAATCGAAGAGGTCACATAAAGCCGGGCAGGTTTTGTAATCGAAAGTAAAAAGACGGTGCGCTGCAATCCTTCCGGCTTCAAGATCGCGGAAACGATGATGTTGGTGTCAAGAACGAGGCGAAGAGGGAGCATTAGCGCTTCGTTTTTTGGAGGCGGGCCGCTCCGATGATTCCATCAATTTGCCGGGCGGTTAGTTTGTCCTTCCCCTTGCTTTTGGATTCTTTACCGAGGAGTTTGAGAACTTCCGGCTCTGGGGTCGCAAGCCGAACGTAATCCCGAATGCTCAGCAAGATCGCTCGGGGCCTTCCCCTTTTCTCAATTACCAGAGAGCCGCGTTGCTCTTCGACGCGCTGTAACAACTTCCCAAAATTCGCACGGGCGCGCAAAGCGGAAATGACAATACTATTTTTTTTCGCTTTCAACACTTGCATAGAAGTCTGCAGTTCATATTCTTGAACTGTACAGTTGTAAGACTATCGTGTCAAGGGTACCGCTGTGCCAGGATCAGCCGGGTTGCCGCCATTGGGTTCTGTTTTAGGTTGAAACCCTAAAGGCGGAAGTTGGCTCCCGGTTTCAAGACCGCAAATGTAAATAGGCGAATCGCTATTCGTTGTCGGTTGTGCGAAGTTGTGGGTTACTGACTTTGCTGTGATGGCGGCCATAGTAGAAGTACACCACCAACCCAATGACGAGCCAAACTACCAAACGCAGCCAGTTGATCCATCCGAGCTTGTACATCATGTATCCATTAAACAGAATCCCCATGACCGGCACGAAAGGCACTAGGGGCGTTCGAAATGGCCTCGGCTGATCCGGATTCGTATTTCGTAGCACCATCACCGCGATGCACACGATCACAAACGCCAATAGAGTGCCGATGTTGACCATCTTTCCGATGTCATCGATCGGGGTGACGCTGCCCACAATGGCGGCTAACAGACCGACGGCTATGGTGTTCTTATATGGAGTACGGAATTTCGGATGCACGGCCGCAAAAAACTTCTTTGGCAACAATCCATCTTTGGCCATCGAGTACAGGACGCGAGTCTGGCCCAGCAACATCACCAGCATGACACTGGTTAATCCCGCCAGCGCGCCTAAGGTGATGATGTGGGAAGCGGTCGTCAATCCGCGATCGAGAAACGCGCGGGCGATGGGAGCTTCAATATTCACTTCCTGCCAGGGCACCATGCCGGTCAAAACTCCTGCCACTAGGATGTACAGCGCCGTGCAGACCAGCAGCGAAACGATAATGCCGATCGGCAGATCACGCTGTGGGTTCTTGGCTTCCTGCGCTGTGGTCGACACTGCGTCAAATCCGATGTAGGCAAAGAAAATGTACGCCGCTCCGGCTCCGATGCCGCTGATTCCCATCGGCGCAAACGAGTGCCAATCCATGCCCCAGTTGGCGGTGTTGATGTAACGGATGCCAAGCCCGATGACGAACAGCACCACGGCTACCTTGATCACCACGATCGTGGCGTTGAAGCGCGCGCTTTCCTTAATCCCAATCACCAGGATCGCGGTGATGACGAGAGCGATGATAAACGCAGGGAGGTTAAAGCCGATCTCCACACCAAAAATCTTTGGCGCGTTTACCATGTCGTGGGCCCGCTGTAAGAGTTCCGGCGAGGGCACCCTCATGATTTCCATAACCTTCTGCAGAAACGCTTGCGTGCCGGGCACCAGATTCGGATCAGAGGCCTGCGCCATTTGCCTGGCGACCATCTTTTCTGCGGTGGAAAGTGCGGTCCAGTGATCGTAGGCCAGCCACAGCGGCATCTTGATGTGAAAAATATTCAGCAACTCAATGAAGTGGTTCGACCAGCCAGAGGATACCGTGCTGGCCCCCATGGCGTATTCGAGCGTCAGGTCCCAACCGATGATCCACGCAAATAGCTCGCCGAGCGTGGCATACGCATAGGTATAAGCGCTGCCCGCCAATGGAATCATCGCCGCGAACTCCGCGTAGCAAAGGCCGGCAAAGGCGCAACCGATGCCAGAGATTACGAAGGAGAGCATCAGGCCAGGCCCAGCGTAGTGAGCCCCCAACCCGGACAGCACGAAAATCCCAGCGCCGATGACCGCGCCCACGCCAAGAGCCGTTAATTGGAACGGTCCAAGCGTGCGTTTCAGGCTATGCTCGCCAGTCTCTTTCGCCTCGGCTAGGAGCATGTCCATGGATTTCTTTGCGAATAAGGGGTTGCCCATGCAACTCCTCCTTTGTCAGGTCGTTCTCAAATTCTAAATTCGTCTTCTCTCGAGTTTGCTAAGACTTGCCGGCTTGCCGCGACCACAGCCAGTACGCCGGCAAACCGATCAGCACGATCCCCATCCCCGCACCGGCCGTCTGCGTCCGGTACAACAGCAGTACCACCATGATTCCGGTAGCCGCCACTATATACAACAGCGGCACAATCGGATACCCATATGCTTTGTAGGGCCGCTCCACGTCGGGACGCGTGCGCCGCAACACGAAAATGCCCACGGTAGTCAGCACATAAAACAACAACACAGCAAATACCACGTAATCCAGCAGGTCGTTGTACAAATTTCCGTAGCCACCATCGGGAGTCCGCGTCCGCAACAGAATTAGAATGCTGATCCACACGCATTGGTAGGCCAGTGCCGTGCCTGGAACACCCTTTTCATTCAGCGTGCCCGTGGCGCGGAAGAATAAGCCGTCCTTTGCCATGGCATAGGCAACGCGCGAGCCTGCCAGAATCAATCCATTGTTGCATCCAAAAGTGGAGATGATGATCGCCATCGCCATTAGGACTGCGCCCTTGGCTCCGAAAACTGCCGAAAGCGCCGCCGTTGCTACACGTCCATCGGGTGCGTTCTGAATCTGCGCCAGCGGCAACGCGCACAGGTAAGCCACGTTCGCGAGCACATAGAGCGTGATGACAATGATGGTGCCGAAGGCCATGGAGAGCGCCACATCGCGCTTCGGGTTCTTCACTTCCCCGGCCGTGAATCCAATGTTGTTCCAGGCGTCCGCCGAAAACAGCGAGCCCACCTGCGCCACCGCAAGCGCCAGCAGTAAACCAAACCAGCCGCTGGCCGCAGTCAATGTAGGCATCAGCCCGCGCAGGAAGTTCGCGCCGGGCTCAATCGGCTGCGCATCGCGAATCGCCCATAGGTTCGTAAAGTTATCGGCGATCGCGGCGTGATTCCGCGCCACGAAAACGCAAAGAAAAATCAATCCCAGCAGCGATAGCATCTTGGCCGATGTGAAAATGTTTTGGATCCATTTACCGAGCCTTACTCCGTGCGTATTCAAATACGTCAGGAAAATGATCATCAGAATCGCGACGAGTTGCTGCACGGAAAGGCTGATGGCGTAACGCGAGCCCAGATTGATTGGTGGAACTACCCACGTCTTGGGCGAGATCGCCGGGAACAACACGCCGAAGTAACGCGCAAAGCCGATCGCCACCGCGGCAATCGTGCCGGTCTGGATCACCAGAAAAAGCGTCCAGCCATAGAGAAATCCCCACAATGGCGAAAAGGCTTCACGCAAATAGATGTATTGTCCGCCCGCGTGCGGAAACATCGCGGCCAGTTCGCCATAAGACAGCGCCGCGGCAATCGTCAAGCAACCGGTCAGCACCCAGGTGAGCAACAGACCGCCCGCCGAACCGGTCTGGCGGGAAATATCCGCGGCTACAATGAAAATGCCGGAGCCGATCATCGACCCCACCACCATCATGGTGCCGTCGAATAATCCGATGGCCTTCACAAACTCGTGCTCTTTCTTCCCGGCTTGCTGCCGCGCTACGGCGTTTGCTTCAGCCATTCATCGCTCCTGGCTTCGCCTCTTGCACCGCCTGCAAAAACTCGCGCGCTCGTGCTGAGGGATTCTCCGCGCGCAAGATATCGCTGATCACCGCCACCGAATCCGCACCCGCTTCGATCACTTCCGCAGCGCGCTCCAATGTAATTCCCCCTATCGCCACGATCGGTTTGCTCGTCAACCCGCGCACGCGTCGAATAAATTCCGTGCCCACTACAGGATCGGGGTTCTCTTTACTGCTTGTGGCGAACACCGGACCCACAGCGACATAATCCGCCGAAGTGGTGATGGCCGCGCGAAATTGCGCTTCGTTGTGTGTCGAAACACCAATCCACTTCTCCGCCCCAATCACTTTTCGTGCTTCTTCCACGCCCAGATCGTTCTGCCCCACATGGACGCCCCCGGCGCCCGAAAGATAGGCAATGTCCGGGCGATCGTTTACAAATAATGTCGCCTTACTGGCCGACGAAATTGCCACAAGTTTGCGAGAGATCTGCAAGATTTCGCGCGCGAACCCACTTTTGCTCCGGAATTGAAGCAATCGAACGCCTGCTTCGATTAATTGTTCTGCTGTCTTTTCTGCTGAATCCGCCATGAGTCCAGCGTCTAATATCACATACAAGCTGGGCATCACAAGGCGCATGAAGTGTTTATTTGCCGTTGGTGTTCAACAGTTTTTCGATGAAGTGGGTATCAAATTTACCCGACACAAAATCCGGATCCGCCAAAATACGACGGTGCAGCGGAATAGAAGTCTTGATTCCCTCGATCACAAACATTTCCAGCGCGCGCTTCATTCGGCCGATGGCTTCGGCGCGATCGCGGCCCTTCACAATCAGCTTCGCTATTAATGAATCGTAGTAGGGAGGAATCACGGCATCGGAATACGCCGCGGAATCCACGCGAACTCCAGTCCCTCCCGGCGCCTGAAACGTGGTAATACGTCCCGCCGAGGGCACAAAAGTTTCCGGATCCTCTGCATTAATCCGGCATTCGATGGAATGGCCGGAGAAATGCATCTCGCCAGCCGCTTCTTCCATACGCTCTCCGGCCGCAATGCGAATCTGCGCTTTCACCAGATCCAGTCCGGTCACAAATTCCGTAACAGGATGTTCCACCTGAATGCGCGTGTTCATTTCAATGAAATAGAGTTCGCCATCTTCATCCATCAAAAATTCCACGGTTCCGGCATTCGTGTAGCCGACTTTTTCCAGCGCCTTCACCACTTTGTTGCCAAGATCTTTACGGTGCTTTGCGTCAAGGGCCGGCGAAGGCGATTCCTCGATCAGCTTCTGATGGCGCCGCTGGATGGTGCATTCGCGCTCGCCGAGGTGAATCACCTTCCCGTGCTGGTCTCCCAGCACCTGAATCTCGATATGCCTCGGGTGCTCGAGAAATTTTTCCATATACACCGCGGGATTCGCGAAGGACTGCTGAGCTTCGCTTCGCGCCGTCTGGTACATGGAAAGCAATTCCTGTTTGTTGCGAACCACACGCATTCCGCGCCCGCCGCCGCCCGCCGCCGCTTTCAAAATCAGTGGATACCCGATGCGACCAGCCTCTTTGGAAAGCTGTTCTTCGCCCTCCACGGCACCCGCGCTGCCCGGAATCGTCGGCAGGCCCGCCGCCTTCATTTCTCGCCGAGCGCGATCTTTTTCGCCCATCATCTCAATCACTTCGGGCTTGGGGCCGATAAACGTAATTTCCGAGGCTTCGCAAACTTTCGCGAAATTGGCATTCTCCGAAAGGAATCCGTACCCCGGATGAATGGCATCGACGTTGGTGATCTCCGCGGCACTGATCACCTGTGGAATGTTCAGATAGCTTTCGCTGCTGCGCGCGGGACCGATGCACACTGCCTCATCCGCAAAGCGTACGTGCAGCGAATTACGGTCGGCTTCCGAATACACGGCGACCGTCGCAATGCCCAATTCCTTGCATGCGCAAATGACGCGCAGGGCGATTTCCCCGCGATTGGCGACTAAAATTTTCTGGAACATAGTCAGGCGAACCGGCTATCTTTTCCGGCTTGGTCGAATCCCGAACAACGGCTGTCCATACTCCACCGGTTGTCCGTTTTCCACGAAGATACGGAGCACTTCCCCGCTCACTTCCGATTCTATTTCGTTCATCAATTTCATTGCTTCCACGATACAAAGCGTCTGCCCGGTATCCACGTGCACGCCAACCTTCACAAATTCCTCGGCGCCTGGACTCGGCGAAGAATAATACGTCCCCACAATCGGCGATTTCACCAGATGCAGATCCTCGCTGCCGCGCATATCCGCAGCCGCATCCGCCGCTGGCGTACTGCCCTCAACTGCTGGAGCCAACGCTGCCGGCACGATAATCTCAGCCGCACCTCTGGGCGCAACCATAACCGGAGCCGCGCCAGGTTTCCTGAGTCGAATCTTCAAATCCCCTCTCGAGTACTCGAATTCCTCGAGGTTATGATCGCTCATGAAGCGCAACAATTGTTCGATTTGCCCAGTCTCTGGGCCTGCAAACGATGAACTTCCACTCGCCTTCGACGGTTTTTTCCGTTTCATGCCCTTGTCAGATCTCGATGAGATCCCGCTTTACGCGGGTGAAGACTTCATTGCCCCCGGCGTGCACCGCAACGTCATCCTCGATTCGAATGCCGCCTACGCCTTCCACATAAATACCAGGTTCTATGGTAATCACATTACCTGGCTCAAGTCGAACAGCTTGCCCACGTGCCACTCGCGGCTCTTCGTGCACTTCCAGCCCTAAACCATGGCCGGTGCTATGCACAAAATACGTTTCCAGTCTGCTTTTCTGGAGAACATCTCGTGTGGCAGCGTCGACCTCGCCGCAGGTCGCACCGGCCTTTACCGCCTCTACCCCGGCCGCCTGCGCCTCTCGCACCGCGTTATACCAACCGCGGATGCGCTTAGGTGCCCGACCCAGGTACACCGTACGCGTCATATCGCTGCAATAGTGGCCGAGTATAACACCCAGGTCCAGCACGACCAACTCATTTTTCCTCAAGAGCTTGTCGGTGGGTCGCGCGTGCGGAAGGGCAGCTCTCCAGCCCGAAGCCACGATCGTTTCAAATGAAGGGCCGCTGGCGCCGTGCTTGCGCATCTGATACTCGATTTCCGCGTCAATTTCCCGCTCTCGAATGCCAGGACGCACCAATTTCAGCACGCCCTCCAGGACTTCTCCCACGAGAATGGCCGCCTTTCGCATTTGCGCCAATTCTCCCGCGTCTTTTCGCTTGCGAAGCCCTTCGACCAGTCCCCCAGCCTCAACAGCCTTGCAATTGTCTCCAGCGACTTTCCGCACGGCTTTCCATTGCGAAACGGTAAGTTGCCCCGGGTCGAATCCAAACCGTCGAATGCCCTCACCCCGCAGCAATTCCCCCAAAGCTGTGTACAAAGTGCCCTTTTGCTGCTCTATCTTAATGCCACGCGTCTCTTCCTTCGCCTGCACCGTGAACCGGCCGTCAGTCAGCAACTTCGTTCCCGCCGAGGTCACCAACAGCGCTCCGGATTCGCCTGTAAAGCCGCTCAGGTAATACCAGTTCGCGGCATGAGTCACTACCAGACAGTCAAGGTTGCGCGCGCGCAATTCCCTGCTAATCGCTCTTCGTCTTCTTGCGTAGTCAGCTGTCATAAAAAAATCGAGGAGACTTCCGTCTCCTCGATTCTAGTGGATTTGAATTGTTCTGTCTTTGCCGAGCGCTGCAGAAGTCAGCCTGGCGTACTAAGATCAGCCAGGAATGATGCGAGGCGTCAGGAAGAACAAGAGTTCCTGCGACTGCACGGTAACGTTGGTGCGCTTGAACAAGTGTCCGATCAGCGGCAAGCTTCCCGCGAGAGGCACTTGCGTTATGTCCGTGCGCTGTTGGGTGATGATGATTCCGCCGATGACCACGGTTCCGCCGTCGGCAACCAGCACCTTCGTTTCCGCTGATTGCGTGTCAAGGGCCGGAATACCTTGGACTCGAGGAATTCCGTTGTCGATCTGCGTGTTCTCGACCAGCACATCCATGAACACGGTACCTTCCGCGGTAATCTGTGGAGTCACTTCCAGCTTCAACACCGCGTCGATGTACTGCACGGAAATGGTGTTGTTGATGGTGGTCTGAATTGGAATCTTTGTACCTTGCTTCACGGTCGCCTTTTCGTTGTTCTGGGTAATGACCTTCGGCTTGGAAAGTAGTTTGCCGACGCCCTTGGCTTCCGCTGCGGAAATGAAGATGTCCAGAGCAAAGTTTGGCGAGCGATGGATGAATCCAATGCCGCTAGTCGGAACACCAGCTCCCAGGTTCACGCTGTACGGAATGCCAGCCGTCGAGCCGCCACCGCTACCCGTGGTGGGCAAGGTAGTCAGAGGTGGTTGAGGGAGTCCGGGTCCTGTGGTAATGGGGCTGACGCCGACAGCCGGGTTGCCTGCATAGATTGAACGGCCGCTGGTGGTGGAGCCTGCAAAACCCCACTGCACACCGATGTCTTGTGCGAAGGAGCGCGAAGCGGAAATCACGCGCGCTTCGATTTCCACCTGCTGCGACTTGCGATCCAACTGGCGAATCAGGTTGTCAATCGTCGGAATGACCGAGGGAATGTCACGGACGATCAACTGGTTGGAACGGTCGTCGGAAAGAATGTCACCGCGCGGCGAAAGGAACTTTTTCAGAGTGTCTTTCATCGTTGCGGCCTTGGCATAGCTGAGAACGCGTGTCACCGTCACGGGTGCCACCGCTTCCTGCTGTGCGCGCTCGAGATCGCGCATCGTTTCGGCTTCTCGCTTCAGAGTGTCGCGGGTTGCCACGCGCAGCACGTTGCCGCTGAACTGTTTGTCGAGGCCGTTGTTCTGGAGCACGATGTCCAGCGCCTGGTCCCAGGGAACTTCATCGAGCACGATCGTCAGCGTGCCCTTCACATTGGGATCCAGCACAACGTTCAAGCCGCTGATTTCGTGAATCAGGCGGAAGAAATCCTTCAGGTCGACATCCTTGAGGTTCACGGAAATGGGCTCGCCGGTATAACGGCCCGGCTGATTGGTCACCAGGGAAGCGCTGTTGGATTGTCCAGCGGCCATAGTGTTCGCCGCGGCGTTCGACTGCTGCGCCACTTGCTGCGCTGCCTCTGGCTTGGCCGGCTCTGTCTTTTCCGTCATGGAGGCCAAAACCACCGTCGGCTGCGTCAGTTGATTCGGCAAAGCGAAGCGCGGCGCAGCAACGTTGTCCATCTTGCTGACGTGCGCATTCACTCGTGGTGCCGCTGCTGTGTAGTTAAGTTCCTTCTTGGTCTGGTCGGGCGATGTGGTAGTTATCTGCGTCGCAGGTACGACCTCCGGTTTCGCATCGGGAGCCGTGTTGAAGTAGATCACCACAGCGTCGCCATCATGCGAGATCTGGTATGGTGCCGCGGCGGTCAGGTCGATCACCACGCGCGCCACGTCTGGCCGGAATTGCGCCATGCGCACGCCACGCACCGGGGCCGAGACTCCGGGTATCGAGGTTTGTCGCACGCTCATCTTCGCGCCAGTGAAGTCCAGCACCAGTCGCTCGGGATTCTGCATCCGCGCCGCGTGAACGTCCAGGCGTCCTGCCCCTTCCACGCGAATCGCTGCGCGCTGCGGATCCTGCGTGATTGCCACGCTGGATATAACCGCCGCTGTCGAGCTCGCGCCAGCGGGCTCCTGCGCGCGAACAACCGATGGGCCCCCGCCCACCAGTACGCCCGCGAGTATCAGGCAGCCAATTTGAAAGGCCGGCCGGTTCGTCATCATTGCTGTTCTCCTGCACTGGAGTAGAGTCTCTTATTCACCTGACGCTCCACTGGTTTTCCAAAAGCATCCTTGCCTAATTCATGGAACGACACGTTGTCCATCCCGATCTTATCCACGCTTCCGTCATACAACTTGTCGCCCTCGCGTAGGAAGTAGGTACGCGCTTGCGGATTCGTAACCACGGCTATCATTCCGTTGGGCGCACGTACGATCCCGTCCAGCCGCAACGATGCCACCTGTAAGCCTGCTTTTCCCGGCGGCAGATTCGCCGCGTTCTTGGCCGCCTGATCTTGCCGGCTGGTCAAAGATTCAAAGGGATCCCGGCGCGCTACTTTCACTTCCGTGGGCTGGCCGGGCTTGCTGGAAGTCGACGCTTTCGCCGGCTTTTTGGCTGTGGTTTTGGGCGCAGCGCTTTTGGCCGTCGCGGGCTTTGGCGCTGCCGGTTTCGCCGCAGGTTTCGTGGCCGGCGCTGTTTGTGTCTGCGCGTGCAAACCGCTTCCGGCGGCTGCCAGCAGACTTCCGAGTACCAGTGTTTTCACTAGACGCATGGCTCGCTCATTCCTGCTCATGGTTTCTTCACTGGCTGACCAGGATTCGCCCCCGTCTTCGCCGCACCTGCGGCAGACGGAGCCGTATCAGCCGGCTTCGTAAAATAGGTCGTAATGGTGAACACACCACTCACCGTAGTGCCCGGACGAATCGGATATTTCGCGCCCTTCGCCGAACCGGCGCCAGGATCGTCGAACTGCAGATCTCCGACGTTGATGATGCGAGAGAGCCGGCTGAGCCGCGAAAAGAAATCCAATACGTTGAAGTACGGGCCATCCGCCTGCGCTTCGAACGGCATCTCGTAGTGATATTCCTTCGTGTCGATCTTCATCGCCGTCAGTCTCCGCAGTTGCACATTCGATGCGCTCGCGGCTCCCTGCACCTGGCGGATAAATTCGTCCACTTCTTTTTCTTCCGGCACGATGGTCTTCAGGGTGTCCAGTTGCTTGCTCAACGCGTCCATCTGCTGCTTCAATTCTCCGTAGCGTTGTTTGTATACCTGTAACTGTGTCACTTCCTGGTTTAATTTCGTTCGATCCTGCACGGCCTTGTCGTAATCGGCTCGTTCCTGGGCCACAGGAGAGAACGGAACATACAGTCCCACCAGCACCAGCACGAACGCCAGTGCGACCGCCAGCAGGACCTGCATGATCACCGACATATCTCGGAAAGGATTTGCCATGGCTCCTCGTTATCCTTTCTTCGCCGGTGCCGCAGCATTCGGCACGATCTGTGCCGGCGCGCTGGCCGGCTTGGTTTGCGATGTCGCCGCTCCTACAGGTGCGTTCGGCGCAATCTCTGCATTGATGGAGAACAGGAAGGTTTGTACGGCGGTATTCTTGTCATCCTGCTTCGCATCTTTAATTTCGATCTTGGTGAAGTAGCCGGAACGTTTGAGCGCGGTGATGAAATTCGCCACCGAATTGATAGAAGCCGCCGCACCCTCCAGGTTAACCACCGACCCCTTCTTGGTCATGGTGATCAGCCAAAGATTTTCCGCGCGGGAAACCGTGTTGGCGACCTCGTCCAGCAGTTCTTGCCCGCCGGTTCGGTCGCGTTGCAGTTGCTCGATGGTGCTGACGCGCTGTTGCAGCACTTGCTTTTGCTTTTCAAAAGCTTCGACTTGCTGCTTGATCTGTTCCAGTTCCGTCTTCTGCGCCTGCAGCGTCTTGATTCTCTTGGTCTCGTCCGCCAACTGCACTTGCCAGGAATGAAACAAGTAGAACAGTACGAGTCCGCCGAGAAGTAAGCCCGCTCCGATGAACACCAGCGGCATAGCTGCCCCGGTGTCCGCCGCGCGGCGGGCGGCTTTAGGCCGCGTTTGTCCAAGTAAGTTTATGCGGATCATGGCTAGTCAAAGCTCCTCAGGGCCAGTCCCACGGCTACAACCAGTTTTGGTGCCAAATCGCGAATCTGATCTTCACTATGTTTCGCCGGATTCAGCAGCACTTTGCGGAACGGATTCAACTCTTCCACCGGCATTGCAAACTCTTCGCGCAGCAGGTCAACCAGTCCTGGCACGCGTGCTGTTCCGCCGGCCACCATGATGCGTTGGATATTTTCGCCACTGGCGGTCGCGCGGAAAAAGTCAAACGTCTTCTGAATTTCCAGGGTCAAGATGTCAGAAACGCTGCGAAGAATCTGGCCCTTTTGCTCGTCGGTGACGCTGGGTAGCGTATCACCCTTTTTCAGGCGTTCGGCATCGTCAAAGCTCAAATCCAGTTCTTTTTGAAGGGCGTCGGTGTACTGGTTGCCGCCAACGCTGACGTCGCGCGTAAACAGCGGCACTCCGCCACGCACGATATTGATGTTCATGACGCTGGCCCCGATGTTCAGAAGTGCCACCGTCTGGCCGGCATCCGGTTCGTAGTTCACCTCAAAGCAGTTCTGCAAACCAAAAGCGTCAATGTCCACAACCACCGGGGTCTTCCCGGCCTGCGCCAGCACGTTCGTGTGATTGAGAATCTTGTCTTTCTTTACGGCTACCAGCAGAACGTCCATTTGCGAGTCCATCGCTTCCAACAGTTGATAACTGAGATTCACGTCCGCGATGTCGAAGGGGATGTGTTGGCTGGCTTCCGAGGGAATCCGATCGTACAACTCTTCTTCCGTCATCAGCGGCAGAGGTACCCGCTTGACGATCACAGAGTGGCCGGAAACTGAAGTGGCCACATTCTTGGTCTTCACATTTTCGGTGTCGAAAATTTTTGTGATGGCGTTGGCAACCTGCGGCGCATCCATGATCGCGCCATCCACCACGGTGTCTTGCGCGAGCGGTTCCATACCGAAGCTGACCAGTTCGTACCCGGCTTTGGTCAATTTCAGTTCGACGGCTTTGATTGAACTGGAACCGATGTCCAATCCGACCAACTGTTTATTCTTCTTTCCCCCAGGTAACCACATATCGCGCCCTCTTTCCCTCTCGGCTGAGCCAGACTAACGGCGTCGTGCTACTACTTGGCTCATCTTGCGTTCCATCCACCGGTCCAGGATTGTCTTCCTAAGTTTCCAACGATTTCCCAGCTTAAACGCAGGTATTTCGCCCTCTGTGATGTACCGGTACAGCGTATCTGGACTGATGCCCAGATACTGCGAGGCCTGCCGTACGTTCATCACTTCGCGCGATTCGCTCAAGAGGACTGCCACCCTGTCTCTTTTCACGCTCAATTGCAAGCGTTGCTGCACCCTCACTTCGAGTCATACATGATTTACAGGGTGCCGCCCTTGGCAAAGTTATGTCATTCCCGAAGCACGACCGTCAAGGATTTCTCTACGGCAGTTGTCCTAAAAATGGGGGGTTATCATAGGCAGTTCACCTGTTATTGTAGGCAGGCTCTCCAACAGGTAGAGGGGGACGGCATCTAGTACTACTATATCTTGTGCTTTTTTCTGCTTTACCCCCTGTCCGGCAGGACGGTTATCCTTTGTCCTCATCTCTCACTCTATCCTGCTCCTTCCCGCCACTTCGCGCGGAACTCCACTAGCGTCAGGCGCTACTTTCCGTCGAGCTAGCGCACTTTGCCTTTTTGCATGGACTCTATCCTCTTCACTCCATTGAATCAATTGCCCAGTTTTGTTTATCTCACTCTCATACTATTTCAACCCCAAGGGCTTATACTTGCAGGATCTTACCTACTTCCCTATAAAGGTGCTGTCATGAACTCCGCTAAAATTCTGCTCGCGCTCTGCGCGTTTTTTCTCTTAGCCCCATCCAATAACGCGCAGGGCACTGCCAACTCCGCCGGGTTTTTGCTCGTCGCCAACCAGTTTGAACATTCCGCTTTGCTCATCGATCTCTCTTCTGAAAAAACCATCGCTGCCGCGGGCGTGGACATCAATGGCCATGAAGTCGCCGTGTCTCCGGATGGGAAATTTGGCTACGTGCCCATTTACGGAAATTCCGGGGTCGGCAAGCCCGGCACGGATGGTAGGACGATCCACATCGTGGATCTAACCGCTGGACGTACCATCTATATACTCGACCTAGGTGCGCCTGTCCGGCCGCACTCTGCCAAATTTGGTCCTGATGGCTTTCTTTATGTCACGGCGGAATTAGCCAACGCAGTCGATGTAATTGACGTGCAGTCCCAAAAAATCGTGGCACAAATTCCCACAGGTAAACCAGAATCGCACATGTTGGTGATCTCGCCCGACGGCACTCGCGCCTATACCGCCAATGTGTCCTCAGGCACGATCAGTGTTCTGGATCTTCGCAAGCAGGCACTCGTGACCGTGATTCCCGTCGCGAAGAAAATTCAGCGGCTCTCACTTTCTTCCGATGGCAAGTGGTTATTTACCCATGATCAGGATGCCGGCCGCATCGCCGTCATTGACACTTCTACGAATGCCATCGTTCGCTGGCTCGCCGCTCCTTTTCCGATCTACTCTTCGCAGCCAACTCCTGATGGAAAGCACCTCGTCGTCATGGCTCCCGCTGGGCGGCTCGTTGTTCTAAACTTAGCCACCGGCGCCCAGGAGGGTGGGTACGAAATCCCGGGGCAACTGGGAGAAGTGACCATTCCCCCAGACGGCTCACGTGCTTATGTCAGCTGCCCTCAGGGCGGCACAATTGAAGTTTTGAATTTGCAGAGCTGGCTACTCGAGAAGCCGATTCGTCTCACCAAAGGCGTTGACGGTCTGGCATGGTTCCCGTCGCTTCCGCACTAAACGTTTTTCAAACTAGCGGGGCTGCACAACAAGTTCGGACGATTCCACTGCCTATTGCTTTGGCTTTCTTCAAACTCTTAGACCTCTTTGGTCCTGCTGCTCTGCCCTCCGTGGGAAGAACTCTCTTTGTCCTTAAATTCCAAGGCTCTTCCACAGCGCATCCACACGCGCCTTCGTCGCATCATCCATCAATATTTCATCGGGCCAAGGCCGCGTAAATCCTTCCGTCGGCCACTTGCGCGTCGCATCGATCCCCATCTTGGAGCCAAAATCCTGCATGCGCGCCGCGTGGTCCAGTGTATCGACGGGCCCCAGCACAAATTGCACATCCCGTTCCGGGTCTATGGCGCACAGCGCCTTCCACACCACTTCTTTATAGTCGTGGACGTTTACATCGTGATCCACCACTACAATCGTCTTCGTGAACATCGCTTGCCCCAGCGACCAGATCGCGTTCATCACTTTGCGCGCGTGCCCTGGATACGACTTCCGTATCGCCACGATCATCAGATTGTGAACGATGCCCTCCGCCGGCATGGACACATCCACAATTTCTGAATGTTGCATCTTCATCAACGGCAAAAATACACGCTCGATGGCATAGCCCATGTAGAAATCTTCCTGCGGGGGCCGTCCCACTACCGTGGCCAGATAGATGGCGTCCTTGCGGTGTGTCACGCACCCCACGTGGAATACGGGGTACTCGCCTTCCAACGAATAATAACCGGTGTGGTCACCGAACGGTCCTTCCGTGCGCAACTCGTTCAAGTTGACGTAGCCTTCCAGCACGATTTCCGCGTTAGCCGGAACTTCCAGATCATTCGTCTCGCACTTCACCAATTCCACAGATTCCCTCTTAAGGAATCCACTGAACATCATTTCGTCCAGGTCCGGCGGGATCGGCAGAATTCCGCCAAGTGCCGTAGTCGGGTCCGCGCCAATGGCCACGCTCACGGGAATGCGTCCGTCGGGATTTTTCGCGCGTGCGCGCCGAAAATGTTCCGCTCCATGCTTCTGCGTCTGCCAATGCATGCCAGTGGTGCGCTCGTCGTAAATCTGCATGCGATACATACCGACATTGCGCTTTCCGGTCTCCGGATTTTTTGTAAACACCAGAGGAAAGGTAATAAACCGTCCGCCATCCTGCGGCCAACATTTCAGAATCGGAAAATCCAACAAGTTGACTTCGCTGCCTTTGTGTACCACTTCTTTGCAAGCGCCGTCCTTCACTACTTTTGGGAAAAAGGAGCCAAGTTCCGCGAGTTTCGGCAGCATTTTCAATTTATCGAACAAGCCCTGCGGTGTCTGCATATCTAAAAACCCGCGAATCCGTGCCGCCACGTCGTCTAGTTGCTCCACATCGAATGCCAATTCCATCCGGCGCACGCTGCCAAACGCATTAATCAGCAGTGGATGGCCTGATCCCTTCGGTTTTTCAAACAGCAGCGCCACTCCGCCAGGATTTCCTTTTGGTCCCGCCTGCTTCTGCGCGCGCTGCACCACTTCCGCAATCTCCAGCACCGGGTCGACTTCCGCTTTCACGCGCTTCAACTCGCCTTCTTGTTCCAGCCGCTTCACGAACTCTCGCAAATCCGCGTACGCCACTTCCGCCCTCCTGCAATTCCGCCAGCCCGTGCAATCAATCGCTCACACTAACACGTCCCGCCTCCTACGGACAAAAGATCACTAAACTCAAGTTATTCTTACGGAATCTCCAAATATGTCGAGCTTAAGAATTCGGCGGCTCGATTTGATCAGTGGTTTGCTGTTCAGCCACCTCCCAAGTGTGTCCACAGGAGTGGCAGTTCCAACCACGTTGGACCATCACTATCGCTATCCCGAGTAGCAGCCCCGCACCCGCAATCCCTCCGCGTTTTTGCGCTTTCGAGGGCCAACAAATCTTGCGCCTTCACTGATCTTGCTTTTCGGACAATTCCGGCACCGTGAGTCCGGGCCACCAGCCAAAACGTAAACCGAAGTCAAAATCAAAAACCGCACCCTGATGAACCGTTAGGGTGCGGCACCCAATTCTTCTTAGGACTTCCCCTCTCCGCCGCCCAGCGATTTTTCAACTCTCCCAGGGATTCAGTGTCCTGATTCCGGAGGCCGCAAAATCATCTACGTCTCGGGTGACCAATGTCATGGAATGGATCACGGACGTCGCTGCCAGAAAGCCATCCATCGCTCCCATCGGCTTCCCCGCCGCATCCGCTTTGGCCAGCAATCTCCCCCATGCCGTTGCCACTCTTTCGTCGATGGCAACCAAACGACCTTCAAATCTTTCGATCAAGTCTCGCTCCAGCCAATTCTCCAACTGGGTCCGCCGCTGCCCTTTTGCTAGTCGTTCCACTCCATAGCGCAATTCCCCTAGCGTCACCGCACTCAAGAACAGGCGGTCCTCGTCCGCTGTCGCCAACCATTCCACAACTGCCGGACTTGGGCGGGGCTTCATCCATTCCGAAACTACATTCGTATCGAGCAAGAACTTCACAAACCACTCTCACGAGGACGGTCTTTCCGACGCTTCATGTCCAACGCCACCCCTCGCAACGGTGAGCTCGCAAAAAACTCCGCCAGGTTTCCTTTGCGTTTTGTCTTCTTCTCCCATTCTTCCGCGGACACCACCACCACCGCCTCTTCACCGTGGCGGGTGATCGTTTGCGGCCCCTCTTTTTCCGCCCGCTGGATTACCTCGCTTAATTTCGCCTTCGCTTCCGCCACCGTCCAATTCATATTTCACCTCCAACGAACAAATTATAGTTATTATGGTCATTATAGTCAAATAAGGACTGAGCGAGCCCCCCTTGCAAAAACCAAACTCGCAAGGGAGGGCCACCCGAAGACATCTTAACGACTTGATTTTGCGCCAGCCTGTCTTCCTCCACATTGCCTTTCGGGGCATTCACTCCGCACAAACTCATGGTCCCTCTTCGCGCTTATTCGGAGAATGGTATCCGGAGAGACTATTGCCCGTGCGCCGCCTGATTGTGCCTATCGCATTGCTTGGCGTGCTTGTCTTCGGCTGGATCACCTGGAGGGGGACCTCATCTCCACAGCAGATTCAGGAAGCGCCCGCGGTGACCATTAACAAGCAGCCCGTCGTTTTCGCGAGCCACGCGTTTGACCCGGCCGTCCCGCCGGCAGGTATGCCGCCGCTCGCTTCGGGAGAAACAGCGGTGTGCGACTCCAATTACCTGGCCACCGCCAACGTTCGCGGCGAATCTCGAAAGACGGATGCGACGCACGCCACCGTGACAGTCACGCAGATCAAGATGAACCTGCAGCTTAACATCAACATCTGGCTGCCCATGGGCGCAACCCAACACGTCATCGAACATGAGGACGGTCATCGGCAAATCTCGGAGTATTACTACCAGACCGCCGACAAACTTGCCGAGCGCGTCGCCTCCTCTTACGTGGGCAGACAGTTGGACATCGCGGGCACGGATCTGGATGCTGAGTCCAGCAAGATGCTCCAACAACTGGCCACCGAGATCACCGCTGAATACGATAAGGAACTAAACCCGGAACCCACGCAACTGCTCTACGACGCCATCACCGACCACGCCCGCAATGGTACCGACGCCAAGGATGCCGTCGATCACGCGCTCAAAAACGTAGCGATCGAGTCGCGGCAGCCAACAACAACACCTTGAGAGTGAAATTCCTGTGCTGTTCACCGACCTGACCTGGAAATACAATTCTGACAGGTATGGGGGTGCCACCTTTGTCCGACAAAAACCTGGCTGGCTCCCGAACAAGTGACGGATTCGGCCTCGCGTTGTGCCAGTGTTGCGCTGGGCGTCAACAAGCCCTATTCTGAAGATTCCACTGCCATGAAGCGCATCTATCTCGATCACAATGCCACCACGCCTGTCGATGCCGCTGTGCTCGACGCGATGATGCCTTTCTTTGCGGGCGAGTTTGGCAATGCCTCGTCGATTCATACCTTTGGGCAGCGAGCGAGGGCCGCGGTTGAAACCGCGCGTGAACAGGTGGCAGCGCTAATCAATGCGCGGGCACAGGAAATCATCTTCACTAGTGGGGGCACAGAATCAGACAATCACGCCATTTTTGGGATTGTCGCGGCGTCGCTGGGTGCGCCCTCCACCTCGCAGCCGCACATCATCACGACTGCGATCGAACACGAGGCGGTGTTGAACGCCTGCCAGGCACTGGAAAAACAAGGCGCGGCGGTAACGTACTTGCCGGTAAATCGCGATGGGTTGATCGATTTGAAGGAATTGCAGAAGGCGATTCGGCCGGAATCTGCGCTGATTACGGTGATGCATGCCAACAACGAATTGGGCACCGTGCAGCCACTTGCGGAAATCGGAGAGATTGCGGCGGAGCACGACGTTTACTTTCACACGGACGCGGTGCAATCGGTGGGAAAAATTCCCGTCGACGTGAAAGCGCTGCAGCTTGACCTGCTGGCGCTCTCTGGACACAAGCTGTACGCGCCGAAAGGCGTGGGCGCGATCTACATTAAGGGCGGCACGCGGCTGAAACAGCTTCTTTATGGCGGACATCACCAGCGCGGATTCCGGCCGGGCACGGAGAATGTGCCGGGGATCGTTGGCCTGGGGAAAGCGGCGGAACTGGCGCGGACTCCCCTTGGTACAGAGAGTGCGCGAATTTCGGCGCTGCGCGATGAGTTAGAAAGTGGATTGCTGGGGCGCGTACCTGATGCGCATGCGAACGCGGCGAAACCTCCGCGGACACCAAATACCTGCAACATCACGTTTCCGGGCCTGGAGGGCGAAGCGCTGATTATCGCGCTTGACCTGCGTGGGCTGGCGTGTTCAACAGGCGCAGCGTGTTCATCGGGTGCTGTGGAACCGTCGCATGTTCTGACAGCTATCGGTCTTTCGGCGGCGGATGCGCGCAGCAGCGTGCGCTTCAGCTTGGGCCGCCACACTACGGAAGAGGAAATTGCGAGCGCGCTGGAAATCGTCCCTGCCGCAGTGGCGCAGCTTCGCGAGCTGTCGCCAACGTATCGCAGAGAGACGGCAGCGCGCACATAACATCAGATGAACAGTAGTTCGAGGCCAGGGAACGATATATTGTTCTCCGGCGATGCACCCAGGAAGGCGGCGTAATGCCGCCCTTGCAGAAGAAAGAAGCCAGATTCGATACAATAGATATAGGAAAAATGGCTGAATCTATCCAACTCGATGCGTTACCGACCGACGTCGCGGAACTGAAGCCGAGCCTTGTCGCTGTGGCCATGTCCGGTGGTGTCGACTCGTCGACGGTGGCGGCTGTTTTGCAGCGGGAGGGCCGTCCAATTGTCGGCCTGACCATGCAACTTTGGAATCAGCGGCGTTTGCCGGAATTACAGGGCGATGGTCCAGCGCAACACCGTTGCTGCTCGCTCGACGATGTCTACGACGCAAAACGTGTAGCGCAGCATCTGGATTTTCCGCATTACGTGGTGAATTTTGAGGACGAATTCGAGGAACGCGTGGTGCGCCCCTTCGTGGAGCAGTATCTTGCCGGACGCACTCCCATCGCCTGCACCAACTGCAACACCGAGGTAAAATTTGCTCCGCTGCTGCGCATGGCTCGACAGATCGGCGCGGATCGTCTGGCCACCGGGCATTACGCGCGTATCCGTCGTAATGAGTCCACTGGACGCTACGAACTGCTGCGTGCCCGCGACGATTCCAAGGATCAATCCTATTTTTTGTGGGGACTTACACAGGAGCAACTTTCGCGCAGCGAATTCCCGCTGGGCGAATTGTCCAAGGACGAAGTACGCACACTGGCACGGGAAGTGAATCTGCCGGTAGCGGAAAAACCGGAGAGCATGGAGTTGTGCTTCGTGCCCAACGGCAATTACGTGCAATTTATTCAAGCCTATTCTTCAGAACGCAAAATTCCCGTGAACAACGTGGAAGGCGACATTATCACCGAAGATGGCAATGTGATCGGACGTCACAGCGGCGTACACAATTACACGATCGGGCAGCGCAAAGGATTGGGTTTTGCAACAGGCAAGGCCGTGTACGTTCTGGCGATTGACGCGGAGAAAAATCGCGTGGTGGTGGGCGAAGACGATGCCCTGCGAACTTCGACATTTGAAATTGAAGATGTGAATTGGATTTCGATGGAAGAACCTGCAGTGCCGCTGCGCGCTGAAGTGAAGATCCGCCACAAACACGAACCGGCGGCCGCATCGGTAGAGGCTCTACCCGGAAATCGTGCAAGGATTACGTTTGATGCGCCGCAACGCGCGATCACGCCGGGCCAGGCAGCGGCGATATATTCCGGGGATGTGGTGCTTGCGGGTGGCTGGATCAGATAAAGAGTTCGTCTTCCTGCTCGACGGATTCGCGGTTGCTAGATCTATTTCCGCGGCGTGAACGCAGCACATCCAATCCAATTTTAATTCCCTGCACCAGCGCCGAAGCCTTCTGCACCGGGCCCATGAAATTCCGACGCATTGCGAATCCGGCATCTTCGACCGCTTCGAGCGTGCCCGTCAAAATACGATCCGCACGAACCAGTTGTCCGCGCACGCGATCGGTTGCTTCGGTAAAGATGCGGTCCATCTTCTGCGCTTGCCCGCGTGCGAGATACACAATTTGCGAGGCGTCTTCCACCAGATTGGCGAGTTTGGGCTGCGTATCGTCGAGCAATAATTGCGTGCGGGTAAGAATCGGGCCAACGCGCGTGTGCAGATCGTTGACCACCCTGTTGATGGATTCGGTGGTGCGCTTCATCTGCACAAACAGAGCGATGAGGATGCCAACCTGCACAATCAGCGCAATGGCGGCAACGATGCTAAAAAATTCCATCCAGAATTGCATTTGCATACACACCCCGTCCTATCCGCGAATAGCGGATTTCAATGGGACTGCCTTCCCGGAATCAGGATTTCGATTCGCGAAGAAAAGCGTCACGTCCGGCTTCAACGGCGGCGCTGATGGATTCGCGCTTGCGGGAAGCAACTTCCTTGCTCTTCTCGATCAAATCATCGGCGCGATCACGCAATTCGCGAGCCTTGCGCTGAGCGAAATCCCGGCCTTCATCGGCACGTTTGGAGAGGTATTCGCGGGTATCTTCACCGGACTTAGGGGCAAAGAGGACGCCCACGAGGGCTCCCACACCCAACCCCACGAGGAAATAAGAGACTTTGGAACCAACATTATCAGCCATGGTAACCTCCACGTGGAAAGTAACATAGCGGGAAAATAGAAGCAATGGAGCATAACCATTAAAGATGGTTACGGTGGTTAATACCCATTTTGCGATTTCGCAAAATATTCGACAATTTTCTCGGCGCTTTTCTTTGTAACCATTCGATTCAATTCTTCCGCAGAGGCTTTTTGCAGGTTGGCAATACTGCCATAGCGTTGAAGCAGTTTCTGGGAGGTTCGCGGACCAATGCCCGGGATCTCTAGAAGGGCCGTCTTGGTTTGCTTGGCGCCACGGCGCTGGCGGTGGAAGGTCACCGCAAAGCGATGGGTTTCGTCGCGAATCATCTGAATGAGATGGAGGACTGGAGAATGACGGTCCAGGATGCAGGGCTCGTCTTCCTGACCGAAAACGTAGAGAATTTCTTCCTTTTTGGCAATGCTGGCCATGGGTTGATTGATGATCTGGAGGGCGTCGAGGGCTTTAGCTGCGGCATGGAGTTGCCCGATGCCGCCGTCGATCAACACCAAGTTGGGCATGGGCTTTTTTTCTTCCTGCAAACGGCGATAGCGACGGGTAATGACTTCAAACATGCTGGCGAAGTCGTCGTTCTGTCGAGCCCCTTGAGCGAGCCCGCCTGTTTCGTCTCCACGAATAATAAATTTGCGATAGTCGGATTTCTTCATGCGACCGCCATCCCAGACGACCATCGAGGCAACCGTGTCAGAGCCCTGCAGGTGAGAGATGTCAAAGCTCTCGATGCGCGTGGGGACTTCGGGAAGATTCAGAGCGTTCTGCAGCCCCTCGCCAATGGCTTTGGAAGTGGGCTTCATGATGCGGAAGCGTTGATTGAAAGAATGCTTGGCGTTGCTCTCGACGAGATCAAGGAAAGAGCTTTTGCTGCCACGCTGCGGAGTAAAGATTTCGACTTTGTGGCCGGCCTTTTCGGAAAGGGCTGTTTCAAGTAGTTCGCTATCTTCAAAATCGATGGGGACGTGAATGCGTTTAGGTAGAAATTCGGCTTCGAGATAGAACTGCTTAAGGAGGGAGGGAACGAATTCGTGGGGATCGAACGTTTCCAGATCTTCCCAGTAGAATTCGCGGCGATCGACAACGCGGCCGCCGCGGAGATGGAAGAGATTTGCGGCCGCAAGCGGGGGTTCAGCGTAGTAGCCAAGCACGTCGGTGTCGTCGCCCTGCGCGGCGGCAATACGTTGGCGTTCTTCGATGTCTTCCAGGGTGCGCAGAAGATCGCGATAGGAGGCGGCCTGTTCGTAGAGTTCACGTTCGGCGGCAGTGGACATACGCTCTTCAATGCTTTTGATGAGATCGGCGCGGCGGCCTTCGAGAAAGAGGCGCGTATCGCGAACTGCTTCGGCATAGCGATCATCGGTGGTGAGCCCGGCAACGCAGGGACCCAGGCAGCGCTTGATGTGGTATTGCAGACAGGGGCGTGGATGGTCTTTGTTGAGATCGACGAAACAGGAAGGAACCATGAAGCGCTTGTGGATGAAATGGAGGATTCGGCGAGCGAGGCTGGGTGGGAAGTAAGGGCCGAAATAGAGAGCGCCATCCTTTTTCACGCGACGCGTGAAGTAGACGCGAGGATATTCTTCGGCAAGAGTGAGTTTGATGTAGGGATAGGTTTTGTCGTCGCGGAGAAGAACGTTGAATTTGGGGCGGTATTGCTTGATGAGATTGTGTTCGAGGGCGAGGGCTTCACGCTCGTTGCCAACGAGGATGGTTTCGAGATCGGCAATTTCGCGCGCGAGTGAACCGGTTTTTGCGTTTACCCAACTGGATTCGAGGAAATAGGAGCGCACACGACTGCGAAGCGAAGCGGCCTTGCCGACATAGAGAACGGCACCGCCAGCGTCTTTGAAGAGGTAGACGCCGGGTTTTTCGGGGAGGGTGGCGGCCTTTTCGCGAGGTTCCATATAAGGATTAGATGCGCCATGGTTACGGGTGGCACGAGTAAGATCATTTTACGGTGGGTTAAGGCGCAAAGCGAAATGGAGTTGCGGAGATTGGTCTCAAAGCGGGAGTACTACGAAAAACGGATTCCTCGGAGATAGGAGAGTATATAGAGGTAAGAGCGGGAGTGGGCAGCGCGCTTCGCACAGAGTGCTATGGGATTCAGATATACTGTGGTGGGGTAGTTAGCAGGGGTATCCGTTCGAAAAGGGGCAAAATCCGTGAAGATCGACAGTTTGTTTCGCCAGACATTTGCGGCGTTGCTTGCCGCTGCACTGCTTGCGCCGGCAGGATTCGCCGATGAAGGCATGTGGACATTCGACAATCCACCGATAAAGCTTTTGAAAGAGAAATATAACTTTACGCCGACGCAACAGTGGCTGGACCACTTGCGGCTCGCGAGTGTGCGACTGAATGATGGCGGGTCGGGATCGTTTGTGAGCCCCCACGGATTGCTGCTGACGAATCACCACGTGGCGCTGGGACAGTTGCAAAAGAACTCCACGGCCGAACACGACTATGTGAAAGACGGATTTTACGCCGCAACAGCAGATCAGGAGATGAAGTCGCAGGATCTGGAAGTGAACGTGTTGATGTCACTGGAAGAAGTGACGGCGAAGGTAAATGAAGCGGTGAAGGGCGCGAAGAATTCCGAAGAAGAATTCGCCAAGCGCAAGGCGTCGATCGCGGCGATCGAAAAAGAGAGCACAGATAAAACTGGACTACGCTCTGACGTGGTGACGTTGTATCAGGGGGGCGAATACTGGTTGTATCGCTACAAGAAATATACGGACGTGCGACTGGTGTTCGCCGTGGAGCAGCAGACGGCGTTTTTCGGCGGGGACCCGGACAATTTTACCTATCCAAGATATGACCTGGATATGGCCATTTACCGTGTATATGAGAATGGCAAACCGATCGACAGCAAAGACTATTTGAAGTGGAATTCCAAGGGCGCGGACGACGGCGAACTGGTATTCGTGTCGGGGCACCCCGGTTCGACACAGCGTTCGGACACTTACGCGGAATTGGTGTTTGACCGCGATAGCGTGACGCCAACCGTTATACAGGTGCTTAAGCGCCGGATTGCGCTGTTGAAGGAATATTCGACACGAGGACCGGAGCAGGCACGTCAGGCAGCTTCCATGATTTTTGGACTGGAAAACGGGAGAAAAGTATACGAAGGACGGCTGCTGGGTTTGCAGGACAAGAATTTGATGGAGAAGAAGCGGAAGGAAGAGGAAGAGTTCAAGGCCAAGGTGGACGCGAATCCAGAGTGGAAGAAAGAGTATGGCAACGCGTGGGAGAAAGACGCGAAATCGGTGGAGAAAGAAAAGACTCGGATCAAGCAGCAATTTTACCGCTCGTCTGACTCGCAATTGGCGACGCTGGCGGTGAACGTGGTGACGTACGTTGCGGAAGTGAAGAAACCGGATGGCGAGCGGCTGGCCGGGTTCCACGAAGCGCAATTGGAATCATTGAAGGTGCGTTTGTTTTCGCCAGCGCCGGTGTACCCGGAGATGGATATCGCGCGCATGACCAGTGCGCTGGAAGCCGACCTGAAGGAACTCGGTCCAGACGATGCCTGGCTGAAAGCAGTGCTGGATGGGCGGACACCGCAGCAGGCGGCGAAGGAACTGATCAGCGGGACGAAAGTAGGCGATCCGGAGTTTCGGAAATCGCTGGTGGATGGCGGACAGGCGGCAGTAGACGCTTCGACAGACACGATGATCGCGATGGCGCGGAGGATTGATCCAATCCGGCGCGAACAGATCAAGTGGTTTGAAGACAATGTGCAGAGCGTGCAGCAACAATCTGGCGAACAGTTGGGGAAGGCGCGGTTCGCGGTTTACGGAAAATCGACATATCCAGATGCCACGTTCACGCTGCGGCTTTCCTATGGCCAGGTAAAGGGCTACCCAATGAACGGAACGGTTGCACCGCCAAAAACAACGATGTTTGGTTTATACGACCGGGCCGCCAGCTTTAATTACGAATCGCCATTTGATTTGCCGAAGCGTTACATGGACGGGCGGGATAAGCTGGATTTGAGCACGCCGATCAATTTTGTGACCACCAACGACATCATCGGGGGAAATTCGGGATCTCCGGTGGTAAACCGCAACGGCGATATCGTGGGGCTGATTTTTGATGGCAACATTGAATCGTTGGTCGGCGATTTTGTGTACGACGGCACAGCGAATCGCGCGGTGGCGGTGCACACCGGCGGCATGGCGGAAGCGATGGGCAAGCTGTATGGAGCGCAAAAGCTTGTCGATGAATTGATGGGCAAGTAGCGCAGGCAACTTCTCCGGATTGCGGCGAATCGCAAGAGGAGGAGAATCAGCAAAGTGAAACAAACTAGGCAAAAGTGGCTGGTGGCCGCGCTGTGCATGTGGGCATTAGGCGTGAGCGCAGGCAGTGGAGCTGCGCAGGATCCGCCTTCCGCACCGGACCCACCGGCGAAGAAATCTGATCAGATAAAAGCAAAACCGAATACGGATTCAGCGGCGCAATCGTCGCCCGACCAGCCGAAGTGGGATCCGCTGCGCGCGGAAAAGGATATGGAAGTCGGGAAATATTACATGAAGAAGGGCGATATCGACGCGGCGATCGATCGCTTTGAAGATGCGACGGAGGCAAAGCCGGGTTACGCGATTCCCTTTTTGTATTTGGGGAACGCATACGAAAAGAAAGGCAAGAAAAAGCAAGCGGTTAAAGCGTACCAGAGGTATCTGGATTTGTATCCGCACGCAGAAGATGGGGAGAAGGTGCGGAAGAAGATTGAGAAGTTGCACGCGGAAATTGATAAGGCGAAGAACAGCAGGGAGTAGGGGGAGAAAGTTTTAAGTTTTAAGTTTTAAGTTTTAAGTTTTAAGTTTTAAGTTTTAAGTTTTAAGTTTTAAGCAACGGGGATTTGGAGACGAGAGGGGCGGTTGGGTCGGGGGTTGAGATCCTTCGACTGCGGTCTGCAGAAGGCGCGGACCTTCGCTCAGGATGACAGGCTGCGCGGGCGATGAAGGGAGCCAGGTAGAATTCTCACAAGCCATAACAGCGAGTGAGGCATCCGAGGAAAAAAGCAAGAAAACCAAAAGTTAAGCTGGCCCGGCTAAAGCCTTGCATCTGCAAGACCGCGCGAGCTAACGGGCCAGGCGGTCCAGGAATTTGCGGGCTGGGGCGAATTGGTGAAAGAGTTTTTCTTCGGCACGAAATTGCGGCGAGTGAGAGATGAGGCTGCAACCGGAGCGACGAGTGGGATGCTTGACGTGCAGCATTTCGTGGTAGAGAACGTATTCGACGACGAATTGCGGGACTTCGGGGCGATCCATGCGGCGGTTCAAGAGAATTTGATTAGGACCCGGATCGTAGCATCCGAATTGGCGGCGCCAGCCGCGAGTGCTCCAGCCGATGTTAGGGCGCTGCAGGGAACCTTCGAAATATTTCCCATTGAGCTGATCGAAGAGAGTGGCGAGATCGTGGTGCCTGCCCTGCGGTTCGGTGTGCTTGGGGCGCACACGGTTGCGGCGCATGCTGCTGATACGGCTGCGCGTGCGATCGCAGCGCGCGTAATCGAGATAGGGTTTCACGAGTGCGCGTGGAGTGCGGCGCCGATAAACGCGAGCGAGAAGCAGAGCGGCGGCACCTTCTAAAACGTCAAGCGGCGCACGCAGAAGTAAATCGGAGAAGCGGACGAAGAAAGAGTCGCCGCGGCGACGAATGGTGAGAACCAGGCTGCTGTAAGGATAAAACTCCACGTGGAAATGCGGGGGACGTTCTTCGCAGCCAATTCGAGTAAACATGCGCTGAAATAGCGCTTCCCCGCCGGGAACACGAGAAGTGATACGGGGCCGGGTGGTCAATTCTTGCGCCTCACCGGTGGCGGAGCGGCTTTCTGCTTGGCTTTTTCGGCTTCGTTCAAGGCGTCCTGTGTCCCTTCGATGGCATCCTCGAGAGTTTCCTTGTAGAGCTCGAGTTCCGGACCTTCGGCAAGATATTTCTTCAGGATGGGCAGAAATTCCTTGGCGCGAGTAGTCATGAGATCGATACCCTGCCGGATGCTTTCCTGCTTCTCGAGACCCACCTGAACGATGTCGGCTGCATCGTCGACGCAACCAATATACGAATTCATGAGGTAATTGAGCATCTCGGTGTGCTTATTCGGTGAAGGGTGCTCCAATTCATATTGAAATTTCTTGAGGCGATCGTCGGCAAAAGTAAGAAAAAGCTGGACGCGTTCGTTAGGCGTTTCGGCATCGCGGATTTTGTCGGCTTCAATGGTGGACAAGTAATCTTTTTCGGGGCGTTGGGCGTGGAGCAAGGGCGCGACACCTAGCAATAATGCGAAATAAAGAGCGAGTTTTAGCGGGATGCGAAGAAGCGTCATGGCTTTTCTCCCGCTGGTGACGGAGTTTTAGGCACATCTTTTGTGCGCCGGGGGAAGAGCAGGCGAATCAGCTCATCGTCGGTCTGGATAAGATCGCCACGAACAATTTCAATGGGAGGGCGAATTTCTGCGGGAACGATGATCAAAAGATCCTCCACTTCGCGAATACCACGCCGGGTCAAAAGCTCGAGATGGCGATAACCCTCGGGATGCTTTTCCGCATCCGGCACCTGGTTCTTTAGAAGGGCAAAAGCAGCACGAACGTTGTCTCGAAATTTCTCGCAGATGAGGCCGATATCGCCGAAATTGCCCTCTTTCTGAGCGCTGTTGGAGGAAGCAAACTGCGCTTGTCCCAATTTTTCCAGGACTTTGATTTTTGAGGTGGCGTGATTTTCGAGGTCAAAGCGGGATTGCAACTCGGAGACTTTGTCGGCCGTGACTGCTTCAGTGGCGATGTTGGCCGAGATCGCAGGAAGTAGAACACCGAGAGCGAGGAGGGACAAGTAGCGAATTCCGTTCCCGTTACTTCTTGTTGGCCATTTTTTCGAGAACATGGATGCGTTGCGTCGCCTGCCAGACCTGATCAGGATTGCGATTCTGATCAAGTTCCAGAAATTTACGATAAGCGTCAAGGGCGGGTCGAACCTGCACAAGTTTATCGTAACAGAGTGCGCGAATGAACCAGGCACCTGCGGCGGGCGCCTCGATTTTGTCGGTGGCATCGAGAGCGGCGAGGGCCATAGGATAATTGCCGGCAAGGTAGAAAGTGGAGATTAAGTCTCGCCAGAAAGTGATGTTGTTACCTTCCAGTTGGAGGGCGACCTTTAATTCCTTTTCGGCGTTGGGGAAATCGCGTTTAGCCAAGTAGAGACGGCCCAGGCCACCATGCAGTTGGGGGTCCTGCGGCCGAAGAACAAGAGCCTGCTGGAGAGAAGTGATTGCGTCCTGGTTGTTCTTCTGAGCGAGTTGAAGGTCGGCGCGGAGTTTAAGGGTGTCGGCGGTTGGAGGATTGGCATCGGGAGACTTGTTGATCTCAGCGAGTGCGGCCTCGTATTGCTTCTGGTCGATCAGGAAACGAATAAGCGCGGTGCGGGCGTCGTTGTCACCCGGATTGGCAGAGATATATTGCTGAAAGGCTTCGGCAGCTTCGGGCTTTTGTTGGGCGGCGAGGCTTTGCGCGAGGCCGAGGGTGGCTTTCAAATCTTTCGGATCGATTTGCAAGGCGTGGCGGAATTTCACTTCAGCTTCAGCGGGTTTTTGATGGCGCAGAAAATACCAACCAAGATAATTAACAGAGGGAAGGTCGTTGGGCTCAAGGCCGAGAACTTTCTGGAACTCTTCAGCGGCGGCCGAATCGTCACCGGAGCGGTCGAGAGCCACGGCTAACAGATAGCGGGGATGATTTTGAGCGGGCTGCAGGTCGACGGCTTTGCGAAGAGAGGAGACCGCGGCCTTGGGGTCGGAATCGAGAAGTAGTGTGCCGAGATTGAGATAGGCTTCAAAGAATTTGGGATCGAGGGTGATGGCGCGCTCGTACTCTGCGCGGGCTTCCGGGGAGCGCTTGAGATTGGTGAAAGCGAACGCGAGTTGGAAGTGGGCGTAAGCGAGATCAGGCTTTTCGGCGATGAATTTCTGTAGCGGAGGGATGGCGGCCTCGAAATCGTTTTTGTCAATGGCGGATTGGGCTTCGTCGAGGAGATCGTTCAGGGGATTACGGATTTGTTTGGGCTTGGATTGTGAAGATTGCGTAGACTGTTGCGCGGTGGAGTCGACTAAAAGCGTCGGCCTCAGAAGGTGGCCTCTACTTAAGGCACTTCGGGGAGCGAGAGTGACTGTAGCGAGACAGAGGAACCGAATTCGCGCGTTGAGATGCAAGAGTCAATCACCATTCCCGGGCTTGTCTTGCGGTACTGATGATTTGGATGCGCTATTGGAGGAGGGCTTTGCCTTGCCATTACTACCAGCAAGGACACGGGCAAGAAAGCGGCCGGTGTGAGATTGCGCGTTGCGAGCGACTTGTTCCGGAGTTCCGGTGGCGATTATTTTGCCACCCTGATCACCGCCTTCGGGGCCCAGGTCGACGAGCCAATCGGCAGACTTGATGACGTCGAGATTGTGCTCGATGACGAGGAGCGAAGCGCCGGATTCGAGAAGTTTGCGAAAGGCGGCAAGGAGTTTAGCGATGTCGTCAAAATGCAGGCCGGTAGTGGGTTCGTCGAGGATGTAGAGAATGCCTTTGTTTTCGGTACGCGAGAGGTGAGAGGCGAGTTTGAGGCGCTGGGCTTCGCCACCGGAAAGCGTGGTAGCGGACTGGCCGAGCCGGAGATAGCCGAGACCGATTTCGTTGAGCACGCGGAGTTTGGAGACAACCTTAGGAAGATTGACGAAGAAGGCCAGGGCTTCACGAACGGTCATGTCGAGAACATCATGAATATTCTTGCCGTGATAACGGACTTCGAGCACGGCGCTCTTGAAGCGCTTGCCGCGGCATTCCTCGCAGATGAGTTCGACATCAGCGAGGAACTGCATTTCTACAGTGACGGTGCCGTCGCCCTGGCAGGTTTCGCAGCGGCCGCCGGGAACGTTGAAGGAGAAATGGCCCGCAGCGTAACCACGGCGCTTGGCGTCAGGCGTATCGGCGAACACTTCGCGGATAGCGTCGAAGGCTTTTAAGTATGTGGCGGGATTAGAGCGCGGCGTGCGGCCGATGGGTGATTGATCGACGATGACGAGATCCTGGATTTCTCCATCGCCTTCGAGGCGTTCGCAAAACTCCTTGTAGCTGGCTCCGTTGCGCTTGGCCTGCAGCGCGCGGTATAGAACGTTGTGGACCAGTGTGGATTTGCCAGAGCCACTGACCCCGGTGATGACCGTAAGGGTGCCGAGTGGCAGCATTAAGTCAATATTCTGCAAATTGTGAAGCGTGGCGCCACTGAGTCGCAGAAATTTCCCGTTGGGCTTGTGCCGGCTGGAAGGCACGGGAATCTTCAGTTCGCCGCTAAGGTAACGGCCGGTGATGGATTTCGGGTCGGAAAGAATCTGGGCGTAGGTGCCGGAGAAGAGGAGTTTACCGCCGAGTTCACCAGCGCCGGGGCCGAGATCGATGATGCGATCGGCGGACTGGATGGTGTCGGGATCGTGCTCGACGACGAGAACGGTATTGCCGAGATCGCGTAGAGATTTGAGGATGTCGATGAGACGCTGGGTGTCGCGTGGATGGAGACCGATGGAAGGCTCGTCGAGCACGTAGAGGGCGCCAACCAGGTGAGACCCAAGTGAGGTGGCTAGCTGAATGCGCTGCGATTCACCGCCAGAGAGCGTGGAAGTCAGACGGTCAAGAGTGAGGTAGTCGAGGCCAACTTCGTCGAGAAATTGCAGGCGAGTGCGAACCTCTTCGAGAATTTTGTCGGCGACCTTGGCTTGCGCGGGCGTGAGCTGCAATTTGGCAAAATAGATTCGGGCGTTCTTTACGGTTAGCTTGCACAGGTTCGTAATGTTTTGGCCGGTGATACGGACGGCGCGAGCTTCGGGACGGAGTCGAGTTCCATTGCAATCGGGGCAAGTGGCGTAACCGCGATAACGGCTGAGGAAAACGCGAATGTGGAGCTTGTATTTCTTTCGCTCAAGATAGTTGAAGAAACCCTTCACGCCTTCAAAATCGTTTTCCGGGTCACCCTCGAGGATTAAGCAGCGTTGTTCGGCGGTGAGATGACGCCAGGGAACATCGGTGGGAATGCCGCGGCTTTTGGCCCATTTGCGGGCGTCTTGAGAGAGGACGCGATAGCGGGGCTTGGTCCAGGGCTCGATGGCGCCGTCGTCTAGAGATTTGCTGTGGTCCGGAACGACAAGATTGAGATCAAAATCGATGGTGTTGCCAAAACCCTGGCAGCGAGGGCATGCGCCATAGGGGTTGTTGAAGGAGAAAAGGCGCGGCTCAGGCTCCTGATAGAGCGTGCCGTCGTTTTTGCACTCGAAACGCTCGTTGAAGGCCAGGCGTTCGGCGGGATTGCCGGAGCTGTCGGCGACAAATTCAAGGATGGCTTCGCCGCCACCTTCGCGATAGCAGATTTCGATGGAGTCAACGAGGCGCGAACGCGATTCAGGATTTACGGCCAAACGGTCGACGAGAACGAATACAGGCTTGGCGAAATTCACATCGAGCAATGTTTCGGGTGACGAAAATTCGTGGACGCGGCCGTCTTGATAGAGGCGATTGAAACCGCGTTTCTGCAATTCGACGAGAGTCTGACGCAGGGTATCGGCGGGAGGAGCAGTGGAGGCGGCTTTCTTTCGTGGTGCGCGTTTACCCGTGGTGGAAGGTGCTTCCGGGGCGGCAACGTGGAGTGAGTAAAGCACGTAAAAGCGGCGGCCAGGTGAGAGGGTGAGAATTTTGTTGGCGATTTCATCGGGCGAGTCGCGTTTTACTTCAGCGCCACACTTGATGCAGAAAGTCTGGCCGCAGCGAGCAAAGAGGAGACGTAAATAGTCGTAAATTTCAGTGGCAGTGGCTACGGTCGAGCGCGGATTGCGGGTGGAATTTTTCTGGCGGATGGCGACGGCCGGGGCAATGCCGGAGATTTCGTCGACATCGGGCTTTTCCATGCGCTCGAGGAATTGGCGTGCGTAGGCAGAGAGGGATTCGACGTAGCGGCGCTGGCCTTCGGCGTAGACGGTGTCAAATGCGAGAGAGGATTTGCCGGAACCGCTGACGCCGGTGACGACGGTGATGGCGTTGTGAGGAATGTCGACGGAAACATTTTTGAGGTTGTGGACACGAGCGCGGACGACGCGAAGGAATTCCTGCTCGGTGATGGGGAGAGTGGTTTCGGTCGTAGACAAAGGCAAGCTCAGACAGCGGGCTTCAGAGCACACCGTCTAAACTCAAAATTATACGTGGAGAGGGGGAGGGCGGGCAAATGGGGACCAGGAGCTTGAGTGAATTGAGCCTTGTGATTGCAGGTGGTGTTCGTGCCTAGTCGGAAGCCTCTTGAAAAGTCGACACCTACAAAATCAGTGACACCGGCAGGTGGTAGCTTAGTTTGGTCTAAACCCGCACCCTGAAAGGCGCAGGGTGCGGCACCCGGTGATGCGACTCGCAATCGATGAGATTCAGGGGTTTTGGGGTTGTGTGGGTGGTGGCTGTTGTTGCTGTTTTTTCTGGGCGGCTTTTTCGGCTTCTTCCACGGCTTTGCGAAATTCCTGGAGGGCGATTACGTCTGGGGGACGGAGGGCGTTCTTGGCGACGAAGGTCCAGATGGGAGACCCATCGAGGGGATACTTTATTCCACCTTGGAATACGCGGAAAAAATCGTCTGACGCACCGGCTTCTACACCTGTGTGTACACGGCTATCTTGCATGGTGGGATCGCCCGTTTGCGAGGGGTCGGGAGGACGACCTTTGGAGCCGCCGATGCGAATCTGGTTGTCGGTGGATTCGATGGTGCCTGGGCGGGTATCGATTGGCCCGCCGCTAATCGTAGGATTTGCGAGCTGGCCACTTCCCTTTCGCACGGTGATGACGAGGTCTGCGGTGTCCACGTCGAGAGCAAAGCGAAAACGTCCCCACTTCATCAAGGCCTTCTCAACTTCCTCCTGGGCTTTGCGATTAGCAAGCGGGTCATTTAACGGCTCGGAGGCGTTTGGTTGAATCAGGACGAGGACGGTTTGCGCTTTCAGGACAAAGTCTGGCAAGACAGCCTTTTCTTTTTTCTTGGCGAGGGTGGGAATAAATGCGAGGAGGAGTGCGGAAGCCGCCAAGAAAAAGGTGCGACGAGTCATAGATGCCTCCTTGTTGCGTTCATCGCTCCACATGGGGTGTCCAATTGGAGTCTACGCCGAAGCTGCGCTCGAGGCGAACATTGTTCAACTGGGCTGGGGAAGCCTACGGATGGTGTCACCGACGCGGATGAGGCCAGGGCGAACTACGTTGGCATAGAGGCCCGCTTGCCGCTGATGAGATTGTGCAACTGTTTTCAAGATACGGGGATCCTGTTGGAGGGTTTCGAGATTGAGATTGATCATCATGCAGCGAGTATCCCGTTGTGTCACTCCCGTGAGGACATGACTGCCAATCTGGAATAGGCAATCCGTCCACTTTTCTTCGTCGAAGGCTTTACCACTTGCGGGTTCCATGTAAATGTTGGCGCGGAATTGGCGGTGGTCCAGGGCGGCGCCAGATTCAGTGGAAAGAGCGCTAACACTGCGGAGGTTGAAAAGAGAGATGTGCTGGCAATCGAAAATGCCTCGGTTGCTTTTCAGCAAGAAGATAGGATGGCCGAATTGATTGGCCAAATCGGCGCAGAGTTCGGGAGATTCGGGAGCATGAGATAAACCGTCGGGAGTACGGATTTGGATGGGTGGCTGCGGTTCGGAAGGTGTGGGGAGTGTAGGGAAAACAGGTTTGTAATGGAGCAGACGTGAGACTTCGCGAGCGGTGAGCCAGGGGAAACTGTTGGTGGCGGCCTGATCACCTCGGATGAAGGTGAAGATGCGATCACCCAAGATGCCATCGAGGCCGACGTGAGCTTCTTGAACAGCGATTCCCGCCATGGATTTGATGGGATAGATGTAGAGGTAAGTGATGGTGGCGACGACATGGGACATGGAAAGGCCTTAGTTTGGGATAAGAATCAGGGTAACAGAGAGTATTGGGCTGTGAAAAGAAGGGGACAAAGCGGACAACCCTACTTGAAGGAAGATCATTCTTGCTCGAGTTTGATCTGGCCGATGCCACCCTCTACGGTGAGGTGAATGGTGTTGGGCGATTTGCCGTAGGCAGAGTTGACGTATTTGCCGTCTTCTTCCTTTAGACCGCGAACGTCAATCGAGCCGAGACCGCCGTGAACGGTGGCGATAACGCCGATGTTACGCGGCAGACGGACTACCGCCTGGCCAACACCGCCCTGAATCGTGGCCTGCAAATCTTTGGCGCGTTCTCCAGTGAGGTCGACATTGGCTTGACCAGCACCGATGTTGAGTTCGAGGCGCGTGAGATCGACTTTGTCGAGGTGGAATTCGCCGCGGCCTGCGCCAACATCGACTTTGAGTTCGAGCGGCGTGGACTGGTCGACGCGAAGATTCCAGGTATTGTCGGATTTGCCTACGAACTGATCGTGCCCTTCTTGCGTAATTTTCAAATAGCCGACGGCGTCGGAGACAGAATAATCGACTTGTGGGATGGGCCAGGAACCGTCTTGAAAGAATTCAGCGGAGAGCAGGTGGTCTCCACCACCTTGAAAAATAAGCTCACCAGCGGGCATTTCGATATTGAAGCGAACCGCTTTGGCTGCGCCGCGATCAACCGTTTTGGATTCGCGCGAAGCGGCAGAGGCCCTATGTGTGGAGCGCGGATAGTACGAATGGTCGCGAAAAATCAAAATGGCCATGAGGCCGAGAAAAACAAGTGTTCCGAGTGTGGTGCCGATGGGAAACGGACGTGATTCCGGGGAGCCAGCTTGAAATCGGGTGCGATCCCAGATCATTCCCGCGCCAATGAAAATGATCAGCAGCGGCCAATATTTGCCGAGGACTCCCCAAGGATAGAAATGGGGGAGCCATAGCTTGAACAACATCAGAGTGCCGAAGCCGATGAGCAGAAGCGGGAAAACAACCGAAGTGCTGCCAATACGATTGCGAGGTTCGGACATGGCGGACCCCTCCACTCTATTCATACGCAGAAAATGTGAAAAAGTTCCACAGGGTCGAACTTGCGGAGTCATGTTAGGACGTGAACGTATTGGCGTCAATTCCAAGCGTCGCCCAAAGCGCGGTGTGCTAAAGTCCGGCAAAGAGACGGGGAGAATATTGCATGGTGCAATTTGAGCGCGTGATCTGGGTAGTGCTGGATAGCGTGGGTATTGGAGCACTGCCGGACGCCGCGGAATATGGAGACGCGGGGCGGAACACGTTGGGACACATTGCGGAATCGCGCGCGCTGCGAATCCCCACGCTGGTGGAATTGGGAATTGCAAATGTCGCCCCGCTGGCGAATCTAGAGCCCGTGAGTGTGCCCATTGCGTCATACGGGAAAGGCGCGACGCGCTCACCGGGAAAAGATACGACGACGGGGCATTGGGAAATGGCGGGTATCTGGTTAGAACAAGCGTTTCCGGTGTACCCACGAGGATTTCCGCAAGAAATCATTGATGAATTCGAGCGACGGATCGGACGGAAGATTCTTGGGAATAAGCCGGCTTCGGGAACGGAGATCATTAAGGAACTGGGCGCGGAGCACGTTCGCACCGGCAAGCCGATTGTGTACACGTCGGGCGACAGTGTATTTCAAATTGCGGCGCACGAAGAGGTAATTCCCGTGGACGAGTTGTACAAGATATGCGAAATTGCGCGGGCTTTGTTGGATGGGAAACACAGAGTGGGGCGTGTAATTGCGCGGCCGTTCAGGGGGGATACGGAGAATTTTGTGAGGACATCGGGGCGGCATGACTATGCAGTGGCGCCGCCGAAACCGATGCTACTGGATGTGCTTAAGGAGTTGGGCGTGGCGGTATTGGGAGTGGGGAAAATCCACGATATTTACCACGGGCGGGGCGTGGAGGAGTACGTCACGACAAAATCGAATGCCGACGGAATGGAGAAATTGGCGGCGGCCACGCGGGAAAGGAAGCAGGGCTTGATCTTCTGCAACCTGGTGGATTTCGACATGCTTTATGGGCACCGGAAAGATGTCGAGGGATTTGCGAAGTGTCTGGAGGAGTTTGACGGGTGGCTGCGGGAATATCTGAGATTGTTGGGAGATGGGGACCTGTTGATGATTACGGCGGATCATGGATGCGATCCTGATATGAGGTGGGAGACGACGGATCATTCGCGGGAGTATGTGCCGATTCTCGCGTATGCGCCTCGCACGAGAATGCGGAGGGATTTGGGTGTAAGGAAGACTCTGGCAGATATGGGCCAGACGGTGGCGGAGAATTTTGGAGGAAAGATTTTGCGGGGAGAGAGTTTTCTGGGGATGGTCTAGGCGCAAGGCAAAAGAACTACCCCACCAAAAGTGGAGTAGGACAGGAAGTTGCGATCCTTCGACTGCGTGACCCGGCGCGCCAGAGAGCGTCGCGAAAGAAAAGGCCGGGTCACCTCGCTCAGGATAACAACAGAGGGAGCTTATTTGCCGGTGGCGGTCGTGGACTTGGCGGTGGGGGCGTAGTAGCCGTTACGGGTGCGAGCAACGAGTTTGCCTTTGCCGCGCGGAGGAATAACGTCCACGCGAACGGTGCGGAAACTGCCGTCGCGGGCAGAGTTGGAAGGATAGTAGCCGAGCGTGTACTGGTGGCGAATATCGTGGGCTACCTGCTCGCAGATGCTGTGAACGTCCGCCACGTTTTCGGGGAAATAGGCGATGCCGCCAGAGGCGCTGGCGATCTCTGTAAGGGCTTTCTTGGCGTTCTTTTTCTCGCGGCCCTTGGCATCCTGTCCGAGCACACCGATGGTGTAGATAACAGTGTCGGTCTTCTGGATTTCGCGAATGGTCTTCTCGAGAGAGCTGCGACTGGTGTTGTCTTCACCGTCGGTAACAACCAGCAGGACCTTCTTTTCTTTGTGGCCCTTCTTAAGATGATCTAGAGAGCCGATGATGGCGTCGTAGAGAGCCGTGCTGCCGCGAGCATCAATGCGTTCGAGTGCTTCCTTAAGTTCTGGAATGCTGCTGCTGAAATCTTTATCGAGGTCGAGGTAAAAATCATCGTTGAAGTTGACGACGAAGGCTTCGTCTTGCGGATTGCTGTTCTGGACAAGAGTGATTGCGGCTTCGTTTACGCGTGGACGTTTATCCCGCATGGAGCCACTGTTGTCGATGACCAAGCCCATAGAAACGGGAATATCTTCGCGCTTGAAGACGGAGAGCTTTTGCTCGGTCTTGTCTTCGTAAACACGGAAATTATCCTGGGTGAGACCTTCGACAAATTTACCGCGATCGTCAGAAACCGTGGTGTGCAGAACGACAAGGTTTACATCGACCTGAATTTTGCTGCCGGTCTGCGGCTTGCCAGAGTCCTGACCCGGGGGAGGTGGCGGAGGAGGCGTGGCAACGGGAATCTGAGCGTACAAGGAGAGCGAACCAACCAGAAGTAAGGCAAGCAAAGAGAAGGCGGAGAGGCTGCGGGAAGGCCGAGAAAAGGCGGGCTCAGTGAGCAGGCGCGTAGTATCCGGTTTTGGAGTACGCGGTGAGGGGCGGAAGGCCTTTAGGAGCGCGAAGCTTGACCTTAATCTTGCGCCAGCGCGCGTCGTGAGCGTGATTGCTTGGTTTGTATCCGAGGACATATTGGTTGCGCAGCTCCATGCCGATTTTGGATGCAACGTCCGGCAGATCATTTAGATGCTCGACAGCGAAGACTCGTCCCCCGGTCAGCTCGGTAATATCCGCGAGCATTGTGGGCCCGTTGAGTTCTTCGGTGGTGCGATTGCGATAACCAAGCGGGTCATAAAGGCCAATGGCATAGAGCTGGGTGTCTGCTTCCTTAACGAGCCGCTTGATATCGTTCTCGTTGTACCGACTATGATTATCGCCCCCATCGGAAAGGATGAGCAAGGCACGTTTGGCGTTATGTGCACCCCTCATCTGACTGAGCCCGAGGTAGATAGCGTCCAAAAGGGCAGTCCTGCCCTTAGGGGCAGTCAGCATCATGCGGCTCTGAAGATCTTCAACACTGTTGGTAAACGCGCTGGTGAGTTCAGCGCGTTCATTGAAGCTGACCAGAAAAAACTCATCCTGAGGATTGGCGGTCTTGAAGAACTGCAGCGCGGCTTCGCGTGCTTTGTCAATCTTATTGCCCATGCTGCCGCTGAAATCGAAAATGACACCGATGGAGATGGGTACGTCTTCGGAGGAAAAAGTGACGATTTCCTGCTCGGCGCTGTCTTCGTAAACGCGGAAGTTATCTTGATCCAGACCAGTCACAAGGCGGTTGAAGGGGTCGGTGACAGTGACGTTCACGAGAGCGAGGTCGACGTCGCTGCGGATGACCTTGCCTGGAATGATTTTGACGGCAGGAGTATCGCGTTTCGCGTCCAGAAGCTTCGGAGCGGACGCCAAGGGAGTGGATGGGAGGGCGTCATTTTGGGATTCCTGGGCAAAGAGCGGGAAGGCGAGGCACAACAACATGGCACAAGCGAGGAGGCGGGACAACGCAAGCAGAGAAAACCTGGAACCGGACACTACCTCTGACCTAGGGCCTTTCACGGCTCCCCCATTCTTCCGGATAACCGGAAGGGCCGCGCGGAGTCTTGATGATATCACTGGTTTTCTGGAAGGCAAGCCCCCTCAGGCAAATTTACATCGTAGTTACATCAAAAACGGTAGCGGGAACCGGTTGTGAGTCCTTGTGCTAGTATCCGGTGGAGTCGGGCAATTTTCTGGGCAGTGCAGGAGCAAGTGTGAGCGACCCACAGGTAGTAATCGTGATTCCCTCACGATACGGATCAACAAGGCTTCCGGGCAAGCCATTGGTTTCCATTGGAGGAAAGCCGATGGTGCAGCATGTATACGAGCGGGCAAAGCGAGCACAGACGGCGCATCGCGTGATTGTGGCTACGGATGATCAACGGATTATCGACGTGGTGAAGGGATTTGGAGGCGAGGCACGGATGACCCGGACGGATCACCGGACGGGCACGGAGCGAATCGCGGAAGTGGCAGCGCACGAAAAGGGTGATGTGTTTGTGAATGTGCAGGGGGACGAACCTCTAATTGACCCGGTGGCCATCGATACGGCAGTGGCCGCATTGCTGGAAGAGCCGGAGGCGCAGATTGCCACAGTGGCGACGTCGATTCGACATGCTGGGGACATCATGGATCCGAACGTGGTGAAAACGGTGCTGGATTTCGATTCGAATGGGTTGTATTTTTCGCGCGCGCCGATACCGTGGGTGAGAGATACACAACAGAAAATTCATGTGAAGTACTGGAAACATCTGGGGCTATACGTGTTTCAACGAGACGCTCTGCTGGAGTACCCGACGTTGCCGCAGGGAGAACTGGAAAAAATTGAGCAGTTGGAGCAATTACGGTGGCTGGAGAACGGTTGGAAGATTCGGGTAGCCGAAGTGGAGCACGATGCAGTGAGCGTGGATGTACCCGAGGATGTGGCGCGGGTGGAGAAGCTGATGAGGTGAGATGGACAGGAGGTTGGTGGAAGAGTGTTGGTTGAGATCCTTCGTGTTGCTCAGGATGACTAGCGCTCTTCTGGGATTTCGGATACATCAAGACGGGTTGGTTAAAAGAAATTGGCGCGTGGCGGAGGGATACAAGGCAGTTGAAGGACTTTCTTCGCTACATGAGGCAAAAGCGGGAGTGCGGCATAAAGCCGCCCCTGCATGCACAACGATAAGAGATTAGTGCCGGGTTACTGCGTTTGTTGAGAAGTTATGCCTGCGGTCACTCGCGTGTTGTCTGTGACTAACATATAGGTCGTGCTGGGGTTCACTACGTAGGCTACAAAGTTGTAGGTGACCGTGGGTGAGTTATGGTTCAGCACCTGAAACTTGTTGTCATCCGTGCCGTCTCCATCGATGGTGAAGGTGCCGGTGATTACGGTATTGGGAAAGAGCTGGTTACTGCTGAGTCCCAGTTCGGTAAAGTCCATCACGCCTGAGGCGTTATTGCTCGAAGTATTGGCCAATTCATATTGCCCAAGAAAATCTTCTTCAAAGGGAATGGCGTTTTGCGAGCCGAGTTGGATGCCGCTCCAATTGAATGCATAGTTGCCGGCGATATTTGCATTGGTGAAAGGCGAGCCAGACTGCGCCTGCATGGGTCCGTCTGCAACGATCCCGTCGCTGATATCCTGCAGAACGGCTTGTGCGGGAGAAATCAGATAGAAAACGTAGGAGTAAGTGCCGCCGTTAGAATCGGTGAAAGTAAAAGTGCCGCGGCCTGAGCCGGCATTCGCGGTATCGATAGAATAGGTTGCGGCGGAGATGTTGGAACCCTGGGAGATATGCCGCTTGGAGCCATCATTATTTTCGTCAAAAGAGATAGCGGCGATACCACCGTTGCCATCAGAAGTGAATCGAGCCACTCTGGCATCAGCGCCTTGCGAGCCGACAACTGAAGCACCGCCGACGAGGTAGACGAAGCTGCCGGTGAAACCTGAATTTTGCGTGGCGATTGTGCCTGATTGCAGTATGGCGTCACCCAACGTTGCGGCGGGACTGTCTTCTTCAATGACCTTCAGACGGTTGTGGTTAACGATGTAGAAGGCAAAATCGCGACCGGCAAACGAGAGCGTGCCACGTCCGAACGTACCGTTGTTTCCGGAAGTATCCAGTTGATAGGTACCCGGATCAAGGGAGATCGGGCCAGAAGGGGCGCTGGCGTTGCCGTCGTTCTCGTCCATGGTTCCCCCGGTGAGGTTTCCATTACCGTCCAGGGAAAACTGCCCGACGGTCGAGAAAGGCATAACATTCTGGGCGAAGGAGAGGCCGGAAAAATCGAAGACATAGTTTCCATTGAGAGCGGTCTCGGTGAAGTCGGAAGTAGTTTGAAGAGCCAAAGTGCCGCTACTAGTGGCGTTCAAGTCAGTTTCCACCATCACACCCTGGGCATTGGAGTTCAACACTATGTTCAACTGCAGCCCGCCACCAGTTGCAGCGTTGAGAACAATAAGGCCGCGACCGTTGGCTTGGATGGTGTAGGTACCGCCGGTGAAAGTAACCAGTGAACCACCGGAAGTGGAAGAGATGACGTCTTCCAGGCCGGCAGTTATGACGCCGGTGCCGTCGGCAACGAAACTGCCAGCGCGGGCGATGAAACCTCCGTTGAGATCCACGCCGCTCATTGAGAAGGCGTAATGACCGTTCAGGCTGGCATTAGAGAAGCTGCCGGTAGGAGGGGGAGGGTTCCCGCCCGAATCACCGCCGCCGCAAGCCGCCAGGCAAAGTGAGCAGAGAATGATGTACAGGAGGGGGGCGCGTTTCACAGGGCACTCCCCTGTTTTGCGGGATTAGCGGAACCGCGCGGCGTGTTGGTAAAAATAGGAAAACCTCTGGAGTTGCGCAACAGCAGAGCCTGTGAACCTTTCTGAACGATGCGGGCGACGAATTGCATGCCACCAGCGAAGGAGATGTTTTCACCAACGATTCGCAAAGTATCTCCCGGCGCAAGGGTGAACTGATTTGCCGCAAGGAGCCGTGCGTCGCCGAGATGAACGTCGACAAGGCCGGATGGAGTCTGCAGAGCAACCCGGGGACCGGCAGGCGCGGTTTTTGACGCCGCGGAATACGAGGCGACCGTACCGACGAGCGTTATTTCCCTGTTCAGGTCATAGGCATGAAGCGAAGCGGAAGGCACTGGGGCCTGGGCAGACTTGTCTTGTGCAGGAAGTTTGTCAACAGAAAGTACAATGACGAATAGGAACGGCATTAGCCACTTTGTATTCATGAGATGAGTTTGCCTCACTCGGATAAGAAGCAGCAAAAAAAAATTAAAATACTGACGATTAGACGTTGGCAAGCCCACGAACGTTGCGCACCACGCAATGGCGCGAAGCCCGAAGAGTCCGGCACGAACGTGAAAACCCGAGGCGCCAGGATAGGTTGCGGGAATGCAGAAAAAACTTCGATAGATTGGTCACAAGAGTTGGCATTGACAGAGTGGGAGGTTCCGAACATAATTCTATGTACGTCAATCCTGCGGAGGTCTAAGAAGCTCAATTCCCCTAGAGCGGATGCGAGAAACCCGGATGGCGCCAAAATATATTTTTGTAACTGGTGGTGTTGTTTCCTCACTCGGTAAGGGCGTTGCTGCCTCCTCTATCGGTTGTCTCCTGGAAAGTCGCGGCTTTAAAATTACCATCCAAAAATGCGATCCGTACCTGAACGTGGATCCCGGCACGATGAGCCCGTATCAGCACGGCGAAGTGTTTGTGACCGAGGATGGCGCCGAGACAGATCTGGACCTGGGCCACTACGAGCGCTTCACCCACGCAAAGTTGACCCGTGACAATAACTGGACCACCGGACGAATCTACGAAACGATCCTTTCAAAAGAGCGGCGCGGAGACTATCTCGGAAAAACGGTGCAGGTGATTCCGCACGTCACCGACGAAATAAAACGCTGTATCAAACGCGTGGCTGAGGGTGTCGACATTGTGATTGTGGAAATAGGCGGGACGGTTGGCGATATTGAATCATTGCCATTTCTGGAAGCGATCCGGCAGATGCGGTTGGAACTGGGCGCAGAGAACACGCTGTTTGTACATGTGACGCTGGTACCTTACATCGCGGCTGCCGGTGAATTGAAGACCAAGCCCACGCAACATAGCGTTAAGGAAATGCTGGGAATCGGAATTCAGCCAGACGTGCTGCTGTGCCGGAGCGACCGGCATATTTCAGTGGATTTGAAGCGCAAGATTGCGCTGTTCTGCAATATTGCGGAATCGTGCGTCATCTCGATGGAAGATGTGAAGACGATTTACGAAGTTCCCGTGGAACTTGAGAAGGAAGGGCTGGATACGCAGATATTGCGGCGACTTCATCTGGAAGAACGCCCTGCAAACATGCAGCCTTGGCTGGATATGCTGCAGCGGTTGCACCATCCAAGGGGTGAAGTGCGCATCGGGATTGTTGGAAAATACGTGCAACTTGAGGATGCGTACAAGAGTCTGCGTGAAGCGCTGCTGCATGGCGGATTGGCGCACAATCATAAAACGGTCATCGAATGGATCGAATCGGAAGAGATCGACTCGCTGGAAACCGCTGAAAAGCGATTGAAGGGTTACGATGGAATTCTGGTGCCGGGTGGATTTGGGAAACGTGGCATCGAGGGAATGGTCCACACCATTCAATACGCTCGCGAGAACAAGATTCCCTTCTTTGGAATTTGCCTGGGGATGCAATGCGCAACGATAGAATATGCGCGGGATGCGGCGGGACTGAAACAGGCAGACAGCACGGAATTTGATCCGCAGACACCTCACCGCGTGATTTATAAATTGCGCGAACTGCTGGGCGTGGACGAGATGGGCGGCACCATGCGATTAGGCGCGTGGCTCTGCAAACTTGAGCCCGGATCATTTGCGCAAAAAGCGTATGGAAAGACAGAAATCAACGAGCGGCATCGTCACCGTTACGAATTCAATCGTGAATACGAGAAAACGCTGACCGCGGCGGGATTGCGGATTACCGGGCGGACTCCTGACGAAAATTATGTGGAAATCGTGGAGGCGCCGGAACATCCATGGTTCCTGGGCTGCCAGTTCCATCCGGAATTCAAGTCGAAGCCGCTGGAGCCGCACCCGCTGTTTGCGGCATTTATTGGCGCAGCGCTGGAGCATCGGATTCAGAAGCAACGGCCAACTGCAAATGTCACAACGCCGGAAGTTAAGCCTCCAGCACCCGCATTGCGTGCGGCGCCGCACGCAACGGCGTAGCTCGAGGACGGCCTGATCCATTCCCATTACCCTGGACTTGGTACCTCTGCGAAGCCGGGCAAAAATCGCAAACACTCCACCTGCAAAAACTTCGCAGACTAAGCGCGTGCAGCCGCTCCATTTGCCGCTGGCACGGAACATCGAATTGCACTACACTGTAGTGCATGAGGACTGCTGTCTACAGTTGGCGACTCTCACCAGAGCTGAAATCGGACCTGGAACGGGCAGCGCGCGCCCGCAAAGTCCGAGTCTCTGCCCTTCTCGAACTGGGCATGAGGGAATGGCTCGCCAAGAATGCGGATGATGTTGCCAGCAACGAGGAGCAGAAGAGGCTCCACGCCGCCGCCGCTCCCTTCCTGGGTGCTTTGCGTGGAGGCAAACGACACAGGGCCGAAAACGCCAGTAGGCTGGTTGAAAAAGCACTCCGCCGTTATGGCCGCTAATTTTCTGATTGATACGGGAGCTATTCTCTCCATCCTGGACATAGGGGAACGTTGGCATAAACTCTGCCTTGATGCGTTCAATAAATTGCGACTTCCAGCGCTGACATCCGAAGCGGTGCTGACGGAAGTGTTTCATCTGGTTAAGCGTTCTCGCGCCGAGGTGGAGACGGTGTGGGGACTCTTACGATCCGGCGCGGTTACGCTCGCCTCGATCGACCACTCCGAACTGCAACATGTGCACGCATTGATGTCGCGCTATCGGGATCGTCCCATGGACTTCGCCGATGGAACTCTGGTGTACCTTGCAGAGCGCGAGTCATTGCCGGTCATTTTGACCATTGATCAAGATGATTTTGAGACATATCGAATTGCAGGTAAACGTCGCTTTCAGATTCTCCCTATTGAACGCCCCCGCCGGCGACTGTGATATCTTCGAATAACAAATGAACCCTCGAGAAATTCAACTTGGCTCTCTGCGGCTTGGAGGGGCTAACCCGTTGTTTCTGATTGCGGGACCGTGCGTAATTGAGTCGGAGGCGCATGCGCGGATGATGGCGGAGCGCGTGGCGAAGATTGCGGCGGATGCCGGTGTACCCTACATTTTCAAGGCTTCCTACGACAAGGCGAATCGCTCTTCTGTCAAGGCGTTCCGTGGGCCAGGGCTCAAGGAAGGTCTGCGCATCCTGGGGAAGATAAAAAGTGATTTGAACCTTCCCATCCTGACGGACATACATGACGCGGCCCAGGCTGCGCCAGCGGCGGAAGTGGCGGATATTCTCCAGATTCCCGCATTTTTGGCGCGGCAGACGGATTTGCTAATGGCGGCAGCGAAAACCGGGCGGATTGTGAACGTGAAGAAGGCACAGTTTCTGTCGCCTTGGGATATGGGAAACGTGGCAGAAAAGATTGCGGCTTCGGGAAACGACAAGATTATTTTAACGGAGCGCGGGGCGAGTTTTGGTTACAACAATCTGGTTGTGGACATGCGTTCGTTCCCGGTGCTGCGGAAATTCGGTTATCCCGTTGTATACGACGTGACGCATTCAGTGCAGTTGCCCGGCGGGCAGGGACATGCCAGCGGGGGCCAGCCGGAGTTTATCGAGCCTCTCGCGCGGGCGGGCGTTGCCTCGGGGGTCGATGGAGTATTTCTGGAGACGCATGACAATCCTGCGGCGGCGTTGTCGGATGGGGCAAATGCCTTGCCGCTCTCTCAGTTGCCGCAATTGCTATCGCGATTGAAACAGCTTTCCGCTCTGGTGCGTGGATGGGGCATTTCATGAGCCTGGACACAGCCCGTAGAGTGCTGCGGATCGAAGCACAAGCGTTGCAGGATCTACAGGCACGGTTGGATGCATCGTTTGAGGGGGCCGTCGAACTGCTTTTATCCTGCAAAGGCCGGGTGGTAGTAACCGGCATGGGAAAATCCGGGCTGGTCGGACGAAAAATTTCGGCGACGCTGTCGAGCACAGGCACGCCTTCATTTTTTCTGCACCCGGCCGATGCGCTCCACGGCGATCTAGGCATGTTGGCTAAAGGCGACGTTCTGCTGGCGATTACCTATGGCGGCGAGACGCAGGAAATCTTGAACCTGCTGGAAACCTTGAAGCGGCTGGAAATTCCCATCGTGGCGTTGACGGGAAACTGCAAATCCACGCTGGCGGACACGAGCGACGTGGTGCTGGATGTGAGCGTGAAGGAAGAGGCATGCACGTTGAATCTGGCACCGACGGCCAGCACGACGGTGGCAATGGCGCTTGGCGACGCGCTGGCAGTTTCGCTGCTGGAGCGGCGAGGCTTCCAGCCGGATGATTTCGCGGAATTGCACCCGGCGGGGCGGCTAGGAAAAAAATTGCTTCGCGTGGAGCACTTGATGCATGGCGGTGATTCCCTGCCCCGCGTTTCGCCCGACACGCTGATGCCGGCGGTATTTCACGAAATGTCGGCGAAGAAACTGGGGATGACTACGGTCACAACCAGCGATGGAAAATTGGCGGGTATCCTGACGGATGGAGATTTACGGCGATTGATGGAGCAACATGGCGGAGCGGCGTTGTCGATGAAGGTGATGGACTGCATGGTGCGGTCACCGCAAACGGTTAGCCCGAAGGTGCTGGCGAGCGAAGCATTAAATTTGATGGAAAAACGAAAAATTACCTCGGTTGTGGTTGTGGACGAAGCTCAGAAAGTAGTTGGAGTCGTACATCTCCACGATCTTTGGACGCTGGAATTGATTTAAGTTTTGGATTTTTCGCATTTGTATCTGTCCGCTTAGCCGTCCGGTTTTCCTGCTAAACTTTTGGTTCTTGAATTTTGTGGAGGGTCCGTTGGCGGCCACGATGAAAATATCTCCAGCACTGAAGAAGCGCGCGGCACAAATCAAACTGATCTTGATGGATGTGGATGGCACGATGACAGACGGTGGCGTGAGCCTGCTTTCTCAGCCAGATGGGACGGCTCTGGAGATCAAAACGTTTGACGCACACGACGGGCAGGGACTGACGTTGGCGCAGACAGCAGGCCTGCGTACAGGCTGCATTACGGGAAGAGAAAGTGCCGCGTTGGCGCGCCGCGCAAAAGAGATGCGGATGGACTACGTGTACATGAAAATTGCGCTGAAGATTCCCGCGTATGAAGAAATTCTGCGAAAGGCGGAGTTGCCGGATTCGGCTGTGGCGTTTATTGGCGACGACCTGCCGGACATTCCCCTGCTGCGGCGGGCGGGACTGGCAGTGGCGGTTGGCGACGCGGTACCAGAGGTAAAAAAGATTTCACATTACACGACGAAGGCTCTAGCGGGCCATGGAGCGGTGCGCGAGGCCATTGAGCTGGTCCTGAAATCCAAGGGGATATGGGAAGAGATGATTGATAAGGCGCGAGCGTAAGGGAGGCGCCAAATATTATGCGGCTTGTGAAATATTTCGTGGCATCGAGCCTGGACAGTTATATTTCCCGCAAAGACGGAAGTGTGGACTGGCTGTTCACGGACCAGGATTATGGGATGAAAGAGTTTTTTGCCTCGGTCGATGTGGCAGTGATGGGGCGGAAGACATATGAGAAAGCCCTTGAACTCTCTCCCCAAGGTGTGAATTTTCCGGGAATGAAGGCGTACGTTTTTTCGCACCTGCTGCCGAAGGGAAAGAGTGACCAGGTGGAAGTGGTGTCCGATCCACCGGAGATATGGTTGAAATCGATACGCGCAAGGACCGGCAAAGATATCTGGCTGGTGGGCGGCGGAGAGATGGTGCGAGAGTTTCTGCAGAAGCGACTGGTGAACGAAATTGGAATATCCATTCATCCTCGACTGCTGGGCGATGGAGTTCCGCTGTACGCGCAGCCATACCCAGAAACACAGTTGCATCTGGTGCGGTCCAAGGCTTATCCAAATGGGCTGTTGCAAGTGTTCTATCGAGTGAAGTAGCTTGACTTCCCTGCTGGCCGGTTCCAGACTCTGGCCAGCACCGCGTCTCGGGTTCAGAGCCGAACCCCGCGGTGAGTCCGTGGCGGGAGAAACAATGAAAACCAACTATGTAGCTGTAGTAGTTGCTGCCATTGCGTATTGGCTGCTTGGAGCCGTCTGGTATGGGGTGCTATTCACCAAACAGTGGATGGCGCTGGAAAACATGACCGAAGCCCAGGCCCGAAGCATGAATCCCGTTTTGCCTTACGTGATCTCTTTCCTGTTGAACATTCTGATTGCGTATTCGTTGGCGCAACTGTGCATATGGCGCAACGCCAATACGGTGGGGCGCGGCGCATCGGTTGGCGTGCTGATGTGGATTGGCTTTGTTGGTCCGATCACGTTCACGACGTACATGTACGAGATGAGACCAAAAGAATTGTTTGCCATCAATCAGTTTTACCCGCTGGCCGGGCTGGTCTTGATGGGAGCCATTCTGGGCGCTTGGAAAAAGAAAGCCGCGTAAGTATACGCACTTACGTTTCGACCGCTTCTCGGGCAATAATGGAATGGACGCAGCCGAGAGCGAGGATTCCTTTTCATGCACCCATGGCACGACGTTTCACCCGGTACGGAACTGCCGCGCGACTTTCAAGCGCTGATCGAAATCCCATTGGGATCGAATGTTAAGTATGAGCTCGACAAGCCTACAGGGTTGCTGAAGGTCGATCGCATTATTCACTCGGCAGTCTTTTACCCGGCAAATTATGGATTTATTCCCCAAACGTATGCCGAGGATAATGATCCTCTTGATGTACTCGTGCTGTGCCAGGAAGCGGTGCAGCCGCTGGCGCTGATCAAGGCGCGGGCCATTGGCGTGATGACGATGATTGATTCCGGCGCGGTGGACGACAAAATTATTGCGGTGGCGACGAACGACCCGGAGTTCAGCAACTATATTGAAGCCCGCGATCTGCCGCCGCACCGGTTGCTGGTGCTGAAGCGATTCTTTCAGGACTATAAACAGCTTGAAGGCAAGCAGGTTCAAGTGGAAGATATTCGTCCGGCCTATGCGGCGATGGCAGCGATTGAAAAAGCACTGGCGCGGTATCAGGAATTGAAAGAGAAATTGCGGGCTGGGGAAGCACACTAGCGGTTAACGAGGAGCCGGCGTGAACCCAATACTCAAATGGAGCTTGGTCACTTTAGTGGCGCTGCTGGTGTTGGTGTTCATAGGGCTAAGCGTAATGGCAGGTAGCCCGAAAGATGCGTTCGGCATGGTGCGTTACGCGCTGCCGCACATGCACCGAGGGACTTTGAAAGTGGGAGACGACGCGCCGGATGCGCGACTGCTTGCGCTGGATGGCCGTACGCAATTCCACATTCGAGAGAGAACGGCCGGGAAACCGCTGGTGCTGGTGTTCGGCAGCTTTACTTGACCACCGTTCCGTCGCCAGGTTGGCGACATCGAGCAGCTCTACAGCGACTACAAAGACCACGCTGATTTTCTGACTATCTACGTCCGGGAAGCGCATCCAACGGATGAATGGCAGATGAAATCGAATCTGAAGGAGAAGGACGACGTGTGTTACGCGCAGCCTAAGACCGTCGAACAGCGCGTGGCCATCGCCAGCGATTTTACCCAGCGATTCAAGTATTCGGTGCCCTTCGGCGTCGATTTGATGAACAATGCCGCGAATGATGCGTACGCCGCGTGGCCCGAGCGTTTGTATGTGATCGACGAAAGCGGGCGAATTTCTTACAAAGGCGGTATGGGGCCGTTTAATTACGATCCAACAGAAGTACGCGAGTGGCTGGCGAAGCGGTACGGCGAAGTGAAGCATCCGGAAGCGGCACCTGCTGCGCCGGAGACTCCCGCCACGCCACCAGAAGAGAAGAAGAGTTAAACTTTCCGACAGTCTCGTGAAACCAACAAAGCGAAAGTTCCACGCGAAGTCCAAAACACCGACAAAACATGTAGGTCTGGCGAGAGCCTTGTCTAAATTGGGTTTTTGTTCGCGCAGCCAGGCATTTGAGCTGATACGTGAGGGGAAGGTCCGGCTGAACGGTAGGGTGCCGCAAAATCCCTCGACGCCCGTGCGGATGGGCGTGGATCGGATTGAAGTGGCGGGACAACAGGTGGACGCGGCGGAGAAACTTTATCTGATGATGAACAAGCCACGAGGAATTGTGACTACGGCATCGGATGAAAAGGGACGCGATACGGTTTATTCACTGTTGCCACAAGGGCTGGAGTGGATTGCTCCAGTCGGAAGATTGGATAAAGCGAGTGAGGGATTGTTACTGTTAACCAACGATTCCGAATGGGCCGCCAGAATCACGGATCCAGGAACACATCTGGATAAAACGTATCACGTGCAGGTGGGTGCGGTGGCCGCCGAGGAGATGCTGGAGAAACTCAGACGCGGCATAGAGACGGAAAAAGGCGAAGTGCTGCGGGTGAAGCGGGCCGAGGCTGTGCGGGCTGGCGAAAAGAATAGTTGGATCGAATTAGTTCTGGATGAGGGAAAGAACCGGCAGATTCGCCGGATATTTGACGGACTAGGCGTGGAAGTGTTGCGATTGATTCGCGTAGCGATAGGCGGAATGCAGTTGGGGGACTTAGTAAAGGGTGCGCACCGCGCGTTGAGGCCTGAGGAGAAGAGGCAGATCGACAGGGCAATCATGTCAGGGATCCGCAAAAGCTGAGCTGGTTTGCGCAGTGTGGCCGACCAAGAGTGGCTGCGGCAGCGGACAAAAGCGGGCGGGGTAAAGCCGCCACTCCCTTGTTATGGCTCGCGTTTACTTCGCAACTTCCAGTTCACTGGTGCCGTAAAGGGGCGAATCTTTGGGAATGGGTTCGTTCCAGATGTAAAAGTTGAACCAGTCGAGGTTCGCCTGCTGAAGTGCCAGGAGCGATTTTGGTTTGTTGATGCCGTGGCCGAAGCCGGTATAGAGAATCAGGCGGACGGGAACATGCTGGTCCTGCAAGCCGCGATAGAGTTCGAAACTGTTGGGAACGGGCACGCGTTTGTCGTTGCTTCCCTGCTGGATGAGCGTGGGAGTCTTGGCTTGCTTGATGGTGGTGATGGGGGAAGTTTTGGCGTAAACCTCGGGGTCGTCCCACGGTGTGGCGTGCAAATATTGCGGCGTGAATGGAGTGATATCCGTGTTGGCGTAGTAGGTGGCCCAGTCGCTGATGCCGGCACCAACAGAAATAGCTTTGAAGCGATCCGTGTGGGTAGTAAGAAACGCAGAAATGTAGCCGCCTTCCGACCAACCCATTGAACCCATGCGAGAAGAGTCCACCATCCCCCTGCTGATAAGGTAGTCAACCCCGCTCATGACGTCCCACATGTCGCCAACACCGAGGTTGCGGACATTGAGAGCGCGGAATTCGGCGCCGTACCCGGCGCTGCCGCGATAGTTCGGCTCCAGAACGAGAGAACCCTTAGAGAGAAAAGTCTGAATGGGGTAGGCATATTCGTCGGGCGATAGCGTGGGTTGTGATGTACCCGTGGGCCCGCCGTGAATCATGACCAGAAGAGGATATTTGCGCGTGGAATCATAGTCGGCGGGTTTGTGAAGAATTCCTTCAATCGGGGCGCCATCTTTGCTTTTCCAGGAGACCACTTCGACCGTGCCGAGTTTCCAGCCCTGCACTTGAGCAGTGACGTCGGTAAGCTTTCGCGGTGCGAATGGCGCTGTTGCAGAAATAAATAGCTCGGTCATGTGCGTGGCGTTTTCCGAGATGAAAGCCAGTGATTTGAAATCTGTCGTCAGGGAGACCTGCTCGAGGAGGAGATCGTCGGGTGAAGTTATGCGTTGCATGGCGAGCGAAGAAGTGTTGAGGCGATACAGGTGCGCAGCGGTCTTCTGTTGAGCAGAGAAGTAAATGCCATCGGGTCCCCAATCGATAGCTTGAACGTCTTCGTCAAACTTTGGGGTGAGATCACGCACATCCGCAGGGGTTATGGCCGTTTTTGCGAGCACGGTGGAGATGTCCACGGAAGCAATGTGGCCGTTGGCGTAGTAATAGTAGGGCTGCGCGAGAGAAGTATAGAAGGCGAGTTGCTTGCCGTCGGGGGAGAACATAGGAGAAGAATCGGGGCCGGGGAGAGCCACGATTTTCGAGACGGCATTGCTGTGCGCAAGGTCCAACAAATAGATGTCTTCGTCTACGCCAAAGGCGAGAAGTGGATTGTGCGTGGCGCTGAACGCCACACGTGTGCCGTCGGGGGACCATGAGAACGAATTGACGTTCAAAGAGGAATCCGTGGTGAGCTGTTTGGCAGCAACGGGCAGAAAGTCCTTTGTCGCGGCGTTTACTTCGACTAACCAGAGTTGATCCTGGCGATAATCCCTCTCGATTACATCGTACTCACTGTATTTTTCCTTGCGGTCTTTGCTGGATTTGGATTCGGGCGGATTCGCGGTAAAGAGAATGAACTTGCCGTCCTTGGACCAATGGAAGTCGTCGACGTCCGTTTCAGATTTCGTAAGCTGCCAGGCTTCGCCTCCATTGGGTGAAATGATCCAGATTTGTTTGTCGGCCGGTTTACCATCGCTGCCAGCATCTTCTTTCTTCGCGTCTTTGGACTCTTCCTTTTTTTCGGGAGGGGGCGGGGGTTCAACGGCGCTGAAATCGCGTTCAGTGGTGAAGGCGAGCCACTGGCCATCAGGCGACCACTCCGCGGAGCCGACGGATTTCTTGCCCCGCGTGAGTTGAAAAGAGTTCCCAGTTGAGACGCTTGTCAGCCAAAGTTGCGAGAGGAATTCGTTGCCCTTCCAATTTGTTTCGCGAACGCGGTAGGCGACGTAGTGTGCGTCGGGAGAGATTTTCGGGGAATTGATGGTCTTGAGACTTATCGATTGCTCGAGTGCGGCGGCATGTTTGGCTTGTGGGAATAGTGAGACGGGGATCGCAAGAACGCATAAGGTGATGCTGGTGAGTTTCTTGAGGAAATCCATGAAGTGCACTCCTTGGCGAAAATTGAGTGTACATGGAGAGTTGCAGTTTTGGGAATTGGGAGGTGGGTTTGGTGTAGTGAGGGGACGGCCACCTAAAAGGGGTCGAACTGAAGTTCGCCACTATACAAAATCAGGAGCGCGAGATTTCGTCGAGCAGTTCGCCGGCCGAGTTTACCAGACGGATGCGCAGGGCGATTTCCCCAACGGCGTGTGTGGAGCAGCTTAGGCAAGGATCGTAAGCGCGGACGACGGCCGATACGCGATTGAGCATACCTTCCTGGAGTTTGTTTCCGTCGATGAAATGTTCACTGACCTGCTGAACACTGCGGCCGATGGCCAAATTGTTGTGGCCGGTGGCCACGATGAGGTTGGCCCAGGCGATCGCGCCATCTTCGTTAACCTTGTAATGGTGAATCAAAACGCCGCGCGGAGCCTCAATCATTCCGACGCCTTCGAGCGAATTCACTCCACCGGAGGCACGCACCTGCTTGTCGAGAATCTGTGGATCGGCCAATAGCACTTCGATCTTTTCCAATGCGTGGGTAATTTCCAATAACCGAGCGTAGTGATACAGGAATGCACTGTGTGCGGGATGGCCAAAGCGCTGGCGAAATTCGGCAAGTTCGGCGTCGGCAACGGAAGTGCCAAACTGGTCGGCTACGTTGATACGTGCAAGCGGGCCAACGCGGTAGACGCCTTCGGGAAATCCCATGGGCTTGTAATAAGGCGCTTTCAGGTAAGAATCGCGGAGGCTGGCTTCACCCATCCAGTCGGAATATTGATCGGAGGCGACGTGCTCAGTGACCACTTTGCCCGTGGCATCGCGAAAACGCAGTGTGCCGTCATAAAACTGCAAATCTCCTTTTTCGTTGACCAGACCTGCGTACATGGTGGGCGCAGAGCCAAAAAACTGGATTTCCTCTTTGTAACTGTCGAGCGCTGTCTTGAAAAAACGAAGGGTACGCTCGGCAATGGCCTTGGCGGAGGGCAGATCGGAAAGGATACGATCACGCGCTTGTGAGGCGAGCGGCGAAGCTACTCCTCCAGGGACAATCCAGGAGGGATGCACACGTTCCTGAGCAAGACCTTCAATCAACTGCAGGCCAAACTTGCGAAGCTCGATTCCATCGCGGGCCAGTTCCGGATGGCTGGCGATTACGCCGAGCACATTGCGGGTGGCCATGTCGGAGTCCATGCCCAGAAGGAAATCGGGAGCGGAAAGATAGAAAAAGCTGAGCGCGTGAGATTGCACCATCTGTGCGCAATGCACCAATTCGCGAAGTTTCCTGGCAGCGGGGGGAATGCGGAGAGCCATGATGGCGTCGCAAGCTTTAGAGGAAGCCAATGAGTGGCTGATGGGACAAATTCCGCAGATGCGCGAAGTGATTCCCGGCATCTCATAAAAGGGCCGGCCTTCGGTAAATTTCTCGAAGCCCCGGATTTGCGTGACATGAAATTCGGAACCGCTGACATGGCCATTGTCATCAAGATGGATGGTGATCTTGGCGTGGCCTTCAATGCGGGTTACCGGATCGATGGTGATGCGCTTCATGGGCACTCCTTACCCAAACTTCACCACGAGGTTGCCTTCGCGCTTGCGTCCTTCAACCAACTCGAGAATGACCTTAGCGATGGTTTTGGACGGAGGTGGACAGCCAGGCAAGCACATGTCCACGATGACGAATTCGCGAAGCGGGCGCGCTTGCTTCAACAACGCGGGAACACCGTCCGCGGGGATCAGCTTGCTCTCGTCGGAGCCCTCGATATAGACGCGTTGGAGCAAGCGGGTGACGGGAATGGAATTGCGCATGGCGGGAACATTGCCGGTGACGGCGCAATCACCGAGCGCAATGAGCAGCTTGGTACGCTGGCGGATCTTCTGCAGCTTGTTCAGATCGTCTTGGGAGCTGACCGCGCCCTCGACTAGCGTGACGTCAACATCTTCCGGGAATTGCTGCGCGTCCACCAGCGGGCCATAGACAATATCAATCTTCTGGGCCAATGCGATGATGGCGGCATCCATGTCGAGCAGCGACATGTGGCAGCCGGAGCAGCCGTCGAGCCAAGCCGTTGCTACTTTGACTTTCTTCATGCCTGCACCCCGCGACGGCGAACCAGGGAGCTAAGAGTGCCGCTGTTCTTCACCATTTCTTCAACCGCAAAGCCTTTTTCGGCAAGCGCGCCGGTGGGGCAGGCCTGTACACACTTTCCGCAACTGGTGCAACCGCGCGAGTCGCCCCATTTCTGGTTGAGGTCGCTGACGATTTTGGCGTGGATGCCGCGGGAAGTGACGTCCCACACATGAGCGCCTTCCAGTTCCGCGCAGACGCGCACGCAACGAGTGCAAAGAATGCAGCGATTGTGGTCGAGCACGAAGCGCGGGTGGGACATGTCGACGGAGTGCTTGGGAAAGTTATACGCAAAATGAACGGTGCTGATGCCCAGGTTGGTGGCCAAGGTCTGCAGTTCGCAATGGCCATTGGAAACGCAGACGGCGCAGAAATGATTGCGTTCGACTAGAAGTAGCTCGACCGACATGCGGCGATATTTGGTGAGCTTGGGCGAATTAGTGGTGACGGACATGCCGTCTTGTATCGGGGTTGTGCATGCGGGAAGCAAGCGATCGATTCCCTGCACTTCCACAATACAAAGACGGCATCCGCCCATTGGGGTAAGCCCTTCCATATCGCAGAGAGTGGGAATGGACTTGCCGCTGGCCTTGGCCGCTTGCAGGATGGTCTGGCCGTCGAGCGCGCTGATCAGCTCGCCATCGATGCGGATGGATAGTTTCTTCTGCGGCAAGTTGGCACTCCTTTCTCTATAATTCTCTACTTGCTACGTAACATTGGCGACCTTTAGGTCGCAGCGGAGGCAACGGCAAGCCTCGTCTAATGCTTCTTCGTGTGTGCAGCCGGTGACCACTTCGATGTTTGAGCCAACACGTCTTGCTGCAGCCACCATATGGCCTTCGTGCCGGTGATTCTGACTGGGATTCTCTGGCACGGTCTGGTCGTATTCCATCTCTGGAAATAGATTGTTCCAGCGATTCGCTTCCATCAATTGCAGATCGATACTGCGGGCGGCCTGTTTTCCATATGCCATGGCATTGGAAACGTTGGAGGCACCGGTGATGACGTCGCCGCCTGCGTAGAAGCGCGGACGGCTGGATTCAAGGCTGAAGCGATTGACTTCGATGGTGCCGTTTTCTTTCAGGCTGAGTCCGGAAGCACGGGCGAAATCCAGATCGACATTTTCGCCGATGGCGAAGATCACCGCGTCACAGTCGTAACGCTGAATTTCGCCGGTGATTACCGGCTTGCGACGGCCAGAAGAGTCGTATTCACCGAGGCGGGTTTTAGCGATCTCAATTGCTTTCACATTGCCTGCGGCATCACCAATGATGCGATGTGGCGCAGCGAGAAAGATAAATTTTGCGCCTTCGTCCTTTGCGGCATGCGTCTCTTCTTCGATGGCGGGCATATCTTTCCGCTCGCGGCGATAAATGACCGTAGCTTCCGCACCCATGCGAAGTGCGGTGCGAGCGGAGTCGATGGCGGCATTGCCACCGCCGATGATGGCGACTTTTTTGCCGAGAGTAATGTTCTCGCCCTTGGCGATAGATTCGAGAAACAGAAGAGCGGGGTAAACGCCTTTGAGCTCGGTGCCAGGCTGATAGACCCAGGATTCTTTCCACGTGCCGATGGAGAGGAAGACGGAATCGAATCGGTCATCGAGTTCGTTTAGCGGAATATCAAAGCCGATGCGGGTGTTGAAAATAAATTTCACGCCGAGACGTTCGATCAGATCAATCTCCTTGGCGAGTACTGATTTCGGCAAGCGGTATTCAGGAAGCGCAAAACGCAACATGCCACCCGCTTCAGCCTTTCCGTCATAGACAGTAACTTCGTGGCCAAGCATGGAGAGGTAGAAAGCGGCGGTTAGGCCCGCGGGCCCCGCGCCAGCAATGGCGATTTTGCGGCCGGTGTGCTCCAGCTTTCTCGCGAGTATGCGCCTGACCATATCTTCGTAGCGGTCAGAAAGGTAGATGGAATCGGCGATGAAGCGATGGACTTCGCGCATGTTCACGGCTTCGTCGATGGTCTGACGGCGGCAACGGCTGTCGCAGGGATGTTGGCAAACGCGCCCCGTGGAAGATGGCAGTGGATTGTCGAGAATGACCGAGATGAACGCGTCTTCCAGGCGATTCTCCGCATAGAGCTGCAGGAAGCGCGGGATATTCATGTGCAACGGGCAGCTATTCTCGCAAGGAGAGAGCGCCAACTCTTCGCACACTCCCGCCTGGCAACGGTGAGCGACGATGTGGTCTTCGAATTCGTTGCGGAAGTGGCGCAGCGTGGTAAGTACAGGATTGGGCGCGGTCTGCCCAAGTCCACAGAGTGAGCATTCGCGGATGTAGCGGCTCAATTCGCCGAGGAGTTCCAGGTGATGCATGGTGCCGGCGCCTTCTGTTACACGATTCAGAATGCGCAAGGATTTGTTGAGGCCGACGCGGCACGGAATACACTTGCCACAGGATTCGGAATGGGTGAATTCGATGAAGTAGCGCGCCACATCGACCATGCAATTGTCTTCGTCCATCACCACCATGCCGCCGGAACCCATGATAGAGCCAAGCTGCGCGAGGCTCTCGTAGTCGACGGGGGTGTCGAACATTTCGTGCGGGATACAACCACCGGAAGGTCCTCCGGTCTGCACGGACTTTATCTGACGGCCGGCAACGCCACCTTCACCGATGTCATAGATAAATGTCTTGAGCGGCGTGCCCAGGGGCATCTCCACCAGGCCGGTGCTATGAACTTTGCCGACCAGAGAAAATACCTTTGTGCCGGAACTCTTTGGGCTGCCGGTTTCGGTGAACCAGGCTGGGCCTTTGGTCACGATCGGCTCGATGTTGTACCAGGTTTCAACGTTGTTGATGTTTGTGGACTTTCCCCATAAACCTTTTTGCGCAGGGAAAGGCGGCCGCGGGCGGGGGCGGCCAGCCTGCCCTTCCAGAGAAGCAATCAGGGCGGTCTCTTCTCCGCATACAAACGCTCCAGCACCTTCCACAATTTCGATATTGAATTTGAAGCCGCGCCCGAGAATGTTTTCGCCGAGCATGCCGTATTCGCGGGCTTGCTCAATAGCACGGTTGAGATGGTGAACGGCCAGTGGATATTCCGCGCGAACGTAGATGATGCCTTCGGTGGCGCCCATTACGTAGGCGCCGATGATCATACCCTCCAACAACGAATGCGGATCGCTTTCGATCTCGTTGCGATTCATGTACGCGCCGGGATCACCTTCGTCGGCATTGCAGATGATGTACTTCTGATCGGATTTGGCTTTGGCGAGGAATTCCCATTTGTTGCCGGTGAGATAGCCGGCGCCGCCGCGACCACGCAGCTTGGCGGCTTTGATCTGTTCGATTACGCTTTCGGGCCGGCCATCGATCAATACTTTGTAGAGCGCCTGGTAGCCACCAACAGCGATGTATTCCTCAATATCGTCGGGATTGATGAAGCCGCAATTTCGGAGAACGATTTTTTTCTGTCCTTTGAAGAACGGAACATCGTTCCACGCGGGCACTTCGGGATAGCCGCGGCCGTATTTTATGTTGGCGGTGATGTGGTCCCATTCTTCGACTTTGCAGTAAACCAGTTCGGGCGTCAGATTGCCGATGGAGATATCGTGGAGGATACGGGTGACATCAGCGGCTTGAACGCGGCGATAAATGACCAGAGGGCTGCCGGGCAGACGGACGTTGGCGAGGGGCTCCTGAAAGCAGGCGCCGAAACAGCCAACGTTGGCGAGGACGGCATTCGTTCCGCTGCGTTCGATGGCTTCGGCGAATGCATGATAAAGGCCTTCAGCGCCATTGCCGCGGCCGCATGTGCCCATGCCCACGGCGATGCGCGGGACCGAGGGGAGCAGTTTCGAGAGTCCGGCTTCGCGAACGGCATTGAATGCGCCAATGTCAAGGATGCGCGGCATCACTCACTCTCCCGTTCGATGGTGCGGATTTCGCGTTGGAGGGTGCGTTCGTTGACGTGGCCGCAAATGCGATGATTGACTTCAACCACCGGAGCCAGCGCGCATTGGCCGAAGCAGGCCACGGTGCGCACGGTGAATTTGCTGTCGGGAGTGGTCTGCAAAATCTTGTCAGCTTCGCTTTCCTCGCCGGAATCGAGAGAGCCAATACCGAGTTCGAGGCGCACGCTTTGCAGCAGGTTGCGAGAGCCGCGGGTATGACAGGCGGTGCCGCGACAAATACAGATAGTGTTATCACCCTGAGGCTCGAGATTGAAGAGGGCGTAAAACGTGGCAACGCTGTAAATACGCGAGAGCGGAGTTTCCGTTTTGCCGGCGACATACTCCAGCGTTTCCGTGGGGAGATATTTGTGAGGATTGTGCTCTTGGACAGCTTCGAGAATACCGAGGAGAGATCCAGGTCGATCGCTGAGCCTGGCAATCACTTGATCGATAAAAACCCGCTCAGTGGCTGCAAGCGGTTCTTGGGACAGTGTGTGCATGGTACTCCTTCGAAAGGGACCAGCACTTCTCTGCAAATCCAAACAATGCAATCGCATCGCGCGAAAAGATCGCAGGAGCGAGGGCGAAGCGAAGACGGGACGCGACAATCGGAGGCGGGCGAAATGTCTTCGCCCACAAACGCGTTCCACAGGCAAAGGACGTGCCTGGTAGAGAGTTAAGGCCTGGGCGGGCAATAGCGCAGTGATGCGAGTCACCCCTAGGGGTGAGGTGGAACGAGTTGTGAGATGCTTCAGCTTAGGCAGTTCCATCGCCAACAATTCAATGGGCTTGCTGGCGTTCTTTGGGGTAACTCTTGCGCGTTTTCCGCAGGGCGGATCTACCACTTTGGAATAAAACGCGACAGATTCCCTGGCAATCTGTATTCTAGAGGGGAATACCTCCAGCTCACGTGCCACTGAAGGGAACGGTCTCGGTCGCGCGCTCCAGCCGGGGCGCTGGCCTTTAGTCTTTCCCCGTCGGGTTGCTAACAAGGAACGCATTTGCGACCGCGAGTTTGTACGCGGTCAGAACAGGCCGGTCCCCGGTGCATACATCCGAAATTCTCCAAGCATGGGGAAAAATCCTCAAGGGACAACCTCCGGCGCTCTCGATAGAGATCACGCGAGAGTGTCCGCTAAAATGTCCGGGCTGTTACGCGTACGACGCGGCCCATCTGGGTGGCGGACAAACGCTGCGTGACCTGAACGACAGGCGCGGGCAGGCGCTGGTAGATGGAGTGATGGAAGTTGTTGATCGGCTGAAGCCTTTGCACTTGTCGATCGTCGGCGGTGACCCTCTGGTGCGCTTCCGCGAGCTGGAGTTGCTGATTCCGCCTTTGTTGGACAGAGGAATCCACGTGCAGGTTGTTACCAGCGCGTTTCGTACCATGGGACCCACGTGGGCGAGCCTGCCGCGGCTGCATGTTGTGGTATCCATCGATGGATTGCAGCCGGAACATGACGTGCGGAGAGCTCCCGCAACGTACGAACGAATCATTCGGAACATCGCGGACCAAAAGGTCACCGTGCATTGCACAATTACCGGGCAGATGATGAAGCGGCCGGGATACCTGGAAGAGTTTCTGAAATTCTGGACGCCGCGTCCCGAGATAAAGAAAGTGTGGTTCAGTCTCTTCACACCTCAAGTGGGAGACGTGATGCCGGAGATTCTGACCTCGGAGGAACGCTCTAGCGCCGTGGATGAAATGCTGCGATTGAGAAAGTTATATCCGAAACTGGACATGCCTCGGGTGGTGATTGAACAGTTCGCCACGCCGCCGCACAGCCCGGAAGAATGCATATTCGCACAGACGACGCAGACCCTGTCCGCGGATTTGGAAACGAAGATCACGCCATGCCAATTTGGGGGAAACCCTGATTGTGCGTCGTGCGGATGCTTCGCTTCGATGGCCCTGGCTTCCGTAGGCGCTCACAAATTGGGGGGCATCCTAGCCGTGGGAACGATTTTCCAGGCATCCATCAAGATTGGCCAGAGCCGAGCGAGGTCCAGAGAGAAATATCAATCCAAGCCTGCATTGCCGATATTGCAGTAAAACGTTAACTGACAGAATGAACTTGGCAGCAAAAGCTTGCTGCCGAGAAGGTGGATGGCTTGGTGTGGTCTGCGATCGCAAACCGGATGCGAAATCCGTCACGGCGCCGGCGGTAGGAAGCACGGCATATGACGCAAAGTATTTTGGCGTCAAGATGCCACCTGAAGTCACAATGACTCTGCAGGAACGCGCCTATACCTCGCTCATCTGGTATACGCCAGGTAAATAGAGGAAGATTTTCGGATGATACTTCAGGAGAAGGCATGGACGTAGCCGATCTGGTAGACGCCGGTACGGAGAAAGTGCCTTCTTCCAGCCCGAGGGCCAAGCCGCTTCAACGGTTGTTCGCAAATAAATATGTGAAATCTATTCTGCGCGAGCCTCTCATTCATTTTCTAGCGCTCGGCTTCCTGCTTTTCTTTTATTTTCATTGGAAAGGAGGAAGCTCCGGGCCAAGCACAAATAGGATCGTTATTACACGCGCGCAGATCGAACAGTTAGCGGTGGGTTTTGCGCGCACCTGGCAGAGGCCACCGTCCGAAACGGAACTGAAAGGCCTGATCGACGAATACGTTAAAGAAGAGATTGCTACGCGAGAGGCGATTGAGGCAGGGTTAGACCGTGACGACGTAATCATTCGCAGGCGGCTTCGCCAGAAGCTGGAATTTATTGCGGAAGACACCGTTCAAGCGAAACCGCCAGGTGACGCTGAACTCCAGGCCTGGTTAGACAAACACCCCGGCGAGTTCCGTTCCGAGCCGAAAGTGGCCTTCCGCCAGGTGTACCTAAGCGCTCAACGACACGGCACTTCTCTTAGGTCGGACGCAACAAAACTTCTCGCGCGGCTTAAAGCTGCAGGCCCGAACGTGCCGATCACTAACCTCGGAGATCCGACAATGCTCCCGCAGGAGCAGCCACTCGCCGCGCTCTTTGAAACCAGCAGATCGTTTGGCGACGAGTTCGCAAAGGAATTGATGAATGCCGAACCCGGACAATGGGTTGGGCCGCTGGAATCGTCTTTTGGTTTACACCTCGTGTTGATCTCCGAAAAAGTTCTGTCAGCGCAGCAGCCACTTTCCGCTGTCCGGGTGCAGGTAGAGAGAGAAGTGCGGCTAGAGAGAAAGAACCAGGAACTTCAGACTCTGTACAACCAGCTGCTGGAAAAATACACAGTGAAGATCGAATTACCTCCAAGCCCCAGCGCGGGAACCGCGAAATGAGCCGACGAGCATTGATGTTGATTGTGAGCGTCGCAATGCTGGGTGCCGCGGTTGCATACGCGCACGAGGCGCGTCCTGGTTACCTTGAACTGCGCGAGACAGGCTCGGACACTTACTCGTTCCTCTGGAAAAGGCCGTCGGGGGGAGAAGTCGAACTACAGATAGCGCCGGTAATCCCTAAGGATTGCACGCTATTCGCGCCTGATGGCCAACAGGTGGCCGTTGGCGCGGTGGTTGTGCACGGCACGCTAACTTGCCCGGGCGGTCTGGCCGGGAAGACGATTGTGATCGACGGTCTTGAAGGAACCATTACCGATGTTCTGGTACGCTTCCATCATGCCGATGGCCGACTGGAAAGCCACCTGCTTCGGCCTGTCTCTCCATCCGTCACGTTTGGCGGAGTAACCACACTCTCCGATCGTGCACTCAGTTATGTGCGGCTCGGCGTGCAGCACATTCTTCTGGGCGCCGATCATTTGCTTTTCGTGCTTGGCCTACTACTGATTGTTTCCGATCGCTGGATGCTCATCAAAACGATCTCAGCTTTCACGGTGGCACACAGTATCACTCTGGCGATCGCAACATTGGGATACGCGAGCGCTCCTTTGCCTCCACTCAACGCTGCGATTGCGCTCAGCATTCTCTTTCTAGGACCAGAGATCGTTCGGAAATGGAAAGGCGAGACGAGCTTTACGATACGCCACCCGTGGGTCGTCGCGTTCGCATTTGGACTGTTGCACGGCTTCGGTTTTGCCAGCGGCCTTACGGCAATGGGGTTGCCGAAGGCAGAAATTCCACTCGCGTTACTGTTGTTCAACGTGGGCGTCGAGTTGGGGCAACTTGCTTTTGTTCTGCTCATCCTCTTGTTGGAGCGATCATTCCGCGTTCTGGAAATTCACTGGCCTCGCATCGTGGAACGCTTACCCGGCTACGCTGTTGGCACACTCGGAGCATACTGGTTCATCCAGCGGACGTTTATTCTTGTCGGAGGAATGAGATGAGCTCGCGGCGCGCCGCTTTTGTGACGGCGGCAATGCTTTGGCCAGTGGCCCTGTGGGCGCACACGGAAGGCGGGCGAGCCGAGGGATTTCTTGCGGGGCTGCACCATCCGATTTCCGGCCTGGATCATATCTTGGCGATGGTTTCGGTGGGGCTTTGGGGAGCACAACTTGGCGCGCCTGCGATTTGGCTGCTACCCGTGACGTTCCCTGTCGTCATGGCGTTTGGCGGAATGCTAGGGTTGATGGGAGTACCACTGCCGGGAGTCGAAATTGGTATTGCGATTTCTGGAATCATACTTGGAATTTCGGTTCTTTCCGAATGGCGACCGCCGTTCTGGATTGCAGCGGTCATCGTGGGGATTTTTGCAATTTTTCACGGCCACGCGCACGGAACGGAATTGCCAGCCGGGGCCAGCGGAATGCTCTACAGCATCGGATTTGTGGTGGCTACGGGATTATTGCACGCGTTTGGCATCACGATAGGCTTGATACATCGCTGGAGCTGGGGACGCTGGACGTTGCGTTTCGCCGGAGCTGTCGTGGCATTAGCAGGAACAAGATTTCTATGGAAGGCATTGGCCTGAATGAGATGAAAGGATCAGTTCACAAGGTACTGATGATCGCGATGAGTATGCTGGCGCTGCCCGTGGCGGCACAAGCTCACCTTACCGGCACCGGACTCGGGCCGTTTTACGACGGCGTGACGCACTTTTTTCTTTCTCCCGAAGAAGTAATTCCAGCACTGGCACTGGCGTTCTTTGCGGGGCTACGCGGTGCCCGGTGTGGGCGCCTCGTTCTATTTCTTCTTCCAGCAGCCTGGTTGATCGGTGGGCTTCTCGGCTTGGCACATCCTGTGGCTCGCCAGTACACGCTGCTAACCTGCATTGCGTTTCTTGTGCAGGGAGCGCTGGTAGCGACTGACGCGAGGCTCACACCGCGATCTGTGGCAGGCCTGGCGTTGGGATTCGGAGTCGTCCTTGGCTATGTAAATGGGGCAGATTTGTCGACAACCACCATCGGAGGGCTGGGTGTGGTCGGCGGCGCGGCGGCGCTGTTCGTGCTGGTTGCCCTGGCGGCGGCATTAGTCACTTCCCTGCATGTGCCGTGGACACGCATCGTAGTGCGAGTGGCAGGAAGTTGGATTGTCGCCGCGGGGCTGCTTCTGTTGGGGTGGAGTTTCCACTCACGTACGCCATAGAATCGATCCGAGAGAAATACAATCCGTCTTGACTATGTTTTCGACCCGGCACTCCCGGTTACGAATCCTTTCTGATACTTTCGTTCTATTTCGATCCTGATGTATGATCTGGGGGGATCGCGCTAGGTCCCGAACCTCACTGTTCCAGGAGCGCTTATGAACCGTCGCAGCTTATTCAAGTCTGTAGCCGCTACAGGTTTTGCCATCGGCTTGGGCAAGGCCACAGCCAACGCCACCATCCCCGAACACAACTGGGACAAATACGATTGGGGGCCGGGCCCTGCGGTTCCCGACCGTTTAAATCAAGGGCCGTTCCCGCAGTATGGGCCTTGCGCGGTTGTTCCCGACAGTGACGTCGCGATGGTTACCACGCCGTCCAAAGAGATCGTCAGCAACTATGGGATGGGACTCATTGTCTATGTTTCCGACGACACTGGACCGCTTCACGTCCCGGGTCAAACAATGGAACAAACGCTCGAAGATTTGATCAAGTTACCGTACGCACAAAAGATTTACCTCCGTCCCAACTGGCGCGAAGTGCAAAAACAGCCGGGCAAACTGGACTTCCCGGAGTGGTGGAAGATCACCTTCGACCTTGCCCGCCGCTACAACAAGCAAATCGGCTTCCGAGTCCAATTAGAGAATCCCGATGTTGCCGATCCTGGAATGCCGGATTTTCTACTCAACAAGGTGCCGTATGTAAAGCTCAAAGGGGAGTGGAAGGGTAACCCCGCCGAAATGCGCTACCGGAAAGACAATCGCGTACCGCGCTACGATCATCCGGCCTATCAAGCTGCGTTTCGCGAGTTGAATGAGTTGCTAGCCGCCGAACTCAACGGCAACCCACAGGTCGAGTTCATGGACACAATGATGTACGGTTTTTGGGGTGAAGGTCATACGTGGCCCTACGAGGGTAATCCTTTCCCCAGCCAATTGATCGCCGAACAAACATGGTCCACGATGTTCGAGGTGCAACTCGATCACTGGACCAAAGTTCCGCTGGCCACAAATACGCAACCCGACTTCAGCAATGTCGGTAACGCCGAGTTGCTCGAACGCACCATGCGCACCTCAAACTGGTTGCGGACCGACACAATCTTTATTGAGAACACGCAAATCGAGGCGTTAAGCAACCGTCCCCCCTGGGCCGCCGCGATCTGCGAAGTTGGTTTCACTACTGGCGATCCCAAAGAACTTCGCATCGACGAAGACGGCATCACCTACAACGAACAGATCATTTCCCACGTTGCGGATGTTGGCGTCAACTATCTCTCGCTTTGGAGTTGGCACAACCAGTCCGCCCGCAGCATCTCGAGTTACTACGACAAATTCCCCGAACCCATCGATCAGATCGCCCGCCAGATTGGCTACCGCATTCGCCCCTCGTTTCTCTGGACCTTCCGGCGCGACGATGTTCCGGGTCTGGTGATCGGACTGGCAAACGACGGTATCGCGCCTGTTCCTGGGGTGTTGCGCCTTACCGTGTTCAGCGAAGACAAAAAGATAAATGTATCCGGCTGCATCGACGCAGGCTATCCCAAGCCGACCGGAATTCATCAAGCGATGCTGATGCTGCCCGCTGGCGCAAAATGGGAAGGCTTGCGCCTGAAAGCCGAACTTGAAGTGAAGGGCATGCGTTACCCGATCCGCTGGGCGTGCCGGCAAAAGGTCAATCCGGATGGGTCATTGACGCTGCGCCACAATTACAGACCTGATCAACCGTTGGTGTAGACGCAAACGCATGGCACGCACGCTGATCCCGCGCTCGCCACACCACGCGCCGCCGTGCTGCAGCAGAAGATCTAGCAAGAAAAAGAGGAACAATCTATGTTCAGACCCGACGTAAATCGCCGCGAATTCCTCAAAATCGCCGCTGGAGCCGGCGTCGCCTTAGCCATCCCCACTCCGGCGCATCCAGCTGCATCGTCAAAAATGATCGGCATCCAGGTTGGCGCAATTTCGTTTGTCGACGAAGGGACGGAAGAAGTTCTTGATGTACTTCAGGAGCGCGCTTGCGTGAACACGATTTTTCTTGCGGTGTTCACCTACGGCCGAGGCATTGCGGGAAGACAGATCCCCGGCCAGCCTCTGCCCGATCACGGCAAGCAGGAGTACGATCTCAATTTTCATGGCGGAAACTTCGCCACCCCGCATCCCCAGTTCTACAAAAATACCGTTCTCAAAGACACGCGCGCGCCCGATCATGGCAACCTCGATATCCTCGCCGAAGTGCTTCCTGCCGCCAAAAAGCGCGGCATGAAAGTTATTTGCTGGCTTGAGGACGTCTTTCGCACCGATCTGCCGAACATTGAAAAATTGCAGGAACGAGATCTGTACGGGCGGTATGCCGAGACGCTGTGTGTCAACAATCCCGATTACCGGAATTTCCTGACCGGTCTAGTCGAAGACTACACTCGTTCCTATGACATCGACGGAATTATGTGGGGCTCCGAGCGGCAGGGCGCGCTTTGCGATAGCTTAGGAGCCACGCATGACGTACCGCCGGTCGATCCGGGCCAGGTGACATGCTTCTGCGAGTTTTGTCAGGCCAAAGCAAAACAGCGTGGCATCAATGTGGACCGCGCCTGGCAGGGTTATCTCGAGTTGGAAAAATTCGTTCGCTCCGCGCGAAGCGGCATTCGCCCCGTCGACGGCTACTACGTACAAGTCTGGCGGCTCCTGTTGCGCTATCCCGAACTGCTCGCGTGGGAAATGCTTTGGACGGACAGCCTTCGCGAGACTTACGCCGCAATTTACAAGACCGTGAAGTCAGCGAAGCCGGCCGTCCCGGTGGGCTGGCACATCTGGCACAACAATTCCTTCAATCCCATCTACCGCGCAGAACAAGACCTTCACGAACTCTCGAATTATTCGGATTTCATAAAGGTTGTGATGTACAACAACGTTGGTGGCGAGCGTATGGCTCTATACGCAGACAACGCTGGCTCGACACTCTATGGAGATCTCTCCAAACAAGGCCTCATTGATTTCAACTATGCGGTGATGAACCTTAAGGAACGCAGCTACGAGCAGATTCCTCGCACGGGGCTTTCCGCTGATTACGTTTTCCGCGAAACGAAACGCGCGCTGGAGGGAGTTGCCGGCACGAACACTCTCATCTGGCCCGGCATTGATATCGATATCCCGACCGAGCCAGGTAACAGCAAGTGCACGCCGCAAAGCGTTAAGGAAGCAGTTCTCGCCGCTTTCCGCGCTGGCGCCCCGGGCGTGCTGCTATCTCGCAAGTACTCCGAGATGCGCCTGGCTGACCTAAGCGGCGCCGGAGAGGCAATTCGCGAGTTGAAGCTATCTACGTGAGAGAACAGATTGTCGACGTCGGAATTCCGTTAAGGAATGTGGGGCTGGTCGTCGAAGAGTATCGTGAATGAAGTTGGCTCTAAACCCGCACCCTTGAAAAACCAACATCCAAGGGTTCGGCACCCACTTCTTCCTAGGATTCACCTGTGACCCACCCGACTTCAATGGTTGTCACAAATTACAGAAACGCGAAGGGTGCCCCGACTCTCCGCCTCGCATTTGTCGGAACAGCACACCCGTACAACTCTGCTCCCGCTCATAAATGCTGACTCTGAAAACCAGGCTCGCCCAGGACCAGCCAGGCACGCAGCCGTTTGGATCTTGGTCGACGCTTCTTGATCGTGGGTATGAGGATTTGCTTCGACATTGTCGCTTCTTTCCGCACATGGTCTTGCTTTCGTGACCTCCATCACAACCCAATCGATTACTAATCTTTACGAATCTGTCCATCTAAACCCTGGATTTAACGTTGAGTTATTTGACTGTTGATCGATTTCCCTGGCGTCGCGCAACCACAAGTGATCTACGAGAACGATCCTCTTGCTGTTCTGCAGCGCGCGGAAGATGTGGGATTTTTGAGATTCGCGCCACGGTACGAAATACCACAACCAAAACAGTAACTAGCAACAGGCACTTTACGACCGACACGTCGGCCAGTGGATATGGACCCAAAACTGTCGATGCACGCCTCAATGAACTCGGTCTTCTGAAGTAAAATGATTCGGGCAAACGGCGATAACGTGGTCGCGAATCCGTTTAGCTGCTCCTGACATGGCAGCCCTTCCAACCACCAGGTATAAAAATCGGGCGCGGCCAAACCTCCATATACCAGGGAAACAAATGCACGAATCTCGCTGTAGACGAGAAGTATTTCTCCCCAGCCGAATTGCGAAGGCGAGGGGTGTGGCTCCAGAAACTGCGCGTCAGATCTTTCGTGAGGAACCGGGTGTTCTTCTTTTGGGTTTAGGGGAGAAAAGCGTAGCCGAAGAAGAAGCCAAGGAAGAAGCAAGGCTTCGTTCTGAGGATTATGCAAGCAGTCAAAAGCAGGAACAGGATGTGCAACGTCGATCCACATTGCTCTCGCCGAGCATCTTCTCTACTATTGGGAACTATGATCCCGCCCTATCGTGCCGACCATATCGGAAGTTTTCTGCGGCCCTCCGAACTCCTTGAGGCGCGCAAGAGCGCAAGCCGGGAAGTATTACAATCTCTCGAGGACCAACAGATTCGTAGAATTCTCGCGATGCAGAAAGAACTCGGATTCGAATTCGCCACCGATGGCGAGTTCCGCCGCCGGAACTTCATGAGCGATTTTACCGATGCAGTCGAAGGGTTCGATCTCGGCGACGCCGTCGGCCGGACCTGGAACGCCGGCCAGTCTGGCGCTGCGCCAGTCAGCAGTGTCACCGGGATTGTCACGCAAAAACTCTGGCAGGTTCGTTCCCTCACGGGCCTCGAGCTTCCCTTCTTAAAAGCCCATAGCCCGCTCCCGATCAAAATGACTCTTCCCAGCCCCACGCAATTTCCAGCCATTGCCTTCAAGCGCGGCGTTACCGACCGGGTTTATCCGGATCCTTCGGCGTTGCTTTGGGATGTTGTGGAGATCATGAAGTCGGATCTGTCGCAACTGTCTTCCGCAGGGGTGGCGTATATCCAGATCGATGCGCCACGCTACAGCTATTACCTCGACCCAAAGTGGCGTTCCTGGATTCGAACGGATCTCGAAACCGACCCAGACGCCGCGCTCGATGAAGCGCTGCGGGCAGACAATGCTTGCCTGCGCGCCGCCCGCCGCGACGGCGTCCTCCTCGGCATGCATCTCTGCCGTGGGAACAACCGCAGTCATTGGTATGCCGAAGGCGGCTACGACGTTATTGCCGAAAAACTGTTTGGAACGCTCGAAGTCGATCGGTTCTTGCTCGAATACGACGACGAGCGCTCGGGAACTTTCGAACCGCTGCGCTTTGTCCCGAAGGGCAAGAGCGTAGTGCTCGGGCTCATCAGTTCCAAGCTGCCGCGCATGGAAGACTCCGAGCTTCTCGCGAAACGAATCGACGAAGCCTCCAGGTATGTCCCGCTCGACCATCTCGCACTCAGTCCACAATGCGGATTCGCTTCCACCTCCGAAGGCAATCTCATGACTGAACAGCAGCAATGGGCCAAGCTAAAGCTCGTTGTCGATACCGTTCGGAAAGTATGGAACTGAACAGCGGAGAGTGCCCTCTTCGGTCTCAAGTAATTCGGCGCCACCACTCGTACGGTTCTAGCACAATCACTTTTGGCGAACCGTTAGGCACCGTTTTCATTCAATTGCAATAGCTTGACGGCGTTCTCCTTAACGATGAGAGGCCGCACATCGTCGCGGATCGAGATTTGGGCAAAATCTGCCAGCCAGCGGTCCGGAGTAATAAAAGGATAGTCGGATCCGAACAAAACCTTCGCGCGCAACCGCGAATTCGCGTATTGAATGAGGGTCGGTGAAAAGTACTTCGGCGACCATCCCGACAAGTCGATATATACGTTTGGCTTATGGAGGCAGATGGAAATCGCTTCGTCCTGCCAAGGAAAGGAAGGGTGCGCCATGATAATCGGCAGGCTCGGAAAATCTACGGCCACATCATCGATTGGCATCGGATTGCCGAACTTCAGGCGGATCCCTCCTCCACCCGGCATGCCCGTGCCAATGCCGCTATGTCCTGTATGGAAAATCACCGGGAGGCGCGCTTCCGCGAAAACTTCATACAAGGGATAGGCTACTGCATCGCTAGGGGAAAACTGCTGAATCGGCGGGTGGAGTTTCAATCCTCGAATCACGCCACTGGCGATAAGTTCGCGCGCCTCACGCACACCCTCCGCGCCCCGGTGAGGATCTATGCTTGCGAAAGGGATGGCGACATCCGCGTTCTCCGCTGCGAAGCGAATGACTTCCTCGTTTGTTACACGGCGTCTGCCTGTTAGTCGTTCGTCCACCGCGAAAACAACGAAAGCGATTTTTCGCGAGCGGTAGTATTCCGCAAGAGCTACCGGATCCCGTGACGCGCCGTTTTCCCCGAAATACTTCTTCGCGGCGGCGTCCGTTGCTGTCGCGTCATCGGTGGCCTCTAGATGCACATGCACATCGATTGCGACGAGACAGGAAACGTCTATGCGTGGCTGCTTGGTCACGGAGTGGTCTCCAGAAGTGTCCAGACATGCTGCGGTGCTGGATCCTTGTACAGTTGTTCCACAAGCGTTGCTCGATTCCGGAGTACGGCTTTCTGATTGATCGTCCCTTTGTCCGTAATTTCCTGCGCCTCAATCGAAGGCGTAGTGTCCAGAAGCATGGCGCGATCGATCCTAGTGGAGCCGCCCGTGCTCAACCGGCCGAAAGAGACGAGCCGCTCCTTAAATGTCACCCGAACCTTTGGATGCGCAAGGATTGCCGCGGTTGGAGCGTCTGCCGGCAGATCCAAACATAACTTTCGGCACGCTTCCCAATCCGGGAAAAGCAGAGCAGCGATGTAATCTCTATCGGGTGCAGCGATCATCACATCTTGCAAAAGACATCCAAAGTGCGCAAGCACACGCAGCCGCAGAGCACCGACGTGAACCCACGTGCCGCTCGATAATTTGAAATCCTCATTGAGTCTGCCGTCGAACACAAACCCCTTTCCCCAATTATCCGGGTCCAAAAATTTTACGGCATCGCCCAGGCAATAAAACCCTTCCTCATCGAACGCTCTTGCGTTCAAATCCTCGCGGCGCCAATACCCGGATGTGATCGATGGCCCGCGCAACCGCGCTTCCACCATCTCTTCGACAGGCACAAGCTTCAGTTCCACTCCAGGGACCGGAAGACCCAAATGCCCGCCCCAGCTCCATCGATGCCGGTCGAAAGAGCGAACGGTGCAGTTTCCGTTGCCCCCAATCCGGTGACGACCAAAATTTCCTCACCGCATGTCTCGAACACCAGGTCCTGCAAATCGTCCCAGATCCGCTGGCTCAGTCCGGCCGCCGCAAAAAACAGACACCGCAGGCGGCTGAAGAAGGTTTCGCGCAGCGCCTTGTCCGAGCGCAGGTGCATCACCAGCAACTCATATGCTTTCGGCACGTTGAAATGTGCCGTCGTCGGTATTTCTCTGAGGTTGCGAACCGTCTCCCGGAACATTTCCTCGGTTGGCCTTCCTCCGTCGATGTACAAAGATCCACCGTTGTAGAGAACGATTCCGAAATTATGGCTGCCGCCGAAGGTGTGGTTCCAGGGCAGCCAGTCGCACAACACCGGAGGCTCCTCCCCCAGAAACTCCATCACCTCGCGCAGCATTTGCTGGTTGGAACAAAGCATGCGATGTGTCGTAATGACGCCTTTGGGCATCCCTGTCGATCCCGAGGTATACAAAATCTTCGCGATCGACTCCGGACGCACGCGTCGATTCGCCTCCTCCACCGCGGAGCACGAGACGCTGTTCTCCAACTCCGCGAGCGAGATGCCGTTCATCGTTTCCGGAGGCCTCATCCCATACACTACCTTCGTCTTCGTGCTGGCCACCGCCTCAAGGGCCCGACAGAACGCTTGTCCGTCCTCAACGAACACCATCGCGGATGAAAGATTTTCCCAAAGATGCGTTAGACCTTGGCGTCCGAATTTTGCGGCATCAGCTTTCCCTCCCCTTCCTTCTTGCGCCTGTCGGCTACAGCCGCCTCATGCATCCCGAAGGAGAACTCGCCGCAGCCCGTGCCGCCGGCGACTCGGGCACAGCCTACATCCTGTCCACCATCTCCGGCCACAAACTCGAGGACGTCAAAGCAGCTACGAGCGGACCTGCTTGGTACCAGCTCTACCTTCTCGGTGGACGTGAGGCTGCGGAAGCCGCGATCGAAAGAGCGCATCGCGCCGGCTACACCGCTCTTGTGATTACCGTAGATACGGCCGTCGCTGGATTGCGCGAGCGCGATCCGCGCAACGGAATGCAGGAACTCCTGGGCCGCTCGCTGTTTGCCAAAATTCCGTTTCTTCCAGAGATTCTTACGCACCCGCGTTGGCTCGCGGCTTTCCTCGCCGACGGTGGAGTGCCGAAACTGCACAACATTGTCATTCCCGGCAGAGGCCCCATGGAACTAATAGATGTATCCGCGGCCCTGGCGCGCGCCGCCGTCACTTGGGAAGACCTCCGCTGGATTCAAAAGACTTGGCCGGGTCCGATTGTTGTGAAAGGGATTCTGACCTCCGAGGACGCAAAACGCGCTGTCGACATGGGAGCAGCAGCTGTGGTTGTCTCCAATCACGGAGGTCGTCAGCTGGATTCCGTATTTCCGACAATTCGTGCGTTATCGGAAGTTGCCGCCGCGGTAGGACATCAAACGGAAGTAATTATGGACGGCGGCATCCGGCGCGGCAGCGACATCATCAAGGCCCTTTGTCTTGGCGCACGGGCTGTGCTCATCGGCCGCGCTTATGCCTACGGCATGGCCGCGGCAGGATACCCCGGAATCGAGCGCGCCATCTCCATCTTGCGCGCCGATCTGGAAAGAACTTTCCGTCTCCTCGGTTGTCAAAGGGTCGCCAGCTTGAATTCGACTTACGTGGCTACGCCTGCGGATTGGTCAACGTGATCTCCCAACGAAACCGCCCTCGCTAGGCGGCTTCCCAATACTTCGCTCGATTGGCCGGAGCGTTTCACCGTTCCTCCAATAGTATGAGTGTCAGAATTTCCAGATGCCTTGGCCTTCTGACAATTGCAGATGGTCATTCGTCTCTTGCTTAACGTTGTTCGGCGCACCGTACAACTAGGCCGACATCCTACGCTTCGGGAGCGCGGTAATCACTTTTTAGAGTTCAGTCCCGTCCGGTTCATCGATACTCGTTGCAAATTCACGATCTCGCTCACGAGGAACATGTCCGTGAGCAAGGCGCGGAGGTGGATTGATGCGTTCAGATTGTCGATCAATTGTGAGCTGATGGCGGGTTGTGCTAAAACCAGCTCAATTGCGGCAAGTGAGTCGTGGGCATCGCGAGCGAGCACCTGAAAGAATGCTTGGTATCGTTCGAAAGGCTCCCAGCGCTCTAGTTTAGAGGCCGTCGCGCAGCTTTCCGCGAGGCCCGATATAGCTTTCACGGCACGTTCCAGGTATTCGCGAATTTGTCCCCCGGACTTGCTGCCCTCGTCGCTGGGAAGCCCTTGGGCTGCATAGGCCAGCATGAACTCGTAGCATTCTTCGACGGTGTTGCAGCGTTCCGAGATATCAGCCTGCATCTCTTAAGCCTTCTGGCTCTACTCCTCCAGGCGTCGGCGATGAACTGGGAGCCTCTACGGGCCAGCGCCGCGGATCGTATTCTTTGAGATAAAAGTCGCGGCTCATCCAGCCGAAGATCATTGATTTCGTGATGGCGCGCTTCTCCGGTCGAAGACCAAAGTAGACATGCACCATGATCAACGCAATCAGTCCAACGCCCGCCAGCCCATGAAACACGTACATCATGCCCCAGGTCATATCACCGAACAGATACGGATTGCGGGGAAAGAAAATCGTGCGCACGCGAAACATCATGAACACGCCGGTCACGATGGCAGACAGTCCTGCGGCAATGATGGCGCCGTGGTAGAGCTTGTTCTCGAGAGGATACTTGGCGAATTTGTCCGGTGGAGGCGAAGCCTTCCCCATAAAACGCAGAATTCTCCTCCCTGCGTCCCGCACGTCAATTTTGTCAGGCCAGATCGACCAGAAGTCCATGAAGAACGAGGCGTGGATGATATGAAAGAGTATGGAGACAGTAAGAACGGAGCCGGCGATCCAGTGATAGGTAACCCAGTCGAACCGGAAGCCCACCTTCGGGAGGAAGGCCGTAAACAGCAGCGTGAACATACTGGCGGCCATAATCCAGTGGAAAAGCCTTGCGGTCAGCGAATGTCTGGGTACGCGCTCCGGTATTCGCCCCGCGATCAGTGGTGAACTACCGGTCGCAAACTCCTTGGCCTTGGCGAAATATCGCAGATAGGTAGCATGAACGATAAAGAAGAGAAGCCCTGCGATGACTGCAACCCATATCAAGAACCAAGCGATATGTACGGGAACAGTTTGCCCCCACGGACTTTTCGCCCACTCTAGGAAGTCCACACAGCCTCCTCCACGCCGCCGATTGCGCGCTTCACCAGATTTCTCATCAGAGGAATTTTGTAAGCGTTGAATTGCAGCGCAAGTGCACCTTGCACGGCGAGTTTCCCAGCCATCTCCCCGGTTGCTGCATTTGCCGGTTTGCCGCGAACGGCATCTTCGACGGCTTTCAGGCGGAGCGGCCGGGCCGCCGCGCCGTTTACGGCTATGCGGATTCGTTCGATACTGCCCTTCGCCACCACTATTGCCGAGGCCACGTTCAGCAGTGCAAAGTCCCACACATTCCGGTCCCGCACTTTTTCGAAATAGAATTGCGCGCCCGCCCACGCGGAGGGAATACGAATAGCCGTTAGAAGTTCCCCGGGTTTCAAGACATGCAAACTAGTGATGTCGATGTCAGGGCCCACGAAATAGTCCTCGGCGTCGAGCACGCGTTCACCCTTTGATGTGCGAATCACGAATTTGGCATCGACAGCGATGAGCGCAGGGGCGGTGTCCGAAGGATTCACGGCTACGCATCGTTCCGCATGCAGGATTGCATGCTCGCGGTTGCGGCCCTCGGGAGTGTCGGCATAACAGATATTTCCCCCGGCGCGGTAGCATGGCCAACCTGCACGGTAGTACCAACAACGGGCATCTTGCGAAACGTTGCCGCCGATCGTGCCCTGATTTCGAATCTGCGGCGAGGCCACCAATTCCGCGCTATCCGCCAGCAGTTTATACTTCTCCTTGATTACGGGATGCTGAACTACTTCCGTCAGCGTGGTCATCGCCCCGATCTCGATGCCGTCGGCAGTGGCGCGAATTCCTTTCAACTCTGCTATCCCGCTCAGATCGACCACAACCTTTGGTTTCTTGATGCGGTCCTTGAGCCAGTCGAAGCTATCCATGCCTCCGGCCAGGACCCAGCCATCGCGTCCTTGCTGCTCGAGCAACTTTTGCGCATCAGCAATAGCGCTTGGCTGCAACAATTCAAATTCCGGCATAACATCTCGAATTACGGCCATAGGCTCTCCTTTCGCGACTCCCCTAAATGTGTGCCATCAAGGGATGCTGCATCGGCCGTCCAGCTTCCAGCGAAGTCAGGATGGTGTCGGCGTTGACAGGTGCGCGGCGGAAAATCTCGTCTCCCAATGCATCCGAGAGTGCATTTAGAATAGCGGCACAGCCGCCACCCACCGGAGGCTCGCCGACGCCACGTGCTCCTACCGGAGTTTCGGGATCCGGAATATCCAACGCCGCCCATTGCATGTTGACAGGAACATCGAGAATCGTTGGAGGTTTGTTCTGATAGAAGCGCGTCGAAAGCATGGCGCCGTAATGCGGGTCATAAACCCACTTCTGGCCCATCGCATGGCCTATCCCCAGAACCGAGCGGCCAAGTACCTGGCCGCCAAGCGCGCGCGGATGAATCACCGAGCCGACGTCGGCGTAAGCGAGAAAATCCACGATATAGTATTTTCCTGTTTCGATATCGACTTCGACTTCAGCAAAGCTCGCCACGTACGAATACGTTTGGCCGTCGCGTGGATAGGTGTCCTTTGCGGCCGCTACCAGGCCTTGCCCCGCCAGTGCTGCCATCGAGGCCTTCGTCAGTTTATTAAGATCAGCCGATGGTTCATGGCCGTCGTAAACGCCACCCAGTTGAATGGCTTTCGCTGCAGCCTGCGCCAACGTCATGCCCGCGCCACCGCCTTTGCGGAAGATGCGCTCGTTCGCGACCTCGTAATTCTCTGGCTTGCCACCAAGACTTTTGGCTGCGATCTCCTGAAGCTTTTTCTTTGCGTCCATTGCCGTTGCGTAAGCGGCCCGCGTCATCGCGTGCGTTGTCTGGCTGCCACCGGAGACGCAGGTGAAAGGTAAGTTCTTCGCCGTGTCGCCCCAGGTGATATCGCACTTCTCCCACGGAACACCCAGGACCTCCGCACCGGCGCGATGCACGTCCATCACCGCCTCCGTGCCTAGATTGCCGATCCCAGACTGGAATCGGATCCGCCCTTCCGGGGTGATGACGAGCAGCCCATCGAAGCCAGTCGTACCGCCCACGTAGCAACTCAGCGAAACCCCGACGCCGCGCACCTTGGTACCGATTCGTTTCGGGTTGCGAGCAACCCGCTCGTTCCATTTGAACTGTTCCGCACCGCGGTCGAGAGCTTCCTTGAGGAATGCGCTTGTTGCATGAGGCCGTTTGCCGGTACTGGCCATCACCGGCCCGACGGGGGCCTTGCCTTCCGGGCAGTTGATGCGGCGGATGGCCACTTGATCCAACCCAAGTTTTCGCGCCGCTTTTGCGATAACCGGCTCCATGATGGCAATGCCCTGCATTCCGCCCGGCGAACTTTGCGCGCTGCGCGGAGGCGTATTCGTCAGTATTGTCGCTCCACGCCAGCGCATCGCTTCGCACTGGTAGAGCAGAGAAACGATACGGCCCGACGAAGGAACATCGCCATTGGCGTCGTAAGGACCGTTGTTGGAAATAACGAACATGTCTAGCGCGATGACTCTTCCTTCTTTGGAGAAGCCGACTTTCATTCTGCCCATCAAGCTCGGTCGTGCACGCCCGATGAACGTTTCCTCTTCGCGGCTGATGCGCATCATCACCGGTGCGCTTACCTTCTTAGACAGAAGGGCAGGAATAACTAGGGTCACGCCGCCCGTGATTTTGCTTCCGAAAGCCGCCTCCCGTGTATTCACTGATCAGAACCACGTTGCCGGGATCGATGTTTAACCATCTCGCGATGGCCGGTACAGTCTGTGCGGTGCTCTGCGTACCCGTGAATACATGCACTTTGCCGTTCTGCCAGTAAGCCATTGCAGTGCGGGTTTCGAGCGTCTGGTGGCTGGTATCTGGCGTGACAAATGTTTCGTCTAGGACGAGCGCGGCCTTCTTGAAGGCTGCGTCGAGGTCGCCGTAGGACCATTCGCCGGGCGTCTTACCCATCGGCAATTGACCTTCCTTCGCGTTCGCAAAATCTTCCTTCGTCCATTTCAGTTCGCCAATCGTGGGCGGAGGAGGACTTGGCGGAGGCGCACCCGCTGCACCGGCGCCTGCTGGAGCCTGAACCCAAATGTTTCCTTCCAGTCTCGGATTTGGTCCCCCTGGCCGCAAAGTCTCGAGCGGATCAATTACAAACGGAAGTGGCTCGAAATCGATTCGGATTTTTTCAATCGCCTCCGCAGCAGTCAGTTCGTCGACCGCAGCCACAGCGAGAATAGGCTCGCCTTGATAGAGCGGCTCCATTGTAAGTGCCCGCTCGCTCTTCAGATTGGCTTTGATTATGGTGCCGTTGTCAGTAAGGCTATCGGCCGGAGGCGGAAGCTCATCAGCCATGAGAATCGCCTTTACCCCGGGGATAGCGAGCGCCGCCCGCGTATCGATGCGCTTCACACGCGCGTGCGGCAGTGGACTGAGGAGCAGTTTGCAAAAGAGCATTCCGTCCGCGTGGTAGTCTTCGGCGTATTTCGCCAGCCCCGTGACCTTCGCGTAGAGGTCCGGAGTTGGGTAATCCTTCCCGATCAGTTTGTGTCCGACGCCATACACTCGTTCGGGGGCTTTGGTCGGCGCCGGTTCTCTTTTCACGGATTTCTCAGACATTGTTGGCCCTCCGCATATTCTCCGCGCCGCGCATCAGTGCGGTGAGAATCTTGTCGTAGTCCTGGCAACGGCACAGATTTCCAGAAACACCGAACGCCAGTTCACTGCGCGTGGGATTTGGATTTGTTTTTAGGAATCCTACGGACGCCATGATGAAGCCGGGCATACAGAATGCACACTGAAAGCCCTGTTCGTCGATGACGCCTTGTTGGACCGGATGCAGCTTTCCCTCGGGGCTCGCCAGCCCCTCGATGGTTAGGACCTTCCGGTCGCGCACGGTGTGTGTCAGCACCGAGCAAGCATAATGTGGCACATCGTCAATAAGAACTGTACAAGAGCCGCATTCGGCCCGGTCGCAACCCAGCTTCGTCCCCGTGAGCCCCAGTTTGTGGCGCAGTGTCCAGGCCAGCGTTTCTTGTCTCATGACATCCGCTCGCCGCAACTGTCCGTTCACATTGATCGTGACGAGCCTTTCACCCATTCTGCGAGCAGACTGGCCGAGCAACGAGGAAGCGCGGAACAGATAGCTTGCCGAGGAGACTGTAACGCCGCCAACAATCACACCCTTTATTAGGTCACGTCGGGAGATCGCGTTAGATCGAGGCTCATTGCTTTTTGTGTCCTCTTTGTCGTTCATCCTCTCGTCCCTCCTCTCGCGTCAATACCGGACTTCGCACAGCGTCTGATCGAAATTGTCTCTTCGCGTCACTCCACAATCTATCACCGACTTGCGTTTCACTGGACTCGCTGTCTCCTTGGATGGGGCGCCACAGCAAAATGGGTACTGCCGGTTAGGCAGTCCTGAGTTCGCTCCAGATTTCGTGTGAAGATCGCACTCCTTCGCGTCCACGACCAGAGTAGGGTGACTTTCATCCAAGGCTGCTGAAACCCGTGGCGGCCAAGACCTGACCAGTCGGCTCGGATGCTGAATCGCCACGTTGGATTTGGCAATGGATTAGTCCAGCTTCTTTTCCGAGAGGAACTTCGACATTAGGTCCGCCACCTGTATGTTATTCAAGTCGGAGAACGGGAAGTGGGTATTTCCATGGACGCCAACTTCCGGTAGGTGCGCGACCGTGACATCGCCGCCATGACGGTTGACTGTGTCCCGCCACTTTCTGGCCATCTCCAACCGAACTCGCCACCCATCCTGACCTGGATAATCGCTTGGCTTGTCGGGAATAAAGTCGCCGTAGTAGATGACAATAGGAATCTTGGTGAGTTTCATGAACTCAGCCATGGGAACACCAATGGCCGAAAGTGTTCCACCGGAGCTTGGTAGTGCATCCGGAACTTCTCCTTCTGGAAACAGAAAGCCACTGCCTGGCTCGTAGGCTACGATTCCTCGCACATTCCCGGTCTTAAGCGCTGTCGCCCATCCAAGTCCACCGCCTTGCGAGTGTGTCACAAAGACGGCAGGCCCGATCTTGTTGAACAGCGCCGCGCACGCGTCGGAGATTACCTCGGGATCGTACGCCCCCACGTTCGGTGTCATCTGACGGAAATACTGGTTGAGAGCTTCCGGATCTTTCGAGAACTGAACACCCGGAAAGTAATCCGGCCAAGTGCCGACCCGAAACGTATCGAACCACATCTGTTCATCCGGCGTTGCATTTATGGTTGCCGAAACCGTGCCGCGGCCAGCGTCTCCTCGACGCGGCTGATCGATTAGATATACGGGAAAGCGACGACGGAGAAAGATGGTCTGGAAGCCCTCTCGGCCATCAGGAGTAGTTTCCCAAGTCTTGGAAAACTGGCCTGTGCCGTGCAAAAACACCAGCGGAAGCTTACGGCGATTCGCTGGAATCTGATAAAAAACGTAGGCGTGATCGCCATGCAGTGTCTGGCCGTCAGGGGTTGGCTGCTTTGGATTGAAGGTTCCGGGATTAGTGATGACCTTGCCGCCGACGGCGAAGCTGCCTTGCTCCTGGATCATCAGAGGCTCAGTCTTGCTCTTGTTGGCGTCTTGCGCGCTCGCTGAAGTGAGAAAGAAGACAGCCATCAGCCAGAGTGCAATGAAAGATTTCCGATGTGTCCTGCTCATGAAAATCCTCTCGTAGGTGTCCAACAATTTTGGGTTGCTCTTTTCGGATTCTTCCGTTTGCATGGTTTCTCCTGCGAGCTGCTTTTTTCCGTGCGCCGCCTGTCC
>CAVVJG010000015.1:0-222885 GCA_963748365.1 Candidatus Acidiferrales bacterium
TCATCGCTAACCCAAGCAAATCCGATTTTGTCGTTCGTGTCAGCTAACTGCAGTAGGTAGCCTTTGCCGTCAGCTTGGACATTCAAGCGCAAATTCCAGCCAGGCAGGATTTCAGGCATGTCGCCAAGATGTGCGTTGGGCTCACCGAGGAATAAAACCTCTTGAGCCACCCATTGAAAGCTTCCTGATGGTGCGCGAGAAGAATTGGCCACGGGGGGTACGAGCCATAGTCGTAAAGTTCCGTCACCTCGATGGTGTTGATTGTCCTCACGAGACCTGAGATGGCCCCTTGTCGTTCTGAGTCCGTACTCTTGGCGATTGTTGGGGCATCCTGCGCAAATTGAAGCGGCACGAGAGCCAGCAAGAGAAAGACTGAGGTAATGAAGATTCTAGCCTTCAACATGTGGGGGTTCTCCTTGTCGATTGGTTCCATTGGCCAAGGGAGAACATACTTCTAGCATATTTTGACTGCATCGGTCCCGGTTAACTTATCTGGAGTTGACACGGGTTTAGCCCATCTGAACTCAAGCACGAAACGGACTTACGATGGCTTTTGTGGAACGAATGATTCTTTGGCTTTGCGGCGCTGCTCTTCCTGAAGGGCGATGAGTTTGTAAGCCACGTAGTATTTGTAGATGTTGGTGACGTAGTTAACAGTTTCCTGGCCGACGCGGGCAGCAGCAATGAACTCAACATTATTCACCCAGACGTTAGGGTCGAGCCCTTTTTGCGCGGCTTCCGCTCGCAGTTGTTTCACGCGGGCAGGACCGCAATTATAGGCGGCAAAGGTGAAGAGGACCTTGTTGAGGTCATCCATGTTGGGCTCGTCGCCATAAAGTCTTTTCATCGTGCTACTGAAATACTTGACGCCCGCATGAATGTTTGGTTCTTCTTGGGTGATATCACCCACGTTCATGTCCTTGCCTGTGCTCGGCATTAATTGCATAACGCCGACCGCGCCAACCTGACTCTTCGCTTGCTGGTTTAGAGCGGATTCCTGATAGCCCTCGGCCATCAAAAGTAGGTAATCCATGCCGTATTTATCCGAATATTTGCGGAAGTATTGTGCCGTCTGCTCAAACCGCTTCATGCCTTCGGTAGAGACAGCTTGTTTCAACATGTACGTCGACCCCATGTATTTCGTTGCCAATTGATTGCCGAACGCAGTGCCCTGACGGTGCGTCTTGATGAATTCGTTGATGTCGGCCAACAGCTTTGGCGAGTCTTTGCGTACCGCCCAGCCGAAAGCTACACCCGGCCCAATAGCGATGTCGGAGTGAACTTGCATCTTGGGGAGCAATTTGCTCCATAGCTTGGCCGTCCAGTCGTTCACGACCGTTACGGGCAGCAAACCGGCATTCACCATTTCTAGAGATGTCTTCGTCTCCAAGGTGCCTCGGGAACGGCCGCAAGCTTAATGGGTGCTTTCTTATCCTTCTTGAACTGCTCGTTCAGAAGTTCCAAATGTTCCCAGTAGGCCGATGTCTTGCGTACGAAAACTTCCTTGCCCGACAGGTCGTCTAAGGATGTAATTTGGGCAGAATTTGGCGCAGTGACTACAATCTCCTTAACATCAGTGAAGAGAGGGTCAGAAAAATCGGCAAGCTTCTGTCGCTCGGACGTAATAGCTATGGCACCTATCAGGATATCGAATGTGCCGCCGGTCAAGCTTGCAGCAGCCTTTTCGCGTGGAGTAACCGTCAAAAGCACGTGAATTTTGAGGTTTTTGTTTTGCAGTGGGTATTTCTTGTTCAGGTATTTTTCAAATTCCTTGCTCATCTCGTATGAGACGCCAGATGGCGTACCTTTGACCGTGTAAAACAGTGTTTTGGAATAGGGAACCCCAATACGGATGCCGCGGTGCTTCAGAAGCACATCCAGGTCGCCGGTCCATTCCTTCGTGGTGGTGGGCGGTGCGACCACGGGCGTTTTGGTTTGTGGGGAAGTGGATTGGGCCGGGGCCATAGGGGCAAGCATTGCACCGGCAATCAGATATACAAACAGAAGGAGCGAACAATCATTGGACGGACGCATACTCGTAACATACGACACTCTTGAGCGAACCGGTGTGATGCGCGGCACAACTGCTACCTCCCGATAAACGGCTTACCGAGAGTTACGATCTAGCTGCCTCCACACTCAATCGCACGAACCGTCATCAACAAATTGCCCGTTTGCTGCCATTGATCTGAGCGAGCGGCCGCAGGCAATGAGGCGCTGATTCAGGCCGTCATTCTGCAGCGCGTCTGGCGAGATGTAAGTCATGTTGGCGCGCATGTTGACGTACCTATCGGCGAGTTTTGTCATGTTCTGAAATGCTTTGTTCAAAAGCTGAGAGGCACTGTGATCGGAAGGTGTGACAGCAGCGACTTCGGCCAGGCGAAGATTCGTGGCGGCTTGCGCTCGATACGGAGCAAGCAGACCTGCCGATAGAGGGATTCCATTTTGGATGGCGGAGTCGAGCGCGGCGTGCCATTCACGCAGAGTGGACATCTGCTCGATTCCAGCGTTTAGAAATTGCTTTGAAAATCCTTGGTTCGATGGCGCCGCTTGCGTCTGCGCGGCAGGTGCGGGGGCCGCAGACGCTGTTGCTGGAGATGGAGCGCGATTAGCGGAACTGGCGGGGAGACTGAGAGCTACTATGACACCAGAAGAACTGACCGAACCATTGAGAGCATTTGCGAGAGCTTCTAGGCCGACATAAGGATGGCCACTTACGAAAATGACGGGCACTTCCGTGGACTCCCCGTTAATGATGAGTGTGTGTCGATCAGCTGCTCTTAGCGAGACTACGACCGCGAGAATGATGAGAAGCAGGGCTACGTTCGTCGAGGGATTGGAAAGTCTTTTGTGCACGACGGGTCTCCTGCGATGGAGATATTGAATCTCTTCACCGGCTTCGCTGCTATCTATTGACATTACCACTACTCAAAGGGTCCTTGTAAACGCGATAACCGGAAGAGTGTAGTACCAACAGATTCGGTTATCCCGGTGCCCCTTTGGCTACATCAACACAGGTTCTGCGCTCCTTTTGATTATCATTAATTAGAACGTGGCACCTGTGCATGCAGCCGGATGATTCCTGTCAGAAATAATCCGTGGCATTGCTTGGGTTGTATAACGCTCAATTTTTGTTAATGGGATCCTCGTTGGAAAGAGAGATACACGGGCGAGGGCATGTTGAAAAAGAAAGTCCTTCATTCCCGAAGACACCACAATCGTGTTGATACGCCCCAAGGTGTGCACGTTATCTGGCGCTGCGGTCGAACAGAGGACACGTCACGAGTTAAAGATCTGAGCGTCGGTGGCTTATTTATCGAGACCCGAAAAGTCTGCCCCGTCGACGCGAGAGTTGAACTCCATTTTCTCGTACAGGATGGCGAGATCAGAGTAAGTGCTACAGTGCGGTACGTTAGGGCTGGGAGTGGGCTAGGATTGCAATTCAAGACTGTGCGAAGCGAAGATCAGGCGCGCTTTGCGTCGATGATCAAAAGACTCATCCAGGCAGAATATCCAGCGAACCGGACAACCGCGATTCCCGCATAATCAAATTTAGATGAAGCTACTTGCCAGACTCGACCAGCTCCTGATTAGCACGCTTACCGGACATTGACCTTCATGTGTCAGTGATTGTCTCGTACGAGTACATCTAATCGTGTATCGACTCTTATTGAATCTCCCGGAAAAACCTAAGGACTTTTGCTCGGGCGGCGCGTATCGTTGAGGCAACCGAAGTTAATTTTGGCGTGTGATGAAAAAACTCAAATTTCTGGTTTCTCTCCATACGCAGGACAATGATTTCCAAATTGCACAGGCCTCGGCTGCAGAAGAGGCCGCTCATAAATTTGGCGTCGATGGGCCGGAAATTACTTTCGCCGAGAACAATGCAGTGAATCAAAGTACACAGATTCTGCAGGCGATCCAGAATCGTCCCGAGTCCAGGCCGGACGCCATTGTGTTGGAACCAGTGAGCGGCACCGCACTGCCTCAGGTGGCCCGCGCTGCCAGCGCAGCCGGGATCGGCTGGGTGGTATTGAATCGAGATCCAGAGTACATGCCGGAGCTACACAGACTGGCCACCGCGCCTACCTTTGGGGTTAGCTCCGATCATGTTGAGATCGGGCGCATCCAGGGAAAACAATTTGCCGCCCTGCTTCCGCAAGGTGGTTCGATCCTTTACCTGGAAGGACCGTCGCAAAGTTCCTCAGCCCAGAAACGTACAGCGGGGATGCTTGAGAGGAAACCTTCGAATATACAGGTCGTTACGTTAAAGGGACGGTGGACGGAGGAGAGCGCTGAACGAGCCGTAGTTTCCTGGCTAAAGCTCGCCACGTCGCAAAACAAAGCAATTGATCTCATTGGTGCACAAGACGACGCCATGGCTATGGGGGCTCGCAAAGCCTTTGAGAAGGTTAGCAACGAGGAAGAACGCACCCGATGGCTCAGCCTGCCGTTCACCGGTTGTGATGGCCAGCTAAAGACAGGCCAAACGTGGGTGCGCCAAGGATGGCTAGCCGCGACGATTTATTTACCACCGCTGGCGGGAACGGCGATCGAGATTCTTGCAAAAGCCATCCAGGGGGGAATTCGCCCCCCGGAACGCACCATGACCGTATCGTTCTCAATTCCGGCTCTGGACACGCTAACTCCACGAAAATCACAACCTACTCCAGTCCCAAGACCATTCATTCCCTCAAAGCCCTGATTAATGCACAAACGGTCCATATCGGTACTGGGCCGAACTTGATTGCATAACAATGTCGGCTCCCTCGACCGTACACTGTGGTTGCATGACGACCATAGGTTCGGAAAGAAGGAGCCGAACATGATGTTGATAGGCGTAGATTACCACCCGAGCTTTCAGACGATTGCATATTTTATAGAAGAAACTGGTGAGTATGACGAACAGGAACTGAACCACAGTGAACAGGCAGAGAAGTTCTATCGAGACCTGAAGCAGCGAGGACTCTGTGTGCGGGTAGGGATGGAAGCTACTGGATGTTCACGCTGGTTCGAGCGGCTACTGGCTGAATTGGGTTTCGAGCTGTGGATCGGGGACCCTGCGGAGATCAAAGCCAAGCGAGTGAAGAAGCAGAAGTTCGACCGTGAGGATGCCCGACTCCTACTCCGGCTGTTGCGGGAAAATAACTTTCCGCAAATTTGGATACCGGACCCGGAGAATCGGGATCTGCGACAACTTCTCTGGCACCGGCATCGGTTGGTGCAGATGCGCACCCGGATTATGAATCAGTTGCATGCGTTGGCGATGAACGAGGGTTATCGCTGGAAGAAGAAACTATTCAGCGAAAAAGGACGAGCGCTGTTAGCGCAGCTCCCGTTAGCTCCTTGGGCCAGTCGCCGCCGGCAAGAGTTATTGGAGTTGCTTAACCGTATGAATCCGATGATTGAGGAACTAACCGCAGTCGTCGAACGGGAAGCCAGGAAGCGACCTGAGGCGATGCGGCTGATGACTCATCCCGGTGTCGGTCCGATCACGGCACTGGCCTACGTGTTGATCATCGGAACTCCGACTCGGTTTCAACGTGGCAAGCAGATCGGCACGTACGTAGGGATGATTCCGTGTGAGAACTCCAGTGCTCGCAAGCAGCGACTTGGACACATCAGCAAGCAAGGCAATTCGTTGTTGCGCTTCTTGTTGGTGGAAGCAGCCCAAGCAGCGGCGCGCATTCATCCTGACTGGAAACGTCGGTACATGCACCTGGCGATGCGTCGACACAAAAGCATTGCCAAGGTAGCGATGGGACGCAGGCTGGGGGTCCGGTTGTACTGGATGTGGCGGAATGGTTGTGACTATTCACAGTCTTTAGAGTTCGGTTCGCACGCGGGACAGCTCGGTACCGGACATGGTGTGAAGTAGAACACCGTGCACTTGGTTGGGCATCCCGCTCCCTGCAAAGGGAGTTTGAATTACTAATCATGGTCGAAGTACGGATCGAAGAGATGTTTAGGTCGGACTGAAGCCGACCGAAAGATTATGAGCGAGCCGTGGTCGTCGATGCAGCGGTCAAAAAGAACCAGGAAGACCACTCTTAGAAGCGAATGGAGAAGTGTGCTCAAAAAGGATTTGACAGGGCCGACATTGTTAGAGATGACAGGGCCGACATTGTTAGAGATGTCCGGTTATCCGCAATTCAGAACCGCAGTGATGTCGAATCTCAACTTCCAAAAGGTCCGCTCCCCAGTCCCTACGAACGGAAAATCCTGAACTACCACCTCCGCAACGGCACGACTTCACGCCTCTTCAAACAAATTCGTGAAAAATACCTCGATTATCAGCCATAGCTGTATTCACACATCTTGCTGGTCCGACTGATGGCTTGGCCCCATTCTCTTCACCCCAGTTGGAATCCTTGTTTTGGAAAAATTCTTCTCATATTTCGCTTTCGCTGCCACCTCGTTTTTTATCTTTCTAGTCTTGCATTTAGTACAGTGGTTTGAGTCTGGTCGATTGCAAGCATGTGCATTCCGTCTGAACACTTCGCATATCGCATAGAAAACTGCTGTTAGTGACTGATTAGTTCTCACTTCTGGGGCGGCACGCAAGCAGGCCACCGGTTATCGATCCGTTCCAAGATGAACTCCACCTTCGATATCGTCCTGTCTACAAAATACTGTTCATTCAAATGTGGCTTGTCCGACTCAATGTTTTCAATCAATCGGCGCGCACTTAACAAAGTTGCAGCAAAGAGAATCGCGTGCTTACGTTCTTCGGTCATGGAGTTCTCCGCAAGGATTTGCGGCAAAGGAAGCGAGGGCTATGGCCTTTTTGCTCTGCCGGGCATACGGCTGCACTACTCAACCACTTGGGGTCGGAAACTGGTGAGTTACTTTTGGATCAAAAGATACAGGTCGGCGCGACCCGTGAGAAATCAAAACGAGACAATTCTAGCGGATCCGAAGTTCGATCGAATCCCGCAACTTGGCTTACCCCAATCGCTTAATGTCGGATTTCAAGTTTAGATTCCGGATTAGCCGGTGCAAGTACTTGGGGTGAATGCCCAAGAGGCGGGCTGCCTCGACGGGGCTGCCGTTGGTTTCCTCCAGCGCCGCAAGAACGAGTTGCTTTTTCGTCTGGGTGAGGGTGTTGTGGTATCGCGCCGCGGTCAACTCCAACGATTGTTCCTCCAGTAACGCGGTGGGCAGGTCTTCGGCGAGAATTTCGTCGGTGGGTCCCATCACGATCGCATGTTCGATGGCGTTCTCCAATTCGCGAACGTTGCCCGGCCAACTGTATTGCATCAGCAGAGAGCGTGCTTCCGCCGTGATGCCTTTGAACCCACGCTTGCATTTAGCGGCATACTTGTTGGCAAAATGCAGGGCCAGCAATGGAATGTCTTCGCGATGCTCACGCAGCGGGGGCAGGGCTACGGAAACCACATTCAGTCGGTAATACAAGTCCTGCCGGAACTCACCTGTCTTGATCGCCTGCTCCAAGTCTTTGTTCGTCGCGGCCACGACGCGCGCGTTGAACGGCAGCAAGCGGTTTCCTCCGAGCCTTTCGAATTCACGTTGCTGCAAGACCCGCAAGAGCTTTGCTTGCATCAGAGGAGGCATCTCCCCGATTTCGTCTAGGAAAAGCGTCCCATCTTCGGCGAAATCGAGTTTGCCCTTTTTGGTCCCAATCGCGCCCGTGAAAGCACCCTTTTCGTGGCCGAACAGTTCGCTCTCCAGCAAGGCTTCCGGTATGGCAGCGCAGTTAATGGCGACGAATGGCTTGCCAGGCCGCAAGCTGTTGGCGTGTATCGCGCGAGCCACGAGCTCCTTTCCGGTTCCGCTCTCGCCGCGAATGAGTACTGTCGAATCGCCTTTAGCGACTCGCGAGATGAACTCGCTAACCCGCGCCATCTGCCTGCTCTCACCGACGAGGGTACTCGCAGTTTCTACGTCCTTACGGAGGCGCAGATTTTCGGCCCGCAGAGAATCGAGATTCGACAAGTTCTCCAGCGTGACCGCGGCGATGCGGGAAACCGAGCTAAGGAAGTAGGCGTGTTCCTCGCCGAAGGCGGGTGAAGAGGAAGGTGAACTCAGATAAATCACACCGAGGATTCTATCAACCGCCACGAGGGGCACGCACAACACATGCTCCGCGAAAGGGGTGTCGATTGGAGCCGCGGTGAAGACCGCGCATCGCTCCCAGGTTGCCTGCTGAACCAACTGCTCCTGGATGAGCATCTCCTGCTGCGCCAGGCCCTTTCGATTCCAGGTAGACGGCGGGCACGCCTCCTCATCCGCGTTGCCTCGAAGCACGATTGCAGCCTGCGCAGCGGGAATCACTTCGCATATCAGTGCCAGCAACTCGCGTTGCAATGCTGCTACGTCGCGGGTGGAATTGATCACGTTCGCGATCTTGAAAAATGCTCCAAGATCGCGGGCCATTCGGCCGACCCTCGAGGTATCTGTCGGCAGGCCGGAGCGATCCAGGGACATCGTTAGAAGCTCGGCGCTCGATGCTTGGGTGCCTTGGTACGAAGACAGCGGAGCGGCCTCCTCATCAGGGCCGGTTCGAAACTCAAACTCGCGGCTCCCGATACGAATCCGATCGCCATGTTGCATGGTCTTGCGGCTCACTTTGATTCCATTGACGAAGGTCCCATTGTGACTGTCGAGATCGCCGATTTCGAAAACACCGCTCGAGAGTTCCGTGATCGAGCAATGCTTGCGCGAAACGGCGGGATCTTCCACTTCCACCTGGTTGGAGGAATCCCTTCCTAGAAACAAAGGGCCATCCTTTATGGCCCAGACCCTTCGTTTCGGGAATCCGGAAATTGCCAGCAACCTCGGGTTAATCAAGTCCGCCTCCGGTTGTTGAGTGTATCCGAAAGCGCCGGAGAAGCGTCATCCAATCAACCCCAACTGTTGCAGAACCAATCGGCTCCCATCAAGTAGCCAATCAACTACCGCTTGACCGGTTGCTACGAATGCCAGCCAGGGCGGCCAGCGCCTATGCTGTTGCAAAACCAGCCGAGTAGATCGGGGAGGAACTCGCATTCGGCTCTGGCCGAGAGCATGCAATACCTCATCGCGTCACAGCAAACTTCCAGCAAAGGAGTTTGAGAGACAACTTCAGTTGGGTTCCGCTGAAAGGAGCCCCAAGGAGAATTTTATGAAACGCAACCTTATCGGGATCTGGTCGCTAGTGGTGCTGTCCCTGTTGCTCAACTCCACCGGCGCCAGCGCGCAGTCTGTGGCGAAGGCCGATGTGCCGTTCGCCTTCAAAGTAGGAAAGGCACAATTGCCGGCCGGCTGCTATGAAATCACCCAGGAAAACTGGAGCAAGATCATAATCCGAAACTGCAAAACCGGTGAGGCTGCGTTGTCGCCGGTTCGTCAAGAACATCCGGGCAAGGCCAGCCCCCGACTGGTCTTCTACCATCTCGACAACCAATACTTCCTGACCGAGATATGGGGAGCCGCGGGCCGAGCAGGAATGACCGTTCCAGCCCCCAAACTAGAGAAGGAACTTGCGATCGCCAATGGCCGACCAGACGCCGGCGAAAAGGTCGTGATTGCCCTCAAGTAGCCTATGGGTGGCTAACCAGAACGAAGTAGCCGGAACTCGCGTTCCGGCATCTTCGTTTTGAGATGCTGTCGAGATCGGGGAGTATTCCAGTCGACCGCACATGGAAGATTCGGTTCGTCATGATGATCCTTTGCTTGTATGCTTAGAAGCGCGAGCGGAGTCTGAAGGATTTACCGGCAACCTAAAGATCGCGATCGAGATCATCATCGGACTCCGAAGCTGCAATCCTTAGGCCGAAGCGAACGTTTACAACCTCTGTGTCAGGAAGTTACTTAGCGCAATCTAGTTCCTTATACCTGCTTTTCCTCTTATACGGCCCGCCTATTGATCTACGTTATCCAGCACCCAGATGCTGCCGGAGGCTTGCGTGACGGTGACCACCAGCCGGTCTTGCGTGAGCGCAAGCCCAACTTGTTCTATGGATTTCGGAACCATCAGGTTGGGGTTGTCCAATGCGGTTACCGGAACGGGCTCGCCTACCGGACTGCCTTTCCCTGGATCGAAATGAACTCCCCAGACATTGAAGAGTCCACTACGTTCCGAGAGGAAATAAATGACTCGGCCATCGGGAGACCACCGGGGCTTGTCATCCCAATGTTTGCCATCCGTAATGCGAACCCACTGTCCCCCATCCACTGCCACGACATAGATTGTCGATTCAATCCTCGTGTCTTGGTCTCTTCCAGCTTCAAATACAATCCAGCGACCATCGGGAGAAAACCGACCTTGCCAGAGTTTGAAGCCTGGGTCAGAAATGATCTTTTGTGGCTTCCCACCTTTTGCGAGAACGCCGGCAACGGGAATCTTCCAGATTTCGGGTTTGCCGGTCTCCTTGTTCTCCCGTGACACCAACAACCATTCGCCATCCGGTGACCAATCGCTCGTGTAGTCGTAGCGATTGCTAAATTCAGTGAGTGGCTCCTCTGTACGGCTCTCACTCGACCATATTGCCACCTGAATCTCGCCGGTTGCCGTTTTTGAGCGGTCATAGGCGAGCCTCGCGCCGTCAGGAGACCACAGCCCTCCGTCTCGAAGGTAGCCATCGTCCGTGAATATCGGCGCCTCGCGTCCGTCCACCAACGATTTCTCCCACAGCTCCCATCGGCCAGCCCGCTTGCCGGAAAATACGAATTTCTTACCGTCCCGCGAAAGGCTTGCTCCCCAAGCCTCTTTTCCGGTCGAGGTCAATGCTCCGCCAGGTCCCGTAACCTGGCCATGCGTGGCGTCGAAAGGAAACATCCAGGCCTTGACCAGTTGAGTTTGGCCGGTAAACGCCAGCTTTTCTCCTGATGGGGACAGAGAAAATTCTGTATCAAGGCCTGGGCCGGTCGTCAGGCGCTCGATTCCAATGCCTCGCAATGTTTGCGGATCGATATTCATCCTCCAGATATTCCTTGCGCCACGAAAACTGCGCTCGAAGTAGATTGCCTTCCCAGTGGGTGCCCAGGAGAACCTGAAATCCGAATCTCCCCATGGCGACCTTCCTCCACCTGCAACAAATTCTGCTCTCTTCAATATCGCGGGATCGATCTCGGATTTGACCGGCACGCCTCCGCCCACCGGGACGGTCCAAATGTCGGGAATAGGCGAATCGATGTCGTGAAAGACCCAGACCGAGACTCTCTTTCCGTCGGGATGCCACGCGGCAGATCTCGTCACCATTCGAGTCGTCAACTCTGCCAGCACCTCGCGAGGCGTATTCCCCTCAAGTCCCACCAAATAAAACTTGCAACCGGTATTTCGCTTATCTGAAGTTTGAAACAGTATCTGTAGGCCGTCCGGGGACCAGTGAGGATAATATCCAAAAGAGGTAACTCTCCTTTGCAGTCCTTCGCCCCCTAGCGCAGGCACGACGAACAAACCGCCATCGCCCGCCTCGGAACGATACGCAATAAACTCTCCATCCGGCGACCAGTCGGGTTGCCAGTTGGGGCCGGGCCCCTTGGTGATCTGCACAGGATCGCCACCACTTACTTGCTGCACCCAAATATCAAATTTCCCCCCGCGGTCGGAGGTGTAGGCGATGAAGCGCCCATCCGGAGACCACGTGGCACCAATCTGCAGGCCGTCGTCAAAGGTAATCCGTGTCAGAACGTGTTGCACCGGCGATGGAGCAACATGCCGGTGATTGTAAAAGAACAACGCCGCTCCGGAAACGCAGGCTACCAATAACAGAACGGAGATACCCAAAGCCAAACGCCGCGTTGATCTCCAACTTGGGTACCTCTCTTGTGGCTCTTTAGCCGGTGCGCGATTTGAACTTGAGTCGCGTTTCAATCGCTGCAAATCGGTACGGATGTCGGCGGTACTTTGGTAACGGAGCTTGCGGTCCTTCTCGAGCGCCTTGTTGACGATCCGCTCTAATTCCGGCGGTAGGTCAGGATTCACTCGCACCATGGGAGCAGGTGATCGATTCAGAATTGCTTCGTGTACGATTGCTGCGGTATTGCCGGGGAATGCCATCCGTCCTGTTGCCATCTCGTAGAGCACCGCGCCGAATGAGAACAGGTCCGTTCGTGCATCCAGTTCTTCGCCTCGCGCTTGCTCCGGCGACATGTAAGCGATGGTGCCCATTGTCGCGCCTGGGCTGGTTAGGAATTGTTCTAGTGTGACGGTCGGCATCTGTGAAGCCGCGCCGCTTGAGCCAGAGGGAACCACTTTCGCTAGTCCAAAATCCAGAATCTTGGCGTGACCGCGCTTGGTTACAAAGATATTCGCCGGCTTGATGTCCCGGTGGATGATGCCTTCCGCATGGGCAGCTTCAAGCGCATCAGCTATTTCTACCCCAAATTCCAGAACTTGTTCCGAGGTCAACGACCGACCATCAATCATGTGCTTAAGGGTCTGGCCCTCGAGAAGCTCCATGGCGATGAAAGGCTGGCCGTTGTGTGCACCGATTTCATGAATTGTGCAAATATTCGGATGGTTTAAAGCAGAGGCAGCCTGCGCCTCACGGTCGAAGCGGCTCAGAGTTTGCGAGTCTGGCGCAAACCCTTCAGGAAGGAACTTCAAGGCAACGAAGCGGTGTAGCTTGGTGTCTTCGGCCTTGTAGACAACACCCATACCGCCACCGCCGAGTTTTTCGATAATGCGGTAGTGCGAGACGGTCTGGCCGATTAGAGAGTTGGCGCTTGACATCTGCCGCACATGTTAGGTTGCGACAAGAGGCAAGTCAACGAAGAGGGCAGTTTGTAGGTCAAGTCCTGATCTACGCCCTTATCGGGACAAATCGGCACTGGTCTCAACAACTCCAGTTACCTAGATCCATGGGCGTTCAGCAAACGTCGTCCTGACCGTCACCGTAACTCATTGAATCCGCACGGCCGCTCAAAGAAGTTTCGAGTGTTCACCTGTGGTTCGATTGTTGAACATCGATGTTAGCTGGGGCACGTGCTGGCTGTTATGTCTTACGTTGCCGACCTACGTAGTCGATCATTTGGGATCGTGCATTCATAACTGATGATTAGCATACGGAAGATACATAGCCACATATCCACAATTTCTTAAGATCCGCTCTTGGATTCTGCCACGGTTGGTCTTTGTGTGAAAGCTTTGATCCACACTGCAAAGGATTTGCTGGGTAGGCAGTAGACTCCCTTCCGGCCTTTCCTGGGAAGGATTATATGTCTCTTGGTCAAAGCGGCCAACGCATTGTTCAATGTGGTCTCCTTCAGGGCCACCTTTTTCCGAATCATAGCCTTCGTGACCCAAGGTTCCTCGGCCTCAGCGATGGACCTTAGCACGGCTCTGTATTCATCCGACCAGATTTTTTCAAAGTAAAGATCCTCAAAATACATTATTCCCAATTGATGAAAAGCACCGCCTTTGGCGAACGCACCATTAAGAACGTCCTCCGATGTAATCTCATTGTCGAGGTCCTTTTCGAAGGCTGAATATGCAAATTGTTGGATAAAGTGTGGATACCCTTCTGAAAAATTGTAGATTGCGTCTTCTGCATCAGCGGTGATTTTCACTTCCAGTCCAGTTTTATTCTTTCCAGCGGCAAGACCCTTTCTAAGCACGTCGATGCCATCCTCGCGCGCCAACGGTTCCAGGTTGAATACTTGGAAAACCCGAGCCGAGGAAGGGTGGCTCGCTCGCTCGAAGGACCCTCAATACGTGCGGCAATCCTGCGAGACCCAGACAAACATTGTTACAACCCCTTTTCGTAATCCGCTCTGTAAAGAGCTTTACGAACTCACCGAGGTTTGCACTCGCTTCGGGTTTGTCCGCCTCGTCGATAAGGATTAGAAGGCCATTGTACTTGTCCTTCGTCTCCTTCATCAGCTGTACGATCGTATGGGTCAGCTCCTCGAGCAAATCATGCACTTTTATCTCGGGTTTCTGCTCTATTGCCTGATACTTCAGTCCAAATACTTCCCAGCGGCTGAGAAAACCCCACGCCGATTTTGCAAGTTCCTTAAGTTCGTTCTCGGAAGCAACTACCCGCTGCAGTTCTGATCCAATTTTTCCAATTATCTCGGGGTAGGTCGTACTTATATCCAGTTGAATGCTGACGACGAGAAGGCGGAACGGATCAGTTAGGCTTAGCTTTACCAACCCAGTGCTCAAATACTCCAAGAAAAGAAGAAGGGATGATTTCCCGATGCCCCGCTCACCGGTCACCAGAAAATGTTGGGGGTTCCCGTGTTTTGTCTGAAAAACAGCCTTTTCCAGGGAGAGAAGTTCATCGCCCCTACCACTGAACATCCAGGGTCCAACAACGCTGCCAGGGGTGAATGGGTTGTATCGCATGATCTGTACGTTGCCAAGTATCTAGAGTAGCGTACTCCCACGTCAATGTATGGACAAACTCGGCCGGGCGACGCGCACATCCTTGGATCTACGAAATGGAGGACTGCTGGCGTTCAGACTCGCAAGTCGAATGGGCGGGCCTGTTCAGATCGACGTTGTAAATCTTTCCTCGAAAAATCTTTAGGGTAGTGGGTGTGGCGTTCCATCAGCCTGGGCCCAGGGACTTTCATTTATGCGGGCCGGCCAGCCATGTTGTCAGGCAATTTGACTACTGCAACTAAAACATAAAAAAAATCGAAAATTTTTGAAATAGGGGCCCAGCCCAGAAACAGAAAACTTTTTCTTCCGAGAGACCCGTAACATACCTGCCCGAAACCGCCGTACAAATTCTTGATGGGACTCCTGCCCGCAGATACAATCCCACCTATGAAGAAAGCGACCGCGGATGCCTTGCTGCTTTCGAAAGAGTTCCTATTGTGGTCTCCGGATATAGGGCGCTCTCTAGAAGAGCCGTGCTACACCATCAAAGAGATTGCGGAGGCATGGAAGATTTCAGAGGATCTAGCACGTGACACTTTCGCGGATGAGCCCGGCGTACTCAAATTTGAACGCCCCGCCACGAAGATAAAGAGGGCCTATTCGCTTCTTCGCGTTCCCGAGTCGGTCCTTGTCCGTGTACATCGGCGGTTGACCGCGAGAGGATGACCCGTGCTGATTCTTTGGAGACGCCACGAGAAAACCTGCCCGCACACAAGACGCAAATCGAAGAAATGTCATTGCCCGATCTGGGTCGATTGGCGCGTGTCTGGTAAACGGATCCGTAAGCCTATCGGTCTGAGAGACTGGGGGCTGGCGCAACAGCGGGCGCGTGTTTGGGAATCAGAAGGGGTCGTAGGCGGCGGAACCCCCATCTTAATCAAGACTGCGTGCGAGAAGTTCTTGGATGATGCGAAGGCGCGTGGTCGTCGAGAGCCGACGCTTTACAAGTACAGGCTGCTGTTTCGACAACTGCAAGCATTTGCCGAGGAGCACGGTCTCGTTTTCATCCGGGCATTTGATGTGGAATGGACGCGGAAGTTTCGCGAATCGTGGCCAAACAAGAACCTCGCGGCCCGAAAGAAATTGGAGAATCTGCGCGCTTTCTTCCGGTTCTGCGAAGACTCCGGTTGGGTTGACTCGAACCCGGCACAAAAGATCAGACCTCCAAAGATCACAAGTTCTCCCACCTTGCCGCTGAGCGATGAGGAAGTGGAGAAAATTTTGAGGGCGTGTGATCGTTACCCGAACCCCGACAACCGCGATCGCCTGCGCGCCCTGGTGCTGCTTCTCCGTTTCAGCGGTTTGAGAATTGGAGACGCCTGCACAATCTCGAAGAACAGGATTGAGGGGGATATGCTGGAACTCCACACGGCAAAGACTGGAGTGAAAGTGCGCTGCCCACTCCCGACCGCGGTGATAGAAGCCCTCGCCGCCATTCCGTGTGAGAAGTATTTCTTTTGGAGCGGAGAGAGCAAGCCGCGGACTGTTACAGGTATCTGGCAGGAAGCTTTGAAGAAACTGTTTACTCTGGCGGGCGTGCCGCACGCGCATGCTCACAGATACCGAGACACTTTCGCTGTTGGATTGCTACAGGCTGGCGTGCCGATGGAGCGTGTGAGTGTCCTGCTGGGCCACCAATCCATCCGCGTAACCGAACTTCACTACGCGGCTTGGGTACGGGCACGCCAGGATCAGCTGGAAGCGGACGTTCGGAAGGCGTGGACTACAGAAAACAATCGGGCACGTATAGGGCACGTCAAAGATCTCGAGGCTAGAAATCGTCGAAAAGCCAATAATAACTAAGGGAATGGATGGTGCCGGCGGGGGGAATCGAACCCACGGCCTAGGGATTATGAGACCCTCGCTCTACCACTGAGCTACGCCGGCTTGACGGGTAATTCTCCATGGTATGAAGGAAGGTGAGAGAGTGTCAAGACATGCGCGGAGAGCGGAAGAGTCAGGAAAAGCTGGTAGTACTTTGGTACCAGTAAGGTAGGACGTGAGTACCGTTGTTCCCAAGCGGCATGGAACTGTATTTATAAGGCTGCCAGAAGCGGGTTGCACGATCGCCATACGAATATAAGGCGAAAGTGCGACGATGCTTGCTATTTATTAATTGGCGCAAGGACGTAGTGTGTCCTACTTGACACTATCCCTATAAAGGATAGAGTGTCTCCGTTCGTTCATGTTCCACGGAGGCACAATGTCACGTAAGCTTGGGGCGATCGCCCTCGCACTGGCTATACTTGTAGGAGCAATGGGTCTGAAAACGGTTCTGTCGGCCGGAACGGGAACGGTTTTAACCGCGAACGGTCCGGATCCAGTCCCGACAAAGAACCCCTGGCCAAAGAAACCGGCGGTTACTACGCTGATTACAAACGGTCCAGATCCAGTTCCCACAAAGAATCCGTGGCCGAAGAAGCCACAAGCTGTAACACTGATTGCAAACGGTCCGGATCCAGTCCCTACAAAGAATCCGTGGCCAAAGAAACCGGCGGTTAACATGACGTCGGTGCCGGAAGTCCGATAGACGCGAAGAAATTCGCCGAATAAATAATCGGGTCCGGCAGAAAGAAAGAGATGCCGGGTCCGCTTGGACTGATAATCTGGTTCCTGGGAATTGGACTGGAACTCTCCTTTGTGGTTTGTTCGCTCACCCGTAAGTCCTTCGTTCGCTATTTATTCCTGAATCTATATTTGATCTTTGCGCTGATCAGCAGCGTGTCGCGGTTTCTGGTGTTGCGGAATTATGGCCAGGATTCCGACCAGTATATGTATTGCTATTTCTATACCGACCTGGTGCTGACGCTGGCTTTGTTCGTGGCGTTGATCAGCTTGTACCTGCGGGTCTTCGGCGAGTTGAAGGTGCGTCAGTATCTGCACTGGGTGGCGATGCTGGTGCTGCTGGGAACGGCGATAGTTTCGTATGCGATCGTGGATCACTCCGCGCCGCAATTGTCGACAAACTTCGCCATCGAACTCTCACAAAATTTGTATTTTGTAGGCCTGGTGCTGACATACATCCTGTGGGGAGCAGTAATGAAGTTGCGGGAAACGCGCACGCGGCTGGTGCAATTTGTATTGTCCTTGGGCTTGTATTTTAGCGCGTATGCGGCCTGCTATGCGCTGGTGAACATGGCGGAAAAACTGGGCGTGGTGCAGTACATGAGCCCGGCACTGGGCTGCTTATTGCCTTTGTCATGGACGATAACGATATTGCGGCACACGGAAGAATCGCGGCTTGCCACGGCGCAGCTGGTGGCGGTGCAGCGATGATGGCTGCCATAATTTTCGCGATTTCATTGGTAACCCTTTTCATGTTCTTCGTATCGTACTGCCGATCGATGATGGCAACGGCGGCCCGGCAGGAACTTTCCGAAGAAGTGCGGGACGTTACGGGAATTGGGGAAACAGCCAGTGCTAAGGATTACAACCGGGTGGTGCAGATCCTGGAACTTTGCCCGGAACGGCCCGAAGACCGCATAGGAATTCGCGCTGTGAGTTTTTACTTCTCATGTCTGAACGTTGCGAAGCAATCCATTTCGCGGGTAGTACCTGCTCTGAAATCGTGGACAGAGCAAGAGCAGGCCAGTTGCGCATATTTCGCCGCGGTTGCTCTGGACCGCCGTATCTCGTTCAATCGCGAGATGCTGGCACAACAGGGTGATATCTAGGGCATACAGCGATTCCCTGCTAACTGATTGGCGACTTGTGGAGCAGTACGAGGCGCCGATTAATTTGAAAAATGCTATTCTAGAAGAGTCTACTCCTCACCGGAGTGAGCGTCCGCAGCGCAAAACCAACGGTGAATAAAATATGCTCGCAGTGTGGCGCAGTACTCTCCAAGGGTGCTCGCAATTGTATTTTCTGTGATTCGTCCGAAACTGCCCCAGTCAGCCAAGGTTCAACGGCAACGAAGGGTAATCTTGCGCTTAATGCGGTGAATGATGCCGAATGGCGCGGAGAGTTGAACCAACGCGTCCAGGCGTACCGTGTACGCCGGCGAAAGTCCGGCGACCATGAGGCGCAGACGGAACTTGCCTTCGGCCAGAGTGGCGCGGCGGTTTCTACAAGTGTGGGTGTCGACGTAGACGATTCAACGAGCGACAGTCGAATCCTTGAGGACGACTTCTCGTTTACGATTGCGATTGGACGGCCTCCCAGGAAGAAAGAGCCCGCAGACGCGCAATATCTGATCGATGTTTCTCTGCCTCCAGAACCAAAACAAGAAAACGCAAACATTCCCGAAGAAACGAAACTGCCCGAATACGCGGGGATGTATCCGGTGGCAACGCTGGATGAACGGCGCGGGGCTGCCGCGATCGATGCGGCCTGCCTAGCGTTCGCTTACGGAGGATTTCTTGCGCTGTTTGGTTCGCTGGGAGGGCATTTCACGTTCAGCAAACTGAATGCTGCAGTGTACTTTTTCACGTTCGCATTTGTTTATCTGCAATATTTTGGGCTGTTCACGATTTTTGGCGGGACTACGCCAGGAATGATGATTCGCGGTCTGCAGGTAGCCACGTTTTCAGGAGAAGAGCCGACGCTAAGACATTTGCTTATGAGAGCGAGCGGATACATCCTGTCTGCGGGAACGCTATTCCTGGGATTCTTGTGGGCCCTATGGGATGAAGACGCTTTGACGTGGCATGACCGGCTGTCGGGAACGTACTTGCGTACACCAGAGCTCTTTGCGGAACTGGACGAATCACATACCGTAGCGTCGCGTTGATTCTCCGGACATCCTGGAATCACTCCCTGACAATCAATCGGGACGAGAGTGACTAGGAAACGGCCGGGGTTGGTGCCGGGACTGGCGCCGGAACTTTCTTAACTACCTTTTCGTCAGAAGCGATTTGACCGTCGCGAATGAAAATGACGCGGTGCGCGTGCTGGGCGACATCCATTTCGTGCGTAACGATGATGATGGTATTTCCCTGGCGGTGCAGATTTTCGAAAAGATGCATGATTTCTTCGCCGGTTTTCGAGTCAAGGTTCCCGGTTGGCTCATCAGCCAGAACAATCGAAGGATCATTCACAAGTGCGCGGGCAATGGCCACGCGCTGGCGCTGGCCGCCGGAAAGTTCATTCGGCTTGTGGTGCATGCGTGGGGAAAGATCTACGCGCTGGAGAGCCAGTTTGGCCTTTTCGACCCGCTCTTCCGCTGGCGTGCCGTTGTAAATCAGAGGTAGTTCGACGTTGTGCAGCGCAGAGGCACGAGGCAAAAGGTTGAAAGTCTGAAAAACGAAGCCAATTTCCTTGTTGCGAATGTAGGCGAGCTCATCGTCGTCAAGCTCGCTTACCAGACGGCCAGCGAGCCAATAACGGCCCGTGCTTGGAGAATCCAGGCAGCCAATCAAATTCATTAGCGTGGACTTGCCGGAGCCTGAAGGACCCATGATGGCGACGTACTCGCCCTTGTGAATTTCGAGATCTACTCCGCGCAGCGCGTGAACCTGCTCCGAGCCCATCTCATAAACTTTAGCCAGACCCTCGGTGCGGATAACCACTCCAGAGTCAACTAGGTCCTGGCGATAGGTTTCAGACGTTGGCGTCTCTACAGGCATCTTATTCTCCCCACGAGCCATCCGGACTTACTGCTGTTCGTCCGTTTTCTTAGGCGCTGAATTATCAATTTTTACGGTAGAATCCGGCTTCAAGGTCCGCAGTGCTTTGTAGCTGCCGACGACGATTTCGTCACCGGACTGCAGCCCCTTGGTAATTTCAATGTCAGTTACACCAGAGATTCCGGTCTCCACGGGACGGAAAATCGCCTTTTTGCCGTTGATAACGAAGACACCTTGCACTTCATCTTTTTTCGGATCGCCGGATGAAGTAGCTGGTGGGGCAGCGAGAGTAACACTACCCTTGGATTCGCCTTTCGCGGCCTTGGCGGCGTCGTCTAAATCCTTGCGAGAACGGACGGCGAGCGCCTGAATGGGAATAGCCACAACACCTTTGCGTTCCGCAGTTTTGATCTTGGCGGTGGTAGAAAGGCCGGGCCGCAGATTTTCCGGCGGGCTCTCTAGAGTGACGACCACTTTGAAATCTTTCGCTTCTTGATTGCTGGTGGTGGTCTGCGTAGTGGCCAGCCCGGAACTGCGAAGGACGGCTTGCGAGCCAATTTCGGTTACTTTGCCTTTGAAAATTTTCCCAGGAACGGCATCAATGGTGACATCGGCTTCTTGACCGATTTTAACATTGACGATATCGGTCTCATCCACTTTCACTTCAGCGGTAACGACGGACATATCCGAGAGCGTCATCAAGAAACTGCCGTTGGCGTTCTGAATTCCTGGCACAACATATTCACCCAGGCGGACGGGAAGATAACTGACGATCCCGTTGATGGGCGAAACGTAAGTAGTCTTCTGCAAAACATCTTTGGTACGGACAAGAACAGCCTTGCTCTGATCGAGTTGAGAGCGCACAACCGCAAGCTGGGCTTTCGCAGATGCCACGCGAGCCTTCGAGGAATCGGAGGCCGCAACCGCAGCATCATAAGCGGTCTTGCGTTGATCGAAATCCTGCTTGGGAATTAGACCATCCTTGAACAACCCCTGACCGCGCTCAAAATCGAGTCTGGCTTTTTCCAGATTCGCCTGAGACTGGATCAGGTCAGCCTCAGCAGATTTATAGCTGGCTTCCGAAGCGAGAATGCTGGACTGATTGGAATTAATGGTTGCGGATTGCGCTTGAACATCCGCATTGGCCTGAACATTTTCCTGGAGCAAAAGTTTGTCGCCCTTTTTAATATGATCGCCCTCTTTGACGATGATCTCGGTGATGCGACCAAAGCCCTGCGCAGTAATATTTGTGTAGGTAGTGGGCTTGACTTCACCGGAAGCAGTGACTTGCGAAACAAGCGCATCCTGCTTGGCTACTTTCGCCGTCTGTACGGTGATTACGCCCTTGTTTGCCTGCTTGATACTGAAAACAACGATCCCGGCAAGCACTGCCGCGCCGCCAAGACCTATTCCGACCTTTTGCCACGTCTTCATGCGATTCCTTCCACGAATCCCCTGCCAACCACCACGCGTGCTCGGGGAGCTGTGAAGATAGATTGCCGTTCGCGCCTACAGGTAATACGCCCTAACCTGAGCAAATGTTTCGCCGGAGAAGCAAAACCCCTCGAGGGCGGTCTCGGAGCGGGACGGTCGCAAATTAACTACCCTCCGGGACCTGGCGCAGCAACTTCGACCTCTATTGTAGGTCCAAATTACGGGAAAAAAAAGAGTTGCGGAAAGATACCCGAGCCGCCTTCACCGACGCCAGTTGCTTGAGTATTAGACGCGAGAAAAGGCAAATTGGTCAGTTCCGCCGAATGGATGGGAAGAATAAAGGATGAGCCCCAATGTCCATTAGATGGGTTGATGGCCATTTACACATTTTCAATAACTTAGACTCCCATGGATCCACCAGCTTTGACGACCAATCAGGCAAGAGCTGACAAAAGCTCGTTCCAGGCGGAGAGATAAGCATCAATGTCTTGGTCGGTGGCTGGAATTGGGCAAACTGGTCCAGCGCCGACGATAGCTTCCCATACCCCGCGGTTAGCGAGCCAGATGCGAATTAAACGTGTCAGTAGATCGTCGCTGCAGGCGCGCGCCTCCGCGGCGTTGCGCACAGGCACTGGTTGAAAGGTATAGCCGGAGCGGCAAGCAAGATGATGAATGTGCCATGGGAAGCCGGTTCGCGCGATGCCCGCGCGCATGCCTTCGGCGAGTCGGGACCCCAAACGCTGGGTGTGGGAATAGGCTTCTGGCGTGAGGATTTCGAGCATAGTCGCTTTCGCTGCGGCGAGAGACAACGCGTTGCCAAACAGAGTGCCGCCAATAGCCACAAGATTGGAACGCTCTCCATCTGGGCCTTTGTGTTGTGTCAAAAGGCCGGCCAAATCATCGGTCATTCCCCACGCCCCAAATGGAATACCTCCGGCGATGGATTTTCCCGAGGTAACAAAATCTGGATGCAATGCCCACATCTTTGTCAGGCCACCCGGGCCGACAACCTGGGTGTGGGTTTCGTCGTAGGCAAGCAGCGTTCCTGTAGCGCGCGTCAATTCGCGAAGGGTCGCGTGAAAACCAGGGTCGGGCAGAATGAGTCCGAAGTTGTTGGTAAGGGCGGGCTCCGTCAGAACGAGAGCAATATCATGGCGTTCAAGAGACTCCGCGAGAGCTTGCGGATCGTTGAAGGGGATGACGCGGGTTTGTTCGGTTACCGCAGCGGGCAAACCTCGCTCTTCGGCTACGAGATTTCCATCAGCATTTAACTCTACAAGTGTCTGATCGAAATGACCGTGATATTTGCCATCGAACAGAAGCACCTTGTCGCGCCCGGTGGCGACTCTGGAAACGCGAATCACTTCCGTGTTGGCCTGGCTGGCTGAAAGCGTGTATTGCCACTTGGGCAATCCGTACCGGCGGCTTAATTCCTCGGAGACGATAATGGCGTCTTCCACAGGCAAAAGGAATTGGTGTCCCCGTTTCATCCTTTCCGAGACCACCCTTATGACCGGTGCGGGAGCGTATCCACAGAACATCGACATGTCGGCAATGTTGAAATCGCTGTACGAGAACCCGTCCGCATCGGTGAATCGCGCGCCATGCCCTTCCACAGCCCAAAGCGGAAGGTGGTGATAGCTACCGACGTGCCAGGCCATGGGCACTCCGTTAGGCATGACGCGGAGTCCGCGTTCCAGCAGATCGGCACATTTCGGATGTGCTTTGCGAAATCGTGCGTCTTCACGATTCTTCAGTTCACGCACGAGGCGATGATCAACAATTGGTGCTTTGGGAATCAGCATAGACCTTGTGCCTTGGTACTCCGTGGAGCACGCCTGCAGATGAATCCTACACAGGTATTTTAGGCTGGAGTTGAATTTTGAGAAGTAGAGAATGCCAAGAGCCATTTTTGAACATTCCTGTAGGCCGCACCAACCTAGAAGGCTCAGACTGCTTTTGCGTTTTTTCCAGAATCTCGTAGTAGTTCTTTCTCTCTTCGAGGATCTGCGACGACATGCTGTAGAAACGCTGCGCGCTGCCATCCGAACCCGCGAGGCACATCTCCGCGATAGCCCTTGCGATTCTTCCATTGCCGTCCTCAAACGGATGGATGGTCACAAACCAAAGATGAGCTATCGCCGTTTTGAGGAGTGGGTCTTTTTGCTGGTTGCTTTCAAACCATCCGAGAAACCTCTCCATTCCCGCATCGAGGCGACTAGCCGCAGGGGCCACGTAGTGAACTTTCGGCCGACCGATCGGACCTGAAAGCACCTGCATGGGACCTTGGCTGTTGTCCCGCTACGCGCCGACGCGGAACTTCTCGGTTGTTCTGCGGACGCCAGGAAACAGGTGCGCGTGCCAGTCAAATAAACGGTCCTTGGTCAGAGGTGCCTCAAATCTCTGTGTCGCATCCACCATCATTTCGACGACACCCTCTACGCTGCGATTCTGGTGCTCCTTAAGTCCCGCCATGTCGAGCCCGAGTTTCTTTGCGATTGAGGAACGGACGCTTTCTGGGTCCAGCACGACGCCTTCAATAGCACTCGATTTGATCGTCTCCTCGGTCAGTACCTTGAGGGTGGCCGTCCATTGCGACGCGAAGCCATAACTCTTCATTCTTCCGACTAGAAGCCCTTGCCGCAGTAGTGATAGCCGTTAAATGGAACGTTGGTAAAGCGAAACGCACCCTCGTTCGAACTGGTGGTAGTGCGCTCATAGCCGCTGACAGGGTCCTTGATTTCAACCGTGACACTGACAACCGCAGAGCCAGAAGGATCCTTCACCACTCCTTCAATCGATCCAGAATTTCCTACTTGCGCGCGTCCAGACGTTGCGCAGACCAACAAACCTAAACTCATAGCGAAAAATACAAGCCTTCTTAAGACCCATTTGAATTTCTCCTCCGACCCCTAAGTTGGGCGATGTGTGTTTGCTATAGTTGGAGTGGTCGCCTGGAATTATGGCGGTGGCGCCGCCTCATTGATGGAGTCAGCGCGATTAAGAACGGGAGCTCTTGTATTTCTGGATTACGTGGTAGGTGGAGCGCGGGATGGAGAATCGTGGAAGAAAAGCTCGTGGTGAATCTTTACTACAAATGACTGAACGTGTCCGGTCGTGAGTAGAGGGCCAAACAGCGAGCCGTACAGGGATTTCGGAGCAGAACCGACGTGCGCCGCTTGGCAAATTTGGCAAGCAGCTTCACTCTGTCCGTTTGCGTGGGAATGGCTTAGGCCTTGAGCAACGAACAAGACAAAAAGCACCGCAAGGGTAAATGCCAGCACCTTTGCTAGGTAGACTATTGATATTTCCTGACTTAGTCCTTGTCCAATCGCAAAGTCACGTTATGACGCAGATCAACTTCTGCTTTGATTTCGCCGCTCACGAGGACAGCGCCAAATTCCGAACCGCATATCTGTTCTCGATTACCAGAAGTCGGGAGCCACTTTCTTTCTAACGTTGTAACCGAGGACGGCGGTTTCCAAGACCGTTGTAGCCAACAAACCGTACTGCATGTGGACTCCATTCGGGACTCCTACCTTATTAAGGTAGCGACTAAAGGCTTTGGGACAACTTGGAAAATCGCTAGGACTACGAAAGTATGCGGAAGTCGTACAAGACATTGCACGCCGCTGGTTGGATTGTGGGTTGGAAATAACGAAGAAGCATCGCTGACCTACCTTTGTGTCCCGCTCACCCATGGCGTCGATTCAGCCCTAACTTCTGAAGCAGATGTAGAGGTTCATCCGACAGTGAAGTGGACGATCAGATCTAGCGTGGCGTTTCGAAAATCTCAATCCACAGCTCCAGAGTCCCATCGTGCCACTCCACATTTCCAATCAGCTTGTGGCGTAGTTCCCCTGCGTATCTTTCACGAAGCAACTGTGCCGAGAGTTTCTGAGACCGGAAGAGGTAGTCGGCGTCGTCCCTGTCCTTTCCACTGTTGCGTTCCAGTTTCGTCTGGCACGAGCAATTTCAGATACTTGAATTCACCAGGGATCATCTCTGTCTGCCGGGATTGGTATTCTTCGGAAAGATTCGCGACGGCCACTCGATGGAGCCAGACGCCGTATTTCTTGTGAAGGGGTGAGCCTTGCCCAGCAATCTATCAAGGTTGAGATTCGCAGGCACCGCAGAATGGTAGTCGATATCGCCTGTTGTGCGCGGCAGACCATAATAATGAACCAGAACGAATCCCCCGATACAATGGAGTTCTAGCGGCTCATTCAGCGTTCCGTCGAGTTCGATCAAAAACTCGTTCCAGGGTGAAGGAAGCGGCCCGCCCGCATTCTCAACTGCCATATTGAAGGTGCTCCAGCCTCATGTCCGTCAGCAGATTCCAGTGCGCTGCCTCCTTTGTTCGATTCTTTCTCAGCCAGTCCCCTTCGCTCTTTGTACGAAGCGGGCGGTAGAACACATCTTCCTTTGCAAGGCGACTGTCGTCGAGTGCGTTTTCGAGTCGACTCAACTCTCTCGATCTGACGTCGTTGCTCTGTTTTTCAGCTAACCGCCGTGCCAGCATAACGACAAATCCTAGCTTGTTCTGAAGATTGAATCTCCGGGCGTTCTCTACGAGCCAAGGGTCCGGTCGCGCATACTTCATGGCCACCCACGGCAAAGCTTCTGCAACACGTGCATCGAGACTCTTCTGTGCCAATGCAGTTAGTAGTACCTCGGAGGGGTTCTTCTTCGCCGCGTGAGTGCGCAGATATAAGAAGCCCGGGTATCCAAGCTTCGCAAGCATCTCAGTCAATCGCGGATCCTCCGTCTCTGATGGCACGAAAGCGTCGGCAACAGGGAGAACTTCCGGCGGAAGGCGATAGACCGTGGCCGCGCGCCTAACTAGCAAGGGCGTGAGCCGCCTTTTCCCATTCTCCAAGTAGTTCAAATAGGCCTGTGTCATCCCGAGGCGAGCGGCGGCTTGGGTTTGTGTCCAGCCCCTGTTGCGGCGCGCAGATCGGAGCTCTTCTGGTTTCATGAGCAGCATATTATAACAATTATGTTATATTTGTCAAATACTCCCGAACTCCATGCGGCAGCTCGACTAAACATGACCTTTAAGCTACTTGTGATGGGTACTTGCTAGAGAACTGCGCTTGCCCACCAAATCCAAGAAAAAAGCTAGCGTCCCTGTCCAGACTTTTCGTGTTGTTTCGTGGCCTGCAATTCTTTCCCAAATATTTTAGTAAACCAGTCCGGTATCGTTTGTGCCGTTGCACAAATTGCCGCCGATGAATTGCGCGACTACGCGGAAGCCACGGCGATGAGCGGTATTGTCGTACAAAATCAACTCATCGGCGTGATTGAGCACTTCCGGGAGGTTCTTCGTTGACTCACCATAGGAGGCAATCACGCTGGACACGGGCACAGCCTGGCCGCCTCGACTCATGCGTACGAGTATCCGCCCGACAACGTCCAGCGCGTTTTGCGCCACGCCAAACCGCACGTAACCAAGGAGCGCTACATCAAGGTGTTCGATCCAGCACTGCTGGAAGCGATGCAACGGATGCAAGCGACTTTGGAGGAACTACGTCGAGGCCAGCAAAAGACCAGCAGCTTTTTGCCGTTTGATGGTAAACTATTGAAACAAAACGCCGGAGAGGTGGCCGAGAGGCTGAAGGCGGCGGTTTGCTAAACCGTTGTACGGGCCAAAACCTGTACCGGGGGTTCGAATCCCCCCCTCTCCGCCAGACCTTTAGCTTTTATAATTGAATAGTATACAGACGCACTTACCGCAGCAGCTTTGGGGATGGCCCGCCTTAGTTATACCCTTGACAGTATATACCACTGAGAGTATAATCAAATGGTGAGATGGGAAGTCCTGATCGGAGATGAGTTCGAGCCGGAGTTTCGGGCCCTGCACGTTGACGTGCAGAACGAAATTCTGGCCTTGGCCATACTGTTACGGCAGTTCGGGCCACAATTGGGACGGCCGCGAGTGGACACGTTGAAGGATTCCCGCCACGCAAATATGAAGGAATTACGCTTCGACGCGCAGGGCGGCGTCTGGCGTGTTGCGTTCGCTTTCGACCCGAAGCGCCGCGCGATCCTGCTGATCGCCGGCGACAAATCCGGCGGCAGCGAAAAACGATTTTACCGCGAATTGATTCGCAGGGCCGACGGTCGGTTTGATGCGCACCTTGAGCGGGTGAAGCAGGAACAAGAGAAGGAGAATCACAAGAAGGAAAGGAAGTAGCACAATGGCGAAGAACGTAAAAGAGATCATGAAACGCCTGCCGGTATCGCGCCGCAAGAAGATCGAGGCGCGTGCCGCTTTGCTGATTGCCGAGGAAATGACGCTGCGGGAAATGCGCAAGGCGCGTGAGCTGACGCAGGAGAAATTGGCGAAGTCCCTTGGCGTCAATCAAAAACAGGTATCCGCAATCGAGAAGCGCACCGATATGCACCTCTCGACATTGCGACGGACGGTCGAAAAGATGGGCGGCCGCCTGACGCTTGTTGTCGAGTTTCCGGACCGGGAGCCGGTCACACTTGCGGGTATCGCAACGGCGGAGCCTGAACCCACTCCCCCGACATCCGGTCAGCGTCGAGCGCACGTGTCCAGAGTCTAGCTACTTTCCGTCGCAAATAAAGAACATGGTAGCGCGTGTTTATTGATATTCGGTTGATCGTGCGATGCTGAAGTGTCGCCCTTCTCGTTGGCCCTGCAGCCGAAGTAAGCGCGGAGGCAGCGTGATCAAACTGCGGTACCTCAGCGGACGCTTGAGCCCAACAATGCCCTAGCCCAATTCCGTCTCGGACGCGTCTATCTGGCGAAGAGCATGTACTCGAAGCAATCGCTGAATATCAAAAGCAGTCTCAGTCCACCCTGAAAGACGCTGACTACAGCGACTGAAAATCCCGCCCGGGGCTCTGTTGGCAGTTGGCAATAGCCGAGAGTAGGCGCGAAAAAGAAAATCCAGGTTTGTTACTCATGTTACTCATTTTGAGCACTTTCGATGTCCATTGGAGAGACTGGGAGGCACTGGTGAGACTCATGGGACTGCTGAGACTCGGCCATAAACGACAGAAAATGCTGGTATTACGCGCGATGTGACAGAAACGAAGAGAGTTGCGAAAACCCGAGCAATATAATCCCCCCCTCTCCGCCAACGATCAGAAACGCTGTAAAAATGAGGCGATTTGCGCCGTGCTACTAATTTGTCGCACGCTCTCATTATTTGGCCCTCCGACCGCACCTGCTTCCTCGATTCCTCTTGTATGGCGGTGAGGTGGCAGCTTTGCGCTCGGGAAACGAGCTCTGCATTGACCTACCAGAATAATGGTTGACGTACGTACATAAAGAATTGTCACTGTGTAGGCGCTTCTTTCTTCATCCCACAACTCAACCCACGTTCTGAGTTGTTTTGCCCGACTTTCGCAAATCATGGCAGTCCCCGTAGTCTTGTAACTTGTTTCAGACAGGTGGGGAGGAATGCAAGGACTCTGTGAGGATTGCGGCAGACTCTTCCCTCTTGAGGCCCCCGAATCATTTGACTTTGCAAACCTTTCCTTGTATTACGAATCCTTGCGTTCGATTTCATTCAATCTTCTTCATGTGCCGGCACCGATCAAGAAGATGATCCATGTTTTCAACCAAAAAAAGGTTTTGCGATCTGACAGCAACCTCCTTCGAAAGCTGCGAGCCTTGATTGCGATCAGGTCTTGGATTGTTTTCACCATTGTGTTTACGTCTTGTTCACTCGCAGCAGCTGCGGACATCCCTACCGGCAAGCCTCAGATTCAGGGCGGCAATCTGCGCATTGAATTTGATAACCGCCTACGGAGCCGAGTGGTTGCCCGTTTCGACAAGACGGAGACGGTGATGGGGCCGTTCACTGCCTCTGAGACTGTGACAACCGCCGACAAGCTCTGGACCGGATTTCTCCTGACCTCGCATAAACACGAGCGTACAAAAGACGCTTTCGGGGAGGGTGAGCGGCTCACCGTCGAAGGAAAGGCGGGAACGCTCACAAAGACGGTCTCCGTCACCGTATACGACGACTTTCCCGCGATGGCGTTTTTCGAGGTCCAGTACACCAATACCGGATCAACCGAACTCGCGGTCAAGAGTTGGACTAACAACGCGTACAAGATGAACGCGCAACGCAGTGTGGGCTCGCCAGCTTTTTGGTCTTACCAGAGTGGCTCCTACGAGAAACGCCCCAACTGGGTCGTACCGCTGTACACCAATTTTCGGCAGGAGAATTACCAAGGCATGAATGCCAGCGACTATGGTGGCGGTACGCCGATTATCGACGTCTGGCGGCGTGACGTTGGAATGGCTGTGGGACACGTCGAGCTGCGGCCGAAGCTGGTTTCTCTCCCTGTATCCATGCCTGATCCCGCACATGTCAGGATTGCTGTACGCTTCACCAAAGCTATCTCACTAAGCCCCGGTGAAAGTTTTCATACGTTTCGCACCTTCGTCGCTGTCCACCGGGGAGACTACTTCCGCACGCTCGCCGACTTCCGACGCTTCATGATGAAACAAGGTTTCCAAACGGCCACCGCTCCCGACGACGCTTTCGGTGCAATCTGGTGCGCGTGGGGATATGGCCGATCGGTGCAGCCTCAGCAGGTATATGACACACTTCCGACGGTGAAACGCTTGGGATTTGTGTGGGTCACGATAGACGACGGTTGGCAGAACAATGTGGGCGATTGGGCGCTGGATCCCAAGAAATTCCCCCGCGGAGATGCTGACATTAAGGCCCTGGTTGACCGCATTCACCAGGAAGGATTCAAGGCCCAGCTCTGGTGGTCACCGCTCAGCGCCGTGCCAGACTCGGAACTTCTCCGGGATCATCCCGACTACGAGTTACTGAACCGTGACGGCTCGAAGAGAAAAGTTTCCTGGTGGAATTCCTACTATTTGTGCCCGGCGGACCGCCGCGTCGTGGAGTACCACAAGGCATTGGTGCGAAAGATTTTGGTGGATTGGGGATTTGACGGACTGAAGCTCGATGGCCAGCACATGAACGGAGTTCCACTCTGCTACAACCCTGCTCACCATCACGCACAGCCGGAGGAATCGGTCGAAGCTCTGCCGGATTTCTTCCGCGCAATTTACGAAACCGCACAGTCCGTAAAACCTGGAACACTGGTGGAGTTCTGCCCTTGCGGCACGACGTTCTCCTTTTTCACCATGCCGCACTTCAATATGTCGGTGGCTTCCGACCCGACAAGTTCCTTTCAAGTTCGTTCCAAGGCGAAAACGTTAAAGGCCCTGATGGGAGACACAATTCCATTCTTCGGCGATCACGTCGAACTGAGCGATGGTGGCAACGACTTTGCGTCCACTGTGGGCGTGGGAGGCGTCGTGGGAACGCAGTTTGTCATTCCGTCTCTTGTCGAGAAGAGGAGTAAGTCCGATCTGACTCCGGCGCGGGAGAAGGAATTCGAAAAATGGCTTCGCATCTATCGCGACAAGATGTTGTCAAAAGGACAGTATCTCGGGCAGCTCTATGACATCGGCTTCGATGCACCGGAGACTCATGCAATCCGCAAGGACCAGACTATGTACTACGCTTTCTTTGCAAGGCGGTGGAAGGGGCCAGTCGAACTGCGCGGCCTCGATGACCGCAACTACAGTGTCGTGGACTACGTCACAGGAAAAAACCTGGGGATGGTGTCAGGACACAGTGCACATCTGCCGGTTGAGTTCGACGGAAATCTGCTTGTGGAAGTGCGACCACAATAAACTGCGTGTACAAGCTAGCAGGGTGCTTTTCTTGGGAGGACGAGCGTGAAAGTTCTGTCTCTTATTATGTTATTTGTGTGCATCTCCGGGGCCTTTGGCCAGTCCAACTCCTCCTTCTACGTGTCGACGACCGGGGATGATTCGAGTCCCGGCACCCAAACGGCACCTTGGCGCACCGTTCAACATGCCGCAGACACCGTGCGTGCGGGTAGTACCGTCAATGTGCGGGGTGGAGTCTACGAAGAGCTCGTAAGCATCAAGGCGTCCGGCAACTCTACCGATGGATACATTACTTTTCGAAGCTATCCCGGCGAGACGGCCGTCCTCGACGCAGAGCATTTTGCTCCGGATGGCAGAAGCGCCATACTGACCATTCATAACAAGAGTTACGTTAGAATCGAAGGCTTTGAAATTCGCAACTACCGTACCGCCGAACATCGGCTGACTCCATTGGGCATAAGTGTTATGGGGGCCGGCTCCCACATAGAACTGCTGAAGAACAACGTCCATGACATTCAGCAGAATTTCGACGGCCGCGATGCACCAGGACGAGGCGGCAACGGGTTTGGCATTGCTGTATACGGTACCGACGCCAAGACTCCTATCAGTGAACTGGTGATTGACGGCAATGAGGTGCATCATCTCAAAACCGGTTCGAGCGAATCGCTGGTAGTGAACGGGAACGTTACGAACTTCCGGATCACGCACAACGTTGTCCACGACAACAACAACATTGGAATCGACGTCATCGGTTTCGAGCACACGGCTCCCGACCCTGCCGTTGACCAGGCGCGCGACGGAGTAGTAAGCGGCAATCTGGTTTACAACATTACTTCGCGCGGCAATCCGGCGTACCGCGACGATGAATCTTCCGATGGCATTTACGTGGACGGCGGCACCAGGATCCTGATCGAACAGAACGTCATTCATGATGTGGACTTTGGAATCGAACTGGCCAGCGAGCACCAGAACCGCGCCACCAGCTACATCACTGCACGAAATAACCTTATCTATCACGGCCACACCGCGGGTGTTTCTATCGGGGGTTATGCGCCTGAGCGGGGACACACCGAGCACTGCACCGTGGTCAACAACACGCTCTACGACAACGATACGTCGGGAACAGGGTCCGGTGAGTTCCAGATGCAGTGGAACATGGCAGACAATATTTTTGCGAACAACATCGTCTACGCGGGGCCTCGCTGTCTTATCACGGTGAACAAATCTCAGGTCGACAAAAAACAGCCTCCCGCCTCTATTGATCACAACCTTTATTACTGTGCTTCTGAATCGAAAGCGAGCACCTGGATAGAGTCTCCTGAAACTGTGAGAGGATTCGACAAATATGTTGCGTCAACTGGGAATGATCGTCATTCCCGTTTTCTGGATCCGCATTTTGTTGACGCCACTAAGGACTTTCATGTGCGATCAGATTCTCCCGCGATTGCTGCTGGCACGACTGACGGAATGCCCGTCGGAGAACTGGATCTTGAAGGCTCACCCCGAGTCAAATCCGGAAACATAGACGTCGGCTGCTACCAAAGAAAATAGGAATAGTCCATGTTGAAATTGGACGTAAGGTAGCGCTCTAAACCGATTTGGCTACGACTCATCGGAAGTGAGCTTGTGGGGATTAGGCGTCGTGAAGTCTTGCAGCTTTTGAATCCGTTGCAATGCCATCGTGGACAAGGAGGGAGTACAACACTTGTTTGGATGACTTATAGGCGGCGCTTGCGGGCCGAATTCCCGCGTAGTCGCTCTGAATAATCACTTTTTTGGAATAGATCTTTGGCAATGGCCGAATTCATAAGTCGGTTGCACAACTTCCGCGTATTTTGGCAGTTCCCGCGGTCTTGTAAGTTGTTGCAAAGCCTAATCACGACAGATTGACACGGCATAGGTCTGCTGCTCGCATCCTCACTCGGAAATTGCTTTTGCTTAAAGAGTAGAGGCTCAATGAGATTTGGTTCGGCATCCAGTCAGTCTTAATATCCAGCTCCAGATTCAGCCTCCAGAGAAGGCCTAGACCAACAGCAACGCCGAAGTGGGATTGAGAACCCGCTCAAGAAGCCGACAATTTGTGCTACTCCATGCTACTACTTGACGCCCATTTGACAGATTCACGACCGCGCCGAGACCCGCGCCCCATCTGCCTATTTCGCACTCCATCTCAAATAATCACAATGGGTTGCGAGTCAGTAGCGTCGCAAACGTCTGCAAAATGAGGAAAAGCAAAATAGCCGTGGAATGGAATCCCCCCCCTCTCCGCCACAGCTAAAATCATCAGTAAACATGCGGCTGTTTGCGCCTTGCTACTACTTTTCCGTAGTATACTGTAATTACATATATCTATATAATAAATATAACACCCACCCACCCCCCAAATGTACGTATCCGCGGGGAAGTGCTGGAGATGAAACATCTACACTCCAGCACTCGCGTCGCGCCGGAGGACATCCCGGCTCGACCCGCTTATTCGGCTGATAGTCAAGCTATGGGTTGACATTTAACGGCGTATAGACAAGTTATTACTTGTTATTACATAACAACAAGACAAGCTATGGCTTGACAATTGCGGAATAACTGTCAAGCTCTAAGTTTATAGGATGCCCTATGCGCTTCTCGCAGATCGGCTTCCAATACCTTTCCAGCGTTTCCCACACTGGTCTCCAATATTGCGCCGTTGATTCCATGACCACTTCCTCGGCCTCTTGCTCGAGCAGCCATGTGGCCAGGGCCCGCAGTTGTTCGGGGTTGCTGCCAAACATCCGCCGCTCAAACCGGTACTCACCGTCAACTTCCACGTCGGACACCACTACAGCCAGCATCTTTTTGTGGACATCAATTCCCGCTATTCCGTACGACATAAATTCCTCCTGGCCGGGAGCGGAGAGCGCGCTGCGGTTACTTTAACCAGGGTCGCGGGCTATCGCCGCTCCCCCAGGGAAGACAACGACGCCCAATTATTCACTCAAACACGCACGCTCCGGATCAGACACTAGCACGGCCTCGACTTATCCATTCTTTACTCGACCTCGCCGCTCCAGGCCGTTGCGATCTTACCTCTGCATGATTTTCATGAGGTTTCACGGGCCGCAGGCCCTAATGGACACTAGCGTTTATCCGGTACTCTAGCGTTTATCCGGTACTGGCGCGATTTTTTATCACGATCCCGGCAGACACAATGAATCTGGTCTCTGCCAATGCGACTGGTGAGTGCCTTTGTCTGGAAACCGAGGATGTGGGATGAAATAGTACAAGGGGTGGAGCGTCCATCCGCCACCCCACTGCCCAAAGTCTATTTCTTCGGGGGCGGATAGTTCTTTAAGAGCTTCGCAACGGCTTTCGTAAGGTTCTTCTGCTGCTTATCCGGTTTCGCCTTAGGATCAAGGGTTTTGGAGGCCGTGCCTCTCCAAACCAGATCCTTGCCGGTACTGCTGTACATATCGAGCCCCAATTGGCCGACGTAGATCGTGGAGGTGGAGCCAGTGGTCGTTGTCATGCCGCCACCACCGTACCAACCGCCGCCCCAACCTGGGCCGTAGCCCCAGCCGGTATTGTAGGAAGTGAACTGCTTTTCAGTGCCGACAGCGGTTTGATACCCGATAAGGAGGTCCGCGGTGTCGGAATCGGTTTTGGTCAAGCCCTTCTTGGCCAACTCGGCATCAATAGTCTCGGTGATTTGCTTTTGCACGAGTGGATTTGCCTTATCGGCACCCTTAATGTCAACCCACTTGTAGGTCTTGAATGTAGTGAAGTCGGCTTTGCTGTCAAAATTGTAACGAACATCCTGCGCCAACAGAGACGAACCACTCATCAGAAACAAAATGAACGCAAGAAAAATCAGTCTTTTCATTCCTTTTTCTCCCTTAGCTTCGCCACGAGAAATATTCTTCCACGAGCAACGGGCTGCGAACTGTCCAATTTAGTACAGACGCGCCGGTCCGCAAGAGTAAGTTGCAGGGCATTGACCTGCCCCCCGGATCCACAAGGTGGATCATACGACAATACGACAGTCGTAGCGTGCGAGAGGGTGGGTTTGTCTAGCCGCCTTACCCAACGAACATTTCTGTAAATGAAAGCCAGGAGGCTAAAATCGCTATCTCTTACCGGGTTCAACGCCTTTTGACGGTCTACTGTGGTTCAAGAAAGGCGATGCAATTCAGCTAGTCACAGGACTCCCTGTCTTGATCCTCGATTTCGAGATCGACATTTATCTTGCGAATGCGGACACGGCAAATCTTCCGCTCCTTCACAGAAATGCACTTGAGCAATTCCTCGCCGATTTCACCGCATTTGCCCTGATGACCGCCCCTGTATCGGCATTGCGCTGTACTCATACGGCCAGCATCTCACCACGCTGAAAATGTCGAAGTCCGCTCGGCGGAAGAGGGAAACTCCAGTTTGTGCCCGGGTGACGAGCTAATCTTCCATAATCCGGTAGGGGAAGAGTTGCCGACAACTCACCCCCCAAGGCCGAATGATCTCTCGGCATATCACCGATGCCCCACCGGTGCCGATTCTGTGACCATAAAACAAAAAGGGGAACTTCCCGAAGCCTTCCCCTCATTTGAATCTGCATTAGGCCCGCATGCGCCGCACGGGCAGACGGCTCCTGTCAAGTTGCCCGTGAATGTCGCCAAAACTAAGTAGATGTACACAGCATGACCCGAAGAACGTTACGCCGAGGTACACGGAGCCTATGCCATGGGATCTATTCCACTTTGCGGGCGGCCGGGCCCACGGCGGTCGCCTGCTTGGTCTTGGGATCGATGCCGATTAGCGCCACCCCGCCCACTCCGCCGCGGTTGGCAGTAACCACGTGGCCGCGAGCCCTCAGGTCAGCCTGCACTCCTTCGGGCAGTGTGTTGGGGACAGAGAGGCTGCCCAGGCTGGCGCGTTCCTGGCCGAAGGAGCTGATGAAATGCGTGCTGGAGAAGCGCGGTGCCTTAAACGCCTCCTCGGGACTCATGCCGAATTCCACGTAGTCCAGGATGACCTGAATGGCTGCCTGATCCTGTTGGTCGCCGCCCGCTACCGAGATCGCCATAACGGGATCGTTGTCATGGAAAAGCAGCGTGGGGCTCAACGTGATCCGCGGCCGCTTGCCCGACTGAATGACGTTGGGAGTTCCCGCAAACGTGTTCAGGCTGCTGAGCCGGCTTCCGTGAATAATGCCGGTGTGTCCGGCCACACCGGCTGTACTCGACAGGCCGCTGGGAGTTGCCGCGATGACGTTCCCAAACTTATCAGTCACGCACATGACTGTGGTCCCACCATGCCAAGGACCAGTGATGGTAGGCGGCTTTGTCGGTTTCATATTGTAAGGGTCGCCCGGTCGGAGCTCGAGAGAAGCCTTTTTCGGATCGATCAGCTCGCGCCGCATTTTGGTGTACTGATCAGATAGCAACTGCCGCATCGGCACTTTCACGAAGTTCGGATCGCCGTAATACTCATCGCGATCCGCCAGTGCCAGTTTCTCCGCTTCAATCACAGTGTGGATGTAGTCCGCCGAATCGAAACCCATCTTTCTTAGGTCGAACCCTTCCAGTAGGCGCAGCGTTTGTGAAAGATAAGGACCCTGCGTCAGCGGACCGGCCTTATAGACCGTGTAGCCACGGTACGTCGTTTTGAGCGGATCCACCACGGGAGTTTTGTGCGCGGCCAAATCCGCCTTGCGAAGGAAACCGCCTTTTTCGATATACCAGGCTTCCAGGGCGTCGGCGATGTCGCCGCGATAGAAGCGGTCGGAGACGGCTTGTAGTTTCTGCTGCCGCGTACCTTTCGCGGCCTTTTCGGACTGCACCAATTTGCGAAGAGTCACCGCTAAATCCATCTGCCAGTTCACGCCGGTTTCGATCCTCTCCCCGCTGCCGGTATCGATATACCAGCTGGGGCCGCCGGCGTCCAGAATGGCCAAAGTAGGCTGCACGACCTCCTCGAAGCTTTTGGTTCCGTAAAGTTTCAGAAGGGTGACCACCGCATCGATGGTGCTGGGCACGGCGGCTGCCTTGACGTCACCGTCAGGGATTCCGTTTTCCATGTACCAGGCGATCGCTTTGGGGTCGCGAGGGGACTCGCCTTGTCCCTCGAGCAGCTTCACGGTTTTCTGGTCGGCACTGTAAAACAGAATGGGGATCTCTCCTCCCACGCAGAACGCGCCTACATAGGTTACGGAAAGTGCCAGCAGAGTGGCGGCGCCGGCATCCGCGGCGTTTCCGTCCTGTTGCAGAATCTTGATGCCCGCCGCAGTGGCGGCGGGCTTGCCGGAAACAATCACGCCCTGGCTGCCGGCGGCGACACTCGGTCCCTGCGGCCAAGCGAAGGGCGCGAGAAAAAAGAGGGAAGCGACCGATATCGAAATGATCTTGCGCATAAGAGTTCAACTCCGTTGTAGCGGCTGGCATCCATTACCCAGGCTTGTCCAAATTAGGTTTTCAAGGAAGGGCGGAAAGACCTGTTACTTTAGGTTGGGTTCCGTGACAAGAACCAACGCTAAGGACAGGAGATTCCGCCTTGAACCGAGTATGCAGCATATTTTCTCAGTTATTGCAGTTCTTTCCCCGTCTGGAATTTGAACAGGCTGTTCGAGAGACCCGCGCCGAGCGTCATGCTCGCGGATTTACCTGCTGGGGCCAATTCGTTGCGATGCTGTTTTGCCAGTTGGGGCAAGCCCGTTCGCAATTGATCAAGATAGATTTGGTGTCCCAGTGAGCAAAGCAGTTTGTGGTTGTTATTGAAAGTTCTTCGAATTTGGATAATTGAAGAACGCTCCACAATGCCCCGTCCGTTTAACCTTGCACAAATCAAGGCGAGCAGTGTATGAACGCGGACATGAAATGAATCTAGGGCGGGGCTTAACGTGTGAATTCCAAGAAAGTCCAGAACATTAGGCAATGGTTTTTGCAGGGGCTAACTATTCCTGAAGGACCGCATGGCGAATCCGAGGATACCCATGTCTGGTGGAAAGTCATGTGTCTGACAGGAGTGGACTACTTCTCTACGTTGGGATACCAGCCTGGGATTGCGTTTTTGGCTGCCGGAGCACTCTCTCCAGTCGCGACTTTGGTATTGGTTCTGGTGACTTTGTTTGCTGCTTATCCTGTATACAGCCGGGTGGCGGAGTATAGTCCGAACGGCCAAGGCAGTATCTCCATGTTGGAGCGGCTATTCCCCAATTGGACAGGGAAAATGTTTGTTCTGTGCCTGTTGGGATTTGCAGCCACGGACTTCCTGATTACCATCACGCTCTCCGCCGCAGACGGTACCGCGCACTTGATACGAAATCCTTTTATACCTTCGTGGCTTCATCATCAAGTGGGATTGACTTTGGTGCTTCTCGCCCTGTTGGGAACAATTTTTCTGAAAGGGTTCAAGGAAGCCATTGGAATAGCGGTTTTCTTGGTTGCGATCTATTTGGTACTCAACACCATCGTAGTCTCGGTGGCAGTTGCAGAGGTCCTAAAGCATCCCGAGGTACTAACCGGGTGGAAGCAACAACTCTGGCACCAGCACGGTAGCGTCTGGTCAATGCTGGGCCTGTCCGTGATCATATTTCCTAAGCTGGCGCTAGGGCTCTCGGGATTTGAGACCGGTGTGGCCGTAATGCCGCTCATCAGCGGTGACCGGATTCGGAACGCGAAAAAACTACTTCTCACCGCGGCTCTCATCATGAGCGTCTTCCTCATTGTCAGCGGGTTTGTCGCCACAGTTTTGATTGAGCCGGCAGCTTTTCAATCTGGAGGTGAAGCAAATGGCCGGGCCTTGGCTTATCTGGCCCATCGCTACCTGGGTTCTGTTTTCGGTACGATCTACGATCTGAGCACCATGGCTATATTGAGCTTTGCCGGTGCCTCTGCCATGGCAGGACTTCTGAACCTCGTGCCGCGGTATTTGCCACGCTATGGCATGGCCCCTGACTGGGCCCGAGCATCGCGACCTCTGGTGCTGGTATTCGTCGTGATTTCGTTTGTAGTTACTCTAATTTTTAATGCCAGTGTTGATGCTCAGGGAGGCGCTTACGCCACCGGTGTTTTGGTGCTTATGAGCTCCGCCGCCATAGCCGTGACGATCTCATTTTGGAGGGGCCGAAAGCGCTGGGCATTTCTAATGATTTCCGTAGTGTTTGCGTATACGACGTTCTCCAATATTGTGCAACGCCCCGAAGGTATTAAGATCGCGGCCATTTTTATTGGATTGATTATCATCACCTCTCTGATCTCGCGTGCTTTCCGCTCCACGGAGCTACGTATACGGGAAGTCGTGTTGGATGACGCGAGCAGAGAGTTTCTATCCTACGATCAGGACCAGGTCATTCGCCTTATCTCCCATCGGCCAGCCGTTCGTTCCGTCGAGGAGTACAGCGCGCGAGATGCACTAGCACGGAGGGCTCACAATCTCAGCCCCAACGAACAGCTGCTCTTTCTGGAAATTGACGCGGTTGATTCTTCTGAATTCGAAGCTTCTTTGTGGGTCACGGGCGTCTGTGTGGGCCGACACAAGATCCTCCGTGTGAATAGCCCGGCCGTCCCCAACGCAATCGCCGCAATCTTAATTCACGTGCGGGATGTCACTGGCAAAGTGCCCCGCATATATTTCAAGTGGACAGAAGGCAACCCGATAGGGCAAATGTTTCGCTTTCTTGCTTTTGGCGAGGGAGATGTTCCTCCGGTCACCCATGAAGTTCTTCGCCATTGTATTGCCGATCCACATCAGCGGCCCTTCGTACATCTGACCTGAATTACAGATGCAGTGGAACCATATCTCGGTCCGGAGCGACCCGGAGCATTTTCTGACGGCTTGATTTCGATCATCATCACCATTGTGGATATTGAAATGCAGCTGCCTAGCCGAAGTTCGTCATTGAGCAAGCCATTTTGAATTTTTTCGTGGGCAGTTCGTTCGGAAGTCTTTGCCTTTCAATAGAGCGGGCTCGAAAATTGGATGTAGTGAAAACCTACCCCCCTTGTTTGCCTACTGCAGGCGTGACAGATTGCTTGCATGTTCCTGCGAAAGATTCGCATCCATAAAGATGGCAAGGAACACGGATACTGGTCGCTGGTGGAGACCATTCGAACGGAGGATGGTCCGCGACAGCGCACGCTCTGTTATCTCGGTGAGCTGAACGATTCGGCCTATGCGCGTTGGCAGAAGACCGTGGAGGTCTTCAACGAGCACGGGGAGAGCACTCAGCTGAAGCTGTTTTCCTCTGAAGCACAAGCGCCGGATGATCCGAACGTAGCCCGGGTGCTGTTGAAGAAGGTTCGCGTCGAGCGCACCCGCCGATTCGGCGATTGTTATCTTGGGCTGGAGTTGTGGAAGCGGTTGGGGCTCGCGGAGTTCTTTGCGCAGCATCTCGATGTGGACGGTGCCGATGTAGCCTGGTCGCGTGTAGCCGCAGTGTTAGCGATCAATCGGCTCTGCGATCCGGGCAGTGAGTTGGCCGTGGAAGGCAAGCTCAAGGATCGCGACAAGATGTTTATGCGCTTGGGCCGTATCCAAGCTTCGCATCCGCAGGTGGCGGATCTCTATGAGATGGCCGTGAAGGATAGCAAAGAAGGACCACGCTTAATCTGGCGGCAGAAGCCGGAGCAACAGCAATGGCTGGAAGCGCGAGAGGGAGCCTATCTGCTCCGCACGAATCTGACAGTAAACGGTGCTGCCGATCTCTGGAAGAAGTACATGCAGCTGACGGAAGTGGAATCTGCCTTTCGCACGCTCAAGAGCGAGTTGGCCATCCGGCCGCTGTTCCACCAACTGGAAAAGCGCGTGAAGGCCCACGTGCTGGTAGCGTTTCTCGGTTATGCGCTGCAGGTGACGCTCAAGCATTTGCTGAAGCGGAGTGGCTCAGAGTATTCGCCGGGCGAAGCGCTGAAACGGCTGGGAGAGATCCGCAGTGTCGACATCGTATTGCCGACGGTCGAAGGACGCGAGATCTGGCTACGGCGCATCACAAAGCTTGATGACCAGCAGCAGAACATTCTTCACCAACTTCAAGCGCAATGGCCAGAACTGCTCGACCCCACTCAGATCTCAAAATGTAGTGAAAACTCAGCCATAGCCTAAACTGATTTCAAAGGACTTAACCCCCTCTTGGACCTCTCAGTGACGAAGATGGGCTAGCGGCGTGGGCCTAGTGGGAGCGTAGTAGCAATCAAGGAAGACGCCAGTGGAATCGAACGAACCGTGAACAGAGTGTGTCGACGACAAACACTCTCATTAGGAAAGAGCCACCGTTCATACGATTATTCAAGAGTGCGCTGATCGGTCTGCACTTTTCGAGAACACCTTCGGCTGTGCTGCCACATATTGCCCTCGCTGATTGTGCCTGCCCAACCAGTATCCTTTTGCCAGCCGTTTTCGTCCTTAGGTATGAAGCCTGAAAAAGAATTGCGGTTGGTAATAAGGAGGAAACAGCTATGGATACGGTTCAACACTCGCTAGATTCAGCAGGTTCGCCAATCGAAACGCGACCTTTGCCGCCGAGGCTGGAAGTTAGACTTCAGGACTTAATTCCGATTGCCATGGTCATCGTCGGGGGCTGCGAGACATGCGCTGAAAAGATGGTGGCACGGGCGCTGAAAGAGGGCAGCTCGTGGCAGGATGTCGATAAGACCTTGCGGATTATTGCCAGCATGCAGAAACTCGATTGCTTCGCTAAGGGAGTTGGAATGGATGTTGTTGCTCGCATGGGCAAACCGCTCGCTGCTGGACGAAAAACTTTAGAAGAGGTGACAAGCGGTGAGTGTAAGGAATGCAGCTGAAAGGTGCGTATCAGAATGTGGAGTGTATCCATTCCGCCACAGGATTCGTCCCTGCCACGTACGGAAGATATCTGTGCTTGAGCGACACTCGTGGTTAGTGTTCGCGGGTCTTCCTTGGAGGTAACAATGATCAATCAAGTCAACCAGAGATCAGGTGATGAATATACAAGAAAGGCCACTTTGAACAGTCGGCTGGAGGATTTCGGTTGGGGAGTGCTTCTGATCACAATCGGTGCTATCTGGTTGCTTCCCGAGAAGCAGGTCCCACTAGGCAGTTGGTTGGTCGCTGCGGGACTCATCATGTTAGGGCTCAATGTGATTCGCTATTTGAATCGGATCAAAATGAGCGGTTTCAGCCTGGTGGTGGGCATTCTTGCAGTGTTCGACGGGCTGAGCGAGTTCTTTGGGTTGAAACTGCCGCTCCTGGCCATCGCTCTGATTGTGATTGGAGCCTGCATTCTCATAAAGCCGTTGCTTGAGAAGAATGCGATTTCCCCGAAGGGCCAGGGCTGGTGTTGTTGTGGACCAAGTGAATTAGAGAACAATCAAAGAACGGCGCGTGAACAAGCTGTGGGGCGCTGATCAACCCCTTTTCGACGGTGGTTTGTCACCCGGTCTCGGCTCACAGATGAACACGCCCCTCTCATCGCGTCCGAATGCACAGGCATTGTTCAGGGCGGCCTGTAGCCGCCGGCGAGCACGATGCAGACGCATTTTGACAGTGGTCTTGGGAAGGTCGAGCAGGTGGGCAATCTCTTCTGAAGTCAGTCCGTCAGCATCGTGAAGTAGGAGCACCGACTTGTACGAATCGGAGAGATTAGCGACGTAGCGCTGCACGCATTCACTCATCTCCCTTTGCTGGATGATGTTCAGCGGCGATGACTGAACTTGGTCTGGGATGGGCAACTGTTCAATTGGGGTATCGACATGCCGCTCAACCGTCCGCGCTCTGTGCCGTAGAACGTCGATGCTGATATGGGTCGCAATCTGGTAAAGCCAGCTTTCCAGAGCAACCGGGTCGCGCAACGTACTTCGCTGACGGTGTGCGCGAAGGAGCGTTTCTTGTGCGAGGTCCTCTGCCTCGCTGGCATCCCGGACCAGGTAGTGGATATATCGCGTCACTCGGTCGCGGTATTGCTCAATTTCTTCTACGGGCGGGGAGGAGGTTGACATTGGTGTGGGTCCTCCAATCGCACCAATCTATACCTGGGGCCCTGACGGTGCAGTGATTGTGGGCACATCGCCAAAGGGCGGAACGCTGTCGCTGGTTTGGGAATGAAGCACTCTCCAAAAATAAACGCGCAAGTCGCTTGTTTCCTGTCACCACTTACAACGCTCCGCTGTCCCCTGCTCGGAAGTGATCCACTCGTCTCTACCGTTTTTCCTATCGGTATTAGATGCTTCGGGTGTAATGAATACAATCATGTCCGACTACCTACTTTTGGCGCTCCTCTGGGCAGCTTATTGCACGGTTCATAGCGTGTTGATTTCGATTCCCGTAACAAGCTTGCTAAGAACGGTGCTCGCTAGCAGGTATCGCTTTTGGCGGCTGTTCTTCAACATTTTTTCGATAGTCACACTTGTGCCCTTGGTCATGTATTCCCATTCGACACGATTCAACTCCGAAACTCTTTTTGCCTGGAGCGGCTATTGGAGCATTCTGCGGTACTGTCTCGTCGGTTTGGGCATCGTACTTGTCGTGGCGGGCGCGCGACACTACAGCATGCTGCAGTTCCTTGGAATCCAACAGATTCGCAAGGAGTCGGCGCACAGTGCGATGACCGGCAGTGGCAATTTTGACTACAGGGGAGTGTTAGGCTTGGTGCGGCACCCCTGGTATGTTGCGGTCTTCCTCTTCCTCTGGACGAGTGATCTGGATGTCATGGCGATCACCGTCAACCTCGTCCTGTCTGCTTATCTCATCGTGGGAACTCTCCTCGAGGAACGCAAACTGGTGATCGAATTCGGCGAGGAGTACAGACGCTATCAGGATCATGTGTCAATGTTCATACCGCTCAAATGGCTGACTAAAAAACGAATTTACTAGGACGGGCTGCGCTGTGTTTCGTCAGTGCCGAAAAGAGTTAAACTCGACTCGCTGCACCCTTCATTTCCAGAAGATTTGAGCGGAATGGATCAGTATCTAGAAGTTATGGCAAATCTCGATTTTCGGAGCAGTAGCCGTCAGCTTGAAGCGCAAGTGACGATGCATGCTCCGCTGGGACACTGTTCGCTCCCACGCAGATAAACTCTGCGTTTGCCCAGATATCACACCTATCTGATCCCCTCAGTAATTCCGCAGACGGGTCAATTTTCCAGATGGTTTTGCATCGAGCAGGAACAATCGCCGAGAGGCGAAAACCGCGAGCGGAAGAACTTGAAAAAACTTTTCACGCGCGCCTCCTGAGCGCGTCAGGAGAGCTTTTTTCTCTTGACGAAGACCTATCATGGAAGTCCGGTTTGAGGACGTGCCAGTGGCTCGATGTCCCCGCAACCCGCTTTCTGGACAGCCGCTGTATTACCGACCGGGGAAATATCGCTACGGGTCTTCCCGCTTCGTAGGGACGGACGGCCCGCGAAGCTCCGCGCTACGAAGGTTCCGATATAACCAACACTTTTGCGAAGGAGTGTTACTACTGCGATATCACGTCTGAATCAACTCGTCGTCGCTTGTGTCAGAACTTCGCGGAGGCGGCGGGCGACAATCACATCCTCGCCAGGCTCCAACATCCAAACGCCCACCACAATCTTGTTGGCGTCTTTGGGGATACCAGCGCTAGCCTCCGTGGAGCCGGTTGCGGGATTTAGTTCAATGCTCGGATTGCCGGCCCGTAGTTGCTTCGCGACTTCTTTGGGAGAGATGCCGACGCGCCGCGTGTCATAGCGAATGAGCAAGTGCGGCACGTTGTTGGCAATCGGCGGTATGAATATTTCTGACGTCAGAGTTGGAATATCTTTGAGTGCCGCGGCAATGCGATCGGCGCGCCTGCGAAACTCAACTTCGAACTCCGCGTCAGATTGACTTAGGAACCAATCCACCGCCGCCACCATTCCGACGATTTGTTCCTTTGCGACTTTCATCCCACGCCCCACTACATCATCGTTCGGGCTATTATTCTCAGTTGCAGCGGCAATAAGATTTTTTCTCCCCAATAACAGACCGGCATTTTGTGGGCCTCTGATCCCTTTGCCGCCCGAGAAGGCAACCAGGTCGAAGCCCATCTGTGTGTACTTCCATAAATTTGAGATCGGCGGAACGTCCGCGGCTGCATCATTCAAGCACGGCACTCCATGCGCATGAGCGACGCGAATCCAGTCTTCTCGGCTGATTTGTCCGGCATCGGCGGCATTGTAAAAAAAGCACATAACGGTATTACGGGTGACCGCCGACTCATACTCCCGCAAAGTCTCCACATCGACGAAACGAATGCCGCAGTTGCGCATCGCGTGATCGTAATCGTAGCGGTGCGCTTTTTGAACGATTACCTCATTCTTGAGGCCGTTCATGTCGGTAGGCATGGCATGGCTCGCTGAAGACCCGTTGGCCACGGTCATGCAGGCAGCAGTTGCCAGGGTTACTGCGGATGCCGCGCCCGCTGTGACCATTGCGCCCTCGCAGCGCAATTCTCGCGCAAGGTATTCGCCAGCAGCCTTCTGCAAATCTTCGAGGAATACCGGATGCTTGGCAGCCTGAGCGACTGCAGCCTGCACAGAAGGCGGCATGAGCGCTCCAGTTAGGTACGTATATGTTCCGGCGGCGTTTATTCTCTTGGCGATCCCGAGTTTGTTGTAGTAGTCCACCGGCTCAAAGACAGGTTCGTGTGCTGCAACGTCCTTTTGAAAGGGCAGAGTCCGGGTGAACGCAAACCCTGTAAGGGCCAAATTAATTCGCCCTAGAAAATTGCGTCTTGTGCCAAGCGCGCTCATGAATTGCTCCTTGTTCAGCATCAGCTGAAGATTCGGGTGCGAAGATTCTGTGGGTGGGATCATATCTCAGCGAAACCTTTCCGGACAGTGACTCTGGCCAGCAACAATACCTCGAAGCGTGATTCTCTGAATTTGGTCGCATGCTTGCGGCAACCTACGTGAGATGTTCCCGACTGAGGTACTTGGCGGCACGCCTGGCTGCGATATGGCTTCGAGATGGTGGTGATCCGGGACTCCAGGGAGCCCGAGTCAGAATTCCGGTTGGAGGAAATGCGGTTTTACGGAGCACTGCTAGCGATCCGATCTCCTCGAACGCCGTTCTGGCCAGTGACGGCCTTTTGCCCGTTGATACAAGGAGTTAGCTTGCTGCCCGTGGCCGATTTATTGCAATTATTTCGGATGTTGCAGAACTTCTTAGCGTCCCTGTAGCGGTTCCCACGGTGATGAGATAGGAGGAATTTCCATGCACGCGAAGTACTTTCCCCAGGGTGAGAACGAGAACCAGAGCAAACACGATGCCTAACACGGTGTAGGCAAAACCGCTGCGGCCAGCTCTGAGGACTTCGTGAAGATTCATTCCGAAGCCAAGAGCCACCACGGATCCTTGCAGCAGCCAGGGAGATATCCGAGGGGTCTCGAACGGAAAAGGGTTGGAAAGCACCAAACCAAAAAGTATGCCGAGTGTGAGTGCAAGCGGCGGTGAGATGAAACCGCTGAAGCAAGCGAGAAAAACGATGACGAAGGCTATTCTGTGCAAATTGTCTGACGCGGTTCGTCTAGGTCCGGTCATTGGCGGAGAGAGGACATGGGAACTGACTTAGAAGTTCGCGGCGAATCTTGGCGGCTGAGGCCTTAGTCAGGGAGTCGGGAGGAGCAGTGCGAATTTGCCGGATGGTGGATTCGAGACTCGCAAGGAAGGCCTTACAGGGTTCGCAACCATCGAGGTGCTGCTCTAGTTTCTCGCAGAGGGAATCATCGAGCTGTTCATCGAGGTAATTGGAAAGTTGCGCGAAGAGAGCTTTGCAGGAGGCAGGACGTTTTTCCGAGCTAACCGCGAGGTGGCGAGGCCGGAGGACCCTACTTCTGGAGGCGGTATGTTTTTGATTTTGCCGTGCCAATTTCTGGCGAACGAAGAGGCGTGCACGATGGAGACGCACGCGAACGTTGCCGGGACAAAGGCCAGTGATGTCTCCCACTTCCTCGTCGGTTAGACCTTCCATGTCCCGCAAGACAAGGATGATGCGGTATTGAGGCGGCAATTGCTGGATCACTTCGCGAAGTCGTTTCGCCTGCTGACTTCGAATGGCAAGAGATTCTGGGTTAACCGGCTCATCCTTGGCGAGGTTGGCAAGTTCCTGACGATCGGGCATAAGTTCGTCCAACGATAAATTCTGCTTCGGCGCAAATTTACTTTTTCGTCGGCTCATTAAACAGCGATTCTTGGCAACTCGATAAAGCCAGACAAGAAGCGCGCGGGGGCTTTCGAATTTTGGCAGGTAGGAAAGAGATTTCACCAGGACATCTTGCATCGTGTCCTCGGCGTCTTCGCGCTGGCCACAGACCTTCATGCTGAAAGAGAAGACCGTGCCTTGCAGCAACTCCAAAGCCTGATCGAGGGCTTGAGGGTCGTGTTTCTCGAGTAGAGACATGGCCTGTTCGATCTCTTTGCGCATTGCTCCTCACCATAGCACAGCAACTCCCCATCGTACCGTGATGCAGGCAACTACTTGACGCTACAGCAGTTACGAAAAGCCAGAACTTCTCTTCGGTGGAGCGGAACCCGCGTGAAAACTTTTCTGTAACAAATCTCCCGGGATTGCATTTGTTGTGATGCAAGGCCATCGAGAAGCCTATCCGACAGAGGGGAAGAGATGACAAGCAATATGGGAACAATCGATCGAGTTATTCGAATTGTGCTGGGAATCGTTTTGGTCGCGCTCGGACTCAGTCACACGGTAACGGGCGGGCTCGCCATCGCTGCTTACGTGGTGGGAGCCGTAGCACTGGTGACTGGCGTGGTTCGTTATTGTCCGGCGTGGTCACTTTTTGGAATTACGACGTGCCCGCTGAAGCCCAGCCAAAACAAGTAGGTCATTCGTAAAAGAGTTTGAGCAAGGAGTTGGAAATGATCACAGCCAAAGTGAGTTTGACGCAGGTGCTGAAATCGCAGCGGCAGTTCGTGGCGGAAACTGGGAGCGGTCACCACATCATCCTGGACGACGCCGCTGGAGCAACAGGGGCTAAGCCCATTGAACTTGTTGCCGTCGCGCTGGCCGGTTGCACCGCCTTCGATGTCATCACCATGCTGCGACAAAAGCATCACCAGAAGGTAACCGGGTATGAGGTGCATGTGGAAGCAGATCAGGCTGAGCGCCCTCCGCAGTTGTTCACGGCGATTCGTGTGCGGCACGTATTGACAGGAGTTGGTCTCGACAAAACGGCAATAGAGCAGGCAATTCAGCTATCCGAAGAAAAGTACTGCTCTGTTGGCGCGATGCTGAAAGAAAAGGTCGCACTCGAAACCGTTTACGAGATTCACGAAGAACCGGTGGGTTGGCTCCAGTCAGCGTCCAATCCGGAACGGGTCTCCGCTTGAGGCGTGCGATGGATCGAGGATGGATTGCCAATTCGGTTCGAACACTAGCTGGCGCCGTAACTCTGTTTGTTGCAGTTTCCCAGATTGCACATGCACAAGAAAAGGACGCGACCCAACCGCTCACATTGGAGCAGGCGGTTCACATGGCGCTGCAACAGAATCCAGCATTTCAAGAGAGCGCCGATGAAGCCGACGCGACCCGGGCAAGGCTGAAGCAGGTACAAGCCGCGTGGTTTCCACGATTCGACTTTCACCAGGACTTCACGCGCGGGAATAACCCAGTCTATGTGTTCGGATCAAAGCTGACACAACGGCAATTCACCGCGGCAGATTTCGCACTGCACAGCTTGAACGCACCAACCCCGTTGGACAACTTTCAAACAAGGTTCGATGGGCAGTGGAGGCTCTTTGATTCGGGACACACTCTGTTTCACCAACGAAGAGCGAAACACTTGGTGACGGCTGCGGATTTCGAGACGGAGCAGGCGCGGCAGGATTTGATACTGGAGATCGTTAGAACCTACTACGGAGTGCTGGTACTGAAAGAAAACGTGAAGGCCGCTGACGAAGCGGTGATGACTGCCGAGGCGAGCGAGCAACGTATGGAGACGATGCACAAGGCCGGCCTGCTCGTGGATTCAGACTTTCTCAGCGCGAAGGTCTTTGTCTCCCAGATGAAAGATCGGCAAATCCGAGCGCAGAACGATCTTGCAATGGTGGAGATGCAGTTGGCACGGGAGATGGGAATGGCGGTAGATGCGCCCGCCGAACCTGCAGCAACTTTGGCAGAGCCAGGGGTGCCCGCGAAAAACATTGAGGACTGGATTCGAACTGCGCTGGAACAGAGGCCTGGACTTCGCGCAGCCCAATTGCAGGAGACTGCGATGGGCGATGAAATAAAAGCAACAAAAGCGGAATTCGGGCCAAAGATCGGACTTTTCGGAGGCGCGGAACGTGATGCAATGACGCTTGGCGGTCCTTCAGGAACAAACTGGACGGCGGGTGCGCGGCTAGACTTCAACATCTTTGCGGGCGGGGCACAGAAGGCCCGTGTCGCTGAAGCTACAGCAAATGCGAACAAGGCGAAACACAACGTGGAATGGTTTCGCTCGGGCGTACAGATGGAAGTTCGCAAGGCGTATCTGGACGGGAATGCCGCCTCACAGAGAGCGGCATCGGCCCGCGATGCAGAGGAACAGGCCAAAGAGAGCTTGCGGATAGTACAGAACCGCTATGAGACGGGGCTGACCACAGTCACGGAACTGTTGCGTGCGCAGACAGCCCAGCTTGATGCAAGGACAGGATATCTGGCTGCGCTGCAAGACTGGCAAGTGGCAAGAGCACAGCTGGAGCGAGCAGCCGGTGTGCTCACGCCGGAGTCGGCGCTGATCACAGGAGCGGGCCAGCCATGAATTTCGAGGGGAGAACGGGAGACACGATGCGACTGAGACTGCGGATCGTTCTGATCGCGGCAGGTATGCTTGCCGCCGGGTGCGGCGGAGGCGTGGAAAACACGCCGCAGAAAGCAGAAGTTGTACAGGGATTGCGCGTACAAAAAGTGCAATTGCTGAACGTCGTGGACGAGCTGGAAGTACCAGGAAGTGTAATTGCCCAGTCCACGGCCCAAGTAGCAGCGAGAGCGATGGGCACGGTGCTGCAGGTAGCAGTGCGGGAGGGCGACAACGTAAAGCGCGGACAAGTGCTCGCTCAATTGGACATGCGGGAGTTGTCTGCACACCGCAGCGCAGCACAAGCCGCCTCGCGGGGCGCAAGCGCCGGAGTGGTGCAAGCGACCAAGGCGGTGGCTGCGGCACAAGCGCAGGCCGATGTCATGAAGAAGACATATGACCGCTATAACTACCTGAAAGAGCAGAAGTCGGTGAGCCCCCAGGAGTTTGACGAGGTTGCGGCGAAGCAGGAGGCGGCGCAAGCGAGTCTCGAACAAGCAAAGGCGGCATTGAGTCAATCCGAAGCGGGTGTGGCACAAGCCGAGTCTGAAGCCCATGCAGCAGAAAGCGTGGCGAGTTACGCGCGGGTGGTGGCGCCGTTTGACGGGCGAGTGATTCGCAGATCGGTAGAACCCGGCTCATTAGTCTCGCCAGGAATGCCGCTGTTCGTGGTCGAGGACACTTCGCGCTACCAACTGGAAGCCACGCTACCCGCGGAAGCGCTCGCAACCGTGAAGAAGAATACCTTGGCACGAGTGCAGTTGGATGCATTGCCGGCGAAGTCTCTGACGGGAAAGGTGGCCGAGATTGAGGCAGGGGCAGATCCGACATCGCACACATTAAAGGCGCGCGTGGACTTGCCCAAAGAGTCTGGAGTTCAGTCCGGGATGTTCGGACGAACATATTTTGCGCAAGGAGAGAAGCGGACCCTTGTGTTGCCGACCGAGACGCTGGTGAGCCGCGGCCAACTGCACGGAATTTATGTCGTGGACGGCGCGGGCCTGGTCCACTGGCGCGTTGTGACGCTGGGAAAAAGTATAGGCAATCAGGTTGAGGTGTTGTCAGGACTAAATGAAGGTGAAGTCGTGGTCCTGAATCCTGGTAGCCAAGAACTGGATGGGAAGAAGACTACCACATCGCCCACGGACGGGGAGAAGCATTCGTGAAACGGGGGCTGGCAGGAAAAATCGCACACGCGTTTATCGATTCTCCGCTTACGCCGCTCGTGATCGTGGCTGCATTGTTGTTGGGGCTGTTCAGCATCTGGCAAACGCCTCGAGAAGAGGAACCGCAAATCGTCGTACCGATGCTGGATGTGTTTGTGAGCATGCCGGGCGCATCGGCAGAGGAAGTCGAGCAGCGCGTGACCATTCCGATGGAACGCCTGCTCAACGAAGTTTCTGGTGTCGAGTACCTCTATTCAACCAGCCAACCTGGCGGCGCCCTGGTGATTGTGCGTTTTTACGTCGGGATTAAAGAAGAGGATGCGATTGTCCGGACCTACAACAAACTGTTTTCAAACTTTGACCGCATCCCGCAGGGCGCCAGCCAACCGCTGATCAAGGCACGGTCGATTGACGACGTTCCGGTATTGGCGATGACATTCTGGGGGAAGAAATACGAAGGGGCTGCCCTGCGGCGAATCGCAGCGGAAGCGCAACAGAGCGTCAAGCAGGTGGCAAATGTGTCAGAGACCACGCTGCTCGGAGGAGAAAAGCGCGAACTCAAGATTACCCTCGATACGCAGAAACTTGCAGCCTATCATCTCGGTCCATTGGCGATTGCACGGGCACTCCAAACGAGCAACCAGCGCCTGCAGGCCGGAGGGTTTGCCGAGGGCAACCAGGAATTCGCGGTGGAAGCGGGAAGTTTTCTCCAAAGCGCAGAGGAAGCGCGAAAGATCGTGGTTGCAGTCCAAAGTGGCCGTCCGGTGTATCTCGGGGATGTGGCCAAAGTAACAGACGGTCTGGAAGAACCCACGGATTATGTCTATTTCGGAACGGGCGGGGCTGCAAACGCGTCTGCGGGGACATACCCGGCAGTCACGCTGACAGTGGCAAAGCGCAAGGGAGCCAACGCAACAAATGTTTCTCAAGATGTGCTGGCGAAAATCGATTCCCTGCGCGGCTACGTGATCCCAAACGATCTGCAAGTCACGGTCACGAGAAACTATGGCCAGACCGCCAAGCACAAATCCGACGAGCTTCTGAAACATCTTTTCCTTGCAACCATATCCGTGACGATCCTTGTCGGTTTGGCGCTAGGATGGCGCGAATCGGGCGTCGTGCTGCTGGCTATTCCCGTTACCTTGGCACTTACGCTGTTCATCTTTTATGCCTACGGCTACACGCTGAATCGAGTAACGCTCTTTGCGCTGATATTTTCCATAGGCATCCTTGTGGACGATGCGATTGTCGTGGTCGAAAACATCGTGCGACATTTTCGTTTACCGGAAAGTCAGGGCCGATCGTGGAGCGACGTGGCGGTCGAAGCAGTGGACGAGGTCGGAAATCCGACGATTCTGGCGACTTTTGCAGTGATTGCCGCGATTCTACCCATGGCGTTTGTGCGCGGCCTCATGGGCCCCTACATGCGACCAATTCCAGTAGGGGCCTCTGCAGCCATGTTGTTTTCACTCATGGTCGCATTTGTCGTATCGCCATGGGCTGCACTGCGATTGTTGCGTGGACATACCGGAAAACATACCGAAGGTGAAGCGGAAGGACGAACTACAAGGTTCTACCGCAAATTGATGGGTGGACTGATTCAGAACTGGCGGAGACGCTGGGCATTTCTGGCGACAGTGGTGGTCCTCTTATTGCTGGCCTGCTCGCTGGTCGCCTTCAAGGCCGTGCGCGTCAAGATGCTGCCGTTCGATAACAAAAGCGAATTCCAGGTGATTGTGGATATGCCGGAGGGTACGCCGCTCGAACGCACGCTCGCTGTGGAACAGGAGATCGGCACGTATCTCCACACCTACCCGGAGGTGGTGAACTACCAAACCTATGCCGGGACGTCGGGACCATACAACTTTAACGGCCTGGTGCGACACTATTATCTGCGGAGAGGCGCGAATCAAGGCGACATCCAGGTGAATTTGCGGTCGATCGACGAACGCAAGCGCCAGAGCCACGAAATCGCGAAAGAAATGCGCGGGCCGATTCAGGAGATTGCGAAGAAATGGAATGCGCGCGTGAAAGTGGCGGAAGTTCCGCCAGGACCTCCGGTGGTGTCAACACTGGTAGCGGAAGTGTACGGGCCGGATTATCAGCGACAAATCGAACTGGCACGGCAGATCCGCAAGATTTTCGAGGACACGCCGGGGGTGGTGGATGTGGACTGGTATGTGGTGGCGGACCAGAAGAAACTTGATTTTCAGGTGCAGCAGGATAAAGCGGCGATGCGGGGAATTTCACCAGAGGAGGTTTCTCAATCGGTAGCGATGGCATTGGGTGGTACGCAGGTCGGCTTGATGCATCAGGTCAAGGAACGCGAAGACGTGCCCATACGGGTTCAACTGTCACGCGAAAGTCGCTCCAGCACAGACGCATTGCGCGGCCTCTATCTGAATTCGCACGATGGAAGGATGGTGCCGCTCGGCGAACTCGCGAAGGTCCAGGAGGGAACGATCGACAAGAACATCTACAGAAAAAACCAACGCGAGGTGGTTTACGTAACAGCGGATGTGGCTGGAGCCGAAGAAAGTCCCGTCTACGCAATTGGCACGCTAGGAAAAAAGATTGATGCGCTGAAAATACCTGAGGGTTACGGGATCGAGCAATTCAGCGCGATTCAACCACCCAATGCCAAGAAGCTCGCAATGAAGTGGGACGGCGAGTGGCATATCACTTATGAAGTTTTCCGCGACCTGGGATTGGCTTTCGCGGCGGTATTAGTTCTGATCTACGTGTTGGTGGTGGGTTGGTTCGGATCTTTCAAAACGCCGCTGGTGATCATGGCGCCAATTCCGCTTACCCTCGTCGGCATCTTGCCTGCCCATGCAGCGATGGGCGCGTTTTTCACCGCAACGTCCATGATCGGATTCATTGCCGGCGCCGGGATCATCGTCAGAAACTCAATCATCCTCGTGGACTTCATCAAGTTGCGGCGGGAACAAGGCATGCCGCTGGAAGAAGCCGTCGTGGATGCGGGCGCAGTGAGATTTCGCCCGATGTTGCTAACTGCGGCAGCAGTCGTTGTGGGGGCAGGAGTGATTCTGTTCGATCCAATCTTTCAAGGACTGGCAATTTCATTGATGGCGGGAGAAGTAGCGTCAACTTTGCTTTCACGAATTGCGGTTCCGGTCCTTTATTACATGAGTGAGCGAGGTGGCAAGTGACAATGGAGCGTTATATCCGCATCATCGCAGGGACACTTGTACTGGTGTCGCTGACGCTGGGGACCTGGGTGAATCACAACTGGTATTGGTTTACAGCGTTTGTTGGAGCGAACTTGCTGCAATCGGGCTTCACGAAATGGTGCCTGATGGAAGACATCCTTAGGAAGCTCGGAGTTGGTGCAGAATTCCGAGCTTGATTCGAAGGATGAGTGCCGAGTGGACATGACTTCATTCGGGCCGCGTAGAGGATAACTTGCAGTCTCTCTTGACTGTCCGGTTGTGGGAAATGTGAGATACGCTTGGCTAGCCAAGTTTTTCCTCCGCAGAGCCTCCAAGAGAAAACCATTCATAATCACTTGGAACTGGCAGGGAGGATCTTTATTCCTCCGTCGAGAGGCAGGTTCGTCCAAACTTTGGACGCGTAGCCCAAAAGGTAGCCCGATTAAGGGAAGAAGTTGCTCAGCTATCCGACGCCGATTCAACTATTTAGATTATTTTCCCAACTTCTTCTTGGGGTTCGGGACCAGGAGGTCGAAGGTTCAAGTCTTCTCAGGCGCCGAATATCTTAGGGGTTGCTCTGTCCGGCGGAGTAACTCAGGCAATGGAAGACTGATCTCAATAAAGCAGACCGTACATTGTGTCTCCCAGTGAAGCATTTATGTCGGGGACCGACGCACGCCAAGGACATCTAAACCGTTGTTTAGACCGTCGTTTCCTGGTTGCACAATGGTTGCACAATAGCTTCCGAGCAGGGGGATTTTGCAGTGAGATAGAGTATCTCTTCCAAACATAACCTACTGATTCCGAACACCAGGCGGTGAGATCGGGTAATTTGCTAAACCGTTGTACGGGCCAAAACCGGTACCGGGGGTTCGAATCCCCCCCCTCTCCGCCACAGCACAAATCATCAATAAATTTACGGTTATTTGTGCCTTGCTACTGATTGACTCTGTCAGCGTTTGCAAATTGCCCGCGCTCACGCACGGCTGTAGCGATGGATAGAGTAGAATTGCTCATCGGTCACGAGTGTGAAGCGAGCCGCGCAAGTTAAGAAGAAAACTCTGCGTTCCAGGGAACATCTCCGCAGATGCTATCGACCCAGGCGTGTGCGCGTTTTGTTCGTGGGCGAAGCACCCCCGGCGTCCGGCCGATTCTTCTATCAGGAGGATTCTGGACTGTACCGTGCAATTCGGCAAGCATTCGTCGAAGCGTTTCCTGTTCTGCGCGAACGTGATTTTCTCGAATCTTTTCGCGCTCTGCACTGCTATCTCGTCGACCTATGCAAAAACCAAGTCGACCGGCTCAGCAGCCGGCGACGTCTTAGAGCTCGTCGCGACGGTGAAGCGCGCTTTGCTAAGAGCCTTAAGCAACTTCGCCCCGAAATCATAGTCACGGTCGTTCGAGGCATCGCAGAGAATGTCGAGCGTTCACAAGGATTGGCAAACTGGTCGGGATTGCACATTAAACTCCCCTACCCAGGCCGTTGGCATCACCACCGCAAGACATTTGTTCAGGCGCTCATTCCAATACTCCGGAAGAATTTGGATAAGCTGGGACACTAGCGTGGTTGAGAAATTGAATTGCGTGACCAACGATCAGTTCCCAGAACGAGGCGAAGTCTATTTTGAGCATAGCTGTTCCCGATCGTGCTTTTTCCCCAGTCGACACATGCCCAGGCCAATGACGGAAGTCCGATCCTCTTCTTAACAAATCTGAAGAGAGGAAAAAAGTGGTTGCTTTCGTGATCATTTCCAACCCACAGTGTGAGGTGTTTTGTACGACTTCCACGTATTTTGGCAATCCCCGCGGTCTTGTAAGTTTGTTGCTAAGCCTATTCACGACAGATGGACGCGGTAGAGGTCGGCCGTCTACGTCCTCGCGGTGAAATTGCTACTACGTCAGAAGTACTTGCTGAATTGAGCTTGGTTCTGCCAGTCTTAAAATCTATTTTAGATTCACCGTTATGGCAGGGGCCTGAAAACGACGGGGTCTGGGGATATAAACCTAGCAGGACTTGTACGCTCGTCGTCACGTCGAACGTAGGCCAAGTCTCCGGCGCGGTTCCCTCTGCAAACATTCTCCCCCCTTCGGGAACGCCATTGTTGCTGACACCACCCCTGCCGACCGCAGGAAATCCCGACGTCAGAAATTCCTTTTTGACTTCTTGGCCAACCGAAAATTTACTCCCGACTCTGTCTTTATGCAATGCACCAGCTTGGTCTTTGACGACAAAGCCAACCGGAATCCCAATCAACTCCAGTAGTCGACAATTGGCGCCTTTCAATCCCGAGAGGGAACTGGGATGGAGGAACCACTAACAAACCGATAATTCTTGAATCTTGTTGGTAGTAAATTTTAGTGACTGAGGGCTTTGTATCTCATGGAATCGCTCAACAACTAAACTGCCTCAGGCGCTTAATCGGCTGCCTGGTTTTGCGGCTCAATACTGGTTTCTTCATTCCATGGCGGAAGAATCTTTATCAATATGTAAAGAATAACAAAAGGAAGTATGAGCAAGACCGCGGCGGGCAGAAGGCCTTCGCGAGTGACGAAATCCATCTTGTAAAATGTATATCCCAGAAAGCTCTTGGAGAAGAGCTGCCCGCCAATTACGACATTCCACCTCATGGCAAAAATGCCGATCATGGTTAGAATCCCTGACACCGCGAAAATTCGCTTGCGGGCAATTTCCGTGAACTTTACGAGTTGTGTCGCCGCTAACAGGGCAATGGGCAGCAAAGTGCCAAGGAAAATCTGCAGTACCACCTGCGAAATGAAAAGTCGGGTGTGCACCATGAAATCGAGGCTTCTAAAAGATTCGTCTGATTCATAGATGCGATGAATCAGGTCCAGCATTTCCAGAGTGAAATCAATAATAAAGGTGTAGAACAAATATTTGGCAATGGTGTCCAGACAGCGCATGTCGATGGCTTTTCGACGGAAGTAAGATGTAAGCATGTATACGAGAAGAACCAGAGCGATTCCAGAGACCATGGCCGAGAACAGGAAAACAACCGGCATCAGTGGCGTCGACCACCACGGATTTGCTTTGATCGATCCAAATATAAACCCAACGTAACCGTGAAGCAGGAATGCGGAAGGGATACCTATGAGGGTAACGGTCCAGCCGACTATGTCATCCATCTTCAACGCGCCTGGGCTGACGTTCTGTGAGCCGAGGGAAAGCAAGCGATAAAGAATGCGCTTCCAGCCCCTGCTGCCTTGCGCTAGGAGGACGATGTCTCGCCGGTAATCAAGCCAGATTTCCAAAAGCAACACCGCCATTAAGTACCACAGGTAAACAAAACCAAACATCGCCATGGCCGAGGAGCGGTTCGGAGTAAGGTACATTTCCAGTGAACGTTCCGGATGTCCGAGGTGCAGTTGAAGTGGCAGCGGCGCAACGATCAGAAACGCAAGAGCAGTAAGCAATGCAAGACGATAAGTGGGCCTCACAGCCTCCACTCGAAACACGCGCTCCAGCGAGGCAAGGATGAAAGCACCAGCGACCAGTCCCGTTAGAAACGGGTACAGAACAATAAGCACGCTCCACTGGAGCTCCACTTCGTTCGGATACATGAATCCATCCATCAGCGGGATCTCCTTAGCGGACCGAGCCGTCGAGCGCGTTGTAAAACATCTTCGCGCCGGTGGCCAAATGCGGTTTTAGTACCTGCACACTGTGGGTTTTTAGAAAAGCGTGTATCGGGTCTTTGGGATCCTTCAGATCGGCCAGTTGTCTGGCTCCCGTGGGACAGGATTCACAGCAGGCTGTCGTCAACCCTTTTGTGATTCGGTGATAGCAGAGCGTGCATTTGTCCGCGGTATGCTTCTGCGGGTGAAAGAAGCGGCACCCGTAGGGGCACGCTTGTATGCAGTAGCGACAGCCCAAGCAATAATCGTAATCGATCAGCACCACTCCGTCCTTGGTGTGATACGTAGCCCCAACCGGACATACCTGGGTACACGGTGAGTCCGCACAGTGGTTGCACATTTTCGGCACGAAGAAGTTTTTTCCGTCGGTAGGTCCATCCGACGGGAATCCTTCTTTACCTCCGTCCGGTGAATCTACGTGGGGATTTTCGATGTGCCAGTCTGACCTGTGATATCGCTCGATCCAGGTGCGGAAGTAGCCGTCGGGCACATCATTTTCTAGGGCGCAGGCGCGCACGCAACTTCCGCATCCGATACATTTCGTAATGTCCAACAACATGCCCCACCAGTGTTCAGCCATGGTGTAGTTGGGCGCGGCTTCCGGAGTCCCTGCCAGCACAAATTCCCACGCTGCCGCGGCAGCCGGAAGTAGGAGCAGCACCTGACGACGAGTGAGGTTCATTTCTTGCCTCCCTTGTCGATCCCCGGACTGTGTGGGCGGTGGCACGAATCGCAGGGCTGGCCCTGTGAATGCTCCTTGGCGACAACTTGCGGAAACCCATTGGGTTTAGCAGAATTCTGGGAGTGGCATCGGACGCAAAGCTGCCCTACCTCTGGCAGGACGGGCTTAATGCTCGCTGGATCGTTCGCGTGGTTGGCGAGAGGCCCGTGGCACGACTCGCAATTTACGTGTGCATGGACGCCTTTAGATTTGATCTCCAACACATCTGGATGACAGCCCTCACATGCTTCATGCCCTGCAAAGCGCACAGGACGCGCCATCGTCTCCGTGAGAGCATCTCCCCGATACGGACCGTAGCGCCCAAAGCTCTTTGGAATTACTGCCGCGCGGATCGCTACAAAAACAACCGCTCCCAAAATGAACACAGCCGCCAATCGAATCAGATGGGCTGAATCCTTGAACTTACCCATAGTGACCCTCGTTGTTGGCGGTCAGGAGGCGCGGGCGTGCGTTGAAATGGAAGGGCCCGAACAAAGGCTTCAATCGACTTAATTCAGTGAATGCTGCAGCCGGAACGCGGAAATCCACGGAGAGTGACCTAACTGGAGCGAATAATGTATCGAACGTACGTTCATTACACCTTTATCTCACTGGGTGCTTATGACGCTTGTCACTCCGGCTCGTGATTCCGGTCACACAATGTCCCTCTTAGCTCTTAGTTCGGCTCACCGCATGCTTGGAAAACCCGGGCCTAGTTCGGTAACTTCTCGAGCTGATCGTTTTCAGTCCTCCTTCTGAAAAAGGTCAATCATTCGTGCATCATGTGCGTTGCTGGGTGCTTGGCGAACTCAAATGATTTCAAATCCAACATTTCCAAATCTTCCTGGCCTTCGAGCAGATGGAGGGCTGAATCCAGGGTGATGTTCTTGAATCGTTGCACCGTTTTAGAGCCCCACCAAGTGATCTCCAGTTCGGAAATCCCCGTAGCTTCCCCAAGACCAATATGCTGCCGCATCGGCCCTTGCCCGAAACTGGAGGCGTACCCAACCGTTCGATAAATTCGTCTCGTGCCTTTTTGCGTTTGCACTTTCACGCAAATTCGCGCCCCATATGCGGCTCGATTTGTCTGGACTCCCTGAAGCTGCAAAGTAAGCCAATGATTGGCATGCCCGGGATTTGAAAAAAGCGCGCTTTGATAGGTATCGCCGGGGTACGCCCCACCGATGACTGCAAAAATATCTTCCTGCCCGTTGTTGCGTAAATCCGCAAAAGCAATGGCATGTCCTTTCTGCAAATGTCCGACATTCGCAGACGTAGTGACATCTTGAAAGGATTTCGATTGATTGTTCCGGAATAAAACGTTGGGGAGGAGGGCTTCGTACGCCGGATCCCCAGTGCCGAGATACAAATCCAGCCAGCCGTCGTTATCGAGATCGCCGAATCCTGCTCCCATCACCAGAATGGCGCGATCCAGTTTCAGCACCTTGCTGACGTCCGTGAAAGTTCCGTCGTGGTTGTTGTGATAGAGACGAGGCGTTTCGGCTTTAAAGGGTTTGTGCATTTGGAATGCGGCGATATCGTTGAATGTATCCATCCAAAAACCAGCAGCAAAAATATCTGGCCAACCGTCATTGTCATAGTCGAAAAACCAGGTCGCGAAACTATCTATCGGCTGAGCAACCCCCGCGGACTCTGTGATATCCGTAAATACCCAGCGCTTTCCATCCGGACGCCGAGAATCCTTCGCCCCATCATTTCTGAAAAGCAGATTTGGCTGCGATTTTCGAGATACGTACAAATCCGGTCGTCCGTCATTATTGAAATCGCCCCAGGCCACTCCTTTTACAAATCCTAAGTCCGCCATGCCGAAGCCGGGCGCAACATCCGTGAATGTGCCGTCATGATTGTTGTGAAACAATTGCGAAGGATGGCTCTCTTTACCGGTTGTCTCGTGGCCAACAAATAGGTCCAGCCATCCATCGTTGTCATAATCTGCCCACGCGGCAGTTTGCGTTGGGTGCAGGGAGAGCAATCCCGCCTCTTCAGTCACATCGTCGAACGTTCCATTTCCATTATTTCGCAGCAACGACATCGGATACTTGCCGTGTTCTGCCCACCAACCACCGCGCAACACCAACAAATCTGAGTGGCCGTCGTTGTTGTAGTCAGTAGAAACCACATTCAGCCCGCCGACTTCTCCCCACAAGCCCGCTTCCCGGGTGCGATCCGTAAACGTGCCGTCACCATTGTTATGAAACAGATGCATCTGGTCCAAAGGTCCAGACCTCGTAATGACCACATCCACAAAACCGTCGCCATCGAAATCTTCCAGTACGACACCACCTGAATGTCCTGTGTTCATCAGCCCCACTTTTGGTGCCACGTCTACGAATCTTCCAATCTCGTATTCCGACTCAAATAGTTTTGGCGAAACCAGCCACTGCGCGGGCACTTCATCGGGGTATTGACCCAGCTGCATGTAGGCAATATTCAGGAGCCACCGCGATTTCAGGTCCGACGGATCACTCTCCAATGCTGCCGTCAACTCTTTGACGGCGCCCTTCGCCCCGCGCACTCGTGTGTGGACTCCACTTCCTTTCAGAGGGAGCAGACAAGAATCTTGGCCGTGATTTTCCAGGCAATTCTCCTGCTCCCCCAGTCGAAGATACGCAATCGCCAGCGAATCGCGGGTGGCCTTTACAAACGACGGCTCTAGAATTACTCCTCGCTCCGCGCTGAGAGTGCGAATTCGCTCTAACTGTTCAATGGCATCGCCACTGTCGCCCGCGCGAAGATCGCACTCGGCCAAGGCCTGGCGAATCTTCAACTCGTTGCGCAGATCCGGCTTGGCCAGCAGCATTTGCTTGTAGTATTGCGCGCGCACTCCGTCTTTGTTGGGGTCCGTTTTCCAATCCTGTTCCTGATAGATTTTTGAGAGGAGGGCTGCCATTTTCTTCGTGCCGGCAGATTGATAAACAATTTCGGGATTCTGCCCGTGATGAGCAGGGGGATTTACCAACAGTCCGAGGCACAGTGCGAGAAATGTGAGCCGACGTCTGAATAAAACCATGCGAAGTCGTCGAATCACTGCGTTCTCTTGCGAGAGCAATTTGAAGACAGGCTCAAGTTTCTGCATTCCGGACTTTTTCCAGTATCAAGGGATCAGGTTCTGGCGTAGCGCCGACATTGCTGGCCACCCAGGAACCCATTCTGTTGGCAGCCTCGTTCATGGTTGCCAGAGAAGCGCGCCTCAGATAATGATGCACGAGCGCGGCTGTGAAGGCATCCCCTGCCCCTACAGTATCCGCTACCTGGACGGCGAGTCCCGTGTGTTCGTGCGAGCCCTCGCGCGAGTGGAGCAGGCTTCCACCAGCTCCGCGCGTGATGCAGATTAGCTCCGCACCACTCTTAGTCAGTAGCCATGCGGCAGCCATGCGCGCATCTGCGGCGAGCCGAACGCCGGAAGGTGCGTCGAGAAGTTCGAGCACGCGAGGCAATTCCTCGTCGTTCAATTTGATAATGTTTGCTCGTTTTGCCGAGTCCAACACGATCTCCGCAGAGAAAAACGATTGGCGGAGATTCACGTCGAAAACCAGAATCGCAGAGGACCGTACTGCCTTCAGAAACTCTACGATGACCCGTCGAGACGTGGGCGAACGTTGTGCCAGCGTCCCGAAGCAAATCGCCGAAGCTTGGCCAGCTAACGTTCGCCATTCCCGAGTCAGTTCAAAAAAATCCCAGGCAACATGTTGCGTGATTTCATAGTGCGGCTGGCCCTGCTCGTCGACTGTGACGTTCACCGTGCCGGTAGGATAGCGCGAATCAGTCTGCAGAAAATCGGTCGGAAGTCGCAAGTGTTGTAATCGACGTGTGGCTTCTTCTCCCAGGTCATCCGCGCCCACCCGGCTGGCCACGATGCCATGATCGCCAAGCAAACTGGTGATATAGGCGAAATTTGTAGGAGCACCGCCGAGCTGTTTTCCCTGAGGAAAAACGTCCCACAGCAGTTCTCCAAGGCCAATGACGGTGTGGTTCCCAGCAGACATAGAGTGAATCGCTCGCTTATATTGGACAGAAATCTACAGGAAAACCCGGGTAAAAGGTATGTCTTAGAACAACGTGACTTGGCCAGATTTCGTGCATACCTATCTGAAGAAGAGTTGTGAAACAAAAAAAAGGGGAAGCCCTTGCAGGCTCCCCCTCGTTTGGGGTGTTAGGGGTTAAAAACTTACGCGCAAACCAAACTGCAGTTGGCGCATTCCGTTCGGAGCATTCGGTGAAGCGTCGGCTTCGATGTTGGTGATCTGGCCGGCGCTTCCACCGCAATCGATACAGGTGTTTCCCTGCGTGCTGCTAAAGCCCAGCACGGGGTGGTTAAACACGTTGTAGGCGTCGAAGCGGAATTGTGCCTTGACACGCTCCGTGAAGTTGAAGTTCTTCGCCACTGAAAGGTCGGAGAAGAAGGCATGTGGCCCGCGGTAGGAATTCCGCAGAGTGTTGCCGATCTGGCCGCAATCAGGTAATGCAAACGGCCCGGCAGTTGGGCGTGCCAGACCGCAGGAGTCTACGCCGTTGAGAGCTGCCGCTTCTCCGGCCGTGTCCACGATTACGTTCTGGGACAAACTGGAGACTGGAGTAAACCAGTAAGTGTTTCCACCAGAATGCGTCACGCCTGTGTGGAACGATTCTCCAGACTGCAAGACAGGCCTGCATGGGCCAGCATCGGTGACTTGGTTGCATTCACCGATCGTCGGGGTAAAGGGCAGGCCGCCGCTCCAGTTGGTGGTGTTGGAAATCTGCCAACCGCCAACAATTAGATTGGTGACCTTACCAGCGTCACTCATGAAATGCTTCCCCTTACCGAAGGGCAGTTCGTACACCAGGCTCATCACAAATACGTGGTTTCGATTGAAGTCATCGTAACCGTACGCGTATCTGGGGCCAACGGAGTAATAACTGCTGTCGAAATTGTAGGCATGGGCATAAGTATAGTGGCCCAGTATCTGGAAGCCCTCTGAGAAGCGCTTTTCAACTTTGATTTGAAGCGCGTTGTAGTGGGCGCTGGCATCGTTGCCAAAGTAGTTGCCGATGTCACTCGAGCAGCAGGGAGCCACAGGAACTTGTGTGGGCACGCCGTTGATTGTCACTGTCTGTGAAAAATCTGGGAAAGGATAGACGAATCTTGGCACGCCGCCCGGGAAAAAGGGCCTGCGGTTGTTCGCGGGTGTAAACGCCTTGAAGGCGGCGGAGCAACTGAACTTGCCAACATTCGGGTCAGTAGGGCTGGTGATCTGGCTGCAGCTGTAGGGAGATGTGCCATCGCCAACGGCAACTTCATTGGCGTTGTAGGCCGGTCCGTTTCCTGCAAATACGTGCGTACCCTTGTTCCCAATGTAGGCAACTTCCACGTTAATTGTCGGCGTAATTTGCCGCTGGACCGTGGCATTCCATGCATCGAGAGTCGGTAGGCGCTGGGTCAAAGGCCGAACGCGCGGGTCAACGTTATTGGCGGGGCCGCGAAGTGGCAACAAGCCGCTAGCTGGAACAAGTGCGGTCAGATCTGGAACAGGTGGCGCTCCAGAAGCAAACGTGAAAACCGCGCTGCGATCGTTGGTTCCTCCGTTCACGCTAGAGTCAGAAAGGTCCTGGTTTGCAAGGACTGGAAGGTTCTGTGTGACGACGTGGCCAAAATTCGAGCCGAATACGCCAATGTCAAAGCTGCGTCCATAGCCGAGGCGCACGACAGTCTTGGGATCAAACTGGTACGCGATCCCAATGCGTGGTGCAAATGCCTTTAGGGTGTTATTTACATTGCCATTAAGATTTATACCGTCGAAGCCGGCGACTTTAATCACGCCTGTTTCGATGTTCGCGAAACCGCCGTTACCCTTGGCATTCACGGATTCGGGGAAGTAGATTTCCCAGCGGAGTCCGTAGTTGATGGAAAGTTTCGAGGTCACACGCCAGGTGTCCTGGCCATAGAAGAACCAACGCTTCTGGCGCTCAGCGGCGTTCAGGCTGGTGCTGACAAAGCGGTTAAAGCTGGTGACATCTCCGAGCAAGAAAGTGGCGAGATCCAAACCACCCTGGCCGGCCTGAGCGGTGTCGCCCGAATTGAAGTTCAGGATACCAGTACGGTTGGCATCGCTAGGAACGCGAAGATTTTTTGCATAGCGGATGTCCGCTCCGAATTTGATCTGGTGATTACCCAGGATGCGGGTCCAGTTGTTGACAACTTGGAATTGGTCTTCCTTCTCTGTCAGCGGGCAGTTGCACCGGCCGACGTTAAGACCGTCGCCGAATGCTCCATTGTTATTGCCCTGATTCATACCGTTTCCGTTGAAGAAGAACGAAGAAAGTCCGGTAGTATCGGGTGTGCCGCGGTTCAACCCCGTAATGCCGAAGGTGTCCATGGGAGTAGTTCCCGCATCCGAATACGCGGTCTGTGGATTGTAGCGGAACCAACCGAAACGCACGTCAGTTAGCCACTTCGTTCCAATCGCCTTGTCGAAGCCAGTCGCCAGACTGTAATTGTGGACGTTCGATGTGCCGTTCAAACCGCCCGGCCCAAAGCCCACACCGCCCAGGGCGCCAAGTGATCCGGCACCGGAGAGGCTGAAGTAATCCAAGCTGAATCTACCAAACACGGTGAATCCGTGCGGTGCATTGTAGTCAATACGAGTGTCAAAGCTGTTCTGGTCATAGGGGCCAGAGCCATTTGCAACGTAGTTGTTCACCAAGCCATCGGCAGTCGGCGCTGGAAATTCTGCCAGTATCGCGCGCGCTTGTGGCGAAATCTTCGAGTTCGGAATCAGGTTGCCAACAAATGGCGCGCGGCAACTACCACTGGCCTTGGCGGCGTCTACTTGACCTTGTGTTGGATTATTTGGACAACCTGCGGTGCCGTCGGCAACGTAATGTCCCAGGTTGGAAGATTTGCCCGCCACCCTTGGTTTGAGATCCCAGATATTGGCTCAGGTCGCAATTACCCGTTGTCTGACCACAGGTCGACTGCACCAGTGCTGTCGGAATCGTTAATTGATTCGTTAAGCCGCCTGTCTGTCGTGTGCCCTGGTAGTCGCCAAAAAAGAAAAGCCGGTTTTTGATGATTGGTCCACCGATCGCGCCACCAAACTGCTTGAAGCTGGCACTGGGTAGTGGAACGTTTGGTGCGTTCGTGAAAGGGTTGCGGGCTTCCTGGCCATCTCCCCGCCAGTCGTAGAAACCCGAGCCGTGAAAATCATTGCCGCCCGATTTCGTCTGGACGGTCACAATTCCCGCAACTGCCTTGCCGAATTCGGCGTCGTAATTCTGTAATGTGATTTTCGATTCTTGAATCGCGTCCAAGTTCGGGTTGACAACGATGATTCCCAGGATGGGATCCTGGTTGTCGGTGCCATCAAGTTCGAATGCTGTGCCGCTGAAGTGTTGACCGTTGACGAAGATCTGTTGTCCGCCTTGCGGATTCTCCGTGGCTGCGTGGCTCCAGCCAACCAACTTCTGGGTTCCAGGAGAGAGCAATTCGAAGCTCGTAAAATTGCGATTCAGAATCGGGAGGTTTTCCACGTACCGCTCGTTGAAGGTGATGGAGACATCGGAACGGTCGGTCTTCAGCTGCGGCACTTCGCTGGTTACTTCCACCGTCTGCGTAACCGCGCCCACTTGCAGTTGTGCGTCGACTTTAGAAGTCGTGTCCGCGGAGATCTGCACAGACCCGAGGCTGTAGACTTTGAAACCGGCACTTTCAATCTTGACCGAGTACGCGTCTGGAATTAAATGGCTGACCGTAAAGTTTCCATCGGCGTTGGTTGTCGTTTCTTCCGCTGTGCCCTTAGTGACTGAAGCAACTGTCACCTTCGCGCCAGCCACGGCTGCCCCTTGCGGGTCTGTTACCGTGCCGATGATGCTACCGTAGACCGCTTGGCCAAACGTCGGCTGTACGAGCACTCCTGAAACAAACAATGCACAAAGGAGGATTACGCCCCCAGTGATAAACCTCTTCATCTTGATGCCTCCTGAAAGCACAACCATACGCGCGAGATAGCACCCCAACATTTGGTTCGATTACTTGGCTTGTGAGCAATGAAATTAAGTGAGAGTAGAAAACCTGGCTAATTTGCTTATTAATTGTTAGAAGACGGCTATGTGGCACACCAACCAACTCCGTCTTGCCAGTACTCCCCTGAATCTCAGAGAAAGCTGGCCCGCAACGCACCCTCGACGGTCCTAAAGCAACGCAGGCCTCACCCAGTCCGGCACAAATCAATTCATTCAGCCTTAACGTACCGGGCGACACAACCAGAAATAGTGATAGGGAGTATCCTCTTCACAGATAGGTCAGTAAAGTCTCAGTGCGTCTGATACGGTTACCTAGTGTAAAAATACTATTTGTATTGACTTACAGGGGGCGTTACACTCACGTTACATCGCCCGGGTGGGGCTTCGTGCGGGACCGAATTCAAATTCTAGCTCAGGTGGAGCGCGTAGCAGCCAGTCACGCCCTGCGCGAATCTGAATCCCTACGCAAACTCCTCAGCTATCTGACCCGTCACGCCTTGGACCATCCTGGGGAGCCAATTAAGGAGTACCAAATTGCAACTGAAGTGCTCGGACGGCAGTCCGATTTTGACCCTCAGCTCAACTCCATGGTACGGGTACAGGCGGGTCGGCTGCGGACGAAGCTTACGGAATACTATAGCGACGAAGGATCTGACGACCCCATCCTCGTAGATTTCCCTAAGGGCACATATGCCCTCCACTTCCGGGAGCGGAAACCCCCGGCCACAAAATCGCCAGTTATTGAGGAGCAGAGTCCGAATGGCCACGTCTCGGCTGCCCTACCAGCCCGCGCGGACAGCCTCTGGAATGCGCTCGCAGTGGGCTTGCTCGTCGCTCTGGTAGGTTGTGCCTCACTGTTGGGATATGTTCTGACGCGGAAGTCCCCGGAGCCGACTGCCGCTCCCTCTGAAAAAGTGCCGCAAGCAATCCAGATTTTCTGGCAGGGATTCTTAACTGGACCGGAAGAACCCTGGGTGATCTTTAGCAATGCAGAGTTCGTCGGGCGCCCAGAAACAGGGATGAGATATTACGTCGAATCCAAAGACTCCAAGGAGGCCGTCCGGGATCATTACACAGGTGTAGGCGAAGTCTTGGGAATCCACAGTCTGGATCTGGTATTCGCGATGCTCCACCACAATTTGCGCGTGAAAAGAGGGAAGTTATTCTCGCTAGACGATGCCCAAAAGAATGACCTGATTATCGTTGGTTCGCCTTCCGAAAATCTCACCCTGCAGGAAATTCCCAATACCAAGCTCTACAGCTTTCGCCGCGTAACCGAGGGGCCGCGAAAGGGTGATTTAGGAATTGCCAATCTGCAGCCCGCCCCTGGCGAATCTCCAATGTACCTGGCCAGTCCTGCAAACACTCAGCTTACCGAGGACTACGCAATCGTAGCGATGATCCCGGGGACAAATCCGGCGCACTCAGAACTCATCCTTGCGGGAACCACCACCATCGGCACACAGGCAGCGGTGGAGTTTGTCACTGAGCCGAATCATCTGGAAGCGCTGCTCGGCCGCATGGGAGTGAACGCCACAACCCAATTAAAACCGTTTGAAGCCGTGCTTCGCGTCAGAGTCGCTAGAGGCGTGCCTGTGGAATCCACGATCGTCACTCTACGCACCTTGAAATAAAATCTGCTCCATGGCAGTGGACTTGCCCTTCTCAAAAGAAAAGTATTAATGAACTTTCATTGCCCGGGTATGGTAAGGCGTGGATCCAATTGGTTTGCGCGAGCGAACTCCTGTGAAGCCTCCGCGTCCTTCCCTTGTTGCCGCAAGGTGACCGCTAACTCATAGTGCGCGCGGGCGTAAGAGGGAGAAGAGGTAATCGCTGAGCGAAATTGGCCGACGGCGCCTTCCAGATCGCCCGTGCTGCGAAGCTTACGTCCCGAATTTGTGGCAAGAAGCGCCGCCTGTTCCCCGATTGCCTGTTTCACAATTTGTGCACCGACACGGCTTTCTGCGGCCGCACCTTCCGTATCTCCCAACTGCCGTAGCACTGCGGCAAGCGTCGTATGCGCTCCGGCAAATGTTGGTTGCAGTCGGATTGCTTCGCGCAATGCCGCTTCCGCTTCTTCCAGTTTGTTCTGCTGCTTCAGCACTGTGCCAAGCGTGTAGTACGCCTCCGCATAGTCCGGTTTCGCCTTAATGGCTGCACGCAGTTCCTGAATCGCCTCGTCGGAATCGCCCTGCTGCCATAGCGTGACGCCCAGCGTGTACGGCGCATCCGGCTGAGTGGGATCCAACTCCTGCGCTTTACGCAACTCAGTGATTGCTTCCTGCAATTTGTCCTGTAATTTCAGAGCGAGCCCAAGATTGTAATGCAGCGACTGGTTGTTAGGATCGCGCTGGAGCGCGGTTTGAAATTCAGCCACTGCCGCCGCAAAATCCGCTTTCTGCAAATATGCCGCGCCAAGATTGCCCCGGTAAGAAGCATCGTCTGGACTTAGCTCCAGGGCTGCGCGAAATGCCGTGATGGCCCCATCGCCATCTCCAGTCTGCAGGAGAGCGAGACCAAGATTATTCGGTCCACTCGGATTCTTTGGTTGCAAACGAATAACCTGCTTGAACGCCGCAACTGCTTCATCGGGGCGGCCAACTCGCTGGAGTAATAACCCCAGCTGGTTTTGCACTTCCGGCTGATCGGGGGCCAGCTTTACGGACTGCTGCAATGCAGCGATTGCGCCTTCCGTATCGCCTCGCTCTTTACGCGCCAATCCCAGATAGTGAAAGCCGATTGGGCTGGTGGGCGCGAGCTCCGTATATTTCTGCAGCTCGGAAATTGCCTGCTCATATTCTTTTTGTTCGAATCGGATAACGCCCAGGTGCAGATGAGGGGACGGAAATCCTGGTTGAAGCTTGTTTGCCTCCACAAATTGGGCGGATGCGCCCTCCAAATCCTTCTCCGTCGCCAACACGGACCCGAGATTGTCATGAAAATCCGCGCGAGCAGGTTCCAGCGCCACTGCCTGACGGAGCGCTGCTTCAGCACCCTTCACGTCGCCCGCAAGTTGCAGCGCAAATCCCAGTGCGTTGTAGGCTGCAGCGGATTGTGGCGCAAGCTTGACAGCCATTCGGGCCTCCTCAAGCGCGCCTTTAACGTCATGAATTTGGAACAGTGCCGAAGAAAGGTTCAAGTGTGCATCCGTTAGGTCCGACTTGACGCGAATCGCCGCCCGAAAATGAGGAATTGCGGCGGTCACTTCCCCCTGCGCGAGCAAAACCCACCCTAGAGAGTTTTGCGCTTCGGCTTTGTTCGGAGCGAGCCGGACTGCGGCTTCGAGTGACTTCCTTGCTGCTCCAAGATCCCCGCTCTTCGCTGCCGCCAACCCCTCTGTGTAGAGCGAATTCGCGCGTGAAACCGGTTCAACACGTATCTGAGCGGATTGCGGGCGCGCTCCCGCTTGCGCGCATAGGATGCAAACGCAGGTAGCAAGAAGTAGCAATCGACCACCAGCGGAAGTTGTTTGACTCCTGTACACGCGTACAAGCCCCCCGAACGAGACTGTCATACAACTCTTGATACTAGCACTGCATTGAACGGTGAAGGCAGCGATGTGACTCCGCAAATTGCGTATGAATTTCTCTTCAGCTTTTCACTCGGAGCTTTAGGGTTTCTTGACGGAGCCGATGCGGCTCCGAACTTCCATCAGGTTTTCGCGAGCAACCGCGTTATTCGCGTCGAGTTTCAGTGCCTGCTCCAAATGAGACTGTGCAGGCGCCAGTTGGTCGATTTCCGCGAGTGCGGCTCCAAGGTTGGCTTCCGCCATGGAATCTTCAGGGTTCAAGCGCACGGCTTCCTGGAATTCCTGTATGGCAGGGCGAAACTGACCAAGCGCAGCGAGCGCGTTCCCCAGATTATAATGCGCGGCAAAATAGTTCGGCTTGCTCTGTACCGCAACACGCAAAGGTGCGACTGCCTCGTTTGCATTCCCCAGCGCCAACAACGCTCCGCCTAACGCGTTGTTGGCTATGGCGTCTGCAGGCCGCTGCAGAACGGCAGCCTGATAGTGAGAGAGTGCGCCGGCAACTTCACCGCGTTCCTGCAGCATTGCTCCTAAATTATATTGCGCCGCAAAATCAGCTGGATTTCTCTCAATATCGTGTTGCGCCAGTGCTTCCTGTAGTTGCATCCGTGGATCTGTGCCTTGCGTTGAAGTTTCTCGAGGCAACACCTGCAGCCAGAGGTGCGCCATTTCGTCCACGGTCCGATTCCCGCCGAGGACCCGCTGCGGCGGATGAAATGGATTTGCCACATTGCCGGTGCTGTTGTCGTAGGTATAGTGCATCCCCACGACCGTTCCCTTTGGCAGGAATACGCGTTCCGAGTAGTAATAGACAGCTTGCCAGTTCAAATCCCATCGTGGAATGTGGATGAGCGTCTTTGTAGCACCGTCCGGCAAGGTTGCGGTGGCCAGCAGATCCTTCCCCAGATAGTGCGCGTGCGGATAAATGGCCAGAAGCTCCACATCCACGGGCAACGTGAATTCGTCGTTAACTCGAAAATCCGCTTCGCCTGCGGGAATGTTCAGTGCCAGATCGTTTTGCAGTTCCAATAGCACTGGAAACTTTGTTGCCGGTTTATCCGTGAAGTACAAACCAATTCGCGGGGCAATGGATTCCCGCTTCCCGGAAGGTTGCAAATGCGTGTTCAGGACAAAATCGTTTCCTGGTTCCAGGCGCAGCGCCATCCCATCCGGTTCAACATGCGGAATCGAACCGGGCTTCCAGAAAAACAGATGACTATCTGGGTCGAATGTTTCCGATTCAATTCGCAATTCCATACCCGGGAATCCATCGCCCGGATGTTTTTCCTGGCTTCGCGATGATTCCAGCCGATCCAGCAAAACATTGGCGTGATGTACCACGCGCTTCTGGCCTGGCTGGATTTCGATCGCCTTCACCCAACGCCCGCTCGAAATCTCCGGGCGCAGTATGAAATTCCAATAATTGTCCGTACCGCTGGCGGGAAGCACATACGGTTTCTCCGCCTGAAGAATCAAATCAGGTTTGCCGAGTTGCCAATTCGTCGTGAATTTTGGTGGCGGGGGAAGATCGCCGGGGTCTCCCTCGGGCGCACCTTGCTCTGCCCATTTTTTAAAAAGCGCGATCTGCTCTGCCGAAAGTCGCATCTCTCCGTCGAATTTGAATTCGCCGGGCAGGGGTAACCATGGCGGCATGATACGGTTCTCGGTCATTACCGCGATTTGCCGCGCAAACTTCGCAGTGTCGCCATAAGTGAGTAAGGGGAATGGCCCGGCTTCGCCCGAACGATGACATGGCGTGCAATATTGAAAAACGATCGGCGCCATCTCGCGATTGAATGTCACCTTGCTCGGGGCTTTCGATTGACTGGTGTCATCTCCACCATGCTTAGCTCGCGTTGCCGCTATCATGCAAGCCGTGCACGTCAGAACGATCGCGGCCAGGTCGAACGTCCGCAATCTCATTATGGGCTCTCTGGTAAATAACAGCCGACGGCCGGCATACTCGCCGTGGCAGGCGCCCCGCCAGCGATGGCCGCAACAATCGCGTCAGACAATTCATGAGTCGTGGGTGCTTGTCGCGCCTTGCCGAAATCCTGATACCAATCGTCGATTCGTCCGTGGTACAGCAGTCTTCGATCCGCGGAAAACACCGCGGCCTCTGGGGTGACCGTGACCATACTCTCCTTTACCAACACAGACCCAGGATCGCGAATGGCCTTCAAGTGATATCCGAACTCATTAATGTGACTTCGGATCTGCTCCGGCGTTTCCGACTTGATCGGATAAACCAGGAAGAAAGCTGCGTGTGCTTTGTAGCGGGCACTCAATTCCTGGATAGCCGGCGCGTAACGATTTGAGATCGGACAGTCTGTGCGCACGAACAATAGCACCACTATCTTTCCCTTAGCTTCTCGGAATGGATCAGCACGGCGGCCGTTAAGGTCTAGTATCCCTGGCGATGGAGTCTGCGGCCAAGACACTGCCACAGAAAGTAGGAGAAAAAGCGCGGGCAAGATAATTGCGCAGGCGACTCTCCTTGAAATCGAGTGGAACCGCTTCATTCGCGGAGTATAACATCCCTGCATTCTTCGTAATGGCGTATGGAATCGTGTCGCCCCTCAAGCGTGCAACATTATTCGCGGGCTTTATCACCTCCCTGCGTTTCGAAAATCGGTTACACTCAACTCCAAAGCCGGGGGAGGGAATCCTTGATTTTTTCGCGACGAATACTTCTGGCGCGAATGAGCGCTCTTGGTGCTGTGGCTTCACTGCGATGGCCCTTTTCTTCTCTCTGCGAAGCACGCGGATTCGATGAGCAGGTCTCCCAGGCAAAGCTGGCGGCCGATCCTCTTCGTCCGCAATTTCACTTATTGCCGGCGCGCAATTGGATGAACGATCCCAACGGCCCCATTTACTGGAAGGGTCAATATCACATGTTCTTCCAGTACAACCCGAACGCTGCCGTTTGGGGAGATATGCACTGGGCGCACGCAACCAGCCCAGATATGATCCACTGGAAACACCAACCGATCGCCCTTGCACCCACGCCAGGCGGGTACGATTCAGAAGGTTGTTTCTCCGGGAGCGCCGTCGACAGCAATGGAATGGCGACCTTCCTGTACACCGGCGTGAAGAATGTTCCAGCTGATCAGGCCACCTTGCACGATGGCACTCACAATTTTCTGGAAGTGCAGTGCTTGGCCACTTCGACAGATCCGGACTTGCGAAAATTAGAAAAACTTGTGGCACCCGTATTGTTCCCACCTCGCGACATGAAATTGACCGGGTTCCGCGACCCCTGCCTGTGGCGCGAAGGAAAGTTTTGGTATCTCGGCGTGGGTTCAGGCCAATCTGGTGTAGGTGGGATGGTCTTGCTCTACCGCTCGAACGATTTGCGACAATGGGAGTACCTCCATGCATTGGCCTCCGGCAAGAAGAACTCGAAGGTTACCAGCGATCCCGTAGACGCTGGCGAAATGTGGGAATGTCCGGATTTTTTTGTCCTCGGGAAGAAACACATACTTCTTTATTCGACAGAAAGAAAAGTATATTGGCAATCAGGCGAACTCGATCCGAAGGAACTTGTCTTCCACCCGCAGAAGAGTGGCTTGCTGGATTTCGGCTCGTTCTACGCGCCAAAGAGCCAACTTGACGCCAAGGGACGAAGAATTCTTTGGGGCTGGATCACGGAAACGCGGCCAGAAGCGGAATTCAGCGCTGCGGGCTGGGCCGGATGCATGTCTTTGCCACGCGAGCTCTCTGTTGGAGACGACGGAGGATTGCGAATGCGGGTGCTGCCGGAGTTGCGCCAATTGCGAGGCACAAAAATGTCTTGGCCTGGCCGCAACGCAGGTTCCGATGCCAGGCAGGCTTCGTTGGGCCAGATGCAACTGTCCAGTGCCACCGCCGAAATCGAATTGCGGGCGAATTCCAATCCATTTGAATTGAAATTAGCGGATGGGCGAAACGACATCGTTCACATCTCTTATGATCCTGCGCGAACTGCGCGTGAGCTGCAAATTGGAAAAGAGTACGCCAGTCTCCCACCGACAACTGGCACTGAACTTAACCTACATCTGTTTGTCGACGGCTCCGTGGCCGAGTGCATGATCAATGAGCGCACCGCGTGGACAACGCGAACATATCAGGTGCCTTCGGGACCGTTGCATCTCGAAATCCCCAAACCGGGGATTGATTCGATTGTGTCCTTGGATGTCTGGCCGATAAGGCCCATCTCCGCGGATCGATTAACGACCTAAGATTTTCAGAGCTATAGAGCCTTTTAAACGGCACTTGCCTGAAAGAATCCGCAAACCCAGGCGCGTCGAGTCAGAAACGTCAAGAGAGGCGTATATGCGGCACAACATCAGAAACAAATTCACTGCATGGAGAATACTTGCGGCTTTGGCCTGCAGTTTACTGGCATCATCCAGTTGGGCAAATCCATTTCCCGCCACAACCGATCCACCCGTTAACGAAGGACTGCAGCCCATCCTCGACTATATTTCCTCTGGCTGGGACACGCTCACGCGCTCAATGGACGACTGTTCCACCATTGTGGATCCGAAGCTTGCGGCGAAATCCATCCTCTATCTCCCCGCGGACTTCACCGCGCCTGAAAAAGTGCGAAACCTGGAGTCCAAATGTAGCGTGGAGATAAAGCCTTTGCCTGAAGCGCTGCACCAGCCTGGCGAGATCGACACCAATACCTTTTACCCACATGGATTGCTTTATTTAGAACATCCCTATGTGGTGCCAGGCGGCCGATTCAACGAAATGTATGGCTGGGACAGTTACTTTATTATTCGAGGACTTGTACGTGCCGGCCGAATCGAACTGGCCCGCGGTATGGTCGAGAATTTCTTTTTCGAGATTGAACACTACGGTTCCGTGCTAAATGCAAACCGCACCTACTACCTAAGCCGTTCACAACCGCCGTTCCTCACTTCCATGATTCTTGCGGTTTACGAAGCGGATAAGGCGAAGGGACATGATGACCGCGTCTGGCTTGAACGCGCGTATAGTTACGCCGCGCGGGATCATGAAATGTGGGTACGCGAACCGCACCTCGCCGGCGACACCGGACTATCCCGCTATTTTGATTTCGGCCAGGGCCCGGCACCGGAAAGCCTGAAAGACGAAACGGACCATTATCAGCAGGTCGCGGCCTACTTCATCGCCCATCCTGAGACGAATCAATCCTATTTTGTGGAGCGCAAGCCCGGCGAGCCACAATCTTTAGGTGTGGGCGGAGATTATTCACTTCAGCTCTGCAGTATGCCGCGCACCATGGAGCGCCCGCGATGCCAGGCGATTCGCGAATTAGCGCTCAGCCGCGATTACTACAAGGGTGACCGCTCGATGCGCGAGTCTGGATTCGATATTTCGTTTCGCTTCGGCGCTTACGGGGCGGCCACACATCACTTTGCTCCGGTTTGTCTGAATTCCTTACTCTTCAAGACGGAACGTGATCTTTACGAGATGAGCAAGACTCTCGGACACGCCGATGATGCTGACAAATGGAACCAGCGTGCTGAAGCACGCAAAGCCGCGATCAACAAATACCTATGGGATGAGGCGCGCGGCGAATTCTTTGATTACAACATCGACAGGAAGACGCGCACTACTTACGAATATGCCAGCACGTTTTATCCTCTCTGGGCAGGCCTGGCAACGAAGGAACAAGCCAATGCCGTTCTGAAAAATCTACCGAAGTTTGAGTTGCCGGGTGGGCTTCAGACCAGCCCGTATGAGACCGGTATGCAGTGGGACGCTCCCTACGCCTGGGCTCCGCTTGAATTCATCGGGGTGGAAGGGTTGCGCCGTTATGGATTCGCTGACGCTGCAAATCGTGTCTCGTATGCTTTTACGTCAACAGTCGCTGAAAATTTCAAGCGCGATGGTACCATCCGCGAGAAATACAATGCCGCGAACCGCAGTACCGATGCGGCGGTGAAGAGCGGTTACCAAATGAACGTTATTGGGTTTGGTTGGACCAATGCCGCGTTCCTTGAATTTCTCTATCAGATGCCGTCCGCAATGGTGGAAAAACTCGCCAAGGAACAGGCCACAAAATAGCTGTCGAATGGATTACGGCTTGGCCGAGTCGCGCGTTTGCAGTTGCTCGGCCGTTTTAAATTCGCGTGCAGCGTCTTCCGCTCGGCCAAGGTCACGATATACCTGACCCAGCAAATAATGTGGTATTGAATTATTGGGGTCCATGCTGATGGCGCGCTGCAAGGCACGCGCGGCCAGCTCGGCCTCGCCCTTTTTCTCCAAGACTTTGCCCAGCAGGATATACGGCCCGGTAGATGTAGCGTCCAACCAGATAGAGCGCTGCAGAACTTTTTCTGCTTCCTCGAATTTCTGGGCTCGCGTGTAGGCGTCGCCCAATTTGTAATAGACTGCGGGATTGGCGGGATTCATGGCGAGTTCCTGTTCCAGTTGCGCGATCGCCTCAGGAATCTTCGACTGATAAAGGTAGAGCTCCCCAAGCATGAAATGTGCAAGCGGCAACTTGGGATCCAGGCCCACCGCCTTCTGCCCGTACTCCTCTGCAATGGGCCCGAAGTCAAATCGAAGCAGCATGCGTGCACACAACAGATACGCTGCTGCCGAATTTTCAGGCAGATTAAACATCTTTGCGAACGCGCTTCGTGCTTCCGGATATCTCTTGGTTTGCAGATAGGCAGTGCCGAGAATATAGGAGGCGTCAACGTTGGCTCGCGGATACCAGGTTTGTACTTTTTCCAGATAGGGAATCGCTTCCGCGGGATTTCCTCCGAGATACAGGCACAACCCGGTCAGTTGAACTGCTTCTAGATCGTGCGCGTCTTCCTTCGTGGCCCGCTGAAAATTGGTGACCGCGTTGACGTAGTCACCTTTTTTGTAGAACGCCATTCCAAGTTCGTGCGCAACACCCTTTGGCGCTGGATCCTGCTTTGCTAGTGACTGTAATTCCGCGATGGCCTCGTCGTATTTACCATGCTGCAGCAATTGGCGTGCGGAATCGAACGAGGTCGCCGGAGTCTGTGCCCCGTCGATAGTGGGGAAAGTCAACAGCAATACGGCAATAAAAAAACGGAATGTGCTACTGCTGACCATAGCGGCTTGCCTGTAGGGAAGCATCTCAGCAATTAGAACACAAAAGAAAAACACGAAGTAGGCTGGGTTTCTGCCCAACGCAAATTCGCGTAACCTCGGAAAAAGAAATAGCAATGGTCGCAACTCCGGCTCTGCTATTTTATGCGAAGGCTCTCGGCTCCAGCCACGCCAACATATTTGTCGGCTCCGCCGTAGTAGAACAGAAATTGCTTTCCCTTCTTCACCATGCCCTCAACAAACACAACGTTAGGCACCTGGCCGACCTTTTCCCACTCCTGCTCTGGTCCGAATATCGGCTGCTCGGATCGATAGAGCAGCTTCCGCGGATCCTTGCGGTCAAAAATAGCCATCCCCGTTCGATACACGAGTTTGTCGTCGGCACCGTTGTAGATCAGCACGATGCCATCGGGCGTCAGCATCGGAGGTGGGCCAGGTTCAACAACTCGTGAATCAAATTGCCCAGGTCGGCGTGGCAAAATCGGAGTTCTTGTTTCTTCCTTCCATTGACGCAAATCGTCTGAGGACGACAGCCCCATCTCATCAATCTTGTCCGCAGCCGTCCCTAACCAGTACATCCAGTATTTGCCGTCAATTTTTTCTGAGGTGATCGCCCCGGATTTTGTCCATCCCACATTCCAGTTGCCCTTGTAGGCGGGCAAGAGAATGCCCTCGCGCCTCCAGTGAACTAAATCGCGCGAAGTAGCCAGGCAGAGTTGCGCATCTTTCTTGTTATAGCCCGTATACGTAAGGTAAAAAAGTCCGTCTATTTTCACCAACCGTGGATCTTCCACGCCGCCGTCTTTCTCGTAATCGGTTTCCGGAACAAATACAGGCTCCTGTCGCTGCATGAAGTGAATCCCATCACGGCTTTCTGCATAACCAAGGCGCGAAGTTCCAGCGGCGTCCTGCGCGCGGTAGAGCATGACAAATTTGCCTTCGTGGGCGATAACCGCGGGATTGAAAGTTCCAGCCGATTGCCAGCCTGTTCCGCTTGGTGAAATGACTGGCTTCTCCGTCAGGCGCCTCCACGTTGCAGTTGTCGCGCCCGCAAGCAACATCGCGATCAACACGAATGGCGCTATCAATCCAACCGCAAAAAAGATTCGGTTGTGAACTTTCCAGGTGCGTAGCATTTTGCAGCCAGCCTCGATTTTCGTCGTTTACTACACTAGCTCACTTCTTAGTCGGCGACGTCCCCTGCTCAGCCCCAAAACTTACTTTTCGAACAATGCCTTCTCCTTCTTTCACGTAAATAAGCTGATTTACCTTGATGTCTTTCAGCGTGTCGACCAAGCCGCTGGGCCATCGGATCTCCAGCAGGTCTACCTTCTCGGCTTTGCCCAGTCCAAAGTGCACGCGCAAATCATTTTGCGCAAAATATCCGCCGCCACTTCGCACTTCGTCGATCTGTGGGTGCGGCTTGGATTCGCCCGGTATCTGCGCAACGCACCGCAGTCTTGCTCCGATGCCGCTGCGATTCGATTTCGTCCCGATGGTGCGTACCTTGATCCAGTTATTCTTCACCTTGACGTCATTGCGGACCAACTGCGGCAGCTCATTCACGCAATTAATCACAAAATCCACGTCCCCATCATTGTCAAAATCACCAAACGCACATCCTCGCGAAGCGGTCGGGTCGGAAATTCCCGGTCCGGCTACCTGCGACACATCCTCGAATTTCCCATTGCGTAAGTTTCGGTACAGCAATTTTCGTTGCGCGTAACCCGCTTCGGTCCGCAGTTGCTCCACTTCGGGATATACGTGGCCGTTGCAGATCAGGATGTCGGGCCAGCCATCATTATCAAAATCGAAAAACCCGCAGCCCCATCCCAGGTATTGCGTGTGCCTGCCCAGTCCGGCAGGGAAGGTACTGTCTTCGTATATCGAGCCACCAATGTTGTGATACAGCGTTGGCGTGTCTCCCGCAAAATTCGTTTTCACGATGTCCAGATTACCGTCCAGATCGTAGTCCGCCGCAGACACACCCATGCCGGCCTGAGGTTTTCCATCAGCGCTTAAGGCGCATCCCGCATCCACCGCGATATCCACAAACTTTCCATCCTTCTGATTCTGATAAAGGATGCTGGCGGTGGAGTCGTTTGCTACATATATATCCGGCCAGCCATCGTTGTCGAAATCTCCGGTCAGCACACCCAATCCGTAGGTGCCGTTGGCTTTCAGAACTCCAGACACTTGCGACACGTCCGCAAACGTGCCGTCTCCATTGTTGTGGTACAGCAGATTCTTGCTGCCATTCATTCCCGGCGGCCCGCAAGCCACCATAATCCCTTTGTACAGGCATGGGCCTGATTCCGGCACAGGTGCGGTGGCCAGATCCAGGTCAATATAATTCGCTACGAAAAGATCCAGTTTCCCATCGCGGTCGTAATCCACGAAGGCGCACCCGGTGCTCCATTTTTTTCCGTTTGTGGCCACTCCCGCTTTTTCGGAAACATCCGTAAATGTTCCATTTCCATTGTTGTGGTACAGGACATTTTTTCCGAAGTACGCGACGAACAAATCCTCAAAGCCATCGTTGTCGTAATCGCCGATGCACACTCCCTGTCCCCAGCCTGAATGCGCCAGTCCGGCTTTGAGCGTCACATCGGTAAACGTTCCGTCGCGATTATTTTTGAAAAGATGATTGATCGGTTCCTGTCCCGGGGGAAACCCTTCCAGTCGCGTGCCGTTCACCAGGAAAATATCCAACCAGCCATCGTTGTCGTAGTCATAGAATGCGACGCCGCAGCCAGTCGTTTCCAGCAGATATTTGTTCTTGTGCTCGCCGCCAAAGATCGTTTTTGCGTTTAATCCTGATTCTTTCGCCACGTTTACAAAATAGGCGTCCAAAGGCGTTCCTGGAACCGTCCCTTGCACGCCCTCTTGAGCCGTGCCACCTTCCATTCCAGAAACGACTACACCACGTGGCCAAGCTAGAGAAAATATATTTTCCAGCGAAAGCACCATTGCGGACCGGCTTAGTGATTTCAAAAACCTGCGGCGTGTGAATCCCAAAAAGGAAATACCTTCCCAGCTTGCGCTTTGACCCTAACTCTACCCAATTCTTTTATAGGGAGCGCCGTGCCATTTTGCAAGCAAACCAACAGGCAACCACATCCCCGAATCTACAGTAACGTTCTTCTTGACCCCTTGAGCGCAGGAGCCTACCCTTATTTCAGTTCCCTTTAAATCTTATGCAAGTTCTCTGGCAGCTTCGCTCCCTGCGTGGCTCCGCTATTCTACTTCTTCTGACAGCCTACTCGTTGGTCACGCCACACCGTATCCGCTCAAGATAGCGCCGGAGACGGTAATTCGAGTCGTGGCGATCGCGCCGCGATTTCTGTAACTGTCCGTGACAGCTCCCGCCAGGTCATTACCGTCCCCGCTTCCGTGAGGCTGCTTCACGACGGAATTCCGGTGGACCAGAGCAACACTCCGCATGGTCGCGCTTTCTTCATACTTCGTACCTTGGGTGAATACACCGTCCTTGTGGAAGCGGTCGGCTACAAACCAGCACAGCGAGACTTCTCGGTGCGTGTAGCTGTAAAGTTCGAAATAGACGTCAACCTGCAAAAAGAATCGGATCCGAATAGCGTTTCGGGTGTTCCCGCCGGTCCCCTCCTTGCTCCGAACGCCAAAGAAGCGCTTGAAAAGGGTATGCAGGCGCTGCGGGACGATGATTTGCGTCAAGCTGAGAAGTATCTTCGGGAAGCAATGAAGCTGGCCCCGGGACACCCAGACGTGCTCTATATCCAGGGAGTCTTGGACCTCAAACAACAGGAATGGTCTAAGGCACAAACCGTTCTGGAAAAGGCCACGCAGATCGATCCTAACCATGCTCGCGCTTTTTCAGCGCTTGGAATGGCCCTTTGCAACCAGAAAAAATACAGTGAAGCGATTGCACCCCTTGAGAAGTCGTTGCAGCTGCAGGCCAAAGCCGGATGGGAAACCCATTGGGCGCTGGCGGAGGCTTACTATCACCAGGAGCGCTATGAAGATGCCTTGAACCAGTCGCAGCAAGCCAAAGCACAGTCTAACGGGCAGGCTCCGCAGGCGGAGTTGCTTTTTGCCAAATCGCTCACTGCTATGGATCGTTTCGAGGATGCTGCACAGGTGTTGCGAGATTTTCTGAAAGACCACGCCAACGACAAAGATGCAGCAACCGCACGTCGCTGGTTGGACGGCTTGAAAGCCAACGGCAAGATCCGCTAGCAATGTCTCAGGACAGGCTCCAGCCCTGGTCACGCAAACCCTCCGTTCCTATGGCTGGGATGCTTGTGGACCATTCGACATCATCTTGAGTAGGTCCTCGTCGGCCTTTTTGTGGAGCGCGCGGAACTTTGCGTACTCCTTCTCAGCCGCCGCAGGGTTTCCCATTTCCTTATAGACCTTCCCCAACCGGAAGTACAAATCGGGTTGCTCCGGGTCGAGTTTGATGCCTCGCTGAAATGCGGCAACTGCTGCGTCGTACTCTTTTCTGTCTGCATAAATGGCGCCCAAATCCGCGTAGGCGATGCGCAAGTCGTCTCGGAGATGCACAGCCTTCTTAAGCAATTCAAGCGCTTCTTCCTGATTGTTCATTTTCAATTCGATATCGCCGAGGTACGCCAGAGCTTGCGCATTCCCGGGGTCGATTGCCAGCTCAGCCTTAAACGCAGCCTTCGCATCCTCGTAGTTCAACGATCTTCGGTACAAGTACCCAAGGCCAAAGTGAAGTCCTGGCTCTCGGGGTGCGACGCGAATTGCGGCTTGAAACTCATCAATCGCCTCTGCAGTCCGCCCCAGACCATCCAGCGCTTCGCCCATAAGTACATGGGCGGCAGCAGAATCCGGTTGCTTTTCCAGTATTTGACGGAATTCTCGCAGTGCGCATTCATTGTCTTTCGCCTGAAGGCAACTCTGTGCCAGTACTTGATGCAGCTCCGTATTCCCCGGATTTGCATCGGCGGCTGGTTTCAGGTATTTAGCTGCCTCTGCAAATTGTTTTGTACCGTAATAGCACATTCCCAGTAGTGTCCGTGCCTGCATGCTTTGCGGCTCGGCCGCCAACGCCGCGCGTAATGGACCAATTGCCTGCGCAAAACGCCGCTGCTTAAACTCCGCCAGACCGAGATTGAGTTGAATCCCGGGCAGTTTGGGATTGATCGCTAATGCCTTTCTGTAGACGGCCGCCGCTTCCTGATATTTTTCTTCTTTGGAGAGCACAACTCCCCAACTCGCAAACGCCGCCGCGTCTTGAGGATTGTGCTGCGTGATCGACTTCCAGGCTGCTGCAGCTTCGCTCAGCCGCCCTTCACGTTGGAGGGCCTGCGCTTGCTCAGGAGTAGCCCCACTCTGTGCATTTGCCGCTCGAGCGGCCAACAACGCACTGATCGTTAATGCTGCGATAAATCGATTCATGAGTTCTCTAAGCAAGGCAGTCCAATCTCACTTTAGTCGCACACACTTTGCCATTCCAGGACGATTCTGGAATCCATCGATCCATTCTTCTCACAAGATATCAGACTTGCCCCCGCTTCCAACTCTGCAAACCTCCTCAAAAAGCTGCGGCGCGGGAGTTACCCCCCGCGCCGCTTCCTCGACAGATTTGTTGGTTAGTTATGGTTAGAAGTTCAGCTTCAACGCGAGCTGAATGATTCTCGGATCAAAGGTGTTGGTAATTTTGCCAAAGTCACCCGCACCCAAGTTCACGCTGGCCCCGCCATTTACGGTATCAGCACGCAACTGTGTGTGGTTCCAGATGTTGAAGAACTCCGCGCGGAACTGCAGGTTGCTTCCCCGCGTTTCGCTGAATACGAAGTTCTTGAAGAAGGATATGTTCCAGTTGTCTCGGCCAGGGCCCCACACCGAGTTTCGTGGTGTGTTACCCCATAGGCCTGGACCTGGCGCCGCATAGATGGAAGTGTCGAACCACTGGTCGATGGTGTGTGGATCATGACCTGATCCGGTCCTGTCGGGGCGGTTCGTGGTGTTCGGGACGATGCTGGTAACGTTGTTCCCGTTTAGGCCGATGTTCATCGGCGCTCCCGAGGTCGCGGTGATGATACCGGAGATTTCCCATCCGCCTATCACTGCCTTCGCCAGCTTGTTATCGCTGTGCTTCATGAATGGAAAGTCATATACGAAGTTGGCAAAGAAGATATGGTGGTGGTCATACGCCGACGGCCCGAAGTCGTATTTCCAACCCTCGTAGGGATTGGATATATTGCCGAGGTCACCTGCGCTGTTACCATTGCTGGCTGCATCGTTCGTGTGCGAATAGGTGTAACCAGCTTGATAGGTCAGATCATTGTTCAACAGGGTGCCGCGGATTGACATCTGCAGCCCATTGTAGTCGCCGTTCGCTTCGTTCCGCGCCATGCGGATACCGTGGTAGCCCAAATACGGCACCGCGGAGTTATATCCGGAAGAATCCGCCTGGAGAGCAGGCAAATCGCTGAATGCGGGCAGGTTCGTTTCCGTATAGTAGCTCTGATGGCGGTTTTGCGTGCCAACGTAGGACACGGACAGTACCGACTTTCCGAGCGCTTGTTGGACGCCCAGGCTGAATTGCGAGCTCATCGGCGCACTGTAATTTGGTTTGTCGAGTCCCGTAATGTTGTTCACGGGAATGCCGACCGAGTTGCCGCCCGAAACGCCGGTACTCGGATCAGCTAGTATGACGTTCGTGAAGGGTAACTCTGATTAAGCCCAATTTCTTACAATTTCTCGTATTTTTGAGAGGAGGGACCCTGTGGGGATTACTTCAGTTTGGCCGGAATGCTCCCGCCACCAGCAGTTCGAGAGCCGTCTCTAGATTCAGCTCCGCGTCCAGCAGCGGTTGAACGTACAACATATGAAATTCTTCGGGATGGTTCTTGGACTCGTTGAAGATCGCATCCAGAGCTTCTACCTTCCAAAGCATTTCTTCTTCTGAGAGGTTCTGCCTATCCCCAGTTTCCCCGGTGAAGGGTGTCAACCCTCCAAAATCCACTTTTTCTTTTCGATCATTCATTTCCATCTGCCTTTGCTTCTCGACTACTTGCTTTGACGCCGAAAGGCTTCCTTCCTGATGCCCACCTTCTCCGCGGGCATCAGGATTCGATATGGAAGCATTGCTATTACGCAGCGATGAACAATGTCCTTCCGCCGCGATTCACCAGCAACAATGGGTCGCCCTCCGCCTTGCGAATTGCACTCTGGAACTCGGAGGTATTCTTCACCGGTTGGTGATTCACTTCTTGTATGACGTCCCCGCGGCGCAATCCGGAATCCGCCATTTTGCTGGAAGGATCCACGCCTGACACCACAACACCCGTAGTGCCTGCAGGTAGGTTCAACTCTTGCGCAATTTCCGGATTCAAGTTGCTCACTTCCACACCATCCAGTGATTGGTTTCCGCCGTCTTCTTGCGGGTTTAGTTTCGCGGTCTCTGTCGGCATTTCGGCAAGCTTTACCGAGAAGTCGCGCTCGCTACCATTCCGAATCACTTTCAACTTGACGCTGCTTCCTGGTGGCATCATGGAAATGTTCATGCGCAACTGGTTGCTGTCGCTCACGGTATTTCCGTTCACTTCCAGCAGGATATCGCCGCGCTGGATGCCACTTTCCTGTGCGGGGCTGTTGGGACTTACGTCACCCACAACGATTCCGCGCGCTTCCTTTGCACCGAAGGCCTTGGCCATGCTCGGCGTAACATCCTGCGGCAGAATCCCCAAATACGCGCGGACCACTTTTCCGTGCTTCAGAATCTGATCCATCACCTGGCGCGCAAGGTTCGCCGGTACGGCAAACCCAATTCCCTGGCTTCCCCCAGACCCATGCGAAATAATCGCAGTATTAATGCCGACCAGTTCGCCGCGGTCATTCACCAGTGCTCCGCCGGAATTTCCCGGATTAATCGGCGCGTCAGTTTGCAGAAAATCCTCGTAATCCTCAATGCCGAGCCCGCCACGGCCCTTCGCGCTGATAATTCCCCTCGTCACCGTCTGCCCAACGCCAAACGGATTACCGATTGCGATAGCCACGTCGCCAACTTCAACCTGCGAGGAATCGCCAATTGTCAACGGCTTCAGGTTGTCTGCTTCAATCTTCAGCACTGCCACGTCTGTCTTGGGATCGCTGCCCACGATCCGCGCCTGCAACTCCCGCTTGTCTGACAGCGTCACCTTTACATCGGTAGCTCCGTCCACTACATGGTTGTTGGTTAGAACGTAGCCTTCCGGGCTCACAATTACGCCGGAGCCCAAGCTCTTTTCGCGCCGATCTTTCGGTACGTTGAACCTTCCTCCCTCGTCACCAAAAAACTGGCGAAACATCGGGTCCATCTGCAACTGTTCCATTCCCTGCGCCTTTACCACTTTCGACGAGGAGATGTTCACCACCGAAGGCAACACGGCCTTCACGATCGGTGCAAAGCTCGCTTTGCTAACGCCTTCGTTGGCCTCCGCCAGTTTCAGAGTTGCCGGGGGGTTCACAGCCGCTGACTTCTCCGTCGAGTTTGTCTTTGCGCTTGCCGCTGCTGACTTTTGAATCGTACGTGCAAATCCTAATCCGCCAACGCCCAATACCAATCCGAGCGCCAATGCAGCGGGTCTGGATCGAAGTGAAGAAAGAATTTTGTTCATTTGTCCGTCCTTGGGTTTCTCTGCGCAATTTAGCCATCCCGCAGGCGGCACTTGCGCGTTTTTGGTCGCATACCATAGGACGCGGGCGGACAGTCCGCTGATTCTCCCTGGCAGTGGGTATCTTTAGTCCCGGCGATTGGGTAGGCCTGGTAATACGGTCAAAACTGAGGAGGAAGACGCTTCAACACTCACGAAATAATGCCTTTGCGGACAGCGTACAGTATTAACTCTGGAACCCCACGCAGATTCAACTTTTCCATGATGTTCGAGCGATGCGTCTCCACGGTGTACACACTTAGGTTCAGCAACTGCGCCACATCCTTATTCGATTTACCTTCCGCCACCAGCTGCAACACTTCGCGCTCCCGCGGAGTCAACAAATCGTAGGGGTCTTCCGTTCCAGAGCGCTTGAGCTTGCGCACATAATCGTCCAGCAGGACCTTGCTCACCGCTGGGCTGAAAAAAGATTTTCCTTCCCCAACCGCGTGTACCGCCCGCAACAAATCCGACTCTGCCGAATCCTTCAGCAAATATCCCTTGGCGCCGGCCTTTAGCGCCCGCAAAACGTAGCTCTCGTCGGAGTGCATGCTCAGCATCACGATCGCTATTTCCGGATGAACCTGCGTTACCTGCGCCGCGGCCTCAATCCCGTTCAAATTCGGCATCCCAATATCCATTACCAACACATCCGGCTTCAACGAACTGGCCAGCGCCACTGCTTCTCGCCCATCCGACGCTTCTCCAATTACAACCAGGTCCGGTTGCTGTTCCAAAAGCACGCGCAGGCCGCTCCGCATCAACTTGTGATCATCTGCCAACAAAATACGGATCTTCCTCATGCCTCAAGCCGCCTCCGTCCGATGCAAGGGCAATTCTGCTTTTACTCTGGTCCCTTTTCCAGCCTCGGACTTGATTGCGAACTGGCCACCCAGGCGTTTCACACGCTCTTCCATTCCAAGAATCCCCATACCTCGTATACGGTCCGCTGCAAACCCATGCCCGTCGTCCGCGATCTCCGCAGAAATCGTCTCCTTGTTTTGCGCCACCATCACCTTCGTGTGTCTTGCACCCGAATGTGTCGCCGCGTTATTCAGCGCTTCCTGTACCAACCGGTAGATGCATACCTTCGTTTCATCAGCCAACTGCTCTGAGACGTTTTCAGCCTGGACATCCACTTCCATCTCGCCACGGCGCGAAACCTCGCGCCCCTGCCATTCCAGTGCCGGCACCAACCCCAGGTCGTCGAGCATCGGTGGCCGCAATAACAGCGCCATGTCGCGAATCGATTTTACCGCCGTCTCCGCGGCAGACTTGATGCGCGCGACTTGCCCCTGCATCAAGTGGTCTTCCGCCGGCACAAATTTCGCCAATTGACCCAACTCCACGAGCAATGCGCCAAGCGTTTGCCCTACCTCGTCGTGCAATTCGCGTGAAATCGCGCGGCGTTCTTCCTCCTGCGCATCCACGAGCCTTCCAGACAGCGCTTCTAATTCACGCTGGTTTTCGATCAAAGCCTCATAGCGCTGGCGCCCTTGCCGCTCTAGGCGCAATATGTAAAACCCTCCGACCAGCGACAGTAACAATCCCGCCAGAAGCAACAACAACACCATGGTTACCAATCGCGTCTGCACATTCTTAAAACTTACCGCCAACGATTGCGTCGCCTCTCCAAATTTTCGCCCATTCCAGGAAGATACATTCCGCGAAACCTGCAAAATATATGCCCGGCGCAGCATCATCTGCTCTCGAATGCTCTGCTGCCTCTCATCCGGGCGTTCTCCGCGGCGTTTATTCGCCAGCTCCACAAATGAATCTTCCTGTTCCTGGAATTTCTGCTGAATATCCATTAACAACGCTTTTTCCTGCGCATCGGCATCTGCGGGATACATCTGCAAAGCCGTGTGAACCTCCACACCACGTTTTTGCACGTCGGCTGCCTCGCCCTGGCTTTCCGCACCTTTCTCATCCATCAGATAGCGCTCCATCTGATCGTGATAAACATGCACGGAAATCAGAATAGTGGTAAGTGCCTGATTATGGGTGGAGTACTGCTGGTTCACTCGCCGTTCGATCGTGTCAAGCTGTCGCAAGGATCGCAGCGCATCCAATCCCGCGACCACCATAAGCGTGAGCAGCCCCCCGAAGGCCATCATCAGAATGCTTCGCAGCTTCCCCGCTTGCCCCATCTCGTTCGAATCGCCTTCAAGTGTGTCTGTCACCGGCAGTTTCCTCACATGTGCTATACACGGATTAGGATAATGCAATCACTTCTTGTCCGTACAAATTTCGGGTTTCGGTTTGTGTCGTCAGAGTTGAAAACTGAAGTTAGAACACACCCGCCCACTGGCAGTTAAACGGGCTACCAAAAATATCTGTTACCAATTTCGCGGGAATACACCCAGCGCATCACTGAGTCTCACTCGTGATCGTCTTCATCCCCGTGCAAGGCGAGACTGTCTGTGCCCTCGGTTTCGTGATTCTTAAATTCTGCCAATAATCCCTCATCCGACAAATCCAAAGGATGGGAATGCTTCCAATCGTGGTGCGCAATCTCCCTCAGTCGATCGACAACGTCTTCGTCTTTAACCTCAATCGCCAATTCCCGGCGACTGTCAAAACTTCCCGGGGCAAGGTTGATCGAGCCAATGATGGCTCGTTTGTGATCGCCCAACAACATCTTGGCGTGCAGTTTCAGGTGCTTCAGCTTGTGTATCTTGATCCCCACATCTTCCATGATCCGCAATCCGCCCACCGCTTCTACCAGCTTTTCTTTCTTCAATTTATGTGGCGGACGCGCCATCACGTGGATCTTCACTCCCCGGCGCGCCGCACGAACCAATCGCTCGATGATCACCGCATCCTGATACCGTTCGTTCTGCAAGAAAATACTATCCTTGGCATCATCAATAAATTCCGCAATGCGTTCGCGCCCGTTTCCCGAACACCAGATCAGGTGCGAGTGTTGATCTACATTGAATGGCTTCCGCGCCCAATCAGCTTCAAAACACTCCGCAATCTCGTCTACTTCGTGCTTGTGCGAAGTTGCTACTGCATAATCTCGCGTCTCCGTTAGGTTCTTCGTGGCCCAGTTCAGCGAGCACACAACCGCCGTCGAGTCATCCAGCACCATCGATTTTTCGTGGGTCACATCATAGGCTGGGTTGCTGTCCATTACCTCCACACCACCTGCATGTAGGTGCTTCTTCGATTCCCTGTTTTCCGATTCTCCGCTTCGGCGCGCGGGATTCAACATCACCCGCACCCTGACTCCCCGATGGCTCGCTGCTATCACTGCTTTAAGCAACGCGGGGTCGGAGAAAAGAAACATTTTTACGCGCAACGATTTCTGCGCCTCAGCAATCACATCCAATATCGGCTTGGCCGAATCGTCAGGCAGAACTATCAATTTCCTCGAAGCGCCCATTTCTATGCATACCCCCAAATCTCAGTCTCGCGTTGCTGTCCCTACGACACCGCAGGTGTTGCCGGAGGCGTACTGAATTGTATGTGATAGAGCTCCGCGTATACGCCTCCTTTTGACACCAACTCATCGTGTGTTCCTTCTTCCGCCACGACCCCGCCCTTCAGCACGATAATCTTATTCGCATCTCGTATCGTGCTCAGCCGGTGCGCAATCGTGATCACCGTTCGTCCCTTCATCAGCCGCTCCAGCGCTTCAATCACCAATCGTTCGGATTCCGTATCCAGAGCCGCCGTCGGTTCATCCAGGATCAAGATCGGATTGTTGCGGATGATAGCGCGCGCAATTCCGATTCGCTGACGCTGCCCACCTGAAAGTGTGTCTCCCCGTTCTCCCACAATTGTGTCGTAGCCGTGTGGCATCCGCGAAATAAACTCGTCGGCGTTTGCCAATTTCGCGGCTTCCAGAATCTGCTCTTCCGTTACGCCTTTGCGGCCGTAGGCGATATTCTCTCTCACCGTGCCCTCGAACAGCACCGTTTCCTGCAATACGTATCCAATCTGGTCGCGCAGCGCAAAGCAGTGATAATCCCGAATGTCCACGCCATCAATCTTTACTGAACCCCCCGACGGGTCGTAAAACCGCGGAATCAAGCTCACAATCGTGGATTTCCCCCCTCCCGTTGGTCCGACAACTCCCACCATCTGGCCCGGTTGAATGTGAAAATTGACATCGGTAAGCACCGGTGTGTCCGCATCATACGAAAATGCCACGTGCTCAAATTCGATTTCGCCTTTAAGGGCCGGCGGCACTTTTGCATCGGGCCGCTCTGGTATCACCGTGTCAGCGTCCAAAATCGCCCGGACGCGTTCCACTCCCACGGCCGCCTGCGCTATGGAATTGGTCATCTTCGCCAGGTCCTGCACTGGCTTAAAAAACTTGTTCAGGTAAGAGAGAAACACCGTCAACGCCCCCGCCGTCATTGCGCCGGCTAGAATCAGCGCAGAACCGCGCCACAGCACGATCGCCGTGCATGCTGCAACCGTCACTGCAACGATAGGTGACAGCAGCGCTTTCACTTTTCGCGCTTTTAGTGCCGCCTCCACCGTCGCCTTGCTGACTTCCTCCAGGTTCGTTTCCGCCAGGTCTTGTCGCCCGAACGCTTTCACCACCCTCATCGATTGCAGCCCTTGCTCTACCACCGAAACGATCTTGCTCTGTTCCTTGCGAACCTCGTGTGTCGCCTTCTTCACTGCCTTCTTGAACCGCGACACCAGCAGCAGCATGAACGGCGTAATCGCCACCGCGATCAACGTGAAGTCCCAGTTCAACCAGAACATGATGAACAGCATCCCCACAATCGTCAGCAAATCCACAAAAATTCCCAACGTATCAGAGGAAGCGAATCCTTGAATGGTTTGTACGTCCGAGGTGATCGTACTCAGCAGTGAACCTGTCTGGTGTGTATCGTAATACCGCAGCGAAAGCTGCTGCAGGTGATGATACGTCTTTATCCGTAGGTCATTCGCCACCCACTGCCCCACGCTGGTCGTATAGTAATTCGCCACGTAGGAAGCGAGCGCTCCGAGCACCGCGATCAGCACCGCTGCCATGGCAGCCGCTGCCGCAATTTGCATTTTCCCGCTTCCGCTCAAAATCGGCTCCAGGACGTGATTAAGCCAGGCGGGAAGTTTGTGTGAGCCAACCACGTTGTCGAGCACAATCTTTAGCGGCCACGGCGCGGCCACGCTCATCACCGTTTCCACCAGCATGGCAATCAGAATGACAAATAATGTGCCGCGATAAGGACGAATAAGGCTGAGGATCAGTCGGCTCAATTCGGTGACTCCTGGTTAGGAACTCGCGGAAACCTACGTCTTCCCGCTGAGTCTCTGGCCGTCCATGAATTGTCCGGATTTTCGTCCATCGATTCCAAATATGCAATTGGCAGAAGAAACAGGGGGCTGGGTGCCAATCGACTCTAACCCAATCGGTAGTGGCCCGGTCCGTCGCCATCATCTTTTCAATCCGCTGTGTTAGGAGGGAACAGCGGTAACATTCGCCATTCTATTAATCTCTTTTCTCACCAGTGGTAATCTCACTTCAAAAACTGTGCGTCCTGGCCTCGATTCCACTTGTATCGTCCCCTGATGATTGCGAACAATTCGGTGCACGATATCGAGACCCAACCCGGTGCCTTCGCCCACTGATTTCGTCGTGAAAAACGGATCGAAAATCTTCCCCTTGATTTCCGCCGGGATGCCCGCGCCACTGTCAATAAATTCCACCAGAATTCCCTCGGGCTCCAGCGCCGTGCAAACCTGCAGAATCTTTTCCCCATCGGCACTCGAATTCATGGCAGCTATGGCATTGTCAATCAGGTTGGTCCAGATTTGATTCAGTTCGCTGCCGTTCGCTGGTATTTTCGGCAGATTCCCGGCAAACTTCCGTCTTACTTCAAATCCATGTTTCAACTGGTGTTGAAACATGCGCAGCGTCACATCGATGCCTTTTTCCACATCCACTTCACTCAACGGCGTCTGATCCATATACGAATACGACTTAACCGCTTGGACCAGGTCGGAAATGCGTCGCGCGGCTTCCTGAATCTCCCGCGTTAGGCAAAGTACTTGGTGGTCGCAAACGAGGATGCGAAGGCCGTGTGCAAAATTCTCAGCGCCCAGGATCTTTTCCAACGGCTTAAGTCTCTCGGCGGTTATTCCCGCGTCAACCAGATCTCCGGCCAGTTCTGTAGGCAGATTTCTCTCTTCCAGCCAATCGCCAAGGTCCGATTCCCTATCCGCTCGTGTCAGCGCGTCAAGTTTCTCTGTCCCCACTCCGCATTCGGCAATGGATTCTCCGATTTCATTCATCATGGCCTGCGCCTCGGGGGGTATCACCTGGCCCTTCATCGCGATTGCTTCGCGACGCCGGTGCATCAGAACCTCTCCCAAAAGCGTCGATGATCGGACGGCGGCCGAGGCAGGGTTGTTCAATTCATGTGCTAGTCCGGCCGAAAGTTTCCCGAGCGCCAACATCTTTCCCATGCGCTCTTCCGATTGCACCGATTCCCGAGTCCGGTCGGTCATTTCTCCCACTAGTTTTTGCGCAAGATTCGGAGCTCGATAGACCAGATCGCGCAAATCCGAAGCGGGCATCACCGCCAGTCGCGTCTTCCCAACGGCATGGCCACGTCCTCGTATCACCTTCATCCGTGAAAACGGCAGCATCCCGGTTGCTTGCCCCGCCGTCCGCACAAATACTGGAAAGTAAGGATCATTTGGCCGTCGAAAATGAAATTCGCCTTCCAGCACCACTATGAATTCCGTCGCCGGTGTTCCTTCCTTGATGATCAGATCACCCGATTCATAGCACCGCACTTCAAAGTGCTCCGCGAGCCATTCCAGCGCCGCCTTGTCATCGTCGGCGAACAGTGGAATTTGCATTAGTTCTTCCGGCGTCAGTCGGCTACAGGAATCTCCCGCCATTGTGGTCTCTCCTCAACGATTCGCCAGGTATTGGTTGATGAAATACAGCACGATCGAACCTTCGCCCACGCTGTTCGCTACGCGCCGCACCGCTCCATCTCTCACGTCTCCCACAGCAAACACTCCCGGCACGTTCGTCTCCAGCAGGGAAGGATCGCGATCCAATGTCCAACCCGGAGCACGCTTGCCATCCTTCATTAAATTCCGTCCCGTCACCAGAAACCCCTTCGCGTCGCGGCACACTCTGCCTTCCAGCCATTCCGTCTGCGGTTCCGCCCCGATAAAAATGAATACCGCCCCCGCCGGCCGCTGTTCCGTCGTCTTTGTGTCGTGATGTTTGATCGTCAGTCCGGTTAGCCGATCGTCTCCGTGAACTTCGATCACTTCCGTATTCGGCTCCACCGTAATATTAGGAATCGTCTTAATTCGCTCTACAAGATAGTGCGACATTGATCGCGACAGCGACTCGGCCCGCACCAGCATCTTCACCGACCGCGCCATATCCGAAAAATGCACCGCAGCCTGCCCGGCGGAATTTGCGCCACCAATGATATAAACATCTTCGCCTTTGCACGACGAAGCTTCCGTGTTCGCTGCGCCGTAGTAGACTCCCGCCCCTGTGAGCTTTTCCATACCCGGAATATTGAGCCGGCGCCACTGTACCCCGGCTGCGACCACCACGCTGTGGCCTAACAATTCCTGTCCGTTCGAGAGCTTTACAACCTTATATTCGCCATCCACCGAGAGCGAAACAGCTTGTACCGGCGCCAGAACTTCCGCGCCGAACCGTTTCACCTGTGAAACGCCGCGTCGTGCAAGATCCGCGCCACTCAGTCCCGCAGGAAATCCCAGATAATTCTCGATCCGTGAACTCAGCCCCGCCTGTCCTCCAGCAGCTTCCCGTTCTACGAGAATTGTCCGCAGCCCCTCGGTACTGCAATACAACGCACACGCCAGCCCGGCTGGACCCGCTCCAATAATAATGACGTCATAAAATTCGCGGCTCGGTGTCGTAGTGAGGCCCAGCTTTGATGCAACCTCCGGCAGCGCCGGCTTCTTCAGCACCGAGCCATCCGAAAAAATGACCACCGGGAGATCTGTTAGCGCTTCTCCCACCGCTGCTTGAATTCGCGGATCCGACGTCGATCCTGGCTCGATCCATCGGTAGGGAATCTGGCTCTTCGCCAGAAAATTCTTCAGATCGTGGGTACTCGGCGCCCACCTTGTTCCCACCACGTAAATCCCGTCAAAAGACTCGCGGCTGGTGGCATTCCAATCGTCCAGCAGGTCCGCAAGGATCGGATATAAGTTCTGCTCCGGTGGCTCCCACGGCTTCATCAAATAGTGATTCAGTTTCACTTTGTTTATCGCGTCAATCGCCGCGTTTGAATCCGCGTACGCCGTCAGCAGCACCCGACGCGCATCTGGCTGCAACAACAACGCCTCCATCAGGAATTCCGTCCCGCTCAATTGCGGCATGCGCTGATCCACCAGAAATAGCGCAATGCGGTCTCCCCGCGCTGTCAGTTGACGGACGAATTCCATCGCTTTTTCAGGAGAGTCTGCGGCGACGATTCGATAATTGGCCGAAAATTTTGACTTCAAATCACGCTCAACGGCCCTGATCACGGCTGAATCATCATCGAGTGCGAGAATATATGGTTTCTTCATGAATTAAAAATTATCCAAATTGGCGTTTCCGAAGGAGCCCACAGAATAGCCCTCATTCGATTCTTCCGCATCGCAAAAAGTTGCGCCCGGCACCTGCTCAAAGCCGCTTTAACCGCCAGCCTCCCCATTGATAATCCTTAGGGAAGCGGAACTTTCTTGCACAGCGCGAAGGGAAATCAGAGAGCAAGAGCTCTTGGAATGGGAACTTAACCCCAGAGAAATGTTGTTAATTCTGCGGCTGCGCTCAGTTTGCCCTCAATTGTCGCGCACGCGCGAAGAATGAAATTGCCAGAAAGCTCGCGCTCAACATCCCATAAATCACCGCGTAGCGAATCACCAGCGGCCCACTGCTGGTCCCGGTAAAATCCAATCCCGGCGTGTGATTCATCGGCCCGATATACCACAGCACCGTGAGAATCGCCTCAAACGCCTTACCACTTCCCGATAAGACGCCAAGCGCCAGCGCCATCGACGGCAGAAATATTGCCCCGGCCAACCATCCGACAAATCCTGAGGCCTGCCCAGCCAGCAACAGTCGCACTGCAACACCGCCGCCGGCAATAACCGCAATTACGAATCCTGCTCCAAAACATGCCGGTAGCTGCCGAACCAGGATCCGCGGTGAGGAAAACAATAAAGCGCGTGTGCCGAAACGCTCTTCACGCGTTCCCATGGCCGACCAGATAAGCACCGGCCAGAGCCACGCTACCGCCAGCAGTGGCCCTCTTGCCACATCAAGAGGTGCTAGAAATTCCGCCACCAGAAGCCCTCCAGCCACTACGAACCACCACCAACGCACTCCCTGAAGCGCTAGTCGCAACTCCGCTGAACAAAGTCGGACAAAACTCCCGCTACGTGCGCTCGAAGCGATCGGTGTGAGATGAACGGCCACGCTGGTTCTCCCCGAACTCAAGAGCACATCTCCGTCCACACCGGGTCCAACTGAGGAGGCTTTCAGATTTTTGCCAATCGAATAACGGTTAGCGTCAAAGCGATCAAAAAATAGGGCCGCTACTGTAACGATTGCCATGGAACAATCAGTAGCCACGCCACAGCGCAGTCCCACCACGTCAGCCGTCCAGTGAACACCCTGCCAACGCAGTGATTCCGCAACATGCACCTGTCCCGGCGAAATCGTAAGTGAGAAGCCGTTTTTGTATCCGGGAACCGCCGCTCGTGCCGCTTCCATCATGCTGTTGCCGACATTCATCAAACCGGTGAGGTCGGTCCAACGCTTGCCGGTAATTTCCGGCAGTCCTAATCCGAAGCAGAAGGCGAAGAACCACAGGACATTTCCCACGCCACCGCGCAGTACCGGAAGCGTTTCAAAAAGCACCGCGATGGCCGCCGTCAGCGCCATGGTTGGGAGTGCCAGAAAAATGAATGGCAGTAGCAAGGCCACAAAGTCGTAGTGCTTGTCCTCTGCGGCGTAGAATTGCATGGCCACCGCGCCCATGGCCAAAATCAGCACCATCGTTGCCAACACCGCAAAATTACTCAGAAACTTCCCAAACATGTAGGCAGCCTTCGAAAGTGGCGTTGCTGCCAGAATCTGTCCGACCTCAGTGCGGCGGTCGCGATCGATCGCGTTTTTAACAATGTAGAACCCAACCAGCGATACGAAGCAGGTGGTCACCATCGCCACCATGGTTCCGATCCACGCCGAAGTGTAGACCCCTCGAAAGTCACCAAGATGAATCGCAACTTTTCCCGTCGCCGCTCCATATCCGAGCAGAACTGCAAATAGCACCGTTAGAAAAAAACTGTAAGTTCGAATCCGTTGCAGAAAATCCGCGCGGCCCACGGCATAGATGGAAAGAAGGGAACTCAAGCTGCCGCTCCGGCAAGATTGCCATTTCGTCTCGCCGCCAGCGTCGCAAGGTAGGCATCCTCCAGCGATGGTTCTAGCGGTCGCGCGTCCCGTGCAGGCGGGGCCTCTGCCACCACCCGTGCGTGAACTCCGTCGCTACGGTGCGCTGTACTGCTGATCAGATACTTTTGCCGAAGCGCCGGAAGTTCGCCGCTCGGTATCACCACTTCCCAAACTTTCCCCGACATTCTTGCCAACAAACCTTCCGGGGCGTCCTGCGCCAGCAACTGTCCGTGCGCCAGAATCGCGATCTGCGTCGCGACCGCCTCGATGTCAGACACAATGTGCGTGGACAGAATTACAATTCGCTCTCCGGACAATTCCGAAAGCAAATTACGAAACCGTACGCGCTCCTCTGGATCCAGCCCTGCAGTTGGCTCATCCACAATCAAGAGTTGTGGATCGTTCAACAACGCCTGCGCGATTCCAACGCGCTGCCGCATCCCGCCGGAAAACCCGCCCAGCGGCCGCTTGGCCGCTTCTGCCAAATTGACTAAATCCAGCAGTTCACCGATTCGCTTCTTCGCCGCAACCGTCTCAATGCCTTTCACGGCGGCAAGGTATTCCAAAAATTCATGCGCGTTCAGATTCGGGTACACGCCAAAATCCTGTGGCAAGTATCCAAGTACGTTGCGCAGCCCATCTGGATTTTCCGCGATGTTCTTTCCATTCCACAGCACCCGCCCAGACGACGCTCTTGTTACCGTCGCCAGTATCCGCATGAGCGTCGATTTCCCCGCACCGTTTGGGCCCAGCAACCCCAGAACTCCCGGCCGCACCGTAATACCCACATTGCGCAATGCCTGCACCTTTCCTCGATAATTTTTGCAGAGCTCTTCCACAATTAATTGCATGGGCTTCCGTTCCGCCGGATGGGCAGTGCACCGTCGCTATTGAGAATACGCAGTAATCTCCCAAAAAGTTTATGGATTCTACTGATTTCTTTGCGCCGACACCATTCTCAATTTTCTCGACCCATAGCCCCACGAGCTATAATCACAGATAGCAAGCCGCCTTGGTTACTCTGTGGAGGAATCGTGAGGCAATCCTTTAGCCTATTCTTACTGTTCATTGCCGTCCCAGCCATTTCAATTGCTCAGCAAGCAAAGTCTCCGACGGCATCGAACATCACGGCTCAGCAAGTCATTGATCGAATCAAAACGCAGGTGGGCGTCCCCTGGAGTTCCGACACCGTCGACACCTTCAAAGCCGGAAGTCCGGACACTCCGGTTACCGGTATCGCTGTCACCATGATGGCCACCCTGGACGTTCTTCAACGCGCCGTCGCCGCCGGAGACAATCTCATCATCACTCATGAGCCCACGTTCTACAGCCATCTCGACGATCCCAACGATCTGCCCATGAAAGAAAAGGATCCGGTGCTCACGGAAAAACGCGCTTTTATCGAGCAACATCATCTGGTCATTTGGAGATTCCACGATCACTGGCATCGCCGCTCCCCCGATGGCATCAAAGCGGGAGTGATACACGATTTGGGTTGGGGAAAATACGAGGATCCCGCTCAGCCGTATTTGTTTTCCATTCCAGAAACAACGGTGGCCGAACTCGTTGAATACTTGAAGACTAAACTCGAAATTGCCAATATCCGCATCGTTGGCGATCGGAAAATGAAAGTTACGCGCGTTGCGCTCAGCCCCGGTGCCGCCGGCTTTGCTCGAGAGACAGGCGCGCTGGAGCGGCCAGACATTCAAGTCCTAATCCTTGGCGAGACCCGCGAATGGGAAACCGTTGAATATGTCGCCGACGCCATTGCCGAAGGCAAACAAAAAGCCTTGATCGTCCTGAGCCATGTTCCTTCAGAGCAGCCTGGTATGGAAGAATGCGCGCGCTGGTTGAAAACCTTCGTCACGGAAGTGCCCTTGCAGTTTGTCCCCACAGCCGACCCGTTCGCGGCCAAAAGTAGTTTGCTAAAGTGACTCGAGCGCAAGTGCACTTTGCTCGGTCTGCAGTTTTTTTGGATCTTCCCGCAAGGCATTCTTTGCCCGCGGTTCGCCCATTCTCTTTTCACACCTGTGTTAAACTTTGCCCAATTCGGATGTTAGCTTGGCTGCCATGTTGAAATGTTCTGTGAATCCTCGGCCCGCAGAACTGCACCGAATTCCCAGCTATCATCCTCTTTCGGAAAAATGACTCTCATGAAAAATACTGCAATCAGCGGGCGGAATGCCTTCGTCACCTTTGCATTTCTCTTTACACTATTTTCTGGTTCGCTCTCGGCGGTCCCCCCGGAAAACAAGCATGCACTGGAAATCACCCGGCCCGTGCACACCTGGGAGTTTCTCTGCTCCGTGGGAAAACAATCCGCTATCTTCGGCAACGAAACAGGCCGCGTCGAGGGCTGGGTCTATCCACTGAAGCTCTTTCGCGATTTCTCTCTCACCTTCCACACCGACAACCGTTCCCTCCCGGCTGAAAATCTTGCTCGCACCATCACCGTTCGCCCAGAGTCAACCACCATTCTCTATGCCGGCGATACTTTCCGCGTCAAAGAAACTTTCTTCTCTCCAGTTAACGAACCTGGCGCTATCATCCAGCTTGACATCGAAACTGAGCAGCCTCTGGAAATCGAAGCCACCTTTCACCCCGACTTTCAATTGGAATGGCCCGCAGCACTTGGCGCAACTTTTTCCTCTTGGGATTCTCGCCTGCGCGCCGTCACGCTTGGGGCAGATCACAGACTGTTCGCCGGACTCTTAGGTTCTCCCACGGCCACACTCAGTTCACAGCAATTCGACACCAACTACAACTCTTCCGCTTACGCCGGAATGCACCTCGGCGTCACCGCTCGCGGCAAGGAAACCAAGGTTCTCGTTATGGCTGCCTCCATCAATGGCGCGGCCGAAGCCGAGAAAATCTATAAAAAATTGACTGACAATTATCTCCAGCTTGAAAAAGACTCCGCTGCTTTTTATTCACAATATCTCCAGCACACCTTGATCGCTGAACTTCCCGATGCTCAACTTCAGCAGGCCTACGACTGGTCTCGCGTTAGCGTCCTCCAGGGCATGGTCACCAATCCTTACTTAGGCACTGGCCTTATCGCCGGCTATCGCACCTCTGGTGAATCGCAGCGCCCTGGTTTTGCCTGGTATTTTGGCCGCGATGCTGAATGGACCACACTCGCTCTGAATAGCGAAGGCGATTTCTCCTCCACTAAAGATGCTCTGAATTTCCTCTTCAGAGTTCAGCAGGACAACGGAAGAATTCCTCACGAAATTGCGCAAACTGCCACTTTGGTGAACTGGTTCAAGGACTATCCCTATGGTCTCGCCTCCGCAGACGCTACTCCACTCTTCTTAATCGCTGTCGAAGATTATGTCCGCACCAGCGGTGATGTCTCCTTCGCGAAAGATCAGTGGGACAATTTGTCGAAGGCCTACGAATTTCTTCGCTCCACCTACGATGAAAATGGCTTCCCCAGGAATTTCGGCGTGGGCCACGGCTGGGTGGAAGGCGGCCCGCTTCTGCCCGTTAGATCAGAACTCTATCAAAGCGGTGTAGGTGCCGAGGCAATTCGCGCTCTCTCAATACTTGCGAAATGGACCGGTAAAGATCCCGATGCGAAAATTCTTGCGGACGAATTCGTCAAGCAGCGCGCCAAAGTGGACGACGCGTTTTGGTCTACGCAGCAGAACATCTACTCTTTCGCTCTCAGCCCGGAAAATAAGCAAGTCGTCGAACCGACCGTTCTGGCAACCGTTCCTATGTGGTTTAACCTGTTGGACCCCGCCAAATCCAAACAAACCATTGCCCGTCTCTCCTCCTTGGACCACGCCAGCGATTGGGGCATGCGCATCATTTCCAATCGCTCTGCAAACTACAGCGCCGGTGGATATCACTTTGGCTCCGTATGGCCGCTCTTTACCGGATGGGCCTCAGTCGCCGAATACAACTATCATCAGTCTCATCCCGCCCTGCAGAATCTTCGGGCCAACGCGCTTCTTGCCCTGGACGGCTCTCCCGGCCACGTCACAGAAGTTCTCTCCGGAGATTATTACCAGGGCCTTTCCACCGGTTCTCCTCACCAGATCTGGTCCGCCGCCATGGTGGTTAGCCCCTTGCTCAAAGGACTTTTTGGTCTGAAGTCCGATGCCATCTCCCACACCATCACGCTGGCTCCAACACTCCCCGCCGATTGGTCTCAGTTCAGTTTGCAGAATATTCGCGCGGGCAGCTCGTCGGTCGACGTGAAGTTTCACCGCACAGCCAATGAAATTGTTCTCGAAGTCAAATCTGCAGATGGAGACCCTTGCACATTGTTGTTTCAGCCTGCCCTCAGCCTGCGTGCCGTTGTCCTCGCCGTTGAACTCGATGGTCGATCGATTCCGTTCCAAGTACTACCAAATGAGAGTGACCAGCACTTGCTCGTTCAGCTCCCCGTTTCCAGGGGCTCGACCGCACTTCGCGTGCGACTCCGAAATGATTTCGCAATTTCCTATGCCTCTCAGCTTCCTGCTCTCGGCCACACCAGCGAAGGTCTACGAATTTTTTCAGAGTCATGGAATCCCGCGCGGACGCAACTCACTCTGGAATTGGAAGGTTGGCCCACTGTTCCTTACAATCTTTCTCTCTTCAATGGAAAAGAAGTTTCCAGCGTGGAAGGCGCCAATATTTCAAAATCCGGTAGCGGCTCAGACAAACTGACCATCACTCTACCAGGCAATGATCAGCCCCAGTCCGTGCGCGGCACTCTAATCCTTAACTTTTTGCCCAAGTCCGCCGCAAGGCGTTCAACTCCGTAACTTGGCAACTCTACCCGAGACTCAGGCGATGCCCAACTTCTTCTGCAATTCCTCCAGCGAATACCCCTTCGTCTCTGGATAGAAGAACAACACGACAAGGAACTGCACGACCATCATCGCAGCAAAAAACACGAAGGGGTAGCCACCCGATTTTGCGGCCATCACCGGAAACACCAGCGCGATGATTCCATTCATCACCCAGTGCGCGGAACTCCCCAAACTCTGTCCCTTGCCTCGTACGCGATTCGGGAATACTTCGCCAATATAAACCCAGATCACCGCTCCCTGCGAAAACGCGAAGAACGCAATGTACCCGATCAGCAGCCACACCAGCAACTCCTGGTGCTGATTCGTCAGAAATATCCATGCCACTCCCGAGAGACAAATCGCCGTACCCACCGCCCCGATCAGCAGTAACACTTTCCGTCCGATCCGGTCGATCAGCGTCATCGCAATCATCGTAAACACCAGGTTTGTCGCACCAATCGCCACCGATTGCAGATCGGACGATACTTTGTTGAACCCCGCGCTCGCAAAAATGTGGTTCAAGTAATACAAAATCGCATTGATCCCTGCCAGTTGGTTGAACAGGCCGATGGTGATCGCGAGAAATATCGGTAACCTGTATTTCCACGTGAACAGCGCCTCATCTCCCAGATGATGCTCCGCGTCGATGGACTCCACGATCTCCTGCAATTCCTGCTCGTAGTTTTCTTCTCCAATCAGCTTCAGCACATCCCGGGCTTCTTCCACTCTCTGCTTTTTCACCAGCCAGCGCGGACTGCGCGGAATAAAGAACAGCATCACGAAAAATGCCAAGGCCGGGAAAGCCGCGACACCCAGCTTCCAACGCCATTCGGCTGCTCCCAATCCCATCGAACCAACCAAATAATTTGAAAAGTACGCCAGCAGGATTCCAAATACCACGTTGAACTGGAAGAACCCGACGAACCGCCCTCTCCACTTCGCGGGAGAAATTTCCGCGATGTACATGGGCCCCAGCACCGAAGATCCTCCAATCGCCAGACCGCAAATTACACGGAAAACTATCAGTGATGTCCAACTCCATGCCATTGCGCAGCCGATCGCCGAAACCAGATACAGCACTGCCAACACGCGTAAACTGTCTCGCCGCCCGTACTTGTCTCCCGGTATCCCCGCCGTCATAGAACCAATAATCGTCCCGAACAATGCGCTGGATACCGTAATCCCCAGCGTTGCGGGCGTCAGATTGAAAAGCTGCGTCAGCGCATCCGTGGTGCCGGAAATCACCACCGTGTCAAATCCAAACAACAACCCGCCTAATGCCGCTACCACCGTGCTTCGCAACAAATTCGCATTCAAGCTCATGGTTTTCTCTCAACTCTCATTGCGAACACGAAACCAGAAAATTTCATAATGGTTCCTCGTCTGGGTTGAAGCTAAATATTCGGAATTTGGCGCAATCGTTGGCTGATTGTAGTCGATTCCCTGATTTGTTTGCACAGATTTCCTGCGTCGGCGGGCTCCCGCTTCACCCCTACCGTTCCGCAACTCTCCCGCCATTCCCCCCTCTATAGTGCGGTACTCTTTATTTTGGTTATGACTAAGGTTTCTACTCGACATATCAATCGATACGCGGTTCTCCTGATGGTCTGTCTCGGCTCTATTCCCCCTGCTTTTTCGCAATCTGCCGATCAACTCTATCAACAAGCTACCGAAGCCTACGATCGTGGCGAGGTTTCCCAGTCGATTTCTCTCTACCAGCAAGCTCTCAAGCTTCAACCCGATTCCGTGCCCATCCTCACCAATCTGGGCGTCGCTTTCGTCCAGGCTGGCCGCTACACCGAGGCCATCGATGTCTACCATAGAGCCGCAAAGATCGATTCCGCCAGTCCCATCGTCCAGCTAAATCTTTCCTTGGCTTGGTATAAACAAGGTGAGTTTAAACAAGCCTCGCTCGAATTAGAAAAACTGCGTACCGCGCACAATGACAATCAGCAATCGCTCTATCTTCTCGCCGATTGCTACCTCCGCCTCGGCAGAAATGCCGACGTGGTCGCACTTCTGGATCCGGTCTACAAATCTAATCCCAACGATCTCGCTGTTGATTACGCCCTCGGTGTAGCCCTGATCCGTCTCGGTCAGATTCAGCGCGGCGAATCCGTCATCGACCCAATTTTGAAAGCAGGAAATACCGCCGAGGCCAATCTCCTCATGGGCGAGGCACAATATGCTGCGCAGAACTACAAAGCTGCAGCCGCTTCTCTACAAAAGGCTGTCGCGCTAAACGACAAACTCGCTGTCGCCTGGTCGCTCTACGGCAGGGCTTTGATGAACGATCAAAACGAGGAAGCGGCAGTTGAGGCGTTTCAAAAGGCGCTGCAACTCGACCCGAACGATTTTGCGGCAAATCTTTATCTTGGCAGCGAATTTCGTCACCAAGCTCAATACGACACCGCGCTACCTTATCTGGATCACGCTCTTTATTTACGCCCCACTTCTCCCGAAGCGCAGTTTCAGGTTGCCGCTGTTCATGCGGCCACCGGCAAACTCGACGAGGCCAGAAGGGAATTCGAGCAACTCGAACGCGACTGGCCAGACTTTCTCGAAGTTCACGTTCAGCTCGCCGCGCTCTATTCTAAGTTGAATCTCAAGCAGGAAAGTTTGCGGGAAAAAAACATCGTCTTGCAGCTTAACGAAAAAGCTCGCAACACAGATCTCCTTCCCAGACCCTGAATTCTACTGTGGCTCCTTCACGCGCAGTACCTGATCTGCCGGCACATTCTTCAATGCCTGCTTCGCGCCGGATGGCCATGTGATTTCAATCTCGTCCACAATCTTTCGCATCTCCCAAGCCAAAGTGTACTGGTCCAGCGCTGCTCGATGCGTAACCGGAAGCCGTCGACACGCTGTTAAATTGCGATTTCCCCGCAACCGTAACGCGAATCTTCGCTCCAATTCCATCTCGATTGCTTTTCGTCCCCTGCAGCGCAATTTCCAGCCAATGGTTTGTATTCGGGACTGTCGTTCATCCAGATTTCCGCCGGTGCACTCAGCGCCGTGACCACCAAGTCCAGTTTCCCGTCGTGATTGAAATCCCCGTATGCTGAACCACGATGCCTCCGCGCCGGCTGAGCCCCGAATCCCGCCGCTTCCGTCAGCGCCACCCATTTACCGCTTGCACCCAGATTGCGAAATACTGAGTTGTACTGATCGATGGCGTGCCGATCCGCCATGTTCAGCGATTGCACGTCTCCGCGGCTAACGAAAATGTCTTTCCATCCATCATTGTCGAAATCCGCGATGTTCGGACTGTACCCCGACATCTGCCCGCTCAGCAGCCCCATCCCAGACTTCGCCGTGATCTCCACAAACGATCCCTTACCATCGTTCTGGTACAGCGGAAACGTTTCCGTGGACAACGCCACAACGGAGATGTCCGGCAATCCATCATTATTCAAATCCCGAAAATCTACTCCCATGCCCGAAATAAGATTCCCATCTTCCGGCAAGGCCACTCCTGCCTCGAACGCGACTTCCTCGAACTTCAATTTTCCTTTGTTGTGAAACAACGAATTGAACAGCTTGTCGTTCGCTATAAAAATGTCCGGCAAACCATCGCCGTCGTAATCCGCAATCCCCACGCCCATCCCTTTGCCCAGGTGCCCCCGAATTCCCGATTCCGCGGATACATCCACAAATTGTCCGTTTCCCTTGTTCAAGAAAAGTTGATTCGGCAATTCCTTGTAATACTTTGGGTGACAGTACTCTGCTTTTCCGTTGATGTTGCACGGCGGCTCATGCGTCCCATCCCATTTCATATAGTTCACGATAAACAGGTCCAGCAGTCCGTCGTTATTTACATCCACCCACGCTCCGCCCACAGACCACAGCGGTCCATACTCTTTATCTGGTTTCGCGATTCCGGATTTCTCTGTAACGTCGGTAAAAGTTCCATTTCCGTTGTTGTGGTACAGCGTGTTCCGGTACACCCCGCCCACAAAAATGTCCTCAAATCCATCGTTGTCGTAATCCCCGATCGCCACTCCGGTGTCGTATCCCGTTCCCGCCAGTCCCGCTTTTTCCGTTACATCACTGAACGTTCCATCCCCATTGTTGCGATATAGACGGTTCCAATATTTTGCCGAATCTTTTTTCAATGTGTTAATGTCGGCGCCGTTCGTGAAAAATATATCCAGATTCCCGTCGTTATCGTAATCAAACACCGCCACTCCGCCCGCCATCGTTTCCGGGGCATGCCGCTGTGGCGTCTCGTTGCTGTCCAATGAAAATCCGATAGGCTTGAAGGAAAAATGGATTGCGCCCTTCGCCGGTTCGTCCGATCGAGCGTCCTCCATTCCAATTCCCGCGGCGGCACACACCACCAGCAACGCGCACAGCGCTACTCTGATCACCCTATTGCCTCTGGAAAGTATTTCGAACCTTTGCCTAAGGTTTCGCTGCTGGTCGGCTGATCTCTTCAATCTTCTCCTTCTCCCGCTTTGCATCCTCGCTCCTGCCGACACTGGTATACGCCCTCAACAAATCCCAATGTGTCCGCACCCGTTCCGGCGTTTGGTCTCTTGCCTTTTCCAATTCTGCAATGCCTTTTGTGAGCTCTCCTTTGGCAACCAGCGCCTCGCCCAGAATCAGTCGGCTCGCTGAACTATTCGGCTCCAGTTCCACGGCTTGCTCTGCCAGCGCTAATGCCTGATCGAATTTCTCTTCTTTTATATACTCCTCCGCGAGCCGCAGTCGAGCACCCACATTGGAAGGCCAAACCTCCAGTTCGCGTTGCATCTCTTGAATTCCTTCCGCTGGCCGCACATCCATCAAATACGCCCCATACAGAAAATGCACGCCCGGCTCGTTCGGGTAGCGTTCCACCATTTGGTGAAACAGGGTCTCCGCTTCTTTCGTCCTTTGAGCCTCAATGGCCAGCGTAGCCTTCCCCGCCATCTGCACCAGCTCCCTCCGGTCCGCTGCAATCTCCTGTGGCAAAAAAGGTAATCGCAACGTATTCAATCCGAGTGGCTCCACAAGAATATCCGGCTGACCGGTGGTCTTCACCATCGGCATCAGCATGCCCATCGCTTCGCTGTACTTCTCGTATCGGGTCAACAGAACCGCAATGAAATAAAATACGGATCGTGTCAGTTCCTTCCGCTCACCCAAACCCAGCGCCAGAGACTTTTGCAGGTGCTCCAGCGCGCGGGGATACTCACGCGTCTTGAATTCACTCATGCCCAGCACCGCCCAACCCGGGCCCGCTCCCGGATCGTCCGCGACAAATCGCCGCAGTTCATCCCGCGCTTCGGGATATCGCTCTTTTTCGTAGAGCAGCGTGCTCAAAAACCATCGCCCCTCTTTCCAATCTGGTTGTAGCGTTAGCGCTTTCTTATAGAGGCCAATGGCTTCGTCATCCCTGCCTTCTTCGCGCGCACGGTTGGCGGAATCTCGTTCCTGCGCAAAATTCGTCGTAGCACTTCGTCCCTTGCTGGCCTTTGATTGTTCTGATCTTGCAGCCAACAATGGCGCAGCAGTCAGGCACAGCCATGCCGCGGACATCATGAGTCGATTCGCGTGTCGCGTCATGGCCGCGGCTCCGGTTTCGCCGCAATCGGCTTTTCTTCCGGCGCTGGACCCAGCACTTCCTCTTTATCCTTTAGCTCCAGAAACACAGCGGCCTCTCGTTTCGCCGCCTCCGCTTGACCGGTCAGTCTGTACGCATTCGCAAGCGCCGCTCGAACCAATGCGCTGCGTGGCGCAAGCTGCTTCGCTGCAACCAGTTCCGGAATACTCTCTTTCGGGCGCTCCAGATCCAACAGGCTCTTCCCCAGCGCGTACCGCGCCCGCGCATTCTTCGGGTCAAGCTCCGCCGCACGCGTCGCCAGATCCAATGCTGCTTTCGGTTCGAATGTCCGCAAACGCATCATCGCCAGCTCGGTCATCGCTGGAACGCTTTGCGGAGAAATTTTCAGCTCCTCTTGATACTCCTTCGCAGCCTCCGCGAATTTCCTCTGGAACTGCAGCAAGGTTCCCAGAAAATAGTGGACATTCGCGATCTGTGGGTACCTTTCTCCCAAACGTTTCGCATATTCCTCGCTGCGCCCCGTTTCATTCAGTGACGCACAGAGCGCCGCTTCGCCCGCCAGCCACACCAATTCCCGCTGCTGCTGCGGATAGTCAATCGGGAGGCTCCTCATCCGCAACGACGCCAGTCCCATCGCCTCGGCCAGGTCCGGACTGCCCCCCAGCTTTTTTGCCTTTGCCGCCAGCAAATACAGCGCCTGTTGAAACTGCCCGTTCCATGTCAGTAGCAGCGCCCAGTGATAGCCCGCAACGTCGATCAGCGCATCTGTGCCCGGAGCTCCGCTCTTCGACCATGCCTCGAAATGCCGCAACGACAATTCGTAGTCCTTCGTTTCGTATTCACACAGCGCCAGGAACGCGTATGCCGGCCCGGAATTTGGCACCAGTTTCGCAAAGTGCTTGAATGCCGCTTGTGCTTCGGCGAATCGATCCTGTTCGTAAAGCACACTCGCGAGCGACCACCATCCTTCGCTCCAGGTCGGGTGAATTCGCACGCCCTCGGTGTACAACTTCACCGCTTCACTCAAGTGATTCGAACTTTTCGCAACTTCTGCCTGCTTCGCTATTCCTTCAATTGGACTTGCCGCGGTTTTGACGGGGGGACCTTGCGCTGTTGCGAGGAAAATCAGGAGGAAGGCCTGCACAGCGAACATGGTTAGAAATATACACGGGGTGACCGTCTCCGGCCACCCCGCGTAAAGTGCGTCTCAGTTAGAACGAGTACTTGATGCCGAATTCCATAATTCGGTTTCCGACGTGATGAACTGCTTTTCCGAAGGTGCTCTGCACATTGCAGTCCGCGCCGGTTGACGGGCACCCCGTGCCGGTAATCACTTGGCCTCGATCATTAAACTGTAGACTGAGGTTGGTGTCGCTTTGCGTGTACGAAGTCAGTCCGTGGTTCATGAAGTTAAACGCGGACGCCTGGAATTCCAGGTTCTGCCGCTCCGTGATCCGAAAGCTCTTCGTCAGTTTGATATCGCTGTTCCAGTACGTTGGCCCGCCAATGTACGGCATCCCGGCGTTCCCGAGTTTCCCCACCGGTTGGGGTCCGAAGCACTTCGGATTGGCGTAATACCCCTTTGTCAGCCCGGAAGTCGGATTGCACAGTAGAACCGGGTAGATGGTAATGTCCGGTGTTCCCAGCAAGTGCACGTTATCCTGGTTAGACCCACCCTGCGTCAACCCGAAGTTCTGTGCCGCAGCGCTGTTGATCATCATCTGGCCGCTCTCCACCTGCGTAATCCCGGAGATCTGCCATCCGTTCACCGCGCCACGAACAAAGGAGTTTCCGCTTTTCATGCTGGGCAGATTGAACACATAGGATGCGCTCAAAGTGTGCGGCCGGTTAAGCGTGGACGTTCCATACGCCCAGTCGACTCCACCATTGGGCAAGGCATCTGTGAGGGCGTTGCAAGTGGCGTTGTTGCAGGTATAAATCCCCATCGTCTTAGACCAGGTATAGTTCACCTGCAACGTGAGCCAGCCATAGGCCCGCTTCACCGAAGCCTGGAACGCATCGTACCGCGAGTGGCCCAGCGTTTGGGCTTCTTGCATATTCTGGTAGTTCGAATACGGCCGGTACAATTGCTGGCACGCCGTTTGCGTGATGTCGCACGTAACGCTCGGCTGCGTCAGCGTTCCGAAGGGAATAGCGTTGATGCCGCCTTGTGCGGTCTGGATTTGGAAGTACTTGCCTTGGTTTCCTACGTAGGAGAACTCCGCGCTCAACTTCCACGGCAGTTGCTGGTCTATCGAAACGCTGTACGTGGTAACCAGCGGTTGCTCGTCGTTATTCGGGTCAGTGGTGTTGACGCTCTTTAGACCAGGTCCGAGGCCGGATTCTCCATAATTTACAGGCGAAGGCCGGGCGAAATTATCAATCGTTTCCCATGTGGCGCAAGCGGCATCATGTGCTCCACAAGACCAAGACACGGAACCGAATGCCGTTCCTGCCGGACCCACATAGCTATTGCTCTGCACGGAGTCATAGGAGCGGAACTTGCCCCATCCTCCGCGAATCACCGTGCGGCCTGTCCCGAATAGATCGTAGGCGGCCCCAAGGCGAGGCGAAAAATACAGGAACCTGCTCTGTGCGCCCGAAAGCGGAACGGTTGGATCCATCTTGTGCCAGGAAATACCCGTGTTGGCATCCGGCCCAGACGCTGGTATGTATTTGCTCGGATCGAAGATCGCCATTCCGACGTCGTTTACCGGTGCGTATGGCTTGCCGTAGTGCTCGAATCGCAGTCCGAATTGCAGTGTCAGTCTCCGGGTGACCTTCCAGTCGTCCTGCGCATACACCGAATAGATGTTCTGCGCAATGCTGGTCGGCGGCGGCAGCGCTGTTTCATAGTATCCCGTGCCCATGCCCATCAGCATATCCGCGTAGTTATTCCCGGTCGGCGAATCCCATGGACTGGGGCTGATGGCGCCCATGTACTGGCCCCAGTTGTCTTGCGTGTTATATGTGTGCTGCCAGAAGAATCCAAACTTGGCCGTGTGCGTTCCAATGACCTTGGTCAGATTTTGAGAAATGCTTGGAATGCCCTTGTCCGCGATCATTGTCGGATGGTAATCGTGACCAATGTCGCCGGAATTCGGCAAAGATTGTCCCCAAGTCACTTCAGCAGGCATCATCGGATTGCCAAAGATTCCCGTAAGCGGGAACCCGGCTTCCGCCCTTAGCAATTTCTCCGGATTCGTGGGTGTCGTGGGGAATGTGATTTTCGTGTAACCGAATCGCGTCTCGCTGGTCATCGTTGGCGAAAAGATATGCACCAAACTCGCCGTCACGAAATCAGATCCGTTATTGCCAACAACAGGGCTAGGCGATGGCACGCACCAGTCGCACGCGCCGTTCCACAACCCATACGGCATTGTCGCGGCTTCCCGTTGGCGGCTCCACGAAGCGTAGGCCTTTGTGTTGTCGCTGATCACCCAGTCTCCGCGGATGACGTTCTGCCAGGAATTTTGTTGCGCGTTCGAGTTCACGATGTAGTTGAACCCGCCGGTCTGTCCGATCTCCGACAGCGGTATGTTGGGTGCCGGAAAATAATTCTTCAGCAGAATCTGTCCGTTCGGATCGATACACCCGGAGTTCATCACTCCGCCCGTGATTGCGCATCCAGGACGATCCGCCATCCCCAGCCAATTCGCTGCGTTCGGCGTATTCGGGACTGTTCCCATCGCGAAGCGGCCCACTCCAGTGGTTGTGGCCAATGCGCTGAAATCCCCATTCAACATATCTGCCGTCGGCACGAACGCGCGCTCTACTCCCGCGTCCGGATTCTGATGGTAATTCTCGTAGGCTTCGAAGAAGAACAATTTCTGCCGGCTCTTGTTGAAGTTCGTTCCGGGAATAATTACCGGACCGCCGATGCTGCCGCCTGGATAGTAGTAAGAGCTGGGAGGCTTCGGATTAAAACCCGGAGGATAAGACTTTGTCCCGTCGGAGGAAGTGATCGCCTGTTCCTTATTAAAGTGGTCGGCCGCGTTCATCGCGGAATTCCGCACGTACAAGTAGCCCGAACCATGGAACGTGCTGCCGCCGCCCTTGGTGATCGTATTCACGACCACCGGCCCTTGCGGATTTTCTGAGGTGAAGTTCGACGTCAATACCTTTACTTCCGAAATCATTTCCGGGTTCGGATTCACTGGTGTCGCACTGCCAAAAGCTCCGGGATCAAACACGTTCTGCCCGTCCTGCGTGATATTCAGCGATTGCCCGTTGATGTTCGCCGCGCTCAATCCGCCGGCGTTCGAGCCATTCGGCACGAACCCGTTGATGCCCACAACCTGGCCGCCGTAGTTCGACTGGTTCTTGCCATTCGTCGGCGTCAGCAATGCGCCCGGCAACAATTTGACAAATTCGCTGGCGTTCCTGCTGACCAGCGACAGTTGCTGCAATTCTTTTTGCGAGATTAACGCCGACTTCTCGCCGGAATCCACCACGGCGAGTTCCGTGACGCTGCTCTCCACTACGACGGAATCCGTGACCGCGCCCACTTTCAAATCGATCTGCAGCGTTCTGCTGTCGTCGCTGTTCAACACGATTCCCTTACCGACCCACTGTTGAAACCCCTTCATTTCCACTGTTACTTCATAGGTGGCTGCGGACAACGTCGGCGCCGCGAAAAACCCTTCGCCGTTCGTTTCCAACACACGAGTCTCGCCAGAAGCTTCATTTTTGATGGTCACGACTGCGCCGCGTACCGATCCTCCGCTGGAGTCGCGAACCGTTCCGCTCAACGTCGCGAAGCGCGATTGCGCCAGCACTGCGGGCTGCACGATTAACAGCACCGCCAATGCGAAAACAAAAATCGCTAGAAAACTCCTGACGATGTTCTTCGCTTCCGTGCGGCGCGAGCCGAAACCGGTAAGAGAACATGCCAAATTTGAAATCATTTGTAATGCCACGATATCACCCCCGAAATATTCCCTGATTGTCAGGCACCGAGGACCCGCACCGAAGCACCGCTGGAGGAACATCGAAGACCGTTAGCTGGGGCCTGGGTCTAATCTGTTAATACTATTGCCCTTTTTCTACGCCGCCACACCTGCCCTGTCAATAGATATTTGCAAAATCCCTCTAGCACATATCGATTTTGTTGCGGCATTTCACAGGTCACCAAAGCTGTTGTCGTTAAGTAGTTCTATAACTACCATCACGCAACGTCTCGGACCCGTTCTCTACTAGTAGTATCCTACTAGCCCCCGCCAACCCTTGTGACTGGCGTCACGCCTGCCATTTGCTAGAATCAGTCCCCGTATGCCTCGCTTCCACACGGCTGGCACCTTTTTTCTGCTGCTCACTTGTCCCCTTTCGGAACAGGCCGCCCGCTCCCAACAGCCCTCCCCTCCTTTCCTATCTCTAACCCAATCTTCAACTTCTCCAGCCTCACTCTCCCAAACTTCCCCTAACGTCAGCATCCCTCTCGCTCCATCTCCCCCCAAGATCCACTTCAAGGAAGTTGCCGCTCAAGTTGGCATAACCACCATCCCTCATTCTTCCCCAGAACGCCGCTATGTTCTGGAAACAATGGCCGGAGGGGGCATCGCACTTTTCGACTGTGATGGCGATGGAAAACTCGATATCGCGGTCGTCAACGATTCGACCGTCGAGCAATTTCTCCAGGGCGGCGCACCCATGCTCACCCTCTACCACCAGGACTCAAAATCCACGGCCCTTCATTTTACCGACGTCACTTCCTCCTCAGGTTTACTTGTCAAAGGCTGGGGCATGGGCATTGCCGTCGGCGACTATGACAACGACGGCCGCCCCGATCTTTACGTCACTGGTTACGGCCACAACGTCCTATATCGCAACCTCGGAAACTGCAAATTTGAAGATGTCTCCAGGAAAGCTGGCCTGGAAGTCGGCGGTTTCAGCACCGGCGCCGCCTGGGCCGATTTTGATCGTGACGGCCACCTGGATCTTTTCATCTCGCGCTACGTTAAGACCGACCCCCGCCATCTTCCCGAGCCCGGTAAGTCCAACGGCTATAAGGGCGTTTTGGTCGAATTACCAGACGGCATGGAGGGCGAAAACGATTTTCTATTCCGAAATCGCGGGGATGGCACTTTCGAAGATGTTTCCCAAAAATCCGGCATGAACGATCCGCACAAGCTTCACGGCATGGGAATCGTCTGGGGAGACTACGACAACGATGGCTGGCCCGATCTCTATGTCACCAACGATTCGGGATGGGACTTCCTTTATCACAACAAACAAGACGGCACCTTTGAAGAACTCGGCATACCCTCCGGCACCGGTCTCGGACCCTTCGGCCAGTTTTACGGCAATATGGCTGCGGACTTCGGCGATTTCGATCATGACGGTAAACTTGATCTCTTCGTCACCCGTTTCGGCAATCAACCCGCCAGTCTTTATTGGAACCGCGGCGAATACTTCACGGATGTGGCGGTCTCCGCCCAAATCGCCCCCGCCACCTTCGCGCCCGTCAAATGGGGCACGGGTTTTGCTGACTTCGACAATGATGGTTGGCTCGACATCCTTGTGGCCAATGGAAACTTCAGCTCGCTCATGGACACGCTTCCCGGCGAGGTTCGCTACGCCGAACCCCTTCTTCTTTTTCGCAATCTAGGGAATCGCACCTTCGACGAAATCGCCGCAAACGCTGGGCTCAACTCTCCTCCACTTCTTTCGCGACGTGGCACCGCGTTTGGTGACATCAATAATGATGGCAATCTTGACTTCGTGGTCTTTAATGCCGCCGGCCCGCCTTCTCTTTTTCTGAATGACTCTCCCAGCTCCAACCATCGCGTTCTATTTCGCCTCGCGGGAACGAAAAGCAATCGCGCGGCAATCGGTGCACGCCTCACCGTCACTACTTCACAATTCACACAAATCGATGAAGTTCGCGGCGGCGGCAGCTACAATTCCAGCAACGATACCCGTCTCCATTTCGGCCTCGGCTCCGACGCGCTCATCAAAAAAGTTGAGGTTCTCTGGCCCAGCGGCCAACGGCAATCCTATTCGGATTTGCCCGCAGACGCCCTTTACGAACTCACCGAAGGCCAGCCCATCCGCAAAATCAGCAATTTCCCTGGTCACTAACCCACCTAATTCTGGAAGCACTCTGGAATCAAGCGGTTGCGTCACCCGCTCTTGTGACGGGCGTGATTGCACCAACTCTCGCTTGGGTGTACCTATTGTTATGACACTAAATCCGCTTCACGAGCGGCTCGCCATCCTGGCGAATGAAGGAAAATCAAAATGATTAACTCCCTTGAATCCGTCATCAAAGAGCATCCCTTCTTCCATGAATTCCCGGATGCCCAAATGCAGCTCATCATTAGTTGTGCCAAAAATGTTGAATTCCCTGAAGGTCATTTCATCGTTCTGGAAGGCGATGCCGCCAACGAATTTTATTTTATCCGCAAGGGTTCCGTATCCATTGAACTCAACATTCCCGAGCGCGGTCCAACCAACATGCAGACCATTGGTGAGGGCGAAATCCTCGGCTGGTCCTGGGTTTCTCCTCCGTATCGCTGGCACTTCAACGCACGCGCTCTGAAACGCACCAAAGCCCTGGTCTTCGATGCCAATTGCCTCCGCGCCAAGTGCGAAGAAAATCACGATCTCGGCTACGAAATGCTCAAGCGCTTCGCCAATCTCATCACCGCGCGCCTCGACGCTACCCGCCTGCAACTTCTCGACATCTACCGGCTTGACGATGGCGCAAAGCCGCTGGCCAAAAAACCCGCCAAGGCTAGAGCCGCCAAGTAGTCCGATTACCATATCTTTGCGCTCGGTGTCCTCTGCCAGGAGTTCCGGACCATACCAGGTCCTGATTCGGTAAATCCTGTATTGCCCTCTGTACCACGTGGGCTATCCTTTTCTCGCAAATTGGCGGGGCTTTCGATACGTGAGAGAAGGAAACGATCGTGGATACCATATCGCAAGCTGTACGCAAATCCCCGCTCAAGAATCCCTACTTGTATTCCGGCCTGCTGATCGGCTTCGTCGCTTCCTTAGTGCTCTACGTTATGGCAGAGCGATACCTCTCCAGTCGGGCCTTCGATGATCGCGTCGCCCGTGAGCAAGAGGCCCGAAGCCTTGAAGACGATCGCCGCGCTGTCCAACAGCTAGGCGGCAGCGAACTCGCCATCCGGGGGCTGTACATTGCCCCCGACACCATCCGCCGTGGCGAATCGGCGCAACTTTGTTACGACGTTGCCAACGCCAAAACGGTCACCCTCGATCCTCCCGTCGCTGAAGTCCGGCCTTCTCATTCCCGCTGCATCGAGCTAAAACTCAAGAAGTCCGCCACGTTCACGCTCACCATCGCGTACGCCTCGGGTAAGACCCTTTCGCAATCCGTGGAGCTTAAGATTAAATAGATCCCCGCCCTGCCCCCTAGACCCTTGCGTTTCCAGCCTTTTTGAATAATTCCTGCATCCCCTCTTGTCCCCTCATTTCTCTCCCCTCTATAATGAATGGAGCGGAGTTCGGCCCAGCCGGACTCCGCGTACTTTTTCTTTACGCAGGAAACTATGTCTGACCCGCTCGCCAAGATTAAGGCCAAGTTGCAACAGGAGCTTGACGCTCTCGAGCACGAACTCAACGTCGATCTTCCTAAGGAAATCGCCGTCGCCCGCGCGCACGGTGACCTCTCGGAAAACGCAGAGTACAAGTACGCCAAGGAGCGCCAGGGTTACGTCAACGCCAAAATTGGCAATTTGAAAAAACGCATGGGCGACCTTGGCATGCTCAATCTCACCAACATTCCCAAGGATCGCGCTGGCTACGGTTCACGCCTCGTCGTCCTCGATTTGCAGCGCAGCCTCGAACTGGAGTACAAGTTAGTTAGCAGTGAGGAAGCCGACGTCGAAAAAGGGCTCATCTCAACTACCTCGCCCATCGGTCGCGCTTTGCTCAATAAGAAGGTGGGAGACGAAGTCCTGGTCGCCACTCCGGCCGGCCAAAAGGAATTCGAAATAGTTAGACTTGTCACCATTCACGAAGACGTCTAAACTCTCTCTCCCGTCACCTTGAGGTCTCATGTTTTATTGGGGTTCTGGCACTTCCCTCGGCTTTCTTACATGCCTGGGTTATCTCGTCTTCCTCTCCGGCGCCATCTATTCCTGGCGTCATCGCGAGGAGTTTGCCTACTGGCTGGAAAGCGAAGTATCCCTCTTCCGCAGAAACCTCTCGCGCTACGTTCCTTCGGGCCCCTTTTATGAACGCCGCGGTGAATCGCGTCTCATCGTCATTCCCTCCAGCTTCGTTCAAACCGTCGTGCAACTCCCACGCCGCCGTTTCTCCTGGGGCGCTTTCCTGCTTTTCCTCGGCCTGTTTTTCTTCACCCTCGATTTCTTTGTCTAGAGTTTCTTGGTGGCACGGCCATTCCTGGCTGTGTTCCTGTGTTGCAAGCAATCTCACGCCACTCTTCCGGTGGACTTGAAGCTGCCCACTTATCGATTTTTATTCTCTCAACCAATCTTCTCCAACTGGACAAACTTCCCCTCCTCTGCAATTCTCCTACTTTATGGTTCCTTCCCTGATCGTTCACGGTGGTGCCTGGGACATTCCCGACGATGCGGTCGACGCCTGCGAAGATGGTTGTCGCCGCGCCCTCCAAGCTGGTTGGTCCATCCTCAAATCCGGCGGCCACGCTCTCGATGCCATCGAAGCCTCCATCACCGTCCTGGAAGACGATCCCGTCTTCGACGCGGGTTTCGGCTCGCATCTCAATCTCGATGGCCGTGTGGAATGCGATGCCATCGTCATGGACGCCGCCACCCTGAAAGCCGGTTCCGTCGCCGGCCTTCATCGCATCAAAAATCCAATTCGCCTCGCGCGCAAAGTTCTCGAGAACTGCTCTCACATGATGCTCATCGCCGAAGGCGCTGAACGTTTTGCCTCCGAACACAATCTTCCGCTTTGCGATCCCGCCGATCTCGTCTCATCCGCTGAGCAGGAAGCCTGGCTCCGCTGCAGCAAAGATGCTCACGCCGCCGAACATCATCGAGGCCACGACCAGGGCACCGTCGGCGCCGTTGCTATCGATCAGCACGGCAGACTCTTCGCCGCCACTTCCACCGGAGGCATTTGCTGCAAACTTCCCGGCCGCGTCGGCGATTCTCCACTTATCGGTTGCGGCTGTTACGCCGATTCGGAAACCGGCGGCGCTTCATCCACCGGATACGGTGAAGCCATCATGCGCATCGTCATGGCGAAGACCGCCACCGATTCTCTTCGTCACGCGGACTCTTCCGCCATGCTCGCCGCGCAACACTCCGTGCAACTTCTCGCCACCCGCGGAAAGGGAACTGGCGGTATCATCCTTCTCGACAAGCACGGCAGTCCCGGCTTCGCTTTCAACACGCCGCGCATGGCGTACGGCTACGTCGCTCCCGATTCCTCCTTCGTCGTAGCCACGTAAATCCTATGAAACTCAACAGCGCTCTTGCCCCCATGGTCGTTACACTCGCGACCTTTCTTATTAACGCCTCTCTCCGCGCGCAAACTGTTCCAACCACTCTCAATCAGGACTGGCCCACCTACGGCGGTTCGCCCGAAGGCACCCACTATTCCTCTCTCACGCAAATCAATCGTGCCAACGTTAAACAACTCAAACTCTCCTGGACATTCGACACCCACGAAGAAGGTGGCCTGCAATCCAGCCCCATCATCGTCGACGGCGTTCTCTTCGGTATCTCCCCTTCGCAGAAGATCTTTGCACTCGACGCCGCCACCGGGAAACTTGTCTGGCAATTCAATTCCGGTATCAAAGGCACGCAACCCGATCGCGGCCTCTCGTATTGGTCCGACGGCGGTAAAGACAAACGCATCCTCGTCGGTGTTATGAATTTTGTTTACGCACTCGACGTCGCCACCGGCAAACCTATTCCCACCTTCGGCAAAAACGGCCGTATCGATCTTCGTGAAGGTCTCGGCCGCGAACCCGCCTCCGCTCAGTCCGTTGATCTCACCAGCCCACCCCTCATTTACAAAAATCTTTTCATCGTCGGTGGACGCAATCCCGAAACCCTGCCCGCTCCTCCCGGAGATATTCGCGCATTCGACGTCCGCACCGGTGCACTCCGCTGGGCCTTTCATACCATTCCGCATCCCGGCGAATTTGGCTGCGAAACTTGGCCATCATCCGCATGGAAAACCAGCGGCGCCGCCAACAATTGGACTGGCATGTCTCTCGATTCTAAGCGTGGAATTGTTTTTGTCCCCACCGGCTCCCCCGCGTTCGATTTCTACGGCGCTGATCGACTCGGCGACAATCTCTTCGCAGACTCTCTGCTCGCCCTCAACGCAGAAACCGGCCAACGCCTCTGGCATTTTCAAGCTATAAAGCACGATATCTGGGACCGCGATTTCCCCTCGCCTCCCGCGTTGCTCACCGTCACGCGCAATGGCCAGCCAATTGATGCCGTCGCACAAACCTCCAAACAGGGTTTCGTCTACCTCTTCGATCGTGTCACCGGCACTTCGCTCTTTCCCCTCGAGTCTCGCGCGTATCCTCCCAGCGACATGCCCGGCGAAGTCGCCGCTGCGCAGCAAGCTCTACCCACCAAACCCGCTCCCTTCTCTCGTCAAGAGCTCACAGAAAATCTCCTCACCAACCGCACGCCTGCCATCCACCAATGGGCTCTTGAAAAGTTTCGCGCTTTCCGTAACGGCGGCCAGTTCGTCCCCTTCAGCGTAAGCAAAGATACCGTCGTCTTTCCCGGTTTCGATGGAGGCGCGGAATGGGGCGGCCCCGCTGTCGACCCGCAAACCGCCATCATCTATATCAACGCCAACGATCTCGCCTGGACTGGCGCCCTCGCCGAAACCAAAAACGACACCGGAGCTCGCGCTCTCTACATAAGTCAATGCGCCATCTGCCACGGCGAAAATCGAACCGGCTCTCCTCCCGCGCTTCCTTCCCTGATCGACGTAACCACTCGCCTCGATTCCAAATCCATCTCTTCTACAATCAAAAACGGTAAAGGGCGCATGCCAGGTTTTCCTAATCTCTCCGACGATCAACTCTCCGGACTCATCGTCTTTCTCGACAACGGCGAATCCAAGGAGCTCGAGTCCTCCGAACCCGCTTCTCCCGCCATGAAATATCACCTCACGGGCTACAAACGCTTTTACGATCCCGATGGCTATCCCGCCGTCGCCCCTCCTTGGGGCACCCTCAACGCCATCGATTTAAACTCGGGCGAATACTTGTGGAAGATTCCCTTCGGCGAATATCCCGAACTTGCCGCGCAAGGCATGAAGAATACCGGCACCGAAAATTATGGCGGTCCCATCGTCACCGCGGGCGGTCTTCTGTTCATCGGCGCCACAAATTTCGATAAAAAATTTCGTGCATTCGACAAAACCACCGGCGAACTACTCTGGGAGACCACGCTCCCTTTTGCCGGCAACGCTACTCCCGCCACCTACCAGATCAACGGTCGCCAATTCGTAGTCATAGCTGCAGGCGGCGGGAAAGATCCCAAGTCACCCTCCGGCGGCCTCTACCTCGCTTTCGCCCTCCCCGAACCGCGCCGCTAGCCTGGTTGAATATCTCAATCGTGGTGAACTTCATTACTTCTGGGTATCCTACCGCGAGGGTTCACGACTATGAGCGGCACCCTTGATCGTTCCCATGCCCCTTCGGGCCAACAGGCCGCTGCCACCCTCGAGCTTCGGCCTTCCCTGCTACCTCTTTCATCACACCAGTACCCTGCTCCTATTGCTCCAGACCCCCATAAACTCCACACTTTCCAGTACTAGCGGCAACTCCAGGTGGCCAGCTATAGGGCCAGTTGCCTCGATAGGTGCCCATGCCCACGATCAATCGGCAAGAGCTCGATCGCCTCGACCGTCGCGGTCTTCAGCTCACCATCTTCTCCGCAGTCTTCGTTTTCGTTCTCGCAGGCGGTCTCGCTTCCTTTATGTATCCCATGGTCTTTGTCCATCCCGAGGGTAACGAGTGGACGCTTCGCTCCGCATTCTTTGGCTTCTGCGCCGTCACCGTGCTTTTCATCGTTTATCTCTTCGATCGTCAGCGCTCCTTCACCAAAATCAAGGACCAACTTCTCTCCGAACTCGAGCGCAACGTCGAACTCCAGATCCAGGCCAGCACCGATCAACTGAAATCCATGCCCGACCAAAAATATTTCTGGGATCGCCTCACCATGGAATTCCGCCGCGCCCTCACCATGGAAAAGACCTTGTCTCTCGTCCTAGTTAAGGTGAAGCCTGGCCCGCGCGCTTCGCAAAATGATCAGAATGCCGGCCTCAGCGACGCCGCAAAATCCATGTCCAAGCGCCTGCGCCCCACGGATTCCATTTATCACCTCGCCGACGATCTCTTCGGCATCGTGCTTCCAGAAACTGACACTCTCAACGCCAAGCGCATCGCTTTCCGCCTGCAGGAAGAACTCCAGGCCGTTCGCTCTCATTACGGCAGTTCATTCGACCTCACCGCGCATAACTATCCGGATCACGTGAAGAGTTCTCACGAACTCGAAGATATTGTGAAGTCCATGCTTCCTGAGGAACGCGATGAGTGGCAGGTTCCCGCGGAGACTTCCTTGGCCTGAGGGCCCGTCGCTTAAGGAGAAACAACTCTGTGAAGACTCTATCCCAGCGCTTGTTGCAGATCTTCGATCAAGTCCGCCGCGTCTTCCAGCCCGATGGATACTCGGATCGTACCGGGTTTCACTCCCACGCGCCGCAACTCTTCCTCACTCATGCGGTAGTGCGAACTGTAGATCGGCAGCGAGACCAGAGACTCTACGCCGCCCAGGCTCACTGCAAGCAAAAATAACTTTACCCGGTCGCAGAATTTTCGCGCCGCCGGCAATCCGCCTTTCAAATCAAACGCCAGCATTGATCCGAATCCGCGCATCTGTTTTTTCGCCAGCGCGTGATCCCTGTGCGACTTCAGGCCCGGATAATGCACTCGCTCTACCTTCGGATGTTTCTCAAGGAATTTTGCCACCTTCAGCGCGCTGTCGCATTGCCGTTCGATGCGCACGCCCAGCGTCTTGATTCCGCGCATCAGCAAGAACGCCACTCCCGGGTCCATGCATCCGCCCAGATAAATAACCATCTGCCGCACAGGATCGACAAATTTCTTTCCTCCAGCAACCACCCCACCCAGAATGTCCGAATGCCCCCCCAAGCCCTTCGTCACGCTGTGCACCACCATGTCGAATCCCAAATCCAGGGGATTCTGCAGGACCGGCGTGGCAAATGTGTTATCCGCAATGCTCACCAGCTTGTGCTTTTTCGCGAATCCAATCGCTTTCCGCAAATCCACCAGGTGCAGCGTAGGATTTGTTGGCGTCTCCACGTATAAGCATTTCGTTCTTGCAGTGACTAGCCCCTCGATCCCTTCCAGTGTTGCTTCCACAAACTTCACAGTGATTCCCCAGCGTGGAAATACGTCGCGCATCAACCGGTACGTCCCTCCATACAATTGCGCCGACGCAATCAACTCATCTCCACTCTTCAACACACTCACCAACGTGCTAGAGATCGCCGCCATTCCCGACGAGGTCACTAGTGCCGCTTCCGCACCTTCCAACGCCGCAATCTTTCTCTCTGCCACCGTCAACGTCGGATTTCCATAGCGCGTGTATATGTACGCTTTGCTCTTTCCTTCTGCCCACTTTTTCATCTCTTCGCTCGACGAAAAAGTGAACGTCGACGAGCGCACAATCTCCGTCGTCACCGCAGCGCCCACTCCATGCTTCACGGGTTCTCCCGCGTGTACCGCCGTTGTCTGTGTGCGACGCTTCTGTTTGGAGTTTTTCATGTTACGAATAGTCTCCCTATCCCTACCCTTCAGCAACCTCCAATTTGGCGCATCCCTCTTGTGTTTCCTGGTGGCGCAGCCATTCCTGGCTGCGCTCTTGGACACCACGTTGTGACACTTCGGATTTCTCCACTTTGTCATCCCGACCGAAGAGCCGCGTCCTTAGCGGCTCGCAGTGGAGGGATCGTGGCAATCACTCTCCCAACTCAATTCACTGTGACCCGTCGGAGCCAGTGTGCCGCTGGCCTTTAGGTCAACTCCCGTGTTTTAGTATCGAGACGCTTCACAATGTAGGTGCCGGGCTTCAGCACGGCCAGCAAGTGAGGTCAACGTAGTACGCACGAAAAGGGAACTAATCACCTTGCAAAATCTGTTCCTTAAAGAATTGTCTCCAGCCCTCGCCATGCAACTTGCCCGTGGCCTCTGGTGGATTCTCGCTCTGGTTTGGATCGTCATGGCCTTCGCCAGCAAAAAGGTTAAACGCCGAGAAACCCCCTTCGAGCGCGTTCTGCATCTCGCGCCGCTCTTCATTGCCTTCTGGCTTCTCTTCGGCCGCACTCAACCTTTTCCCTGGCTCTTTCTCCCCCTGCTTCCCAGCCAACCCGCCCTCTGGTGGCTTGGTGTCATTATCACCGCTCTAGGCATGGCCATTTCCATCTGGGCTCGCCTCTCTCTGGGTTCCAATTGGAGCGGCATGGTCACCCTAAAAGACGATCACGAACTCATCCGTAAAGGCCTCTACCGTCGCATCCGCCATCCCATCTACACAGGTATTCTGATTGGCGTCATCGGCACCGGCTTGATTCACAGCCAATTCCGCGATCTGCTCTGTTTCGTGATTCTCTATATCACTTTCTATTTCAAGGCCAAACGCGAAGAATCCTTCCTCCATCAAGAGTTCGGCCCAAGCTTCATCGAACACCAGCGCCACACCGGCATGTTCTGGCCGAAACTATCCTGATCATTTTCTTCCGTAGGCGGCTTTACGCCGCCCTCTTGGGTTTGTCTATGGAACGGCCGGCTTTAGCCGGCCACATGTTAGCCGCGGCGAAAATCCCCGCCGCGTTCTACGCCTCTTCTTCCACCAACGCTTCGCCGTGCGCCGTCTTGTGCGCTGCGATCACCTTTTCGCCCAATTCGCTCGGCACATAGTCGTAATGCGAATATTCCATCGAGTAACTGGCTCGTCCTTGCGTCATCGAAGTCAGATTCGTCGCATACGAAAGCATCTCGGACAGCGGCACCATCGCCTTTACGATGACGTTGTGCCCCCGCGTTTCGCTTCCTTCTATCTTTCCGCGCCGCGAACTCAGGTCGCCCATCAGATCTCCCGAGTATTGATCCGGCGCAAACACTTCCACGTGCATGATCGGTTCCAGCAGCGATGGTTTCGCCGTCTTCATCGCTTCCTTAAACGCCAGCGACCCGGCGATCCGGAAGGCCATATCCGAAGAATCCACGTCGTGATACTTACCCTCATAAAGGGTGGCGCGGAAATCCGTCACCGGAAACCCTGCCAGGTATCCACGCGCTGCCGCATCCCGGATTCCCCGTTCCACAGACGGAATCCAGTTCTTCGGAATCGATCCGCCGAACACGTCATCCACAAACTCGATGCCCTTCCCGTGCTCCAGCGGTTCAAACTTCACGCGGCACACGCCGAATTGCCCGTGTCCGCCAGACTGTTTCTTGTGTTTGCCTTCCGCATCCGCCTTCCCGCGGATCGTTTCGCGGTATGGCACCTTTGGCGGCTTCAACGTCAGGTTTACGTTGTAGCGCTTTTGAAGTTTCGCCACCACTACTTCGACGTGCTGCTGGCCATTCCCAGCCAGCAAGAATTCTTTTGTCTGGGGATCGCGCGAAAAGCGCAGCGCCGCATCTTCTTCCATGATCTTATGGATCGCCACGCCGATTTTGTCTTCATCAGCGCGCGTCTTCGGTTCCACCGCAAATGTAATCGAGGGTTCCGGCAGCTTTACCGGCTCATAATAAATAATGGACGCCTTATCCCCCAGCGTATCGCCGGTCACTGTCTCCTTGATCTTTGCGATTGCCCCAATGTCTCCTGCGTGCAGTTCCTGTACCTCGGTGAGCTGCTTCCCCTGCACAATCATCACGTGCTGCAAGCGTTCCGGAATATTTCGATTGAAGTTCTGCAGCGTGGCATCATTTTTCAGCACGCCGCTCTTCACCTTGAAATAGTTGATCCGCCCCGAAAAAGGGTCCGCCAAAGTCTTGAACACGAACACCGAGAGCGGCTGGTTGTCATCATATTTCCGGTCGATACGCTCGCCCTTGCCATTTGGTTCCGTGAACCCGAATTGAGAATGCTCGTCCGGATGTGGAAATACGTCCGCGAGAAATGTGAGCAGGCTTGCATTTCCTATGTTCCGTGTCGCAGAAATCATCAGCACGGGAACAATCTTTTCCGAAACGATCGCTTTCCGCACTGCGGGGATCAAGTCTTCAATGGGGATCGTTCCTTCACGGAAAAATTCCTCCATCATTTCGTCATCGCCTTCGGCAATCATCTCCACGAGGCGCTCGTGTGCTTCTTTCGCCTCATCCATCAACGCATCCGGAATGTGATCGAGTGTCATTTTTCCGTCGCCATCCGGTGTATAAAAGTGGGCTTTCATCGAAACCAGATCGACCACGCCGCGAAATCCCTTTTCCGTGCCGATCGGCATCTGCAGCGGCACCACTGTCCGCCCAAACAGTTCCTGCAATGATTCCAGCGATCTCTCAAAACTGGCCAACTCGCGGTCCATCCACGTCAGCACAAACGCGCGCGGCACATCGTATTCCGCGCAGTAATCCCACACTTTTTCCGTAGTCACTTGCGCGCCTACGTGCGCATCCACGGTAATCAGCACGCCATCCGCGGCAATCAGGGAAGCCTTCGTTTCCGTTATGAAGGTCGAATATCCAGGCAGGTCGAGAAAATTTATTTTAACGTTATTACCGCCACACAATGTGCACGGCCATTCCGCATGCGCTATCCCGGTTTGAATGGTTATCTTCCGTTGAATTTCTTCCTCATCCCAATCCGTCGTGGTTGTGCCTTCTGCAACTTTCCCGAAGCGCGGCGTCGCTCCGGCGGTAAACAATAACGACGACACCAGTTGCGTCTTTCCGGTGCCGCCGTGGCCTACAATGCCAACGTTTCTGATGTCCTTGGTTGGATAGATTTTCATTACAGTCCTCCTCGCAGGTGTGACCAACTAGGTCACCGGGTGGAGGTCCGCAGATGAAAACTCAGGCGCGGGCCGGCGCCTGGCGAGATGTTGGTGAAGGAGAGGGCGGCCCTACCTGGGTCCCGCATCGCGGGGCGAAGGAGTATCGAAAATTCCCTGGTCCGCTCTTCTTTTCGGCCCGATGCTAGCACACCGGAAAACTCGGAGCAATGAGGGGAAGGATTTAGTTCGTTCCGGAAGACGCTTGCTCGAATAGCGCCTTTAACGTCAGCTTGAACGCCCAGGGAATTTCCATCACCCGCGAATAATCCGACAGGCCCGCGAATTTCAGCACGATGGTGTGCGACCCCGCAGAGAGTTTAAGTGTACCGGGAGTATTTCCATGAAACTTTCCGTCCACATAGATTTCCGCGGAGTCCGGCACGGATGAAATTGTGACCGAGCCAGATCCCTCCGGCGACGACCCCATCCCTGGGAATGATGCACTTGCTGATGTCGCACTTGATTCCGTCGCTGTGCTGCCTTCAACTGACGGTTCCGCGCCCGCTATGACTTGTTCGGCCGGCGCGATCGACGGATAGAAGCGGCGGAGCACCGCCAACAAATCGCTTGAGCTGAGCGCAAATCCAATTCCAGTCACGTTCTTCTTGATCAACTTCTGCGTATTCAGGCCAATCACTTCACCGCGGGAATTCAACAGCGGGCCTCCCGAATTTCCCGGATTGATCGGAGCGTCGGTCTGAATCCACGTGCCCGGTCCTGCCGACGCGAATTTTCCCACAGCGCTCACAATCCCTTTCGTTACCCTGAACAGCATGGCATCCCCTGGATTTCCAATCGCCAAAACCGATTCGCCCTGCTCCACGGATGCGGCGTCCGCCAGGGAAAGATGCGGGAACACGAAATCCGCCGCTGGCCCTTCCACTTTTGCCAGCGCAATATCCAGATCCGCGTCCATGTATACCACTTTTGTTTCCAATTGCACTCCATCCGGGAGCACGGCCATGAAGGAAGATGTTCCGCGCGCCGCATGCGCGTTCGTTGCCAGAACTCCAGTATCAGTAACAAAAAATCCGGAACCCGAACGGTCCGGCCCTTTTAGGTAGACCACCGCTGGCTTGGTGCGGCGCACGATTTCTTCCAGTGACAATTCCACTTGTACCTTAACAGGCGGTGCGGCAGTAGAAATATTGGAAGCAACCGTTCCGGTAAACGTCGTGCCAATGGCATCAAGATCCACATGAAACTCCGGCGTCTTGAATATCGAGAATTGCCCGAGGTGGTGGCCATGGATATCGACCCATTCCATCGGCCCTTCGGTGAGCGCGATCTCGTGCGTTGCGTAACCCGTCAGCGAAGCGCGCGCAATCATTGGATGCTCCAGGCGCTGACCCCACTTTGTGTGCGTACGGTGAAAGTAGCCTCCGGGGAAAGCCTTCTCGATCGGAGTTGTACCGGCCACAACCCCGTTGAGTTCCACCATGGCGCCCGGCGGATTGCTGATGATTTTGAGAGTCTTTGCGAGAGTAGAAGAGAGCAAGCAGAAATACAGCGAGGCGAGCAGGAACAACTGGCGGAGGAAGAGGCGTGGCATGAGAGGCTCTCTGCCATGTACTGATAAATATCTATAATTGATATAGAAACGTTGCTACGTAGAAGAACGGAGTGTCCGCGTGTAGCCAGAACACGCCGCAACGGGAAGCCTGGGATATTTTGGAAAGTCGGGATTTGTTTCGGAAAGTTTGCAGAACAGAAACGTCGAGCCTTTCGCGGATTCGATGATGCGCGCGTGCTGGCAATCGGCGCAGAGTCCAGTGATACGCGGCGGCATCGGGCCTTACTTCGGCTTCGCCGGCGCGGCCGCGGCAGGTGGCGCGGTGGTTGCCGGCGTTTCCGGTTCTGCGCCGGGCACAGCCGGTTTCTTGAAGCGCGATTCGGGGATGCTTATGTTGATTTCAATCTTGTCGGTGATGATTTTTTGCGACTCGCCGGTTTCCGGACTGCTGGATTCGATCAGGAACGGGTATTGCACCTCGTCGATTTCGCGGTACTGGCGGAAGAGCGATTCCGCGGCAACGTCTTTGCCCTCGCCATTTTTGCGGGTGCCTTGCCAGCGAGTAACCAGGTAGGTTGTTGCGTCGAAAGAAAAATAGCTGGAATCGCCATTTTTGTCGGTGAGCTTGATCTTGTACGCAGGTTTGCCTTCAACGGTAGTTTTTCCCACGTATTCCAGTTGGTTGCCCTTGGCTTTGTAGTTGATGAACGGGCCCTCGAAATCGGCTTCCTCCTGGATACTGCGCAAATCGTTTTCCGTCATCGGGCGCACGGTGGCGGGATTCGAGGCAAACGGATTATAGACCCAGCCAGCGGATTTTCCGTCGTAGACGCGGATCACCGTGTCTCGGCCAACGGTAACCTCCATGTGCAGTTTCAGGGGACGCTCGCGCTCCACGACGAAAGGGCCTTGCACCTCGGGAGAAAAGACCATGGTGCCGGTAACACGTTCGGACTGAATCGCTTTGATCTTGGCCAGGCCGCCGCGCGCGGCAATGTATTTTTCCAGGATGTCGTCAACCGTCTGCGCCGATGCGGCGAGGGGCAGGAGGGAAAGGGTAGCGAGCAGCAGAAGCCTACGCGCGGTGACGCTTCCAGGAGCAGCGAAAGGAATACGCAGCATACACAGAATGGTAGAAGGAGTGAGAGAGAGGGTCAATGGCTTGAGTGGAAGCTGCAATCGGATAATCAGGAAGTTGAAAGTGAGAAGTTGAAAGGCCTGGGAAAGTTGGTGCGAGAGTTGGGTCAGGTAAACCGAGGACCCCTACCCCCCATATTTCTGTATGTAGGGGAAACAAAGGGCTTACAGGCGAGAGTCTTGTATCTAGGGGAAATAAAGGGCTTAGGGAACCAGTAGCGAAACAGAGACGAACATACCGAGGTATCCCCTCCCCCGGGTGTATTGCGGAAGTAGGTCAAAGGAAAGAGTTTGCGGGAATGAGTGTGCCCCAGTCTGTGAAAACAAAGGGACGGAAAAAGGTTTAGTTTGAGGATTCTGCCCGCTAGTGGCAAAGGAGTGAGGAGCGTGTTCGAACAAATCTCGACCGTACCTAGCGAAGAATATAACGATTAGGGTAGTTTATCAATCAGTATTCAAGTTCGAGTGAAAAAGAGTGAAGTTCGGGAAGAGAAACCCAAGACCCAGGTTCAGAAAACACCAGCGAAGCTGGGACACCCGCTCGGTCCGAAATTCGTTGAATTGATTTTCGTCATGGGCTGTTTAGTCGCCGATTTGTACGATTCTGAGGGTTCTGAAATCGCCCGCTGGGGCGATTCTGCAGCGCCCGAGGAACGCACTGCCGCAAAATGACCCGCCCTTTTCGGGTACCTGCTTTCGCGCTAAACTGGTAAGGTTGCACAAGACGCCGGCCAAATGCGCCCCGGTTTACCATCAGTTCCACCACGCGAGGAGAGACTCCGATGGCAGTCGATGTGGTCATGCCCCAGATGGGCGAAAGCATTTTTGAAGGCACCATCACCAAGTGGCTCAAGAAGCCGGGTGATAAGGTCGAGCGCGATGAACCGCTGTTTGAAATCTCCACCGACAAGGTCGACGCGGAAATTCCCTCACCCTCGGCCGGCGTGCTGCAGGAGATCAAGATACCCGAAGGGCAGACCGTGCCCATTCAGACGGTGGTCGCGGTGATTGAAGGCGCTGGCTCTGCTGCGGCCGCTACTCCAGCGCCGGCCGCAGCGCCGACAAAACCACCCGCACCAGCTGCGGCTCCTGCTGCGGCAAAGCCGGCGGCACCTACGCCACAAGTGCCTCCGCCACCCGCTGCTGCGCCCGCGCCCGCACCTGCATCCGCCGTTTCATCTGCAGCGCCTTCGGCCACCACCTCGGAGCGCATCCATTCTTCGCCGCTGGTCCGCCGCATGGCCAAGGAACACAACATCGACCTCACCGCACTGGAAGGAACCGGCGCCGGTGGCCGCATTACCAAGGAAGACATGGAGTCTGCCATCGCGGCGCAATCGGGCACTGTATCCGCCGCGGCTTCGCAAGCGGACGGTTTTTCTGCGGCAGCAAGTTCCGCTCCAGTTCCGGCCGCTTCGCGTCCCGCACCCCCACCTCCGGCTCCTGCTCCGTTGGCCGCGGCAGGCGCGCCTGCCGTACATGGCAGCCAATACGTGCCGGCCCTGCAGGTGGCCGTGCCCCGCGACCGCTTGTACTTCGGCGATTACGAAGTGCAGCCGATGAGCATGATGCGCCAGAAGATTGCCGAGCACATGGTGGGCTCCAAGCATGTTTCGCCGCACGTGTATTCCGTCGACGAAATCGACATGAGCAAGGTCGTCTCGCTGCGTGCCAAAGCCAAGGAAGAATTTGAAGCGCGCTACGGCACCAAGCTGACCTACATGCCGTTCTTCGTGAAGGCGGTGGTCAACGGCCTGCGCGCCTATCCCACGCTCAACGCTTCGCTCGATGGCACCAACGTGGTCCTGCACAAAGAAATTAACATCGGCATGGCCGTGGCGCTCGACTGGGGCCTGATCGTGCCGGTGATCAAGAACGCCGACGAGAAAAATATCCTGGGCATCCAGCGCAACATGAACGACCTTGCGGAGCGCGCCCGTTCGAAAAAGCTCAAGCCCGAAGAAGTTCAGGAGGGCACCTTCTCTATCACCAATCCCGGCGTCTTCGGCGGATTGTTCGGCTTGCCGGTGATCAGCCAGCCGAACGTCGGCATTTTGGGGCTTGGCGCGATTGAAAAGCGCCCGGTGGTCATCAACGATTCCATCGCCATCCGTTCGATGTGCTACGTGACGTTGAGTTACGACCATCGCGTAGTCGATGGCGCGGTGGCGCACCAGTTCCTGCACAAGGTAAAGGAAACGCTGGAAAATTGGTCGGAACCGCTGGTGTGAGGGAAATTTTCAGTAATTAGTTTTCAGTTCTAAGTAAACCTAAGACCGTTCGCGCGATTCGAGATGAACTTGTCCGGCAGCGCGAACGGTTTTTGTCTTTGCACCCCAGCTAGAACTTAAGACTTAAAACTAATAACTCGAAGCTCCATCCCCTCACTGAATCGTCGGCCGCATCTTGGCGGTCCACACCGCGAAGCCTTCCATGGGCACGCGCTCCTTTTGACCGCCCTGGAAATCCCTTTTTGGCGCTCCAGAAAACACAAAGGCCCACTCTCCACGCAGTGGGCCCCGTCGTGCCAATTTCTTCGCGCGTTCCGCCTAGCGCCGTTTCTTTTTCTTTGCCGGCTTCTTGGCGGCCTTCTTCGACTTGGCTTTCTTCGCTGGTTTCTTGGCCTTCTTCTTGGCCGCCTTCTTTGCCGGCTTCCTGGCCGCGGGCTTCGGTGCGGCCTTTGGTGCCGCTTTCTTGGGTGCCGCTTTGGGGGCGGGCTTGACTGCGGGTTCCTCTTCGCCTTCTTCGGCTGGCTCGTCTTCCACCAAGAGGATCTCTTCTTCTACCACGGCGTCGCCTTCGCTGCCCAGTTCGTCGTCATCTTCCAGGCGCGACAGCTCGTCGTCTTCCTCAAATTGATCTTTCTCGAATTCCATAGTTTCCTCCCCTGGGGGCACTTCCTTACCCTTGGTTCTTGGCACAATCCACCAGCCGGAGCAGAATTCTCTCCGTCCCTGCGAATTTGTTATCCCACTCGGGCGTGCTTGTCAAGAGTTCTGCGCACAAGCACCCGAAATTCTGCGCTCACCCGCAAGCGGATACCATTTCTCGCGTGTGGAACGCTATTGACCCGTCTTGTTGGTGCCCGCCGGCGTCTTTTTCTTAGTAGTTTTTTTCCGGGAAGCGCTGGTGTGCACCTCGGGCGCCCCGCCGACCGTATAGATCCGCAAAACCATTCCACGGCTTACCTTCGCGCTCTTCAGCCCGTTCCATCTGCGGATGTCTTCCGAGGTCACGCTGAACTGGTCGGCGACACCTCCCAGGGTGTCTCCCTTCCTCACCCGGTAACGTACCAGGCGGCTCTTGGTCTCTTCAATGGGCCGGGCTGCGGGAATAATCAGCTTCTCGCCTGCTGTCAGCCCTTCATTGCGATCCAGGTCGTTGGCCTCGGAAATGGATACCGCGGTGACCCGGTATTTCTTGGCAATCGAAGTCAGCGTTTCGCCCGATTCCACGCGATGGCGCCGCCAGCTCACCCACTTGTCCGCCGGAATATCCGCAATTTCCGCGGAAAACTTTGCGGAGGTTCCCTGCGGCAGGTGCAGCGTAAAATTCGGGTCGTCGGGGGTGATCATCCGCAACAACGAAGGGTTCAATGCCCGCAAGGTGGCCACATCCACATCAATGGTCTCCGCCACCAGCCGCAAATCGATGGCCCGACCCGGCTTTACCACATCGGTTTCCACCGGAGCGTCCGGCTCCACCACAATCCCGTAATGCGCCGCGTCCTTGGCAATCAGCGTCAACGCCAGAATGATGGGCACATAATTCTGAGTTTCCCTTGGGAGCACCTTCCGCTTATACAGTTCCCAGAAGTCCGCATATCCCGTTCGTTCAATCCCCTTCTGCACATTTCCCGGTCCGCAGTTATACGCCGCAATCGCCAGATACCAGTCTCCATAAAGCCCGTACAAATCCCGCAAATGGATCGCCGCCGCGCGCGTGGCCTTCTCCGGATCCACGCGCTCATCCACCCACCAGGTGCGTTTCAGTCCGTACTCGTTTCCGCGCCACTGCATGAACTGCCACATGCCGCGCGCCCCGGCTCGCGACAGGGCCAGAGGCTGAAACGCGCTCTCCGCCTGGGCCAGGTAGATCAAGTCCTGCGGCACGCCCTCTTCCTTCAGCACTCGCGAAATCATCTCCTGGTATTTGCCCTTGCGCCGCAGGCCATTCTCAACGATGGCTCTTCCCCGGGGCGTCTGGAAAAAATTCAGGTAGGAAACCACTACGTCGTTTACGGTCAGCGGGAGGTCGTGCGACATGCTCTTGGCCGCCACTTCCGCGCGTTCCTTCAATTTCGGATCGACCGGAAAGGTCATCTCCGCCACTTCATCGATTGCCGCCGGAACCGCCGGCGCTTCCGTGAATCCATCCCCCGCGCGGAACGCTTGCAGTTCGTAGGTGTACACCGTGTCGGTTACATGGTGGAACAATTCGCTCAGCCGCGGATCGCCATTCGGGTCATACCCGCTCTCCAGCATCCAGTCCACGGCATCGTCAAAATCCTTGCGCGCCGCTTCCAGGTGCCCGGCTTTGTAATTCGCTTCGCCCTCGGCAAACCGCGCCTTCACCCGCACCAGCAAATAATCGATTCCCCCCGGTGTTGGTTCCGCGAGCGAAATGAACGAACCCAGCGGCATGTTCGGCGGCGGAAGCACCCCCACTTCAGCGATCGCAGGTTCTTGGGCCTTGGCCGGCACGCGCCCCGCAGCTTGGCCGGGCACATGTGCCTGCACGGGCTTCTTCCCGGCGTCCTCGCAGCCACACAGCAATGCCGCCAGCGCCAGCCCATACCCCAACCGGTTTGCGAAAATCCCCATCCTCGTATGGTATGAAGCCCTTCAGCCCCCGGTCAACGCTTTCCGCCGTCCTCTGGTAGCCATCCTCCACCCCCTCAGGGAGCAAATGGACCCTCGACTTTGGCCTGGTTTCGCGCGAGAATCCCCTCTCGCGGATCGGTCCTTATTCCTGATTTTCCTCATTTTCTGATGGAGGTTGCCAATGAGAGTATCTCGACGGCTGACCACTTTGTGCTTTGGATTTCTTCTGTGCGCTCCGCTCTTCGCGCAAATGCAAACGCCCGCCCCTCCGGCCAATCCGGCTTTCGAACAATTGAAATCGCTCGCCGGTACCTGGGAAGGGAAAATACCCGGCGGTGCAACCGCCAAGTTGACCTTCGAAGTGGTCTCCAACGGCACTGTGGTGATGGAGCGTTTGCAACCCTCCAACGAAGCCGAAATGATCACCATGTATTCCCTGGACCACGGCAGCCTGGTGGTTACCCACTACTGCTCCGCCGGTAACCAGCCCACCATGCAGAGTGATCCGGTTACGGCCGCCACCGGAAAATACGAATTCCACTTTGTCCGTGTGGCCGGAACCAAAACTCCGGACGAGGGCCACATGGTCGGTCTTACCTTGATGCTTCCAGACAAAAACCATCTCACGCAAGTCTGGACCTTTGTCGAAAACGGCAAAAACATCTCCGAGACTTTTACCTACACCCGCAAGTCCTGATCGCTTGGTGGCTGGAAGACCCTTACGAGGACGGAGGGGGCGCCGGCGCGATCAAGCACCGTCTAGACTCTATGCCCCCGCAGTCGCAATCAATTTTCTAGCTGCCAGCCCGAACATCAGCCGGCTGATTCCGGTCATCAGCAAATTCACGCCCAGTAAGGTCCCGATGGCCCACACCGAACTCGATGGCCAGTGGACCCAGATCAACCCGCCCAGCAGCAACGTTATCAATCCATTGATCAGCAGCCACACCGACCCGCCGCTGCCCCGCGCTTTGAAATACGCGATGATCTCCAGAACGCCCTCCGCCAGGATGATCCCCGCCAGCAGCAGTGTCAGTGTCCCCACTCCCATCAGCGTGTGAGTCAAAAAGTAAAATCCACCGATCAAGTACACGATGCCAATCAGTACCTGCCAGAGCACCCGGCCGGTTCCGCCCCCTCCAAACGCCGAGACCAGGTGCGCTACGCCGCCGAAAATCAGTAACCATCCCACCAGCAGCGCCACCGCTACCGCCGCCACCATCGGCTCGGCAATCGCAAATATCCCCAAAATAATGAACAGCACCGCAAACCCGATAAACCACCCGGTAATTTTTTTTGCCGTTTCGGCCGGACCTCGCAAGCCCTGCGCCGGATTCGCTGTAGCCATGGCCTACCTCCACTCAGATTTAAGTTTCGATTTGCCGCGCCGGGAGCATTCCCCCGCGGTCTCACTGCAGGGCGGAACCGCGCTCATTCTACCCTCACTCGTCTCCCTATCTCCACATATTCGTTTGCCGCCAACGCTCTGCTCTTGCAACATCTCCTTGACGCGCACCGGCGACACGTCCCACTATTTCTTTCGGCAATCTCACGCGTATACTTCCTGTCGTTTGCCTCAGGAGCATTTCAAAAATGAGCCCTACACTCCGCGCCAAAATAGTCGCTCTCGTTTTCATCGCCGCTTGCGCCGCCATCTCTGCAATTTCTGCAACGCCCGCGGATGACGAAAAGCCCCTGCGCCTATTCTTCATTGACGTCGAAGGGGGACAGGCCACGCTCTTCGTCACGCCTGACGGGCAATCCTTGCTCATCGATACCGGCTGGCCCGGCAACGACGGGCGCGACGCCGATCGCATCGTCACCATTGCGAAAAAGGCCGGCCTCTCCAGAATTAATTACGTCCTTATCACCCACTACCACGACGATCACGTTGGCGGCCTTCCCCAGTTGGTCGCGCGCATTCCTGTGGACACCTTTATCGACCATGGCGAGAATCGTGAAACCGAGTCTGCGGCTACCGTCAAAAATTGGAAGGCCTACCAGGATCTTCTGGCCACTTACAAATTCAAACACCTCACCGTGAAGCCTGGGGATATTCTGCCCGCCCTGCGCATGCACGCCACCGTCGTCAGTTCCGATGGCGCCCTGCTGCCGTCCCCATTACCCGGCGCTGGCAATGAAAACCCTGCCTGCAAGGATTCCGAACCGCATCCTGGAGATCCGTCGGAAAATCCACGCTCGGTTGGGATTTTTGTCACCTTCGGCAATCTGAAACTTGTCGATCTCGGCGATCTCACCTGGGACAAGGAAATGCAGTTGATGTGCCCACTAAACAAATTGGGCAAGGCCGATATCTATATCGTCACGCACCATGGCTCGGAGCAGAGCGGCAGCCCCGCCCTCGTCCATGGCCTTGAGGCGCGAGTGGCAATCATGGATAACGGCGCGAAAAAAGGCGGCGCGCCTTCCGCCTGGGAAATTATCAAGCGCTCCCCGCATCTTCAGGACATCTGGCAGCTTCATTATTCCATCGCCGGCGGCAAGGATCACAATGCCCCCGACGAATTCATTGCCAATCCCGAGGGTCCCGACGCCGCCAACTATCTCGAACTTTCCGGCAATTCCGACGGCAGCTTCTCGGTTTTCAATTCACGTACGCAAAAAACAAAACGCTACTCCGCGCGCTGATTCTGTGGCGTCGCAACGCAGGCGCGGGTCGTTGGTTCTTGGCCAAGCGTCATATTCCATTCCCCTCCAAAAGTGTTATCCTCTCGCAGTCAAAATCGCTCAAGACTCATGCTGGTTTCGCGCCCATTCCGTCAACAACATCCCGGAGGAGGATACTCATGAATAAACCGGAGCAACCACTTGTTAATGCAATCTTGAAGCCCATCACCCGCCGCAACCTTCTGCATGGCGCATCCGCTGCCGCGCTGGCCGGATTTCTCGGTAAAAACTCGCTCGCTCACACATTCAAGGGTGCGCAAACTCCGGGTCCGGCCGCGCCTGCCGATAAGTCCAAGGCCTTCCCCGACAAATTCCTGTGGGGCTGCGCCACCGCCGGCCATCAGGTTGAGGGAAACAACACCAACAGCGATCTGTGGGCCATGGAGCACCTTCCCGGCAGCTTCTTCAAGGAACCTTCCGGCGATGCCTGTGACCACTATCACCTCTATCCGCAGGACATCACCATGCTCGCCGACCTCGGATTTAACACCTACCGATTCTCCCTCGAATGGTCGCGCATCGAACCCGAAGAGGGCTTCTTTTCTCGCGCCGCGCTCGATCATTACCGCCGCATGCTGGCCACCTGCCACGAGCACGGCCTGAAGACCATGCTCACCTACTCCCACTTCTCCATTCCCCTCTGGTTTGCGAAGAAAGGTGCATGGGAATTTGTAGGCGCTTCAGATCTGTACGCGCGGTTTTGCGGGAAAGTGACCACTCATCTCGGCGACCTGATCGATTATGCTTCCACGTTCAACGAACCCGACATTCCTCAATTGCTCAACTGGTTCGACCTGCCGGAAACCCAGGGCAAGAGCCTGACCGAAATGTTCCAACAGAATCTGGCCAAGATTCGGCAGCAGCTCAATGCTCCGCAATTTTCAGATCTCTTTCTGGGCGACGCCAAAAAAACACGCGACGGCCTGCTCGCCTCTCATTACAAAGGCCGGGAGGCCATGAAGTCCGCCCGCCCCAGCATGCCCGTCGGTTTCAATCTGGCCATGTCCGATGATCAGCCCGCGCCCTCTGACAATCACGTCGCCGAAAAGCGCGCCGATGTTTATGGGCCGTGGCTTGAAGCAGCAAAGAAGTGTGATTATCTCGGCGTACAGACCTACTCGCGCGCCATCGTCGCCAAAAAAGATCTGCCACCCGCAAAAGGCGTGGAACTCACTCAGGTTGGTTGGGAATATTATCCGGAATGCGTCGAGCATGTGGTTCGCTACGCCGCCAAGGAAACCGGCGTGCCCATCTTCGTCACGGAGAATGGAATTGCCACCAGCGATGATACCCGTCGCATTGCCTATTATCTGAGCGCCCTCACCGGACTGAAGCGCGCCATTGACGATGGCGTTGATGTTCGAGGTTACATCGCCTGGTCGCTGATGGACAATTTCGAGTGGATGTCTGGCTTTACACCCAAATTTGGCATCGTCGCCGTCGATCTGTCCACCCAGAAAAGAACCATCAAACCCAGCGGGGCAGTCCTGGGCAACATCGCCCGCAATAATTCTCTTTAGCCAGCGACAGCTCTACGGGCCGGGTGCCGCACCCTTCGATCCGAAGGTGCGGGTTTGGCCTTTGACGCACCTATCTCGGCTGTCCACGCAGGCGCAACTCTAAAGTCTGCCGCCTACTAAGCCGTCGTCCGCCTCGCACTGCACACTTGAAAAATGTTAAGTTATTTCACCACTGAAATTCATGACCGAACAAGCGACACAGCACATGCAGTGCATGGAGGTCTGGGGCGGCAGCCAGCTCGCTTCGCGCGGCGTAGAACTGGGCGGTCTTGAAGCCTGGGTTTTCAGCAAGCCCTACGGACAGGCACAGCGTGGCGGAGACGTTTACTACGCTTCCAGTTGCGCCACCGGACGAATCACCCGCCTCCTGCTTGCGGATGTTTCTGGACATGGGCAAGCGGTTGCCGCCACCGCCGCTGACCTTCGCACGCTCATGCGCCGGTTCGTCAATCGGCTGGACCAGGCCGAATTTGTCCGGCTCCTGAATCAACAGTTTGTCGAAATGTCCAAAGCGGGGACTTTTGCGACTGCGGTCGTGACTACCTTCTTTGCACCCAGCCGGCGCTTGACCATCTGCAATGCCGGTCATCCCCGGCCACTCCTCTATAGGATCTCGCAAAGACAATGGAATTTGTTGTCTCATGACTCAGTCGACACGCCAGCCAGGTTCAGCAACTTGCCCTTGGGAATGTTCGACATTGCAGAATACGAGCACTTTGACGTCGAGCTCGAACCGGGAGATTGCCTGCTGACCTATACCGACGCGCTTATCGAATCACGCGATGCCGACGGTGAGATGCTCGGCGAAGAAGGACTCCTGCGTATTTTGCGTTTGCTGGGAGATGTGTCACCGCAAACGCTTACCGAAACGCTCCTGGCAGAGATTGCCGAGCGCTATCCCGAAAACTTGTCGCACGATGATGTGACTGTGCTTGTGGTTCGCGCTAATGGACAGAAGCCGCACTATTCTTTCCGTGAAAAACTGGAAGCCCAGTTTCGGTTTCTCGGTGCACTATTGCGCTCCATCAACCCCGGTGCAGAGCGCGCCCCTTTCCCCGACTGGAATCTCGCCAATCTCGGTGGCGCAGTCTTTCCCGCTCTTGCTCGCCGCTGGCGCGCAGCAGATTCCACCCGTCACTCACCCGGCAAATCCACCTGATTATTCGCGTGCTACTCGAACCGCAGCGCGGCCATCGGATCGATCCGGGTCGCCCGTCGCGCCGGAATGTAGCACGCAGAGAGCGCGACCAGCGCCAGCACCGCCGAAACAATTACAAACGTAATCGGGTCCGTCGCGCTCACTCCAAACAAAAGATTGGCCATCAGCCGCGTTAATCCCAACGCCGCCAACAGTCCGATCATCACTCCAACAGCGGTCATCCTGGCGCCCTCTCCCAGAACCATTCGCAGCACATCCGAACTTTGCGCTCCCAGCGCCATGCGTATCCCGATCTCCTGCGTTCGGCGTCCCGCAATATACGAAACGACACCGTAGATTCCCACGCCTGCCAGCAACAGCGCCAATCCCGCAAACACGCCTAGCAGAATCATCGAGAACCGTTTCTCCCCCAGCGATTCGGCAATTACTTCGTTCATCGTCTGGACGCCGTAAATCACCTGCTCGCTGCTCATTTCCCGATTCGCGGCGCGGATGGACGCAAACACCTTCGCCGGGTTATCGGAGCGTACCATCACTCCCAAGCCCGACCCCGAGAGTGCCATGGCCTTGTCCGGTAACTGCATGAATGGCGTATACAGTTGGGCTCGTAGCGTTTCCGTGTCATCTGTGTCCAGGCCCCACTGCTTCACATGCCCCACAACCCCCACGATTTCCACGGCCTGCTCGATATTATTCACATGCAGACGCTGCCCGATGGCATTCTGCCCGGGAAAATATTTGTTTGCCAATACATCGTCAATCACCGCCACAGGCTGTGCGTGTTCATTGTCGAGCGCGGTAAAGAACCGGCCACTTATCAGCGGGATGCCCATTATTTTACGGTAGTCCTCTCCAACGACGTAACTCAGCGCCCAATTCATTTCATTCTCGCTTGCTGGTTTGGGCTGGCCATCGATCCAGAACAGCCACTCGTCATCGGCAATCAACGGAGTCGCGCCCCAGGAAAACGCCACGCCTTGCACTCCCGGAACGGCCGCAAACCGGTTCTGCACTTCGCGCAGCGACGACCGCGTCGCTTCCGCACTCTTATCCATCAGGGTTGGCGGGAGTGAAAAACCAAACGACAATGCTTTGCTGGCTTCAAATCCGGGATCCACTTTCCACAGCGCTCCAAGCGTTCTTAGCATCAAGCCCGCGCCGATCAGCAGAATCAGTGCAAGCGCCACTTCCGCCGCGACCAGCGCACCTTGCCCAAAATGCCGCGTTCCTCCCAGTCCTCGGCCCCCCTCCTTCAACATCTCCTGGGGAGCGCTCCGCGCCGTTTTCAATGCCGGCGCCAACCCGAAAAGAATTCCCGCCGCCAAGGAGATCACCGCGGCAAATGTCAGGACGTATCCATCCATTCCCACTTCTGACGCACGCGGCAATGTCGTCGGCAACAGCCGCAGGGCCGCTTGTGTTCCTACCGCCGCCAGAACAACACCGACTCCGCCACCAATCAGCGCCACCAGGCTGCTCTCCGTCAAAAGTTGCCGCACGATTCTTCCTTGCCCCGCACCCAACGCCCCGCGAATGGCAAATTCATGCGCGCGCCGGTTCGATCGCGCCAACATCAAATTGGCTACGTTCACGCACGCAATCAGCAGCACGAATCCTACCGCTCCGAACAAAACAAATAAGATCGACCCTACATTCCCCAGCGACCATTTTCTGAGTGGAATCACCGCGGCCCCAATGCCTTTGTCGGCTTCCGGATACGCTGCCGCTAGATTATCTGTCACGCGCTTCATGTCCGCGCGCGCTTGTTCAACGTTCACGCCCGGCTTCAACCTTCCGATTCCGCCAATGCCCAGCCCCGCGGTGCGGTTCATCAGTATGGGATTGTTCCATTGTCCGATCGGCAGGTACACGTCTTGCGTGCGAAGCATGCCCATCAGGTCGAACTTCGGCGGAATTACGCCGACAATCGAGTATTCCTTGCCGTCCAGAACCAAGCCCTTTCCGATCACGTCCTTCGACGATCCGAATTTGCGCCTCCATAGTCTTGTGGTAATCATCGCCGTGGGCGCCGCCCCGATGCGGTCTGTGCCTGCCGCAAAGGTTTGTCCGATGATTGGATTCACACCCAACTGCTCGAAAAATCCCGTGCTGATAAACACGCCGTCCAATTGTTCCGCTTCGCCCATTCCGGTCAGAATGAACGACCGGCCGCTCCGCATCAGTGCCATGGATGCGAAACTGCGATTGTCTTTTTGCCAGTCGAGGAAATTTGGATACGAGATCGAGCCCGTCGCGAAGTTCGGCTTGCTCTCTCTCAGCGCCACAAGCTGCTCCGGATGCGCAAACGGCAGCGGCCTCAGTAATACTCCATATACAACGCTGAACAGCGCCGTATTTGCGCCGATCCCTAATGCCAGCACCGTTACCGCCGCGGCCGTGAATCCCGGATTCTTGCGCAGCACGCGCAATCCGTGGCGCACGTCCATCAGAAAATCTTCCAGCGCCGTCCATCTCCACACTTCACGGCTGTCTTCTTCGGTCAGCGACACGTTTCCGAATGCCCGGCGCGCGGCCGCTGTCGCATCCTTCCTGGACATGCCTTCGGCGACGAGTTCCTCGATTTTTTCCGCCAAATGCTCCTGAATCTCTTCCGACATATCGTCGTTCATTCGGCGGCGTGCAAACAGTTGCTTCAGCCAGTTCATGATTCACCTCGCGCCAACACCCGCGTGATTCCTTCAAGCATCCTCTTGAATCTCGATACCTCACGCTCCAGATGCTTCTTTCCCGCTGGAGTCAGTTTGTAAATCCGCACGCGGCGATTTGTCGCAGAAATTCCCCACTCCGCTTTCACCAACTCCTCCTTCAACAGCCGCTGCAGTGCCGGATAGAGCGATCCTTCTTCAATCTGCAGCAGATCATTCGAGGTTTGCTTGATGTTCTGCGCCAGTGCATAGCCGTGGAGTGGCTGCCGCCGCAAAGTTCGCAGCACCATCATCTCCAGCGCTCCGGGGAAAAGATCTCGTTGCTCACGCTCTTTCATGGGTTGCCGATACTCCTCTCGCGTCGTCCGCACCTGACCTCACTCTAGGCATAGAGCAAAATAGTATAAGCGTGCTTTGTTCCGGTCAACATGTTTTTGGCTGGATCCCTATTCATGACAAAACTCCCGGCCATCCCGGTGCTATGATGCCTGTGGATTTTTGGGAGGCCGAAATGAAATTGGCGTTGCGTAGTTTTGTATTGTTGATCGCAGGGATGCTTTTGTTCGGGGCGCCCGCTCTTGCGGCGAACGATGAGCCGCTTCGCGTGGCCATTGCCGGATTGGTCCACGGGCATGCCGAAGGATTCTTTGAGAATATTGCGCACCGTACGGACATCCGCATCGTGGGAATCAGCGAGCCGGACCGTAAATTGTTCGATCAGTATGCCAAACAGTTCAAGCTGGATCCCGCCCTCTATCACGCCGATCTCGATGAAATGCTTACCGCCACCAAGCCGCAAGCCGTCCTGGCATATTCCAATACTTTCGATCATCGCAAGATTGTCGAAATCTGCGCCAAGCATCACGTTGCTGTAATGATGGAAAAGCCGCTGGCCGTCAGCGCCGCCGATGCGCGGGCCATCGACAAGATCGCGCGCGAAGCCAACATCGTCGTCCTCGTCAACTATTTCATTACCTGGGTCCCCAGCAATCACGCGGTGTACGACACCGTCCGCAAGGGAACCATTGGCGATGTGCGCAAAATCGTCGTCCACAGCGGCCACTCCGGCCCGAAAGAAATTGGTGTTGGCCCGGAATTTCTCGGCTGGCTCACCGATCCCAAACTGAATGGAGCCGGCGCACTCTATGATTTTGGCTGCTATGGGGCAGATCTTTCTACCTGGATCATGGAAGGCGCGCGCCCCCTTACCGTCACCGCCGTCACCCAGCATATCAAGCCCGATGTATACCCCAAGGTGGAAGACGAAGCCACCATCATCCTTACGTATCCGAAAGCGCAGACCATTATCCAGGCTTCCTGGAACTGGGGCGTCGGCCGTCAGGATATGGAAGTCTACGGAAAGACCGGCTACGTACTGACCTCTGGTAACGACAGCGTGAAGTTGCGCGCGACGGAAAAGGCACAGGATCAGACCGAAGCCGCCCCCAAAATTGCCGCGCCTGCCGATGACGAACTCACCTATTTGCGCGCCGTCGTTTTGAATGGCGTGAAGCCGTCGGGATTGTCTTCCCTCGAGAACAATCTGATCGTCGCCGAAATTATGGACGCCGCGCGTGAATCCGCCACCACCGGCAAAACCATAAAGTTCGCCAAACAATAATCAGCCTTTTAGGGGCTCGAAGCTTCCGCTCCGCTATTTCCGCGCTCGTTCAACCACTATGTGGCGCGGCGCCTGCGGGCTTAGCAGCGGGTGCGTCGGCCTCGGCCTTAAATCCCGCTCGGTCCATTCCACGCCGCGCTTCCGGATTTTCCATGAATGTGTTCCAGACAAATGAGGTACGCGCGTTCTCTGCCATCACCATCGAAATACCTATGTCGATTCCCACTACATCCATGTCATACCAATCCGTTATCGGATTGAATGCGTCCACGAACCCGTATTGCGTCCACGCCTTTGCTCCGTAGCGATTCTTGATTGTTCGTAACACCCGCATGGTCGCTTCCGGCAAAAACGGCAGCGATCCCGCCGTGGCACAAGGAACCACCGTTCCATCGATAGGCCCTGTTGCCGGCGGGCCTCCCCACGCCACATATCCTTTCGGTGAATCCGACGCCGTAATACCCCACAAGTCGTCCGTGTACGTGGGAAATTGGCCCACCAGGTCCAGGCAAAATCGCCGGTGGACCTCCGTAGCTTGAATCGAATTCTGAAAATAATTAGCGTACTTGTCTCGCTTATTACGGAAATCAAACCAGGCCTGCGAATACTGGTGTATAAACAAAGGCGCGAACGATCCAATATACCGAATGCCGTCATACTCGAATGTCGTGCGCTTCCACGCGTTCCATGCTTCGGCCGGCAATGCGTGCGTCGATGAACCCAATCCCAGCAAATACATCATCATCATTTCGCTGTAATCGCCCCAGCGATATTGCAGAAATCCGCCTTCCGGAGTCCATCCGTGCGGCAGTATCGGCGTATCCTCCGAAAGCCAGTTCCAATCCACGCGATTAAAAACTTCCAGCGCTAGTTCGCTGATCTCCGAATGCGGAAAGTGCTGCCTGCACGTCAGCACTCCACACAGCAGGATGGCCGTGTCCACCGAAGAAACTTCCGAATCCCACAGCCGCTCACCCGTGTTTATGTTTCCGAAATGGTAGAAAAATCCCCGGTGATTCGGCAATTTCTTCCACAAAAAGCGTAACGTATTCAGGGCGCGCGTTTCCGCCGCCGACCGCAACACAAATCCCCGCTTCTCTCCGATGCACAATGCGGTCAGCCCAAATCCCGTTGCTGCAATACTTCCCAAATCGCTTGTAACCGGTTCGCGGGCATGGCATCGGTCCATTACGATGCCCGTTTCCGGATGTGCCTGCGTCCAGAAATATTTGAAACTGGCCTTCTCCATTTCCTCCAGCAGGGCATCGTCCGCCTCGGCGAATTTGTGAACACCTTGCGGCGCCGGCGGCGAAACGATCTTTTTGGTCTGCCCTTGCGCACCGGGAAGATTACCCAGGCTCAATGTGGGTAACATGGCCCCCAGGCGGGCCATCTGCTTCAGCATTTCCCGGCGCGAAAACCTGCCGGGGCGCATATTCCTTTTATCCATTCAATTAATTATAGACACTCTTTGCATTCGGCAACGACTATATCCCAGGAAGTTTTTGCGCCCTTCACCCGCCCGATCGAAGCGCAAACTGTACAATGCACTGTGCATTGATTTCAATCCGCTCGAGAGGTAGTTTGAAAAGGTGACATGACCCGCAATCGTAAACTCGCTCTTTCGGCCCTGGCGCTGCTGCTCCTTGCTGGAGCTCTCACTGCCGCGTGGATAGTTGTTCGCCAGCGCCGTCGCCAGCGGCCCCTCGCCCTCGTCGGCGCGGTTCTGAAAGACGACAAAGACCCCCGTAAACAGTCTCCCATTGCCAACGTAGAAATAAGTTCTCCCGACATTCTGCTGGAGAAGGACGCAAAATCGGACTTTTCCGGTACGTTCCGGCTCACCTTCCACCATGGAGTAAAGCTTGGGCAGCCCGTTCACCTGGCCTTTCGTCATCCCGATTTCCAGCCCCTCGACCTTACCGAAATGCTCACGGAAAAATTGGCGGTGATTCGCATGACGCCGCTGCACGGGGAAGTCGCGGCCAAACTGGATGGAGACGAAGTTGTTATCGGCAACGTCATGGTGCGTTATTCCATCGAAGCCACCAAGACGGAAAATATCGGCAGCGCCGTGAAAACCTTTGAGGTCGAGAATCAGGGAAATGTTTCCTGCATGCAACGCCTCCCCTGCTCCCCGGATGGTAAATGGAAAGCCTCGTCCGCTTCTGCGGCTCTTGATGCCGGGGAAGGCAATGTCTTCCGCGATGCGCGCGTCAGCTGCATTGCCGGGCCTTGCCCCTTCACGCGCATCGATACCGACGAATTTTCCCGTGGTGGCCGCAGCATCAAGGTGACTGTCCGCAACTGGTCCGACACCACCACCTTTTTATTTCAGGCAGAAGTCTTTCGCTCGCAGCTCGATTCCATCGTCCGCTATTCTTACCCCGTAATTTTCGGGCGTTCCATGAATTTCACATTGCCGGCTTCCGCCGAAGGCCCCAGCCTCCAGGCCGAAATGAATGGCACGCTTATCGTTTATCCGCTAGGCCCCTCGCCCGGCCTCAGTTGGGCCACCTGCGAAGTCCGCGTTGAGAAAAATCATGCCAAAGATTATCGCTGTGAACTGAAAGCCGGCTATCGCTTCCGCTGAAGTCTGGGACAATTCGGGCAATACGTGAGTGACTACTGGGCTTACACCTACGACATGATGCGTGCGGAAGCCAGCCTGGACGCCACCCTGGTAATTGATCTGCTCGACGTGAAGCGCAAAGACCTGGCCTGGCGCTTGTACCTGGAACAGAAGATCGTTGATGACGACAGCATCTGGCCGAAAGTTTTGGGCGAAATTTCCAAAGGCTTCCCAAAGCCGCAGCTTCGGGAGATGGGTTGGACCAAAGCGCGGGAGCTCGTGAAGGTCGCACGTAAAGATGGAATCGAGTTCGCTTGTGCACCCTGGATGCACAAAGCAACGGAACTCCCGCGGGAGCAATTCAAACGAGAGGTCGAGCGACACCTCGCAGGGAAAGAGACTGAAGCGTGGGAGATCCTCTATTTTAGAGTTTACAAAAGTCAACTTCCGGTAGTCGAAAGAGCCCTCGAGACTGCAGCCCTTATGTTGGGATCAGACAAATCACGAGGCTACTGCCTGGAAATGATCTGTGCCGATTTTCTAGCCGGCGCCACCCTTGAAGAGGGCAAACCCTAAATATTCGTGGGCCGTTCAGAGCAAAGCAGCAGGATGCTAGTTAATTACAGACCGACTGAACTACTGAACCGATTAGAAAATGACAGATGGAGAAATTGCACCAAAAGCGAGCTCGATTGAAGCTCGGTAAAGTAGAATATGACGAACTCCGAGGTCGGGTACTGGAGCGGGACGGCTGGCGTTGCCAAAGCTGCGGATCTTCGAGGAATCTACAGATTCACCATGTGAAACCCCGAAGCAAATGGAAGAAGTGACGGATTGGAAGCAAGAACGTTCAGGTCTTCCTCGACCAGAATCAAACGTGGACCGCAAGTTCACCGCAATGACTCTCAATTGTAAGGAAAGGTGTTCACACCTGCCACCGATCCAACTTTTTTGCAAGCTCGCCCTCGAAGTGACTCTCAACATCTTCATGACTCAGCGGATTTTTGACGTGGGTTAGTACTACCGAATAGACAACTTCATTTCCTGCAATTTGAGCGGTGATAAATGCCCCGTATTCGGACAGTTTCAGGTAGGTGAATTTCACCTTCCTGCCATCTTCGAAGTTCTTTATCCATTCTTCATCTTGCATATTTTCTAGCCATCAGCCGGACCAAGTGTACATCGGAAACTGACGCGCTTCCTAAGAGCGGTTGAACTTGCAGCGAGAGTCAAAAATCTGTCGTCCCGGCGCGCTAGATGGCCTGAAAACGCTGCCAGCTCAACCGGTCGATGCAACACTATCTAATCAGTTGTTCCGACAATACTTGTAGCTGCCCTGAAATTCGTGTATTTCCTGGGTTCCGTTCCCCTATTCTTGCCGACTTGGCCATGCGCGGCTTTGCCATTTCCTTCTTGACGCTGACGAGTGTCGCGTTGTTGAGTTTCTTTTTATCTTTCTTATTCGACATATTTCAAGCATGACATCGAGATGGAATGCATGCAGTCTCGTTCCGCACAGTTGCGAGGAATTTAGTAGTAGCTCCCGACTCTCGATAACGGGGAGGGCCCGACCACACGTCGGGCCTTTTGTTGAATGCATCATTCAATTAGGTGGAACGCTTGCCAGCGGGAGCCGCATGACCGGTAGATCTGCCTGTAGCTGAGAATTCCGAAACCTGCATTGCTTGAATCTATCGGTAGCAATCTCAGCTTCCTGGATCTCTGGCAAACGCTACACGGTTACCTTTCGCCAGCAATTGCTGCGCAACTTTAAGCATGTTGCTAACAGAGTTTCTGAAACGTGTTTAGTATTGGCCGCCCATGCCGCCATAACCGGCGGTAGCGGCTGCTGCCTTAACACCCGACTTTTCGTCAGCTATCAGGACTTCCGTAGTGAGCATCAATGAGACAATGGACGCTGCGTTCTGAAGTGCAAGACGAGTTACCTTAGCTGGATCAATTACACCTGCCTTGACCAGGTCGCCGAACTCGCCAGTCTCCGCGTTGAAGCCGAAGTTCTCGTCCTTGGATTCGCGCACTCGTCCCACAATCAGCGCACCTTCATGCCCCGCGTTCAGAGCGATCTGGCGCAATGGTTCTTCGAGCGCACGCTTTACGATGTTCACCCCGATGGCTTCATCATCGTGGAGCTTGAGCTTCTCTAAGGCCGGCAAGCAGCGAAGAAGAGCGATTCCGCCACCAGCGACGATGCCTTCTTCAACTGCCGCTCGAGTAGCATGCATGGCGTCTTCCACGCGAGCCTTTTTCTCTTTCAACTCGGTTTCGGTTGCTGCACCGACTTTGATTATTGCGACTCCGCCAACGAGTTTGGCAAGACGCTCCTGAAGTTTTTCGCGGTCGTAGTCCGAGGTCGTCTCCTCGATCTGCATACGAAGCTGCTTGATTCGGCCTTCGATTTCACTCGGTTTGCCAGCACCCGCGATGATCGTGGTGTTGTCTTTATCGATGGTTACTTTCTTGGCGCTGCCGAGCTCTTCGAGTTTCACGTTTTCGAGCTTGAGGCCGAGGTCTTCGGTGATGGCCTTGCCACCCGTGAGGATGGCTATGTCTTCGAGCATAGCCTTGCGGCGGTCTCCGAAGCCGGGAGCTTTCACGGCAGCGCATTGAATGGTGCCGCGAAGTTTGTTGACGACAAGTGTGGCCAAGGCTTCGCCCTCGAGATCTTCAGAAATGATGAGCAGGGGCTTGCTTAATTTGGCGGTTTGCTCGAGAAGGGGGAGAAGATCCTTCATCGAACTGATTTTCTTTTCGTGGATAAGGATGCGGACGTCATCAAGTGCGCACTCCATGCGCTCCGGATCGGTGACGAAATAGGGTGAAAGATACCCGCGGTCGAATTGCATACCCTCGACAATTTCAAGGGTTGTCTCCATCGTTTTGGATTCCTCTACGGTGATGACGCCGTCTTTGCCAGCTTTCTTCATGGCTTCGGCAATTATGTCGCCAACCTGTTTGTCAGTGTTAGCACTGATGGTGCCAACCTGTGCAATCATGTCGCCCTTCACTTCGCGGGAGAGTCTTTTTATCTCCGCAACGGCGACTTCGACGGCTCTGTCGATCCCGCGCTTGAGCGCCATTGGGCTAGCACCTGCAGCAACCGTTCGCACACCCTCGCGGAAGATTGCCTGGGCCAGTACCGTCGCTGTCGTGGTTCCATCGCCAGCCACATCCGAGGTCTTGGACGCAACCTCTCGCACCATCTGCGCTCCCATGTTTTCGAGAGGATCCGGCAACTCGATCTCTTTTGCTACCGTCACGCCGTCCTTGGTGATGATGGGTGAACCGAACTTCTTTTCGATGACTGCATTCCGGCCTTTCGGACCGAGCGTAATTTTGACTGCATCAGCCAGGATGTTGACACCGCGCAAAATGGCTTGACGTGAATCCGCACCAGTTACAATTTGTTTTGCCATGAGACTTCACCCTCCACGGTGATGTATTGTCCCGCCCGAAATCTTCGGTTGGGGTGAAACCTACTTCTTGCCGCCTGCCGCTTTTGCAGCTCCTTTGACTTTGCCCAGAATGTCTTCCTCACGGAAGATTAGGTATTCCTGGTTGTCAACCTTGATTTCGTTGCCGGTATATTTGCCGAACAAAATACGGTCACCGACCTTCACGTCGAGTGGGACGCGATGGCCTTTTTCCATCTTGCCAGCACCAACTGCGACAACCTCTCCCTCTTGCGGCTTTTCCTTCGCCGTGTCGGGGATAATGATGCCGCCTTTTGCTGTCTCTTTCTCTTCGAGCCTGCGTACGAGGACGCGGTCATGTAGAGGAGTAATATTCACATTCATTTCGTTGACCTCCATTTCATACAAAAATCTTTAGGACTCCACACCAACGCCACGAGCAAAACGTGCCCGATTCATATCTACAAATGAATGTCGCAATCCTTGAGGCTTGTGAACGCCGAGGGGAACAAGCTCCGGGGATGGACTGTCCAACAAAACAGTCCTTTTACGGCAACACAATCCTAGCCTGGGTTAGACCTTGTGTCTGTTCAGTTGTATACAGGTTCTCAGCTTGTCAGAGTAGCGGCCCTCACCTCGAATGACACTGGCAAGAAATCTTCCGCAACGCCATTCCTCCGATCCGAAGATCCTCCGCTTGCCTGATAAGTCGTTCATCAGGCGCTACAGGGTTAAGATGAGGCACGTTGTTGTTCCGTGCGCGTGTAGCGTCCCTGCTGAATCAAAGAGCCGTCCGTCTGCTGTGGCGATTCGCTTTCCTGAATTGATGACTCTTCCTTCCGCCCGTACCTCGCCTGTGTTAGATGTAATTGCTCGCACAAAGTTGATTTTGATTTCTAATGTCGCGTAGCTGTATCCCACCCCAAGCGTGGAGTGCACGGCACAGGACATGCACGAATCGAGAAGTGCGGCGGCATATCCACCATGCACGGATCCAAGCGGATTGTAATACTCAGATTTCGGACTGCCTGCGAATGCGGTGAATCCGTGCCCGACTTGCACGAGTCGGAAATCAAGTGCCCGCTGAATCGGAGGTGCAGGTAGCGTGCCATCCATAATTGCCGTGAGCAACTGCAGGCCAGGTATGGTTTTTGCAGTCATCGGCGACACTACACCGTACTGAATTGCAACGTCAGCACGACTTATGGATTCGTCCCCCTCCACGGCCCGTTCCTCAGATTGCCTACCTCGCCCCAATATGTCAGCTGCGCCAAGTCCAACGGCCACGCCGCCACTACTCCGAGAAACTAGTGTAAATTCGGCAGCCGCGGTCAAGGGCAGATCAACCCCGCCATCATCCCACCTAATGCTTACCTGTTCATGACCGCCCATCGCGGTGTGAACTGCAGTGACAGTCCCAGGTTGTTCCCACTTGTTTTTGACATAATCGCCCACTTCAGGAGTTTCGCCACTCGTATATGGCATAGTTTTCTCCAATCAGCAGACCGCCTTGAGATCCCAGGGAACTTAGCACGAATTAGGAATAGGAGAAAACTGATGCTGGGTCACTGACCTGACATCTAGAAGTGACCTGTCCGTTTACCAAGCACTGAGGCCGGGCGGCGACGTGGGGTCAATCGGAGCGCAATTCCATATGAGGTCGCTCTGAAGAATACGTCACAACTTGGGGGGCTGGGAACCTAGGCTTTCGCGACCTGAGCGCATCCCTGGGAGCGCAATCAACCAAGCCAGAGCAGCCGACATGAAACCCACACCGAGGAGTAGGGGACGCGCGTTACTTCCTGGATATGGTTCAAACGTACGGTCACGTCACCCTCCTGGAGCGGCGACCAGGACTCGCCATTCTTGAGGGCCAGTTCCCCCACCTGCAGTCTGCTGTTCAGCAGCTTCCCGTGAACATAGATCTCGAAAGTGTCCTTACCCTTTTCCACGGGTTCTTGGCGGGTTGTAGGCGTCCAAAAATAGTTTCGGTGAAAATCCTGCAGCGCCCTCCCGAGTTGCACGGTTCCAAATAAGAGGAAGACCATCGCCAAGATAATAATCGTCAAACGATAATTCCGCATGGGAGTACCTCCGCAATCGCAGCTTCCCCAGATTAAGGACATAATACGCGTATTTGAATCCAGGCTAGATCGAAAAGGAAGGCGTTACCGTAAAGGGAGTTTGAACTAGTAATCATGGTCGAAGTACGGATCGAAGAGATGTTTGGGCCGGACGGAAGCCGGCCGTTAGATTAGGAACGAGCCGTGGTCGTCGATGCAGAGGTCAACAAGGAACAAGGAAGACCACTCTTCGGAGTGGACGGAGAAGTCTGTTCAAAAAAGTATTTGACAGGGCCGACATGGTTAGAGATGTCCGGTTTACCAGCGTTTTTGACTCGACGTTCATTCGGGGCCCGCTTTTTTTTGGGTAGGTCTGTCTGCGCCGTTTTAATAAGCTGTGGCTAACTAACGCGCACCTTTGGGCGCAAGTGTTCCAATCGGACAACTTGCGTTCCGGGGAGCATAGGTAAGAGCATTTTGCGTTGCTCCCGTCACTACGCGACCAGCAACATTTGCTGTTCCAGAGCCTGAAAGTATGCCGTTGTGCTGCAGCGCCAGCGTGAATGGCGAAGAACCATTCTTTACATTGACCACGATCTGGTTGGGCGCATTTTCAACTGTATACGGCTGAATCGTCCTCCACCTTGCCTGATCTCTTTTCAGTACAGAATCTCGCCCTCTCCCTTTCCCTTGATCAGTTCCTCAAATCGCGTCACAATTTTGTCTCGCCGCGCTATAACCGCCTGCGCTTCCTCTTTGGTTAGGTAATTCTTGGTTCTCTGCTCCACTTCGCTCTCTTTCAATTCCTTTAACTTCTCAAACAGATGCCGCTCGCACTTCTCCAGGTCAGCAGGTTTGTGCAAATCTTTGTTTGTGCGGAACGCTCTGGTGAAATCGATCCGCCAGATCTGCCAGTCTGGACCAATCAGAAGGTTCGTCAGGTTGGCGTCTGTGTCGGAGATCAATTCGTCGAACACACGCACCTTGTACATTTGTTTGTTCCACGCTTCTTTATCGGGAGGCGTGATCTTTTTTTCCACACGATCCGCATCGTCCATTTTTACCGGGAGCCACCAACTCAGCGACCCGGAGTGCCCCTGCCATTTCCGCTCCACATACACTGGTAGCATGTCGTCGATTCCCAACATTTCAGACAATGTGTAGGCAGCGATGTTGTACTTGTAAGAATCCGCAAAGTTGAACACCGTCGCCCCGCTTTCCATCTTCATTTGCGGCTTATGCTCATCAATGTGCTGGAAAGACGCGTCATGGGTGATCGTGCCGTCGCTCAACGTCAACCGCGATGGGTGGGTCACACCTTTCGAGGATTCCTTGCTGGCAATAACCTTCGCGGTCAACAGAAACTGCTTGATTTGTTCTTTCGAGAGTGAAGTTTCATCGGCAGCCCGCATCGCCGTTCCTGCATAAACCGAAATGATCGCAAGCGCAATGATCTCGCCCCAGGGCCATTTTACTTTTTGCATGTTGGCTCTCCGCGTAAGTGGTTCCCAGAATCTACTCCTCTGCCTCCCTAAACAGCAAGTTCATTTCTGTGTAGCTAGCGCGCCTGTACGTCTGGTACCTAGTAATTATTCCCGTTCGTCTTTACTGACTTGCCACAGAATTGTCTTTACTCCTCTCCGCACTCGGTCTATGCTCGCGCCAAATACACCTATAGTCGACCGTTTTCCTACGACCTTAGGTCCTATTCGATTATGGAGGCGTGCAATGAGGCTAGTGACGTTAGCGTTGGCTTTGTTGTTTGGGGGAATGCTTCTCGAAGTTCAGCCTATCTCTGCCGGCCCGGCCAAACAAGCGGCCCCGGCTGCAGCGAAGGAAACGAAATGGCAGGGCACCATTATCCACATGCTCAAAGATGAATCGATGATCGATCTTCGTGGAGGCACAACCTCTAAAGACAGTGCCATGCACAAGATCGCATACGACAGTTCCACGCAATGGACTAAGCAGAGCAAGTCCGCCGAGATGAGCGAATTCAAGGAAGGCGAGTTCGTGATTGTCGTTGGCAAACTCGATGACAAGGGCGTTCTTCACGCGTCTCGCATCGATTTGCGTCTACCGCGATAATTTAATCCCGAATATTACTTGATCCCTTATAAGCTGCCGCGGCTTCTTGTCTGGTGTCACCAATTAACCTCCACGGGTGCTGCGGCAGCTACAGCTCATCAATCTGCTTTTAGTCGGAGTTTTGCCGCACGCGCCGTTTCTCGCAAGAGCGGATCTGCATTGCTTAGGCACCGATCCAATTCGCCCGCAAGCGATTGAATTCGGAAAGATCCAATCGCATACGCCCCGCACGATTTTAGCCACGGATCTTCGCTGGACACCAACTCGATTACTGCTTGTTCGCGGTTCTCCAATTTCGTACGCACGAAGTGGTCCGCTAGGCGTGCCCTCTCCTTTGGCGATACACGTCCATCCAACAACGGCACCAGCGTGACACGTAGCTCCGATTTCAATACATTTTCCAGAAACTCCAATGCGTTGTCAGATACCGTTCTGTCTTTCGATAGCAACCCGAGATAAATCTCGTGAAGGTCTAATTGCGGATACAACAGCCCGAGTAGCTGAAATATTCTCTCCAATTCCTCTTGCAGTGAATTAGCCAGCGCCTGAACTACCGGATCCCCCGCGTTTTCCGCTCCGGAAATGGATTCGATAATCTGATACGTACGGTAGTGCCCCAGGATTTCCGCTGCCAATACTGTCTCCAGTAATTGAAAGTCCAGCGGGATCTCCCGATGCTGCCGGTGGAGTTTATTCAGGGCGCTAATTACCTTAAAGCGCAGAACCGTGTCACTTTCCATCACGTTTTCCATCAAGGCTTCCGCCGCGCCCGGCGTTCCAATGTTCGCCAGAATCACAGGAATGGCTCTCCGTTCTTCCTGGGCGGCGTTCGCATCTCTCAATCGCTGGCCCAATATCCCGCTGACCGAATCTCCAAGGGCCAGCAGCGCCTGCATAGCTACTTCCTGTGTTCCCGGGTCACGCAACTTACTCAATAATTCGGACGCCAGGGTCCACTTGCGCAGAACTCCAGCAGAACGTATCGCCTCTTCCACCACTTTCTCTGAGGAATCATTTAGCAAGCGTGAAAGCAACGGATCAAAAGTGTCTGGTAGTTTTCCCAGTATCCGCGCGGCCTCTTGTCGCGTCTTTTCTCCTTCTTTTCCGTTTTCTCCCGCCATCTCCTCCAGAATCTTTCGTGCCACTGGCAAATTTTGCGCTTCCCCAGGGCGTGCCAGATACGCCGCCACCGCCGATCGCACAGAGAAGTCTTCAAATTCACTCAACTCCTGGAGCAGGAGTAGCGGATCGAAATTTCCGTGATGCACCAGGTAAAGCATCGCCTCCGTTCGCACCGCAATCTCCGGATCTTTGAGCATCCGTTCGACCGTTGGCAATACCGAGGTGTCTCCGGCTGCGGAAAGAATCGCAAGGGCCTTTTGCCGCACTTCTGCGGAGGAATGTTCCAGAAGATTTCGGATCACCGGATGGGGGGCCCTCACGCGCTCCACCTCAAAAAAACTGAGCGCATAAAGAATCTCTTTGGAATTCGAAACGTGCAGTTTGTTTGCCAGCAACTCCGAAGTGGAACGATCCAGTGCTAACGCCGTCGATTGTTCCGCATTTACAAGGTGTTGGTTGATCGATTCCTGCAGCGCGCCAAGGTATTGCCGCCCACCCACAAGGACCGCCGCCAACCAAGCAGCAATCAACACTAGAGCAACCCAACTCAACTGTTGCGGCGCAATGTGCAGATAGGTCGCAAAAATCAGCACAACCACGCCTGCAAATCCATCTCCCAATCTCCAAATCACCGTGTCGATAAACCATTTCGCCTGCAATTTCACACGGTGTGCCAGCGGTAAATAAAGCAACTCCACCGTAGACCTGTCGAGTGAGTAGCGCAGCACCTGGTCGCTGCCTTTCAGAAATACCACCGCAGCCAATGTTCCCGAGATCAGTAGGGTGCCCGAACCTAGAAGCACCGTGATTGGCAGTACGAATAACATCGTCCCAATTCCAAACCGCCGCAGGAACCGCGTCGTAAGTAGCAATTGGAAAATCAAGGCCAGGATTCCCGCGTAAAAATAAAAATTCCCGAAAAAAATGGCCAGACTGTCTTTGGCTACGAACAAATCCTTCGCAATCGCCTTGAATTGCCATCCCGTCAGCGTCGTTACGAAAGAGGAGATGCAGATCACGGTCGCCAGCGCTCTCAGATATGGCGAAGAAAACACCAGTCGAAGGCTGCTCTGCACGTCTTTCTGTCCGTTGACCGTTGACTCCCCCAATACTCCTTTGGAACCCGGCAGCCTGAATTGTCCTGTCCTCCATGCCACGTGTATCAATGCTGCGGATATTACCAGCAGCGGAACCATTCCCAGCAGCAGGCTCTCTGTGCCCGACCTCTGCACCGCCACCTTCGATACAAACCCGCCAAATATCCACCCTACAATCGCGCCACTCCCCACCATTCCGAATACTCGTTTCGCTTCCCGGGTGGTCAGCAGAGAGTTCGCTAGTGTCCATACCTGTGTCGGCGCCAGCACTCCAAAAATCCCCACCCAGATGTAAAAGACTGGATACAACCACGCGGGGCGGCTGTAATGGGCCAACATCCAGAACACGGCGCAGTTCGCCGCAAAGAAGAGTTGGCTGCCGATCAGAAGGTTCTGCAATGAAGTTCGCAGGCCCAGCCGCAGATAACCCGATACCACGAATCCCACCAGAATCCCGCTGGCGATATCCGCGTATGGTAGCTGCACCGCCTGTAAATGCGCCAAGAACAACGCATCGCGCGCCACTTTCCCGATCACATAGCAACTGATGACCAGAAACAGGCAAGCGCTTAAAAGGATGCCTCGACCAAGATCTTCGGGTTCAATGTTAAGTACCCGCTGCAGCCATCGCTTCATCCGTGCTTCCCCCCTGTCGCCGGCTCACTTCTTGAAATAGGCTTGCTTTCTCAGTCGTGAAGAAGACACTTACCTATGCTAATGGAGTAACTGTACGGCTCCGCGGTCGAGCAGCACTTCCTGGCCCTCGAGATACATACGCGGTGAATTTCTCACCGTTCCGGATTTCCAGCGCCGACGCGGCGCCTGCGTGCGCGCTGCTTGCCACCATTCCCGTATCAATTAAGAACACCCTTCCGCCAAATCGCGAACGGATGTGCGCTACCCTCTGCACCGTGTGGCCCACAATAATTCCTGTCGCATCGTAAGCGGTCAGGATTTTCTCCACCCGCGGCTCACCTTCTGCATTGGTCCATTCATCGTACCCACGGAACCACAATGGTCCATCGTCACGAATACTCAGCCACGTGTTCAGCTTCAGATATGGCCCCAACTTGGCCATATGCTTTTCGTCCACCGGCGCGCTTGCTTTGTTTCCCGAGGCGAAAACTGCTTTCACCACTGCGGTTATTTCCTGCAGCGTAAAAAAGGGAAGTATCAGCTTTTCATCGATCAGGTATTGTTTCATATCGTCAAATTGTTGCTCTTCGGCGTGAATCTGAGCGTTGATCTCCTCGATCTTCATCGTGGCGACGTCCGGAGTAATCCCTCCATGCACGAAAAGCATTCTTTCAACCTTCGCCACCGTTTGCCGGTTTCTCACCCAACTTCCATAAGACCCACCTGCCGTAAAAGTCTCACGCTGCTCGATGAACCCCAAAGGGTGCTTGGCCATCCATTGCGATTCAGTTACATCGAAAATTGGATCGCGAGTCGCCTCTAGCAACTCCGCGTTGGTTTTTCTCCATTTCACAAAATCGTCGTACGCCGTCCGCAGTCGTGCCTCTGAATCGCCGCTTGAAAAGCTCGCGAAAATCTCTGGCGTCACGTAGCGCAGGTCCCCAATCAGATTCATCATTTCGTGGTTGCCCAGCAGACTCACCACTTGTCCTCCGGCCTTCGCTGCTTCCGATTCCAGAGTCTTCACGAGATCCACGACCCGGCGTTCCTTCGCGCCACGATCCAGAAGATCTCCCGTCTGCACTAGCGTTGCGTGGCCGCCCACCCAATGAAGCTTTTCGTCGATCAGTCCCGCCCGCTTCAGGATCAAGCAAAAGTCATCGAAGTCCCCGTGGACGTCCCCAATCGCGATAACGGTTTTTGGAGTGTCTGCCGCAATTGCTGAGGGAATACAAAACGCCGCGCCCATCAACAAAAGAAAAAATAGTTTTGAAATTGCGGTCCAACTTGTAGACACACGATCGCCGCCGCCTACGATCATCTTTTCTCCTGGATATGACCTATTCGACATGGCCGGAAACTCTGCCCCTGAAACCTAGTTTCCGTGGAAGGAGGCATGTTAGGTTTCCCCGCCTGCCAAGTCAATCGGATGTTCAAGCTAAGCTCATTGTCGAGAACAAAGAACTGCAAGAAAAAATGCCGAGCTCATCAAGAAATACGAAGAACTGCAAGCCGCCGCGAGAGATTACATGCAATCAGAAGAAGAGATTCGGGGAACCTACAAACAGGTGATCGACAAATTATCCGCTCAACTTTCGGGCGCTCTCACCGCGCTTAATATCCAGCGGAGCAATGCTCAAATCGCCGCAGCAACCGAGGCTCTAGCTCACCAACAAAGGATCAACAATGCGCTTGCCATATATGGGATTATGTCCAAGAGCGCACCAACTCAAACCTTGAACCTCAATGTCACGGATTGCGCGAAGTACCCTTCACTCTGCGTTCACTAGGAGCTGAGGTTGTCGGCCTTAGATAGTAAGATCGTTCAGTTCTATGGCGGTGCAGGGTTCGACCACCGGGGACGGCCTCTCACCGAGATTCTGAAATGGTCGGATGTTGAGCTTGAGCGCATCCACGACTACATTCAATGGCTATTTCCTCTGCAAGAGCGTAGTGGGTTCAATGTGACCGCTCCAGTCTTGGACCGGCTCACAATTCAGGAATTTCAGTCGCGGCCTGACCTCCAGCAAAACCTGCGACTCTCGTTCCTCCGAATGCTGGAGTTCTATGGACTCGAATTTGTCCAGTCCAATCCACCCACCGTGGTGTTTGCACCATCGTTTGCGGAGCGGTCGGAGAACTGGCTGACGGCCAGCAATCACAATCACCTGCGGATCACGCGAATCTTGAAGTCGATGCGGACTCTTGGACTGCATAGTGAAGCCGTCGCACTTTTCAATTGTCTTGCAGATATCTACCGGGAGGAATTGGGCAAGGACTCCCCTGGAATCACTGAGGAGACGTTCCGCTTTTGGAGATCAGCAATCAAAGGCTAATTGCTGTGTTAATGTGAAATCATCGAACGACCGTATGGGACACCATTGACAATACCAAAATCCGTGCGCTAACTTCGCACGTACTCCCCCGAAATTCCCGCCTAATTATTTAGTTCGGAGGTAACCATGCCATATGTTGGCGGCGAAACTCCCAAGTTAGGCGATTACGTGAAAAACCAGTACGAGCAGCCCGGCACAGTAATCAGAGTCCACTCGGCGCAAGACGGAAAAGACCACATAAGCGTCAGATGGGATGACGGTGTGGTTGAAGCCCCGTTGGCTCCTGCGGAAGGATTTACGCTCATCTCGCGTGCGGCATGATTGGTCGTTTTACTGGGTCTTGGATGAAGCAGGAACGACAATACGACGCAGGTGCACATTGCCGGTCTTGGTGATGCCACCTCTTTTGCAGCTCTCTCCGCTGGAGTGTTCCCGCGCCACGGTCCCGCTGCTCCACGACGGACAGTTTCTTCAGAGCTTGGCAAACTCTTCGAGCAGTTTCGAGTGAAGCCAAGAGTCAAGGGCAAACAGTCCTTTCTTGCTCACGAGGAGATAATCCGGATTTGGCTGGTAGGAGTTTCCGGTAATTCGGCCGTCATCGACCTGAAATACACCGAAGACATTTTCAGCCTCTTGCTGGTGACAGTGACTACATATCTTCCAGAATGCCTTGGATTGCCGGGCCGCAATTGAGTGGCAAGGCGGCAACGAGAGCGTCGGCAGCCTGAACGGCACCAAAGCCGTCGAACAAGACAGTACCTTCCGCAGAAGTCACGCGGTACAGATCATTCCCGAGAGACTCTGCACGCGGACAGTCTCTCGTGAATGGATATCCGGTGGTACGACTGAAGCATAGGAAAAAAGAGAAATGAATGGCCGGAGCTGCCGCAGTTCGGGCCTCTCGGCAGCTTCGCGAACGATCGGAAGGAGGCCGAGGAAAGCTGGCATTGTTTTCGGGAAATCTTCGCAGGTCACCAATTTTTCCAACTCGCACCAGGCGTGGCGGACGAATTTCTGGGCTCCCTGCTCATGAGACTTGTCCGATGTCGCCTCCTCTCGTCCGCTGGCATGGCGGCTTCCTATTGACATTCTATATGTAGAGGATCATCATTCATATAGAATACCGATAGGAGATATCTTGAGCTCTGAACCGACAACACTTTTGCAAGGGACCTTGGACCTGCTGATTTTGAAGTCCCTTGTTGCTGGCGAGATGCACGGGTTGGGGATCTCGCGCAGGGTCCAGCAGATTACAGGTGGCACTTTCGCTGTTAAGCCAGGTTCGCTCTTTCCCGCCCTGCACCGAATGGAAGAAGAAGGTTGGATATCCTCCTTCTGGGGAGAGTCCGAAAATAACCGCCGCGCGAAATTCTACCGCTTGAGCCGGGCTGGACGAATGCAACTCGAAGTCGAAACCAAGCGATGGGACCGCATTTCGTGGGCCATCGGTCAAGCGTTGGAAACGTCTTAGAGGATATTTAGCATGTCGCTCTTTCTGAAAGCTCGAAGCTTCTTGCGAAATCTCTTCTCATCTCGTCGTGCGGAGGCAGACCTCGACGAGGAGGTCCATTCGCATCTCGAAATGCTGGTCGAGGAAAACATCCGAGCGGGGATGCCGCCGAAGGAAGCGCAACGCGCTGCACGGATCGAACTTGGCGGCATCGAACAGGTGAAGCAACAGGTTCGCGAAAAACGGATTGGTAATTGGACCCACTCGGTGATCTCTGATTGCCGCTACGGCCTTCGACAACTACGCAAAACCCCCGGTTTCACCGCCGTCACCATCCTCACGCTCGCCCTCGGCATCGGCGCAAATACGGCGATCTTCAGCCACGTCAATGCTCTGGTCCTCCGCCCATTTTCTTTCCCGGATCTTGATCGTGTCGTAGCTATCTGGGAAACTGTTCCGAAGCAAGACGCCTATAGCGTCAGCGCCGCGCCCGCGAACTTCCACGATTGGGCTGAGCAAAACAAATCCTTCGAATATTTGGCAGCCACTCGCGGATGGGATGCAAACTTAACCGGCGAAGGCGTTGCCGAACGCGTCGAAGGCTATCAAGTCACGAGCGATTTTTTCCCACTCCTTGGGGTTCCAGCCGAGCTCGGCCGGCTGGTCACCAGCGTTGATTTCCAACACGGAGCGGCGACCGTCGTCGTTCTCAGTCACGGATTCTGGCAGCGCCATCTGGCTGGTGACCGAAATGCCGTCGGCAAGAACTTGCTCCTGAATGGCCGGAAATTCACGATAGTCGGGGTCGCTGCCTCCGATTTGGATTATCCCACAGGAGCTCAACTCTGGACTCCGCTCGATCTTCTCTCCATCGAGAGTTCCGACCGCGAAACCCACTCGCTCCGCGTTCTTGGCCGCCTGGGCAAGGACGCCTCCGCGACGAGTGCGACCGCTAACCTTCAGGCCATCGCCGGTCGTCTCGCGCAAGAATTTCCAGACACCAATCGAGACCATGGGGTCCGCGTTATCCGCTTGGCCGAAGATGCCACCACCGGAACTTGGCAGTTCGTTATGGTGCTGATGGGCTGCGCCGTCTTTGTTCTATTGCTCGCCTGTATAAATGTAGCGAACCTGCAACTCGCCCGCGCATCGAGCCGGCAAAAAGAAATGGCGATTCGGTCTGGCCTGGGCGCGAGCCGCTGGCAACTGATTCGCCAGTTACTGGTTGAAAGCACATTGCTCGCGCTCACCGGAGCGGCTGCGGGCGTCCTGCTGGCGAAATGGGGAGTGGGTCTTCTGCGGCGAGACCTCCCACCGTTCATCATGGCGCACGTGCCAGGCCTCGAGCACGTGGCGGTCGATTCCCGAGTACTCTTGTTCACTCTCGCTATTGCTTTGTGTAGCGGAATTCTCGCTGGCCTCGCGCCCGCGTTGCGTTTCTCAGGCTCCGACCTTAACGATGCCTTAAAAGAGAGCACTCGCTCCTCGACTGTCGGTCATTCCGCTGGTCGTCTTCGCGGCGTGCTGGTAACTTTAGAAACCGCGCTCGCTCTCATTCTTCTCGTAGGAGCGGGACTTATGGTCAACGGTTTCCGCAATCTCCTTGCGGTAGAAATGGGATTCGACCGCACCCACGTGCTTACGTTTCATATTGCCTTGCCCGAGGAGAAATATCAGAAAAAAGATCAAGTCCTCGGCTACTACGATCGCGCGCTCAATCAGCTCGGCACCTTGCCATCGGTAGATTCCGTCGCTTGCGTAACCAGTTTGCCCTCCGGATGGAGCTGGAATTGGACCGAGTACACAGCTGAAGGTCGCCCTGCGGTCACCGCGAGAGAAGTGCCTTCTACTATCTCGCAAATCGTCACGCCCGGTTTCTTGGCAACCTTGCGCGTTCCGCTCATCAAGGGACGTTTCATCTCCACCGTGGACGGACCGAACAGTCCGCTTGTAGCCGTCATCAGTGAAGGTATGGCGCGTGCCAACTGGCCAGATCAGGATCCGATCGGCAAGCATTTGAAGCTCGGCAATTCCAAAAGTTCGGAGCCGGAGCGGCGCGTTGTCGGAGTTGTCGGCGATATTCGTACCTCTGCGTTTGATCAGAGGGCTAACCCGACCACCTACGTACCCTTTGCCCAGCTGCCGCAAAGTTCCTCGGCCATCATAGTGCGCACTTCGATAGATCCTTTGAGCCTTGCTCCGATCGTCATGGAGCAATTGCGCGGCATCGACCCCGCCACGCCCGCTTACGATGTCCGCACTCTCCAACAGGTTGTTTCCGACAACGTCAGCGGCGTGGAATCTTCCGCACGCATTATGCTCATTTTCGGCTTTATCGCTTTGGCATTGGCCGCGGCCGGCATCTTCGCCGTCATGGCCTATTCGGTAACGCAGCGCACTCACGAAATCGGTATTCGCATGGCGCTCGGTGCCCGCCGATTCGACGTTCTTCGCTTGGTTATGGCATCGGCCATGAAGATGGCTCTTGTCGGCTTGACCTTCGGCTTTGGCGTATCACTGCTTCTGACCCACGCCATTTCCAGCGCTATGTTTGGCGTCATTCGAATCGAACCGCCGGTCTTCGCCTTGTTGACGGCGCTCCTCGCGTTCGTAGCAGCCCTGGCCGCTTATATTCCCGCGCGCTGGGCCACCAGGGTCGATCCCATGCGCGCCCTGCGCTGCGATTAGAGAAGCGCAGTTTGGCCTCACCACAGCATTTCTTTTCACCGTACTTCAGAGGGCATGGTCGCACAGCTAGCCCACTGATCTTCGGTCACGACTATTGAATTGGCATCGTCGAATCGATTCACCACTTAGGGCCTGAGAAGTCTAAAGTCGGAATCTTTGCAAGGCTCTTTTCAGCGATTGATGTTGACAAAAACAGTTGGCGGAGAGACTCATTCATGAAACGCGTGACAGGCATTGGCGGAATCTTTTTTCAGTCTGAGAGCCCTGAGCATTTGTACGTTTATCAAACCTCTTCGCGAGCGATACGCTAGGCCCTCAAAAATCTTCTTGGGTCTTTGATGTAAGTTCTCCAAAGTGACAAAGAAATTGCACTCCGCGGACACGGCTGTGACACATTTTGTTTTCCTTACATCTACTTTTATGCAAGCAAAAGATCACCGAGTACCGGACCGCCCTCTGATCTCTTCAACTGCCCAAATTCAAGAGAGCTGTCGTTGCGGCAGGTGCCGCGACGCTGGGCGCAGGTTTTTTCGAAAGAGGGCTATCCGCGTCCGATCATCATGAAAGGGAAGACAAGAGTAGGAAGCTTACCGGGGGGCGCTGCACTGCTGAGGATTGCGGCCGCGGCCGAAATCCTGTAAACCGACTTTTGGGCGCAATACCACGAGTTGGGAGGAGTGCAAGACAGTGAAGTGCCTGGTGGGAGCGGGAACGTTGCCTATACCAACGCGCTGGCAAGTGCTTGACGGGGATATGGCCGTCTACTTGTGGCGATTCCACGGTCCCGAACGGGAGTTCTCATTGAGGAGGTTAACATGTTAAGGATCCTAAACCTTATCCTGGCGGCGACTCTGTCCTGGGTCTGTTTTTTGATATTCGAGTCGCGGCCGTCCAGCGGGCCTGTTGCGCCGGTGGTCTATGCGGCGGCGAATGACGATGGCAAACTGGATATTGAACTGGCGGAGGTGCTTTCGGCTGCGGGATTCACGGGGAATATCGAGCAATCCTTTCGCGAACGGCTGGAAGCAAATCTCGGCCGGCCGATCAACCCCAGACTAGCAAACCTCGGACGGCTCCTCTGGTTCGATAAGCTTCATTCGCTCAATCACGACAACACGTGTGGCGGATGCCATTCGCCCACGAACGGGTTTGGCGATTCGCAACCCATGGCCATCGGAGTCCAAAACAACAACCTTGTGGGCCCGCACCGCGCCGGGCCGCGAAACCAGCGGCGCTCTCCGCTGGTTGTGAATACGGCGCTGTACCCAGCGATGATGTGGAATGGGCGGTTCAATTCGTTGTCTGGCGATCCGTTTGACAATTCACTGGGCTTCCGTTTTCCATTTCCCGAAGACGACATTCGTTTTTCCAATGCCAACGATGTACAGCACCTTGTGACGCACCTTTTGCAGGCACAGGCGCACATGCCTCCGACGGAGCTTATCGAGGTCGCCGGTTTCACCGGGACATGTCCCGCCGGAGTCCCCGACCCGACATTGGGAAGTGCGTTTTGCCAGTTTGACGATGGTAGGGGCGAAACGGTGCCTCTGCCGGATAGCACCGGTTCTCGGAACGAACCTATCAGGCAAAAAAGCCTAGCGATTCTGAATGCAACGCCTGCATACCGAAAACTTTTTGGAGAAGTTTTCCCAGAGGTCGCCGCGGGCGCACCCATTGATTTCTTCATGTTCGGTAAGGCCATCGCTGAGTTCGAATTCACGTTGGTGTTTGCAAACGCACCGTTAGACCAGTTCGCAAGAGGGGATAGGTACGCCATGACTTCGACGGAAAAGCGCGGGGCGCTGCTCTTTTTCGGCAAGGCCAAATGCGTGCAGTGCCACGCCGTGTCGGGCCGATCAGAGGTGGGCGAGTCGAACGAGATGTTTACCGACTTTCAGGAGCGCGTCATCGGCGTCCCGCAAATCGCTCCGTTCTTCGGAGTGGGACAGGGGAACGTAATCTTCGACGGGCCAGGGCAGGACGAGGATTTTGGGTTGGAGCAGATTAGCGGCAATCCGCAAGATCGATATAGGTTTCGCACGGCTCCGCTTCGAAATGTGGCCGTGGCGCCAGGATTCTTTCATAACGGCGCCTTTGTCAACCTGGAAGACGCAATCCGCCACCATCTGAACGTCAAAAAGTCAGCTCACAACTACAATCCAGCCAAGGCCGGCGTGCCCGATGATCTCGCGCACCGCGTTGGGCCGATCGAACCAGTCCTGAAACTGCTCGACCCGCTGCTGCAATCTCCGATTTCCTTGAAAAAGGGTGAATTCGACGATCTGCTCTCGTTCGTCAGATTCGGTTTGCTGGACGAACGGGCGAAGGCGGAAAACCTCTGTAAATTAGTGCCAAATAAGGTACCAAGTGGAATGAAAGTACTGCAGTTCGAAGCCTGTAACCGAGCCGAAAGGGATGCGGACGGAAACAAAGATGGAAGAGGGGAAGAGTAGCCCCTTTCCTGGCATGAATCGAAAGAAAGCCGAGCGGCGAAGCGCGGAATTGTGGCCGGACCTTGTCAACCGCCACAATCAAATCGGCATTAACATGACTTCATCAAACTCTCGTTCATATTTGCGGAGGTATTCATGAAACGCGCTGCCATTATCGGCGGAGGAATTGGGGGGCTTGCAACCGCAATTGCACTGCGCAAAGTCGGGTTTGAAGCACATGTCTATGAACGCGCTTGTGAACTGAAAGAGGTCGGGTCTGCTCTGAGCCTTTGGCCGAACGCACTCCGATCATTAGCAGCAATCGATTTGGATGTCTTTAGAAGTGTGGGAAGAAACGGCCATCCACTACAACGGTTTTTGATGAAGGAAGCGAGCGGAAAATCCATAAAGACAGTGCGGCTGCCAAAAACCGATGTCAACGGTGTTGCAATTCTCCGATCCGAGCTTCTATCCGTTCTGGCACAAGCCATCCCCACAACTTCGATCCACTTGGACCATAACTTCTCGCACTTGATAAGTCGCTCCTCTTCGGTGGCAGTGCATTTCCATAATGGGAACGAATGTGAAGTCGATCTAGTCGTAGGCTGCGACGGCATTCACTCGGCGGTGCGGAAATCACTGGATCTTAAAGGTAGTCTCATTAGTCGCGGTTATTCCGTTTGGCGCGGCATGACGTGGCTCACAGAGGGGAACGCTGGCCGACAACTTGGGTTGGAACAGGATGGCGATTTTTCTGAATCCTACGGCCACGGTCAACGATTTGGCATTGTCCGTTTAGGCCCTGATCATATTCATTGGTACGCGGTGGCAAACGAGTCATTGCTGCCGGAAAACCTTTCGGATGCAGCAGTCCTTTCACAACTCTTCTCCGAGTGGCATGATCCAATTCCGGAACTCATTGCGTCCGCCCACAGTACCATCCGTACGAAAGTTCGCGACCGATTCTCTTCTCTCCCCTGGACTCGGGGCCGCATTGCAATTCTCGGGGATGCTGCTCATCCCCTCAGCCCGAACTTCGGTCAGGGTGCGTGCTTAGCGATCGAGGACGCCGTCGTGCTAGCCGACTGTTTACGGTCAGTCCCTGAGATTCCGCTTGCGCTTCGAAGTTATGAGAAACGCAGACACCGTCGTTGTCAGGAGATTTTCCTGACATCTCGTGAACTCGGCCGTTTCGCCCAATTTCAAAACCGCACCCTCGTGGATCTGCGAAAGTATTTCATCAAACTTGCACCGCCCGCTTTCACTACGTTTTGGTTTCGCCGCAGTTGTGAGTTTTATCCACCGTCCTTGGCAGCTTCCTCCCCTGTCACTGGAGGCTAGCCCGCACTCAAATCGCCTCAACGGCAGGAACAGCCGAGGTGGTCAAAAATCTAAGTGCCGCATCTGGTGTCGCTTACATAAGACTCGGAGCCATTCTTACTATTCTAGCTGCACCCAATCCTGCACCCACGAGGTACACGCAATCAGCACTAAGTAGCAAGATGCTCCGTCTGTGGAATAACCCGGTTGCGATTTCTTGGTCAATGAATGCCTTTTCATCGCCATCGCCATCATTCGCCAAACCGGCTGTAAAACCAGGTCTTCGCTAACTGGGTCAGGACCACATAACACATCAATATGATCGCAAGTAGCAACCAGTACAGGGAGGCAAGCGGGACAAACCCGAGCGCACTGGCCAGAGGCGAAACCGTCAGCCCAGCACCGACCGCAACGATAATTACCGAAGTAAGGATGAGTGGCCAACTGGCCCAGCTCTGGAAAAACGGGATCTTGTTGGTGCGGATGACGTGAATGATCAGCGTCTGGGTGAAGAGCGACTCGACGAACCAGCCAGTATGGAACAGGGCCGGGTTGTGCCAGCAATTGAACACATACAACATCATGAAGAATGTCAGGTAATCGAAGATCGAGCTGATCGGCCCGATAATCAGAATAAAACGCAGGATCCCACCAATCTCCCACTTGCGTGGTTTGGTCAGCCAGTCGGCATCCACCTCATCGGTGGGGATGGTGGTCTGCGAGAAGTCGTAGAGCAGGTTATTGCTGAGCACCTGGATCGGCAGCATGGGGAGGAAGGGCAGGAACGCGCTTGCCCCGACAACACTAAACATGTTGCCGAAGTTGGAGCTGGCTGCCATCTTGATGTACTTGACAATGTTGCCGAACACTCGCCGGCCTTCCCGAACGCCCTGCTCCAAGATCAGCAGGCTGTTTTCCAACAGGATGATGTCGGATGACTCCTTGGCGATGTCCACCGCGCTGTCCACCGAAATGCCTACATCAGCGGCCTTCAGAGCCGGGGCGTCGTTGATGCCATCGCCCATGAATCCCAACACGTGGCCCTTGCTCTGGAGCGCGCGGATGATGCGTTCCTTGTGGGCTGGGGCCAGCCGGGCAAAGACGCTGGTTACGCTGGCGGCTTCGGCCAGTTCAGCTTCGGTCATCGCCTCGATCTGAGAGCCGAGCACGAGATGTTCCACGGGCATACCCACTTCCTTGCAGATGTAGGCGGTGATGATCTCATTGTCGCCAGTCAGGATCTTGACATCCACGTTCAGGTCGTGGAGCTGCTTCAAGGCCGGCGAAGCGGTGTCCTTGGGCGGGTCGAGGAAGGCCAGGAAGCCAAGCAAGATAAGATCAGATTCATCCTTGACTGCGTAGGTAGGCTCATCCGTCGCCCCTGGCATTTGTTTGTAGGCCAGGGCGATCACGCGAAAACCTTGCCCGTTCAGCTCGTCCGCTATCTGCCGGCGCTTGGCATCGTGCTCGGGAAGGACCTCGATGATCTCCCCCTTGACTTCCACCCTGGTGCACAGGCCCAGCACTTCTTCGACGGCACCCTTGCAGATCAGCGTGTTCAATCCGGTCGTATCCTCCACCACCACCGACATCCGGCGCCGCACGAAATCGAAAGGGATCTCGTCTATCTTGCGATACTTCTCTTTGGCTCTTAGGCGTTCCTCCAGCTCCTGGTGGGCGAGAATCGCCTCGTCGAGCAGATTCTTCAGTCCGGTATGGTGGTAGCTATTCAGGTAGCCGTATTGGAGGACCTTTTCGCTGGGATCGCCGTGCGCGTCCAAGTGCTTTTCAAGTACGATCTTGCCTTGGGTAAGGGTGCCCGTCTTGTCGGTGCACAGCACGTCCATGGCCCCAAAGTTCTGGATGGCGTTCAGACGTTTCACGATCACTTTCTCGCGCGCCATAGCCAGGGCACCTTTGGAAAGGTTGACGGTCACGATCATGGGCAGCATCTCAGGGGTCAGTCCGACGGCCACCGCCATCGCAAACAGGAAGGCTTCCAACCAATTGTGTTTGCTCAGTCCGTTGATCAGGAAGACCGCCGGAACCATTACGGCGATGAAATAGATCATCAGCCAGGTGAACTTGTTGACACCTTTATCGAAGCTGGTTAGCTGGCGCTCTCCGACGATACTGGCGGCCAGCGATCCGAAGTAGGTCCTATCTGCCGTGTGGATGACCACGGCTGTCGCAGAGCCGCTCTCTACGTTGGAGCCCAGGAAACAGATATTGGGCAACTCCAGCGGGTTCTGAATGGCGGCGGACGTGGCGGCGGCTTTTCTCTCCACGGGCAAAGATTCGCCGGTAAGAGCCGACTGATTCAGGAACAAGTCTTTGGCGGAAAGCACCCGTACGTCGGCGGGAACCATATCGCCGGCGGCCAGCTGGATGATATCGCCTGGCACCAACATCTTAAGTGATACTTCGGCTTCCTTGCCATCGCGCACCAGCGTCGCTGTGTTACTGACCATCGCCCTGAGCTTTTCGGCGGCGTTATCGGCCCGTATCTCCTGGACGAAACGCAACACCACACCCAGAACCACCATCACGAAAATGACCACCGTCGCCCGCAAGTCCCCGGTCAGAAATGAGAGCACGCCGAGCGCCGTGAGCAGGAGGACCAAGGGATTCTTGACATTACTCAAAAGGCGCATCACGGCTGATTGACGCTTCTCTCGGGAAATCTCATTCAGCCCGTACTGCGTCAAGCGCGAATCGGCTTCCGCTTGACTCAATCCGGATAATCGCGATGCAAGCTCCCTCAGGACGGTCTCGCTATCGGCGCGCGCCTTTTCCAGTAATTGATCGGAAACCTGTGCCCCGCTCACCCTTGCAAGTTTACCCGGCCGCTCACCCGGTCCCTTGTTGGTTGTTGGCAAACCCACCTACACCTCCGCCGTGTGCTCCGCCTGGGTCGGCAAACCGCCAGCCAATCTCCCGTGCGGACAGATGCGCCCGGCCCAATCGTGACCTGGCCGAACACACTCGGCTGCCACAAATCCAGTACGTTCTCCGACTATCGGCTGGGATGAGACCGGTCGACACTCGCAAAGAGTGACTGCCGCGTTCCATCTTGCTGAATAAGATATCCGATATTGACCAGCCTTCGCAGGCCATACTCATGGACGATTTCGAGTGTCGCCGTTGAGATAAGGCTCTCTAGAAATCCGAACCTACTGCACAGCACCATTCGCCACTCCGCGGAGCGAAGCCGGAATATGATCGTGACTTGCGGATCGCCGGGGCGCGTGCTGTGGTCCGAAAGAACAACCTTTAGGTGATACTTCTGGCCATCGGCAACGCTGCCGACGTAGGACACGGATCTGATCTTCGGGTCCTTTAGGGCGTGCGGCCGTCTTCCCCTATCCTCGTCCCCATTCGGCGGTGACCATCTTATGCCGGCGGCGATAGTGGCCGGAGTGCAAATCGAGAACGGACCGAAGTTCGGACTTCACAACCCTCGTGTCTCGCTTAGCAACTGGCATGTGAACAGAGCGGGCGAATGGTTGCGGCATCCTTTGCTACTTCGCTGCTACGAGGAGAGCGACGAAGAAGCGCCAACTCGAGTCTGTGCGGGGCGCCTACAATAACGCGGGAACTGTCATTCCTCACTCCAAGGGATTATGGCCCGCAGCGGGTGACCTTGGAGAGAAGGAGAAACGAAAAGCCCCGCCCAACAAAAGCGCCCAGGCCGTCCCAAGTGATATGCCACTGGCGACGTCGCTTGGGTAATGTACACCGAGGTAGATCCGAGACACTCCCACCAGCACTATGATAGCCACCGTCATCGTCAGTATCGCGATTTTATGCCCGGTTCTTTGAAGATGCCGGCACACAAGAATAGCCACGGTCAAATAGAGGGATGCCGCCGCGAGAGAGTGACCGCTTGGGTAGGAGAAGCCCGAAACCTGGATGAGCTGAGTGACTTCCGCAGGGCGGGGTCGGTCGATGTAGTTTTTTACTGCACTCGTCAAAATTCCAGCACCCGCTGAAGCTATCACCAGTTGCAGCGCGGCCATCCGGTCCTTCAAGAGAAGCAGCACACAAAAGGCTAGGGTCGAAATCAGTACCACGAGTGTGATCGATCCCAATGCTGTCAAATCTACGGCCATGACCGTTAGCCAGGGAGCTCGTGCTTTCGCAAAACCAATCAGGATCGTCCGGTCTAAGCCGGACACCTCATGCTCCAACAATTCAGAAGTGAGCTTGATGAAAAAGGCAAAAGCCAGCGCCGCCGCACCCAACCATAAGGAGAACTTTATGGCCCCGGACGAGAATGAGGCTGGACTGTGTTGCATACCGCATTCTACGTTACATCTCCGTGCCTGTCGTAACACCGGTGGAAACGAGTTCTTCAAGTGCCTAAATTTGGTCCCCGCCCTTTGGTTTCCGCTTAGTCACCTTGAAACCAAATTTTTCGCAACTTACCTGAGCCGAGAAACATTCGAAGGTAATCAGCAACTTCTTACGAGTCGTCCTCAGTTGGCAGTGATCTGTTCAAGATTGAACGGTCGTGGCCTTGTGAATCGCTCTGTGATTATTCACCTTTCGAGTAGATATCAATCACAACCGCAAACTGTTTTGCCTTGAGAACGGAATGATGGAGTTTGGAGTATTATTACCGTACAAAGAATCAGGAATCCGAGTGTCCATCACACCAAATTCACCGATCTCCTTAGCGATCGCAGCAGGTCAGCCGAGCCAGAACAATCTCAGTCGTTCGGTGAGAGGCCAGAGGCTCCATAACCTGCCTTGAAACCATTCTGTCACAGACCGAATGTTCTGAGATATCCCAACTAATTGAAGAATGAGAGGTTGGCTCGCCCTAGCGGACGATTTCAAAACTCTTGAGCGGGGTCAGATTGCTGGCGAACTTGCTCAGTTCAGCGAATTATTTGTTCCCGGAGTTTAAAATCCCGCCAAACCACATGAGCCGATGAAAGTAACATTTTGATGCTTGGTAGCGCAATTCAGCAAGAATTAGCTGCGTGGTTGCTTAAGCCGAAGCGCGAAATGTGCCCAATTCCATTGCTAACCTAAAATATGCTTCACGGGAGTAATTACTACGCGCCTCATACGGCAAAATGTTCGACTAAAAAAGAAATGCTTGGGCAGGCCGCCATCAACAACTGTATTTCTATGAATACGCACACTATTCAACCAGTTGCAGATTGAGAGCGATGCGGACGCCGTTGATGAGCACCTGACTCTTGTCGATCAGCGCTTGATTCGTAATTTCCGAATCAGCGAACTGTTGTGCGAGGTTTTTCGGAAGCACAAACTCGACCGCTTCCGAGCGTTCTTTGGCGCCGGGCGCCGCGGAAAAAAGATTCACCACCGAAAAATCGTAGAAATCGAAATTCGCTTCCTTCGGAACATCGGCGAAAATGTCCTTTAATTTGGGTGCCAAGAATAGATCGAAAGTCTGTGCCGCTCGTTTATAGATAGACGTCTTCTCGGCGTCAAAGCGCAGGACATTGCGCAGAGTCATCTGCAGCGCCAGCTCTTTATTCACAACCACAAAGGCCGGCGGATCATAGTCCACAAACTGGTATTTAGATTTGCCTTCATTCGCCAGAGCGTCCAGTTGTGTCTTGTATTCGGCCTGAAGCTTTTCCGCATCTTCCGGCTTGGCGGCAGGTTTGGACAGCGAAAGATCCGGCTTCGATGGAATCGCACTCTCGCTCGATGGATAAGTCAATCCGTTGAAAGGACTGTGCAGCAGCGGCGCGCTGCTGTGGCTTGCGGCCGTCGAAGATGCAGGCACAGTCATAGTACTCGGCGGTGGTGTCGCTCTCTTTGGCAGGCTTTCAACCAGCAACGGATCTTTCTCAAGGAGCGACAGCCCATATTCTTTGCCGCCGAGGAAAATCTGCGATTGATTCAGAATATCCTGTCGGGCCTGATCGTTTGTGGCTTGAGCGAGTTTAAAAGCGTCTTGCTTGTCCACCACCATGACGAGAGTTTCTTTCCCCTCGTAGTCGTAGCTCTTCTCGTCCGCTCGCGTGTGATAGGAGATTTCAAATCCAATGGCATCACATCCCACATCCGGAGAGATTCCTTGTGTCACGGTGCGCAGAATCGGAAGAATCAAGTCTTGGACAGTACGGGCGGCTCGTTCGTTGCGCGTGAATGTGTTTGCGTTGTACGCCGCGTTATAGTTCCCGGTAACTTTCAACACGCTACGGTCCCGGAACTTCACGAACTCCAGGCCGCGGGAATCCGCTTCGGCCTGCTTCGACGGCTCCAGCCCCACGTACCGGCTCAGGTAGAAAGAAAACGGAAAATGCATGTGCGCAATGTTCTGGTTCAGGGTCTTCAGTTCCTGAAAATATTGTTTTTCAAGGGCCTTCAGATCAGGATCGCGAATTTCATTCGGGCTGATTTGTGCGGAAGTGGATACGGCTGTTAAAAGCAACGCGGCCAGTGTATAGAGGCACAGAGAGGTAAGGAGACATTTGGATGAGCGCGCCAAGTTCACCTTTAAATCTTATCATTCACGGCTTGGCTGCGTACGGCGATCCAGGTCGGCCGGGGCGTTGATAAGCAGGTTGCGCGATCGCCCGCGTAAATGCGACGACCGCTTTGATTTCTTCGGGAGAGAGCGTTTTCCCGTAGGGCGGCATCATCGTCGATTTCCCCAACGCGTTGCCACCTAGCGTGATGATGTTGACCATGAACTCGTCGCTCTCTGCATTTAGCTTTTCTCCGTCATTCATCAACGGTGGAACCGGCGTCAGGTTGCTGCGGTTGGAAGGCCCCGCAGGCGAAGCATCCGCATGGCACCACACGCAATATTGATAGAAGACTCGTTTGCCCTGCGATTCCTGGTAGCCAAGCTTCACCAGTTTCTGCGCGTCGCTCCAATCCGGTTCGGTGTCATAGGCTCCGAAAGCTTCATCGGGTTTAACGGCAGCAGCTTTTTTGCATCCCGAAAGTGCGACGGCACAGAGCACGCTGACGAAGAGCATCGCTGCGAGGATGAGTTTGGATTTCATCGGCCTGCTCCTTCCGCCGTGGGATGTGTGATGGAAGCGCTCGCCGCCGTTTGCGATTTGATACCGGAGCGCAGTGTCATCAAGTACGCGGTGAGAGCATGAATCTCATTGTCGGTAAACGTGCGGCGCGGCTCGATCGTGTCGGACTGCAGCGCTTGCGGATTGCGGAGCCAGGACTCGATCCATGCTGGCGTCAGCCAATTGCCTGCGTTGTTGAGGTTCGGTCCAACGTAGCCACCGCCCGCGCCAATCGTGTGGCAAGACTGGCATTGGTATTTCACTTCGTACAATTGCTTACCCAAAGCCGCCATCGCCGGAGTGTATTTCTTCATGTCGATGCTGTTTGGATTCACGTCGGGTTTTTGCACCGCCATGGAAAGATACTCGGCAACAATTGCCGCTTCCTTATCCGTCATGTTGAATTGCGGCATGCGCAAGATGAGTGTGGGGCGAATGGTTTGCGGATTTTTCAGGAAATCCGCAATCCACTTTTTCTGCGCGCGGCTCCCTTCAAAGGAAAGATCGGGAGCGAGTGCTCCGCCGTAGCCATTGAATTTGTGGCAGGCGTAGCATTTATAACGCTCGTAGACTTCTGCAAATTCTCCGACTGCCTGGTAGTTGAAGTCTTTCTTGGCCACCACTAGATGCTGCAATTCACTGGTGGATTTTGGCCCGGTCTGACTCAACAATGCTGTCGTTACCGCTTCGAGGTCGGCCTGATTCCAACTGTACTGCGGCATGCGCGAAGCCGGATTCACAGACACCGGATCCTGCAGCTTTGCTTGAATATAGGAAAGCAAGTTGTGTTGGATCTGGGCTTTTCCAAATTCAAGTTCGGATTCGTTCTTTGCGCCGAGAGCGGTCAGGTCAGGACCAAAATCCTTTTGCGGTGTATTTCCCCAAATGTTGTGGCAACTGGCGCAGCCCTTTTCTAGAAACAGCCGCTTGCCAGTTTTAATTTCTTCTTCGGTGGCTTCCGCAAGCTGCGGAATGTTGGTCAGCAGGTCAGAATCCGTCAATTTGGTCATGACGTACTGAGAGACTTTGTAGAGATCTTCGTCGCTCCAACCGTAGCGCGGCATGTTGTTGTGCACCAAATACCCTTGCGGATTGCGCAGCCACGAAACCAACCACTGCTCGTTGACCTTGCTGCCAACTTTGGTGAGTTCGGGGCCGACATTGCCGCCGATCAGCTTCGATTCGCCCGCACGCGTGACAGAGAGAGGGTGGCAGGTCGTGCACATCATTTGCCGGAAGCGGACCTCAGACAAACTGATCAGATCGGGCTTCTTGCTCCATGCGGCCACAACCGCAGGATTAATTTTGTACGGCTCGATCGGTTTAGCTTTCTGCGCGCTCAAGTAACCGGAAAGCGCGACAATTTCTTCATCTTTCAGCCGGAATTTCGGCATGCGAGACTCGTCACCATTTTCGTAGCCGTTGACCGTGACGTTTCCGTCCTTATCGAGAACAGTCCGCGGCTCTTTCAACCACTTGTAAATCCATTCGCGCGAAACTTTAAAGCCGACATTCGAAAGGTCCGGCCCCAGCATCGGACGATCGATGTTGGAAAGCTTGTGACACGCCTGGCAGTTCAAACGTGAAAGCAGTTCACGGCCGCGAGTCAGTTGCGGCGTTTCTTTCAGATCTGTCTGATGGCAGCTTCCGCAGGAAGCCTGTAAGTAGTGGGCTGGGAGAATCGGCTGTTCCCACGCAAGCGTTGTTTCATGGGCCTCGGCAACTTCGGTGGCAGGGCCCTGGCCGCGATGACAAATGGTGCAGCCCCAATCGCGGACGTTGTGTGGAATCGGTGGATGAGCGCGAAACGGTTGAGGAACTGAAGCGTCCGCAAGGCTCGGCTGCGTTATACCCTGGTGGCAAGTCGCGCAACGATCGACAACCTTCATTCCGGGAATCCAAGCCTGATCAATATTGGGGTTGTAATCGGCGAGCAATTTCTTGGTGTCGGGGCGCCCCTGGGCAAAGTGCAGGAACGAACGTTTATAGTGCTTCCACTCGGCGCGAAAATCTTTTACCGGCGAAATCGCAAGAACCAGCACGCAGACTACAGTCGCAACGGCAAACGTCAAGCGCACTCTGTAGGACAGTTTGCCCATGTCTTCAGCTGACATGTGTCCCCCAAGGCCATACCCAAGACCAGCCCGGGCCGCGGAAGAAGGTGCCCACGACGGTCAAGGCGATCGCGGTGCTCAGGAACCAGGTCATCACCCACCAGGAAAGTGGTTTGTTGCGCAGCGCGCCCATCCAACCGGCCGTAGCTTTTGAGAAATAAGAAGCGATGAGAAGGCCAGCAACCAACACGGTCGGAACGATGATCGTCCACGCATCCACCGCCGCGAGCAGAACAAGTAACGCAGCAACTACAATCAGAACGATCGTGAAGCGCTTCGAGGCAGACCCAGACCACAATCGCTTCGCTTCCACGTTTACGTTGAAGTAAGGAATCACGACCAAAGCGACCAAGATCAAGGTTGGAATGAGAATTCCAGCAACGAAGGGCGGAAAAAAGTGCAGCAACTCTTGCAACCCCAAAAAGTACCAGGGCGCTTTTGCCGGGTTAGGAGTGAGCAACGGATTAGCGAGTTGTTCCAGAGGGGCATCCCAGAACAGCGCCACGATGACCATGGCGATGATCAAAACTTCAAAGACGATCGCTTCGCGCGCGAGGAGGTGCGGATAGGTCATCAATTTGGGACCGCGTTCGTCCTTCACCTTCGCGGAAACATTTCGCGTGATGAAGACAATGCGGCGAGGTTCTTTCCCGGCGTCCGAACTGAAGCCGGATTGAATTTTAGTGTTGTCCATCATCGTCTTTCGATTGCACCGTCAAGCCGCCATCCTTCTGCACACGCCAGAAATGCACGCCGATGAAAAGGAATGCGAGCAACGGAAGTATGACGACATGCAGTACATAGAAACGCAGCAACGCATTTTCGCCAACGATATTTCCGCCCAGTGCGACGAATCGCACCTTACTGCCCACAATCGGCATGGCGGAAATAATGTTGGTTCCAACCGTAACCGCCCAGAAAGCCAGTTGGTCCCAGGGCAGCAGATAGCCGGTGTAGCTGAGAAACAGGGTGAGCAGCAGAAGCACCACGCCTACGACCCAGTTGAATTCATGGGGAGGTTTGTAGCCGCCACGATAAAAAACATGAAACATGTGCCAGAACACCAGCAGCACCATCAGGTGCGCGCCGATGCGGTGCATATTCCGCAGAAAGACTCCGTTTGAAACAACGAAGCGCAAATCCTTCATGTCGTGATATGCATTCGGCGCGGCAGGATGGTAATAGAACATCAGGAGCACACCGGTGATCACCAAGATGATGAAAAGCAAAAAGGACAACGAGCCGAGATAGTAGGCGGCACGGACACGCAGCGACTTCTCCCGGACCTTGACAGGCATCCAGTGAAGGAAAAGATTTCCAAATACCGCGAGGCTGCGGGTTCGATTGGTGAGAGCAGGCCCGCGCCGGAAGATCGATTTCCAGACGCGAGACTCGCGAAGAATTTCCAAAGCGTTGGTGATGGAAGTGGCCATAATTACCTCAAGCCCTCAAAACCTGATCGGCTTTAATCGTTTGTAGCTTGTCTACCTGCAATTCGCCGTCTGCGGTGAGTGTAATGGAGTAGTGCGGAAGTGGACGCGGAGCCGGACCTTCGATCTTTTTCCCTTCGGGATTGAATTTGCTGCCGTGGCAGGGGCAGGCAATCATGTTGGCTTCCGGCTTCCATTGAGTGACGCAGCCAAGGTGGGTGCAGACCGCAGAGACAGCGTAAAAACCGCCAGAAGTGCGAACGATGTAAACCTGTTGGTCCTGCAAAATGGTAACGGAGTTCACTGGGTATAGATCCGGATTGCCCGCACGGAAAGTGGAGGCAGGTTCGAAGAGCACGTTGGGAGAAAAGTATTGATAGGTGAGAGCAACGCCGCCCAAGCCGGCAATCCCCAGCGCGCCCAATGTAAGTTCGCTCAGGAAATCGCGGCGAGACACTCCCGTCGCCGGTGGCAAAATGTTTTGGCCGGCTGCATCTGTAGAACTCGCATCACTCATGGTCGTAGCACCATTTCCTCGCGTTCGGTTAGGCCCAATTCGTCGTCGAAAACTTCAAAAGCTTCCATGGAAATGGTGTGGGCAGGGCAACGCTCTGCGCACAAGCCGCAGCGGATGCAGATCGTCTCGTCTTTCACCATGACAGCGCCATCGATCTGATTCAGTTCTTCGGGAGAGATGTGTTGGAGATCCACGGGGCGAAGATCTTTCTCTGCTGCAAGTCGGGCTTTTTCCTCTTCAGTAAAGGCAAACTGCTTCAAAGGCACAAGAGAGAGACAGTTCTCGGGGCAGACATCCACGCAACCGCCGCAAAGAATGCATTCCGTTCCGGTGACCTCGTTGCCTTCAAAGATGGTGTTGATCCAGCACTTTAGACAACGGCTGGCTTCCTCGCGTGCGCCCTGCTCCGTATAGCCGGTTTCAACTTCCGCCACGCCGGTACGACGATCGATCGGTAGCACGGGGACATCGAGGCGAGAATACTCGTCGTAGTGCGCGGCCATTTCGTGATGATCAAGAACGGTGATCTGAACGTGGCGGGATTTTGGTTTCCATCCCGGCCCACGCAAGAACTTGTCAATTTCGACAGCGGCTTTCTTCCCGTCAGCAACCGCGTTGATGATGAGGCGAGGGCCGAAGGCAATGTCGCCAGCGGCGAAAATTCCAGGAGCGGTAGTCATCAACGTGTCTGGATTGATCTTCAGCGTACCCTGGCGTGTGGTTTCCAGGCCGTCATCCGGCTTGAGGAAAGAAATATCGGAAGACTGGCCAATCGCGAGAATGACCGTATCGCAAGGAATGATAGATTCGGTGCCTTCCGCGAATTGTGGATTGAAGCGTTTGTTCTCGTCGAATACGGAAACGCAATTGATGACTTCCAGGCCGATCAGCTTGCCATTCTTCCCCACGAATTGACGAGGTCCCAAGGACGGCCTCAGCTTCATTCCTTCCAAGAGGCCCTCGTGAATTTCTTCTTCCGAAGCGGGCATTTCGGCGCGCGATTCCAGGCAAACAAGCTGAACCTCCCGAGCGCCCATGCGGAGAGCCGCGCGGGAAACGTCCATGAATTCCTTCATGGCGACGTCCATCTCACTGGAAGTCAATTCATTTGGCAGACCCTCTCCAGCCAGCTTCTGTTGCTCGCGCATTGCTGAGCGTGCCACGTCGATGGCGACGTTGCCGCCACCAATGACAACGACTTGTTTCCCAACCTCGAAGCGGTAACCCAGATTAACGTTAAGAAGAAAGTCGATGCCCTTGACGACGCCATCGAGTTCGTTGCCAGGCAGATTGAGATCGCGGCTACGGTGCAAACCAAACGCCATAAGGATGGATCTATAGCCCCGCCGTTTCAAGTCTTCGAGCGAGAAATCCCGTCCGAGACGCATGTTCAATTTAAGTTCGGGACCAAGATCGAGGATTTCGCGGATCTGAGCGTTCAAAACGTCGCGCGGCAGCCGGTATTCCGGAATTCCCAAGTGCATCATTCCACCGGGAACCGCAGCAGCTTCGAAAATGGTTACGGGATAACCAAGCAAGGCCAAATCATGAGCAGCAGACATGCCGGCTGGTCCAGAACCGATGATGGCAATTTTCTCGGTACGGGTCTGGCGCGGCTTATCGGCAAAAACGTCGAGAGGATTGCGTGATTCGGGGCCGTACCGTTCAGTAACGAAACGCTTGAGGGCGCGAATGGAGATTGGCGAATCAAACTGTCCGCGGCGGCACGCGGTTTCGCAGGGATGTCCGCAAACACGGCCACAGATCGAGGCAAACGGATTAGGGACCCGGGCGTAACGGTAAGCGTCCTCGTACTTCCCTTCCGCAATGAGGGAGACATAGCGTCCCGCCTGCGTGTGCACAGGGCAGGCTTGCATGCAAGGAAAGTTCGATTCGAGCCAATCCAGATCAACGAGCTTTGTTCTCGGGGTCACCGTTACGCTCCGGATGCTGTGCTGTACTACTTCTTTACGGTCAGATCAGCAGTTGCACCAGATGCGGTGACTTCCACAGCCTGGGTGGTGACTTTGCCGTCTTCGCTCCAGGTCTTGAGGGTGTACTTGCCGGCGGGAACGTTCTTGATTTCGTAGTTTCCGTTTTTGTCGCTGACGCCGTAGTAGGGAGTCGGAGATACGACGATGTAGCCGTTCATTTCCGGGTGAACGTTGCAAAGCAGTGATACAACGCCGGGATCATTGAATTGGAACGACTTCTTTTCACCCTTGGGCCAGGTGCCGAGATTGTGCGCGAGCTTCTTGTTGCCGCTGATGCTGGGCCAATAGACGTTGTGGCCAACCGGATCGCTGTTCAGAAACTCTACGGTCGTTCCTACCTGCACCACGCTGAGGTGAGGGATAAACGACATTCTGGCCTGGTCGATCACGGGTTTTGTGGTCGGTGCATCGAACTTCTTGTCAGGAATCGCGTCGACGTACACGGCGATGTTCTCGGCTGACTTGATCCCCTGAACGCTGACTTTACCCTTAATGTCTCCCGCGTGGCTTGCGCCCGCCAGCAGCACCACCAAACCACACACTGCGACTGCCTTACTTAGAATTGGAAGTAGCTTCATGATTCTCCTCGATTTCTCAGGTTTACCTGAGAATCTCTATCAAATGTTATAAATCATTTAGAATACGTAGTCGATTCCGGTCACGAACGTGTTCGGCCGGAAGAAGAGCGCAGCTTCGGAATTTAGATTGGTGTACGGCTGTGCCCAGTGATATTGGTACTCGCCGGCAATCTTGATGTTGGCGCGGACGAGAATCTGGAATCCCGGGCTGAAACGATTCCGTGTTTGATATTGAGAGAAGGGACCATTGGCAAAGTCGGTCGGAGAGTTCACGAAGTCGTATCGCATCGTGGCGATGAACCATGGAAAGATCCAGTAATTGGCGCCGACGAAGCCACCGGTATAGGTGACGGCATGAGCCTTGTTGAGCACGACCGTTTCGTCAACGGTGTCGACAGTATGGTTTTCGTCATGCCCAACCATGCCGAGAGCAAGCAGCTCCAGCTTTCTGTATTTGAAACGAAGATCGCCACCCACGCGATAAAACGGTTCGTTAATATTACCCAGGGTTGGGTATGTAACGCTTCCAATATTCTGGACGTTCTTCCCGTAATAATAGAATCCGCCGACGCGCAGCGAAGTGTGGTCGCGCGGGCCGGTTGGTCCGGCTGCCTGGATTGCTTTGCGACTCTCCGGGTCGCGCTCTAGATTGAACTTGTACGAAGCGCGAATGTAAACGTCTTTCGTGTTTCGCATCGCCGGGCCGTCGTTGCTGCCATTACCCAAGGTGACGGACCAGGAGAAATTGCCATTGTTGGGATAGCCACCGAACTCAATGGCGCGTTGTGGAGCGCCCATGACAAAGGGATTGTTGGTCGTGCCAAAAGCGCCCGCCACGTTCGCTTGGTCGTAAACGTCGAAGTCCGAGAGGTAGATCGTTCTGGCTTGAGTGAAAGGCAAGTCGAGTTCGAATTGTCCCATCCGAACGTTTAGTGCGTTCTTTGGAAGATGGAAGACGTGCCCTAAGTCGTTGTATTTCAGGTAGCCATCGCCGAGTCCACCTTCGGAACCTGACCCGCCGGTGGAAAGGTCATCATCCACCCAAAAGGAAAGATTCGGACCAAAACTGCCGGCACCGATGAAGGTGAAAGTATTGGGCGCGAACAGATCGGTGCGAGGAACAAAACCGTTGGTCTGGATAACCGATTTTGGTTGGTTGGCATTCCAATTGAAATAGCCTGAGTAGCGAAACGAAATCGGCACCATGCCGGGAATCTCACCGGGGTAAATTGCCTCCGGGAAAGCTTCCTTCTGCGCTTTGGAACCCAGCATGACGGGATCCTGCTTCACAAATACTTCGTCGTCTTTTGGAAACTTAAAGCCATTCTTCTTGAACGCTTCTCCAAAATCGTTCAATTCCGGAAAGTTGTTATGACATGTGGTGCATGAAGTTTGGTATTTCCGTGAAAAAGCTGGAATGGCTTTTGTCTTAGGTGCCATCACAAAAAACGAGAGTACAAACAGACAAAAAGCAGCAAAGCAAAGGAAGAGATTCAGGTTGCGTGACCGGCTTTTCATAATGAGGGGCTCCACCTTTCCCCAGAGAGCGTGTGCAGATTGTGACCGATGCAACAGATGGTTATGTCGAACGGCAATCATTCTTCCCTGTGCGTCACAGCGCTACGGTGACTCTCGTCACTCTTTCACGTGATGACTGTCACTATGTGTCCGGGCTGCAAAGACGCCTGCCGCCCATACGAATCTCGTTCTTAGTTCCGGCTCGTCAGACCAACATGACCGAGCACAGATGGGGCTTTTTGCCAGAGAGTAGTCAAGTTCGGCGAAGCAACGCCACTTCTCCGAATCCATTCTGTTTGACATGGTTCCACTGCCAAGCGTACAAAGAGATTGAACCAAGGGTTCAGGCGGCTTCCACCACGGGATAGGGACCGCCAGCATTACGGCCGGGTACGACGGTTGGGTTCTATCGCCCAGGTCGCCCCGGCAGCCGACGCTTGATTAGTAGGGCTGCGTAGTACGACAGCTGCTTTTGAAGCCCCCGCTACCGGCTGCCGGAGCGAGAGGTGCTCCATGCCATTCAACATCATCACGCTATCAAGAGTAGATATGCCAGTATCCCTAGCCGAAGGCCTGAAGATTCTGGAACGCGATCAATTCTGCTGCAGGTACTGCGGATTGGATGGGAGGGCCAGTTTTGAAAACGCGCTGGTCATGTCGGTTGATTTCATCCTGCCGCGTGCTCACAGGGGCAAGAAGGATCCTGCCAACCTGGTCGCCTGCTGCCGTCCGTGCAACATGATCAAGAGTAAGAGGATCTACAAGAACTTCGAGGATGCAAAAAAATATGTGCTCGCGCGGCGCCAAGAGATGCGCGAAGCTTGGGAGATCAAGCGCTCCCGCCCGGCGGCAAAAGTGGCTTCCGCTTAATGCGTTTCGAACGGGCGCTGACAAAGAGTAAGGCACTGGTTCACGGATTTGCCAGTATCGTGCGGCGAAATCATGCAGCCTGATTTGGACGCGCGGCTCAGTCAATCGAACGGCTGGTAGACGGCGCTAGAGATGAGAATACCCCTTGGCAAGCTTGATCCGGGCTCCTAAAAGGGAAATCCCAGCGCCTACGGTGCAGGGAGGAAGGCATGAACGTCAAACTCGCAATCGCAATGCTCGCGCTTACCATATTCGTATTTCCGGGCATCGCCAGAGCGCAGGATCCGCATTCTGATAATTCCACACACAGAGTAACTGGCTGCCTGCAAAAGGGCGAGACCGCAAGCAGTTACATGCTCTCAGATGAGAGCGGAAAAGTATGGGAAGTCCACAGCGTGACCGTGCGCCTGGGGCCGCACGTGGGCCGCATCGTCACGCTTACAGGCACCCATCCGAAGCAAACGGAAGATTCGACCAAAAAGTCCCCACAGAATCAGCTGCTCGTGACCCACTTGGAAGTGGTTCGATACGATTGCGAGAAAAAGTAAGGACTTCGCAATTCGAACAGAATCCCGGCCACCTGTTGGAACTTTGTGTGCTTTCCAACTGCCAAACTCGGCATTGTGGGGCGGAAAGCCATTGCTCGATGGCTCATTCCAGTACGACTTGATTGCATAATAATGTGGGCGCCGCGCCCCGATAGAATCTGACTGCTTGACGTCTGTCGCAATATGCTTTGGTATCCCCGTTTCAAACGACGAGGAGGTTAGCTTCATTATTCGGTTATTGGTTCTGGACCCGACAGGTTGATGGCAGTAGGCCGTGATCGTGAAGTTTCCGATAAAGATTTCGCTCGCTGATGCCCAGGATTCTAGCTGCATTTCCGCGGTGGCCGTTGCAGGCCTCAAGCGCCACGCGGATGTGTTCTCGCTCCGCTTGCTCCAGAGTTGGCAACGATGCACTGTTCTTTGAGATGCTTGGGGTTGCGGTGTTAAGCGAATTGCGAACAGTGGTGGGAAGGTGTTCGGGGAGAATGCAGTTTCCTTCGCACAACACCATGGCCGCTTCAACCACATGCAGAAGTTCGCGCACATTTCCCGGCCAGTTGTGGCAGCGGAGTAGGTGCAAGGCCTCCTCGCTGAACTGTTTGCAGGAGCCAAATCGCTCGTTGAGGGTGGCCACGAACTGTTGCCCCAGAAGTTCTACGTCGGCACCTCTGGCCCGCAGTGGGGGAACTTCCACGGTTATGGTGCTAAGCCGATAAAACAGATCTTGGCGGAAGAGTCCCTGACGAACCATGGAGGAGACATCGCGATTTGTTGCAGTCAATACGCGTACGTCAACGTGGATTTCTGCGGTTCCCCCGACGTGACGAAAAGTGGAGGAGTCCAGAACACGTAACAACTTGATTTGGGTCGCGGGGCTAACCTCGCCGATCTCGTCGAGGAAGATCGTGCCACCATGGGCAACTTCGAATAATCCAGGTTTACCGTGATCCGCGCCGGTGAATGCTCCGCGCTCGTGGCCGAACAGTTCGCTCTCCAGCAAGTTCTCCTGCAGCGTAGCGCACTCCACGACAACGAAAGGCCGGAACCGCCGAGGGCTCCTGGCATGGATCAGTTTGGCGACACGCTCTTTACCCGCACCGGTTTCTCCCGTAATCAGCACGGTGCCATCGCTTGGAGACACTAGTTCGATCAGTTTCAACAGCCTGCAGAACTCCGGGCTTTCCCCGATGAAAGAACTCCCCAGATCGGGTGGCGTCAGCCCGCGCTCGAGAAGATTTGTCCGTTGCCTGAGCGAGCGCCGCTCAACTGCCCTTTGAATACGGAGGTGCAACTCATCCAGCGGGCAAGGTTTCACCACGTAATCGAAAGCGCCGATGCGGATCGATTCAATTGCTGTGTCGATTGAGCCGTGTCCGGTCAGCATGACCACCTCGATCGCCGGCGCTCTGGCGTGAATCGATTTCAGCACATCGAGACCGTTCATTCCGGGCAGCCGGACGTCCAGCAACAGTACATCAGGCTCTGAAGTGGCAATTCGCCGAACCGCTTCCTCTCCTGTTCCTACCGAATCGATCAGGTAGCCGAGACGTTTGAGTTCGTTGCCCATCACCTGGCGAAAGGTAGGGTCGTCATCTACCAAAAGGAGCGAGGCTGCCTTCATTACCGGACCTCCTGCGGCAAGCCAATCTGCAAAGCCGGCAATACCACTTCGAAGATTGACCCGATTCCGGGCGTGCTCTCGACGTGGATGTCACCGCCCCAACTGCGCACGGCGTTCAAGGAAAGGAAAAGTCCGAGCCCCGTGCCACCCTTGCGCAGACTGAAGAATGGCTCAAATATTTTTTTCCGATACTCCGTGGGGATCCCGCATCCCTCGTCGGTGATGGAAATACTCACGGTGTCGCCTCCGTTTGCTTCCACGATAACCTTGCCGCCGGCTTTCGAAGCCTGAATGGCGTTGAGGATCAGATTGACGAGGAGATTCTGTAACTCAGCTTCGTCCGCACGGACGCGCAATGCCGGCGGGAATGGCCGCACCTCGACATTCACTGCGTGAGCAGATGCCGTAGGGCGGATTAGTCCCTGCACGGCCGCTATCGCGACACCTAGTTCCACGATTTCACCGGGGGAACGCTGGCCCCGAGACAATCGCAGGAAATGCTGCGTGATACCGCGGCAGCGCAAGATTTGTTCACGTGCGATGACTGCACTGTTTCGGATTCTAGCCTGGTCCACTTCCGGGTTGCTGTTCGCCGCAGCGGGAGTTTCCCGGAGGATTCCCTCGACGCACATGAGAACGGTTGCCAGCGGCGTGTTCAATTCGTGAGAAAACCCGGAGGCCAGAATCCCGAGCGAGGCCAATCGATGCGACTCGGCTAGGTTCGCTTCTGCCGCCCTACGCTCCGAAATGTCACGCCAGACTTCGACGACCTGTGTTAGACGACCTGAGGCGTCGAGAATCGGAGAAGCGTGAATTTCTTCCCAAGCGGCAGTGCCGCTGCTGGTTGTGCGTTCGCACATGCGCACCTGTCGCGCGCCGGATTTCAAACAAGCGAGCGTGGGACAATCGCCCACGTTGCAGGGGCCCGAACCAACTTCCAGACAGCAGCAGCCGAGTACCTGATTACGGTCACTGCCCGTGCGCAGGAGGAAGGCATCGTTAGCGGCAATGATTCTTCGATCGGCGTCAAGAACAACAATGCCGTCATCGATGCTGTTGATAACGGTTTCAAGGCGCTCCCGCTCGGTGCGGACTTCACCCACCAAACCAGCCACAGAGTCAGCCATAGTGTTAAACTCGCGCCCCATCCACGCCAGCGTGTCCGAACCTTCGGATGGAACCCGGCGCTCCAGGTCACCCTGCGAAATCAAGCGCGCGGTGGTCTCGAAACGATTGAGACGGCGAAGGACGGAGAACTGGATGAGCAGCAAGATGGCCCCCGCGATTACAAAGGTTAGCGCACCGGCACCGGCCACCATCCAACGGAGATCTCGAGTCATAGCGGCTCGCACTTCCCCAGCGCTGTAATCCAAAATGAGGATGCCGTTGATTTTGTGGAGCGGGTCGTGACATTTGTGGCACTCTTCGCGATTGCGAATCGGCACTACTGTTCTTAGCACCTCACCACCGCGAGTCTCGATCACACGGCTGGAACCACGGCGGTCAGGAGGATCGCGATGACAAACCTGACAGGTGGGGGAGTCGATCCGAAAATTATCCGATGATATCCCTGGCTTGCTGGAATAGCGCACAACGCCATTACGGTCTAGAAGGATGAGTTGATCAACACGCTCCTGTTTCCCAAAACTCTCGATCATTCCCGCAATCAGCGTGCGGTCGTTTTCCATCATCTGATGTTCGAGTGCGACGCGAATAAGATCGCCTTCGGCAAGAGCTGTGTGGCGCGCGGTTTCCAGTAGGCTCTGGAAATGATGCACCGAATAAACGTAAGAAGCCGCAGTGCAGGCAATGACCACAGCCACCGTAATTCCGAGGGCAAGGACAACGGTCATGCTGGCGGAACGTAGCTTCATGTGAGAGGTACCCGAATTGCGGCAAGCATGTCACACGGTGCTTCGGGGCGTCAATGACTGACGGATTGTCAGGCACGTCCTGACAATTTGTCAGATCACCTCCGGTACAAAAACTCGTCGGTCTGAAACTAAAGAACTTAGTGTTGTTACACTCTGGTGAAGAACGTGCAGCTGCCCTGCATAGGGAGGAACACAATCATGGAAATGTTTTTGATGGCCCTGTGCATGAGTATGTTTACTCTGGCCGTCGCGGCCATCGCTTTTGGAGCTGCGACGCAAAAGGAATCCCCAGCTTCGCCGGTTAGACCAGAATTGCAGCCGGTTCAAGCGGCAGCTTCTGGCCGATTCTTCGCCGACAAAGTCGCGCCTCGCAAAAATCCCGGGACATATGTGCCAACAGAAGTCCTGCTCGCACAAATTGAAAATCACGTTCGCTTAGAGCAAGCAGCAGCTGAGTCGTTTCTTGAGACGCCTTCGCACGCCCAACTGCATACGAAGACGACGTCGGCATTCGTGAACTGAGCCCTGCTCATGGCCCCCGAGCAATCAGAACTCCTAAAGAATCTCTCTGCCGAGGACGTGCAGAGGATATTAGCCCTCGGCAACAGGGTTGTGCTGCCAAGTGGGGCATCGTTATTTAGGCTGGGAGATCCGGCGGAGCGCCTGTTTTTGATTGAACGCGGACGAATCCGGCTGACGCTTCCGATGCAGGTGCGAGGCAGTCAAGAAGATGTAGTGGTCGAAGAGAGGACTGCAGGCCAGACGGTAGGTTGGTCCGCACTGATTCCGCCCCATAAGTTCACGCTTGCTGCAACAGCTCCCCTTGAGACAGAAGTCATCGTTCTACCGCGGGAAGAGTTGCGCAAACATTTCGTCGCGTATCCAGTCGTCGGGTACAAATTCACGTTGAACTTGGCAGTTGTGATTGGCCACCGCCTGCAATTGTTCCAAGCGATGTGGCTACGAGAGATGCAACGTACAGTGGAGCAGCATTCCACATAAATTATCGAGAGAGTGGAACATGCGAATTTTCCCATTGGACGCGCGAACGTCTGCAGTCTCGGTGGAAAGGTCTTCAGAATATGGCTGCTGACTCACAATCTCAAGACGAACCACCACGCCGCCGAATGATTCAAGTTCTTCTCGGTGGCGGCATGTTCGCCTCCTTTGCATCGTTCATTTATCCCGTACTCCGATATCTCGTTCCCCCGCCGGTAGCGGAACTCGGAGGCGATCAGGTGATTGCTGGGAAAACGGCCGACCTGAAACCGAACAGCGCCAAGATATTTCGCTTCGGCAGTCGACCGGGCCTGCTGATAAGAAACACCGACGGAACTTACCGCGCGCTTTCTGCCACGTGTACGCATCTGGGTTGCATCGTGCAATATCGAGGCGACTTACAAGAGATATGGTGCGCGTGCCATAACGGTATTTACGATCTGAATGGCCGCAATGTCTCAGGGCCACCGCCCCGTCCACTCGAGGCATATGACGTGCATTTGCGGGGCGACGATGTGGTGGTTTCGCTGAAGCGGGAGGCATAGCCTTGATTGCCGGCCTGCGTACGTGGATCGTCGAACGATTCGATTGGGAAGCCCTGACAGCGCCTCTGCGAAAAAAAACTGTCCCAACACATAATCTGTCTTACTTGTATTTTCTGGGCGGGATCACTTTGTTTCTTTTTGGGATCCAAGTTTGCACCGGCATTCTGCTGCTTCTTTACTACCGGCCCAGTGCTACGGAAGCCTTCGAAAGCGTCCAGTACATCATGACCCGAGTGCAATTCGGGTGGCTGGTGCGCTCCATCCATTCCTGGGCGGCCAACCTCTTAATCTTCACAGCGTTTTGCCACATGTTTAGCGTGTTGTTTCTGGGGGCTTACCGTAAGCCGCGTGAATTGACCTGGATTACCGGGATGCTACTTCTTTTCCTGGCCATGGGTTTCGGTTTCAGCGGTTATCTTCTGCCGTGGAATACGCTGGCGTTTTTCGCGACTAAGGTCGGAACGGAAATCACAGGTCAGGTGCCCCTGGTTGGTCACGCGATGAAAGTGTTTTTGCGCGGTGGAGAAGATGTAACCGGCGCGACGCTGACGCGCTTTTTTGGATTCCACGTTGCACTCTTGCCCGGACTGACAGTTCTCATGCTGTTGGCTCACATCGGGTTGGTTCAATACTTCGGAATGAGTGTCCCACCGAAGGTGGAGGCTCGTTGGAAAGCCGTGCCAAGTGAAGCACGACAGATGAAGTTCTTTCCTAACTTCTTCTTGCGCGAATTGATGGCATGGTACATCGCCCTGGGAGTGTTGGGAATGTTGGCAGCAATTCTTCCCTGGGAGTTGGGAGCAAAAGCAGATCCGTTTGCTCCCGCACCGGCTGGAATCCGACCCGAATGGTATTTCATGTTCATGTTTCAGACGCTTAAGTTGATTCCAGCGAAAGTCTGGTTCGTTGACGGCGAAGTGCTTGGCATTTTGATCTTCGGTTTGGCAGGCGTGATCTGGCTACTCTTACCGTTCTTCGATAGCACCGGCAGCAGGCGTGGACGAAAACTTGCTCTTGGCGGAGGGATATTCGCTCTGAGCTATATCATCGCGATGACAATCTATGCATACGTGGCAAAATAACCGTACTCCCAAGTCGCTTTTACTGTTGTTGATGGGTATCTGGGTTTGTGTCGGCGGCGTATATGGGCAGGAAGCCAACACTTGCCTGGATTGTCATGGAGCGTTGGATCCGCCTCTACAGATAACACAAGCGAAGTTCAGTCAAGACATTCACGCCAAAAAAGGACTGACCTGCGCCAGTTGCCATGGTGGTGACCCGACGAAAGCAGACATGGATGCCATGAGTAAGGCTGCTGGCTTTCGAGGCAAGATCCAGCACAATCAGATTCCGGAGCTCTGCGGTCGCTGCCATTCCGACGGGGCGTTCATGCGCAAATACAATCCGTCGCTACGCACTGATCAGTTGTCCCAGTATAAGACCAGTGTGCATGGCAAGCGGCTCCTGCAGGGAGATGGCAAGGTTGCTGTCTGCATCGACTGTCATGGCGTACACGACCTGCGCGCGGCGAGCGACCCGCGTTCGAGAATCAACCCGTTGAACATAGCGGAAACATGTTCCCGGTGCCATTCGGACGCGAAGTATATGGAAGGATATGGCATCCCTACAGATCAATATGCCAGTTACCAGCGGAGCGTGCACCACGAAGCGATGGTCGTTCGTGGAGACTTAAGCGCACCAACATGCACGACCTGCCACGGAAATCATGGAGCCACTCCGCCGGGAGTAGACTCCGTCAGGAATGTATGCGCGAACTGTCACGTTTTTCAGGCGCAGATGTATGACAAGAGCACCCACAAGGCCGCCTTTCAAGCTGCCGGTCTTCCCGGATGCGTCGTGTGCCACAGCAATCATGGCGTAACACTTCCGACGGACGCGAAACTAGGCACGGGCCCAGAAGCGGTGTGCATGGGATGCCATAAACCTGGTGACGTTTGCGATCAGGCCAGAGCGAAAATGCTGCAGGACTTGACGCAATTGGATAATGCCGTCAAATCTGCCGACAAATTATTGGGAGTCGCCGAATCTTCAGGCATGGAGGTCAGCGAGGCTCGGACGGAACAGGACCAGGCCCGGGATTCGCTTACCAAGGCGCGGGTCACTATACATACCTTCAAAACCGCGCTCGTTGAAGAGGACGTTCAAGCCGGTCTCAAGCTTGCAGCAAAAACGCAAGCCGCAGGCCAAGCAGCGCTGGCGGAGCGCGACCGTCGCCGGAGGGGTCTCGGGTTGGCCTTGGGAATCATCGTCGCCGTTTTAGTTGGGCTACGGCTCTACATTCGCCAAATTGAAAACACAGCGGGCCATATTGATGCGGGGGGATTGCAGCATTAGCTTTGACTATCGCACGATCGGATTTGAAATAGGGGGCAATCGGAAACGTTTTCCTCCGAGATTCAATGAGGGAGAGACAGATGACAAATACAAAGAAGTACCTTGGAGCAATGGCGTCGGGCACTGCGTTGCTGGCAAGCGCGTGCCTGTTCAGTTCGTCTGTGCAAGCTGATACCGCTGCCGCTGAGGCCACGTTTAAGACTAAATGTGCGATGTGTCACGGAGCGGATGGTAAGGGGAAAGAAGCAATGAAGACCCCTGACCTCACTTCCGCCGATGTCCAGAAGAAGAGCGACGCCGAACTGGGTGGCCTCATCACCAATGGCAAGCCGCCAAAGATGCCCGCTTACAAAACTATGACGCCGGAACAAATCAATGACATGGTTGCATTCATTCGTTCGCTGAAGAAGTAGCAGCCAAGCCTACCGGCTTCGTAGCCAATCCGGCTGATACCAGTGAAGCGCGCAGAAGGATAACCGGTCGCTCTCAACTCCTAATAAATTCGTGACCGGCCACGTAACTGCCGGTATCCATTGAACCCGTCACGGTAATCAGGCAGATTGGAGGTCCACTATGTGACTCAGCTATTCACGACATTGATCAAGTTGATCAACAGACTTGGGGAGTTGTCGATTTTCAGGGCAGATTTGCCTCACAGGATGACGTGATCTAAGGGGTAGCCGTACTTTCCTTACTCAAGCATTGAGCCAAGACTACCATTTTTGATGTGGAGGTACTTATGGTGGGAGAAATCTTGCTGGTCATAGGATGTCTAGGCGTGACAAGTCTAGGGCTGTGGTGGATGCTGAGGAAGACTCAAAATAAGAAATAAGACAGCTTGGCAGAGGCTGGGCCTCGCCGTGTTTCCGGGTTTCGCCTTGCGAGTTCTTTGATTTGTTTAGATGAAGATAGCGTCGCTTGTGGCCAGCGCACTGTAGTCTGCTGGATAGCTCATGCGGCAACATCCCACTCCCTAGAATCGATGGCCTGCGGCGAACGTCTAAGCAAACTCCCATCAGCAGCCCCCCAGTGGGTCTAAATGCACACAACCGATCCTCTGATGAATGAAACCGTCGTGACTGGTCCCGGGACCGGACTTGCAAACGTAGTCGTGTACATCTCCGCGGGCGAAGCGAGTACGGGTGCGGTCCCCACCAAAGCAGTGGCCTTCGAGCAGAAGGGATGCCGCTACACAACGCACGTACTCGCAATTCGAGCCGGACAGGAGATCACGATCATCAATAGTGACCCGATCTCACACAGCATTAATCCCCTCGGGAAAGTGAATCGCGATTGGAGTCGCATCCAGCCGCCTGGTACGCCGCCTTTCTCTTACTCCTATGAGAAGCAACAGTTCATCCCGGTCAAATGCAATCTTCACCCCTGGATGCAGGATGCAGGGATATCTTGTTATTTTGAAAACGAATCACTTTGCCGTGACAGGTGAGAACGGGATATTTCGCTTACCAGACTTCTATGATAGGTCCTTGTCAAGAGGCAAAAAGCCCTCCTGACGCGCTCAGGAGGAGCGCGGGTGTAAGATTTTTGACTTCGTCAGCGCGTCGTGTTGGCCTCTCGCGGTAGGCACGAACTCAAAGTCTCGCGACTTTTGCCCGCAACATGGGCACACAAATTCTTCGTCCCGACGCAGCGTAGCTAGCGGCTTCCCGAACTACTTTTTCAGTTCGACGAGTATTATGTCGATGGGCTGGTCACTCAGGTTCTCCGGCAAATGGCTTCCGGCGGGCGTGTAGAGCGTATCGGCTGGATTGAAATGGTGCTCTTCCGTTTTGCCATCCGGGAAAGTAAACCTGCAGTGAATCTTGTTCTGAAAAATCGCCACGCTGTCGGGATGTGAGTGCATCACCGACTTCTCGTGTGCACCGTAGTTGATTCGGAGCACACGCACTCGCTCATTTTCGATTTCAACCTTGTAATGTTTCGGATCCACTTTGACGGGATCTTGAACTGCCATTTCTGGTTGCGGAGCTGTAGACATGATTTTCTCCTTTGACGGGGTGAGTGTGTAATTACCAGAGGAGACAGGAGGATAGTTCGCGGAGCAGTAAGGGTCAAGTTGTTATTAGCGGCCTCGGGTTGGTAGTTCTGCTAGTTCAGCAGTGGTGGTCATCATGCGAATGGAGGGGTGGCTGAGCAGCCGTCGAAGTCGGGAAGATGTCAAATTGGTTTTAAAGGTTTATATCAAAAACTCAAAAACCGTGGGCCGAGAGGATGGATTTGTTGGGGGCAGAGATGGAAGAGAGGTGCGCAGGACAGTTATGCGGAACAACGTTCGACCGGCCACTATTCAAAACAGAACTCGCCGTCCGGGCCTGCGCGGCGAGTCTGCGGGTTTGAGCGTTAACAACTCTCTCGGCAACATGCCAATAGAGAGCTGCATGCGTCGTTGCTATTTGGTCGGAAGGTAACTCAAATCTGGCCGAAACTGTACGATCTCGCTGGTTTCGCTTTCTATTGAAGCGTCAAATCTCTTTGTGATGGAATCCGCTTCCGCTGGCCCGAATGCTTCCTTTAGCATTTCGGGGAACGGCTTCATGCCTGGTTTGTCCTCGAAATCCGCCCAATTGGCGTGCGGGAGAACAAGCACATATGTGCCACTGGAACCGCCGTTTGCCAGCACGTACCAGAAAAAATGCGTGGGCCATTTTGTTTTTTCGATTGCCTCGGTCGCCCTGTCGACGGCGCTACGGAAGGCGTCTCCTTTGCCGGGGCGTACACGAAAGGTGATGATTTCCGCTAATTTCGAAATTGCTGCGGAATCAGGTGGTTTGCTGTCTTTGGGCAGAAGTTCATAGTAACGCGTGACAACAGACTGTACATACGCACCGATAACCTTGTTGAACTCGTCTAAGTCGACTTGCTCCGGAATGGGCGGCTTGTCGAAATCTGACCAGTGCTGTCCCAATCTCCCGACGATATACGTGCCCGTATGGTCGCCGGTCATTGTCTCCCACACCATCAGAGGAAGAGGGTCCTTTTGTTGTTTGTGCCATTCTGCTTTCTGCTTCCGCCCGTCCTCGTATTGCTTCACCATCCCGTTCTTGGGCGTCTGATATTCCAGTGAGGCGATGGTGCCTGGTTTTTCCTGTGCAAATCCAGAAATCGCTCCAAGTAGCATCACACCAAAGGCTGACAACAATTTCTTCATAATCTTAAACCTCTCTTTTCTCGTCGATTGTCGAATCCGTTTAGGTAGATATTGCTAGGCCGTATCACAAATCGTGGAGGCGGCAAGGATAACGACTCAAGAAGCTCGATAACCTGGCTGCTTAGAAATGTGTGATGTGGGATGAGACTATATACCAATCGCGTGACAACGCAAGAAAAACGTCGCGGCGCAGGATTTAACAGCAAGTGGCTTTCTGCTTAATCTCAGTTTGACCGTGGAACCCAGCAAGGGCGCTACAATCGACCCTAGCAAAAAAGAAGGGGACGGATGGGTCCACCCCCTTCTTTATCTCGTCGCCGGGAATTCGGAAAGAATTCCCGGCTTCTCTACTTCACCATGAGTACGGCGGCGTCCGGTCTTCACGTCATCATCAAGGTGCGTTGTAAAACGTCACCCACAAAGGTGCGTTCCCGGTGGCAACCGTCGCCGGGGTCTTCGCTGTGAGGGCGCCGCCCGCTCCCACCGTGAAGAGTGAGATCGAATTACTTTCGTTATTGTCGGTCGCCAATAGCGTCCCAGTTGGGTCAATGGCTAGGCCAAATGGATTCAACTCAGTCGGGACAGGAGTGCCGATCGCGCTGCCGATGGCTCCGTTGGTTCCGATATTATATGCATACACGGAGCCGTTGATTGGTGTCGTGGCAACTGGATTGCCGCTATCGAGGATATACAGATACTTGCTCGATGGATCAACGATCACATTGCTCACAAACAATGCCGTAGCACTTAGGTCGAGACTGGTTCCAGGTGTTAGAAGACCAGTTGTCTTGTCCAATGCGAAGAAATCAACCGAATTGTCAAACGCGTTTGCGACGTAAACGAACTTGTCCGTAGGATCAATCGTCACCGCAAGCGGGCCGCCGCCCGTGGCGTAACTTGGAGTGGAAAGCGGTGTCAACATGCCATTCGTCTGGTTGATAGCGAACGCATACAGCGTGTCGTTTCTACTCACAACGTAAGCATATTTCCCCTGGTGATCAATCGCTATGAAGTCTGGGAAATCTACCCCTCCGGTTGTGCTGACAGTCCCCAATCGGCCGTCCACTGTGCTTATGGGCGCGCTATGGATGGCCTGCCCGTCAAAATCGATCGCATAGAAGAAGCGTCCTGTCGGGTCAACCACGCCATAGTTAAACGTTTCTCCAGCAGAACTCACATTTGGCAGCGGGCTCGGTTCCGCTGGTAGAGTTAGCGCTCCACTCGTTGCGTTTACTGTGTAGACGTGCACGTTGCCAGCAACGTCAATCAAATACAGGTACTTTCCGTTCGTGTGCAGAACGGCCTGCTGAGCAGTAGAAACTGAGGTTGTTGGTGGCGTCAGTGGCACCAGTGGTGTGCTCGCGGAAGCCGTAACCGCGTAGCCTCCGATGCTCGAGTCACTATTGTTCGCCACGTACGCAAAGTGCGTGCTACCGGTCACAACCGTAACCGTCGTCGCTCCCGTTAGCGCACCTTCCGTTGCCGTTGCTGTGCACGCACCTGCCGCTTGTCCACTAATAGACTCATTGCCATTCACTCCGGACGCCGCTATTAAGACTGCTCCAGCCGGTGTGCATGCACTCGTCGCCCACGTTACCGTTCCCGTCAGCGGCGCTGTCGTTCCATCTGTCTTCAACTCCAAAGCTGTCAAATTGCCGCTGTTGCCTAGTGCAATTGTTGGACCGGCTGGGCTGACCTGTAATCCAGTAACCACCGCTGCCGTAACCGTCAGCACCGCATTCGGGCTAACTATCGTCCCGATACCGGCCGTGATGTTCGTCGTTCCCACGGCGGCTGATGTCGCCAGACCCGTGGCATTCACCGTCGCTGTCGCCGGCGTAGACGAAAGCCACGTTGCAACGCTGCTTACGTCCTCAGTATGAGATACATTCGCCTGATTCAGATATGTTCCCGTCGCCACATACTGCTGCGTCAAGCCCAGTGGAATCGACTTTGTAGCGGGTGTCACCGCGATACTCTGGATGGGATGAACCACCGTCAACGTCGCCGTCGCCGCCGAACCTCCGATGCTGCCCGTAATCGTCACAGTTGCTGTGTCAGGCGGAGTTGCTGCTGTCGCCAGTCCGGATGCATTGATCGACACTACACCTGAGTTCGAAGACGCCCATGAAGTTGTCGACGTAACATCCTTCTGCGTCCGTCGCTGTACGTCCCCGTGGCTGTATATTGTTGTGTGTTTCCGGTGCTATTGATTGCTGCATCGATGCTTGCCGTCTTTGGCGATATTTCCACACTCTGCAGAATCGGATTGCCGCTGCTGCACGCAGACGAGCAAGACTACGCACAATAGCGATATTGTTGCTAGTGCCGAACGACTGGGCTTTCTTATCATGACGCCTCCTCAGCGTTGAATACTCAATCTCTTATGCAGAAGCAGACGTGCAACGACCGGATGTGCCCATTCTTGAGCGGAGAATTGTTGTGGGCGAGGTTCCCACCCCTGGTTGGCCGTCGGAATCCACAGGCCTCTGTACGACTGAAAGATACCTGAATTTCACGCGGCTATCCAAGTATCGCCGATGCCATGAATACTTTACTAGTATACAGTGCGGAGTCTATTACCCTGGCATCTCATCCTCCGGCACCAGTTCAGCGCTGTGATAATTCCAATTGCAGGAATGGTCGTAAATCCCATCTACGCCCTCTAAGTCTTTCACGTAGCTGCAATTCGCCCCAGGTGAACATCCATTCCGCTATAAGACATATGCTTCATAAAGGATCCAATACCTGAAGACATCGATCTCAGATGAGCAACGCCGGGAATTTGGCCTCGATAACCAGGAACTGATCGATTCGAGTCTTATCACATTAGGAGCGAGCAACCTTGCCTGGCTTGACGAGCTTGTGGATTAACCGAAGGGCATCGATGCCTCCGGAACTCAATCTTAAGCGAGCAGTGTTTGTCCTGGCAAGATCGACGAGATCTTCGCTTGGGACAACGGACGTCTTCACGAACGGGATCTGCGATTCGGGGATTTGGGCCGCTATCTCTGCGAAGTCAGGGCGGGACAGTACTGGCGATTGGAGAAGATGAAATCGTTTGACGACTTCCTTGTGAGAAGCGCATTCCAGACTCCCGGCGAAAGGCTTATTACCTGCTGCGGGAGATCGGTTGGACAAAGGCCACAGATCTTGCAAAGGTGGCGCGGAAGGAGGGGGAGCGGTTCGAACGTGCAACCTGGGTGCACAAGGCCCAGGTGCTCCCCAGGGAGGAATTCAAGCGAGCGGGCGAGCGACACATGACCGGAAAGGAAACTGAAGCATGGGAGATTATCTACTTCAAGCTTTACAAGAGTTAGTTGCCGATCGTTGAGAAAGCCCTCGAGACGGCAGCCTGATGCTGGGAACGGACAAATCCAAAGGCTGCTGCCTAGAGATGATCTGCGCTGAATTCCTGGTCGGGGCTACCCTTTCAGAAATTCAAAAATAGATCGGGTGGATTCGATGCGTTTGCGGCAGAGAAGGCCAAGAATCAAATTGGATTTGGGCGAGTACACAAGAGTCCGCAACTCCGTGTTGGAACGACATGGTTGGCGCTGTCAAGAATGCGGCTCCACGAACAGTTTGCAGGTACACCACCTAATACCTAGAAGCCAGCTCGGTGGCGATACAAAGCGAAACCTGATTACGCATTGTGTTTCTTGCCACGGAAAGTGGCATGGAAAGTAAGCAAAACGACATGATGTCGCAGCAATCGCGCCACCATGGCCATTTCGCACGCGGGAGTAGGCAGATCCAACTGGTATCATGTCTCACAAGGAAGTCGTCAAACGATTTCATCTTCTCCAATCGCCAGTACTGTCCCGCCCTGACTTCGCAGAGATATCGGCCCAAATCCCCGAATCGCAGATCCCGTTCGTGAAGACGTCCGTTGTCCCAAGCGAAGATCCCGTCGATCTGTTCTGCCAATCGTGATTGCGGCAATCGTATAAGCGTCTGCTGGCAGGAAATTATCGGAGAGGGAGAACTTCGGTTCGGGAGCTTTGTGAACAACGCAGGTTGAGGGAGTTTTGCATACTGCCAGCGGTCAAAGACGAGGTTGGTGTGCGTGCTCGCTGCCTTTGGGTCCAAAAACAAGGCGCAATTGTGTGCGCCAGTCTGGCAAAGCGACCCCAAACGTTCGAGTGAGGCGGGAATTCGAAAGAACGGAGAAGGCCGGACGCAAAGCTGGGGTTGGGAATTCCGCTGTGGTAATTGGGATGACTTTCCTTGCGATCAGCGGTCGTCGACGGGTGGCTTCGGCAAACCAAGAGACCTCGGGCGAGAGGTGAACGGCCTCATCCAGGACCGCACAGGCAAAGTCATACCAAGTTGTCTCACCCGCCGCCGAGAGATGATAAATTCCGCTAACCGACGATAGTAATGCCGACGGAGGACTGCTTTGTCTTATGAGTTGGGCTAGAATCTTCACGGTCGCTTCGGCAATCTCTTTACTCCAAGTCGGCGCCCCGAACTGGTCACGAACGATTCTCAACTCCTCCCGTTCAGTCGCCAGCCGTAAGATCGTAAGCAGAAAATTTCGCCCTCGGGTGCCGTAGACCCAAGCAAGTCGAAAGATCAGATGAGGAACACCCGAAGTACCAATGGCCTGTTCCCCGACGAGTTTTGTTTTTCCGTATATATTGATGGGAGCAACTAAGTCCGTCTCCTCATAAGGCGTTCCTTTCGATCCGTCGAATACATAGTCCGTCGAGTAATGTACGATTGCCGCGCCAATCTTTTTGGCTTCTTCCGCGAGCACTGCGGGAGCGCCGGCATTGATGGCGTAGGCATCGGCTTCTTGAGTCTCTGCAGCGTCGACAGCAGTGTACGCTGCGGCATTGACGATCAGCTCAGGTCGGATCTCGCGAACCATTCGCCGAATGTTGTTTGTATCGAGCAGTTCTAATTCATACCGGTCTGGCGCGACAACTTCACCAATTTCCGGCAATAAACGCAGAAGTGCCGAACCAACCTGTCCAGTCTTTCCCGTCAGCAGGATGATGCGTTTCATTTGCGGGCATACTCCGGCAGGAGCTCCACGGGGATTTGCACTAGGCTGGGGTTCTTCGCATCCTTTTCAGAAACAATAACGTTCGTGGTACCCCATGAGATGTTGAGATCAGGATCGTTCCAGAGAATCCCGTGTTCATCACTGGGATCGTAGAAATCACTGCACTTATAGAGAAGTTGCACGGTATCCGTGAGGGCCAGGAATCCATGTGCAAACCCCGTTGGAACATAGATTTGATTGTTTTCCTCCGCGGAAAGTCGAACGCTGGTCCATTTTCCGAAGTGAGAAGAACCGGTCCGGACGTCGACCGCAATATCCAAAGCTTCTCCTTTGGCTACCCAGCAAAGCTTTGCCTGTGGATGTCGCAACTGGTAGTGGAGTCCGCGCAGCGTCCCCCGCGTCGAACAGGAATGATTGTCTTGGACAAAGTGATCTTCAATGCCAAGCTCGGCGAATTTTGCCTGATTGTAAGTTTCGAGGAAATAACCGCGGTTATCCCGGAACACTTCCGGTCGTAGTTCAAGAACGCCGGGAAGAGAGGTTTCTATTCGCTCTATCATGCGCTTTTCCCATCGACAGAATTCATTTGCCCGCTTGAAGAGGAGCAGACTCGCTTTTTGAAGGACACTCCCGACATCTCCTCGGATCTATTCGGGACGCTGCGCTCCAGATCGCGCAATCGAATCAAGAGAACGATCGCGGTTCAGATAGTATTTGTCGTAGTACAGGCGATATTCACCGGCCTGAATATCTGAGAGCCACCTCTGGTTATTCTTATACCAAGCAATCGTCTGGCGCAGGCCATCGTTTAGTGAGATCGTCGGCGTCCAGCCGAGATCGGTCTGGATTTCCTTGTAATTCAGTGCGTAACGACGGTCGTGCCCCGGACGGTCCTGAACGTAGGAAATCAGAGTGTCTGGTTTTCCCATCAATCGAAGAAGTTCTCGGACCAGGGATAGATTTGTTTTGATGTCCAGTCCGCCAATGTTATAAATCTCCCCGATTTGTCCTCTCTCGAGAACGGTCAGGATGCCGCGACAGTTATCCAGAACGTGAAGCCAGTCGCGCTGTTGGCCTCCGTCCCCATAGATGGGCAGCGGTTTGTCCTGGAGCGCATTTGTGATCATGAGCGGCACAAATTTCTCAGGGAACTGATAGGGACCGTAGTTGTTGGATGACCGTGTGATGACAGCGGGAACGCCAAAAGTCCGCACGTAGCAAAGGACAAGAAGGTCTGCGGAGGCTTTGGATGCCGAATAAGGGCTGCTCGGGCGCAGCGGAAACGCTTCGTCTGCAAAGTGATCGGCAGGAATGTCGCCGTAGACTTCGTCGGTGGAAACATGCACGAAGCGAGATATCGAAAGCTTTCGAGAAATCTCCAAGAGCCAGAAGGTCCCGGTTATGTTCGTCTGAATGACGGGCGAAGGCTCGTAAATGCTGCGGTCCACATGAGACTCGGCCGCAAAATGAACAACCGCGTCGCAACCGCGCATCGCCGCTTCGAGTGCCAGCACGTCGCAGATGTCACCTCTCACAAAGGTATAATTGGGATCCTTCACGACAGGCTCAAGATTTGCCAAGTTCCCGGCATACGTCAACTTGTCATAATTGACGACGGCGTAGCCCTTGCCTGCTCCGAGAATGAGGCGAATGAAATTGGAACCGATGAATCCCGCGCCGCCCGTTACGAATATCTTCATGAGCTGACATTCCGCGGGTCAAGAGGCACGCCAGCATCATCGCCCATTTTGTTGGCGCCCGTTTCGGCCACCAGATTATTAGCAAACAAAAGTGATTTGAATGTTCCCGCGTCGGTCCACCATCCATCGAGAATATCGCAACTTAACGTTCCTTCCTGAACGTAGAAGTTGTTGACGTCGGTTATCTCCAACTCGCCGCGACCGGAGGGTTTCAGCCGTCGTATTTTCTCGAAGACGGTGTTGTCGTAAAGATAGATTCCAATGACGGCATGATTTGACTTTGGAATTGCAGGCTTTTCCTCGATGCCGATGACCTGATCACCGCGAATTTCTGCGATTCCAAATCTCTGGGCGTCGGGAACGTCTTTCACGAGGATTTTAGCGCCGCGTTCTTGTCGCCGGAAATTCTCGACCGCACTGCAAATGTTCATTTCAATGATGTTATCGCCCAGAATCACACAGATCGAACTGCCGTCGGCAAAATCCTCGGCCAGCGCGAGAGCTTCCGCGATACCGCCTTCTCCCTCTTGGTAGGTGTAATTCAGATGTTTCAAGCCGAACTCACGCCCATTCCCAAGCAGGCGCAGAAAATCTCCGGCGTTCTTTCCGCCCGTCACTAAAAGAATTTCCTGGATGCCAGCGTTGACGAGCGTCTGGATCGGGAAATACACCATCGGCTTGTCGTATACCGGCAGCAGGTGCTTATTCGTAACCCGAGTGAGCGGATTCAGCCGGCTGCCCGTCCCGCCAGCCAGCACTACACCTCTCATATTCACCCCTAAATTGTTAAAGCCTTCGTTCGTGATTCAGATCGAAAGAAGCTTAACATATGTCCGAGGTCCGCCCGAACGGGCATTCTTATCAGATTCTCGATGCGTTTGTCTCGGCATCAGAGTGGGAGGCGCTTTCCTTCGCAGCGAGTAACCAGGGTGAGAGGAGAGTAGCCAAGATGCACTTTAGCTACACACAGATCGCCCAGTATCTCCGCTGCCCACGTAGCTACGATTACACGAGGCCCCATCAGATGTCACTCCGAAACGGTGTAAACGTTCACTACGTTCACGACCGTCACTGTTTTCCCCGAATCGCCTTAAGGGGGTATATGGTGTGCTCCGTCGCGGTTGCCTCACTGGGTGCATCTGGACCCTCTTTATTCAATCCCGTGGCTTTGCATAGATTGCATGTTTCCGCATCCAAGTTAAGGATGAAATCTTCAAATCCGTCGATCCCGTAGCGAGCAACTAATTGATGGATCCTCTCTGAATCCTGCATGCTCAACTGGAGAGTCCAACCCCGGTTAGTGCGCTTCCTATTAGTGAAACCCATCGAGGTTAGAACAGACCCTACTCTTCGGGGCTCTAAACGCAATCTTTCTCCAGCCAGTTTGAGAAACGAATTCACATTACTAGTAACCTCAGCAACCCATATGGAAGAATAGCTCTCGCCGGCATGGACTAATGAGAATAGGAATTGAAGGACTACAGTTTGCTCAGTGCTGAGAGGCTCCGAAGGGAGAACCTGCCCCGTTTCGAAGAAGTGCCGCAGAGTTTGAGACCTTTGTGCATCTTGCGCGGTAGCGGCAGTCAGAGCCCGCAGTAGATCTCGAGCGCGCGGTCGAAGGACTTCATCCCCTGGAACGGGAACAGGTTTTACATTCTTGAAGTTGTCTAGCCGAAATCTGAGCAATTGCGCCCGTAGATGTTGAGCTAGTTGTTGTATTTTAGGGTCCCCGATCTCGAGCAAAGTCGAGCTTTTACACTCGAACATTGGAATTAAAATGCAACGGCTGTTCAACGCCGGATCATCTGGTGGCTCTAGCCAACTGACCACCTTCGCTCCGTAAGAGTGCAGATCCGCATCTGTACGCACCGCTAGAACGTCGCGAGTGGTGCCGGATCGCAGCATGTGGCGCAACGCGCGATTGTTGCCGACCGTTCCAGTTTCGTCGATCAGTATCGTTGCCATGAATCGGGCGCAAGCCCAATAGAATGACGCCGTGGAAATATCGGCTACCAACAGAGATCGACGGCAAACCAAACTTAAGAGTCTCAGCAAAGTGGTCTTCCCAGACTGAGGAAGACCCACTACGGAGAGATATGGCGCCACTAAGAACCGATCAACAAACCAAGTGCTCAGCACGAAGTTTGCGAGGACAGGAACGTATTCTTCATCAAGGGCGATGCATTGCGAGATTAAGGATTCCAATCTAGTTATAAGGTCCAGAACAGATCCATAGGATTCCGCGCCTTTCGGGAGGCGAATGGATCTGAGAATCTTGTTATCCCGCGCCAAGGGCACGAATACGCGGCCATCTTGTTCTAGTCTGTCCAGGAAACGAATCTCACCGGCCTTCCAAACTGCAAGACACTTCTGGCCAAGATTCACAGGGTCCTCCACCAACTCGATCAGCGTTCCGTCTTTGATTTCGGCAAAGTCGATCGGGGTGATCGAATTGTCCCCGGACTCAGGTCTTGCTGAGGTGTTGGCGTCTTCGTTTGTTGATTTGCTTTTCGAACCTGGCACTTTAGGCCTGGGGTTGGCGGCTAAATCTCGTTTTCCCTTGATATGCCCCCCTGGCACATTAGTTAGGCTAGTGCTGTCCAGTGTGTGGTTTTGAGTGGCCATCTGATGTCCCCCAGTGATGAAATATGTATCTTCAAACCAAAAAAAAAGGGCAGGCCCCTAGAGGCCTACCCGATTCAAAAGCATTGTAATCCAATTTTCCCGGGAGTCAACAACCAATTTAAGAATGTGCCTGCCATGCACCCGAATCCGGACGATTTACCGCTTCCCTGCCCGACACTCTCGATTCAGATCTCGAGAAGCCTATTCCTCGCCCGTGAGTAACCATTCCAGCTTTATTGAATTCCCTACTGATCGCGAGAGGCTTCTGCCCCGACTTCTCCCAGACCGTGCTCGACAGTCGACAGGTAACCCTGGGTGACACCAAGCTTCGTGAGCCAAATCTGCCTGTGTAATGTCAAACCCTCTGAGTTCCCTAACTTCTTCGACCAACTGTCTTCCAGTCGATCGACACAACCTTTGGACGAGTGTTTTTTCTTGACATGTATATGTCTATAGATATAAATTATGTCTATGGATACTACTGCAGTAACCTCCGTGCCGTAGGCTTTTACAATTACGTCCTCTCTCTTTTACCCCGCTGAGGCTGTCAATGGCAATGGAAGAAATGTGACTCGAGCTCTGAGCGGGCGGGGGATAGCGTTTTAGGTCTGGTATCAAGGAGGTTTTGTGAAGAAGAAATGTTGTTAGTTTTCGTTCAAATGCAAAGCTCGCACGCCAATTGTGGGGCGAGCCTTCTCGTATCGCGCTTCGTGTCGCTTCGAGAACTGACAGCTAGGCATTCTCTTTCCGTGGCCGCTGGCGATCTGTTGCTCCTGGATGGTCGTTGGTACGTGACTCACTCCGGGCTTCTTGCAGACTTGCTTCCCGGAAAGGCTGCCGCGGAATCACGACAACCCTACAAGAACGGCTCTCGACGTCGGAGTCGGTCGCTGGGTCTTCAAAGCAACCGTCTTCAAGAGCCCCTCTTCCAAGGGCTTCGTCGGTTATGGCGACGCCGATCCTTCAAACGTCTCTTCCATGGTGCGTGGCGCCGAGTTGCGCATTGCTGAAACTCGCGCCGTCAATCGCGCCCTGCGCAAGGCCTACGGGATCGGCCTTTGTTCGGTCGAGGAGTTGGGTGCGTTTTCGAGTCCGCCGAGATCTTCCACCACTCCTTCGCCGTCGAATGGGTCTCATTCCTCCAACGGCTCCGGCAACGGCCAACCCCGGCTCCGGGATCAGCTCTGCCTCTTAATCCGCCAATACAACCTCGACTCGAATCTCGTGAAGGCCTACGCGGCCGACTTCTGCGGCACCGAAGCCCTCAGCGGCGCCAGCCGTGAATTGGTCGAGTCCTTTATCTCCCATCTCTCCTCTGCAGCAAAAGAAAACAGGGATGCTCTGATCTGCAAACTGAACTCCTATGCTCAACCCGTGGAGGTGAACTCATGAGGCGGCATATTCCCGGTCTGCATTCCGGACATCACGCCGTATCCAGCAATCTCGACGGGTTATTTTTGGTTCGTGTCTTGAGTGCTTCCTATCGCTGGCATCCACAGAAACCATTCCTGGCGTTGCGCTTCTGCTATCCTGGAACCAACTTCTTTTGAGGCACTTTCCTTCTCTGGGCGGCTCTACTGCACGGAACGTGCGCTCTGGAAGCTGACCTGGTTTCTCCGGGATTTTGGCTACGACACCGAACTGCTCACTCGCGACCAGGTCGATGAAAAAGCACTCCTGAATCTTAGGGGAGTGATTCGGACCAGCTACACCAACCTCAATGGTCATTCCTACCAGAATCTCGATGCGTTTGCCCCGGAATCTGAGTGGGAAGCACTTTCCTGCGCAGTCAGCAACCAAGGCGAGAAGGAGGAGCCGTCAAGATGCAGTTTAGCTACACGCAAATCGCTCAGTATCTCCGCTGCCCTCGTAGCTATCGACATCGCTACCTGGATGGTTGGCGCGAAAAAGAAACACGGGCCGCCATGATTTTCGGCCGTTGCTTTGAAAAAGCACTTGAGTCTTATTTCTGCGGTGGCGATTGCGGTGCAACTCTTCATCGGGAGTGGGGCGCTTACCGCGATACTCCGTTTGATTACAAAAAAGGTGAGACGTGGGATCGATTGGTTCATCAGGGGGTGCATTTACTCGAGCGCTTTGCCCAAGACAATCGAATTCGCATTCCTCAGCCGCAACAGAACCTCCAGCTCAAAGTAGTCAGGGAACTCCCGAGTGCAAATCAATTTGTCGCCTACATTGACGCTATCGGTGAACTCGATGGCAGCCGATGTCTTATGGACTGGAAGACCACAACCAGCTCGTTATCCCGAAGAACCCACAGGGTTGTTGTCACTCGACCCACAATTGATCTGCTATTCCTGGATGACCGGGATCTCCGAGGTGGCCATGGTTGTCTTCGTACGAAAGCATCAACCGGAGATCCAATACCTGAAGACATCCATTTCGGAGGAACAACGCCAGGAATATGGCCAACTCGTGGAAGCGACGATCGGCCAGATCGAAGCCGCGCAGTTTCCTTCCCACAGCGGGATTCGTTTCCCACAGAACGGCTGTGTGAGCTGCTCACATCTCGGGCTCTGTCTCGATGACCAAACGCTGATTGATTCCAGCCTGATCCGCACACCAGGAGCGAGTGACCTTGCATGGCTTGACGAGCTTGTGGATTAACCGAGGACTGATCGTGACTCCGGAGATCAATCGCCGACGGGCCGTGTTCGTCCTTGGCCGCATCGATGAAATCCTGTCCTGGGAGAAGACCAAGGAACAGGAAAAGGACGTGCGCTTCGTTGAGTTAGGAGAATATTTGTGCGAGGTGAGGGCGAAGCAGTATTGGAAATTGGAGAATCTGAACTCGTTCGATGAATTTCTGGAAAAACGCTTTGCCGATTCGCGGCGGAAGGCCTATTACCTCATGACCATCCACGAACATCTGACGCGAGTCCCGAAGCCGCAGCTGCGGGAGATGGGTTGGACGAAGGCCCGGGAACTCGTCAAGGTCGCGCGCAAAGATGGGATCGAGTTCGCTTGTGCACCCTGGGTGCACAAAGCAACAGAACTCCCGAGGGAACAATTCAAGAGAGAGGTTGAGCGACACCTCACGGGGAAAGAAACCGAGCCGTGGGAGATTCTTTATTTCAAAGTGTATAAAAGCCAGCTACCGGTCGTTGAGAGAGCTCTTGAGACTGCAGCCCTAATGCTGGGTTCTGATAAATCTCGGGGCTACTGCCTCGAGATGATCTGTGCCGATTTTCTGGCAGGCGCTGACTTTGACGAGAGTAAACCGTAAATCTCACTAGACTGTACAAAGCAAATCGGCTGGATACTTCTTGGCTGCAAGTTGACTGAACTTCTGAATCGACCAGGAGAAGGCAGATGGAGAAATTGCGCCAAAAGCGAGCTCGAGTAAAGCTCGGTCGTGAAGAATATGACGAGCTCCGACGTCGAGTGCTCGAACGGGACAGTTGGCGGTGTCAAAACTGCGGTTCTTCGATAAACCTGCAGATCCACCATTTGAAGGCCCGAAGCAAATGTGGCGACGATGAGCTCAGCAACTTGATCTCGCTTTGTGCAGGCTGCCACCGTCTGCAACATCGCGGTCGAAATTAGCCTAATTTGAGATCGGCGAGCTTAATTGCACATTTGCTCGCGTCCGGGACGTAAAACGTATGCGGATTGGTTCGAGGACAGACCGAAAGCCGATGAATGTAGCGGCTCTTCAATCTCTCGTCCCGCCCAAACAGAAGGGTAATCTCCATGTCATAGGTGCATGGAAAGTTAGAAGCACGCGTCCGAAATCGGCTAACAGTACACGGTCGCCTTCATCCGCAGTGAATTTTCTATCAGGCGCTAGGGACATGACTCTCTGACTTTGCCCATTTCTTTGCTCATATTCAACCAGCGTCTAATCATGCACTGCTGTACAATCAATGGTAGTGAAATGCGCTGCCGCCGCCGTTATGGCCAGTGTCCTTACGCTGATGTATGAAGTTGTCTTGGCGGACAATATATCAATACCTTGGATGATTGGTACTCCGCTGCTTACTCCTTCGCCAGAGCAGACTGCCGTGTAACTTGTATCCCCAAACGCGTTCGGCCAGGTTACCGTGGTATCGCAAGTTGCGTTCATTGATGCAATTGTTGCACAGCCTGTTACACGCTTGGTCTGGACGCTGGGACTTATACCGCCATTAAAGCCCAACAGTGCATAGCCCGTGTTTCCATTAGGCTTGAAGCTGGGCCATTTGAGCGTGCTGTCCATATATAACTTGGTGAGGTTGGTTGCGCCTGTGGGAGCTGCTGAAGGGCCAAGTGTTAAATTATTTGCCCATACGGTGTCTTTGGTGATTCCAGCGGGACCACCAGAAGCCGAAGCGGAAGCGGGAATTGCGCAAGTAGCACCGAAAGTGTCTACATACGTCGTTCCTGTGAATTGTGGAACGCTGCAACCGGGACCATTGACCATCACGGCCCCGCCGCCGTTAGTACGATAAACATCATAGCCCTTTGCTCCAGAAACGGCAGACCAACTCAAAGATACGGTCTGTTGGTTTCCTACTGTCGTAGTAACTGCCGTGCAAGAAAGGGAACGGACACCTTCTGATCCATTTTGCCAAACAGGAATATAGAAGTACGACCAAGTATCGGCGGGAACCGAACCACCACCACCTACCGTACAAGTCGGAGCAGCAGGATTTGTAGTGTTCGTGAATATGGAATATCCCAATCCTAGATTCATGCTGGCATTTAGATTCTTCATCGCCATATTAAACGTATTGCCGAATGTTCCATCGGTAGCGAGTGTGGCAGTTGCAGAAGTTTCAAGGGAAGTATTTTGGGTAAAAGGAAAGCTGTTTATTGCAACAACGGAAGTAACGGGAACTCCCGTAACCAAATTTGAACTGGCTTGCGTCATTTCTATTTGTATCCGTAACGTTACGTTGGCATTTGGGCCACCACCAAGATTGACCACCATTGGGGCGAAAGTGGTATCTGGAACGGCATTCGTTATCTTCGTGGTTATTGTCGCGTTTCCATTTCCAGAGGCATTAGTGAAGGCGAAGAATGGCTCGTAGCTTCCCTGGTTATAGACATTATCTGCCTCAAGAGATGACCCTGCGGCAGCGGGACGCAGCAGGATGCCTTTGCCGCTAAGAGCCAAATTCTGAAAACTTATGCCACCGCAATTCATGGCATACATTGCCGGAGCGTTAGCCAGAAGATTGCCGTTCTGTGAGGTAAGAAATAAAACATCATTTAGCGTGGCGCAGCGCGTTCCGTATCCATTGCTATGTGTTCCACGAATGGTTATGGCGGTATTTGTATACTCCGTTATGCCGCCGCCATTTAGAACAAAATTCACGCCCCTGAATTGGTTTTCTCCATTTCCACCCGTCCCATCTGTAACCAGCATGGTTGAGCCATTATTGCCATTATGAGCAAAGGTGATGTTGAAAAACTTGAATGGACTAGTGGAATACATTCCCGGCTGGGCATTGGCAAAAGTAATGGCAGGATGGGGAAAAGGGCAAATGAAGGAAGGGAGCCATATTCTATTACTCCAGACCATACAGCGCCATTCGTATTCAGTGTTTCATTTATAAACACTGGTCCCTTTTGCTCCACAGCTACTTGACTGGGCAGCGTGACGGGAGAATTGAAAATGAAGTAATTCGCCGTTCCCACAGGAAGCAATACTGCCGCACCAGCGGCCTTGGCAGCAGTTGCAGCAGTAAAGAAGTTAAGGGCGTCATCGAACAGAATGGTTGCTCCCGTAACCGTCTGACTGGCCGTGCCTGCGAGCGTCAGTGTCGTTGTCCCCCCGCCACTGACGATGGTTGTAACCAGCATGTCGTTGGTTGCCGCCCCAGGTGGATTTGTCGGAACATAGGATGGAAGCGCTGGCCGAGTGGAAACTGTTGAACCAAAATCATCGAATGCAAGGTAAGTCGTATCTCCAGCCAATCCTGTGAATTGAGGAAGCATAACGCCAATTAATGTTTTTGACCCACCCGTTACGCGACCATAGACGTAGTATTGAAAACTTCCCGTTGTTGCCGTTGCTACGATGTGGTTGTTCTGCCAGTAAGTGACTGTTCCCGATGTTCCAGAAGAGGGAGCACCAGCCTTTGTATCGGAAAGTGTCTGATAAGTAAAGTTCGTATTTCCGCTCGATGAGGTAACGATAAACCAGCCATTGAAGGCGTTGGCCGTTGAACCGTTTACCGTTACTCCAGCCATGTTGAACATTGCACCTACGGCTAGACCATGAGGGGCTGTGGTGGTAACGGTTACAGTTACTCCAGACATCGTGATTGTAGAAACAGAATTAGTGACGGAGCCAAGCGTTGCCGCTCCCGTTGCCGTGCAGGTTTCCGTGCTGGCTGCCGTCAATCCTCCCATTACGTCACGAGCCACAACCTGATAGCAATACTGCGTCCCCCCGGCTGGCGCGGCAACGTCCAAAAGACTTCCGGTATAGGCTGCGGCAACGCTTGGAGTAACCGTGGGGGCAGCAGGAGTGGACATGGTATTTGTTGCCCCCGCTCCGTAAATGACTACACCATCGCCATTCTGGAAGGTGCTGGCGGCGGATAGGGAAGCTGTGCTGGAACCGGAATTGATACTGGCAGTAATGCCTGCGATGGCAGGTGCAACGAAAGGACTAACCGCACGAACACCATAGTTGGTAGCATCCACGTTAAGGCTTGGCGCTGCCCAGCGAGAGTCTACAAGCGCACAGGGATAACCAACGGCACGTGTCGAGCAGCCATTGACGGTTGTGCCAACCAAGGTGTGGCCAGAGGAACCGAGAGATGTTTGCTGATAGTTTCCATTCCCTTGTGCGAAGCCCAGCGCAGGCAAAAGCATGCCTGCAAGAATTAGCAGTATTTTATTCATCACACTTTTCCTTTGGCCGCCTCATAGGCCGCATGTTTGAGCCCACCTTCTGGAAAACAAGCCATCACTGAATTTTACTCTCGCCTTTGAGAAGGTATCTTGCCAAGGCGTGAGGGTGACGGAATTTCATAGGTCAGTATCGCATTGAGAATTACTTCGACGCCCGGCCCTTTTGCTCGGGGCGAAAAGGCGCGGGCGGTTGCATCAATATCACTGCCCTTACGAACAGCACTGAAAACGTCTCTACGCGTTCCCCAATTTTGTCCTTTTGACAGCATCTTTCCCTGGTAGTGCGGCTCAGTTCAACCACGGTCTCGGGTGCGGTGCTTCAGTAGAATTACAAATCCATCACCTGGAAACTCGCTGTAAACTCAGAAATGACGAAGCTCAACAACTTCATCGTGATATGTGCTAACCGCCTCGGCCTGTGGATGATAAACCGAATTAGGTAAGTTTGAGATCGGCCACGCGACCTCCTTATCAAGTCGTTGTCCCAACAGTTAAACAGCTCCTCGATCTGAACTCAGTTTTGGGTGTCGAGTAGGCGATCCGGCTGCGAGCACCGCCAGAGAAAGAAATATACCTCAATACTCTGGAGCCAGCGGTTAGAACCGTTTTTACGGACTTGCGAAACGAGCCATCTGAAGTTAGGCTGCCATGCCAAGTCGGATCTTCCGTCATTTAAATCGAAAAGTGTCGGGCCTCCGCCTAGAGTGACACCTTTGGAGGAGCAAAATCATGCGGGGGAAGTTCGTGTAGCTGTCAATTGGCCATACGATTCCTCGATGCTGTAATCCTTTGCCAAGAGAAAGTCACGACAGTCAGCATGTAGTTGGGTTCCGTGGATTTCGAGAAAAATCGTCGGGTGGAATTCACTGATGGCCCTTGTGGCGCCTTCCAAGACTTCAAGTTCTGCACCTTCGACATCGATCTTTATGATGTCCGGCGGTCGGAAGTGTAGTTCTCCATACACGCAACTGTCCAGCGTTGTTGAAGGGACCAGTTTCTCGCCATCAGGGGAAAGTTTGGCCATAGAAGACTGCCCAGCGGCGGCGGAGAACCGCCGTGTCCCCACTTCTTTGCAGGCCGCCTTTTCAACCACGGTGCAATTCTCCAATTTGTTCAGGATAATATGCCGGCGAAGGTACCGCAGATTGCGATCCAACGGCTCGAACGCGTAGACTCTCCCAGAAAACCCCACCCGCGAGCTGGCAAGTAAGGAGTAAATACCGACATTCGCACCAACATCGTAGACCACGGCACCCAGCTTCGCGGCCTTCGCGAAAGCACGGACGCGGGCTACCTCATACGTGCCAACCCAATAGGCGTTAGGACCAGCACCCTTGATCCACTTCATTCCTCGGAGTGGACCTCGCAAGATGCGAACTTCGGCCTCAGCCGGAATCAGGGAAAGTGGCAACCGGAGAGTTCGGGCAAGCAATGTTCGTGGGAAGAGCATCGTAGTTCAGGAAGACAATCGAACTAAATTCTCCTTGCGGACAGTTATTCAAGGAAGTATATCATTACGAGATTTCTGCGCGCAGTGTAGAGGCTGATGAAGTCTGTTCCTGGCTCCAACAGAAAGTTCGGGAACGGCTGGGACGACGGAATAAAGCTGATGAGACATAGCGGGAAAGAAGCTCTGCCTCATTGGCGCTGATCCATTCGAGGATGCGCTGAAGACGGACAGTCCACATCCTCCGCAGCAGCTTTTCCTATCAGTACGATTGCCTCGGCCGTCTTCCCTTCACGCGGGGGACTCCGTTTCGGTATTGGGTTAAATCCTTCCACGATTTTTGGGGGTGTTGAGATACGACGATGGCGGCAGAGGAGAAGTGCTTCTGGGATGCCCACTGCGATCCTCGGACTCCCCCTAGGTCGGACATACGAAAGACCTGAATGAATATCGAGACATCATGGAACTGATGGCGCGGAACTGACGAACGAAACCGCACCCGCGCACTTCAGCTAGTGTTGGGTATGAGAGATCCGAGCCTGGCACCTATCCCTGAATACCAAACGTTTCAGGATCAGATGCTCAAGCGAGACGGGTGGCGCTGTCAAATCTGTGTCACATCGACCGATCTGCACGTCCATCATCTGAAATCACCCGGCAGTCTGGGAGACGACGCGATCGAGAATCTGATTACCCTGTGCGTGAAGTGCCACGCAACGTTCCATCGGCAAGCTCCCTCATATACTAAGATTATCTACAATAGGGGTTTAGCAAAAACGAATGCGCAATCGTAACAATTTCCCGGGTCACCCATTCAATCATTCGAGTCGCTTGTAATTCTGGAACACACTGGCCGATTGACGAAGGGACGGCTAATAGATCGTCCTGTATTGCTCACCCGAAACTAGCCAAAGGGAAAATAGGAATAACAAAATACACTTTGTCATGACCGGCCGGGCAAATTAGTCCAGGGGAAGTGTATACTTTCTGTGGAGTGTCCTACTTGTCGAATCTGTGCTACCGATTCCATTGGCATCTGAATCGTTTTCCGGCTGAGGTGGCCTTTGCCTGAGCCCCGCTACCGCGTCCTTGCCATTGGCAGCCATCCGGTTCAGTACATGGCCCCTCTACTCCGTCGCATGGCTCAGCACCCGCAATTGGACCTGTCCGTGGCCTACTGCACGCTTCGGGGCGCACAATCCGCTCATGACCCGGAATTTAACACCACCGTCCAATGGGATGTTCCGCTGCTCGAAGGTTACGCTTGGCAGGAGATCCCAAACCACGGCTCGGGCGCCGAATCTTTTTGGGGTCTTTACAATCCCGGTCTATGGAAGCTCATCCGAACCGGCAAATTCGACGCCGTTCTTTGTTACCTGAGCTATTTTTGCGCTTCGTTCTGGATTTCCTATTTTGCGTGCAGGCGTTCCGGAACCGCCTTCATCTTCGGAACCGACGCTTCCGGCCTGCTTCCACGAAGCGGCGGCCCGTGGAAGAACCACAGCTGAAAAGGGCTTATTGGCCAAGACTGTTTTCCCTCGCCGACCAGGTCATTGTTCCCTCGAGCGGCTACCCGCGATCTGATGCTGTCTCTTGGAATTCCAGAAGAGCGCATTACGCTGACTCCCTATTCGGTTGACAACGACTGGTGGATGGCTCAGTCCGCGAAGGTGGACCGGGAGGCCGTGCGTGCCGAATGGGGACGCAACGCCGCAAACCACCGTGATTCTCTTCTGCGCGAAGCTCCAGCCGTGGAAGCGTCCGCTGGATCTTCTGCGAGCCTTTGCCCAGGCTCATCACGCCAATGCACTTTTGGTTTTCGCCGGAGAAGGACCGCAGCGTCCGGAACTAGAGAGGAAGACGGCAGCTCTTGGAGTTGGCGAGCGCGTCCGCTTTCTCGGATTCAAGAACCAGTCGGAATTGCCCGCCGTCTATACCGCCGCGGACCTCATGGTGCTGCCCTCTGAATATGAGCCATTCGCTGTCGTGGTGAACGAAGCGTCTTGTTGTGGCTGTCCCGTAGTAGCCAGCGACCGCGTCGGTGCGGCACGGGATCTCATCGCTCCGGTGGATCCCACGCTGATCTATCCCTGCGGTGATGTTCCGGCCCTTAGCAGAACTTCTCCGCAATCTGCTGGCCGATCGCGAAAGCTCTGCAGGAGCTGGGTAACGCCGCAAGACGGCGAATGGAAACGTGGTCGCCGAGGGAAAACATCGCCGGAACAATCCAGGCGATTCGGCGGGCGGTCGCACACGCGAGAGGACCACATGTCCCCCGAGCCCGCGGACCCTTCTTCGACGGATGAATCCTCTCGAAGGGGAGGCAACGGCTTTCCCAGTGAAACTCCTCATCTACTCGCACTTTTTTCCGCCCAGCGTCGGCGGAGTAGAAACAGTCGTTTTGGCTTTGGCGCAGGGATTAGCCGGGGAGCGGCGGCCAGACGGAACTCTCGAGTTCGAAATCACGGTTGTGACGCAGACTCCCTCCGGGGAGTTCCAGGACGCGGATTTACCGTTTCGGGTGGTACGCCAACCAACGATGCTGCAGTTCCGCCGACTGGTTCAGAATGCAGATGTGGTTCATGTTGCTGGCGCAGCAATCTCTCCGATGGTGATGGGACTCCTCGCGGGAAAACCAGTGGTGGTGGAACATCATGGCTTTCAAACAATTTGCCCGACCGGGCAACTCTTTCAAGAACCGCAAAATGTTCCTTGCCCCGGCCACTTCGCGGCAGGCCATCACTGCGGCATTGCCTGCAGGTGCAGCCCGAAACCGCAACGAATTGCTTCGTTCCGCCTGTGGTTGTTGACATTTCTTCGGCGTTTTCTTTGCCAGCGCGTGGCTGTAAACATCACACCGACAACATGGCTCGCCACGCAACTGCAATTGCCGCGCGCAGAGACAGTGCCGCATGGTTTACCGGTTGTGCCGTTAATACAGCCTCAAGCTCATGCGCGTGCTACTCCCGTCATCGTGTTCATGGGCCGCATCGTAACGACCAAGGGTTTGGGAGTACTGCTCGAGGCGGTTAGAATCCTCATTCAACAGAATCGTTTGTTTGAGTTGCGGATCATTGGGGACGGGCCGGAGCGGGCCCCACTGGAAGAGCTCGCACATCAATTGAGATTGGATTCGCACGTGCAATTTATTGGCAGGGTGCCGCAAGCGAAGGTTCCGGAAATTCTCGCGCAGACGGATTTGGTGGTTGTGCCGTCACTCGGTGGAGAAGTCTTTGGAATGGTTGTGGCGGAGAATATGATGCGCGGTTTGACCGTGGTAGCTTCCAATCTCGGTGCGTTTCAAGAGGTGCTTGGAAATACGGGCGTGACGTTTCGGATCGGCGATGCCGCCGACCTCGCGGCTCAGTTAGGCAAACTCCTGGACGATCCCGCAAATTCGCGCAAGTTGGGGGCCACCGCCCGCCAAAGGGTGCTCGAATTTTTCACTTTGGGTCGTATGATAAAAGGACACGCTGAAATCTACCGGCAAATAGTCCCGAGAAAGGGATCCTGATGATTCATACCACGACCAATAGCGGGCTGCACGATTTCGTTGGCGAACGAGTGATCTCCAAGTATGTCCGGCCGGGTCTGAGAGCGGTCGACCTCGGTTCGGGACCGGGCGCCATGGCAATTCGGTTGAAGAACATGGGCTGCGAGGTCATGGCTGCTGACAGAAGTGCGGACGACTTCGCGGCGGAACTTCCTCACAGCACAATCGATTTCAACCAAACGGATTTTGCGTCTGCATTGGGCAATCACGCTTTTGGCTTGGTCACGGCCATCGAAGTAATTGAGCACGTGGAGAACCCCATTGGTTTTCTGCGAAACATCGGGAGAATGCTGTCGCCTGGCGCTGTCGCGATTCTCACCACACCCAATGTTGATTCAGTGCCCGCCCGCTTCAAATTCTTTCTTGCCGGCAAAATCCGTACCATGGACGAGTACAGTGAACCCACCCACATTTCACCGATCTTTTTCGATCTGCTTCAGCGACAGTTTCTGCCTCTCGCTGGATTGCGGCTGCGCGAACATCTTGTATTTCCCCCCGATGGCTTTCAGCTGAGCCGCAAATCGGTCGCGTGGTTCATGCGCCTGGCGGCCAGTATGTTTTCCGGGGAATCCATCATTGGGGACAATCACATCTTCGTTCTTGAGGCCGCGTCGTGAGAAATCCCGGCCACGTTCTGCCGGTCAGCTTTCACAAAAGCCCACTTTATTTCGTTGGGGAAGTATTTGTTGTTTTTTACCTTGCTTACATGCTGGCGCAGTACATCCTTGTGGGTGATCTAGTCGGTCTATCGTTCCTCGCGCTTCTTGATTGTCGGGGGCGTGGTCGTCATCGCCATCCTCAACGATTGGCGAAGAGGGCTCTATCTCCTCGTTGGTTGGATTCTCTTCGAGGATTTTGTCCGGAAATATCTTGGTAACAACATGGCCATCTATTTCGCCAAGGATGCGCTGGCCATTATTCTCTATGTTTCTTTTTTCCGAGCCCGCCTCGCTAAACGGATTGAGAAATTCCGCATCCCGTTCCGAATCGCGCTACTGGTATTCATCTGGTTTGGATTCTTGCAGATGTTTAATCCCGCTTCCCCCAGCATTTTCTACGGTATTTTGGGGATGAAGGTCTACTTCCTGTACGTGCCGCTCGTTTTTGTCGGATACGCGTTCCTGGAATCCGAGGAAGAATTGCGTCGCTTCTTTTCCTTTACCTGTATTCTCATTCTGATTGTGGCAGGGCTGGGACTCGCGCAATCCATCATCGGCCCCACTTTTCTGAATCCATCCACCCTGCAGGAAGACATCCGGGAGTTGAGTACTCTTTACCGCGTAACCTCCTCGGGTACGCACGCTTACCGCCCTAGCTCTGTATTCGTCAGTACGGGCCGTTTTGTAGATTTCCTGATCGTCGCCTGGCTGGTTTCCTTGGGCTATGCCGGTTATCTTTTGCTGCGCAGCAAAAAGGGCCGAACGCTCGCCTTCACCACAGTGGGTGTGGTTGCCGCGGCCTCACTTATGAGCACCTCGCGCGGTGCTGTTATGTGGGAGCACCGGAATTGCGCTGGTCGTCACGGCTGGATTTCTTTGGGGAGCTCCGTGGCGTCAGGGCGAAGTCATACGGGTCGTGCGCGCCATCCAGAGAAGCATTCTTTTTGTAGGGATAGCTCTCATACTTCTGTCGACGATATTTCCGGAGGAGATCGGTTCGCGCCTGGCAATCTATTCCGAAACGCTGATATCGAACAGTTCTGCGAATGAGCTAGTGGCACGGACGCAAACGTATCCTCTGCAGCAATTGGGCTACGCGTTCGACCATCCACGCTGGCCTTATGGTTACGGGATCGGTACATGCACTCTCGGCGGTCAATACGTGACCCGCATCATGCACGCAATGCCCACGCATGTTGGCGTCGAGAGTGGTTTTGGCAATCTGGTAGTAGAACTCGGTATTGTCGGCCTCATTCTTTGGATTGTCCTCGGCTTTTCCATCTCTTTTTCTGCCTGGAAAGATCGTAAAGGAGCTCCGGGCCACGCCCTGGTTTCCCCTGGCTTTCGTGATCTTCTTATTCGCTCTTCTCCTCTTCTTTCCCGATGACGTTTACCAGCTTCGCTACCTATCAGGATTTTGTCATCAATGCTCTATTTCTGGGTCCTGCTGGGCATTCTCTATCGTTTGCGGATGTTTACGAAAACTAGCCAAGCGGTTCAGGCTCGTGCGGTTCCAAGGCAGGGCTGAATTGCGCCTCGCGGTCGTTTCTCCGTTCCTAGACAGGCAGCACGGCACGGAACTATGTATCGTGGAGCAAATTGAGCGCCTTGCCGCTCAACAGGACTGGGAAGTTCTGCTCTATTCGCAACGCGTCGAGGATGTAAAGGGTGTTTCCTCCAATTCTGCCAAGGATTCCGGCGGCACTATCTTTTGGCGCAAAGTTCCCGATATTTCCGGACCTCATCTGATCAAATTCATTTGGTGGTTCGCTGCTAATCATCTGGCGCGATGGCGCGACTCCCGAAACCCAGATCTCCTGCCGGACGTCATTTATTCGCCTGGCATCAATTGTATGGATACCGATGCAATCGATGTTCATATCGTATTCCACGAGTTTTACAAATGCGTGCGCCCAGAAATGCGATTGAGTCGACTGCCACTGGCCGCGTGGCCCCGCACGCTGCACAGGAAGCTCTATTACCGCCTGATCATGTTTCTGGAGCAGAGAATCTATCGCAATCCTCGGGTACGCCTTGCGGCTGTCTCCCAGCATCTTGCCAATAAACTACAGATTCACTTCCAGCGGACTGATGTCGTTGTAATTACGAATGCAGTGGACAGCGAAAAGTTTTTCCCGGCTGTTCGGCTTGCTCGAAGATCGGAAGAAGTAAGTCGTTTGGATTTGCCGAGACGGATTTTGTCCTCCTACTCATCGGGAATGATTGGAAGAACAAGGGTTTGGACCAAATTCTCCAGGCGAAGGTCCTACTCCGGGAGATCCCATTCCATTTGTTGGCTGTTGGCAGCGATGATCCACGCCTGTACCGCGATTTCTTGAACAAGAATGGCCTTAGGGAGCGCGCCCGGTTTCAACCAGTCCACCCCGATGTACTTGTGTTCTACGCAGCCGCAGACGCATACGTAAGCCCATCTCGGGAGGATTCTTTCGGGCTCCCGGTTGTTGAGGCTATGGCTTGTGGCTTGCCCGTGATTGCCAGCGTTCGTGCGGGTGCCAGCGAGGTAATTCAGGACGGTGGAAACGGCTTGATTCTGCGACAGCCCGAAAATCCGGAGGAACTCGCCACACTCCTGGGAAGTCTCTACGAAAACACTTCCCTTCAACGGGAATTGGGTGAAGCCGCCGCAAAAACAGCCAAAGAGTTGAGTTGGGAGGCCAATTTTATGAAGACATTGAAATTCCTAGAGGAGGTAGCGCGAATAAAATCAACTTGTTGACTAAACGTGATGTGGCCTTGTTTCATATGGCCCAACTTAGGGTGTGTTCGACTTCATCTGTGATTTCCGGTATGCTTTTTTCTGAAACATGACAGGACCGCAAAGTAATGACTGCCTGAGCAGCATTGAGTCCTACCCTTCTACCGTAACACGGTGGATTCGTGCGCTCTCTTCCTTGAACCTGAATACACTCCGTGTTTTGCTGCGCAACGGGCCCTCAGCGGCTACCAACTTTGTCCGCTATTCCTATCATCTGTATTCCGGCTTTGGCATGCCGCATCTATGGTACCCGTTGCCCTGGCGGGAAAACCTCCAGATTCCCCGGCGGAATATCGATCAAATCTTTCCTGAAATTGACTTTCGACGCTCCGGTGAAGTGCTGTACCCGTTCCCGAGGGACTTGGGTGTTCTGCCCCAAGAGTTGATTGTACTGAACAAGGTTGTTGACCATTTGCAGGCGAAGCGCGTAGTGGAATTTGGCACCGCGGAAGGGCGCACGGCGCTGAATATCGCGGCTCACCTTCCGCCCGACGGAGAAATTATTACGCTTGATCTGCCAGATATTCCTGGAAAAAACGTAGCCGGCGGCTTTTTTAAAGACCAACCGCAGAAAACAAAGATCAAGCAGGTCTTTGCCAGTGTGGATTCATGGGATTTTCGCCCCTTTCGGGCTTCAGCGGAAATTGTATTTTGCGACGCGTGCGACCTTTTACCCGGGCTTGCGGCAGAAGCATATCAGGCATTTTCCTTGATCAAGCGTGGCGGCGTAATTTTCCGTCACGATTACAGTTCAGCAGAAGGTCCGACAAAATTCTGGAACTGGTTGGCGACACAACTCCCCGTCTCTTATATCGAAGGTACCTGCATGCTCTGCCTTCGGTGGATTCCGACGAGGTTTACAAGAAAACCCAGGCCCTACTCGAGCACCCGCTTCTGAGGAACTCCATTCACATACCCGGCATTTCGTGACGTGCCGGCTATAATCGCTAAGTTCCGTGGGCTTGACCAGCTAGTGTAGGACACATTCACTTCAAGCCCTGGCTTAACCGTTTCTGCAAATCGACCTGCAGGGCATTGAGTGCCATAAGGGCGCCAATTCCCCCGCTTATTACAGTCGTGCCACAACGCCCGGCTACTGTGGACGAAGCAAGGTGGCGAAGCGTCTGGAGATAGCGGACCAGGAGAAATGTCTCTGATAAGCGGCACGGCTGCGTGTAGCGAGTTCTTTGCGGAAAACGGGATCCGAGAGCACGCGTACGAGCGCTTCGTTGAGTTGATCGGGTTGATGCTGCGGAACTAGCACAACGCCGGAGTCGGTGATTGGGGACGCAGTTTCCGAGCCGGGAAAGGCGACCACGGGAAGACCGCAGGCGATACCGGCAATGGCGCTACCGCGGCGCGAGGAGATGCTGCCACGCACAAACAGAAGAACGTCGGAGGCACGGAGCCGCTGCACGACCTGATCTGAATCGACGACGCCTTCGACCGAGAGTTCCACGGGAAGATCACGCAAGCCATTCTGCAGCATGCTTTCGCGAAGTTCTGCGTGCCGGCCAAAGACCAGAAGGCGCAATTTGCCCAGTTTAGCAGCGGCGTAGCGCACCGCGTCGAGAATGATCTTTGTTTCGCGCGCTCCAGAGTCGCCACCGGTGATGCTGAACACACCAATCGTGGGCACGTCATCGCGCGCAGGCCCCGAGACAGAGTCAGCAGAGATGGGAAGATTTGCGCCAACAGGAATGAACGCTGAACGGGGCGTACTTGCGGGAATCCAGGATAGTTTTTCGGGTGGCACGGTGAAGATGGCGAGATCGCAAAGAGCGAGAGCACGGCGCATCGTGCGGACCTGGAGGAACCGGCGAATCGAATCCACCAGGTGCGTGCCGTGATAGGGCTCCACATCGTGGAAAACAATGCCTACGCGGGCGCCCGCAGACTTCAGAATCTTGAGAACACGAAGGACCTTCTGCGGAAACCCTCGCGACGACCATGCCAAAGCGGTGTATTGCACGAGCACCCACGCGCCGCGCCAGTGCGTAGCCATGAGTTTCAGCACATTCAGCGATTCGGACCAGCCGTGGATTTCCCAGGGCACGCGCCGAATGTCCAATTGAATCTCGTGATCTTCAAGGGCCCGAGAGAGATAGCGGCAGTATTCCTCGACAGCGTCGGTAGGTTCATCTTTGCGGCCAAGCAACGCAGTGACGATCTGGCTCATGGCAGGCAATCGATATCGCCGCGAAATTTCGACACGTTACTTCTCCACCAAAAAGCTACCGAGCACGAGCGCGTCCATACCGGAACTGTAGAACGTCCGGATCGCGTCCGTAGGCGTGTGCACGATAGCTTCGCCGCGCAGATTAAACGAAGTGTTCATGATGACGGGCACGCCAGTGCGCTTGCCGAATTCATCGATGAGCCGGTAGTAGAGCGGATTAATGTGCTGTTCGACGGTTTGCGGCCGCGCGCTGCCATCTACATGCGTAACTGACGGAATTATGGCGCGTTTTTCAGGGCGCACCTGGGCGGTGAGAATCATGAACGGCGAATCGAATGCCGATTCGAGGTATTCGGGTGCAACCTCTTTCTTGAAAGACGGCGCGAAGGGCCGCCACCATTCGCGAAATTTAACGGCGTTGTTTACCTTTGTATTCATTTCCGGATCGCGGGGATCGGCGATGATCGAGCGGCTGCCCAGCGCACGCGGACCAAACTCCATGCGGCCCTGATACCATCCGAGGATTTTGCCCTGCGAGAGAAACTCGGCGGCAGTAGCAGCGGGATCGGAAAGACGCGACGCGCGGATTTTGTAGGTGCTGAGCGCGTTTTCAATGGCACCGTCGTCGAAGCACGGGCCAAGATAAGCATGACGCATAGGCTTTAGCGGCAAGCGCTGGCCTCCATCCAGGAACGGTGCGAGTGCGGCGCCAAGCGCGACGCCGTCATCAGAAGCGGCAGGCTGGACAAAAATGTTGTCGACGATCCCGGCAGCAGCGATTTTGCCATTCGCTTTCGAATTAAGCGCCACGCCGCCCGCGAGACAAAGATGTTTGCTGCCGGTCTTCTGCAGGGCCAGGCGCACCACGTTGAGCATCGCGGTCTCACACAGGTCCTGCACCGCGTAAGCAATGTCCTTGTGAAGGTCGTTGATCTCGCTTTCCGGTTCGCGCGGGCCGCCAAGTTCCTTCGGCCAGCCTGCGTACGGATTACTCCCGGTGCCGTGGAGAAGATTGGCGTGGGCCCTGTAAGGAGTGGTGTGAACGTCGAGAAACATGCTCAAGTCCACGCCCGGCTTGCCGTAGGGAGCGAGGCCCATCACCTTCCATTCATCGGAGTTAGGAACAAAGCCGAGAAAGCCGGTGAACACTGCGTAAAACAGCCCGAGCGAGTCAGGCCAATTGATCGTGAGGATCGGGTAGACGTGGCCTTTCGTACCATGCCAGATGGAAGTCGCCTCCCACGCGCCGCGTCCGTCCATTACCACGATGGCGGCATCGTCAAAGCCGGAATATGAATAGGCACTGAGCGCATGAGCGAGATGGTGATCCACGAAACGAAACCGCGCTTTCGTGGGACTGAACTGACGCTGGAACGGATTTCCGCCTCCATTCTGATGCCACATGCTGGCGAAATGACGCGTGGAGTTCAACACGTTGAGATAGCTGATCGGCCACTGGAGCGTGGCATACAACTTCAGGTCGTGACGAAACGTCGCGCCAGGAGTTTGCCAGCCGACGCACACTTCGTCGACCCGGTCAGCTCGAATCTTGGCGAAATCAAGGCAGGCTTGGATCGCAAGGCCGGGATAGCGGGCGTCGTGCTTTACGCGACTGATGCGTTCTTCGGCGACCGCGAAGAGCAGTTCGCCATCGCGCACGACGCAGGCGGAAGAATCGTGCATTTGAGAATAGTTGAGACCGAGTGTGATCATTATGGCGTCTGCCTCTTGCTGCCGATGACGCGACGGAACTGCTCTCCAGCTTGAACGCGAAGCGTTTTCAAGTATAGCGTGGCAAGGGCCTTGACTGTCATCAGCTGTCCGGCACCCTCCGGGCGCAGACACGAGAGTTTCGCTCCATTGCGCCGATCAAGATACGCGATTCTGGGCGGTACTGATGAGAGTATGGGGTGCCTTGAGTCTGACCGGAAATGTGTGCAGTTCAGTTAGTGACCGATTGAGCCGCGGAGATATGATTCCATCGGACGCCGGTCAATTCAATCGACTGGTTGCCCCACGAGTCACTAGATAGATCTTCCCGGATTCATTGCGAGCTATTGTACGCAAAGACCAGCCTTGTTCATTCGCATTGCTTGTGAACCAGTCGTACCCATCATTCTCCAAATAAAGGAGAAACGGATGACTCAAATTCATAAAATCTGATGAGTCTCGCACTCGAACGGGCCAGTAATATTGCAGAAAAACCATGCTCTTGTTGATGGCGTCCCACTTGCCGTTCTCGGATGGATAAGGCAGAAGTGCAAGCCGGTCCCTCAATCTAGCAGAACTGTAATGGGCGAGTGGTAGGTATATGAAAACGTCGGGAACCAGGATCGGAAGTTCAGGATGGCCGGCACTGTTGATGAACTCCTGTACCATCGCGCCCCTCGATCTCACGCCACGGATGTCTCGGACGACGAATCGCCAGAAATGAATTTCGTGAACTCCCACGCAGGAAAGGACGAAAACCGCCGAAAGAACGACCGCTTTCCCACTGGCTCGGGACAACATTAAACCGAAAGTCAGCACGAATCCAATCACCGTTGGAAGAACATAGCGGGTGGTCAGGCCGGAGTGCATTACTCGTGTGGTGAGGTATGCAATTAATGGCAGCAGAATGAAGCCGGAAAGAAGTACCGTTTGGGAAAGACCTTCGGGAGTTGCTTCAACTTGACGTTCCGCCTTGGTTAGCGAACCAATGTACGACCAGCCGATGGCGACAAGTGACAAAACTACAATGCCGCCCCCAAACGAGCTTGGCTCCAGAAAGAACTCACCATACATTCTCGGTAGATCGGTGAAACTGAAATGAGCCCAGAAATGCGGTCCGTAGAAATCTCTGTCGATGGCGAGAATCTTCCACTCCAGAACCAGCGGCAGTACTCCGAAGCACAATGCACCCCAAACGCCCGCACGAACCTTTCGGCTCTTGAGCGATACAACGGCTTCCGCTAAACCAAACGGAACCATAGCCAATACAGCATAGTAATGAAAGGACTGAGCCAACGCGAGGGTCGCCGCCAATAACCAAGTCCAAACCGTTGATGGCAAACGCTGGTAGCAAACCAGCGCAAACGCGAAGCAGGCCACCAGCATGCTGTACGGTCTCGCCTCGACTGAATACGTCTGAAACACGCTGGTCATTAGCAGCAGCGCCGCGCAGAGCACTGCGACCATCTCTTTTCCCCGTTCCTTTACGTAAATGAAAACGCACGTTACCGTGGAGAGAAAAGCGACAATAGAAGGTAAACGATAGGCTATTTGTTGATTTCGAATCAATCTCGACGCCAGCCTTTCAACAATGTAAAACAATGGCGGCTGGCCATCGATTGGTGCATGCAAGGCGGCAACGATTCCTTTCCAGCTTCCTTGGGAGGATACCGCCAAGGTGAGTACCTCGTCGTACCAAAAAGATTTTCCTGCGGCCGCAAATAGACTCCTGACAAGCGCGTAAAGCATCAGGCCGACGAGCGCGGCATAGGTCAGGTTTTTATTGGATATTTTTTCCGATGCAGCTATTGCTCCTTTAGGAGCCATTAGCACCTCCTTTGTCAAAAGGAGTTTACTCCCAAAGGTTAGGGTACCCGAGGACCTCCCTTTATTCTTCGCGGCCGCGTGATATAAAATGCGGTGCCCTACAGAAGAGTAGGTTTTACTTGCTCGATGTTTCCGATGCGTTAGCTCCCTTGGACTGCACCAAATGAGATAGCACAATTAAATCGACTGCAGTCCTTTATTTCAAGACAGAAACAGGTACTCGATTTGTATGCTTTGCGTGTACCCTGCATTTGCGAGATTGGAAGGTCATCTAACTCATGTTTTGGCTTTTTCTGAGGGCGGTCTTCGGCTTGGGACTCGTGACAGTGGCGGCCTTCGGCGCGGGTGCATGGATCGCCGTAGTCTTGCCTCTAACCTATCGCAAATTTGAGCGACTCGCATTGGCCTTGCTAGGCGGTTTGGGCATACTGTCGTCGGCGGTATTCCTTGTTGGGCAAGTTTGGTTGACACCGTTCTCTATCGGCAGCACGTTAGCT
>CAVVJG010000016.1:0-283287 GCA_963748365.1 Candidatus Acidiferrales bacterium
CACGTCCTGGTGAAACTGTCTGGCGGCAGAATCGTGGAGGCGACCGTCAAGGCCGTCATTGAATCGACGGAGGGCGTCACTGTGCAGGTATCATTCGGGAACGAAACGGCGCTGATCTTTCGTGGCAGATGGTTCCATCGGAAGCCTAAGGCTGGTCTTGCCCTGAAATACAAATGGCCCCCGAGGAAATTATCCCCCGGGGGCGTTGTGTTCCGGCCGTGGTTGGCCAGCGGCTGTCCTGTATCCTACAAGTACCTTCAAAAGAATACTTTGTAGGTAGCGGGCGTCAGTTCGCTAAAGCAACTAGTCGGTGCGTTCGAGAAACTAAGGAAAAGACCACAAAACAGAAAAAGTCCCTCATCCGGTTTGAGCCGAGTGATGGGCTTTTGCATTTTCAATCAGCTGATCTCGTTCGTTCGAAGTCGGTAATTTGTGACCCACCAGCTACTGCGGACGCCGAAATTTGGCAGCGCGACAACAGCAGCAAGAACCGGCAGTAGGTTTTGCGGTACTCACCCGCAGAAGCGCCAACGTGGACTCGCCGCGTAGTGCATAGAGAAGTATTATAAAGTCAGCAAAACGCCTGGCACCGAAGCCGACCAAAGTTGTCGATGCTGAATCCGTTACCCCAAGGCTCAGCCTGAGTGTGTGATCGCGCAGATTGAGGCCCTGGACTCATTTGGAGCGCTTTGCTCACCTCCGTGAAGGGCTTTCCAGTGTGCTGACCAGATTCTCGTCCTCCGTTCCCTCATCTCTTTCCATAGTGGAAATTGATGAAGAACCGTCGCCCGTCTTCGACACCAACTCCGGTACTACGTCGGGGTCTTGGAAGTCTCGTTGCCAGAAGATATTCCAGAAACTTCAACCGGACACTTGTCACCTTTTGGAGTAGCGTTGCCGACCACGTAACGCTGTCGTCGATCCTGGGCGTTGAGGAAAGGATCAAATCCAGCCCTACAATCTCTCCTTTTGCCTTTGTTTGCGCCTGCGAGTCTTCTTTGAGCGCCCGTCGAAGCTCTGGACTAAATCGAGAGCCCTTGTACTTCAAGGCAAGGTCCGACGCCGGCCCGTCGCTATCGCGTCTCGGGACGTACCAGTCATAAAACACTGAACGAAATCCCGACATGATTTCTTCATGTCTTGGGAAGGGGAAGTGCCCATTTGCGCCTGCGCACACGATGTCGCCAGGAACAAAAACAGACTCAAGCGGACAATCGCCTTGAGAGTCTTCGAGGTCTTACTCTTTCCCGATCAAAGAGGCTCATTGGCACGGGTCATTCGTGCGATAAATCATGTAAGACGGTGTGGGCGCCTGTACGGTGATATCTTGCGGCTTTGTGTAAAGTCAAAAACCCACGTGTTCCAGTCCCACGCCTCAATAGACCAGCGGGACTCGGTCCCGGCTGAATGACAACGATATCGCCCTTTTGTGGAGAGTAGTTGTCCGAGGATACCGGCGAGAAATCCTGCTTCCAGGAATGGACCGTAGTCTTTTGCAAGAGTCGGACGCCCAGTGGTGTTGAGTCCACCAGCTTCCAATCCATTCCGCACGGCCAGTGCGCAATGGTGTTGCGATCTATTGTGGGCGTGATCATCGAGCCATTGCGTGAGGTTGTCTATATTTAGGCAGGGGGCATAGCCAGTCGGGTCAACAAAGTCTGTCGGGTTGTTCTCAGCGTACCCATAGAAGTTTGTTCCGCTTCCTTTAAACCTGATTGGGTCCTCGGAAATGAATCGCCCGATGGCGGGGTCGTAGTATCTGGCGCGGTAATAGTATAAGCCAGTTTCTGGGTCCAACTCGCGGGCGGTGTAGCGGAATGAGTTGCTGATGGTGCCCGTCGAGGCGGTGAGGTTACCGAAGGAGTCGTATGCGTAGGTGTTCGCCAGCGCTCCGGCAGCATTGCTCATGGATGTGACAGAACCGAGGCCGTCCGCTTCGTAGTAGCTCGTTGTGCCTGAGCGAAGCTCGGCCAGCGGCTCATCTATGTTCAGTCCTTGCGTGTAGCGAGCCACGGTCACTCCTGAGGCGTTCGTTTCCTCGATTAGATTGTCGCCGTCGTAGACGAAGATGCTGGTGCCGGAAGACGAAGATTTGTAGATTCTTCTGCCGAAGGGATCGTATTTAAAGGTAACCGTGCCGTTGCTTCCGGGAAGCGTGACGCTGGTCAGGCGATTCTCGAAGTCCCACGCATAGCTGGTCGTGCCTGTGCTGTCCGTCTTGAGGATGGTATTGCCGTTGGAGTCGTATGAATAGGTAACATTGGGTTGCGAGGTCAATTCGTTCGAAGAGTCGTAGGCCCATCCGCTGCTGCCGAGGACACTGAGACGGTTTCCAACGGCATCATAAGAATAGCTTTCCTTGGTGGTACTGCCCTGCGTGGCAATAAGCAGCTCGTAGATCGCATCGTAGCCGTAATCCGTCGTGGTGTTCGATGGGAAGTCAGTTCGCGTGATGCGGTTCCCAACCGCGTCCACCGTGTAACTTGTGCCGTCGAGGGTCGATCCTTTTTGATGGATCACGGAGAGCAGGCGCGAGAGTGAGTCGTAGGTATACTTCGTAGTGACTTTGTTGGCGCGTTTCATCTGCGTTCGCCGGCTTAGGGCGTCATAGCTAAAGTCGAAGGCATGATTCTGGAAATCTGAGAGAGTTTTGAGCCGATTCAGAGTGTCGTAGGAGTATTTGGTTACACCGTTTTCGGGATCGGTAAACGCGCTTCGATTGGACGCCGCGTCATATGAATAGGAAGCGGCAAATTGTCGGCTGGTAAGAAAGCTATAACTCGCAGAGGTCTGTTTCAGCCGGCCTATGCCGTCGTAAGTGAACTGGTAGGTGCCAGAGGCGTCTATCGCCTGTGTGAGGCGGCTGTCTTTGTCGTATGCATACGCCACGCTGCTGGAATCAGGATAGAACTTCTGCGTCAGCCGGTTCAACTGGTCGTAAGCGTAGGTAATAGTGTGGCCATTGCGATCTGTCTTGGAGGTTAGGTTTCCGTTGTTGTCATAGCTGTAGGTTTCAAAGAGATTCGAGGGAAACAAGGTTTTCGTAAGACGGCTGAGAAAATCGTAACTAAAAGTGGTAGTACGGTTCATCGCGTCCGAAATCGAGACAAGATTGCTTTCCGTGTCATAAGCGTATTGAGTTGTATTTGTCGCGGCGTCCGAAACGCTTGTAAGGCGGTCGGCATCGTCGTACGCGTATGTGGTGGTCTTGTCGTTCGCGTCGGTTACCGAGATTCGGCGGCCGCGTGTGTCATAGGCGAATTGTGTGGTGGTATCGTCCGGGTAAGTGATTTTCGTCAGGCGATTCATGATGTCGTAAGCGAACGACGTGGTGTTGTTGAGGCCATCTTTAACGGTCAGCCGGTTGCCGCGAGCGTCATAAGTGAACTTGGAGACCTTTGACTCCGCGTGGGTGATTTTATGGATCAAGCCGCTTGAAAAATAGGTGATGGTGATTTTGTGCGACAGCGGGTCGGTGATCGTTAACAGTTGGCCTTTCGTGTCATAGCTGAAACTGGTCTTGGACCCCACAGTCGTGCCATCGGGAGACGGAGTGGTTGTGGTCAGCAGGTTCCCGTTCGTGTCGTATGTATTCGTGGTCGTGTTCCCCAGTGGGTCTGTCGCAGTCATTACTTCATTGAAGCCATTGTATGTATAGGTCCAAGTGCCGTGGCATCCGCTCTGGTGAGGACGTTGCCGAAGCCATCATAGGTATAGGAAACCGTGTTGCCGTTAGGATTTGTTTTGCTGGAGCGGTTGCCGGAAGCGTCGAGCGTGAAGGACTGGTTGTTACGCCCGCCGCAACTGTCGCAGCCCGGCCCTTGGATGCCTGTGAGGAAATTTCTGCCCGCGATAGTGGAGTATCCATATGCAGTTATATTGCCTGTTCGAGTTGGTAAGCGTTGAGCTGCCACTCGAATACTGGACGCTTAAGGCGTCGACGCCGCCAGCGCGAGCGGAGGTCAAGCCGCGACTGCTTCCGTCGTAAGTGTGCGTCTCCACGACTCGCGCTTGGTCGTCTGTAATGTTCGTGATGTTGTTGGACGCGTCGTAATCGTAATTGAGTTGGCCACCGTCTGGGTATGTTGCCCGGGTGAGCAAGCTGCTGGCATAAGTGTATGAGGCAACTGTTCCGACGGAATCCTGCCAAAGTAGTCAGACGAAATGGGTCGGTTGTAATTCCGTATTGGAACGTGAGCGACTGTCCGCCGGGTGCGGTCACAGTCGTAATTCGATTTGAAGTGTCGTAGGTTACATTCGTCATGTTGTTGTTTCGGTCTTGGATGGAAGTGAGATAACCGTTGGCGTTAAACACCTTTCTTGTTCCATCCGTGAACAAGATTGTGAATAGGTTAGTTGTGTTGTTGTAAGAAAGACTTGCATGCTCATTCGGAGGAGACGTCAGGCTATAGGCACACCCGCTGCAGTTGTTCTCGAACATCCACGCATTACCGGTACTGAGCCAGTACCTGACATGTGTCTGGTCTATGAATTGTAATCGCTCCTCGAAGGTGCTGGTCCAGCCGATGCCGAACATGCCAGCAGCGAAAGGGGGATTGTTTTGGTTCCAGAGGCTGTTCCATGTTCGCGTGAGCGACAGACCGCCGGCCAAGCCCGGCACGGAGTATTCCGTCTTCGAGATCCAAGCGTCGCCGGTCGTTAAATTGATGGGCCGACCGGCCGCTGCTTCACATTCTACACATGGGCCTGGGTCGACCAGTCCGGTAGACCAAGTTCCCGTCGGAATTCCATGCGCATCGAAGTTAGCTCCACCCAAACTGCTATTGAAGCCCACTTGCGAGTCGGTATCGGGAAAATAGGATCCAAAGACGTGGAACGCCGGGCCGTTGCAAATATAGGGCGACTGAACAGCGCAGTTAGAAGCATAGAAATTCCACTGAACAATATTTCCATTCGCGTCTGTATTTACGGCGAATCCAGAGCCGCCACCGGAATTCTTGTCAGTAATTGTTTGAATTCCGTTGGTAAAACTGAATGAAATAGGCGTGAAAGTTCCAGGACCAAAAATGGTATCGACCGGAAGATTTATGTTCGGGGGGAGAGGTTGAGAAACGGTAAACGAACCGGTTAGCTGGCATGTCGGAGGACAGCTGGCGCCATTGCTAAAAACGGTAAACGCCACACTTTGGAATACGTATGTGGTTTGCTGCGCGAGCGCGACGCTCGTAAAACAGAATAAACCGGCAAGTAAAAGACCAACTTGGGCGGCTAGGCGATCCGGCATTGTGGTGCTCTCCTTCTCGGTTCTTCTGGTTACAATCTCAGTCCGGTCCTTTGTGTTTTTTGGCGTGTTAGTAATTCAGTCGTACGAAGTCTTGGCTTGCCTTCAATTCTCCTTCGAGAATTACTCAGGTGGTCGCGAAGATCTTGCGCCCTTGACTCGCCGAAATTGCCAGTGACAACCCTAGATACAGCCCGTCTCAGCCGCAACGCGAAGCCGCAGCGGAGACACCCTCTCGGAAACTCCGTTTGATTGCGACGACAAAAGTGTGTCGTTTCGGGCCCAGTTTCTAAAAAGCAAAGTTCATGCCGAGCCATCTGGCAGGAAATTTGCGGGAGTGTAAAAGAATTCTTTTTGCAAGGCAAGAGAATTCTTGGCAATATCAATTCAGACCAAGTACCCTAATCTGGAAACCTCGTGCATTAGTCGAGGATTCTAATATTGGTTGCAGGAGCAAAATTACTGTAGCTTCTCTGATTTGCACACCACTCCGTAGGGCTTGGATAATCCCCGCTTATCAAGTTTCATCCCGCCCCGTTTGTTTCGGCTTAGGGCAGGGGCTTCATCGCCTCCGAAATACACTCTTCGTTCTCCATCTGAGATTCGGTAGCCCAAGTAGCCCAACTGAGGGACTGAAAACCGTTCTCGGGTAAGCGACACCAAACAAGGCATTTAGATTTTTGCATTCTTCGGCTGTTAACCGAAGGGTTGCTGGTACGGTTAGATGACTCGCCGAGGAACCTGAATTGTGTCACCTGCGGCTCTGGATTTTGTAGCGCGATTGTAGCAACATGGTGCGTGTCGGGCGGTAAGAGCGGGATGAGCGGTACGTACAATGAATAACTTACGTGCCATCAACACAGGCATAGGGTTCGATTCCCCCCGCCGGCACCATTCATTTTTAAGGTACTTAGATAGGATTCTGTGGGCTTTGCGTAACCCACCACCAAGCTCGTCTTCCAATGGTTGGGCGACCGCTACTTCCTGTACCAGGTCTGGACTCAAGGACATTCTGCAGGACGCGAATTCCGGATGAGCAAGACAGAAATCCAACTTGCGCAGTTTCATCCGACGACGGAACTCGTGATTGTCGCCTCGAACATCACCCGCTAAATCGATCGAACCCAACTACTCAGTTCACATCGAAAGGGGGAACGTAAAGACGTTCCCTCTTTTGCTTTTTCCAAATAATTTAACAGGCTGCAATGGCGCCAGATTCAGACCGACTGCCGAGTTGCTTAGGCTTCTGCCCTTTGGTTGCAGGCGTTGCTCTCGGTCTCGTACGGCCCACAGGAAAACAATCGACTTGAGACAAACCATCCCCACCGACGCCAGCGTGGGCAGAATATGTGGTAGCCGCGGTGTTCGTTGCCAGCATTCTTGCTATCGGTCTAAGTGGGGCTCAGCAAGGCCAGACAGTTCTAATTCTATCCAAGGTGCCGCATTTTTACGCACCGTTGCTGTTTGTTTCGTTGTCGCTGTTCAGTCTCTACGCCATGTTTTTTGACGGCTTCCTCGCCAGAATCTTCTCTTGGGATTATCTTCGATGGATGGGGAACATCAGCTACTCTTACTACTTGATCCACGGGCTTGCGCTGCAGGGTCTCCGATTGGTCGTAAACCGTTGGTTCCCGAAGTTCTCGCACCTACCCCTGTTCGATGTGCTTCTGCTGGTTGTATGTATCTCGTTCACCATATTCTGCGGTGCGTTGCTGTTCGTCGTTGTTGAAAAGCCCCTGTCCTGGCCAAAAAAAGCCAAGACTCTTCAAGGACAAGATCATCTGCGCCGGGATACCCGAACTCCGACCGAAATGACGAAGGCTGCAACCACCGCCGGAAACTAAGATTCACCCCGAATCTTGGCAATTCGGAGATCAGCAGTGATCAGTCGCCCGACACCCTGGGCGATTCTTGCAGCGCGCGAAAGTGTCTTACTTTCTACATTAATCGCCGAACCGTCAATTTAATATTAAAGCTTGACCGCTCACAGTCCCAACTGCTCCATTTCTGAGGCGTTCTGGTATATAAATCTCCTATATCGTCCTTCTCCAGGGCGCAGGGGAGTGTCCCATTGGAAGGATTCGACGGGGCGCAGTTGCACGAACAGTTAGTACTGATAACAACGACCTAGGACCTCTGGTCCATAGGAAAACTAGGTGAGATCTGGGAAATTCTAATGCTAGGAGCTAGGCCCGGGGTTCAACTCGTCTGCTCTCCTGGAAGATTCAAGCCTTCACGGGAGTTCGGTGGCCGCTTGCGCAAGTGCGCCCAGTAGCATTAGAGGGAGATACATAGGGGTGAAAATGCTCAAACGATTGGTCAAAGGAGCAAGTCGGGCAGCAGCTATTTTTCTGGTGTTTCCCGCAGCCTGCATCGCACTTTTTGGCCACTTTTATGGCGGATTCATTTTTTTTGCGCAAGCACTGGCATTCGTACCTGGCGTTCCAGGCAGTTACCTTCGTGTTGCGTTCTACTCCCTGACGCTCGATCGATGTGGAACGGATTGCAACATCGCCGTTGGCTCTTACTTCTCCCATGCGGAGGCGTCCTTGGGCGACCGCGTGGGCATAGGAGCCTACTGCGTACTCGGCCAGGTGGATCTTGGAGACGGCGCGCAGGTCGCCTCTTGCGTTCAGATCCTAAGCGGCGCTAACCAGCACGTTCGTGATCCACAAGGCCAGCTTACCGATGAGGGACGCATCTTCCGTAGGTTGACGGTAGGCCCTGACTGCTGGATCGGTGCTGCCTCAGTGATTATGGCCAGTTTGGGAGGACAAGTCACTGTTGCGGCTGGATCGGTTGTGTCGAGGGATGTTCCGCCGGGAGCAACGGTGGCGGGAAACCCCTCACGACTGGTGCGCCCGCCCATGGACGAGCCAAAAGATAACAGATAGCCTGTAAGGAGGGCCAAGTACGTTCACTGGTTTCACAGTTTATCTGGGCCTGTAAATATCCGTTTAAGGGCTCGGCTGGGAGGTTAAGTCCAGCTGGTATCGAACGCTGTTCAGATCGTCTTGCGTCACGTTAGGCCCGTAGTTAGGGTTATAGAAAGCGGAGTTCTTTTTCGTGGACAAAACAGAAATTCGACGCGCTGTAGATGCTGTATTCACAAATCTGATGAACGAGCGGGGGACACCGCTGACGGACGTCGATCCAGAGTGTGGACTCTACGACGGAGGCTATGGGCTGGATTCTATGGATACGGCCACTCTGTCCGCTATACTCAGCGAGCGATTCGAAGACGATCCCTATTCCTCTGGGGTCTTCCCACGGAACATCGCCGAGATTGTCGCGTTTTACGCCGATCGGGTCAACCCAGAATGATCATCGAGTATCTCCAGCGCCACGCAAAGGAGCGCCCGGACGAGGCGTTTCTCGTGGACGAATTGGGGGCCCTTTCGTTCCGAGAAACGGAACAGCAAGTTCGACAAGTTGCTGCCTTGCTGCGCCGCGATGGCAATATCAGCCACGGCTCCTCCGTGTATCTTTACGCCCAGGACTCCGCTCGGCTGGTGGTGACCTTATTGGCGACCCAGTCTTGCGGGGCACAGGTATGCGTTTTGAATCGCAGTTTCGGCGTCGATGACCTATGCCGAGTTGCTGAACGGCTCCCGTCGGGTCCGGTGATAACCGATGCACCGTCACCTACCGGATGGCCGGAAAACGTCATCAACCTCACTGAATTGACCCCGGCCGCTGGTTTTCCATTCGAGGCACCTGAGTCGGTGACAGGCGGAATCGTGATACTCACGACCGGAACGACCGGGATTCCCAAGGCCGTGTTATATAGCTGGGATCGATTACTGGCGCAGGTGCATTTGGCGACTTCCCCAAAAATCCGCCGGTGGGCGCTACTGTATCCCTTAAATCATTTTGCCGGCCTGCAGGTCCTCCTACACGCAACTAAAAATGGACTGTCTCTCGCGATTCCAAAAACCCGCCAGTTCTCCGATGTTGTGCAATGTCTGATCCGGTGTCAGGTCGATTCGGTGTCGGCGACGCCAACGTTTTGGCGGATGTTCACCGCCCAATTGACTGCCGAGGCTGCATCTCAAATGAAGCTGCGCCAGATCACCCTGGGGGGAGAACTGGTGACTGCCGAGATTCTCCGCCGACTTCGTGAACTGTTCCCGGAGGCACGGGTGACACAAGTGTTCGCCACCACGGAGGTCGGCTCATGCTTCTCCGTTAGTGACGGGCTGCCCGGTTTTCCCGTGGAGTTCCTGGAGTCCCCCACCGGGAATGTGCAGTTGATGATTCACGAGGGGCAACTCTATGTTCAAACCCGCTTGGGTATGGTCGGCTACGTCGATGGCAGCCCGGCACCTGAGACAGAAAACCACTGGGTCGCCACCGGCGATATGGTAGAGATTCGCGACAGACGGGTTCACTTCCTGGGACGCAAGGGAGAGGTGGTAAACGTTGGCGGCGTTAAGGTCTATCCCCTCACAGTCGAAGAGCAGATTCGAAAGGTAAAAGGCGTCCGGGATGTACGAGTGTATGGGAAGGTAAACCCGGTGACCGGGCAGTTAGTGGCCGCTGACGTCGAACTTTCAGGAGATGTCGCGCAGGAAGTCGTCCTGGCAGAAGTCCGGCAGTTGTGCCGCTCCACACTGAGTCGTTACGAGCAGCCGAGAGAGCTACGCGTGGTGGCCGAATTGAGGCGCAGTAACGAGAAACTGATCAGGAGTTGAGATGCGAACTGTAATCGTTACCGGGGGCAGCAGGGGGCTCGGCCACAGCATTGTCGAGAGATTTCTGGGTAATCCCGACTTCAACGTCGTCACGTGTGCCCGCAAAAGCTCGCCTTTCATCGACCAGGTGGCCGCGTCTGAGCACCGCGATCGCTTTTGGTTCGCGCCGCTCGATATTTCCCAAGAGGCGGACGTACGGACATTCGTGGTGAGAGCCCGTAAACGCTTTGGCAGTGTCGACATTCTCATCAACAATGCCGCGATAGAAACTAACGGTGTGCTGGGTTTACAGGACATGGCAGACCTGGATTCAATGCTCGACATCAATGTGCGCGGCACGATCGTGATGACCAGGGCATGCACCCGGGAAATGCTCACGCAGAAGTGGGGACGTATCGTCAACATCACCTCCATTGTCGGCAAAACTGGATACCGCGGGCTGTCCGTATACTCGCTCACCAAGGCGGGTTTGGACGGGTTCTCCAGAGCTCTCGCTCGTGAGTTAGGACAACGAGGCATCACGGTGAACTCTGTTGCACCCGGCTTCCTGCTGACTGCAATGACCCACGGACTGGCCGAAGACCAGCGCCAGCAGATCGTTCGGCGAACTCCAATTGGCCGGCTAGGCCGGTGTGAAGACGTAGCTCCGCTGGTGATGTTTCTGTGTTCTGACGAGGCCGCGTTCATCACGGGTCAAACTATATGCGTCGATGGCGGACTAACGAGCTGAGAGAACTGTACTGATCAGCGAGGCTATATTCGGAGATGCTGAGGGACCTGCCGAATTAAACTTCGACTGAATTCTTGATGGGTTTTGCCGGCACCCCTACGGCAATCACGCGATCTGGAATGTCTTTCACGACGACACTCCCGGCGCCGATCGTAGATTGGTCGCCCACGTTGGCCATAATGACCGCCGAGGCCCCGATCCAGCAGTCCGAACCAATCACGACTTCGCCCCCCAAGGATTCGAGAAATCGTCCTTGTTCGTCGCGGGCGTGTTGATGTCGGCCACTGGGAATCTCCACATGGGAAGAGATCTGGGTTCTAGCGCCTATTCGAGCGCGTCCGATCACACAAAAACAACCTATGGAAACGTACGATCCAATACATGCTTCACGACTCGAAAAAAATGTCCCAAATGAAATCGTTGTGTCGATGGAACATTCTCGCAGAGTGTATTTATAAAACGCGGATCGCCAACAAACGCCGCCGATGCCCGGGATGAGAGAGAACAACTGAGCAAAGCAAATATAGAAGGGCATAATCCTGCCAAACGCGCAGAGGAGGGCACATGGAAAAACCAGGACCAGACACAGACCTTGGGCAATCCTCTTGACGATTCGCCTGAATTTCTTCATAGACTCCGCAGTTGAATGAGACTCGCACCGGCCGGAAGCACGTTTATTATAACGTCTCGAACTGCCAAGCATCACGATCATTTCTCACGTATCACCCCGTCGTAAATACTCAGCAGACGCTCGTCGTATTGCGATGTACTAAACGTCGAGCGAGCGTTCTCGAACGCAACGCTAGCCAGTTGCGCTGCCCTGGACGGATTCAAGAGCAATTCAATTATGGCGTTCTTTAAGGCCTCACTGTCTGCGGGAGGAACTAGAATTGCGGACTCACCATCGTTCACGAGTTCCGGGACACCTCCTACCCTAGTCGCCACGATTGGGACGCTGGCCGCCATGCTCTCGAGCACAACGTTGGGGGAGCCCTCCGACAAGGACGGAAGCACAAAAAGATCGGCAATCGAAAACAGACTTTTGACGTCGGGACAATGACCTAGGAGCTTAATCTGCTCAGACAAACCCTCGTTATCTATTTGAGCCTTCAGTTCTCCCTCTGACGGACCGCTGCCGGCAATCAGCACTTTGAGCTTTAAGTCTGGGGACGCGGATCTAATCCTCGATATAGCGTCGATCAGACAGTTATGACCTTTTTCCGACGACAACCTACCCACTGCGAGGATCACGCGCTCCTCGCGGGATACGCCCCGTTGTTGGCGTGTTGTCTCCGTCGATTTCGCGCGGGAATTATGAACTTCGATCTTTACAGAATTGTGAATGACCGATATACGATTCCTTCGAACGCCGCGGTGTTCCAGCAAGTTGGCAAATTCGCCACAGACCGTTACGACAAAATCGGCATGCCTTAAAGACCACCTATCGAACAGGTGGTAGAACCGAGCCTTGAGATCTTCGGTGGTATAACCATGGTGAAAAGCTATCCAACGGAAATTCCGCCTCCCCAGCAGGGAAATCAGGAAATGCGATTTGATCCCGTGTGTTTGGACAATGTCTGCACCGCGGCGCTTAAATACTTCGCGCAACGCTCTCAGAACCGTCAGATCAAATGGGCCAGTTTCTGGAACAATCTCGATCGGTATGCCCATACCACCTGCTGCCGAGACCAGTTGATTGTCTGGCACATCGTGCAGGTTCTTGTCGGGAACACGAGCAAACGTGACGATAGTCAGGTCCACGCGGTCCCGACAATCCGCCGCGAATCTCAAAATGTTCTTGGCCGGCCCCGTTACGACCTGCGCTTCGACCAAAGCAACGATTTTGATCCGGCTCACCGGGTTTCCCTCAATCGCGTGGAAATGGCTGTCACAGGGGACCCGAGAACACGCCACAAGTCAATGCGGTGGGGGTTCGATTCACCCTCCGCGCGGAAGCCTCGGAGCGGGCCGATGCGTTCGATGGTTCTTAAAGTCATGCCTAGTTTCGCCACAGTCTAATTATATTGATTCGGGTACGAGGCCGTCACGATTTATAGTTGAATAGGGTTGTCCTCTATGTGGGTTCAGGCCGTGCCATGAGAAGTCTATGAGAATTCTCTATTTCGCTGCTCATCAAATGTGGCCCCTCACTTCCGGGAATCGGCTGAGGGATTATCACTTTGCCCGGGGTCTTGCCAAGCGTACTTCCGTGACCTTTGTAGAGATGTGCCATCCAGGCGAACAACCAAGCAGCCCGCCAAAAGACTCCGGTTTTGAGAAAATCGTCAGCCTGAAGAAAGGAGTTGGTTACACACCTGCGAATCTAGTTCGCGGTTTGGTAGGACCGACTCCTTTATTAGCCTTAAATTACTTTTTGCCCCAATCCGCATCCGATCTAACTCACCTTCTGGATCGAGAACGGTTCGATACAGTCCAAATCGAGGGCGTCCATCTGAGCAAGTACCTCCCTGTAATCCAGTACGCAGCGAACCGCACGCCAGTTCTGGTTGACTGGCAAAACATAGAATCCGAATTAATGCGGCGCTATTCAGAGAAGACCTCGTTTTTGCCAAAGAAGCTTATGGCGAGGCGAACCGCGACGTTACTACAGCGAACGGAAATGGTGATGTTGGAGAGATGGAAAACCCACACGGTGGCGAGCGAGCGTGAGCGGCAGATATTGCTCGACTGGTGGCCTTCTGCCGATATCCATGTAATTCCGAATGGCGTGGATACCGATTTTTTTTCACCGGCTCAGGTCTCGGAGATGGCACGGAAAACCCAAACGCCGGTGTCCAATCGGAGTGTCCTCTTTGTCGGTTCCATGGACTACCATGCGAACATCGAAGGGGTTCTCTGGTTTAGCAGAGAAATCTGGCCTCAAATTGCAGAACAATATCCGGACTTAGAGTTTACGATCGTGGGCCGAAGTCCTTCCCGTGAAATACAGGCACTCGCGTCGGATCGGATTCGCGTCACCGGAACTGTAGAGGACGTTCGGCCATTCTATACGTCCGCAATCGCGGTGGTTGTGCCTCTCCGAGTCGGAAGCGGTACTCGACTCAAAATTCTTGAGGCCATGGCCGCAGGCGTGCCAGTTGTTTCTACGCGGTTAGGAGCCGAGGGCATCGACGCAACTCAAGGTGTCCATCTGTTGCTTGCCGACAGTAGCGCAGAAATGGTACCGGCCATTCATCAGATGGCGAATTCACCCGCACTGTGTTCTCAACTTGTACAAGCCGCTCGAGAGTTCGTTGTCCATCGGTACGATTGGGGGTTGATCGGGGAAAAGCTGTATCATCTTCATGCTGAATTGGCACAGTCAGCCAAATGACGACAAGGAGCTTCGCGGAATGTGGCTTGGAGATAAACTGGGGCGCACTTCTGTTGGGTCATCGACCCTTTTCTGTAGGACAATGATTACGCAGTTCTCTCGTACAGGAATGACCCATGCGATCGTTCGCCTTTAACTGTGCCGTCGTCCTCGTGTTCCTGCGATTCAGCTTCTTGCACGAGACAATTTCCTATCTCACCGGCATAAACACCTACGTTCTCTATATCTTTGGGCCTCTTGTACTGATCGGTGTAATTGCATACGGAGGCCTGCAGCGCACCTTTCGGTATACGCCCGCGCAATTCTGGCTCGCCTTCCTGGTCTGCATGGTAGTTGCCGTTCCCTTCAGCACCTGGAAGGGGAATTCCTTCATGCTAACTTATAACTACATCCGTACGAATTTCATGATGTTGGTGGTCACTGCGGGTTTGGCACTGACTTGGGTTGAGTGCAGAAGGATGATGTATGCAATCGCGGGGGCGGTCGTCGTCAACCTGGTTACAACGCGCGCTCTGATGAATCAGGCAGCAAGCGGCGATCGTCTGGTGTTGCAATCGCGGGGAATGATTTCAGACCCGAACGACCTTGCGGCTCACTTACTACTCGTGTTGCCCTTTTTGCTCTTTGTGGTGCTCAGGCGCCGAACTCCTGTATATCTTCGAGTGATTTTGGCCGGCGCTCTGGGTTACGGAATATTCCTGGTGCTCCGCGGCGGGTCGAGAGGTGGATTCGTAGCGCTCACCCTTACCATGGTATTTATCTTAGTCATTGGATCGGTTCGCCAAAAAATAGCAATCGGGATCGCCGCCCCGATCATGTTTGTCTTGTTTTCCGCCCTATTGCCGGGCGCTACCTGGAAACGCCTGACCTCGTTTTCTGGGGGCGAGCTAAGTGACAAATCTGCTATCGAATCCAGTGAGGCTCGCAAGTATCTGCTCAGAAAAAGCATCGAGTTTACGTTCAAGAAACCGCTTTTTGGTGTTGGCCCCGGACAGTTCGCGACGTACGAAGGTAAGGAGGCAGCCGCCGAGGGTAGGCATGGAAGCTGGCACGTCACTCACAACAGTTACACTCAAATCTCCAGTGAATGCGGCATTCCAGCCTTATTGTTTTACCTTGGCACAATAATCTCAACATTCTGGCTGTTGCGGAAGATTCGTAAAAAGGCCCTGAAATTGGGCGAAGACGAAATCGTCACCGCGACATTCTGCATCACAGTCGGACTATTTGCTTACACCGCCGCTTGCGTGTTTCTTTCCCTCGGTTACATGTTCCAATTCCCTGCCGTCTCAGGCTTAGTCATTGCGATCTGGCGCAGTGTTTCCAGGGCCCGGCGTAACCCGCGCCCAATCCAGATCCCGACGGAGCAAGCTCAGACATTGGAACCCGAATTGAAACCGTTAACCGCCTGAATCGGAAAGCGGTTCGCCGAGCCAAAATCAGGCTAATAATCGACTAGTGGTATACTCTAGGGAACCCCGATTGACCCGCGAACTCGCGGCATCGGGCTGTCGTTTTCCAAACTTCTTTCGATGCTAAGATTCGGGATCTGCACAGAGAAACAGTTTATCGAAGTAGGAGAGCGACGCCGTTTTTCAGGTTCTCGGGTCTCTTACAGTCTCTTGAACGTCGGGGAAAACCCCACAAAAGAGCAGATTCAGGTATTCGAAGATATCAACTTCACGCTGCGTACCTCAAACGGAACCTACCGCACCAGTTTTCGCAATCGCTTACGAGATGTAGATGCTGTGGCCCAGGGTATTCTCGAGCGGCTTTACCCTCGGGGCGCGGAATTTCTCGCTGAAGACCGCGCTGTATCCCATGCTTTGACGTCTCTCGAATGGGCCCAAACACTCTTTCAATCTTTCCCCCGTTCGAAGTTCGAAGCCTCCGACAGACTGCTATACCTGGTCGAGCTCTCGCTGCCGACTGGCGAAAAATATATCTTCGAACCTGACGGGCGACCCCTTCAATACATCAACGCGCCGTTTGTGGTCAGCCTTTCTCACAAGGAATCGTTACGCTTGCCGGTTAACCGATTGATTGCGGCTCGCGCAAAACGACGCTTGCGCCGCCTTGTTCTACCCTCCGGATGGATGGAATCTGGTGAAGGAAAGGGATACCAGGTCCGCAAGATCAAGTGTGTTCATCCGGAAGCGCTTTCCTTCAGCAACACTGATCCGCGATTTCAGCTCCGTATCCGTTCAGTATTTGAAGTTACGGCAAACCCGGTTCATGTCCTACGCACCATGAATATCCTGAACAAAGACTACTTTTCGGACTCGCAACTAAAGGATGGTTGCCGGGCTGCATTTCAGAGCTTACGGCTGGGCGGTATTTGGATTGTGGGCCGCACACTGGAAAGCGATTTCAGTAACCACGTAACCTTCCTGCAAAAACAAGGAAATGGATGGATGGTACTGACCCGCATAGGAGACGGCTCGGAAATGGAGACATACGCTGACCGGGTCTCTCCGGGATCGAGCATTCCAGCCAACCAATGAAAGACTCTCAATCCGCATCACCGATATCGCTAATTCTTGTCTGCCATTCCTATCCTCCCGTGATCGGAGGCTCTGAGATCGAAGCTCAGCGGGTTTGCGCAGCACTTATCCGCCGCGCGTATCGGATAACCGTTGTCTGTGCTGGAGGTGATCCGATGCCCCCTCTGCGAGACTGGATTGATCCGGAAGGAGTGCCAGTTAGAATCTACGCGGCCCGTTGGAAAGGGGCGCTGAAAGACATTGTTTTTGCTTTACGCGTTTGCGGGATGCTGATTCGAGAGCGTCGGAACTACCATTTTGTTTACTTTCTCATGCAAGGCTTACATCTGGCGGCAGGGTTGCCAACCGCCCGTTTCCTTGGCAAACCTATCTTGATGAAAATCGCCGGCAGTGGCGTAGTTCCGCTGATGAGCAAGTCACCATCAGGGCGGCTGGAGTTGCGGTGGCTGCGGGAATGGGCCTATCGAGTCATGATTCTGAACGAGGGAATGCGCACCGAGGCCATGGCGGCGGGGTTTGCTTCGGACCAACTCTACTGGATGCCCAATCCCGTAAACACAGATCATTTTGCGCCGGCTGGCGATGAAGGGAAAATCGAACTACGTAGAAAGCTGGGCATACCGGCGACAGCGCCCGTCGTGCTGTATTGTGGACGACTTGCACCCGAGAAAGCTTTGCCTGAACTGATCGACGCGTTCGCTTTGGTCTCGCGTCAGGACCCCGAAGCATTGCTAGTGCTCGTTGGCGATGGGCCACTCCGCTCCGGACTTGTGGCACGAGCAACTCAACTTGATTTGACGGACAAAAAGGTTCGATTCGTGGGCCAGGTCACTCCGGCGGAGGTTTGCGATTGGTTGAAAATTGCAGATGTATTTACGCTGGTGTCCTTCAGCGAGGGATTTCCATGCGCACTCGCAGAAGCCATGTCCAGTGGCCTTCCCTCCGTCGTCAGCGATATTCCCGCGAACCGACAATTGATCGACAATGGCGAGCATGGCTTCCTGACTCCCGTGAGCGATCGAAAAGCAATCGCTCAAGCGATCGTCCAACTACTGAAAGATGTCCCGCTTGCTTTGCGGATGGGAACAGCAGCCCGTCAGCGAATTATCGACAATTATTCCAGTGACAAAATCTCTGACCGCTACGAAGCTTTGTTTCGACAGATGCTCTTAGAATCCAGAACGAGCGCCTGAAGAAACTTAGCCGAAAGTGACGACCTAAACTGCGATAAACCGGAGTCTGGCCCGCAATCCCCCAAACGGCTCCGGAGCGACACGGGGAGACTCGTTTGTCACCGTCGGGGTTTAGGCCAAGGACAGTGTACCCTTTCTGTCTTCCCGGCCAGTAGTTCTGCCCGCTGCCAAACCGTATCGTACAAATTATTGATTTGGTTGAGGAGCACCCACAGTAGACCAGGGTGAATTGTTCTGCGGCCAAGTTCATCCGATTGCGGATCGAACGGAACAGTCGCTGCTCTGGCGGAATATTCCATGAGCTCTCGAATCTCTCTGATTTTAATGTTGTTCTTTATGCAGGCGACGATAGCGGGCGGAACCTGCGTTAAGCCAGCCATTTTGACACCATTGGCCACCCCAGATTCCAGCGGGCAGCGGGTAACCATTACATGGACAACGGATGTGCCGGCGGATTCGCTGGTTGGATACGGAAGCCAAAATGCGGGAACATTGGCACCGATCACCGATTTGCACGGCGTATTGAACCATTCGGTGACCATTTCGGGGTTGCTCCCAGGCTCGTCCTACAACTGGGTCATCCGTTCTCGCGCGATAGACGGCGGGAAACCGTGCGATTCGCAGTATTACACTTTCTACAACGGGCCAGGGGGCTCGAATTTTGTGACGAATCCACCCCTGCCGGGTTCTTTCGATTATGTGATTGTCCCAATCGGGGGTCATCACGTAACGCAAGGATACGGTGTCTATCAACGAATTGAGCTGGCCACCCTTGTCGGCGTCTTCCCCGGCGCTAAAGCAATGACACTATCGCTATCCGGCCTCCCACCGTTTACTTCGATTCGGTGGACCGATCAAGAGGTGATCGGGGACGACGTTGACACGATCTCGTCGACCACCATCACTGGCGATACGCTTTTGCTCCACGACTTTGGCCCAGGCCCTAATATCGGCTCAAAAGAAGCCTATATCCTGACGAATGTTGGCGGCACTACCCCTCCCGGGAACTACACCATCACCATGACGATGAGCGGAAGTGGTCAGCCGACGCATACCGCTACCTGGGCTCTCACAGTAGATCCGGCCTCGGCCCCGTTTAGTGGGGTCGCGTTCCCCTACGGCACGCCATCCTCGTATCCAGACATCCCGAATTTATCGACCTACAAAGCGTCCGCTCTTAATTATGGAACAAGTAATTGTGCGCAGGACTTCGACGCGCTACGCACCATCCGACCGAACGATACCTCCAACTTGACGCCGGTAGGCGCAGCGACCACGTATGGCTCCTGGTTCTATGATGGAGTGCTGGCGTATTGGAATGTTCAGGATCTCCTCCTGAATGACACGTCCAATTGGGCGCAGTGCCGTGCTAACGTCAAGCAGGTCTACAGAGATGGATACGTGCTTCCCAACGGCGGGGCAAACATTTTTGAGTTCATGATGTTTACGGAAGGATATTACAAGGACTATTTGAGTACGGGAGATGGCGCCGACCTGACACTGATCAACGATTTCGATAGCCACATGCTTGCCCCCTATCACGCTGTCTTAGTGGATGTTTCCTATGATCAGCGCGAGACGGTGTATGCCCTGAAAAATGCCATCTATGCCAGTAAGCTGGGCCAGAACAATCCGAGATTACCGGCCAACTCGACGGTCTTTTGGCGGGATTATCTGCTCGACCACGTGCTCGGTCATGTCGATCAGATTTGCTTAAGCAAGAACGCCCAATATTTCGAGTCTTTCATGGTGGGCCTGGAGGCGGAAGGCCTGCTGCAATACTACGACCTGGTTAATCAGGACCCTCGGATTCCGCCCGCGATCCGGTGCCTGGCCGACTACATGTACTCGAATGTCTATAACACCGTAACGTCCGACCAAGGCGCCTTCCCGTACGATAAATTGCGAATGCAAACGGACTATGGGTACGCAAACGGGGGCAGCTGCATGGTCAATTTGAATATGCTAATTGTTCCCATGTACGCGTGGCTGTTCAAGAACACGGGCCTCACGACATATCAGACCGAGGGCGACGAAATCTGGAACCACGGCGTTCTGTTTGACGGTTGCGGGGGCGGGCTCGCTGCGAATCTCACCGGGCCGAGGGGTAATGCAGGAAAGCAGTTCTCGCAGCAGTATTATTGGGGACCCAGTTATGTCACGTGGCGCAGTCCGGCTGTAACTCGACCGGCGCCTCCTTCCGGCATCTCGGCCATAGTCCATTAGCCCGATCTGCGAATCCTCACGCAAGACGTATGCCCCGAGGGCTTTCGCACCTATTCGGCAAACAGACATTCTTTTCCTGTCCAGTACAAGATTCCCCAGCCACCTCCCAGCTCTGAAAACTGATAATCTAGGTAACACTCTGGGCATTCAGACGATTCGGAGAAAGGGATAGGGCCCCATGTCCGCACAAACGACCGCACTGGCAGGCTATCGCAATAGTCCAGCCGAGATCGCAAGGACACGGGATCTGCTCGACATCGTCCCCAAAAATCTCACCACGGTCTTGGACATCGGCACCCGCGATGGACATTTTTCGCAGCTTTTGACAGCGCATTTCGAATCCGTGACGGCACTAGACTTGACGATGCCGCAATTCCAGTTCGATCGTGTGCGCCCGGTGCAGGGCGACGTGACCAGGTTGCAGTTTCCGGATGACAGTTACGATGTGGTGTTTTGCACCGAGGTGCTGGAGCACATTCCAGCGCTGCAGAAGGCATGTTCGGAAATCGAGCGCGTTGCCCGTCACGCAGTAGTGATCGGCGTCCCGTACCGCCAGGACACCAACTTGGGTCGGACCACCTGCAATCATTGCGGAAAGACAAATCCCCCCTGGGGCCATGTGAACACCTTCGACGAGCACAAACTGACCAGTCTCTTCCCCAAATGCCATCTCATTAAGACTTCCTTCGTAGGCAGCACAAAGGATCAGACTAATCCGCTTTCCACTTGGTTGATGGACCGCGCAGGCAATCCTTGGGGCGTCTACAACCAGGATGAACCCTGTATCCAATGTGGTAAACAGATGCGCCCACCGACTTCGCAGTCCTTCGTGCAGAGGTTGGGTGTGGCCGTGGCGCTAAGGCTGAACTTACTCCAGTCCCGGTTCGGTCCGACGCGGCCGAATTGGATTCATCTGGTATTCCAAAAAGGCGTAGTTAGGTCCTGAGGCCACCCGACGGCATTGAGTCTTCGAAGCGGCAGGACAGGTCAGCTAAGCTAAGCTAAGCTAAGCTTATGCAGGTACCCCTTTTCGAACAGATTTCAAGGTACGTACCAGGCGCCCGACCCGATCACGGTGAAAAAGAAAGAGCGCTCCAAGATAAGCGGCCACGCCCACCATGACGGTAAGTAAGAGACTCGGCAGAGGGCGCAGCGCATTTGTAAACATAAACCGACTGACTAAAACGCAAATCGTCATTATCGCGGAAGCACTCGCAGCCGGAGAAAGTGCGGACAAGTATTCTATCGGCCGCATCTCGATTCTTTGGAAGGTCCGTAGGTAGAGAGGAATCAAGATCATGGGATAGGCGATCAGCCAAGCTGCTGCAATCCCATTGATCCCCCAGTGGCTTCCGACAAAGAACGCCACCGGCATGAACACTGCCGATCCTGTAGCGAACCACATCACAAACCGGGCATCCCCGATAAAGGTCAGAAGATTGGGAAGCAGCGTCGCTAGAGATCGGAATGCAATGAAGCCACTCAATAGCCGGAGCGGTTCGATGGCATCTTTCCACTTGGGGCCGAGAAGAACCAAAACCAACGAATCGGCCGCGAGTGCAAGTCCAATACTGGCGGGAATCGTTGCGAACGACAGCACTTCGGTCAGTCGTAGGAGATAGCGCCGAATCTCGGACTTGTCGTGCTGGATAGCCGAAAAAAAAGCAGGAGTGACTCCGGTCAAGAGAGAAGAAATCTTGTCCACTGGAACGGAGGCGACATTCCAGGCCACGGAATAATTGCCTAGCGGAACTTCTCCCAACATCCGGCCCGCAACGCCAAAGTCGGCATTCGCATACACATATCCGGCAATTCCCGAAAACAACACATGCCTGGCGTATCTGAGTTCCTGACGCAGTTCTGAAAAATGAGGCATGGCAAATTCGTGGCGCATCCAGTAGGAAGTCAGAATTAAACTAATAAAGCTGCCCATAATATGGCTCAGCACCAAGCTCCAGTAGCGAAAGTGCAGCCAGGCAAGGGCCATACAGCACAAAGCCTGGCAAAAGAATCGCGTTGTTTCGATCGAAGAAAGCAGTTTAAATCGCAACTCTTTTTGCAATAAAGCTTTGGGTACCACTTGAAATGCGTCCAGTAGATAGGCGATACTCGCGACAATAATCAAAGCACGCAGTGGCGGTGCGGAAAAGAAACGCGCCAGGGGAACCGCCAACGCGGCTGTGAGCCCGGTTAGAAAGAGTCCAACAATGATCGAAAGAGTGTTCAGTTCCGCGATTTGCCGGCGTGTCAGGTTCCGGAGATACAGTACCGTACTTCCGATTCCCGTCTGACTTACGACCGAGGCCAGAGCTAGGTAGACACCCGCCATTCCAACTAATCCGTAGTCATACGGTGTAAGAAGACGGGCAACGACGATCGTCGAGACCCAACTGAATGCCTGGGAAAAAACCTTTGCGACTGCATTCCAGGCCAGGGCCCGGGCCATGGAACGGTCTAGAGAATCACCTGAAGGCATTGTTTTCCGGTCCCCTATCTTCATTCCACAGAGACAGTTGGAGGAATTAAGCTTCTTATGCTAAAAACACTATGGCTATTGTGTAGAATCTAGTCCTAACCAGCGCCGGCGGTTCACAGTCTGCTCGGTTCAACTTCTTCTTTGTTCTCATGCACTGAACCATTCCTCGGGGATTCGATCAAAATGGATTGCAACATTTTCTTAAATTCTCTTACGTAGGCGACTTCATCATACTCAAAAAAAACTCGATCATGGCCTCTCCTGCCCAGCCGCGACTGGAGTCCTCCATCATTCAGGAGTAGAGCCAGCTTTGCTGCTAGTTCCTCTACATTTTCCGAGGAGAAAAGGAGTCCGTTTTCGTTGTCGCTGATGTAGTGAGGCACGCCTCCCACATTCGAAGCGATAATCGGCCGGCTCGCCGCCATAGCTTCCAGGAGAACCCGTCCCATTCCTTCAGTCCGCGAGGCCAAAACGTAGATTGTGCAAGCAGAGATCACTTTCATCGCCAGTTCGTTTGCCCGTGGTGCCAAGAATTCGATTTGCGTACAATCGGCTGCAAGTTCATCCAAAATACAGCGATCGGGATAGTGGCCCATAAACTTGAGTTTGAAATCCGGATACTGGTTTCGTATAGACTTGAAAGCGTTGATCAGGATGTCCACACCCTTGGTGTACCAAGGATGCCCAACACTAAGGATAAATTTCTCCTCTTCACCGGATACTTGCATGCATCGCACAGGAACGAAGTCATGGAAAATTGCTGCATTTTTCTTTTGTAGTGCCGGATAGTTCTGCAATTGCATTGGATACAGCAATTTGAAGCAGTCTGCCGCGTTCCCGACGACGTTCAAAAGTTGGTCGGCAAAGAAATGTTTGACCTTGGCTCGATTTCCGGGATTCGGTGCGTCGTAGCGAAAAGCGTCTTCGGGAACCCCGGGTATTTCCACAACGAACTTCGCCCCGGTCAGCCACTTCAAAATCATACCCGCAACCGCTGGCGTGTTTGTCCCATACGCTACAATTACGTCGATCTTGCTCTTATGGTGCAGTTGTAGCCCGCGGGTCAGGTACCAGAAGAACGTTGCGATTTTGCCGAAAACGGAAGGAAATCGAAGAGCTAAAAACATGTGGTAAGAGAATTGGCCGACTCGATAGACAGGAAAGTTCGGCTTCAGGTGTGAACTGACCTGACTCGTTGCATGCCACCACACCGGAAGCAGGACTTCGCCTTCACATATTTCGGAAAGGTAATGGAACTTGTCTCGAGCGGGTTCGGAAGTCGGCGGCACCAGACCCGGCAGGATATATAGCAATCGCGTCATCGCCACTCACTCTGTTGGATTCACCGGATCAAGAACCCCTAAGCGCGAATCTCCTTTTTGAAATCAAAAATGATTACTATTGTACACTGCTTTCCCGCCGCGTTGTTCGGCAGGACCCGGAGCGTAAACCACCTGGCTGGAGATAAAAGTGCGCAACTGATGTAAACTTTCTGAATGAACTCGGTTTTTTCAATGCCTCGCCAGTTTACGCTACTGCTGGTTGGTCTGGTTCTCCCATCGGTAGTGAATGGCCGATGTACGAAGCCGGTCATCAGCAATCTCGCCGGCGCGTCAGATCCATCCGGACAACAATTAACGATTAGCTGGACAACGAGCGTACCCGCGGATTCGTTGGTCGTATATGGGCGCCTGAATGCGGGCACCCCCACGCCTGTTGGGGACACGCAAGGGGTGACAAATCATACCGTAACGATCACCGGACTGTGGCCAGGTCAGAACTACAAGTGGGGAGTCCAATCTCACAGCATCGTAGAGGGGACCTCCTGCGGCCATTCCTACAGCGCTTTCTCGAAGGGAGGGCAATCGACCACAATGTCCAAGCCCCCGGCGGGAGCATTTACCTATCGGGTTGTTCCGAGCGGTCCGACCTATGTCACGCAGGGTAAGGGGATTTATTTCCAGATTGAATATCAAACACTCACCGGCGCCTACACAAGCAATCGCCTGACAACGACACTAACCGGACTCCCTCCATTTACGAGTGTCAGTTGGGTTGACCCACAGATTTGGCAAAACACGGCGGACACGGTTTCCGCGGCCAATGGCGTTACCTTCGACACCATAAAAATCCACGAATACTATGCGCAAGAGCCTTATGTCCGCACAAATATTGGGGGCACCACTCCCGTTGGCGACTACACCATTACGATTACGACGCATGCGTCAGACAACAGCGATACTCCGCCGACCGTGGTAGCGACTTGGCCGATCCATGTGGTTTCTTCGGCAACTCCCTTTAGCGGCATTGCGTTCCCGTATGGAACGCCGTCTTCGTATCCACCGATTCCGAATCTTGCGCTGTTCAAGACTAATGCGGATGTCTATGGCGAAACAACCTGCGCGCAGGACCCGGACCCTTTACCGGCCCGTACTAGAGGTGCAGGCTTCCGACCCAATAATCCAGCTACGGTACAAATCCCCGCGACCTGCTGCACGTACGGCTCTTGGTTCTACGATGGAATCCAGGCCTACTACAACGTTGAAAACATGCTGCAGAATGGCAAGAACTGGGCACTGTGCAGAGCCAACGTAAAAGACAACTACCGCGACAAATACATCCTTCCTGCGAAGGGAAATGTTTGGAGTTTTATGCGCTTCAGCAAGGGCTTCTACACCGATTACTTGCGCACCGGAGATGTTACCAACCTGACCGTCATCGATAGCTATGTTGCTCACTCGCGGGTCCCGTGGCATGGCGTGGCGGTGAATGTGGACTATCTGCAACGGGAATCTCCCTACGAAATGAGGAACTTCATACACGCAATTCTGCTGGGCCAGAGTGGCACTCAGTACAAGCAATCCTATCCATTCATGCGCGATTACTGGATGGAGCACGTCCTCGGCCAAATTGACCAAATCTGTTTGAGCCAAAACGCCGACTACTTCGAAAACTTCATGATGGGCTTGCAAGCCGAATCCCTGATCGAGTACTACAACTTTGTCAATCAAGACCAGCGCATTCCGCCAGCGATCGCATGTCTCGCTGACTGGATGTACACAAACCAGTGGCAGAAGAACATGCCGGGGATGTTTCCTACGACAAGTACCAATTCATTATGCAGATAACTCAGGCCGACACGGGTAGCTGCATGGTTACCCTCAACAATATGATTTCCCCAATGTATGCGTGGCTGTTCAAGATGACCGGCAATTCGATATACCAGAATCGCGGCGACGAGATCTTCAAACATGGAGTTCTTTTTGATGGATGCAATTCCGCAGGGGCGCAGTCTTTCTTGAATTTTCCGGTGGATAGCGGAGGCAAGAACTATTCACAGCAATACTCTTGGGGAACGGAGTATGTGAACTGGCGCAGCGCACCGACTGACCCGAGGGTGTATTTCTATCCGTCCACTGTAAATTTCGCGGATCAGAACGTCGAGACTACCGGTTCAGCTCAAACAATCAGCGTGTCAAATGCGGGTGGTACGAATCTCAACGTAACCAGCGCAAGCGTTTCCGGAGCTTTCGTTCTTACGGATTCCGGCACTTGCCCTATGCCATTCACACTCGCACCCGGACAGGGTTGCACCTTCGTTGTGACCTTCTCGCCTACTTCCGCGACGACCTACAACGGCCAGTTGACCATCTCCGACAACGCAACGGGCTCACCGCACTCGGTCACGTTGTTCGGTACAGGAAAGAACTGACTCGTAGTTCTGTTTAGTGAAGCCACAACTACAGGTTTAATCTGAGCCAAAGTTTTTATCCACACGGGCAGAGGCATCTGGTCGGATCATGCTAGAATCTTGCACCCGGCTTTCGGTCCCGGAAGGATTGGTTGTGAACCCCGTGAACCCTTGGCACGATCCTTTGCTCATCATCGCGCAGAAAGCGATCGGAAGAATACAACGACGCTTCGTAAAAATTCCTGATGCTCCGGTGATTGCCACCCTAAATGGAACCATACGCTTCGAACATAAAAGGCTGAGCTTTCTCGATGAAGATGATTTTCGTGCGATGCTTACCCAATCCTACGATATCAGTCTTTGCGAGTACCTCCGAAAGCATTTGAGACCGGGAGATATCGTTTTTGATGTCGGCGCCAATGTTGGCTACATATCCGCCATGGCGGCATCCCGCGTTGGTGTTGCCGGGGAAGTTCATGGATTCGAACCTCTGAGAGAATGTTACGCCCGGCTAGAACGGCTTCGTGAACTCAATCCGCAGTTCCGCTTTTTTTCAATAATGTCGCGCTGGGAGAAGCGGAAGGTTTTCTGCCCATCGCTTTTAATCTCGAAGGAGATTCGAGAAACGCGACTCTGGTTCCGGGGAAGAAAGCCGCGACGATTCGTGACGTGCAAGTGTGTCGGCTGGATGACTACATCACCCAGAACATTCCCGCTCTGGAGCGCATCCGGCTTATCAAGATTGATGTAGAAGGGTTTGAATATTCCGTACTGAAGGGCCTCGATCATTTTCTGGGAACAACCTCCTGTCGGCCGTTGATCGTTTGCGAGATCAAGCCATGGGAGGTGCGGAACCTCGGCGCCACGCTTTCTGATTTCGAGCAGTTTCTGACCAAGCATAGCTACGGGACTTACTTGATCAGCCAAGAAGACAAGCCTATTAAGTTGTCTGCCCTGACTGATATGGAAGTTGTGGTATTTCGAGCATAACTTGATTGGCTTATCAAGACGACAGCGGCAATCTTTCCTGTCTTGGCCGCAACCCGCTTGGGATGCTTCTGTGACCTCATCTACGGTGGAAAGTCAACGCGGCCCGGAACTTCAATAGTTACGGATCAGACGGTATGCTAGTAACCGCTAATCCGTGAGCCATTCTGGCGTGCGGAAGCGTGTTAAGGACACAATTTCGATCATGGGATCACCTTTGAAGGTTCTACACGTCGTAGGTGCGCGACCGAATTTCATGAAGGTCGCTCCGCTGATGAAAGAACTGGCAAAGTCTCCAGCCGAGTTCACACAAGTGCTCGTACACACTGGCCAGCACTACGACTCCACGATGTCAGACGTTTTTTTTCGGGAGCTTAAGATCCCCGAACCTGACGTCAATCTTGAGGTGGGCTCAGGAAGCCATGCCTGGCAGACCGCTCAGATCATGACCCGTTTCGAGCCGGTGTTGCTCGAACGTCGCCCGGAATGGGTAGTAGTCTTTGGTGACGTAAATTCCACGATCGCGTGTGCACTGGTAGCGGTAAAGCTGGGCACTCGAGTTGTTCACGTAGAAGCGGGGTTGCGTTCGTTCGATCGCAGCATGCCAGAGGAAATCAATCGCCTACTGACCGATCAGATATCTGACCTGTTGCTGACTCCATCCGCCGACGCCAATGCAAACCTGGAACGCGAAGGGATCGCGCCCGATAAGATTCGTCTCGTGGGCAATATCATGATCGACTCGCTCGTGGAACTGTTACCCGTTGCCGATATCCACTTGGCCGCATTGCGAGAGCGCTTTGGCCTGAAGGGTCCGTACATACTCTCAACCCTTCACCGGCCCTCGAACGTAGATACTCCCGGAACCCTGCACGAGATTTTGGCTGCGTTAAACGAGCTGGCCAGATCGCACACCGTCATTTTCCCAGTTCATCCCCGCACGCGGCAACACATAGCCGAACTCGGTTTCACCCATCAAAATGGCCTGATCATCACAGAACCCCTGGGCTACATTGATTTTCTCGGGCTGCAGAAGCATGCGGCCCTGGTTTTGACCGATTCAGGTGGTGTACAGGAAGAGACGACCTATTTGGGGGTGCCGTGCCTGACCGCTAGGGCAAATAGTGAGCGGCCCGTAACCATTGTCCAGGGCACCAATTCGCTGGTAGCCTCCCAAAAGGATGAGCTCATCGCTGCAGCGCGAGCAAAGCTTGCCGCTTCGCAATCGAATAAGGTGCACGGGGTCCCGCCTCTTTGGGACGGCCATACTGCACCGCGAATCGTGGACGTGCTTCGGAGCTTTGCGTGAAAGCTCGCGGCCGGGTCTTGATTGTCAGCTTCTACTTTCCTCCGATGAATGGCCCGGTCGTACGTCAGCCGTTGCGGTTGCTGCACTATCTCCAGGAGTTTGGAGCCGATCCAATCGTTCTTACCAGCTCGGCTTATTTCGGCGAATCTCTCGACGAGAAATCGCCGCCTTTGACGGAACGGGTGATCCGCGTGCCCGCGAACTCACTAGCGCAGAAGTTATCCTATCAGGCCCATAAGGCAGAAATGTTGGTGCAGAACAGATTGGGAGTCTGGGAACACGGTTTTGTCTGGTCCTTTGCGGCAATCCGCAAGGCCATGAAACTCCATCGCCAAAATCCGTTCGACGCCATGATTTCGATATCGCCTTCGATGGCAAGCCATTGGACTGCCTATCGGATCAAGCGCCGCTTCCCTTCCATCCGGTGGCTTGCCAAGTTCCAGGATCCGTTCATCGACAATCCATTCCGCAGGAGTCATCGGTCGTTGGACAAGTATGAGCGGGCGCTGGAACGCAACATCTTCCATACTGCCGACTGGATCAGCGCGAACACCAATACGGTCCAGGATATCTGGCGAAGCAGATATCCTGAAATTGCTGAGAAGTTTGTGGTGACCTGGGGCGGCTACGATCCAGAAGAGGTAATTGAACCTCGCCCACCATCAGAACACCAAGGTTTGCTGCTCAGGCACGTCGGGACAATTTATGGTGGTCGACGCCCGGATAAGCTAATCGAATCGCTGGATCGTTTGACACGAAGGGGTGACATCCGACCGGGTTCAATGACCCTGGAACTGATCGGGCCGAATGATTTTTCCGGGCTAAACCGGCCCGAAACAATCGACAGACTCGTGGAAGGGGGTTGGCTTCGAGTGGGATCGGAGTACATACCTAGAGCAGAGGCGGTTCGAGCGGCCGAGGAAGCGCACGCTCTCCTTCTGCTCGATATCGTGCCGGGCAACGCCAAACTCCAGGTCCCCGCCAAATTGTTCGATTACATTCGCATCGGGAGGCCGATTCTCGCGTTTACCGCCGCGGGCTCCCCGGTGGAGTACATTTTGTCGCATGCCGGCATCGATCATGTAGTCATTCACAACGAAGCACATCCGTCAGATGTCGACGCGGGTATTCTGCGTTTCCTCGCGCTGAAGCCGGCCGAAAAACGTCCTTCAGACTGGTTCTTCGAAAACTTCAATGCGCGTAGTCAGGTAGGGTCGCTCGCCCGTTTGGCTTTGCAATGACCCAACTTCTCGTTTCCAAACACTAGAAGTTATCTGGCTCTGTTGACATCCTCGCAACTTCATTGAAATTCGAAAGGGCCATTGACCGGCTGCGTGGTTTTCTATGGAGGCAGGAGGTGCGATGGCCGAAGTTGGACTCCTGCCTTTTGCCCGCATCGCTCTGCAAGTCTCCCGGGCGGTGCTCCCGCGCTACCGAAGCCGCTTCAGCAAACGCCAATTTACCCAGCCGCAGTTGCTGGCATTCTCTGCCTGATGCGTTACGAAGACCGGACCTTTCGTGAAGCCGAGGTCCGTTTGAGCGAACATCGCGAATTGCGCCAGGTGTTGGGACTTGTGAGTGTGCCGGACTTCACCACCCTGTATCGTTTCTTGCAACGTCTCGACGATCAGACCATCGACCGCGCCGTTGGCGAAACGGTGCGTCGATTGCGCGGATCACTGCGCCAAAAGCGAAAGCGGGCTCGCGTCGCCGTAGACGCCACCGGTTTGGCGCAAGGCGCGGTGAGTACGTTTTTTGTGCGGCGCATGCATCATCACGGGCAGAAACCGCTGCCGTGGCGGCACTGGCTGAAGTGGATGGTCGCCGTGGATTTGGATCAGCAGTTTGTTTTGTCGCAGCTCGCGCGGCGCGGTCCGTGGAACGACTGTGCGAATTTGCCCACGGTCATCGACGCGGCTTCCAAGGAAACCCGCATCGGGCTGGTGCTGGCGGACGCGGAGTTCGACAGCGAGCGCAATCACAGCTACATCCGCAAACGCCTCGGAGCACAGAGCGTGATTCCTGCCAAGCGCGGAAAGAAAACATGGCACCTACACGGAGTCCGCGCCGAGATGCGGCGTGCCTTCCCACAGCGGATTTACCGCCGCCGTTCCTTGATCGAGAGCCTGTTCTCTTCGGTGAAACGAAAACTCTCGGCACGTGCACGACCGCCTGCGCTCTCAAACATACAGATCGAGGATACGCCCAGCCTTGGTTGCGAAATCTGGGTCGCGAGGGAAGAGCCAACTGCGATGTCGCCAAGGGCGGAGCGCGTCGGCGCTGAGCCAGCGCCACAAGGTCGCTCCGCTAATCTCAGCTACCAACCCCTGTGTGATCACTTCGCGCCGAATCTCGGAAAGAGAAAGTCGCGAGAGCGGTAGCTGCAAGCGATGCGGGAGTTCACAGGCGAGCGCCTTAACTTGGACGACGACGCTGGGGGGAAAAGAGGGCGGGACGCCCGCCCCGAGGTTGCGATTCCAGGCCAGGAAGTCGCGCGAGGGCGAATCGCTTGCGCCACTTGCTGACAATCTGGCGCGGCGTGTCCAGGCGAGCAGCGATGATATCGTTGGAGAAGCCAGCCGCCGCGAGCAATACGATCTTCGCTCGGACCACATCACAATACGGTGACGTATACTGGCGTGCCTGGGCTTCCAGCGCAACGCGCTCTTCCTTAGAGAGAACTATCGAAAATGGGCTTTTCCTTGGCATAAAGAAACAACCTCCTTACTGCCAAGCATAGCAGATCTTACTTCGCAAAGATCATATTGAATACGTCATCGTATTTATGGAATGGAGTACTAAGCTAGCTGATTTGCAGCGCTAGTTTACTTTCTGCCAGGTAGAGCCTCGGTGACTGAACAGAAAGCGCCAGAATCCAACTAAAAATGCAAGATTCATCGCCAGCCAGAAGTAACCGAGCAAACCAAAACGGACCTTTTTTGCTTGCTGTTCGAAGAAATACCCCAGGGCGGCCCAAAGGTAAAACAACGCTTGGACTACCAGGGCCCCACGATAGAACGACGAGCGAAACAATAGACAACTGCTCACCAACATACCAATAAGCAGGAATGGAACAATCCATCGCAACAGTTTATGCGACAGAAATGCCAAAAGCGCAAAACCCTTGAGGGGTATGCGAAGCAATTCTCCAAGCGCCCGGAAACTTCCGACGGCGAGGCGAACGCGGCGCGTAAACTCTCCTGCAACCGAGGCCGCAGCAAAATCCACGGCTATGGCTTCCGGATCATAAACCACCCCATAGCCGGCCTTCCGCGCCTGCATCGGGATCATCAGGTCCTCCAGGATGGTGTCCTTCGCAAGCTCCCGGAAACAGACTCGACGGATCGCATAGATGGCCCCGCTCGCCGTCAGCGTTGCTCCCAGACGGCCTTCCATGAGTCGGAGTATGCTTTCGTACTTCCAGTAAACTCCCTCCGTCTGCTTCGATACTTCGGTGGCGTGAAATTGCACCGCACCACAAACGACGCCGACGGAAGGGTCCGAAAAATGACGAACGAGTTTTCGTATAGCGTCCGGCGAAAAGAGCGTGGCAGCGTCGGAAAAGATCAAAATCTCGCTATGTGCCTGGGTCGTTCCCTGGTTAATCGCGTTCGCTTTTCCCTGCCGATCCGGGAGCAATAGCGTGCGAAACGTCGGTTCTTCCAGATTACCCAGTATCTGATTCGTTCGATCCGTGGAGCCGTCGGAAACAAAAATGAACTCCAGTTTGTCGCTGGGATAATCCAGTTCACGGGCGTTTTCAATTTTGCCTGGAAGATAATCTTCTTCGTTATAGGCGGCGATCACCACGCTGACAACGGGGAGCTGGGGAGCTTCTGGCGATGGAGTTCGGCGATCGCGACGAGAAGCGAGATATCGCCAATCACACCGGATTTGAACAAAACAGTAGGCGATGAACAAAAAGATGGGGTACAAAAAATAGGAATAGACAATAAGGAACAGGCAGATCCAGAAAAGCCACTGTGCACCTGCCGAAACCGTATGGTTCACCGCCCACCGCGGCCCAGGATGAGGATTTTCAGGGTCTTGAACAGGATCAAGAGATCGAGACCGAGCGAAATGTTTTTGATGTAGAAGAGGTCGTATGCCAGCTTTTCCTTGTTGTCCTCAAGAGTGACATTGTATCCCCGGTTGACCTGGGCCCACCCCGTCGCTCCGGGCTTAACTGCCCAGCGTTGTCGGTAAAAAGGAATCTTTTCTACGTATTCCTGTTCCTGATTGATGACGAAAGGCCGCGGGCCAACGAACTGCATATCGCCACGCAGGATATTGAAAAACTGAGGCAATTCATCGAGATGGATACGCCGCAGCAACCTTCCCACTCGCGTAAAACGCTTGTCGCTCAACTCCGCTGGGGCGTGAACACCTTCTTGGTCGGAGCCGTCAAACATAGTTCGGAACTTGAAGAGCGTAAAGATCTTGCCGCCTCGGCCAACCCGTTTCTGCCGAAATATGATCGGGCCGGGAGAATCTAGTCGAATGATCACGGCGATTAACGCCATGATTGGCAGACACACTACCAGAGAAATGAACGAAGTCGTAAAGGAAGCGAGGCTTTTGTAAAACAACAAAACTGGCGAAACCCGAAAACCCGGAGAAAACAACAGCCAACTGAGTTCCATGCTTTCAAGAGGAACCTTTCCTGTGATCGCCTCATACACCTCGCGGCCGTCTTGAATCTGTACGCCGTCGTTCTTTAGCTGAAGCAGCGCTGCGACCGGTAATGTTCCTCGTTGTTCGCCCAATGCAACAATGATGCGTTGTGGTTCGTAGGTTTGGATCAGATTCACGAACTCTTCGGACTGCTCTTCATTCTCGCCTTGGGCCGAAGCATACACTCCGCATTCATGTGTGTTTAGTTGACCGACGACTCGGAGTCCCACCTCCGGGTGAGACCGCAGCTCCGTCACGAGCGGGCCTGCGAGCGGGCCGTCGCCCAAGATAAGTGTCCGCTCAGCGAATCGCGGCAGCGAATTCAATGTGAAGAACAGACTCCGCCAAACTACGAGTAGCATCGCGACCAAGAGAAAACCGCTCAGTAAAACGCCACGACTCATTCGCAGGGCGGGAACGAGATAGTAGAGACCTGCCAGAAGTATGCAGACAGTACCCTGCATCTGGATCATGCGGGTTAATACTTCGCGTGGACTATTCAGGACCCAAGAGCTGTAAAGATCGAAGTAATACATACAGAGGACAAAGACAGCTGCGACGACCAGAATTTTGACAAAACCCTGTTCATAATTGAGCACGATCGTCGCATCGTTGATACCAAACCACGCTATCGTGGCCATCAGGAAGGCAACTGCTATCAAGCAAGTCTCTGAGATTCCAAGTAAGACCGTGCGCGAAGGAAAATAGGCATTCAGAAAGCGAATCAAAACGGAACTCCAACCCTCATTTTCTGTTTACTTCGTTATCGTCTGTTTGAAGGCGGAATACTGATCCTGGTAATCTGTCGCAACGACGTCCGATGCCTCATTGAACACAATCCCCACCACGTTGGGGTGGTCGAGAGCCTGCAAGCCCTGCTTCAGGGCTTTTTTCGACGCTACCCCCTCCCGAACAACGAGAAGCGTCCCATCCACCAATCTCGACCATAGATTGGCATCGACAGTTGGCGACATAGGTGTCGAATCCACGATGATCCAATCGAACCAGTCGTTCAGACTCGGAAAGGCTTCTGCCAGGCGTGCTGACTGCAGAATCTGAGACGGCCGCTGCGCAGCTCCGCCCGCGGCCAAAAACCATAAGGGCAGATCATCTAGTCTGTGGATGTACTTCGCGACTTCCTGATTTCGGCTGTCCCACCATTGAGTCAGGCCGGTCAGTTCATTCAACCCGAACCGCGTTGCCAGCGCCGGCCGGTGGAGGTCCCCTTCGACGAGTAGCACCCTGGCGGAGAACTCCAGTGCAAAGGTCAGGGCCAGATTGGCACTCACTAAAGACTTGCCTTCCTCGACGAGGCCGCTCGTGATTTGCAATGATTTCAACGCTTTGTCGCGACGCAAGTTTTCCAAACGCGCTGCCAGACTCCGGAATTTCTCAGCACCAAGGCTCCGGGAATCCGTCAACGAAACCAGACGTGAAGTTTCTGGAGCGTTGATCTTAGCGGAACGGCCCATGGGCAGAACGAGCTGTTCTGCAGACGCGAGGTTCAGCAGTTCCACAGGCTTAGCGGGATCGGCCGGTGCCACATCCGCCGGGCGCTGCTCCTGCTCCGCTCTTCGCAAGGCATCGTATAGTCTGCTCATTGTGTTTTTGCACCATACTCTCTGTCAATTTCGCCAGGCACTTTGTCAATCGAAGTGACACCCCATCGCTTCCTCGTCCACTTTTCGATCACTTTGTTTTCTTCCTCGATGCCGACCGCGATGGGAGTCGACAAATTCGGGAGTATATCCAAGCGCAGGTCTGCGGCGAGGTCCTTGATGATGTCGGGGTGGATCTGCTTTGCTTGCTGGCTGAAACCGGCAATCAGCGCGTTTTCACAGATCGTGTTAACCAGACGTGGGATACCCCGCGAGTAATGACAGACCGCGTCGATGGTGTCGTCCGGGAAGATCGGATCCACTTGGGGATTTGCGCCCGCTATTTCGAGCCTTTGACGGATATAACCGCGCACGCTTTCCTGTTCGAGAGGCTCCAGGTGGCACCGAATCCCGATTCGCTGCTTCAGCTGTCGCAATTCGTAGGAATCAAGCTTGCGGTCCAGTTCGGGTTGACCGACAAGAACGATCTGTAACAGCTTGTGCTGCGAAGTCTCCAAATTCGTAAGCAAGCGGATTTCTTCCAGCAGCTTGGACGTTAGTAAGTGGGCTTCATCCACGATGAGAGCAGTCGTTTCGCCGCGGGAAGACCGCGCCACCAGATGATTGTTGAGTTGCGCGAGCATTTTCACTTTAGAGCGTGATCCTGCAGGAAGACCCAGATCGGTCAAGACATGAGTCAGAAAATCCTTCACGGAGAGTATTGGGTTGTAGACATACGCAAAGGCGATGTTGTTGAGATTGAGAGTCTCCAGAAGGCAGCGCACCAGCAGCGTCTTGCCCGTACCCACCTCGCCAGTCACAACCACAAATCCTCGGCGCATCTGCACGCCATAAGACAATGTGACCATCGCTTCGTTGTGAAGAGGCGTCGGATAGTAGAAATGAGGGTCGGGGCTCATCTCAAAGGGTTTTCGAGTCAGACGGAAATATCCTCGGTACATTCGTGCTCAGCCTTTGAGAAACGCGTAGAAATTGCCAGCAACCATGAATAGGACCATGGCGACGGCGGCGATAATTTCCTGCCGTCGGGCCCTGGCGCCAAGACTCGCCTCTTCAGACGTGCCTAAGTGTGGGATGTATACCAACACGCGGGCGGGACATAGTTCGGAAAGATCTTTTTCTTGGCGGACTCGAACATTGGTCAGCTCGAGGAATAGGACAAGGCCCGCCCCGACCACTGCCCCAAGCACCAAACCAACGAGACTTAACAACAAATGATTGGGCGTGGCAGGTTTATCCGGCATACTCGGCGGATCGAGAACGCGAAACTGCTCACCCTGCTGACGCTGTGCCAAGCTAGTAGCCAGCTGGGATTTGTTCTGTTTCTGGAGAAGTGAGTCATAATTGCTCTTGGACTCTTCATACCCTCGCGAAATGTCCGCTAACTCCTGTTCCATCTGAGGAGTCATGTTTAGGCGCGTCCGGTAAGCGGAGATTTCTGTTTCGATACTCTTTTCCCGGCGTTGATAGTTCTGGATTTCCAAAGCATTGGCTTTCAGCTGACTGCGGAGTTGCATCAAAGGGGTCGAGTAACCAGTACCGGATCCGCCCGATCCAGCCGGGTTTTCCGCACGAGAGGCCGAATTGGCCTTCTCACTCGCCGCGATTTTGGCTTCCAGTTCCTTCTTAAGTCGCTCGGTTTCGGCGATCTTCTGTTTAAGAGCGATGATCTCCGGATAATCCTCGGTATGCCGCGATCGCTCATCGACCAAATTCTGGTGCAGACTGAGCAATTCCTTGTCAAGGGACTCGGGTGTGAAAGCGGCCGCGTCATTGCCTCCCAAAACGGCATTCGCAGACTGAAACTGCTGTAACTGGGACTCCAGATAGAGCTTCTGCTGGTTCGCATTGTCCAACGCTCGCTGGGCGTTCTCCGATTGCGCTTGCAGGCCGGACAGGATTTCGACATTGCTTTGTAACTGGCTGGGTAGTTCCCCGAGGTGAGTTGCCTTGAAGGCCCGAACTTTGGCTTCTTGCTCTTCCAATTTGGTGCGGGCCTCCGCCAATTGGCTCTCAAGAAAGGTAGTAGTACTTTCCGACAGTTCTTGTTCCGACTTCACATTCTCGTCGATGAAAAGCGTCGTAAGCTCGTTGTTCACCTTCTGGGCATGTGCGGGCGAATCGCCAGAATAGAAAATCTTGAATGCGGTCAATTCGTCCGGATGTCCCGGCGCCTGAACAAGTTCAATTTTGATATCTTTGCGCATCCGTTCGACCGGATCACCGGATTGCAGTAATCGACCTAAGCCGTGGGATGGAGGATACAGCTGAAAATTGTCGATAGTCTTCTGCAATCGGGTGCGACTCAGGATTTGCTGAGTCATGCTCTGCAGGCGATCCTGAAGACGGATCGTGACATTTGACTCCACATAATGCTCGGGGACTTTCTGCTGTTCGACGAGAATCAGAGCCTCGGATTGATAGGTCGTGGGCAAGAGCCAGCTAATCCCCCAGACAGCCAGCCAGCAGAGAAAGAGGGGAAGCAAGAACCACCAGCGGCGTCGCCGAGCCAGAGCCCAGAGTTCCTCCGGGTTTAGCGCCTTTGGCTCTTCTACGTCCTCGTACATGGATAGAACTCTCCTCCAGATTTGCGCAGAGCCAAGAAGCGGAGACACTCCTAGGGGAGACTCTGCGATTTGTTCCCTCAGATGGTTACATTGAAAGGGTGGCGTCCCCAAGCGTTTTTCGCAACTCCCCGTATGGGCGTAGCCAATAGAAGTAGTACATTGGAATTAACCCATTTGGGTTAGTCAGCTAAATTGGCTGTCGCCGGAAGTTCATCAGATTAAACAAGAAACTGCAGCCCAACCCGGTATCGCTTTTGATCTTCGCACTGCTGAGTCCAGCGGACCGCGAGAAGCGTCGGAATGTAAGCTTGGGGCTGAGACAGGGCCACTTTGCCACGTACCACGGTGCCGGGAGGCAGGTACTGGCCGCAGAGCATACCAATCCCGCCCGCGGCTATGTTTTCTGCCTCGCCCCTTAATGTTGGTTGAGACTGCTCGGCCAGCTCATAAGCGGCGGACAAAACGAAGTGTATCTCCGCAGACCAAGGTAGTCGCGGAGAGTCCCGTTTTTCCGGGATCCCAAGTTCACCTGAGAGATACACGGGGTGAAAGCGTCTCGCAATTTGATTTCTGAATCAATCCTTCAAATGGGCTAGCCCACAAAAAGGTCAAAAAAAAGTCTAGAGTCTTGGTGTCAAAGCCTTCCCGACTATGCCGGAACGCGTTGAAACTCCCATCTTTACCATAATCATTCGCAGAAACGCCTTCACCGTGTTCGGGCTGATATCCATACCTGAGGCGATTTCCTTGGTTGTCAAACCAGTTGACAAATGCTGTAGTACCTGCCGTTCCCGGACGGTCAAATTGTATCGATCTGAGGCCTGGGCAACCGAGAACGATCTATTCGAGACTCGCTCAAGAATGACGGCGAGCGAACCCTGGGAGTCTCCTTGGGCTAGGGCATTGATTCGGTAGGCGCGGCACTTGTAGCGCCGCTTACCGGACTGAAACTCCGCGACCAGGGTCGGAACGCGCGTCTCATTAGACACCAGGAGGGTGCGCACACGGCCTGCCAAAAAGGCATCCAAGTTTTTATGCGCTTCGAGCTTCTGCGGATAGCTCAAGATTTGAGCGGCAACTCGGTTGACAAAAGTTGGGTTCAGGCTGGCGTCTAGAAGGAGGAATCCCTCCGCGGCTCCCGAGGCCTGACTTGGTGTTTCGTTCAAGGTGATAACCCTACCACCCGCCACGTTCATTCTCGAATTCCTCTCACGACCCGACAGTTAGATTCACTTCCGGCCAAGGTGGAAAGGCACATCCCACGGGTGCGGTGAGATGAATCCTAAGTCCACATCTTACAGTTACTTGCATCCAATTGGGATCTTTACGAGGGTCGCCTGTTACCAAAAGTGTACCTGCACGGAACAGGCGATCCGGGCGGAAAGCTACTTCTATCATAATTGGGCGTCCCCGACAAGGTGAAATTCGTACATACAGTTTTACTCTGCCCTAAATACCACCGACGTACTGCAGGATCCCTATCGCAAACGGGCCGTGTCCCTGAGCCCCACCAAGCGTCGCTGCATCGCCAGCCACTCGTCCCCATCTTGATTCCCAAGCTTCATCCACGAGGTTCCAGAAAGTCGCTGGTGTCGCGACTGCTTTGCTCGGATCAAACCTTTCCAAGAGGGCATCCCGGGAATCCCGCTTCGGACCTGCTAGTTCCCTAAAGATCGCAGTGAATCGCGGCTGGGGGCAGCTGCCCAACCGTACCTGTATTACTATAACGTCAATTATAAAAATAGTTACCTGAACTAAAGGGCAAGGGTAGGTCCTACTTCAGATTTGCCCAAGGTCCGAACAGCAGGCTTGCCCCACGTTTTCACTTCAGACCAGTAGATGGGCCCAATGAGCGGCTTGTACCCTGCTTGAGACATGAAGAACTACGGACAGACTCCAGATTCCCAACCATCGCGCCATCGTTCAAACCGGCGCAGTACCCGGCTGTGGATCATGCTCGCGGCGATAATGGTTGTCGGAATGACCGCCTCTACGGTTGCGGGCCAATCAACTCTAACGCTTACTCCGGCGAGCATGAATTTTGGTAGCGTACCCATTGGTACGACGAGTTCGCAGACCGTCCAGCTGAAGAACACGGGCACTACCAGCGTAACAGTTTCAAGTGCGACCGTAGGAGGAAAGTGGTTTCAGTTGCACGGGATTACCACGCCGCTAGTCTTGGCCGGAGGGAAGTCGGCCAGCATTACGGTCAGTTATGCGCCGACGGTACCAGGAGAAGTAGTTGGTATGGTGTCGTTTGTGAGCAACGCAACGAACAAAACATCGATGATGGCTGTCAGCGGCACGGGGCTGACAGCAACCCGAATGATCACCGCGACGCCTACAACCCTAAGCTTTGGAACCGAGTCCGTGGGGAGTTCGAAGGTGCTTTCTGTGGTTCTGAAGAACACCGGGAATTCTGTCGTCACGCTTTCGGGAGTTTCGATCACCGGCGCGGGTATCACTACCAGCGGAGCCGGGGCGAGTGGGTCGACGATCGCGCCGGGCCAAACCGCGACGGTTAACGTCTCATTTGCACCGAAAACAGCCGGAAACGTAATTGGCAGCGTTAAGATCGCCAGCAACTCCACTACACCGATAGCGATCGCAGTAACTGGGAATGGTGTTACCGCTCCTACCGCCTCGACTTTAACCGCGACGCCGGCAAGCGTCAGCTTCGGGAACGTACCTCTTGGAACGACAAATTCACAGTCGATACAACTCAAGAACACAGGCACCGCCAGCGTGACCATTTCGAGCGCGACGGTGGGCGGCAACGGGATGCAACTCCGTGGGATCACCACGCCACTGGTGTTGGCTGGAGGCAAGACGGCCAATGTCGTGGTGAGTTACGCACCAACAATGGCAGGATATGTGGCGAGCAGCGTCTCTATTGCGAGCAATGCAGCGAACAAGATGTTGACGATGGCTGTCAGCGGCACGGGGCTGACAGCAACCCGAATGATCACCGCGACGCCTACAACCCTAAGCTTTGGAACCGAGTCCGTGGGGAGTTCGAAGGTGCTTTCTGTGGTTCTGAAGAACACCGGGAATTCTGTCGTCACGCTTTCGGGAGTTTCGATCACCGGCGCGGGTATCACTACCAGCGGAGCCGGGGCGAGTGGGTCGACGATCGCGCCGGGCCAAACCGCGACGGTTAACGTCTCATTTGCACCGAAAACAGCCGGAAACGTAATTGGCAGCGTTAAGATCGCCAGCAACTCCACTACACCGATAGCGATCGCAGTAACTGGGAATGGTGTTACCGCTCCTACCGCCTCGACTTTAACCGCGACGCCGGCAAGCGTCAGCTTCGGGAACGTACCTCTTGGAACGACAAATTCACAGTCGATACAACTCAAGAACACAGGCACCGCCAGCGTGACCATTTCGAGCGCGACGGTGGGCGGCAACGGGATGCAACTCCGTGGGATCACCACGCCACTGGTGTTGGCTGGAGGCAAGACGGCCAATGTCGTGGTGAGTTACGCACCAACAATGGCAGGATATGTGGCGAGCAGCGTCTCTATTGCGAGCAATGCAGCGAACAAGATGTTGACGATGGCTGTCAGCGGCACGGGGCTGACAGCAACCCGAATGATCACCGCGACGCCTACAACCCTAAGCTTTGGAACCGAGTCCGTGGGGAGTTCGAAGGTGCTTTCTGTGGTTCTGAAGAACACCGGGAATTCTGTCGTCACGCTTTCGGGAGTTTCGATCACCGGCGCGGGTATCACTACCAGCGGAGCCGGGGCGAGTGGGTCGACGATCGCGCCGGGCCAAACCGCGACGGTTAACGTCTCATTTGCACCGAAAACAGCCGGAAACGTAATTGGCAGCGTTAAGATCGCCAGCAACTCCACTACACCGATAGCGATCGCAGTAACTGGGAATGGTGTTACCGCTCCTACCGCCTCGACTTTAACCGCGACGCCGGCAAGCGTCAGCTTCGGGAACGTACCTCTTGGAACGACAAATTCACAGTCGATACAACTCAAGAACACAGGCACCGCCAGCGTGACCATTTCGAGCGCGACGGTGGGCGGCAACGGGATGCAACTCCGTGGGATCACCACGCCACTGGTGTTGGCTGGAGGTACGACGAGCAACATCATGCTGGCCTACACCCCGACGATCGTGGGATACCTGGCAGGTAGCGTTTCGATCGCCAGCGATGCGGCCAACAAAACATTGACGATGACTGTGAGCGGGACCGGAGTGGCAGCGACGCGAACGATCACCGCGACTCCTGCAAGTTTGAATTTTGGAAACTTGGCTCTGGGAAGCTCGAAAACATTGCCGGTGGTGCTCCAGAACACGGGCAATTCAAACGTCACTCTCTCGGGCGTCACGATTAGTGGTGCAGGTATCACCACGAGCGGAGGACTAACTGGATTGACGATAGCGCCAGGGCAGACCGCTACGGTGGATGTTTCGTTTGCGCCAAAGACCGTCGGAAGCGTCAGCGGCAGCGTGAAGTTGGCGGCGAACTCGACGACATCACCAACAATCACGGTGAGCGGCAATGGTGTTTCAACCGCGCATTCCGTTGGCTTGAACTGGGATCCAAGCTCAAGCTCCGGCGTAACCGGCTACCACGTTTATCGCGCAATCGGAACTGGCGCGTATACCAGGCTGGGGACCGTCGGCGGACTGAGCTATACGGATACGGCGGTCGCGTCTGGAACCTCGTACACCTATGCGGTAACGGCGGTGGATTCGGCGGGTATGGAAAGCCCCTACTCGGCCGCGGTTTCCGTAACCGTTCCCTGATGATCCGCGATGGGCAAAGTTGCTACTTGCGAGCACTGAGTTGAGACTTAGTGCTCCTCGTGCTGCGGTTGCTTAATCGCGCGGCGGCTAATAGAGACGAGATCCACATCAGGCAATGCGCTTTCTGCGCAGTTTTCCAACCATGGCAAGCAAACCTGAACCAAAGAGAATGATGGTCGTGGGTTCAGGAGTCACATTGGCCTTAACATCCTGGCCCTCGGCTCCAGCTTCCCCGTGTTCTCTTTCTCTCCCTGATCTGCGTTTGCTTTTATCGGACCAACGATTAAGTTCGTCCTCTCGCGCATCGTCCTGCCAGGTGCCATCGCCATTCGAATAGATGACTGACTTCGCGTCGCAGTTAGGACAGTTCGCGGAACGATTTGCCTTCAGCCATCCTGCACGATAAGCATCGCCTCCGTTGTGATACCAGCCGAATCGGTTCACATCAGCAGCGTCCGGAGAATTTGCGTTTTTCTGAAACGACTGACCACGTGAGGTCTCGACCAAACCGACGGAAGTCTCAGTCGCGGAAACACCGAAGGTCAACAAGCAACACAACGTGACGAGAAAAGCAACCGGTTTCACTCTCATAACTCGATTTCCTTTTTGAATGGAGACGTGCAACGAACGGTGGGCAAGACGATCGTCGCTAACCATCATTGAGTCACACCGCGATGATGACAAGTCTCCGTGTTGGCTAGCCCAAACGGGCTACGTGGTTCCCACATGGCCTTTTCTCTCGCCAATTCTTGGCCGCAGGATTGGGACAGGAAACTGATGCATCACTTCCCGCTGGCGGAAAGGCACCTAGTCCAATCAAATCTCTGCTGCTATCCTGATCCTCACGATTTGGGTAATCTAGATGATCCAGGAAGAGTAAATGGCGACCACCGCTCGGGCATTGGAAACTTCATGGAAGAGTCGTGAATGGATTCTTTGGCGCAGTGTCTTATTCGTGCTCGTCTGCATTCTTTACGCTCCCATCTTGAAGCCCTTGGTCTTGCAATGGTGGAATGATCCGGACTACAGCCACGGTTTTTTCGTCCCGTTGTTTTCAGCGTACGTCCTGTGGCACCAGCGGGCTCGGTGGTTGCATAAGCCGATGCGACCCAGCAATTTTGGGTTTCCTGTGATGGTCGGGGGAATCGTTCTGCTTCTCGGGGGATCGCTTGGTGCAGAGTTGTTCACCAGCCGTTTCTCGCTCCTGGTCTTACTGGCGGGCATGGTGCTGTTCCTAGCGGGATGGGAGATGCTTCGCGACGTTTCCTTCCCTCTCGGCTTCCTCATCTTCATGATCCCGATCCCAGTCATTATCTACAATCAGATCACTTTTCCTCTCCAACTGTTGGCGTCCCGCTTCGCGACCTCTTGCTTGGAATTAATGCAAGTGCCGGTGCTGCGCGAAGGTAACGTTTTGGTTCTGCCGAATTACTCAATGGAGGTAGTCGAAGCGTGTAGCGGGATTAGGTCCCTGATGAGCCTCATTGCGCTGGCGGTTGCCTACTGCTACGTTGTCGATCGCCCACGTTGGTTGCGCTATGTACTCCCTGTTCTGATGGTTCCCATCGCGATTGTCAGCAATGCCATCCGGATTGTTGGGACTGGCTTTCTGACCTATCACTTTGGGCCGAAGGCCGCGGAAGGGTTTTTCCACGAATTCTCAGGTTGGATCGTTTTTGTGGTCGCACTCGCTCTCATGTTTGTTTGCCATTGGATCCTGAGACGGTTTGGCAAGGATCAGGGAGGAGTGGTTCATGCTTAAATTTCCTTCGTCGATCCGGTTGTGGATTACGGCAAGCCTGCTGGTCGCAGCGTTTGTAGTATTGCACGGTGTAGGTCACGGCGAAGCAGTTGTGCTCCATCATCCCTTACGCGAGATCCCGTACACGATCGATCATTGGACCGGCACCGAGCAACCATTCCAAGAGCGAATCGTGCAAGCCGTCGGGGTAAGCGATTATACAAATCGCATCTACGTGAGCCCGCCATCTGAAGTCGTCCAGTTGTATGTAGGTTATTATTCCAATCAAAGAACTGGGGATACTATTCATTCGCCAAAGAACTGCTTACCAGGCGCAGGATGGGACCCAGTTGAATCAGGCTACGCCAAGATACCCGTTCCCGGGATGCGCCAGATTGTCGTCAACGAATATGTAATTCAGCAGGGTTTGGACAAACAGCTGGTTTTCTACTGGTATCAGGGCCGCGGGCGGGTCATTGCGAGCGAGTATTCAGGCAAGTTTTGGATGGTGGCGGACGCCATCTCTCGCAATCGTACCGATGGCGCTTTGGTCCGTTTGATTACTCCGATGGACGACGGCGAGGTGTCCGCACGGGCCCGACTGGTGAGATTTACTCAGCTATTGTTCCCGGATTTGGAAACAGTGATACCAAATTGATTTTAGGAATTGAGGAAATAGGCATTATGAAAGCTAAAGGCAAGTTCGCTGCGGTTCTCATCCTCTTTGTCAGCGTGGCTGTCGCGCTGAGTTCCTGTTCGAATGATCCGGAAAAGGCAAAAGGAAAATATCTGGCCTTGGGTGAGGGCTACATGAGAAAGGGCCAATACCCAGCGGCAGCCATCGAGTTTCGAAATGCGCTCAGGCTCGATCCGCGATTTGTGGAAGCCTACTATCAATTGGCCCAGGCGGACTTGGCGCAGCACGAATGGAGAGCTGCATATGCTTCTCTTGAAAAGGCGGTAAGCCTGGACCCTAACCGACTTGATGCTCGTTTGGATCGCGGGCGTCTCTACCTGGCGTCGCGGGAATTCGGCAAGGCCGAAGATGAAGCACAATATATTCTCAATCAAGAACCAAACAACGTGGGAGCGTTCCAACTTCTCGGGGCGGCACTCATCGGACAGCAAAAATTCGACCAAGCTCTTACGGCCTTCTCTAAGCTGGTTGAATTGCGACCGAACGATCCTAGCGCATACGTGAATTTGGCGCTGGTAGAAATCAGTCTGCAGCGTCTTCCAGGCGCGGAGCAACACCTCAAGAAAGCGGTCGCCGTTGATCCTAAATCCGTACAAGCTTCGATCGATCTGGCAAATTTCTATCGTCTACAGAACCGCTTAGCGGAATCACAGCAAGTATTGCAGGAAGCCGTAAAGAATAATCCGGACGGAATTCTGCTCTACGTTGAATGGGCATCCCTGCTCGCGAGTCAGGATAAGAAAGATGAGGCGGAAGCTCTGCTTCAGAAGCTTCAACAGCAACTCCCACATTCCGCGGATGCTGCAATCGCAATCGGCGATTTCTACACTGCCCACAATAAACCGGATCAGGCACTGGCTGAGTACCGCCGGGCAAAAACGGATGCACCGAAAAACCTCGAGATCAAGAAACGCCTGTTGGACGTTTACCTGTTCACTAACCAAACCCAGCTCGCGGCCGATGTAGACCGGGAACTGATGAAGGATGCCCCAAAGGATGTTCTCGTTCGCGTCGGCCACGGGCGCCTGCTCATGGCTCAAGGGAATTCCGAGGAGGCCATCAGCCAGTTGCAAAGAGTTGTATCGGATGCTGTCGACTCGCCGCAAGCTCACTACTTTCTGGGCATGGCTTACTGGCAAAGCGGGAAGCTTACACAGGCGAGCACCGAGATGCAGGAAGCTCTCAAGGTAACGACGGGCCCCCCGATGTTACCTATTGTCCTTGAAGCAGTGGCACGGGTGCGTCTCGTGCTCGGAGATCCCTCGAACGCCCAAACCTACGCAGTGGAGTTGGTGCAAAAATTCCCCGGCAACGCTGGCTATCGGCAACTCCTCGCGGAGGTCTCGATGCAACAGCATCATCTTGGTGAGGCAGAGGCACAAATCCTGATCGCCAAACAATTGGCGCCAAACGATCCGATCGTCCACCTCAACTTGGCGCAAATCTACTCCGCGGAAAAGAAATGGCCGGACGCCCAGAAAGAGTTTGAGGCAGCGATCGAGCTTGATCCGCACGGCACAACCACTCTGGGACAATACGCAGATTTTCTGGTTGCTCGAGGCCAGTCCGCTCGCGCAACAACGCTGGTTCAGCAGTATGTTTCCGCCAATCCTAACAACGGAAATGGTCATCAGATTCTGGGGACGCTCTATTTTGGCGATAAGAATTACAGCGCCGCGCAAACGGAATTCGAGCGCGCGATTCAACTCGATCCCAAGAATGTACAAGCGTATCTCAGGCTCGGCAAAGTATTCGAAGCCACCGGCCAGCTCGACACCGCTATCGCGCAGTACCAAAAGGCACTCGATTTACAGCCAAAACACGCCCCGCTCGCCACTATGGTTGGGAACTTATATCTTCAGAAAGACGATTTGGCCAACGCCCGCAAATTTTACGAACAGTCCCTCGCTGCTGATCCGAATTTCGCAATTGCGAACGCAAATATGGCATGGGTCGATGCGCAAGAGGGCAAAAATCTGGACGTCGCCTTGGGAATGGCTCAAAAGGCCAAATCGCTTATGCCCGATGTTCCCTCCATCACGGACACGTTAGGTTGGGTAATGTACAAGCGGGGCAATTACGAAAGTGCTGTTCCGCTGTTTCAGGAATGTGTTCAGAAATCGCCAGATTCTGCGAAGTTCCGATACCACCTCGGCTTAACCCTCGTGAAGGCTGGACAAAAAGCGAAAGGGAGAGAGCAACTCGAGGCAGCTTTGCGGATGAAGCTGGACCCGCTTGATGCGCAGGACGCTCGCCAAGTTCTGAACCAGGTGAACTGACGGACTCGATTGTCCGGAGAGATACTTCCACTGTCAAGCGCATCAGAGGTAAGAGTCTTCCTGCCAACATCGAATCGTATGAGGAATTCCATTTTGGCAACTGATGCGTCCGCCCAAGGAACTTAACCCAAATGGGTTAGTCCTTTTTGGCACACCCACCTGGGGACTTGTTTCCACTTTGGTCCACACTGATACTGAACACCCGCCTGAGATAGGACCCCGTCGTAATTGGGTCATCTGAACAAATTTGGAACTCTGGGATTGGAGTATTACTTAATGAGAAACACGCTGGCGATTCTTGCACTCTTGGCGCTCTGCTTGGCATTTGGCAGTGTCCCCGCTCAAGCGCAGACGTCCGTTAACCTAACTCTCACTTCGGGCGCCGTGACATTCACGACGACCGTACCGGGTAGCACGGCCACGGCTAGTTTCAACGCTTCTGGTCCGGCTTTCGCGTTTTCGCCGGACGGCACTTATAACTACACCCTGACTGGCGGTCCTGCAACTCTGACCCAGACATCGCCGGGCAATTATGACGTATCCAGCGCGCCGTTGACTTTGACCCTCACTGGTACCGGCGGCACGACGGGTTCCTTGACGGGGACCGTAAACCTCGTCTCCTTCCAGCAAAGTGGGGTCGTTGGATTGTTCAACAGCGGATATGCCCCGAATCTCACGATAACTTCAGCCTCAGGTTCGTTGGCGTCGTTTTCGGGTGGCGCGGCGACCTTGGGTCTCTGGGTGGTATTCAGCTCTCCGACTGCGGTTGACGGGCTGGCAAGCAGCTCGAAGATTCTGGGAGGTGGTGGACTACTAATGATGCCCACTCCTGAGCCCACTTCGATGCTCTTGTTTGGCACTGGTCTTTTGGCGTTGGGTGGGATGCTCCGCCGACGCCTCGCAGCAGCCTAGCTCTCTTAAGCACAAACTTTGGAAATGACGGAAGCTGCTCGTCTAAGATAGACGAGCGGCTTCTTGTTTTTTAGGGGAGTTTATCAAACACGTACTCGGACCGAACCTGCTCATCCCTCACGAGATCAACAATGCGTGCCTTGCCAGTCGAAGACGGGCTTTCGCAAGTACCGGCCAAATTTAGGACGGACCAACTTACTCGATGTCGAAATTGGTGCTCGCGATTTGAATCGCTCGCCGCATGGAAGTTCACGACAAGTAGCCAGAAGAAACACTTAAAGGCAGGACGAAGGGGATTGAGTGCCACTGAAAGTTGATGGTGACGACATTGGTGAACGTATTGGAGTTCTGATTTCCCTGGCAGGCACTCCCCGTGCAGGCAGCCTGGCCATTGGCCTGGACGGTTGCGTTATAGGCAATCGCCAGCGTTGTGTTCCTGCCTAGAATACGGCTCACTCCCCCGCCAGCGAACCAACTGTTGTAACTCGGAAGGGTCGTTGGGGTAACGCCCGGTGCGGCAGTACTTACCACTGTTGAATTGTGTGCGAAACCAAAATTAAGTTGCCCAGTCCACACCCGGGAAAGCTTGTGCGAGGCATTGAAACTCACTTCGTCGAGATTCGAACCCGTAAACACGCCACCTCCGCCGCTAAGTCCGTGGATATAATGTGCGGCCAATGCACCATTCTGGAGGGCATAGCTCACCGAGGCACCAGCGTTGGCACCTATCTGGTTCGACTGTCCTCCTTCGGGGATACGAAACGTCGTGATTGCCGGTCCAGCATAAACTTGAAACGCAAGGCGACCCGTGAGTTTGCGACTAAATGCTATGTTGATGGATTGACTGCCAAAGGCCTGGGGTTGCCCCGGATAATGATAGCCGCTGAACCGGTAGAACCCGCCAACCGAGTCCTCGCGATTGAGCAGATAGTTGTAGCCGATCGTCGCGGTCGTGGTGTTGTTGTTAACATTGCCGGGATCCACGAAATTCAGAAACCCATAGGACCCAGAAGCAGTGATGGACCCCCGGGGAGAAGTTTCGTAAGTAAGCTGGAGGGCGGTGGCATTCGTGTAGCGAGGTCCGCTCGAAAGATAGATGCTCTGGTTGGGAATGTAACCCGTACCCATTCCAGGAATGGTAGGCGCTAGGGGGCCACCCACGCCCGGTACACCGAGATTAGTGCCACCGCCAAATCCAAAAGACGAGGTTGGCGAGTATGAGAACTGGTCCAGAATCTGGCCTACCCAGCGTTTTGACTGAAAGGTCTGAGCGAGAGACAAAGATTGGTAGGCACCGCTGCCTTCCGCGCTATCTGTGGAGAAGAAGCCGCCGCCGGAATAATTCACGGCCAAGTCGGAACGGCTCCACATTTTCAGTAAACTCAGATTGCCAATGAGATAATTGTTCATCAACCAGCCGGAGGAATTTTGGGTTAAAGAATGGGATTGAATGGTACCCGAATATTGAATGCCGGGCACCCAATAGCTGTGGCGATACTCGGGTGAACCCAGAGTGGCGTCCTGTATGCCTGTGACCGGTGTATTATCCGGCCGAAGAGTGTCATTGTTCTGATCCTGATCCCCAGAGTTCATGGCAGGAATTGGTGTAGAGGTTCCCGCAGGCTTGGGCTTCTCTTCGATCGGTCGTTGCTGCTCATCCTGGGCGTGAATCGACGGGGTCCCCAACAAGAGAAGAAAGGAAATGAGAGTGGCGGCGAAGATCGATTTGTGAACTGTTACATGCACATCTCTGTCCTAGGGTACGACAATCACGTCGCCGGACTGGAGGAGAATGTTTTGCTCAGCGAGCTTCCCCTTGACGACTTCCTTGTAATTAAAGGGATACTTGACTTGCTTGCCGCCTTCATTTCGAAGCACATAAATGTTCTTCGGCCGGGCAAACTGCGTGAAGCCACCCCCACTGGAAAGTGCTTGCAAGACGGTCATGTTCGGCAGGAGCGGGAGTGCGCCGTTATGAAGCACCTCACCAGTTAAGTACACTCGCCGGCTGTTGATCTCCGTGACTGTAACCGTCACCTGGGGATTGGTGAGGTACTTCGTCAGACTCTCGCGCAGAGAGCCCGCAAGTTGCATAGCCGTAAGTCCCGACGCTTGGACATCATTGAGTAGCGGCAGCGAGATTTTGCCATCCGGTCGTACAGGGATCGTACGGGAAATGTCCGGTTCTTTCCAGACGTCAATCCGAATGACGTCCTGAGGTCCAATCTTATAATCGGCATCGGCTACAGATACGGCAGTCGGCTTTGTGGACGGTTCGGTCTGCTGAGCAGCAGGGGCCTGAGTGCAGGTTAGCGACAGGACAAACAAGACGGCGTAGCCTAGCAATCGTCGAATGTGCGCGTTCATAAGTCCCTTTTCAGCCCCCAAGCTTCCTCTTCAAATGCTCCAGTCTGCTTGATCTTGTATAATAACGACTTATCGCTGTTGTGCAAGCCCCGAGCGGTCCTTTCCCACCTTCATCGTTCCAAACAAGAAACATTAGCTGGCGCTCCATCCGCTCGGACAGCCAACCCGTGTCCAGTTTTGCGCTGCCGCGATTCTCAATTTGATTCCCGGCCAGGCTTGTCGGTCGGAATCGCCCAACTTCTGTGGAAGGCAAGAAATTGCAGCTGGAGGGAAAGGTGCAAGTTTCCTTCCAGAGATACCGAGGATCGGCGGGGCTTTCAGGACACTAATACGCTTGTTTTCTTTATCTTATGGCAAGTCCCGAAGAGGCAGCAGTGGCGATAGGCCCGGAACGAGTCTCCAGAAAGTTCCGCGAAATGGCAATTCTTTCCCGTCTTGCGATTTTTCGAGCTCCTGCCAAGCGAATGCCAATCCTCAACACAGACGTCGACCGTATCCGCTGGGGATTTCGGGCAACGATTTGCCGTGTGAAGGAAGTAGAAACTCTTAGGCAACTTCTGCGTGGAGAGCCGAGTGAAGCTTACAACAAAATTGATGAAGGGACTTTTTGAGACTGAGAAGGTGGTCGCAACTGCAATCAGACATCTCTAACAATGTCGGCCCTGTCAAACACTTTTTTGAACAGACTTCTCCGTCCACTCCGAAGAGTGGCACGAAAACGTTCGAATTGGCGGCATTTTGACGTTTCCTGAAATTCTCAAATGGATTCCAATTGGAGCAGCCGGAGCGTTTCGTCATTCCGTGCCGCGCCAGGGGCGGGGGCGACAAGCTCATCAACTTACACATTACTCCTCTGGCCTGAAGTCACCAGGTTCGGAGTCGAATTGGGACACCAGCTCCCAGCAGCACCGCCGTCAGTATACTAATGTGAAGCACCTGCTTTAATGCCGCGTTTCTCGATCGGGACGAAATCTCGCACGTCGTGGCCGATGTAGATTTGCCGTGGACGGGCGATCTTCTGCTCCGGATCCTCAAGCATCTCCTGCCACTGTGCGAGCCAGCCCACGGTGCGGGGAATAGCGAAGAGCACAGTAAAGATCTCCGGCCTGAAGCCCAAGGCCTGGTAAATGATTCCAGAATAGAAATCGACGTTGGGGTAGAGCTTGCGCTTGATGAAGTACTCGTCCTCAAGGGCGATGCGCTCGAGTTCGAGGGCAATCTCAAGCTTGGGGTTTTTGCCGGTAGCTTGAAATACCTGATCGGCGGCCCACTTGATAATCCTCGCGCGGGGATCGTAATTCTTGTAAATCCTGTGACCGAAGCCCATCAGTTTCCCATGGCCGGCCTTGACGTTGGCGATGTAGGCAGGAACACGATCCTTCGATCCGATTTCAGCCAGCATCTTGAGTACTTCCTCATTGGCGCCTCCATGAAGCGGACCGGAGAGCGCGGCGGCAGCCGCAGCGGTACACAGGAATGGATCCGCCTGAGAACTGCCAACGGCGCGCATCACATTGGCGCTGCAGTTTTGTTCGTGGTCAGCATGGAGAATGAACAGGATGTCCAGGGCACGGGCCAGAACGGGGTTCGCGTGGTATTTTGGTTCCACCATCTTCCACAACATATTCATGAAATTCTCTGCATATCCGAGATCGTTATCCGGATAGACATAGGGGAAGCCCAGGCTGTGCCGGTAGGTGTATGCGGCAATGGTAGGAACTTTCCCAATCAGACGATGGATCTGGTGCAGACGCACTTCGGGATCATGGACATTGCGGGATTCGGGGTAAACGGTGGAGAGTGCGGCGACTGTACTGATGAACATGCCCATGGGGTGAGCATCGTAACGAAAGCCTTCGAGGAATCTCTTGGTGGTCTCGTGAATCATAGTGTGATGAGTAATGTTCTTGACCCAGTCTTTGAGTTGAGGCTCGGTAGGCAACTCGCCGAATAAGATGAGATAGGCAACCTCCAGAAAGGTGCACTTTTCCGCTAGCTGCTCGATGGGGTAACCGCGGTAGCGCAAAATGCCCTTGTCGCCGTCAATGAAAGTGATAGCGCTTTGGCAGGAGGCAGTGTTCAAGAAAGCCGGATCGTAGGTCATGAGCCCAAAATCCTCGGGATCCTTCTTAATCTGGCGCAAGTCCATCGCACGAAGGGTATCTTTGGAAAGATTGATGTTGTAGGAAGTTTTTGTCCGCTGATCGACTATATCGAGGGCGTTATCGTCCATGATTTCTCCTTTTTCTGAAGCGTGACCCGTGCGCCGAAACTGTCAGAGCAAATGCCATTCCTGGCGCGAGGGTGTGCTCTCCTTGGAGAAGAAGCAAGCGCGTCCAGGTTTGTCCGAAGAAAAAAAAACGTGTGCTTGGAAATGAAAGGTGACATTGGCCGAGGACTTCCGAGATCATCGCGGGATGCTAAGAACCGGCGGCTCGCAGAGAGGCGGGGAATCCCGGTCAAACGCATGATGCACTCGGAAAGACAGAACCCGAAAGAGTCTCTTCCGTACCAGCGTGGAGATTAGGCGCGGAACTCACGCGGGGCTGTGACTCACCGCACACGACCGTGTGACCGACCGTTGTCCCTAGTCTGCCGGAAGAATTGACCTGGAAGCTTCCCTCCGTGATTGACGCGGACGCTGACGCCATTTTGGAGCAGCCGTAGCTGCGTCAAGTGATAAGTTGTTTGATTTGTTGGAGCGGGCGATGGGAATCGAATTGTATCCCCAAATTCTAAGTCTCAATAATGCAAGGCGTTGCCGCCACTCCAAAAGGCAATTGGTGCCACATGGTGCCAGCATCTTCAAGGCTGCTGCGCGCAACAGAGCTTTACCTTGCCGGTCTGAGTCTCACGCACCGCACGTGCGTGCCGCTGTTGACGCGGCCTTCAGCTTTTGCCCCGGAATGTGGATGGCTACCTCCGCTAGATACTTTCTCTGATTAATTGGCCCACAGGGATTGCAGGGCATGTTTCACCTCCCCGCTTCCGGTTAATAAAAACCGGACTGTCACTCTACACTGTTAATGCAACTCTTCGCGCGGCCAGATCAATACTTGGCTTCCCCCTACTAATTTGGCTCCGCTTCGTTGCGAAGAGCGTTTCATTCGGCCTGAGTCAGTTGCGCCGCCGCGCCCAGTCATCGAGCCGTTCTAGTCTTTTGCGGATACTAAGATTTTTCATATCTTCAGAAGCACATACGCCGAGAAGAAAATATGCTTTGTGGTCATCTTTCGGCCACGCTTCTCTAGGAAATTCGGAAATTCTAAACCTGCAGTTTCGCAAAGACGTTCTAACCGTTGGAGCAGTTCGTGCTCAAGGACGCGATGCGTACTCTTGAAGTTGTCTTTCTTGTTGATTGGCGGCATTTCGGGCCTCGCTTTCGTACCGCCCCTGCGAGTTCATTCTGTCCCTCCTGTCTTCTTAGCCCAATGAGTTCAAAACTGCTATGCCGGGCGTCACCCGACAACGTTCCCTGTGACGGCTCCCCCGTGCCAGGACATTTTTGTACTAGAACGGAGACGGTCAGTTCACCCTACCCTGCTTCCATCTCCACGAATGCAGTCACCCTGCTCATCGTATCCTGCCCTATGCAAAGCTCTGCCACGCGGCTGACTTCTTCGGCAATGACGTGCAGATGGTCTGACCATGCTTGGCTGAGCACCACACCAGAACGACGAGCGGTGCCTGAGAGTCAGACCCCGACTAACGACACACCATTGATTGAAACCAATGTGCTGCATGATGGTTTGCATCCTGCCCTGAAGGCACTGAATTTGCCTCAAGCTGGGCTGCACGCATTTCGTCATGGCTGTAATCGCAGATGGGAATTAGCTGGTTTAAATCCGCCGTTCATCGTCAGCAGATGGGTCACAGCTCTGCTGCAATGACAGCGGAGAAATCCCGCTGCAACAGGTCAAACAGGCGTTTTCCAGACTAAAAACTCCGTTATGGGAAAATATGGAAAATGAGGTAGCGGCGTAACATCTTTAGAATCTGGAGCGGGCGACGGGAATCGAACCCGTATCCGAAGCTTGGGAAACTTCTGAATGAAGGCACTTCATGCAGCCGCCAACCATGCGAATCTAATCGGCAAACGTTCGGTCCAATTCCGCCCGCCGGCACCATTCTGCAACTTCCCGATTCATCCCCACACTTTTCAACCGAAGATTGACAGACGCTCCCTTGTCCGGCAGCATACCCATCCAGTGGAAACCATTTCGCCCTCCGAACACCACATCCCCGACCTTGTTTTCGTGAATCCCGCTGCTGGTGGCAGGCGCGCCGCAGACTTTCTCCCGTCGCTGCGGGCGTTCGCCTTGGGCAGTAAGTGGAATGTAGAATTCCGCATGACGGAAAGCGTTCACGACCTCCGATCCCAAGCCGCATCGGCCGCCGCAGCGGGTTTTTCCCGCTTTTTGGTGCTGGGTGGCGACGGCTCCTTTCAGGACCTTGTGAATGCCCTCGTGGACTTCCCAGAGGCTATCCTTGGCATCCTGCCTGCCGGGGGTGGCAACGATTTGGCAGATTCCCTCGGTTTGCCCCACCACCCTATCCGCGCTGCGGAACTACTTCAGAACGCCGTGGTCTGTCACATGGATGCGGTGCGCGTAAGAACTTCGGATGGCAGCCAAAGGCTTTTCACGGGCGGTGGGGGAGTCGGCCTGGACGCCCAGTCTGCTTCTATCGCTTCAACTACTTTTCGAAATCTGACTGGACGCTTACGCTACCTGCTTTCCGCAGTCTTAGCCCTGACAAACTATGAACCTGTACAGCTTTGCGTCCATTTCTCTTCCGGGGAGGCTGCGCCTTCGATTTTGGAAGCCAATGCGATGATTCTGGCTGTTCTAAACACTCCTAGCTACGGTGCAGGTTTGCGCTTCGCTCCAGAGGGCAGTCCCAACGATGGGATTTTGCATCTTGTTCTCGTGGAAGACATGCCATTCTTCCAATTAATGAAAGCCCTTCCACGCCTTATCTTTCAGGGTGAGGTTTGCTCGCCCCGAGTCAAGCGCTTTCCGGTTCATCGCGTTACCATCCACACCAGTACACCCTGCCAGTTTCATGGTGACGGCGAGATTTTTGGTTACACCCCCGTGGAAATCGAGGTAGTTCCACGAGCCTTCCGTATCCTCTGCCCGCCAGATTCGCCTCTCTTGTCAGGAGAACGCACCAGCAGCCGCAGAGTTAAGTAGATTTATTTCTTGGATTGAATTGCGTGAATGCTTAATCTACGAAATCCAGAATCATGCCTTCATGACGGTAAAGGAATCCGGCAAACGTTCCGAAATTGGGTGACGCCACGTTGTTGTACACAGCATTGAAATTGTGATGATTCGTCACGTTCAGCGTGTACACGCCCAGACGGACGTGGTGCACTTTCCCGCTTCTATTTCCCAGGAATGGCACTCGAAACTCTCGATACAGTTTCAGGTCCAGAGAAAAAAATGTATCGAATCTCTGCCCGTTGGGAGTACCTACATACTGTTGTTGAACATCGATAGGTGAATATGGATAACCGGAATGCACATCCACAAGCGGGCTGAAGGTCAACTTCCATGGCAACGCGAAAATTCCCCACGCCACCAGTCGGTTCGGAATATCCGAAGGTAGAATTCCGTATACATTGGGACGAATCACGGGAGCTGCAAACGGAATATAGATATTCGAGAGACTGTTTAGATCGCCTCGCGACCGGCTCCAGATATACGATCCGTTTACCATATCGTGCTTGCGGAATGTATAGCGCAAGGAGGTTTCCAGCTCGCGATAATGTGATGAACCTGTATTTGTCAGGCCCATGTACGAATTTTGGCTGGCCAACGCCGCCGTAAAAGGAACCACCGTAAATAAGTACGTCGTGTGACTATCCATATAATTCACACGGACACGCATATCCTTGCGAACTTCACGCTCCACAGATCCATTCCAGGTCACATTTCTCGGCGTGGTATTTGGTTTGTTCGGCATGGTGGTAGAAAACAGCGGGTTTTGGGCGCCCGCGTATACGTTCGTATAGGTTATCGAAGGCCCAATAGGCGCGCCTGCCGTATCAAACTCTGTGATGGTTCGAGTAGGGTTGCCAGAGAAATTTGCCGCCAGCAGCGGCAGCACTCCATAGAACATTCCCGCCCCCGCACGAATTACCGTCTTGCCGTCTTTACCTGGTGAGTAGGCTACTCCCGCCCTCGGTGCGATCGCCGCCGACCATCCGCTTGTTTCCGAAGACAACCGCGCACCGAGATCAATGCTCCAGTGGGGATTGAGCACCCAATGGTCCTGCACGAACTCTGCAATCGAGCTGTCCGAAGATATTTGCGATGGCACACTCCCAAAGGTGATCAGTTCCGCCTCAGAATTGTCGGGTCCTAGAAGGTGAATTGGACGCGATCCAGTGGTCCCGAAAAATGATCGCCAGTCAATGTCCGCGCCGACTCGGATTTCGTGTTCACCATGCCAATGCTTTTTCGAAAATTGGTACGACGGAACGGCCTGAAATTCCTTGCCCCGCCGTGACCATGTATTGAAGTAATTCCCGCCATATCCTTCTGGAGTAATCAACATGTCCTCAGGGCCTTGACCGTGTGCGTTGCTGTCGAAGCGCATATACTGCGCCACCACCCCTAAGATCGCCCCCGATTCAAATTGATATTTGTCGTTCACGCCAATCGCCCAGCCACTCTGATTCAAGTCATTCGAAGCCGGCTGAGGCACCAGTGCATTGATATCCACATGCTGCTGCCGAAGTGGAAAGGCATTCACCGTAAGCATGAGCACGTGGGTGGGCGCAAGAATCGCCTCTATTGTCGTAAACGTGTTGAAGCCCTGGCGCTTGCTTATGTCATATGGCCACGGCAATCCTTCAATTGTCGACTTCTTCATTTCGTACTGGAAAACTTCGGACATCAGTAGTTTGTGCCGCACGATCGGCACATCAAACGAAACGCCAGGTATCGCTTCCGAGATCCCAACCATGCTCCCGTTCTTTCCAAGCACCGAGGGAACTACTCCGCGCAATTTAAATCCCCACTGGTCCCCCGGCGGCCTGGTCTCGATGGTCGTCAATCCTCCAGAAAAGCTTCCCAGGCTCGCGTCGTATGGCGTCTTGTACACGGCGAAGGACTCCACCGCATCTGTAGGAATCGGCACACCAAAACTTCCCGTCACCGGATCCGTGGTCCGCGCGGAATTCACCAACAGCAGGCTCTGATTTTCGTCCGCACCTTTAAATGTCAACTTCTTGTCGAGGGTCTTTATCACTCCGGGCGTAATCTCCAGCACATCTTTCACTTTTTCCTGCGCCGTGGGAATGCTCTTCAATTCGGTGTTTGTTACCGTGGCAGGGGGCGCCGCCGCGCTCTCGGTTGACACGGCTGCGGCCGTCTCGTTCACTTCTACCTTTTCGGAAACGACGTCCAATTGCAGCGAAAAATCCTCCACAGCCTGCTGCTTGGCGGCTAGAACCACCGATTTGGTGGCCGGCTTGAACCCGGACACGTTGATCGTAATCGTGTACTTGCCCGGTTCCAGATTCAGAAACTCGTATGCCCCATGTTCATCTGTGCCCGTCTCCAGCGGCGTTCCGGTCGCAGGCTCGCGCGTGAGCTTCAAAGCGATCCCGGCTACTCCGGACGCTGAATTATCTTGCGTTGTTGAGACGGTCCCTTTGATCGAGGCCGCCTGCTCGTTTGCTTTCTTTGCCGGTGCAGCTTGCGCCGTCTTGGCGGGAGCTTGCGGCGCCACTGTCTGAGCTTTCGCACTCCAGCCCTTACACAGTCCCGCCGGAGCGCTCAGCAATAACAGTCCCAAAAAATAAAATGTCGGTCTTCGCACTCAATTCCTATCTACTCGTGGTTCAAAGGCATTTCTGCCCGGTTTAGTCCGTATACTTTTTCAGAGTAAACGATGGAAATTGTGATCAAATCGCAAGGAACGTTTCAAGTTTCCAGAAGGTACTTCGCTTCTAGCTCTTCTTTTTGTCGACTTTCAAGTTCAAAATCATTTCTTTCCGGCTATCCAGTGAGGACATCGTCTTCGATGGCGATTTCTCTCCATCCAGTTCGGCATGAACTTCATAGTCTACGTTCGGGTCCAGGCCGCTGAACCGGTAATTGCCATCTTTGTCCGCAAACCGGCTGCTTACAGCGTTCGTCCGCATATTCCTCAAAAAAACCACGCTGCCCGGGAGCGGATTCTCGGATTTGTCGGTTACCACACCGCTGACCGTCCGCAGTTGCGCTTCTTTTTTCCCGCCTTGTGCCCCAGCCGCACCGGCCAGTAACAGCACCACCAGGCAGAGCACTCCAATTCTTTGCAGACCCTTCATTTCTTCTCTGCACCCTTTTCCGGGTTAAGTGCTTCCAGTCGAATGGACAGATGATCCTGAATTTCGCCCGCATTTGCCTTAACCTTCACCGAAGCTTCCTTATATTTCTTCTCTTTCACCACGACTTCGTATTCCTGGCCTTCCGGCACCCGTACGGCAAACTCCCCCCTTGAATTCGTGTACGCTTCCCAACGGTATTTCTTCTCGTCTTCTCGTCTTATCTGTACTCGCGCGTTGGGATAAGCCAGGGCCTTTTCATTGAAGACCGTGCCTATAATTACGTATCCAGGAATACCCTTCTTGTTCTTTCCACTCGAAGCGGATTCACCCTGCTGGGTCGTCGGAGCAGGCGTGCTTTGTTGCACACCTGGAGCAGAAGCGGGCGCTTGGGCCGCTGCAATAATCCCCAAAGACAGCAAACTTGTCAGCAGCAATGCTTGTGGTGTTTTCATTCATAGCACGCGATGGACAGACCTTTAATCCCCACCATTTTTGATGACTTTCGAAGGCTAGACGTTGCTCTCCTGCTAGGCTGTTCCCCTACTCGTCGTCCTCTTCTTCGTCTTCCTCTTCGTCATCCTCGATGTCGCCGTCGTCGTCGAGGTCCTCGTCGTCTTCTTCCTCAACGTCCTCATCTTCCTCTTCTTCTTCGTCGAGATCATCGGCTATCGGCTTCAGCGCTACCGGATGGGTTTGAGACACTTCCAGCTCCGTCTCGCACTCTGGGCAGCTCAGGATCTCTCCCTCTTCCACTTCGTCTTCATCCACATCGATTTCAACTGCACACTCTGGGCAACGGAGCACGACTCCATCCTCCGACTTGATCTAATCCGGTTACCCCGCCAAAGACGCGGTTAACTCGGTCCAGCTATTATATACGCAGGTAGGCCCCCGCAAGGGAATCACTCTTTTTGCAGTTTAACCTTTCAGACGGGTAGAAGGAAAAGGAAGTTCATGGCTAGAGAATATCCCGATCGGCCTGTAGTTGGGATCGGCGGCGTGGTGATCGAAGCCGGTCGCGCCCTCTTGATCCGCCGCGGCGGCGAGCCTCTTCGCGGCCAATGGTCCATTCCGGGCGGATATCTGGAGCTCGGCGAGTCTCTCAAGAATGGCGTCGCCCGCGAGTTACTCGAAGAGACTGGCCTGCAGGTTCGCGTCTTGGACTTGATTGAAGTCTTCGACCGCGTCTATCGCGACCCTGACGAAACGGATCCCAGGAATCTACAAGGCCCCAAGTTCCACTTCGTAATCGTCGATTATTTATGTGAAAAGATTTCCGGCGAAGCCCGCGCTGGCAGCGATGTCACTCACGTTGCCTACGCCACAGAAGACGAACTTGAACAGTATCGCCTCACCTCGACCGCTACACGTGTCCTAAAGAAAGCCTTCGCCATGCATCGCGCTCGCAACTCTGCCGAGTAGCGGCTATCTTCGGATGCCAAAGCGCCTCGCCAAATCTACTTCGCCAATTTTAATATCTCAATGTTCCCATTTGAATTCGTTAACGAAAGCGTGCAACCGCCATTCCCAATTTTTCCGTTCAGCGAATCTCCACCCATTTGCCCGCTGGTCGTAATCGGCAATTCGCTGTTGATCCTTCCAAATGATGTCCTCGCGCTCACCGTATAGTTGCCGCTTTCTCCAATACGCACTTGAATCGGCGCGAACGACGTTTTCGCCGTCACTCCCTTGCATCCACCGGAAGTCCGCGCTTCCGACACCATCACCGCCCCATTTTGATTGTCCACCGTGATGCTCCCTGCTACATCCTCCAGAGTCACGGAACCGAAGCTCATTTTTGCGGCCGCGTCGCCACTGATGGAATTCGCCACTACCGGACCATTCGAGTTCTCCACCCTCAGGCTGCCATTCACTCGTTGCACATTCACCGAACCGAAACTGGTCTTCACAAACGCTTCGCCGCCCACATCATTCAACGAAATGCGTCCGTTCCCGGTCGTCGCTTTCACTCCCTTGCGGAGTCCGCTGGCCTCAATCGAACCGAAGGAAGTATTGAATTCCGCTTTTCCTTTTATTTCTTTTGCCAAAATATTTCCGTTCGAATTTTCCACCGTAACGGCCCCGCCCATCTGCTCCAGCACTATTTCCCCAAATGTCGTTTTAATGTAGGCGTCGCTCCCCGTCGGCCCGCCTTTGACTCTTCCATTCGAGGATGTGCACTTCACATAGCCGGTCACATTCATGAAGTTGATTGCCCCAAAACTGCCCGTAAGTGTTGCCGCACCCTGCACCGTATCCACATCTATCTGTCCATTATTGTTTGTCACCGTCAGGCCGCCGTGGATATTTCGCGCCGTCACCGATCCAAAAGAATTGCTCACCGTGGCCGTGCCCGCATCCGTCAATTCCACCGACCCGTTGCCTCCCGAAATGGTCACCGCACCATCGATATTATTCGCGGTGATCGACGCAAACCGGTCCTTCACATCCAGTGCCCCTTTTATTGTAGAAACCTGCACCGAGCCATTGTTGTTCACGATCCACACATTTCCCGTCGCGCCTGCCGCTTCCAGGGAACCGAACGAATTCACCAGCTTCGTCGAACCGGAATCGCGCGAAATCAATCGGCCGTGGCCGTTTTCGATATCCGCCCAACCTTGCACTCCTCGTACTTCCAGATTTCCAAATCCGCTTCTCACCCACAACTTCGCGTCCGTCGGCACCGCAATGTCATAGTCCACTGAATAAGACGATCCCCTGTGGATTCTCAGCACCGCATGATCTTCCGGGTAAATCGTCTTTACTTTTATTCCCTCCGCGTCCTGTGCAACCTCGATCTTTATTTCTTCCACATTCTTGTTCGCCTCGCTTTGCGAACCCGCTTGTGCCCGTATCCTTGCCGCGATTTTTGCCTCACGCCCGTTCTCGCCGTGAATCCTAACCTCGCCCAATTTGGTTTCGAGGCTCAACGTCTGATTTGCGTCCAGCGTCAAAGTCTTCTCAAAGTTCTTCGTTGCCGTGTCCTGCGCCGCCTGTGTACTTCCCGCCGCCAACGCTCCGGCCATTAATGCCACCGCACCTGCTCTGAAATACTTCATCGTTTCGTCTCCAAAATCTCTTGCAACGTGGCCTCTTTGGCTTGATACATAGCTAAAAGCTGATACCGCAGATGTGCGTTCGACGGATTTTGCCCCGCTTGCAGCCGTAACTCGTCGATCGCGCTATCAAGCACCATTAACTTCTCCTGGTAGCTCGCCATCAGCGGCGAACTGTCTGCTTCTAATTGTGGTTTTGCTTCAACCGCAAGCTGGTCAATCGCCTTCATATACTGGTGCTCCGTGCGTTCCACCTCCGCCAGTTTCTTATCCTTCAAGAATCTTCCACCTGCCACGGATTCAGATGGGTTGCGATGCAAATACACATATCCGCCCGTCAGAGCCATCGCCAGCACTAGCGCTCCTGCCAAACCCATTTGCCATGCCAACGGTACGTGCCGCCATACCCGTAGCCCTACCCACCAATGTGCCTGCTTCTTCTGCTCCTGCTCTCTCAGCGACGATTCAATTCGCGACCACAGCCCCGGGCTCTCGCAGTAATTCCGCAACTCTTCCGCCGCAACGCTTAAGGCTTTCCACGTCCGCAACTCTTCGGCGCATTCCGCGCATGTGGCTCCGTGTAATTCTAGCGCGGTCCATTCTTCCGCCGTGCCATCCGCAAAAATCCGTTCGCGCTCCTCGCACTTCACATTCATATTGCGCCTCCCGCATCCGCGCTTCGCGGCGCTTCCAGCATCACGCGCAAACTTTTCTTTGCCTGAAAAAGCGTATTCTTCGAAGCCGTTTCCGTGATCTCCAGCATCCCCGCAATTTCCCCGTGCCGGAACCCTTCCACTTCGTAAAGCAGAAAAACATCTCTCTGGTGCTGCGTCAGTTTTGCAATGGCACATTCCAAAGCCATCCGCAAACTCGGTTGCGCGCCCGGCGCCCGCATCTTCGGCAGGGGATCAGACTCCTCCGTCTCGTCTTTCGCCAGTTCCTTCCGTCGCGTCCGGCTGCGGCGCAAATCGTGGCAGGTGTTTACCAGGATTCGAAAAGTCCAAGTCACGAAGGAAGATTGCCCGCGAAAACTTCCGATACCCCTCTGCACTTTCAAAAACGTTTCCTGCACCGCGTCTTCGGCATCGCTCTGTGTTCCCAGTAAATTGCGCGCCAGGTTGCGCATTCGCGCTCCCTGCTGCCGGTACAAACGCTCGTACGCCGTTAAATCTCCAGCCCGGCAGGCTGCCGCCAATGCGGCATCTTCTCTTCCCGTAGGTGCACTATTTTCGCCCCCGTTTTGCAGATTCCCCGGCAAAGTTTCCACTCGTTGCCGCGCCCCCTCGCTATCCCCTGATGCGATTTTACGTTGCCAAACCAGCGCCAACCCCGCGGAACCCATCGCGTTCTCCTGAGGTATAGACGACCCTCGGGCCGCAAACGTCTGAGTGCCTTGAAGTTATAATTCGAAGTCTGTAAGTAGTTGGATTATATATAGTTAAAGGGTCGATTTATGTCTCGCGAACCCAAGGCTCAGCGGGCCTCCAGACTTATCGTCAGAACGAAGGTTTCACGACCCTCAGTCCGCGCACAAATCCGGCGCGCATTCCAAAGGTAGCGCTCCCCGGGTCCGCTCTCGCTTCTCATATTCCATAACCGCGTCGCGCAAATCTGCGGGTGAAAAATCCGGCCACCGCTTTTCGAGAAAAATAAATTCCGCAAACGCACATTCCCACAGCAGAAAATCCGATAGCCGCTGCTCTCCCCCAGTCCGGATCAGCAAATCCACATCCGTCGATCCCCCGCGTTGTACTTCAGACAGCACGTCGGCAAACGCATCGCTTGAAAGATCCTTCACCTTGTAAAACTTGCTGGCCGCCTGATAAATCGACTGTCGTGCCGAGTAATCAATCGCCAGTCGCAAGTGCAGTCGCTTCCCATTTGACGTGAACGCTTCCGCCTCTGCAATCGCATCTCGCAGCATGCCCGGCACGCGGTCGCGTCGACCGATAATGCTCAAGCGGATGCCCGCATCCACGCAGTGCTCCGTCTGTTCCAGCAAGTACTCGCGAAGAATCCCCAGAATGGCATCAATCTCCGTCTTCGGCCTCTTCCAGTTCGCCGCCGACAGCGCGAACAGAGTCAGCGTGTGTATCCCCAGGTGTGGTGCACATTGAATCACCCGCGACGCTGCTTCCGCGCCCGCTCGGTGTCCTGCAGAACGCGGCAGTCCTTGCGAAGTCCCCCAGCGGCCGTTTCCGTCGCAAATGATTGCCACATGCAGCATTCCCGCCGTGACTGCCAGTGTCCGCAACTTCTGCTGTAACGCGCTACTCTGCATCAACATGATCGGTTCTCCTGAAGTCCGACTGGTAATGTACTTTCTGTAATGTACTTTATATTACAAAGTGAAGGCGCAAATTTTTTTACCTTTCCCGCGTTGCCCGAATCAATGCCTCCATATGATCCAGATACTTTTCCAGGGTCCGTCGCCCCAAACCCGTCAGCCGGTATTCCGTTTTCGGCAGTCGTCCGTCAAACGACTTCGTACACACGATGTAATCCGCCTCTTCCAGTTTCCTGGCATGCACACTCAAGTTTCCGTCCGTGGTCTTCAGCAGCGCTTTCAATTCATTGAACGTCAGCGAACGGTTCACCGCCAGTGCGCTTACGATCCCCAGCCGGATTCGCTCATGGATCAGCCGGTCAAGGCTCGACGACACCGGTTCAGCCGCGACGCTGCGCACAGCGGTCGGCCCTTCTTCCCGCGCCGTTCGTTCCTGCCTGGCTGTCGATGACTTCGTCATAAGTAAACCTTTTTCACGTACTCTCTCAGCCGCCGTACCGCAACGCAATCCACAATCCAAATCCTATTTGTACCGCGCCAAATCCCGCCGCCATAAAGATATTTCCCCACTGCGCTGGCGCAAACAATGCTCCAGCACCCAGCGCCATCACGCACACTCCCATGATCGGCACCGCTCGCACCGAAAACGCGCCGCCAGTCACGATTGCCGTGCCGTACAGCAACAACCACAACCCGGGCAATGTTGAGGTGGCTCCCAATTGAAACAGCGCAAATGTCAGTAGCCCGCCCACAAAAATTGGGGGCGCGAAACTCATCACAAATTTGCGTCCAGGCCCGGAAAACAGCGAAGAATTGGCCCGCCGCGCCTTCGTTGCCGCCGCAGGTGCTGCGATCGCCACCGCTACAAATACCTCCGCCAGCCAAACTGCCAGCCATGCACGAGACGTGCTCTGTCGTGCCGCCATCGCCGCTGCCGCCAGGGCCGTCACGCCCATCGCCACGCCTCCCCAACCCGGCACGGCGGTGAACTCTGCTGCATTTTCCATGGTTTCGCGGATGTAGCGAAGATGGTCCGCTGCCCTGGCGTCGATGGGGATGGGCTTGCGGTTAGACGGGATGGGATTGGTGGAAGCCACGAGGGAAGGCTACGCCAGGAGAGAAAAAGTGTCAAGTACTTTATATTACAAAGTTAAATCTTATTTCTCTCTCCGGTACCTGCCCCGCAGCCCGTTCCACCGGATGATGAACACGTCCGCGAACATCTGCAGGCTGTCTCTGAACATGCTCACCTTGGTCGCTGGAGAGTGCGCCCACCTCACGGGCACCTCCACGGTGGTCAATCCATGATGGCGCGCGAGGTACAACAATTCCGGATCGAAACCAAATCGTTCGATCGTTTGCTGTTCAAAAACAATTCCGCACCGCTCTCGGCGGAAAGCTTTGAAACCGCATTGTGTATCCACGAACGGGAGCCGCAGGATGATTCTTACAATCTTGTTGAATAGGATCCCGGCAAATTCCCGAAACAACGACTGCCGCGCTTCAATCAATTTGCGGTTCATTGCCCGCGAACCGATGGCCACGTCGAAGTTCTTCATCGCTCCAAGGAGTTTTTCCGCTTCCTCAATCGGTGCAGAAAGGTCGGCATCCGTGAACAGAACTATTTCGCCCTTCGCCTGCAGCGATCCATGCCGCACACTGAAACCCTTCCCGCGGTTCACTCCATTCGAAAGTACCCGCAAGTCGGCGATTTTCTCCTTGAATCCTTCGGCCACGCGGGCCGTTCCATCCGTCGAACCATCATCGACAACAATCACTTCCGTGTTTGGTCGATGCTCGCGAATGTATTGCGCAATGCGTTCCAGTGTGCCGGGCAAACGCGCTTCTTCGTTGTAAGAGGGCACGATAATTGATAATTCCGGGGCGGTGTTGTTCATCGAAGTTACAAATCCCTCCATCCATGTTGGCCCACCAGCGGCACAAAGCGGCAAGCTCCTCTCCGCTCAAATGCAAATTCATCTCCGTGTTTCTTCGCAAATACCAGGGCTTCTCTCTCTCCTTCACCCACGGGCACGATCATTCGCCCGCCATCCGACAGTTGGGCCAGTAAGGACTCCGGCATTTTCGGCGCCGCCGCCGCAACCACAATCGCGTCGAACGGTGCGAATTCCTCCAACCCGAATGACCCATCTGCACAATGCACCGTGACATTCGCATATCCCAATCGTTTCAGTCGCTCTCTGGCTGAGCTTGCCAGCTCTGGCACTATCTCCACGCTATGTACCTCTCGCGCCAAACACGCCAGCACCGCCGCTTGATACCCGCAGCCCGTCCCGATTTCCAGCACGCGCTCTGTTCCCTGTAACCCCAGCGATGCCGTCATCAACGCTACGATATACGGCTGTGAAATCGTTTGTCCCCCGCCTATCGGCAGCGGTACGTCTTCATAGGCCCGGCTCTGCTGTTCCGCACTTACAAACTCATGTCGTGGCACTGTTCGCATCGCGCGCAGGACTCTCTCATCTCGCACGCCGCGATGCCAGATCTGTTTTTCAATCATTGCCTCGCGTGCTGCCCGGAATTTTTCCTCCGTGCCGGCCTCGGTACGCTGTTCTCCGCTCTTCAACCATTCCCGCCACATTTCATTGCCACCCGCTCAACTTGCGCCACATTACCAACTTTCTTTTACCGGAAAACTGGCCACAAGGCCAGTGACGCACGCAACAAATCTGAACTCCAGAACAGGCGCGCTCCGCATTTCCTCTCACTACACTCATTCTTCGAGTTGTAACCGCCCTCGCAATCGGAGGTTGTCATGAAGGCCGTGCTCGCATTGATCATCATTTACATCGGAGCGTTTTTCCTTGCCATCCAGGGCACTTCTTCCGCCTCCGTTGAAACCGCTTCACAGCCCAGTTCCACGCCATCCGCTTCAGTGAAGGCCCCGGCCATCGATCCCGCCAAGGATGGTGAGATTCGCGCCCTGCTTGAGCTTGTCGGGGCGCGTGACCAGGTTCAGGATTCCGTTACTCTTACAGCCGAGCAATACCGTGAAAAGTTGCTCGCCACCGTGCCAAACGGCGACAAGGGCCAGGCCTTTGTCAACGCCGTCATCTCTGACTACGAGAGAAGATTTGACGTCGATCAGGTCACCGAACGGCTTGTCATCATTTACGACAAACACTACTCCGAGGACGAGATCAAAGGCCTTCTCCAATTTTATGGTTCGCAGCTTGGACAGAAAGTCGCCTCGGAAGGCCCCAAAATTTCTCGGGAGATTCAAGAAGCGAGTCGCACCACAGCCATCAAGGCTGTCAAGGAAGCCCTCCAGCAAGCAAAAGAACATAATCCATCGGCTGGCCAGAATGTCCGTCTTGGCAACAACGCACCGCGCCGCTACCAACAGCGACGCCAGCAGGACGCACCTCAGCAGGCCGCCCAGCAGCAGGATCAACCCTGATTGCATGCTGATTTTTCTTACTGCGCGGTGTATTCCAGCTATGGCAAGCGTTTCTTGAACTTAATGTCCACGCCGAACGTTCCGTTCTGATCTCGCAACGCTACCACTGACAGATTTCGCGATACGTTGTATTCCACCTGAATCACCTGTTGCTGGGTCGAGCTCACGTTCGACACGTACATGATCGACAGATTCCTCGTGACCTGCTGTTCCACCGTGATTCGCGCACCAGCGTTCTGGTTCGATCCCGTCGTTCCAATCCCCGCCAGACCCGGATCCACACGGAATCTCGTGATCCCGAACAGGCGCTCCACGCGTCCGCCCAACTGGCTCGAAATCGCTTCCGAAAGCAGTGCCGAGGCTCCCGACGCGCCCGTCTGCGTCGCCCCTCCCGTGCGCAACACCGATTCTGATCCTGTCTGTCCCAATGCCAACAGTGTCACAATGTCGTTGCCGGGCAGTGGCGGGTCGGATCGGTACGAAAAGCCCATCTTGCTTGACTGCCCTGTAAAGTTCAGCGTGATTTCATACTGCTGAATGTTTGTGGTCGCTTCTACGTTGATGGCCGGGTCCAGTCGGAACGGGTTTGCAAAATTTAAATCGCCTCGCGTTACCCGGTAATGGTTGTCGCGAAAATATAAATCTCCAGACAGCACGTGGATGTGCCCCAGCATAATCGGGTGCTCCGCGGTTCCTCGAACGCGCAAATTCGCCTCTGCCTCCAGGTGCGCACCCGGCCACTCCATTCGCGCATCCGGTGTCGAGCTTGCTTCCACGTCGAATTGCAGATTTCGCAGAAACGTCGAACTGCTGGAGCTGCTTGAATCCTTGCTCGAAATCAAGCTACCCGCCGATTCCAATCCCTCGTTCAGATTCACTCGTTGTACCACTACCTTGCCTGAAAGCAGGCCGCCATCCAGTGTCCCGGACAATCGCAGCTGCCCTCCCAGTAGCCAACTCAATCCCTCCGGATACCGAATGCGAAGTCTGTCCGTCCTCGCCGATACGTCATAACGCAGCGGCCTCTCGGAATAGTTCACGCTTCCGCTTAACGCCAGAATCCCTCCGCCTGCCTCACCCGTCACATTCTCGAAAAACAGCCGATTGGCATCGAATACCAGATCGCCTTTCACGTTATTCAATCCCGTTGGGAAATCCGCGGAACGCGCCGATGCATTTTCCAATTTCATTCGCCCGATAATTCGCGGCCGGTCCATTGTGCCTTCAAATGAGGCATTCATATCCACATGCCCGCCTACATCCACGTTCGGGATATACGCACTCAATAACCGCAAATCCACCGAACCGTTCAATTTCATCGCCAGCGTACGCCGCCCGGTAAATTGAATCGACCCGCTCAAATCTACGTTTGTGTCCGTACCCTTCAACCCGGCGTTCAGAATCTTTAAATTGTCCCGCGTCGACGTCAGATGGATCGGCCCGGAATTTTCCAGTTGCACGCTTTCATACGTCAGAACCAGCTTCGAAAAATTTCCGTCCACCACCAGACTCTCAGGATGCTGCAATTCTCCCTTCACCGTGATGTCGCCATCTGCCGTTCCGTGCCCGGTGAATTTACTCAGGTGCAATGCCGAGAGCAAATACGGATCCAGGTTGATATTCTGAATGGAAACTTTTCCATCCAGCGGCAATGGGTCCAGCAGCCCTAACGACACATTTCCGGATATCATCCCCGTGTTCATCGCCGATTTCAGCTTTAGTCGAGCCTCTTTTCCGTCTGAATTCAATTCGCCGTCCAGGCTCCCGATCAATTCATTTCCCACTTTCAAATCCACCAGCCGGAACGTCCCCTCCCCTACCGGTTGTGTTACCGGGCCGCTTGATTTCAGTCGGAACGTGACCTGACCGCTTACAGGTAGTCCTGCGGATTTGATCCGCCGGAAATTTTCCAACGGCAACGAAGCCCCAACTAGATCCGTTGTCAGCGATTTATCGCCATTACGGTATGCCACATTCCCCGTCACAATTCCGGCCCCGCTCTTTTCCGAACCGGGCGCAAAGAAACGCAATTCTGCGTTCGACAGCCGCACTTCATCCGGCAGTACGTTCAATTGTCCCCGCAACCGATTAAACGTAACGCTATACACATCTCCATCCGCCAGGTCAAAATTCCCGGTCAGCGCTGGTTCTGCTCGTGTCCCCTGCCCATGAAATTGTCCCGTCAAAAATCCGTGTACCGGATAATTCCATCCCGCCAACTGCTCCAATCCGTCCAGCGGCACCCTTTCCAGATTGATTTCGCTCGACCAGTGGCTGTCCGGCTGAAACTCCCAGTCATTCAGTTGCAATTCTCCGTCGACCACGGCCTGCATCATCCCTCGCGTCGCCCGCCCGTGCGTGATTATCAGCGCCTTCGGCGAATAATTCATCTCACCATCCAGAGAATCCAGGGCCACATTGCTGTATCGGAAATTTTCTCCGCGAAAATGTCCCTGGAAAGTTGGTCCGCCTGATGCGCCCGTGATGGTCCCGTCCCACTGCAGAGAACCGGCATAACGAATCTGCGCTTCCTCGCTTCCCGGTTTATCGCCAGAAAGCGCATGGATGAAATCGCTCCAGTTTTCCAGTGCTCCGACCATCATGTGGACTTCCAGAGCCGTATCCTTGGGTGCAAGCCTGCCGGTGATTGTGCCCCGTGATGTTGGCGTTTCGAAATCAAGCTTCGAAATGTCCAGCGTGCTCGTGGTATCCCGGTAGCGGATCTTCCAATCCCCCGTCACGGGAATATGCCCCGCGCGCAAATCGTCAGGTTCCAATAGCTGCAGCGTTGCTGCTACATCAAAATCGCGGAAGTTATCGTGCCAGGTTTCCACCGTGTCTGCGCTGATCACCGAATCCCAATGCAACGAATCGATTGGAAACCCCGCGTGGTCGATCGCCGGCGTCACTTCAAACATCCTGACGTTCTGCAATCTGGTTTCCGCGCGGAATTGCAACCCCTCATACCGCATCGTCAATTTTCCCTTCACGCTGCCGCCTAGCGCGTATGCGGTGAAATCCGGCAAGAACACGCCTTTCTCATCCAGTGTGTAATTCGATCGGCTCGACAAATTTGCCGAGTGAAAATCCTCAAATCCCAGAGTGATGTTGTCTCCGGCAAAGCTTCCTTTTCCCTGAACTTTACCTCCCCCAATCGCGCCTTCTCCGCGCAGATCGATTCTTCCCAATGGAATTTCCGGCGTGCGAAACGCTTCTCTCAAATCCAACAAATCCAGCCACGCACGATACCGGTAGGTAAACGCCGGCACTTCCAGATTAGGCATTTGCGCCTGCACATCGACGTGCGACCGCCCCAGATCCAGTATCCCCTGTTCAATCGCGAATCCTTCCCTCCCAAGCGAAAACTTTACCGACAGGTTCGCAGGTACCGGCACATCCCGTCGCCGTCCCAATTCCACTGAATCCCAGTCGAGTGTTCCCAAGTACACCGGATTTTCGACCGTCCCTCCCAGCGTCACGTTCAGGTGCAGGTCCCCGCCTTCCACCGCGATCAACGACTTCACATTGTTGTAAAGGATCCACCCGTTAGTTACTTCCAGGTGGCCGATGTGCAACTTCAGAAGGGTTTCTTGCAACGGTCCTTGTGACTTTGTACTGCTCTTCAGTGTCGGAAGATTGTTCGTTCCATTCTTTTCAACCCGCAGGTGTACTTGCGGACCCTGCACAACTAGTTCCCGCAGCGAAAAGCGTCGTCCCCAGAACGAATCGATTCGCAATCCAACTTTGGCCTGTTCCACGCTCAACAGTGGAGCCGTGTCTCGGGGTTCCGTGCCGTGTATTACCAATCCCTTTACCGCCGCGTCCAACGAAAACCATCCCACCGACACCGTTCGTATTTCGACTTTCGCCCCCGTCAGAGTTTCCAGTCGCTCGATCAGGATTCGCCGCAATAGCGGATTGGCCAGCCCGCTTCCCACTGCGATGATTACCAGAGCCAATCCCAGTGCCGTCCACGTTCCCAGCACCCACAGCACATGTTCCAGCCATTTGATTTTATTCCGGCGGGACTCTTTGCTCATTTCTGTCCCCCCGTCAGCAGAATTTCCACGCGCACGCGCGCACGGCTCTCTTTCAGCCACTTATCTGCTTGTTCGTTTATCGCCCGCTGCACCAGCGCTTCCTGGATAAAATCATGCGCAGCCTCCAGCGTTGGTGGGTTCTGTCCGCGTGCTTGCGCTCGCGGAATTACCCTCGTCTGGTAGAAATCTTCGATGGCTTTGTCGTCAATCTGTATCGACGGCCGGAATCTCGAATCCAGATAATTGCTCAAGTACAGCTGCGACTTCACCATCTCGCGCACCGCTTCTTCGCTTAACCCGCTCTGTAGTCTGCGGTCGGTAAACTCCACCTCTGAAGAAAACGACCGTTTCAACCTCGCCAGGCTCCGATCGATCTCTTCATTTGATGGCTGTGCGATTCGGCTGACGTTGGCTTCATTCCTTACAATCCATTGGTCGATCAGTCTCTCCAGTATCTGCGCGTCACTTTCTGATTTTCCGTCCACGAACAACTGATACCTGCTCAACGCTCGAATATCACTTAGCAGGATGACGTCTGCGTCCACGCGCGCTGCAATCCGGTCCACCACTTCCTGCGCGAAGCTCGCCAACCCTGTAAGCAGCAGCATCGTAAGCAGACGTAGCCCGACTCGTCGCATCAGAAGCTCGATCCTAGATTGAAAAATATCTGGAAGTGCGGCAGATGTGATCCCTGCTGGCAGAATACCGCGCTGTCTTTGCAGGGAATCACGATCGTTGGCCGGTTGATCTGATATCCCAAATCCACGCGTATCGGCCCCACCGGTGTCGCATAGCGCAATCCAAGCCCAATCGTGTGCGAAAAATAATTCAGCTCATTCGTGCAGTTGTACAGGCACTGCGTCGGATTAAATCGCCCCGGCGGCAGCCCCGGGTACGCCGCCTGGAACACTGGCTTTGGCGGAGACCACCGCAACGTCATTCGTCCTAGGCGGCTGAACGCATTCCCTCCATCATAGAAAAACGCGCCTCCCAAGCCCGCCGGCACCAACGGCAGTTTGAGTGGAAACCTTAGTTCCTGGTTGATCACCAGCAACGCCTGCCCGCCGACCGGGAATCCCGTGATGGAATCGCGCGGCCCCGCTTGGTTCAATGCAAACCCCCGCAGATTCGATCCGCCGCCGCTGAACAGCCTTTCTGGCAGCGGGATGACCTGCGGCGGTGGCTGCGTGGTTGGCGCAGGAAACGTCAGCGAAACTGTGCTCGCGTAAGGTTGCAGGATCCCCAGCCGTATGGAGCGCGCATAACTCCAATTGCGCTTGATCGGTTTGTATCCGGAATTCTGCACGAACAATCGTACGAAGCTCGAGCTGCTTCCTAATGCCGTTCCCGCCACGCTGATATCCGCGCTTGTGAACATTCCTTTGGTCGCGTCGGCCGGATTATCTCTCGTATCGCGGAACCATGTCGCGGTGAATTCTGAAACGCGCGTAGGTTGGTTGAACAGTGGAATCTCATCCGCCGGGATATTCAAATTGCTGACGGTTACTTTTCGGAAGGCATAGCGGTAGAGAATCGAAGTTCGTGGTGAATATTGCTGCGTCAGTTGCAGGTTGCCCTCATACCTCACCTGCGAAAACGTATTGATGTCCTGTGTTTTTTCCACGTATGCCGTCGCTTGGGTACTCCACTTCTGGCTATTAAACGTATCTGGTGAAGAATACGCCAGCAGCGCGCGACCTTGAATAGTACTTCCGCGCATTTTCAACGTCAGTGAATCCGCGCGGCCCGTCAGGTTTTGTTTCGATATTTCCAGAATTCCTCGCGGTGCCGCCTGGAATTCCCCTCCCGTCGGGTTCGTTGTGCTTGCCAGCCGCTGAACCTCGAATCCACCGCCGTACGCAATCGTGTAACGTTTCGCTTCCTCCACCAGCACTACGATGTCTTTTTCCGGATCGGTCCCATTCGGATTCTGCGGTTCGATGGTGACTTTGTTGAAGATTCCCAGGTTGTAGAGCTTCTGTTGTGATTCCACCACCTCCCCTTCGCGCAGCGGTTCGTTCGGCTTCACCTTCACGTCTCTTCGGATCACTTTCGGCCGCGTGTGGTCGTATCCCGTCAGGTAAACGCGGCGCACTCGTATTTGCTGTCCTTCCACAATCTTATATAGAAGGTTCACCGGCTCAGCCCGTAGAATTTTTGACGTTCCTTCTTCTTGCAGCGTTTTGTCTTCTGCCTCCTCGCCGCTTGCTACTTTCGCGCCCTTTGTTTTCGCTTCGGCTCCTCCGGCAGGCTCTGCCGTCCAGGTGAATGCGGCATTCGGAAATCCTTCGTTAAAATACAAAGCCAGAATATTGTCCCGGTCGCTCGCTACGTTGATATCCGAAAATGGCTGCCCGGTCGAGGAACCCACCACACTCATGATCGTTGCTTCCGAAATGGACTTTGTTCCCTCAATCTTCAGGCTGGAGACCAGCGTTTGTTTTCCCTCCTCGATAGAAAACTTGATAATCAAATCGCCTTTATGCCCCTCGTAGTCGTCCAGGACCTTCCCTTCCACTTTTGCCGACAGAAATCCGTTTGCTACATACAAGTTCTTCATTGACAGTGCATCGTTCTCCATCAATCGGCGGCTGAATCGTGGCCGCGTCGCCCAGGAACTCGCCAAAATGTTCAAACGGCTCCGTAATATCGACGTACTGAAATAGCTGTTCCCCTGGAATTCGACATCCAGCAGTTTGTGGCGGTCTCCGCGGTCCACTTTGTACGTGATCGTCTCCTCCGACCCTTTCCAGCCGGTTTTCGCACCTTCGATTTCCTTCGAAACCGTGCTGTAACTCACGCCCGCGTCGAAATAGCTGTCTCGCTCCAACCGTTCCCGTAGATTTCTCTTTCCCTCTTCCAGAAGGTCCGTGTCCACCGATCCTTCCTGATAGATCGGCACAAGTTTCTTCAATTCGCGTTTCGAAAATTTCGCCCCTTCCACCTGCACGATTACCCGCGGCCCTTCCGTTACTTCCACCGTCAGGGGAATCGTATTCTCCACAGGGTTATACTCGCCGCGCCGCGCTGATACTCGCCCGCTCAGATGGCCTCTCTTCTCAAGAAATTTTCGGATCCTCTCCTCACCAGAACGCACTCTCGCTATCGTCAATTCTCGTCCGGTCTTCACCTTGAACAACGCCAGCAGATCTACATCCCGGTATTCCGTATTGTTCAACAGATCGATCTTGCTCAGCCGCACACGTTGCCCTGAATTCACGTGCACAATTACGTCCAGTTGATGGCTCTCTGACCGTGCTCGCTTTTCTACTTCCAGCTTCGCCTGATACAAGCCTTCTTCGTGCAATGTATCCTGCAATCGATTCGTCCCATCGGTCACATCCGCCGGGTGGTACGTTTGCCCCAAAGCTAGCTGCATGGCTGCCGCAGCGGAAGAATCCGTTGGCGGTGCCGTAAGCCCTTCGATGATCACTTGATTGATGTACAGGTTTTCTGTGGCTACAAATTCCAGCCGCAGCCCACCGGGTTCCGGATAAGTTACGGCTCTTAAATCTGCATAATCCCCAGTCTGGTATAAAACCCTGAGCGCCGCCGCAACCTTCTCCAGCTCCAGCGGTTTTCCCACTTCCAGGGGCAGTCCAGCCGGCAGCCCCACGATTTCTCTGCCATCCTCTTTCACCAGCCGTATCGCTACAACGTTCGCGCCCACCGTTTTTTCCGGCTTTTCAGGGACATTCCCTTGGGCAAACGTACTGCGGGCTCCGAATAGCAGTCCCAGGAGCGCCAGAATCCGTATCCCATTGTCCCAGCTCGATTTCATCCTTCTCTATACTCAGACGAAGCGTAGCATACGCGCGTTGCTTCTTCGGCAGCCTTTGGCGGTATCATTAGGTGAGTTCCCTATAGGAAATTCTACTTTACGTGAGCCATCCCTCAGCTGAAAAATACTCTCGACAGGTGCTCTTTTCTGGCATCGGGCCCGGAGGTCAAGCCAACCTTCTTTCCTCTCGCGCCGTCATCGTTGGCTGTGGTGCCATCGGTGCAGCCACCGCCAACCTGCTCGTTCGCGCGGGAGTCGGGCACCTGCGTATCATTGATCGCGATTTTGTTGAGCCTTCCAACCTGCAGCGACAGACCCTCTTTGAAGAGTCCGATGCGCGCGGATCTCTTCCCAAAGCTACGGTTGCCGAACGCAGGCTTCGCTCCATAAATTCCGACGTCCGAATTGAAGGAATTGTTGCTGACTTAAACGCTAAAAATGTTCGCGAACTCCTCGCGGGCTTTCCCCTTATCCTCGATGGCACCGATAATTTCGAGACTCGCTTCCTGATTAATGATTTTGCCGTCGAAACTGCCACCCCTTGGATCTATGCCGCCGCCGTCTCCAGCTATGGCATCACGATGACCATTCAACCCGGCATCACGGCTTGCCTCGCTTGCGTCATGGATTCTTCCGCATCCCTGGGAGTAGAAGAAACCTGCGACACCATCGGCGTTCTCGGTCCCATCGTAAATCTCATCGCCTCACTCGAATCTTCAGAAGCCCTGAAGTTACTTGCGGATCGTCCCGCTGCTCTCCACGGCCGACTCATCTCTTCCGACATTTGGACTGGACGCTTCCAGTCCATCACTCCCGCGCGATCTCTCACTTGCCGCGCTTGTGCTCGCCGCGATTTCACCTATCTCCACGGCGAAGCGCAGCCCCACATCACCATGTGTGGCCGTGATTCCGTCCAGATTCACGAACGTCACCGCACTCTGGATCTGCCCACCCTGGAAAATAAGCTGGCCGGAACGGTCACTGGCGTCCGTCAAAACGGTTTCTTGCTTCAATTTGGAGTCTCGCCGTATGAAATTACGGTCTTCGCAGACGGCCGCGCTATTATCAAGGGCACCAAGGACCCCGCCGTGGCTCGCTCTCTCTACGCCAAATATCTTGGTTCCTGACCGCAAACACCCAATCAACTCGTTGCCATTAACCAGTTCTAAGCGACTCGCTGCCAACCAACGCACACCCAGCAACACATTGGCATCCTGAGGACCCATTATTTGCGGCCGAAGGGTCTCAACTGAAGCCTCATCAAACCCCGATCCGTTGTCTTAATTCGTTTATTTGCGCTTTCTCTTATGCCAGCGCCTCAAAGTGGGAAACCAACTCTATCGGTAAACTCCGCCCCGTCCGCTTGGCGAACGCATCGCCGCCCGATCTAAATTCTCGCGCAGGTTCATCAGTGTCAAAAATGTGCTCAGCACCCGCGCTTTTAGGTCATCCGTCAGGTGCAACCCGCTGGTTGCCACGCGCGCCAGTTTCTCGCCGTGCTCCGTTATGAATCCCATAATCTCCCGCGTTCGTTCATGCGGTGTATTTCCCAGCGCTGTTTCGCGTCTCATCTCCGCGCAACTCGCTTCCAGCGAAAGGGTGAAATGTAGAACGCAAAGTTTTTGCTCGGCCAATGCGGCCGGAACGTCATGTTTGCACCCGGAAATGTGGCAAAGTTCGTTCATGACTCAAAAAAGGTGATGGCAGATACGTAACATTCCTGACGCCGAAAATCCAGCAGTATCCGCAACCAAGTGCTCATAGTGTATCAACTGCCACCTGTACCTCCGTTCAGCAACCTCCACCTGTCCTAGGTTTTCACCACTGTTTTCGCTATTTCTGCCAACAATTCCTTTTAGTTTTTAAGCGTCAATGGAACATTCCTTCATCGCCTTGCCGCCATCTTCGCGCCCGAATCTTGCAGCCACCGTTTTCTGGGGCTCACCCTTTGCGCGCATTTCACTAAACCAAATTCACTCTAATTTATTTTGAAATTATCTCGAAAACGTGTTTGACGCCCATTTCTTTCTCCTGTATAAATATACAGTCGGTTGAATAGAATATACATATGAGCGCCACCAAGACATTTCGCCACGGTCAGATCCTCCGCCTCATCGCCCAGGGCGGCGTGGGCAACCAGGAAGAACTGCGCCGCCGCCTCGCTCAGCAGAAGCTCCGCGTCACTCAGGCGACCCTTTCCCGCGACTTGCACGAATTAAAGCTCGCCAAGACCATCGAAGGCTACAAACCTGTCACCGGAGTCGCCGAAGACAATGGAACAGTTCCTCCTCTAACGCGAGCGCTCCGCGAATTCCTTCTCGATATCCGTCCGGCGGAGAATTTACTTGTGCTCAAAACTCCTCCCAGCGGCGCTCAGCCCCTGGCTGCTGCCGTTGATGGCGCAAAGTTTACGGAAATTGCTGGCACTATCGCCGGAGACGACACCGTTCTCATCATCACGCCCAATCGCAAGACGCGTGAATCCTTGCAGAAAAAAATCGAAGCTCAGGTGAAATGAGAGACCCCCAAACCATTGCCGTCATTGGTGTCACTGGTTATACCGGTTTCGAGCTGGCTACGCTGCTCGTCCGCCATCCCGCTGTTCCGCGACCCACGTTTTACGTGCGTGAAACGAACGGCGCTCGTTGCCTCTCCCAGTTGTTCCCGCAATTTCGCGTTTGGGGTGAAGCACCGGTCAAGGCTCTTTCTCTAGACGCCATTATTTCCAGCAAGGCTGGCACTGCATTCCTGGCCACGCCCCATGAAGTCTCTGCCGAATTCGCCCCCAAGCTCCTCGACGCCGGCATCCGCGTCATCGATCTCAGTGGCGCCTTCCGCTTTGCCTCCGCCGAAACATTTTCTCGCTGGTATAATCTACCGACCCCTCATGCTTCAAGCCTCGCCGAAGCCGTCTACGGCCTTCCCGAATTGTATGCTCCCGAAATTTCTGGTGCTAAGTTAATCGCCAATCCCGGCTGTTATTCCACCAGTGTGATTCTGGCCCTGCGCCCTCTTTCGGAGGCTGGCCTCATCTCTTCCATGCAGAACGTTGTCTGCGACTGCAAATCCGGGGCTAGCGGCGCCGGCAAGGAACCCCGTCGTGATCTCAACTTCGTTGAAGTCGACGAAAACTTTCGCGCCTACAGTCTTTTCTCGCATCGGCACACGCCAGAAATTCTCGAACATGCTGGCGTCGTCGAATCCCAACTCATTTTCAGCACTCATCTACTACCCGCCGCTCGCGGAATTCTCTCAACGATCTATGTGACTCTCTCTAGCCCCACCATCCCCGAGACAGTGGAAGTCGTTTACAGGAAATTCTTTGCCGCTCGTCCCATGGTTCGCATCTGGCCCGCCGGCACCATCCCTGAATTGCAGCACGTCGTCAAGACCAATTTCTGTGATATCGGCTTTGCGCTTGACGCTTCCGGAACGCGCCTCATCGTTGTCTCTTGTCTCGACAACCTTGGCAAAGGCGCAGCCGGTCAAGCCGTGCAAAATCTCAATCTCACTCTTGGTCTCGAGGAGCAGACCGGCCTTCTATGAGAATCGTCATCAAATTCGCCGGTGCCTTACTCGAGGACGGCTCCCTCGTCGCCGGACTTGCCTCCCACGTTGCTAAGCTCGCACAGCATGGCCACGAAATCCTGGTCGTTCATGGTGGTGGCCGTCTCTTCACCGCTACCCTCAAGCGTCTCGGCATTGAAAGCAAATTTGTCTCCGGCTTGCGCGTTACCGATCGTGAAACTCGCGACGCAGCCGTCATGGTTTTCGCCGGCTTACTCAACAAAAAGCTTGCCGCTGCCGTCACCGCCCAGGGTTATCCCGCCATCGGTATCAGCGCCGCCGACGCAAATTTCTTCACCGCCGCTCCGCTCGTGCACAACGATATCGAAGGCAGTCTTGGTTTCGTCGGTTACCTTACGGGCGTCAATACACCGGCCCTTGAATCACTTTGGCGTGAAAAGCTCCTTCCCGTTGCTGCCTGTCTCGGCCTTGGCCCCGACGGCGAGCTCTACAACATCAATGCCGACCACATGGCGGCTGCCTGCGCCGAATTTATTGGTGCGGATCACCTCGTTTATCTCACCGATGTCGCCGGCGTGCTCGATGGCGACAAAGTTCTTTCCGCTATCTCTTGCGAACAGATCAACCGCCTCATTGAGTCCCGCGTTGTCTCCGGCGGCATGATCCTCAAACTGGAAGCCGCCAAGCGCGCCCTGGAAGGCGGAGTCAGCCAGGTTCGTATCGTCGGCGGCAATTTTGCCCCGGCCGCTCTCTCTCCGGATTTATATCTGCCCGCTACGATCAATTCGGATTTTTCCGAGGTGCCTGGTACCCGTGTCGTGAAAGATGCAGCGCACTCCAACAGTGCCGCTGTGGCCGCACTCTAGAATTCTTTGAAGGAGAATCAACAGATGACTGCAACGCTCGCCATTCCCGTTTCGATCGCTAAGGATCTGCTCACCGGAGCAGAATGGTCCTCCGCGGACGCGCGCGATCTACTCCAGCGCACCGCCGAGATCAAAGCTCGGCCTTCGCGCTATGCCACCATCCTTAAGGGAAAGCATCTGGCTCTCATTTTTGAAAAGCCCTCGCTTCGCACTCGTGTCACCTTTGAGGTCGGCATCCAGAGCATGGGCGGCAATGTCGTTTTTCTCGACCACACGCAGGCTCGCCTCGGCGAACGCGAATCTATTCCCGATGTCGCTCGCAATCTCGAGCGCTGGGTGCAGGGCATCGTTGCCCGCGTCTACGAGCAGCGCGTCCTCGACGAAATGGCCGACAGCGTCTCCATCCCCGTGGTCAACGCGCTTTCCGACCGCTTCCATCCCTGCCAGGCGCTAGCCGATTTCTTCACGCTCGAAGAGAAATTTTGCTCTCTCCGCGGCTTCAAACTTGCCTATATCGGCGACGGCAACAATGTCTGCCACTCACTGATCTACCTTGCCGCGCGGCTCGGCGTTCACTTGCGCATAGCCACGCCCTCAAATTACGAGCCTGATTCCGACGTTCTCGCCGACGGCAAGCGCGTCGCTAAGGAAACTCGCGCGCGCATCGATCTCTTCACCGATCCGGTGGAAGCCGTCGCTAACGCGCAAGCCGTCTACACCGATTCCTGGACCAGCATGGGCTTTGAAGCCGAGGAAAAAGTTCGCCGCACGACCTTTAAGGCCTTTCAGGTGAATCGCAAACTGATGGATCAAGCCGCCGCCGGTGCTGTTTTCATGCACTGCCTCCCGGCACATCGCGGGATGGAAGTTACTGACGAAGTTCTCGACTCTCCGTCCTCGATCGTCCTGGATCAATCCGAAAATCGTATGTACGTTCAGAAAGCCATCCTGCACGCACTCTACACGTGATCCCTTGTTCAAAATTCAACTATATTTCTGCTTAGGAGAAAAATCAGAGTGATTCAGCAAGGTACCAAACCGAAAAAAGTTGTCCTCGCTTATTCGGGAGGTCTCGACACCTCCATCATCATCACCTGGCTCAAGGAGAATTACGGCTGTGAAGTCATCGCCATGATCGGTGATGTTGGCCAGCAGGAAGATCTGGAAGCTGCCCGCAAGAAAGCCATAGCCACCGGGGCATCTTCCGTCTACGTGGAAGATCTCCGTGAAGAATTTATCCGTGATTACATTTGGCCCACGCTGCGTGCCGGAGCCGTTTACGAGCACACCTACCTGCTCGGCACCTCCATGGCGCGCCCCATTCTCGGCAAGCGCCAGGCCGAACTCGCCCTCAAACTCGGCGCCGATGGACTTTCCCACGGCTGCACCGGCAAAGGTAACGACCAGGTCCGTTTTGAACTCGCTTACAAAGCTATCGCTCCTGATCTGCAGATCATTGCTCCGTGGCGCGAGTGGGACATCGATTCTCGCGAAGACGCTATTGCATACGCCGACAAGCACAACATCCCCGTCGAGCAGAGTAAGAAGAATATCTACTCCCGCGATCGCAACATCTGGCACCTCAGCCACGAAGGCGGAGAGCTCGAAGATCCCGCCAACGCTCCCAGTGAAGCCATGTGGCAATGGATCGTTTCCCCTGAAAAAGCCCCCGACAAGGGAGAGGAAGTCGAAATCGGTTTCGAGTCCGGCACTCCCGTTTCCGTCAACGGCAAAACTCTCGGCCCCATCGACTTGCTCAACTCGCTCAACGAAATTGCTGCTCGGAACGGTGTTGGCCGCACAGACCTCGTTGAAAATCGCCTGGTCGGCATGAAGTCCCGAGGCGCCTACGAAACTCCCGGGGGCACGCTTCTTGTCACTGCCCATCGCGAACTCGAACGCCTCACTATCGATCGCGAAACCGCCCACTTCCAGCAAGCCCTCGCTGTGCGTTATGCCGATCTCGTCTACAACGGCCTGTGGTTCACTGCCCTTCGCGAAGCACTCGACGGTTTTTTCAACGTCTCTCAGCAACGCGTCACCGGTTCCGTCGGCCTCAAGCTCTGGAAAAGCACTCTCAACGTTACCAAGCGCCTTTCTCCTTATTCGCTCTACCGCGCCGATCTCGCCAGCTTCACCATGGGCCGCTACAATCCGAAAGACGCCGAGGGTTTCATCAATCTTTTCTCGCTGCCAGTCACCGTGCGGCCGCGTGCCAAAGCCGAAAGTTCCAAAGCCTGATTCTTCGTACTGGAGCGCAGCAGGCTCCGCCCGGCTCGGCAAAAGCAAATGTAACCGGAAGAGTTCTTTGAGTTAGGCTAGGCACGGCCACGAGTTCTCTTGTCATCCTGAGGAGCGTGCCTTTTGCGCGACGAAGGACCTCAGCCGGACCGTCACCACCTGTTCCTGAACGAAGCAGCGAATTTGTTTTAACTTATTACTAATGACTTTGAACTTAAAACGTCCATGACCGACCGCAAAGATGATCGCCTCTGGGGAGGCCGCTTCGAGAACGCGCCAGACGCAAACTTCGATGCGTTTCAGCGCTCGTTCTCGTTCGATTCCCGCCTCCTGCCATTCCAGTTGTTGGTGGATCGCGCCTGGGCACGCGGTCTTCGGGGAGCGGGAGTCCTTACCGAAGAAGAATTACGCCAAATCCTCACCGCGCTCGATGAAATCTCTGCGCGCATCGACTCCGATCCCGCTTGGGTCGATCAATTCGGCACGGAAGTTGAAGACGTCCACCATTTCGCCGAAAAAGCCGTGGTCAACGCCCTGGGCCCAATTGGCTGGAAACTCTACACCGGCCGCAGCCGCAATGAACTAGTCGCCACGGAATTTCGCATGTTCGTGGTCCAATCCGCCAAGGAAATCCGCACTAGTCTTTTTGACCTTCTCAGGGTTTTTCTCGAGCAGGCAAAAAACTGCCTTCACATTCCTATGGCTGGCATGACCCACATGCAATTTGCCCAGCCCCTGCTCCTCTCTCACTTTCTAATGGCCCACGCAGAAGCCTTCTATCGAGATTGCCTTCGCGTCGAAGCCGCACTCGATTCTACCGACGCCTGTCCCATGGGTTCCGGCGCGCTCGCGGGATGTGCCTTCTCCATCGATCGACTCGCCATCGCCAAGGAACTGGGCTTTTCCCGCATCACCGCCAACAGCCTGGATGCCGTCAGTGACCGCGATTTCGCTCTCGATTTCCTGTTCGCGCTCTCCACTATCGCTACCCATCTTTCGCGCCTCGCCGAGGATTTCGTCATCTTTGCCTCGCAACCATTTTCGTACGTCATTCTTCCCGACGAATTCTCCACCGGCAGCAGCCTCATGCCACAGAAAAAAAATCCCGATGCCTGGGAACTCATTCGCGGCAAAACTGGCCGTGTCACTTCATCACTCTTCACATTGCTCACGGTATTAAAGGGTTTGCCCACGAGCTATCAGCGGGACCTCCAGGAAGACAAGGAATCTCTTTTTCTTGCCTACGATCAAGTCCTGAGCATGCTCTTGGTCGCCACCGGCGCACTGCAAACCACCCGATTCCACGAAGATCGTCTCCGCGCTGCCGCTTCTGATCCCGCCTTGCTTGCCACGGAAGCCGCCGACCATCTCGTCCGTGCTGGTGTCCCCTTTCGTGAAGCCCACGATCTCGTCGGCAAACTACTCCGTGAAGCGGAAAATAAGGGACTTCCCTGGAACAAGCTGTCCGTCCGCGACGCTAGCAAAATTTCGCCTTTGTTCGACGAGAAATTCTTCAGCAATCCTCCCTCTTTAGAATCTGCCATAGCCTTCAAAGCCGTTCCGGGGGGGACTTCGGAAGAATCCGTCCGTGCCGCAATCGATCAGTTCGAACAGAGACTGCGTAAATTGGAGATCAGCGAACCTGCTTAATATGAAAAACGTCCCATCTGAATCTGCTCTCCCGCTTGGTTTCCGTTTTTCTGCCACCGCTTGCGGTCTGAAGAAAACCGGCGCGCTTGATCTCGCGCTGCTTTCCAGTGATGTGCTCGCCTCCGCAGCGGCTGTCTTCACGCAGAATCTCGTTGTCGCCCCTCCCGTCCTTGTTTCCAAGGCCCACTTGCGTTCCTCCAAAGGGCGCATGCGCGCCGCCATCATCAACGCCGGCAATGCCAACTGTGCTACCGGCACTGCAGGCTACGACGCGTCTCTAAGAACCGTGCAAGAAACAGCCCGCCGCCTCAACTGCAAGCCAAACGAAATTTTTGTCTGTTCCACGGGAGTCATCGGCGTTCCTCTTCCCATAGAGAAAATTCTGCGCGCTCTTCCCGGCGTCGCCCGCAATCGCCGTGCCTCCGCGCGCTCTTTCGCCGAACTATCTCTCGCCATCTGCACCACAGACACGCGCCCCAAAACTGCGTCCACTTGGTTCAAGATGGCCCGCAAGCGCATCCATTTCGTCGGCTGCGCCAAAGGTGCCGGAATGATTCATCCCAATCTGGCCACCACGCTGGCATTCGTCGCTACCGACGCCAACATCGCCCCCGCTTTGCTCCAGAAGACATTGCGCGATGTTACTTCCCGCACCTTCAACTCCATCTCCATTGATGGCGACACCTCCACCAACGACACGCTCCTCGTCCTCGCCAACGGGGCCGCTGGCGCTCCTCCTATTCGTTCTGGAACCGCCGCGCATCGCGCCTTCTCCAAAGCACTCGAAGAAATTTGCCATTCTCTCGCGCTGCAGATCGTTGCCGACGGTGAAGGCGCGCAACGCGTCATCGAAATTGATGTTCGCGGTGCAAAAACCGAATCCGCCGCGCGCAAAATTGCTCAGACCATCGCCACTTCGCCTCTCGTAAAAACCGCCTTCGCTGGGGGCGACCCAAACTGGGGCCGCATCTTCGCCGCTGCTGGACGCTCCGGCGTCAAATTCGATCCCAATCGCGTGGAGATTCACTTAGCGGGCATTCCCGTCCTGCGCGCCGGACAGCCACTCGATTTCAACGAACGCGCCGCCAGCAATCGCCTTCTCGAACCAAATGTCTTGCTGGTTATCAATTTGCACGCGGGCCGCGCTTCCGCCCGCTATTGGACCTGCGACTTCACCGCCGAATACGTCCGGATCAACGCCAGCTACCGCACCTAGCCTTTTACTTCTGTCTTAACAGCGAGCCAAAAATGAACTTGAGGGTGCCCCATCCTTCGCGCATTTTGCGAAGGGTGGGTTCTGACGATCTAACGCCACGACTTTTCTTCGCTTCGTTTCTTGTGGAACAGCCATTCTTGGCTGTGCGCTTTTCTGTGCCAATCCCCTATTCCGCCCACTTCCAATTCGCATACTCTTCCCGCAGCGCCATCTTCTTAAACTTCCCCACACTCGTCCGTGGTATCGACTCCACAAACACAAACGCATCCGGCACTTGCCACCGGGCAAACTGTTTCTCCAGAAACTCCCGGATCTCCAGCTCGCCTACGCTAGCCCCTTTTTTTAGCACCAGGACGCCCAGCGGCCTTTCCTGCCATTTCGGATGCGGCACTCCCACCACGCACGCTTCGCGCACCGCGGGATGTCCCATCAACGCATTTTCCAAGTCCACCGAACTGATCCATTCGCCGCCAGACTTCACCAGATCCTTGGTCCGATCCACAATCTTCAAAATCCCTTCGGGATCCATCGTCCCCACGTCGCCTGTGCGGAACCATCCATCCTCGCTCCACCGGTGCGCCTGATCCGGCGCCTCGTAATATTCGCTCGCCACCCACGGCCCGCGCACCTCCACTTCTCCGGGAGTCTCTCCGTCCCACGGGGCCTCTCCCTCCGGCCGCATGATTCGTAATTCAATCAGCGGCACTGCCCATCCTTGCTTTGCTCTCACCAGATATTTCCGTTCTTCCGGCCAGTCTCTCATTCGCGACTTCAAATGACCCGTCGTCGCCAACGGTGATGTTTCCGTCAATCCCCACAAATGCAAAATGCGGATCCCGTATCTGTCCAATTGCCTCATTAATTCCAGCGGCGGAGCGCTTCCCCCGCTGACTACTCTCACCGGACTGTCGAATCTCCACCGCCCCGGATTTTTTTCCAGTTCTTCCAGCACGCTGATCCACACTGTCGGCACCGCGTTCGCCGCCGTAACCTTTTCATTTACCATGAAGTCCAGAATTGCCGATGGTTCCACGTTCGGCCCCATCAGCACCATCTTCGCTCCCGTCATCACCGCCGTGTAAGGCACACCCCACGCATTCGCATGGAACATCGGCGCCAGCGGTAAGAGCGTGTCCTGATGGCTCACCGCAAATGTATCCACCATCGCCTCCGCCATTGAGTGCAGCACCAGCGACCGGTGCGTATACACCACTCCCTTGGAGCACCCTGTCGTCCCAGAGGTGAAGCACATCGCCGCTCCGTCCGTCTCCTCGATCTTTGGATACGCAAAATCCACGCTGCCCGACGACAACACATCCTCGTAATTCAAATATTCGTTCGGTACGCTATCAAATCCATACGGCACCACGATCACTTTTTCAAACTTCACGTCCGCCGCAAATTTCTCGTACACGGGCAAAAGCACGTCATCAATTATCAAGAATCTGTCTTGCGCATGGTTGGCGATACTCGCAATCTCGTGCGGATGCAGCCTCAGGTTCAACGTGTGCAGAATCGCTCCCGTACACGGCACCCCGAAAAACACCTCCAGGTGTCCCACGTGATTCCACATCATGGATGCCACACGATCCCCGCGGCGGACGCCCAGCTTCGTTAATCCTGAGGAAAGCCTTTTTGCCCGTTCGTAAAATGTCCCGTAGTTAGACCTCACGATCGTCCTGTCGGGTCTTCGCGAAACTATTTCGACCTTAGGAAACAGCTTGCCCGCTCGTTCCAGAAATGCCGGTAAGACAAGCGGGTACTCCATCATTGTGCCGTGCATGATGACCTCGAGGGGGCGTGTGGCAGGCATCCTACCATTCTTCCTCTCCCCGTCGAGCTACTTTTCGCTTCTTCTGTCGCTCTTCTTTTCCTCTGCTCTCTGCAAAATTCCAGCCTTCGCTCCTGCTTGCCTTCTCATCTTTCCAAGCCTTGCCCTTACCCTATCCCGCAAGTAATTATTGTTGCAAAAACGCCCATTATTCGAGACCATGCACGAGACCACTGAATGTACCTATCGCTCCCGTGGCACGTCCCTCCGGTCTGCCTCCCTTGCGGTATTGGTATCTCCAGTGCGCTCCGCAATCGTCATTCGGTTCCGGGCAGAAGGAGTCCGTAAGTGAAGAAGCTTTACGTCGGCAATCTTCCGTTCAACGCATCGGAAGAGCAGCTCCAGGAATGGTTCGGTCAAGTTGGTGTTAATCCCTCGGCGATTAGTTTGATTCGTGACCGCTTCACGGGTCAGTCGCGCGGCTTCGCCTTCATCGAAATTACCAACGATGAAGAAGCGGATCGTGCGGTCACCTCGTTGAACGGTCAGAATTTCGGGGGCCGGAACCTCGTGGTGAACGAAGCACGGCCGCAAACGGAACGCTCTGGCGGCGGTGGTGGGCGCGGTGGTTACGGTGGCGGTGGTGGTGGCGGAGGCCGTGGTGGCGATCGCGGCGGACGCGGCGGCGGTGGTGGCCGTGGTGGTGATCGTGGCGACCGCGGTGGCGGCGGCGATCGCGGCAATCGCTGGTAAGTTTTCTCGCTCCTCTATTTTCGCTCCTATTTTTCGCTTTCAGCAGGTTTGTGCCTGGTGTTTGTTTGCTTCCGCCCCTTCATGCTCGCTCCTGCGATTATCCTGATGCTGTGCTTCGCTCCTGCTCGCTCCCCAATTATTCACAGCCCACAATAATTTTTCTGGCTGTTGCTTTTTTTTGGTTGTAGTATCCGGCCAGTTTCATCAGGCGGCTTCCTCGTCCATCGCGCTCCGTACGAGTTCCGCATCCGCGCTAAGTTTTTGCTGTCCGGAATCTTCAGGCGAAACACTGCGCGGGGTTATGTGTTTGAAACACTAGCTGAACTTTTTCGTTTTCTCGCTTTGCCCTGGAGTATACGAAAGGAGTACCTCAGCTTCTGCATCGCCAAACAGCAAGCTGGAACTGAAGGATGCCTAAGGTGGTCGGGAACTTTCCTACCCCTCACTGCATCAAAGGATTTAGTAACTTGAATGGCCCTATGACTACTGGCTGGCACAAACGCGATTGGAAGCAATTCTATGAACTGGCGCGCCGTCCCTGGCAGCGTCACCGCCCGCCGCGGCCCGTGTATCCTTCCGGCATGAATCGCGTTTCACCGGCCGCAGGCTTCAGTCTCTCCGAACTTGACGACGCCGGCGTCGATCTCGATCTCGCTGAGCGCCTCGGCCTTCCCGTCGATGCCGGACGCATCGGCGCCTATGGCCCCAATGTCACCAGCCTCCGCGATTTCGTCCGCTCTTCCCGCAATCCGCTTTGACCCTTGCTTGAAATATAGGTGCCGGGCTTCAACCCGGCCAGCAGCAGCGATCGCTTCATTTGCATGTAGTGGCCGACCTTCAGGTCGGCTCCTTTTGCTAGTAACGCCACCTTCCAGGCGGCTCTTCTAGCTTTTATTCACCAACACACTCACTCCCCTTGCTTTCCCCCATCCTTCAATTGAATCAAATTCAAATCCATCGCCTTCGCATCGCCTTCCTGCACTTCGATACTTATTCCTTTTTCTTCGTACTCTTTCAGCACGTCCGGATCTTCCCAAGAACCTTCTTCCAGATCCTGCCAGCTATAAACCTTGAATTTTCCCGACGGCAATCCGCGCAGTTCGTAGCGGCCATTCTGGTCTGTGGTCACCGACCACGCTTTCTGCCCCAGCCAACTACTCTCCGCCACGGCCACTACCCAGGCGTTAGCAACCGGAAGGCTTTCCGCTGTTAGCACCGCCCCCGCCACCTTCGCACCGCGCGAACTGATGGTGATCTGCACTTCTCCGCTGCTCCGGCTCAGCTTCACCGTATTTCCTTCCGCCCGATTCTCGCCTACCCTGATTTCCTTGATGTAGCAGTCCTTGCCCATCCCGTACACATCCACTCGGAACTGTCCATCGGGTAGATCCTTCAGCACGAACTGAGAATTCTTATCCACCAAAGCGTTCCCACCAACGCGGAAATCCAGACCTGGGGCGGCCACCATAACCGTCAGTCCATCCTTCTCGACACTTCGTTTTCCTTCCCACACCACTGTGCCGTGCACATCGCTCCCCGCGCCTATCACCAATAACAAACCCTCCACGTCCGTACTGCCCACCTCTAGGTCCTGCTCCGAGGAGTGCATTTGCTCGCTGAACTGCATAGCTATCACGGTGTATTCCCCTGGGGTGATGTTCGGCAATTCGAATGTTCCATCCCTGTGTACTCGGGGCGCAGAATAAGACATGTGAGAAAAGAGTTCGCTTTGGTTTTTCGGAAGGAGTCGCACATCAAAATAATTTCTTCCTGTATCCTTTGTGAAAGCAGAAACGATTCGCCCACTTACCCGAACGACCGGCTGTTCCTTCATCAGGAAATCCACGGAAGGTACCTCCTCCGCCCCTTTCACTTGCACGGTAGAGGCTCGACTCATATCGCTCGTCCCCGGATAATAGAGTCTTGTATAGGACTTCTCCGGTCCGGCTTTCGGCGATTCGGAATATTGCTTTTCACCAACCGCATACCCCTCTTCAGTTGCATTCGCACTTAGGTAATATCGTCCCGGCTCCAGTCCGTAAATTCGGTATTCACCCAGATCATTTGTTTCAGAGCTTGCCGCGTCCAGTAATCGTTTCTTTCCTTTGCTAAAGCTCTGCCTCATTGCCATTACGCTCACCCGAGGCATGGGTTCTCCGTCCTCATCGAACACCCGCCCTGCAATCACCGCGGCTCGTTCCAGCCGAAACACCAGATCCTGGATAGTCTGCCCCGGACGCAGCGACAATTTTGACCCCGGATCACTGGGTTTCTTCTGGCCATATTTCGCCGTCACATATCCGTTGCGGCTCACATAAAAGTCGTATTGCCCGGCAGGCAAGTTCTTCAGTCGGAACTGGCCATCCGCTGTGGTTCTGGCCGCAATTGCGTGCTCATGATCACCATCCAGAATTAGCTCAACAATCGCACTTTTCAGTGGTGCATTATCCGTACTCCGGAACACTGTGCCCGCCACCGCGCATGTCTCTTCTGGCACTTTCGGCTTGGTCGCCGTCGGCGGATCTTGCGAGCGCCCTTCGACGCTGCAAATCAATTGGAATATCACCGCGAGTATTTTTCGGTACATAACAGTTATTTACCGCCGAAGTATACTCCAACGGCTCCCCTCACTGAGGTGCCGCGCGTTTTTTCCTTGTAACGCCGCCTTCCAGGCGGCTCCTCTCACTCTCGTCACCCCTTTGTCCGTACGCAACCCCTTTGGACACTTTCCCCCATTCCACGTAAAATGGGTATCTCAACTCAACTCCCATGGCCACTCCCTTCAATATCATCTCCAATGGCGTTCCGGCACCCGTCCAGCCTCCCGACGCCCACCCACGCCCCGATTGGCTTCGCGTAAAATTCTTTGGCGGCGAAAAATATCACGATCTCAAGCGCATCATGCGCACGCTTGATCTCCACACTGTCTGTGAATCCGCCCGCTGCCCCAATATGGGCGAATGCTGGGAGCACGGCACGGCCACCTTCATGATCCTTGGCGACATTTGCACCAGGGCCTGCGGTTTTTGTGCCGTCCCTTCCGGCAAGCCTGTCGGCCCTCCCGATGAACAGGAACCGATCCGCGTAGCCGAAGCCGCTGCGCGCATGGGGCTGCGCTATGCCGTGGTGACGAGCGTCAATCGCGATGATCAGCCTGACGGTGGCGCGCGCATTTTCGCCCGCACCATCGAAGAAATTCGCAATCGCGTCCCAGGCTGCAAAGTGGAAGTGTTAATCCCGGATTTCCGTGGCGATTGGGAAGCCCTCAACATCGTCCTCGCTGTGAAGCCCGACATTCTCAATCACAACACCGAAACCGTTCCGCGCCTCTATCGTCAGGTTCGCAAAGGCGCCCTCTACGAACGCTCCCTCGAACTGCTCTCACGCGCAAAAAAAATGCATCCCGACATTCCTACCAAAACCGGCATGATGCTCGGCCTCGGCGAAGAAAAAGACGAAGTCTTGGCCACTATGCAGGATCTCGCCGCTGAGGGTACGGACATTCTCACCCTCGGCCAATATCTCCAGCCCACGCGCGATCATCTTCCCGTCATCCGCTTCGTCCACCCCGATGAATTTGCCGAATACAAACGCCTCGGCGAACAAATGGGCTTCAAGCACGTGGAATCCGGTCCGCTGGTCCGCTCTTCCTACCACGCCTTCGACCAAGCCGAATCCGCCATCCGGTAATTCTCACTTTTATTCTTGCCTAGGGCGGCTTTACGCCGCCCTCCTGTCTGTGTGCCGAGCATGTCCGATAGCCTGGAGGTGAAAGTCCTCTTCACAGCCTGATGGAGGCGAAGTGATAGCGAAGCGCAAGGGCGTCGTCGCGAGGCGGGGTCTGAAAGAAGCGCGGAGCAAACACGCGAGCCGATGGACAAGAACTGGATTTGAGGCCTACGGTGCCGGGCGAGCGAGCAAACGATCGCGAAGCCCACATCCATCAAAGGCACTGGTGGTAAATCCGGCGGTTGTGCGTGGAAGGCGATCGAACTTACCTCGGGAGATCTGCTGCATGTCACGGGATCGTGACTGAGGGTGAAGAGATTCACTTTGATCGTGCGGCAGAAGTCAGCAGCGGGCGTAGTAGTCGCGGAAGCGTCCGTAGCCAACGGGCGGGACAGCGGGTGATGACGAATGTCACGCGCTTTCTCACGCGACGGCGCAAGCTCAAGGTGAACGAGGCCAAGAGTGCAGTGGCTCGACCAGTGGAACGGAAGTTCTTGGGGTTCAGCTTCAGCAACAACAAGGAACCGAAACGACGCATCGCGCCGAAGGCCCTGTTGCGCTGTAAGCAGAAAATTCGGGAACTGACGCGACGGACGCGAGGAATCAGTCTGGAACAAATGCTGAAGGAACTGACGGCCTACTTAAGGGGCTGGAAGGGCTACTTCGGCTTCTGTCAGACGCCCTCCCTGCTACAGCAACTGGATCAGTGGATACGCCATCGTCTGCGGTCCATGATCTGGAAGCAATGGAAACGCGGGAAGCAGCGGCGGTATGGGAAGCTACGTCAACACGGGGTTGGTAAGGCACTCGCTGCACAAACGGCGAGTAGTCCGCATGGTCCCTGGCGTGTGGCGTGGCAGGGGCGAGCGGGTGACCGCTCCCCCTATGCCGATTTTGTCTAATGTAGTGGCGAACCTTCAGGTCGTTTCTTTGCCTTTGTAGCGGCCGCCTTCTGAGGCGGGCGCTTTCGTGCTCCGCCAACTCCCTCTACCTCTTGCTGTCATCCTGAGAGTTTGTGACTTTTTTAATGTCGTGGAAAATCGATGCTGCAAACAAAACAGTTACGACCACAAAATGGCCACAAATTTAATAAAGTCACAAACTCTGAGCGAAGCGAAGGACCTCAACCACTCCGCTACCGCAAGCCTCCTCAGCGGCCCTCTGAACTCCATGCTCTGCCCGTCTGCGTTACTCTCTGCTGTGGACCTTCCCAGAAACAAAAGGCCCCAGAGGCTTTTACCTCCGGGGCCTTTTCACCCAACAATGTTGCACATGGAACATTCCGAATTCGCCCACCTTAGCCCAGACACTCCCCTGCGCCTGTTTGGCGCGGGAATGTCCTTATTTCAGGCTTGATTCACTACCGGGCGCTAGCGGCTACGGCTGCTGCGGCCTTCTTGCTGGCTTTCGCTGCGGCAGAAGCTTTACGGCGACGCTTAGTCTTGGGCGGGGTCGCGGGTGGTTCACCGATCACTTCAGCCGTGAGTATGCTCGTCACGAACAGTTTCGGTCCATGGTCGTCAAAATCAACAGAGGTGCGTTCCGCATCCGCCGCCGTGACGATCCCCAGTCCGAACATTTCATGCTTGATGGTTTGGCCTTCTTGCATTACTTGCACAACTTCCTCCTGTACCGCGGTGCGTTTCTCTAAACTCTTCTTTCAGATTGAAAGGTCCCCGACCCCTCGAGGACCTTCCCAATGCACAGGCTAGAGGGCTGTTACGTTCTCCGCCTGAAGGCCCTTCGGACCCTTCTTGACTTCAAATTCCACTGCCTGACCTTCATTCAGAGACTTGTAGCCCTCTGACTGAATTGCGGAAAAATGTACGAATACATCTTCCCCGGTCTGGCGTTGGATGAATCCAAAGCCCTTCGAAGCATTGAACCACTTCACTGTTCCTTGTTCCTTAGACACTGCTGTACCTCGAAATTGAATTGCATTAGCCCCTCTTGAGTCCGTGCGCCGGATCCCCCTGCGTCGTGACTGCCTCTCTATCGAAAAAAAGGCTCCGAGAGTGTTCTCGCAGCCCCCTGAACGAGTCAAAAGGTTAGTACAAGAGCAACAAACGCTATACCTAACGTTATCACAGGAAAGGGCTTATTGTCCACAGAAGCTTGCGCTCCCGTTCAATCCTACACTTTTTGGTAAGCTATTGAATTCTAGAGATTTACTGCCTCTGAGGGCTGGATTTTCACCCAGTAAAGCGTATTAATTCTCTGTCATTTGCCCGTACATTCCGGTCACGACTCCGCCCCAAATCAGAGATGATCCACCCTCTCCCAACTAGACAATGTCATCCTGAACGGAGCGAAGGATCTCAACCAACAGATTTGGCATTAAATCCAGCAGATGGGCCGCCCAATCCTGAGAATCACGCAACCAGCGCCTCTCTTCGAGACGCAAAGCGGCAAAGGTCTCTCGCACAAATTCTCGGACAAACCTAACCATTGTTATTCCTCGGGCGCATTTGCCCCAGGAATCTGCTTCTTTTTTTATTATCTGCTCAACTACAGAGGAATTGCCCGTCTACTCGTCCAACGACTCCGGCTGGATGCCAATATCCGCCTCTCCCGCCGACTTCTTCTGCCAATACTTGTTCACCCAGGCTTCCCAGCTCTTCCCCGCAGCCGTGTCCCGCCCCGAAAAAGCCAGCGCCGCAATCTCCGAATACGCAATTTTTTGTCGCTGATTCGAGTCCTTCGGCAAAACCCGCACATAGGAACTTCCCAATGTCTTCCCGCCCACTCGATCGAAGATATATCCTTCCAACCTGGTTCCGTCTTTGTGCGTTATCGTCACATCACCGCGATAATCGAACGCTTTTTCCAGCGCTTCCCGTAACTCTTCTTCGTTCGCCAGCTCGGGGATCCATCCCTGTAGCGTTTCGTGCGCAAATCCCGGCGCGACTTCCAATTCGTCCGGATTTATCGAATGTTCCGGTCGCTCCGCATGCCTTGGACCTGTCATGCTCGCGTCTCTTCCATATTTGCCGGATTCGATTCGATCTGCACCAGCGGATTGTAGGAATGCACCGGTTTCACCGGCTCGTCCAGCATCAGCAGCGCCTCTGCATCTTTATTCTTCGTGAACAAAGTCGCCTTCGCGGTTGCCAGCAAGCCCTTCAACGAGCTGAAGGTGTGATCCACTCCAGACGCTTCATAGCCGCTGTGTACCATGCAATTCGCGCATTGCGGATTGCCAGATTCCGTTCCGTAATTCGCCCACTCCGTCGTTTCCATCAATTCGTTAAACGTGTCCGCATAGCCGTCCTGCAGCAAATAGCAAGGTTTTTGCCAGCCAAAGATCGAATAAGTTGGCATGCCCCATGGCGTGCACTTGAAGTCGCGCTTGCCCATCAGGAATTCCAGAAACAGCATCGACTGGTTGAATTTCCACGTGGGCTTGCGGTTCGACAGCATTGCACGAAACAATCGCCGTGTCCGCGCGCGTCCCAGAAAGTGCTTCTGGTCGGGAGCTTTATCGTAGGAATATCCGGGCGAAAGCATCATGCCTTCCACGCCCAGTTCCATCATTTCATCAAAAAACGCGCGCACGCTCTTCGGATCTGCTCCATCAAACAGCGTTGTATTGGTCGTTACGCGGAATCCCCGCTTCAACGCCTCGCGCATTCCTTCAATTGCCAGGTCGTATCCGCCTTCGCGGCACACCGAGAAATCGTGATGCTCCTTCTGCCCGTCCACGTGCACAGAAAACGTCAGGTATTTGCTCGGCTTGAACAGGTGCAGCTTTTCTTTCAGCAGCAGCGCGTTCGTGCACAAGTAGATGTACTTTTTCCGCGCTACCAACCCTTCCACAATCTTGTCGATCTGCGGGTGCATCAACGGTTCGCCGCCCGGTATCGACACCATCGGGGCTCCGCATTCATCCACGGCTTTAAGGCATTCTTCCGGGTTCAACTCGCGCTTCAGCACATGCGCTGGATATTGAATCTTCCCACATCCGGCACAGGCCAGGTTGCAGCGGTACAGCGGTTCCAGCATCAATACCAATGGGTATTTCTTCCGCCCCGCAAACTTCTGCTTCAAAACGTAACTGGCCACCGTATAAGCTTGTGAAATAGGTACAGGCATTCGTTCCTTTATCTACTGACCCTTAAAATTTTGCATGCGGAAGCCCCAGCCCCCAAAAGTCTATTTTAACCGATGAACGGTCCAATCTGTCATCTAAAGATGCTAACGCCCTTTCCTCCCGCGCTCCTATTCTGATGCACCGAAAGGTGCTTAGGTAGCACCCGCACGCCAGCCAGCACATCAAATGGTGGCGCAACCTATTATCTCCTGCCATTTAGACATCAGGTCCTCCTCAGCGAAGTAAAGGATCTCAACCATGAATTTATTCAATCCATCCGGTCGGTCCCGGGTGCCCCACTCGCCGGTTCTGCGTGTGGGGATTTTTTTGTCTTTCTCTGCGTCCTCCGAGCCCTCTGTGGTAAATCTTTTGCACTCCTCGACCTACCTAAAACCTACGACTTAAAACTTACAACCCTCTCCCTTCGTCGTATGATGACCTCGTCATGCCCCGCAAAAACCTCCTCTCCCTCTTCGAAGGCTTCTCTCGCTACGTCGATGTCGCCTTCGTCCAACACCGCGGTTACCGCCGCGAATCCTTCAGCTATTCCGACCTGATCCGCCACGCCACGTCTTGCGCCGAAGAGCTACGTCGCCGCGGCATTCGAACCAACGATCGCGTCCTTCTCTGGGCTCCCAACTCATTCGAATGGGTTGCAACATTCTGGGGCTGTCTCCTTACGGGAGCCGTTACCGTCCCGCTCGACGATTCCTCCACCCTCGAATTCGTTTCCCGCATCATCCGCGATGCCGATGTGAAATTCGCATTCGTCTCGCGTTCGAAATTGGGTTTACCAATAGCTGTTTCGAATCTTCCCATCGAAGAAATCACCAGTCTCAAAGCGGCTAAAAACGATTCCAGCAATTGTCGGCCCGCCGACATTGTCAGCCCCGATAAAATGTTTTCCGATAAGCCCATCACCCGCGATCATATCGCGCAAATCCTTTTCACCTCCGGCACTACCAGCGAACCCCGCGGTGTAGTTCTCACCCACGGAAATTTCCTCGCCAATCTTGAACCTCTAGAGAAAGGCATTGACGAATACCGCAAATACGAACGCTGGTTCCATCCGCTCCGTTTTGTTTCGTTAGTTCCCTTAAGCCACGTCTTCGGTCAGTTCATGACTCTTTTTGTTCCACCGCTTTTGGGTTCCACCGTTGTCTTTGAGAATGCCCAGCAACCCGCCGAAATTCTTCGCGCCATCAATCGTGAACGCGCAACCGCCGTAGTTGCCGTTCCCCGCATGCTCGATGCGCTTCGCAGTGCCCTCGATCAGGAAATCGATAACCGTAAGTGGCGCGCGTGGTTTTCTTCCGCTGTTACAGCAGCCTCGGGCGAATCTTTTCTCCGTCGCGCTTGGCGCTTCCGCCGCATCCATCGCCTCCTCGGTTGGAAATTCTGGGCCTTCATTTCCGGCGGCGCCGCCCTCTCGCATCAAAGCGAAGAATTCTTCAAGCGCATCGGCTATGCCGTCGTTCAGGGCTACGGCATGACCGAAACCGCTTCGCTCATCAGCCTCAATCATCCCTTTAAAGCGACCGAAGGCTCCGTCGGCAAAATTCTTCCTGGCCGCGAATTCCGTCTCGACAACGATGGTGAGATTCTCGTGCGCGGCGAAAATGTTTCCAGCGGCTACTGGGAAAAAGGCGCCATCCGTCAGGCCAGCGAAGAAAACAACGGGTGGCTGCGCACCGGCGATTTGGGCGAACTCGACACAGAAGGGAATTTACGTTTCAAAGGCCGCAAAAAAAATGTCATCGTCACGCCCGCCGGCCTGAACATCTATCCAGAAGACCTCGAATCCGCCCTGCGCCGCCAACCCAGTGTCCGCGACGTAGTGGTTATCCCAATGAATATCGGCGGCAACGCAGAACCCGCCGCCATCCTCCTCTTAGGTGGCACAACCATTCCTGGTTGTACGCCCAACGGAGATGGAAGCGACGCTCGATCCACCACGCAACCAACTGTCATCCCGAGCGAAGCGAGGAATCGTGGCAACCTTTCCGCATCACAACAATCGATGGGGCAATTGCCTCTCGTTCGTTCCGCAGCACTCGCCCGCGCCGCCATTGATTCCGCTAACTCCACCCTGGCTGAATACCAACGCATCCGCCGCCATCTTATCTGGCCCGACCCCGATTTTCCCCGCACTCCAACCGGCAAGCCCCGCTTGGCCGAAATTATTGCTCGCGCAACCCAACTCCTTCAGCCTTCCTATAAAGATGTCATCCTAAGCGAAGCGAAGGATCTCAAATCCTCCTCATCCCAACTTCCCTCCACCGCCTCGCTCTCTGCCATGTCCTCCCTCGACCGTGTGGAACTCCTCTCTAAACTCGAGCAACGCTATCAACTCGAACTCAATGAAACGCAATTCGCCAACGCCCGCACCACCGAAGATCTCCAGAAACTTCTCGCGCAACCATCTGCCCGCCGCACAAATTATCCTTACCCGCGCTGGCCGCAATCCGCATCCATCCGTCTCTTCCGCCTTTTCATCTATTACCTGCTGACCTGGCCATCCACTCTTCTCCTGGCCCATCCCCGCATCTTCGGCCGCAAGAATCTCGAAACGCTTCGTGGTCCGGTAGTCTTCGTCTCCAATCACATCACCCGCCGTGCCGATATCGGCCTGATCCTCTTTTCGCTCCCCGCGAAATATCGCCACCGCCTGGCCACCGCTATGGGCGGCGAAACGCTCCAGGAGTTCCGCAATCCGCCACCAGATTGGTTTTTTGCAAAACGGCTTCTTTGGAAGCTTAGTTATTTCCTGGTAGTCTCGCTGTTCAACGTTTTTCCTCTGCCGCAACTCTCCGGCTTCCGCCAAAGCTTTCACTTCGCGGGAGAATCCGTCGACCGAGGCTACAGCATCCTCGTTTTCCCCGAAGGCATCGTCAACGATCGCGACCATCCCGGAATGGTTTCCTTCCAACCCGGCATCGGCCTTCTCGCCGAAAATCTACAAATCCCCATCGTTCCCATTCGCCTGGACGGCGTCTGGCAGATGAAACAAGAGCGCCGGCGCTTGGCCCACCGCAACGAAATCACCGTCCATATCGGCTCAACTGTCACTTTTCCCGCCAACACCCCCCCTCCCGAAATCGCCCAACGCCTCCAATCACTAGTTCGCGATCTGTAGGGTGCAGCACTGCTACACCTCATGTCCGCAACGCGTAATGACCGAAACCCATTTAACTCATTACATCCTCGACCTCTATCTCCGCCCTGAACTATTCTTCTCATCCCTTCGTATTTCATATCGTATATAAACGAACGACTTAGGGGGTTTCCCACCATGCGCAAGGCATTTTTCCTGTTTCTGCTTTCCTTCGTATTTCTCTCAATCTCCAGCGCCCAACAATCTTCTTCCAACTCCTCCCTCTCCGGCCGCTGGATCATTACCACGGATTACCTCGGAACTCCCGTCAACTTTTCCATGGAACTAAAGCGGGAAGGGGACAAACTCACCGGGAACTTCGACGGCGACAATCTCGAGGGCACTCTCACCAACAATTCCATTCATTTCCTCGCAAAAGACGATCACGGCGGCTCTGATGAAGCCACCGGCACTGTTCAGGGCGACACCATCTCTGGCACTCTTATCCTCGTCAACTCCGTCAATCCTGCTCATCCCGACACGCTGGCGTTCACTGCCAAACTTGCTCCACCTCGCCCAACTGTTGCTCCGCAACGCCACGAATTTGTTCCCAAAACCTTCTATCGCCAATTTTCTCCGTTTAATAAGCCTGCCCTCACCGTCAATCCCGGTGACACCATTCACACCACCACAGTTGATGCCGGCGGCGTAGATGAAAAAGGTGTGACCCGCGTTTTGGGCGGCAATCCAGAAACCGGTCCCTTCTACATCGAGTCCGCCGTACCGGGAGACACTCTCGTCATTCACTTCGCCAAAGTGCGGCTGAATCGTGATTGGGCCCAAAGTGATGACTACGTTGTTGGCCGCGCCGTGGACAGCGATCTTGCCGTCAAGCTGAAAGACAATGGCAATAATGTTCGCTGGCATCTCGACGCGCAGCGTAGCGTCGCCACTCCTGAAAAGCCCGGCGAACACATGGCCAATTATTCCGTTCCGGTCAAACCGATGCTCGGCTGCGTTGCTGTTGCCGCTCCTTTGCCCGCGGCTCCGCCAGGCACCGGAGACTCCGGCCGCTATGGCGGCAACATGGATTTCAACGAAATCATCGAAGGCGCCACCGTCTACTTGCCCGTGAGAGTCACCGGCGCACTTCTTTATGTTGGCGATGGGCACGCCGCACAGGGCGATGGCGAACTCAACGGCAATGCGCTTGAAACATCGATGGACGTGGAATTCACGGTCGACGTAATTTCTGCAAAACGAATCTCGGGTCCTCGCGTCGAATCCCCCACACACATCATGGCCGTGGGGCTCGCCGGTTCTCTCGACGACGCTATGAAGGATGCCACTTCCAACATGGCCGACTGGCTCATGAAGGATTACAGCTTAACGCCGTCCGAACTTGCCCAGGTCCTCGGCACTGCCGCCGAGTACAAAGTCAGCGAAGTGGCCGACCGCAACGCCGGCATCGTTCTGGAAATCAACAAAGACCGCCTCAAATCCCTTGGCACTAAGCAGAAGTGATCGCCTATGGAGTGACCGGTCTTTAGACCGGTTCTTTTGAATTTGTTTTCCGGTCGGGTGCCGAACCCTTCCCCATTAAGGGTGCGGATTCTTCTTCGGTGGCACAGCCATTCGCACCTTCACAACTCTTTTGTCATCCTCTTGCGCATAAAAATCGTAGCCTGCGGATTCTCGTTATACCGCTCGCACACTTCATATCCATTCCGCCGATAAAATCGCGCCGCCGCACGCATCGAATCTGTCGTGTCCAGGTACAGCCACTCATGCCCACACTTCACCGCGTACTCCTCCAACGCTCCGAGCAGTGCATCCGCAACGCCTCTCCCCCGGTGCTCCGCCCGCACATACATCCTCTTAATCTCGCCACAACTCGGAAACGTCCCCAATTTCCGCAACGCGACGCATCCCGCATCTTCACCATTTACCGCCGCCAGCCAAATTCCGGCTCCCTCTCCAAAATACTGTTCCGCGAACTCCACACGGTCTTCACGCACCTGTACACCCACCGCTTCGTAATATTCCTTCACCAGCTCGAATGCCCGCTCGACCTCATCCAGAGCGGCGCGGTTCACGGCATGTCTGAGTAAGGTCATCTGCTTTCCCAACAAAGTTTCCTCTCCCGAAACACCGCGAAAAGCTCCATTTTGGCTCTGTTCGCACTTCTTCTCCATTTCTATGCATGTTAATACTTTCCACGTACCAGCCACCCGGAAGTCTCCTTTTCCGTTCTGTGGCAAAATAGTAGGGCTGTACTCAACGACCATGGCTAACCGTACGACACTAGTTCCCGAAAAAGCCGCTAAGCCGGCCAGCAAATCTCCCTCTCCGCGCACCACCGATCACGCCGAGCGCGAGCGCATCTTCGATCTGTTTCGCCGCTGGGGCTACTACGAAGCCACCCTCGATCCCCTGGGCTTCCTCGCCCCGCTGGAATATCCCGATCTTCAGGGGCTCTCTGGCGAATTCGCCGAAGAGGCTCGCCGCCATTATTCCGGCACCATTGGCGTGGAATTCATGCACCTGCCCGAACCCGAGCGTCGACGCTGGATCGCCGAACGCATCGAAGGCCCCGAGTTTGCAGTTAATCAGGAAAGAATTCTCGAACGTCTTGTTCGCGCTGATCTTTTCGAACAAGTCCTCCAGAATCGTTACCTCGGCACAAAACGCTTTTCCCTTGAAGGCAACACCTCACTTATTCCGCTACTCGATTCCATTCTCGATGCTGCCGGAGAACTTGGCGGCGTTGAATCCGTCATGGCCATGAGCCATCGCGGGCGTTTGAGCGTGATGACGCATATTGCCTGCAAGCCTGCCCACGAAGTCGTTGCCGGCTTTGAGGACGTCGATCCGCGCAGCGTGCTCGGCGCTGGCGACGTCAAATACCATGTTGGCGCAACCGGCTCCTACACCACCGCGTCCGGCAAAAAGCTCAACATCCATCTCGTCTCGAATCCCAGTCACCTCGAGGCCGTTGATCCTGTGGCCATGGGCCGCGCGCGCGCCAAGCAAACTCGCCATGGCGTGGCTGGCGCGCAACTGAATCGTTCAAAGCAAATTCTCAACAAAGTCTGGACCGTCGTTATGCACGGTGACGCGGCCTTTGCCGGTCAAGGCGTGCTCGCAGAAACACTCAATCTTGCAGACCTGGCTGCCTATTCTGTAGGCGGCACGGTTCACATCATCGTCAACAACCTGATCGGCTTCACCACCCGCCCAGTTCAGGAACATTCTTCTCGTTTTGCCTCAGACATCGCCAAGCGCCAGAGCATGCCGGTAATTCACGTTAATGCCGAAGATCCCGACGCGGTTGTTCGCATCGGACGCATCGCTGCCGAATATCGCGCCGAATTTAATTCCGACGTGGTCATCGATCTCATTGGCTATCGCCGCCACGGCCATAGCGAAGTGGACGATCCCACGATCACGCAACCGCGTCTTTACGAGCGCATCAAGTCGCATCCACCACTTTGGAAGATTTATGCGGAATCCACCGGTATTTCCGCCGGCGCTGTTGTGGATGCCATTAAAAAGGAATACGAAGAGGATCAGCGCAAGGCCGGCAAACTCACCAAAATTCCGCGTCTGCGCAAACTGCCCGAATACTGGTCGGCTTACAATTACGGAAAATATGACCCGAAATATGAAGTGGACACCGGCCTGCCAGCCGAAAAATTAGCTGAAATCACAGATGGCTTAGTACGTACTCCCGCGGGTTTTCATGTGCACCCCAAAATCGTCAAGCTGCTGGAGCAGCGCTCAGAGATGGGCCACGGCAAGCGTCCGGTCGATTATGGATTCGCGGAGCTGCTCGCTTACGGCTCGCTCGTTCTTGAAGGCAATCCCGTTCGGCTCACCGGGCAGGATTCCCAGCGCGGCACCTTCAACCAGCGCCATGCCATCTTGATCGACACGCAAACCGAGCAGGATTTTCTTCCGCTCGCGCATCTTTCGCCCAAGCAGGCTTTCTGCGAGATTCACAACTCATCGCTTTCCGAAGCCGCTTGCCTCGGCTTTGAATACGGTTTTTCTCGTGACTATCCCGAAGGACTCGTTCTTTGGGAAGCGCAGTTCGGCGATTTCGTCAACGGCGGCCAGATCATCATCGACCAGTTCATCAGCGCCAGCGAAGACAAGTGGGGCTTGCCCACAGGTCTCGTTCTTCTTCTCCCGCACGGTTACGAAGGCCAGGGCCCGGAACATTCCAGCGCCCGCATTGAACGCTTCATGCAGCTCGCCGCCGAGGGCAACATGAATATCTGCCAGCCTTCCACTGCCGCGCAATATTTTCATTTGCTGCGTCGGCAGGCTCGACGTGCCTGGCGCAAACCCCTGATTATCTTTACTCCGAAGAGCATGCTGCGCCATCCCGATGCCAGCTCTTCCATGGCAGATTTCGCGCGCGCTCGTTTTGAAACTCTCGTTCCCGATCGTGAAGTTACCGATGCGCAAAGCATCCTGATTGCCAGCGGCAAAGTTGGCCACGAACTCCGTGCCGAACGCCGCCGCCGCAAAGACACCACCACCGCGATATTTTTTCTCGATCAGTTGTATCCATTACCTAAGGCCGAAATCGCTGCAGCCATCGGCCAGCATCCTAGCGCCCGCGAAATCGTTTGGGTCCAGGAAGAGCCCGCCAACATGGGCGCTCTCTTTTACGTTTTGCCGCGCCTCGAACGCATTGCCAAGGAAAAGAATATTCGCGTTCGTTCCGTGAAGCGCTCGTCCAGTGCCAGTCCGGCAACCGGTTCCGCCAAGGCTCACGAACTCGAGCAGAAAACGTTGCTCACCCTGGCCTTCGCTACCACCCCCAATACCTAATGAACCTCACAATCCCGAATCTTGGGTAACTTTTTACTCGCAGATTTGCTTCGACTCCAACGTTATTTCAGGAGGTCCTCATGAATCCTTCCACCGACGACGGTCTAGCTAGTCCACCTCAGCAGTCCCTATTCAGTTGAACAAACCCTCCAGCGCCTGGAGTCCGTTCTCCAGTCCAAAGGCATCACCATCTTTTGCCGCATCGATCACAGCGGCGAAGCCGAAAAAGCCGGCATAAAATGCATCCTACCAAGTTGCTCATTTTCGGTAGTCCCAAGTCAGGCACTCCGCTCATGCTGGCTGCTCCCACCCTCGCCATCGACCTGCCCTTGAAGGTCTTGATCTGGGAAAGTTCTGATTTCAGAGTCTGGCTCTCGTTTAATTCTGCCGAATACCTTCAACGCCGTCACAGGTTCCCCCCCGAACTTCTACCAAATATCACCGGTATTGGCGCATTGCTGCAGTCCGTCATCGCCTCCTAGTTTTCATAAACGTTTTGTAACCTTTTGCCAACTCCTTCTCCTGGTTGGCTTAAATCCATTAACAAGCCATTCACATTGCTTTCATCTTCCGCTCACCACCAAAAGGGCGTTCCTCTGACATACTCCTTTAGGTCTTATTGCCGTGGAGCCCACTTTCAACCATGCCTACCGCAATTCGGCCCGCTACGGTAGACTCCTACCGATGCGATCCGTCATCCGAGACTTATCGATGAAACGCATCCTCATTATTGAAGACGACCGCGACATCGTCGAACTCGTCCGCTATAACCTTGCTAATGAAGGTTTTCAAATTAGCGCGGCCTTCGATGGCGCCAGCGGTCTCGCCACTCTTAAGAAGATCCCGCCTGATCTTCTTCTTCTCGACTTGATGCTCCCCAAAATGTCCGGTCTCGACATCTGCCGCGAAATTCGCAAGGACGAGTCTCTCAACCGCTTGCCTATCCTCATGCTCACTGCGCGTGGCGATGAGGCGGATCGTGTCGTCGGCCTTGAAATGGGCGCTGACGATTACGTCACCAAGCCGTTCAGCCCGCGCGAACTGATCGCCCGCGTCAAAGCACTCATTCGCCGCGCCGAACCGCCAGTGGACTCGCCCCGCGTTCTCGAAATCGGCCGGCTCGCTATCGATCCCGCTTCCTATCGCGTCAGTCATTCCGGCAAGCCTGTGCCGCTCAGCACATTGGAGTTTCGGTTGCTCTATTATTTGGCTTCGCGTCCCAATCGCGTCTTCACGCGCGATCAACTCCTCGACGCCGTCTGGGGTACCGATCGCTTTGTTACCCCGCGCAGCGTCGACGTTTACGTTCGCCGTCTACGCGAAAAAATCGAATCCGATCCGGAAAACCCGCTGCACCTGAAAACCGTGCGCGGAGCCGGATATTTGTTCGAAACACGTGCCGCGTAAACTTTTTTGGAAACTCGCGCTGACGTTTATCGCGCTCCTGCTGAGCGTCCTGCTCGCCGTGGATTTCCTCGCCGAGCGCACCCTCCGTATCAGCTATGAAAACGACAGTTATCAGGAACTCCAGGCCCTCGCGCGCGCCCTTCTCCTCCAGCCTCTCCGACTTTCCGCCGTTCCTCCGCAAACCCCGGAAGATACCGCCGCGCTGCGCGATTGGGTGAATCGTGCGGCCAGCACTGGCGCTCGCGTCACGGTCATCTCTTCTCAAGGTACTGTCCTTGCCGATTCCTCTTCCGAGACTGTAACCATGGAATCGCACGCCCAGCGTCCCGAAGTCATCGAAGCTCTCAAAAACGGCGAAGGCCGCTCTACCCGTCACAGCGTTTCCGTCAATCGTGCTTTGCTTTACTACGCCAGGCGCGTAGATCAACCTGGCGGCAATCAGATCCTCATACGCCTGGCATTGCCCGTAGACGGAATCGATCAAGCCCTTGGAAAATTCCGCACCCAGCTCTGGTTGTGGTCGCTGCTGATCCTTCTCTTCGCTGGCGCGATTGCTCTTTGGATTTCCCGGTCATTCGTGGATCGTATTGAGCGGCTTCGCGAATTCTCGCGCCGCGTTGCCGAGGGCGACTTCCGACCGCTGCCTTCCGATGGCAAGGGTGACACCCTTGAAGCTTTAGGCGGCTCCTTGAATCAAACTGCCGAACGGTTGGATCGCACCATTCGTACTCTCACGGAAGAACGCAACCTCTCTTCCGCCATTCTCGGCTCGATGGTGGAGGGCGTCGCTGTGGTTAATGGCGCCGAACGGCTTGTATTTGCCAACCCCGGCTTCGCGGGAATTCTTGGACTGGACGTGCCACCCGTTTCCGGAAGTTCGCTGCTCGAAATTGTCCGCCAAAGGGAATTGATCGATGCGGTCCGCCGCGTCCTGGCTGGGGAGTCCCGCGTCGAATCCGAAATTGTCACCGGCACGCTCCGGCAACATTTTTTTGCGGCCACCGTCGCTGCTGTCCGCGCGGGAGAAACCTCCGGCGCCGTCATCGTCTTGCACGACATCACTGCGTTGCGAAAACTGGAACGCATCCGCCGCGATTTCGTCGCCAACGTGTCCCACGAATTCCGCACTCCGCTGACCGCCATTCAAGGATTTGCGGAAACATTAATCGCCGGTGCCATCAACGATCCTAATAATCGCGATCGTTTTCTCGCTATCATCCTCGATCATTCCCGACGCCTGGCGCGGCTCACCGAAGACCTGTTGCGCCTTTCGGAAATGGACGCCGAGCGCCTGGAGCTTGAGATTCACCGCGTCAGCGTTTCGCAACTTGTCGAATCCTGCTATGAAACCGCGCAACGCCGCGCCACGGAAAAAGAGCTTTTTCTTTCGCTGCAATTGCCGTCTCCGCTGCCCGACGTTGCTGGAGACGCGCGCCGTCTGCAGGAAGTGCTCCAGAATCTCTTGGACAACGCCATTCAATACACCTTGCCCAGCGGAAAAATTATCCTCAGCGCCGAAGCGAAGAACGACGAAGTCATCTTCACTGTTGCCGACACTGGTATCGGCGTCCCACAATCTGATCAGCCGCGTATCTTCGAACGCTTCTACCGTGTCGATGCAGCACGCTCCCGCGAAGCGGGTGGTACCGGACTCGGCTTATCCATCGCCAAGCATTTGATCGAAGCTCATGGCGGCCACATCTGGGTTGAGAGTGAAATCGGGGTGGGCTCAAAATTCCATTTCTCCGTCCCCATCTTTGATGCGGAACGCTCCGCAGCGCGCGTCTCCCCTATTGCCGTTGCGGGTACCCGCGCCACTCGCGCGCTTCCTTCTATTTAACTTCCGGCGCTCGCAGATCCTGACGACTAGGGTTTCGTTTCGCCTTTTTCATCCCGCCGTTAACACCCAGTAACATTCCTGCCGCACTCTACAGACTAAGAACGTGAAGTGTGTTCGGCAGATTCCCCCGCGGAGGTTTACCAATGGCAAGTGTCGCCGGCCTGACCGAAGTTGTGCTCTACGACACCCTCGTCAACTATTTGATCTCTATGGCGCGTCTGGTGGAAAGCGCCATGAACCGCGCACTGGACGCCATCGTTGCCTTCGATAATGAACGCACCGCGGGGCTGCCCGGTGAAGTTTTTCTTCTCGAGCCTCGCATCAATGAAATGGAAATTGTTATCGATGAACACGCCATTCGCCTGCTTCGCCGCGGTACTTTCACCGACGACGAAATGCGCCTTATTGTTGCCTCCCTGAAAATTACCAACGATCTCGAACGTATTGGTGACATTGCCGTAAACATTGCGGAGCGCGTGATCTCTTTGCGAGAGATGCACGAAGCGCAAACGCCCGAGGAACTTGCCCCCATGGTCGAGGCGGTTCGTTCCATGGTCAGCCGCAGTTTGGGCGCGCTGATCTTCAAGAACGTCGACTTGGCTACGCAGGTTTTGGAAAGCGATGATGTGGTGGATCAATACCGCGATCGCATCTTTGAAAATCTGCTCCAGCACATGACTCAGGACCTCGCGCTCGTTGGCCCTGGCATGCAGTTCATCCTTGCCACACGCCACTTGGAACGAATCGCGGACCACGCCACTAATATTGCCGAGGACATTATTTTTTGGGTGCGCGGTTTGGATGTGCGTCATGGCAGAGGCTTGGCCTTGCTTCCCGATCAACCCGACGTCACGCAGTGCACCTCCTCCACCGTCACAGAGAATTCACTTGCCCTTCATTCGGATTTGAATCCCGGCTGCGAGACTGCCCCTGTTTGATCTTCAATCCTGGTTCCCACCTGGGGACCGGTGCACCCCTGGCTCCGGTCCCCATCCCCCCTCTCGTTCAGCGTCACACTCGAAGTTTTCCGATAATTCCGATCTTAGACCCTCTGATCCGTGTCTTTTTCGTCCTCCCGTCCTTCAAAATCATCGTGCGACTCTCTCACTTTGTTTGTTAACAAAATGGCTTATTGGAAAGAAAACGGAAGATGACTCCAAAGGGCTCTTTCAAATCATTTGCATTCCACTTGCTTAACTTGCTGAAAAAAAACAAATAATCATCTTCATTTCACAAGTGTTACAGACTATTCATATTCAATTGACATAAGCGTAAGAGACAACCTCTATGGTCACTGCCGGGGTGAGTTCCTTCCCACGGGTGTTGTTCGAATTCTGCTCGACAAGAGAGAGGCAATGAGAAAACTAGCTTCACTTACACTGTCGCTGTTCCTTCTGACTGGAACCGCGTTCGCTGATTCACCGAAAGATGCTCCGAAGGAAGCCGATGCGCAGCCGGCCAAGTCGTCTACACCGGCCAAACCGGCAGTAACCAAATCCAGCGCAGAAATTTCAGCCGAAGTCGAAGAATTGCGCCAGGTTTTGCAGTCCCAGCAAGAGCAGCTTCAGTTGTTGAAGGAAGAATTGGCTAAGCGCGACCGGCAAATTGAGGAAGCCCGTGAAACTGCAGCTTCCGCAAACTCTCGCGCTTCCGAAGCCACTGCGAAAGCATCAGAAGCTGTGGCCACCTCCGCAGAAGTGAAGTCCACCACCACCGCGCTGAACTCCACCGTGACCAGTCTGGCTGCAAGTAACGCAGCCGTCGTACACGGGGGCGCTCAGGCTGCTGCACAAGCCGCCCCGGCCGAAGACAAGGGTCCGTCAACGATTCGTTTCAAGGGCGTCAACATCACACCGGGCGGATTCGTCGAAGCGTCCACCATCAACCGTCAGCGTGCCGAGAGTGCGGACATCAACACTCCTTTCACAGCTATCCCTTATGGGGGCAACGCCACCGGTAAACTTTCGGAAATGAACTTCACGGCTCGCCATTCGCGCCTCACTCTGTTGTTCGACACGAAACTGGGCGCCAACAAACTAACCGGCTACTACGAAGCTGACTTCCTTGGTGCCGGCACCACTTCCAATAACCGCCAGAGTAATTCCTACGTGTTCCGCCAGCGGCAGTTGTGGGGACGCGTCGACTTTGCAAATGGCTTGGCGTTTTCGGCCGGACAAATGTGGAGTTTGGTGACGGAGAACACTAAGGGCATTGCAAACCGTGCGGAGTGGACCCCGGCACTAATCGATCCCCAATACGTTGTTGGCTTTGACTGGCAGCGCGCTTACGCCGCCCGCATTGCGAAGAGCTTCGGCGACAAAGTCACGCTGGCAGCATCTATCGAAGCACCCCAGACTACCCTTGGTGGGCGCGGCTTCAGCACGTACACCAGCACCACGGCAACCGGTGTCGTGACCACGAACCAGAACTTCTGGGAGACAGCTCCTGGAAGCGGCGGCGGCCTCTACAACGCCTTTGATGCCACCGGCTACTCCGTCAACAAGCTTCCCGACTTCGTCGTGAAGGCAGCATTTGATCCAGGCTTTGGCCACTACGAAGTATTTGGTGTCGTGAGCACATTCCGGAATCGCGTATACCCTTGCGCGGTAGTTGGCACCACCGCCGGCAATACTCCCACTCCTGAAGAGCCGACCGTTCTCGACTGCCCGGTCAACGGCAGCACCACCCCTAGTGCCATTGGAGCTTTCAACGATTCCCGCACGGGCGGCGGTGTCGGCGGCAGCTTGCGTCTACCTTTATTCTCCAAGAAACTGTCTGTTGGCGCGAAAGTCATGTACGGTGACGGCATTGGCCGGTTCGGATCCGCGCAACTTCCAGATGTCACCGCACGCCCAGACGGTACTCTCGCTCTGATTCATGGCGGGACTTGGCTAGGCTCAGTGGATTGGAAAGCGACCCCGAAGATTGACGTCTATGCTTACCTCGGCGGGGAATACGCAGGGCGCACGGCCTACACAGGATATCAATCTGTGAGGGTCACCGTAACTCCTGCCATTCCGGCTACCGCTACACAACCGGCCTACCCTGCCGTCACGACCACCACCATTTCCACGACCGGTATCGGCGGATACGGTTCACCCTTTGCAAACAACACTGGTTGCTCAACGGAAACTCCCCCTTCTGGGTCAGCCGCTCCTGGTGCAGGCGGCACCTGCGCGGGTGACATCCGGTATATCGGAGAAGGCACCCTTGGTTTCTGGCACAAGATCTATCAGGGCGAAAAGGGAAGAATCCAGTGGGGTATTCAATACTCCTACTTCTACAAGACCGGCTGGTCCGGCAGCAATGGTGTCACCAGCACAACCAGCATCGCCCCACACGCCGTCAACAATATGGTGTGGACCTCCTTCCGCTACTACCTGCCCTAGTTCAGGGCAGTGAGCACCACTCTATTCTTAACCAGCAGGGGCAGCCAGACGGCTTGCCCCTGTTTTTCGACGCTCACCAATCTGCCTTCGGTCCTGACTAAGTCGCATGAAATGCTCGCCTTCCGGTCCATGATGCTTTGTTTCCAATATTTAACAAACTCTCCCCTCGTTGTAACAATTCTGTAACGTCCGCCCTTCACAGTGGGTTGTACGCTCTAGGTTATCGACCCATAAATCTTTCAATCGATCTACGGAGAGAATCAAGATGAAAAGAATTCTTGGAATAGCTGTGGCCATCCTCGCCCTGGGTGCCATTGTATGGGCGCAAAACCCTCTGCTCATTAACGGTGCTGGCGCGACGTTTCCGTACCCCATCTACTCGAAATGGTTCGACGAATATCACAAGAACAACGGCAACATTCAGCTTAACTACCAGTCTGTGGGCTCTGGCGCAGGCATCAAGCAAGTTACGGAAGGCACCGTGGATTTTGGCGCTACCGACGGCCCCATGAACGATGAGCAACTAAAGGCCTTCACGGACAAGCGCGGGTCTGGCATTCTCCATTTCCCCACGGTAATGGGCGCCGTTGTCCCCACCTACAACATTCCTGGAGTTAGCGGGGCCCTGAATTTCACCCCCGAAGCGCTCGCCGGCATCTTTCTCGGAAAGATCACCAAGTGGAACGATCCGGCGATTTCCGGTGCTAACAAGGGCGTTACTCTCCCTAGCGACGACATCGTCGTCGTGCATCGTTCCGACGGCAGCGGCACTTCCTACATTTGGACTGACTTCCTCTCCAAGGTAAGTGAAGAATGGAAATCCAAGGTCAGCAAAGGCACCAGCGTTAACTGGCCTGTCGGTCTAGGCGGAAAAGGTAATGAAGGTGTTACCGGACTCGTCAAGCAGACGCCCAATTCCATCGGCTATGTGGAATTGATTTATGCGGTGCAGAACAGTATTCCCTACGGCTCCGTAAAGAATTCTACTGGCACATTCGTCAAGGCGGATCTCGCTAGTGTCAGCGCTGCCGCTGCTGGCGCCGCCAAGGAAATGCCGGAAGATTTCCGGGTCTCCATCACTAACGCCCCGGGTAAGAATTCCTATCCCGTTTCCAGCTTTACCTGGCTGCTTATTCCTCAGAAGTTTCAGGATGGAGCCAAACGCGATGCCGTCAAGGGTTTCCTGAAGTGGATGCTCTCCGACGGTCAGGGCTATGCCGAATCACTTTCGTATGCCAAGCTGCCCAAGGAAGTGATTGAAAAAGAGAAGAAAGCAATTAACAGCATCCAGTAGCGCTAAAGAGAATCGTGGCAGCACCGACAACAACCCTTGGAACCGCGGGCCCGGTAACGGGCTCGCGTCCCTTTCTCAAGCGCCTGCGCGAAGGTGACGAGGTCGCGCGTCTGCTCACTTTTCTGTTCGCCGCCTCCGTGGTCATCATCACCGTCATGCTCGTCTACCAGCTCTGGCTCAATTCCGCTCTCCCACGCCACAAATTTGGCTTTCATTTTTTCGTCACCCAGGTTTGGGATCCCATTCTTGATGAATACGGCGCGCTTCCGTTCATTTACGGGACGGTAATCACGTCCGCCGTGGCCCTGTTCATTGCCGTTCCTCTCGGAATCGGAGCCGCGATCTTCCTCGCCGAACTGGCTCCGCCGCGCATTTCCGACACCTTGCAGTTTTTTATCGATTTGCTTGCCGCCGTTCCCAGTGTCATTTATGGTTTGCTGGGCGTCTTTATCATCGTGCCGCTTATGCGCGTGGTGATCGCTCCCACACTCATCAAGACCCTGGGATTTTTGCCTATCTTCACCGGCCCCTCCTACGGTGTTGGTTTTTTCACCGCCGGAATCGTCATGGCCATCATGGTCATCCCCTACATCATTTCCGTTTCGCGCGAAGTGCTTCTGTCGGTCCCGCGTGACCAGCGCGAAGCCGCGCTTGCCCTCGGTTCCACTCGCTGGGAGTCAACTTGGCAGGTGGTCGTTCCGTTTGCCAAGACCGGCATCATGGGCTCGATTTTTCTCGCCATGGCCCGCGCTCTCGGCGAGACCATGGCGGTTACGATGGTCATCGGCAACTCCCCCAAAATCGCCGCCTCGCTCTTTGCTCCCGGTTATACCATTGCAGCCGTTATCGCCAACGAATTTACAGAAGCTACCGGCGATTTATATCTGCAATCTCTCGTGTATCTCGGCTTGGTTCTCTTTCTGCTCACTTTCTTGCTTAACGGTGTTGCCAGACTCCTGATTCTCGCCACCACCCAAAAGGGAAGCAAGGTGGCCGCATGAATCGCGCGCGGCTTAATTGGAGAAAATTCGTTAGCAATTTCATGCTGACGATGACCGGCCTTTGCGCGCTCATCTCCGTTAGCGCGCTCTTTTTCATTCTTGGCTACTTGCTCTTCAACGGTGGAACCTCCATTAATTGGGCTTTCTTCACCCAGCTTCCCAAGCCCGTGGGCGAGACCGGCGGTGGTATGGCTAACGCCATTGTCGGCAGCGCAAAACTCCTTCTCGCCGCTTCTCTGCTCGGAGTTCCTATTGGTTTTTTCGGTGGAATCTATCTCGCGGAATTTAGCGGAGGCTTCGTCGCTTCCATCGTTCGCTATTCCGCGGATCTGTTGAACGGCGTTCCTTCCATTGTCATCGGCATCTTCGCCTACAGCATGGTGGTTCTGCCCTTCAAACACTTCTCCACTCTGGCCGGAGCCTTCGCTCTCGGCATCATGATGATTCCCATCACCCTGCGTAGCACCGAGGAATTTCTGAAGGCCGTGCCCAGAAATTTGCGCGAAGGCGCCATGGCCCTCGGCGCCAGCAAGTGGAAAACTATCTCCACAGTGATCGTCCCTGCTGCCTACCGCGGTATCCTGACAGCCATTCTGCTGGCCCTGGCCCGCGTCGCCGGAGAAACTGCGCCGCTGCTATTTACCGCCTTCGGCAATCGATTTTGGACCAATGGCTGGCTGACCCCAACCGCCTCCCTACCCGTCATGATTTTCACGTATGCTGTTTCACCGTACGATGATTGGCACAGGCAGGCCTGGGCAGCCGGGTTGGTACTTTTAGGCTTGATTCTGATTATCAACATTCTGGCCCGCACCATATTGTCGCGAGGCATTGCCGTGCCGAGGTCTTGATCATGCCTGCTATTAAGCCGGGGATTTCCGTGAATATTACGACCACAACTGGAACGCCCGCCAATCGCGACCCCAGCGCGCCTTTGCCGATGCGCATGACCCTTTCCAAAGTCAATTTCTTTTACGGCAGCAAGCAGATTCTTTTCGACATCAATGTGGGCATTGCCGATAAGCGCGTAACCGCTCTGATCGGCCCTTCCGGCTGCGGCAAATCCACTCTCTTGCGCACCCTGAACCGCATGCACGAGACCGTTAACGGTTCCCGCCTCGAAGGAGAAATCCTGCTGGATGGGCAGAATATCATCGCGCAAGATGTCACCTCGGTGCGCAGCCGCGTCGGCATGGTCTTTCAAAGGCCGAATCCTTTTCCCAAGTCCATTTTTGACAACATCGCCTACGGCCCCCGCATCAACGGCATGAAAGGCTCGATTTCCGAAATTGTCGAAAAAAGTCTTCGCCACGCTGCTCTCTGGGATGAAGTGAAGGATCAGCTTCACAAATCCGCGTACGAACTTTCTGGCGGCCAGCAGCAGCGCTTGTGCATCGCCCGCGCACTGGCAGTGGAGCCGGAAGTGCTCCTCCTCGATGAACCTTGTTCGGCTCTCGACCCCATCAGCACTGCCAAGATCGAAGAGCTGCTTGTCGAGTTGAAGAATCTCACCACCATCGCCATCGTCACTCACAACATGCAACAGGCCGCCCGCGTCAGCGATTTCACTGCTTTTGTTCTCACGGGGCAAATTATTGAATTCAATCCGACGCCTCATTTGTTCACGACGCCCAGCGATCCGCGTACGGAGGCTTACATCACCGGCCGCTTCGGTTGATCTTGTAGGCCAGTGAGATTCCCTGGTGATCATTGCAGTACTCCGGCAATTTCCGCAGGTCGGCAAACGGAAAGGCAAGTATGGAACGACACTTTGAAAAAGATCTGAACGAACTCAAAGAGCGCTTGCTGTGGATGGGCAGCTTGGCGGAGCGCGCCGTTCACCAGTCGGTTCACGCCGTGCTCGATTCCGATGAACAGACCGCCAAGCGTGTCCTTGACGAAGAAGACGCTATCAACGAACTTCAGCTGGAAATCGACGACCGCGTCGTGCAGCTTCTTGCGCTGCATCAGTTAATGGCCGCCGATCTTCGTTTCGTTTTGGCCGTCTCGCGCATCAACAACGACCTCGAACGCATTGGCGATCAGGCCGTAAACGTCGCGCAAGGTGCCTTGCGCATTCTTCGCCATCCACGCGTTAAGCCGTATGTGGATTTGCCGCGCATGACCGAAGTGGTGGAAGAGCAAGTTCGCAACGCTCTAAACGCCGTGGTTCGCCGCGATGTTGAACTCGCCCAAAAAGTGATGGCAACCGATGATCAGGTCGATCAATATCGCGACCAGATCTTCCGCGAACTTCTCACGTATATGATGGGCGATTCCAGCGTGGTTTTCCCCGCGTTCGAGCTCATCCTCGTCGCCAAAAATCTCGAACGCATCGGCGATCACGCCACCAACATCGCGGAAGACGTCATTTACATCGTGCAAGGCCAGGACATTCGTCACCCCAACGTCGACCGCCGATAACCGCACACCGTTTTACCTGAATTATTTCGGTGAATCGCCGTCTCCAATTACGATGAGCAGTGCCACGATTGCGATACTCAACGCCGTTATCAGATCGCCCGCCGTGCGATCGGGTGTTCGTGTAAAACGTACCGCGATCAACGAATTCCCAGCCCCTACCCGCACCACCATTTGGTTGACATCGCCCAGTCGCTCCGGAACCACCTTTTTTCCATTCACGCTGACTCGCCACGCCGGATAATTCACTACGCGCAAAGCCACGCGCGCCGCTTCTCTGGCGCTTACCTCAATCTCTTTATTTTCTGTGCTCCAATTTAAAATCTTCAACTCAACATTCTTTGCGGGTGTAGCCTGTGACGTGTCGCGCAGCGCTCTGGCCAGCGGTGCGTTTGTCGGAAGATCCAGATGGTCATCGCCGATCGGATCGTATTCATCAGTTCCATCGAATCCCGTCCCCCTGGTTATCGCCGCCTGCTGCGTGGGCATTTCGTCGGGATCCCACCACCCGTTGTCCATCAGGAAACTTGCCAGCGGCACCGAAAGTGCCAGGAGGAATAGTGGTGCCAACCACCCACGCCGTTTTTCCGCCACCGCTGCCACGAAGCATGCGTAAATTAATGCAACAATCGACATCCACCGCCACGGAAACTGCACAAAACGCATTTTTGGCAAGTAGATCCACAATAGGTTCGTGAAGGGCAACATCAGCAGGGTAGCGCAAGCACCGAGAAACAACGGCGCCTCCCACGTCGCTCGCAAACCGTCCATTTTCCGTGACGCAGAAAATCGCCGCGACATTAGCGCCATACCCGCCATCAGCATTACCAAAAGTACGGCGCACCAAGACGCCACGAAGTTAAACCACGTGTGCTCCACATCATTGGTGCTGGTAAACAGAAAGTTCTCCCACGGTAATAATCCGCTGGACAGCGCTTGCGAGATATTCACCCAGCGCTGCTCATAGGCTGCCGGCATCAAATAAAACCCGCTCAATCCAAATCCCAGCGCAATTCCCCCCGCGCCCTTCAGTGCGATTTTCCACGAACGCTGGACAATTGCCGCCCAGGCAATCACCAGCGCCACAGAGTAGCTCGCGATCACTCCTGCAGGCGCATTGCAGAGCCACACCACTGCGAAAGGCAACGCAAACGTCAGAATTGGTGACACTCTTGCCTGATCTTCTTTCAATAGATTCGCAAGCTTCAGCGTTCCCAACAGCAATAGCGGAAATATCGCGCATGCCAACTGTTCGGCAAAGTCGCTCCGCACATAGGTAATCAACAGTGTGTTGGGGTTAGCTAGGTAGCACACCGCTCCCAGCAGCGCGCCTCGCACGCTCGTCAATCTTCGCAACAGCAGATACGCAAACACGCCCGACAGCGTCTGCATCAGAATCACGTAGCAGGCGGGCACCCACGGCAGTGGCACGATGCGTGTCAGCGCCGCCCCCAGCATCCACGATAAGGGCGGGTAAAAGATGTATCGTGGTTCACCAAATCCGTGATTTGTCCAGGCTGTCCACCTTGGATAAAACGTTCCTTCATTCCATTGGTAGGAAACATCCATCCACGAAGCCACGTGGAATTCGAAATCATGTCCTGAAGCGCTGCCCATCCAGAAAAATGGCAGCACTACTGCCAGCGACACCAGAAACGACAATCCCACTGCTAACACCCAGTTGGGAATCGTCCGCTTTGCAGGAGCTTCTTGTTTTTGAGATAAGTCGGTCATCGGGTAGCAGGGAAATTGTAACCCACACCTTCACTACTCAGTGTCACCGCATCGTGGCACATGAACGTCGGCCTCTTGGGATAGCTTTTGTAGCGGCCGCCTACTGAGGCGGGCGACCTTTGCTCGGCAACATACTACGGCTGTGTTAGTGCCGCTTATTTCAACAATTCCCGACTGATGTAATTAATTTGACCTACATGGTGGTAAAAATGAACCGCGCACCGCAGAAAGATCGTAAATCGATTCTTCGCTTCCGGTTCCCGTTCCGCCGAATATGCCTTGCACCAATCGTCTTCGGCCTGTTTCTCGATCGTCGCGGCCACCATGGCAATCGTGTCATCAAACTTCTGCAGTACTTCGTCCTTCGCGGGCTTGCGGATCTCCGTGAACTCCAGATCGCGGTTCCGCACATATCCGGTCCCCGCCACCTGCGCCCCGATGTAATAATTCAGATTCCCTGTCAGGTGCAGCACCAGGTGGCCCGCGCTATTCCCATAGGGAAACGGATTCTTCCAGAATTGCTCTTCACTCAGTGGATCAACCCACTTGTGCAGTTCAGCCGCCCGCATCTGATATTCAGCGGCCAGCGCCGCCGTCACTGCTTTCGAGAGGTCGCTCATCCTTCACCTCCTACCACCGCGCTTAGTGAGCTTTCGCCGCTCCATCGTTTCGGTAAACTATTCCTTCTTTCATCACGAACAACACATGCTCGGTCTGCTGGATGTTCTGCAGGGGATCGCCCGGCACTGCCACCACATCTGCCAGTTTTCCCGCTTCCAAGGTTCCAATCTTGTTCGCCAACCCCAGTAACTCCGCGTCCGCGGAAGTCGCCGCTTTCAATGCCGCGCTCGGCTTCATTCCCAGCGAAACCATCTGATAGAACTCCTCGGCATTTCGTCCATGCGGATATACCGCCGCATCCGTCCCGAATCCGATCTTAATATTCTTTTCCAGCGCGCGTTGAAACGTTTTCTTGGCCATCCCGCTGGCCGCATTTGCCTTCGCCAGAATCGCTGGTGGAAAGTAAACGCCGCGCTTGATGCGCTCCTGTTCTCCCACCAGCGCCATCAGCGTGGGCACAAAGTAAGTCCCATGCGTCCGCATCATCTCCAGCGCCTCGTCATCAAAGAACGAGCCGTGTTCCAGCGAATCCACTCCCGCGCGAATCGCCCGCTTCGCCGCTTCCGATCCGTGGCAATGGGCCGCCACTTTCAACCGTAACGCGCGCGCTTCGTCTACCAGAGCGTTCAATTCCTCCTGCGTCAGTTGTGGTGTATCCACGTCGTCGGTAAGCGAGAGCACGCCGCCTGATGCGCATGTCTTGATTACATCCGCGCCATACTTGTGTGAGAGTCTTACTGCATAACGCATTTGCTCTGGCCCGTTCGCCACCGATTCCAGTGGTCCCGCCTCGTGTCCAAAGAGACCCTCGCGAAAGCCAGCCGTATCGTCGCAATGGCCGCCCGTCGTACCAATCGCTCCTGCCGCCACCAGCATGCGTGGCCCCGGCACCACGCCATCACGAATCGCATTGCGCAGCGCCACATCAATCCGTCCGGGCGCACCAACGTCGCGCACCGTTGTGAATCCCGCCATCAACGTCCTCTTGGCATATGCCGTAGAATCCAGCGCCTGTTCCGCCAGGCTTTTCTGCAGACTGTCCAGGACGTCTTGACGCCAATTGTCGCTGGAGTCAAAAGTCAAATGCGTGTGCGCATCAATAAATCCGGGCAGCAATGTTGCCTCACCCAGGTCGATCACCTCCGCGCCCTGTGGAATGCTCGCATTCGTTCCCACCCCGACGATCTTGCCATCCGTCACCACCACAAGTCCCGGAGTGATCAACGTATCGCTCTTCCCATCAAACATTCGCGCGGCTTTCAGCACATACGATTTGCTCGCTGGCTTTGTCTGTTGCCCGCAGGCAATTCCGGCCGCCAGCAAAGACACCAATCCACCCACCAGAGTCATCTTCCGAATTGATTTCATCGTTTGTCCTTATTTCCTGCTTACTTGGTTTTTTCGTTCTTGTAAATCACGCCTTCCTTCATCACAAAAAACGCGTGTTCCGTCTGCCGGATATTCTGCAGTGGGTCCCCCGGCACGGCCACCACATCCGCCAACTTCCCGGCCTCCAGCGTGCCCACTTTATCCGCAATGCCCAGCAATTCTGCATCCGCTGAAGTGCCGGCCTTCAACGCATCTACTGGTTTCATCCCCAGGTCCACCATCTGGTGAAATTCTTCCGCGTTCCGTCCATGCGGATAGACACCCGCATCCGTTCCTAGTCCCACCTTCACACCCTTCGCCAGCGCCTTCTGGAATGTAGTGTGCAGCGAACCGATGGCCGCGTGCGCTTTAATCGCAATTGCCGGCGGCATATAGATTCCCCGGTCAAACTGCTCCTGCAATCCCTGAATCGCCATCAGCGTCGGCACCAGATACGTTCCGTGCGCCTTCATCATTTCCAACGCTTCGTCGTCCAGAAAACTTCCGTGCTCGATGGAATCAATTCCCGCGCGAATCGCCCGCTTCGCTGCTTCCGCTCCGTGTGCGTGTGCCGCGGTCTTCCTTCGCAAAGCATGCGCTTCATCGACAATCGCGTTCAACTCTTCCTGCGTCAGCTGGGGTGTGTCCACATCATCCGTCGGCGACAGCACACCGCCCGATGCGCACACCTTGATCATGTCCGCTCCATATTTGTGATCCAGCCGCACCGCGTAGCGCGCCTGATCAGCCCCATTAATTACACCGTCCAGCGGTCCCGACTCGTGACCAAACAATCCTTCGCGGAATCCATCTTCGTGGTCACAGTGCCCGCCGGTGGCGCCCAGTGAATGTACTGTCACCAGCATCCGCGGCCCCGGCACCACCCCGTTGCGAATCGCGTTGCGCAAGCCCACATCCATATAGTTGCTGGAGCCCACATCGCGCACCGTCGTAAATCCCGCCATCAGCGTTACGCGCGCATTGGTAACCGAATCCAGCGTCTGCTCCGCCACCGTCTTCTGCAGCGTGTCCAGTCGTGCCTGTCTGCGATCCTCGGAATAGGGAAACGTCAGATGCGTGTGCGCATCGATAAATCCTGGCAGCAGCGTCGCGTCTCCCAGTTCAATCACTTCCGCTCCAGTCGGCACCGTGGCGCTAGCTCCTACGCCGACAATCTTTCCTCCCGTCACCACTACCACCCCCGGAGTGATCAACGTATCGCTCTTCCCATCAAACATTCGAGAAGCTTTCAAGACGTAACTCTTGTCGGCCGTTTTTTGTCCCTGTCCGTTTGCCGGCGCCCACAAAATTAGCGCGGATACTAGAATGAACGCGAGTTTGCGTCCCATGCATGTCTCCTGTATTTCAAGGCTATAGCTGCAGAAGGCAGACTTTACCCTGCCTGCATTGAATGTCAAGGAGCAACAGCCGCACTCGGTGCCCGCAGGGCCCAAAATCCGCAAAGCCTTCCGCAATAAACCTCGAATTGATTACACGGGGCTGAATCTCGCCATCCTGGCGCCAACCCGTTCCACGGGCTCACTTCATTCCTGGCCCTTGCGCTCTCTCTCCGGAATGTCGCACGATAGCATATAGACCCTTACGCGCAGGGCTCCATTCGCTTTTCCAATTTCTCGAGGGATACATAAGGATGTCTTCCAGCCCGGATGTTCTCATTGTGGGAGCAGGTCTAGCCGGCCTCTCCTGTGCACGTGCCCTTCACGAAAAAGGAGTAAGTTTCCAGATTCTTGAAGCCTCTGACGCCGTCGGCGGACGCGTCCGCACCGACCAACACGAGGGCTTTCTTCTCGATCGCGGTTTCCAGGTTCTTCTGACTGCTTACCCCGAAGCCAAACGGCTGCTCGATTATTCCCGCCTTGATCTGAAACCATTCGCTCATGGCGCGCTTTCCTGGTACGCGGGACGCATGAACGCTCTCGTCGATCCATGGCGCAATTCCGGCGCGTGGTGGACAGCGCTGCGCTCCGATTTCGGTTCGCTCTCAGACAAATTGCGTATCGCCGCGCTTCGCAGCCGTCTTCGCCGCACTTCTATCGACAATCTCTTCAAAGGCCTTGATCGCTCCACAAAAGAGGCTCTCACCGCCGCCGGTTTTTCTAAGGAAATGATTCATCACTTTTTTCGCCCCTTCCTCGGCGGCATTCTGCTCGATGGTGAACTGCAATCTTCCAGTCGCATGTTTGAATTTGTCTTCAAGATGCTCGCTGAAGGAGACACCTGCATCCCCGCACAAGGCATGGCTGCCATTCCCCTGCAACTTGCCGAAAAACTTCCCACGAACTCCATTCGGCTCAACGCTCATGTCGAGTCACTGCACGAAAGTGAACTCACGCTCACGGGCGGCGAAACACTTCGCGCCCGCGCCATTGTTGTCGCAGCGGAAGGTCCTGCGGCGGCTCACCTCGTCGGCGAAGTCGAGCCGGCCTCGCGCAGTGTTACCTGCTTCTACTACTCCGCGGACGAGCCGCCGGTCGCGCAGCCCATCCTGGTGCTGAATGGTGACGGCGCAGGCTCAATCAACAACATGTCGGTCATCTCGCAAGTCGCTCCCAGTTATGCTCCTGCAGGGAAGCATCTTGTCTCGGTGACTGTGCTCGGCACACAAGCGCTTACTGAAGTGCAGCTCGGCGGGTTCATCATCGCGCAAATGAAAAACTGGTTTGGAAAAGTGGCCAGCACCTGGCAACTTCTTCGCAGCTATCGCGTCGCTCATGCCCAGCCCCAGCAATTGCCGGGTGCGCTCGAACCGCCGCAGCGCCCGGTGCGCACCCGGCCCGGGGTGTACGTTTGCGGCGACCACCGCGACAACGCTTCCATCAACGGGGCGCTCGTCAGCGGCCGCCGCGCCGCCGAAGCCGTCTTGTCCGATCTCTCGCGCTAGCGTCAGCTCTTTCCTGCTGTAGTGGCCGATCTTTTAGATCGGCGCACTTTCGTCGGTTTGCTTTTTGAATCGGCAGCTTTCCGAAGTGGGCGCCCTCGCTTTTTTGTAATATTGTTGTAACTCAAAAGGAGTACCACTCATGTCGAATCGTGCCTGTCCCCTATGTTTCGCTCGGCTTTCGCGCACCCAAGTGCTATCTCGCTCCAATCATCTGATTTGCCCGGCCTGTCACGCGCAACTTGAATTATCCCGTCCCAGCCGTCTACTGGCTTCTTTCGCCGGAGTCTTCGCAGCAATATCGATATTTCAACTCGCGCATTCTTCCAACTCCCTGACCAACTGGACTTGGCCGATGCTGGCCGCCATTCTTTCCTTTGGCTTTGCTTCTGCCTTAGTACTTTTGCTGGCATCTGACCTGGTCGTGCGGCAAGAACCTCATCCGGTCACTTTTCCACACCTCGGGGTGTAACAGACCCAACGTACTATTGACCTGCTAAGCAACCCCGATGACACTCAGGTGAATGGCTTCTTACTCGCAGTTTCTTGGCCGAAAAGTCACCGTCAATTATCGTGTTGGCGATGTACTGATCCCTGCCTCCGGCACCCTCGTGGGTGATTCGGGACGCTCCATTTTCCTTGAGCAGCATTTGGAGCAACGTGGCCGCCTCAACTATTTCCGTTGGGAAATTCCTTACCCGTATATTCATCGTCTCGCCGAAATTCCCGAAGACGAAGCCCCTGCGTCCGACGAACCGCAAAGGCCAGCCGTAGATGTAGGGCACGCCATCGTTCGTCCAGAGAATCGCTCCGCGCGCGCCGCTGCTGCCTCTGGCGGATCAGTTCTGCTCCCAATGCCGAATCGACCCAAAACCGCTTAAATCCTCAGTTCGCCGTTTGGGTTTCTGTCATCCCGAGCCAGCGAGGGATCTGCTTTTTCAGCTACAATATTTTCGTCAAATGCATATCCTGCTATTACTCTGGAGGCCTTCATGTCCACTTCCGTCATATCCCGCAACATCGGCCTGATCGGCCTCGGTCTGATGGGTCGTCCCATGGCCGCGAATCTTCTGAAAGCAGGCCACTCGCTCACCATCTGGAATCGCACTGCATGGCGGGCTGAGGAACTGGTCCACGGCGGCGCCGCTCTCGCCAAGAATCCCCGCGAAGTGGCTACCGAGTCCGACCTGCTGATCACCATGGTCAGCGATCCCCCCGCCCTCGAAGAAGTGCTGTGGGGTCACGAAGGAAGAAACGATGGCGCGCTCGATGGACTGAAACCCGGAAGCACTTACATGGACTGCAGCACCATCTCTCCCGCGCTCGTACGGAAAATTGCCGCGGCGTGCGCCGAACGCAAGGTGAAATTCCTCGATGCCCCCGTCACCGGCGGCGATTGGGGTGCTCGCGAAGGCACGCTCCTCTTTATGATTGGCGGCGATGCGGAAACCGTGCGTGAAGTCGAACCGGTTCTTGCGGCTATGGGCAAAAAGTGGTTCCACCTTGGCCCCAACGGCGCCGGCCAAACCATCAAACTCGCCATGAACGCGTTACTTGCCCTTCAGGTGGGAGCCGTTGCTGAAGGAATCGCTCTGGTAACGAAAGCCGGCCTCAAAGGCGAACAACTTTTCGAGGTGCTACAAGCCAGCATGGCGCGTTCTGGCGTTCTCGACATCAAAGTGCCACTGATGCTGAAAGGCGATTTCAAGCCCAGCTTCCCTCTGCGTCTCATGCACAAAGATCTGAGTCTAGCCCTGGATCTGGCGAATCAGCTAGGTGTGCCGCTGCCCACCACCGCGGCCTCGCGCGAAATCTACAGCTCCGTGAAAGGCGAAGCCAAGGAAGATCTCGATTACTCCGCCATAATGCGCTTCTGGCAAAAGTAATTCCACCCTCCCTGTTATGCCTTTATGGCACAACCATTCCTGGCTGGCTCCGGGGTTTTCCTTCTTTTCTCTGCGTCTCTCCGTGTCCTCTGTGGCAGTCCATCTCTCTCTTCCCCAAATAGAAAAACGGGGCAGGTCACCCCCGCCCCGCAAATATTCAGTTTGTCGTCAAAAACTACCGCAACGGCTTCGGTGGGAAAAATCCAATCGGCAGATCTCTCGATGTCCGCAATCCCGACGCCGCTTCCAATATCCCCGGGATCGAATTCACCGCCACCGATGCCGTGGCGATATCCCCATGCGATCCCCCGGGAATCACCAGGCTGATGTTCGGATGCCCCTTCAACTCCACGGTATCCGAGGGATCCTTCGCGCCCACATACATCTGCAATTCCATGTAGATCAATTCCTTGCCATCGTGTAGCCCGCGTGCGATCTGGTGAACGCCGGCAGCCTGCCCCGCCTCCACGGTCAGAAACTCCGTCTGCACACGCTCCGTCGCCACTTTCGGCTCAATCGTTTCCGTAATCTCGTCCACCGGCAGGCCCAAGCTGTCGGCCACCATAGCCACCGATTCCGGCAAGCCGACGTGTTTAATCACGCCTTCCGCAACCTTTGCCTTGAACTCTTCGACGCTCATCCCCGCGCCGATTTTTTTCTGTAGCGGTAAACGCCGCTTGCCGGCATCCACGATGCGCAGCGCCTTCACGTGCTCAATTTTTTGCGACACCGCCGCCAGCGTCACTACCAGCTTGTCCATCACGAATCCCGGATTCACTCCCGTTCCCACCAGCGCTACTCCATTCTCCTTCGCGGCTTTATCCAGTTTTGCAGCCAGCTCCGGATGTGTGCGGTAGGGATACGATAATTCCTCGCATGTCGATACCACGCACGAACCCACGTCCAGGCACGCTAACAACTGGTCCACCACTTTCGGCAGCGAAGACGATGTCGTGTGCATCACGATATCCGCCGACTGGTCCAGCACCCCTTTCGCATCGCCGGAAATCTTCACGCCCCAAGGTGCATCCGCCGCTCCCACCACCTCGCCCAGGTCCTTGCCCACCTTTGCCGGGTCGTTGTCGATGGCTCCCACAATCTCAATCGTCTCTTTTTCCCGCAGCAGTTTTACAATCGAGGCCCCAATCGGCCCGATTCCATACTGGATCGCTCTTATCTTCTTTTTCACGTTAGTCTCCGATTCATTTTGCCCGTGCTATCTCACGGCGCGAATTTCCTATGGGAGCGAATCTCTTATCCTACTGTCATTCCGCACCTCAATCAATCGCGCCGTCGGTCGTGCCACGGCGCACTCGCTTTTCGCTTCCTGCGACATCCCAAGACTCCGGTAACCCAACCAGAACGCAACAAGAATGTGACAAACGCTAACGGAATGTTCGTTATCGATTCACAGAGGATTCACCAACCCTGTGTTCTCTACCTTATGGGCCTGCCCAGAGAAAGCCCAATAGTTCAGTTTAAGGAGAACTAGCATGCGATTCCTCCAATGTTTTCGAGCCCCTCTTCTATTACTGTTGATTGCAGCATGGATGACCCAGAATCCCGCCATGGCCGATGGCGACCTCAAGAAGGTCAAACACGTCGTCGTCATCATGCAGGAAAACCATTCGTTCGATAACTATTTTGGCGCGCTGGCCTACGCGCCTGGCAGCCCCTATCACAGCAATCTCTTCGGCTGCCGGAAAGATGATCACTCCTGCGTCGACGGCCTCAGCTGTTTGCACGACAAGAATGGCGATCTACGATGCTTCAACGCGAATCGCGATGACGATGGCTCAGTTGTTCGTGCATTTCATGATACCCGGCGTTGTGCCTCCCCGGACCTTGACCATTCCTGGCTCGGCACTCACCAGGAAATGAATTTTCTGCATCCGAACCGCACTCTGCCTCTTGCGTTCAGCAACGGTTTTGTCCTCGTGAACGACAAAACCGAGCAAGTCGACAACGGCGTTGAGAATCCCCTCGATGACCAGACCATGGGTTTCTACAATCAGGAAGACATCCCCTTCTACTACCACCTCGCCGCTAACTTCGCTATGAACGATCGTTATTTCTCCTCCGTTCTTGGCCCCACCTTTCCCAATCGCTCCTACCTGCTTGCGGCAACATCTTTGGGGCACCTTACCACCAGCGACTCTTTTCCTCCTCCAGGAGGCTACAAGCCCATCACCGGTACCATCTTCGACCTGCTTGAAAAAAACAATGTGACTTGGGCAGACTATTTTCAGGATGCACCTCAGGGCGGCAGCTTCCGTTTGTTCGGAACCACCGGAGTTGATCCCCACTTCTTTCCACTGCCTTTCTTTCTCGCCCAGGCAGCAGGTGCTCCCACCCTGCCTCCGCTACCCAGCGTTTCCTTTGTCGATCCCAATTTTGGACTGCTCGGCACCGCCAGCGAAAACGACGAACATCCGCCAACCGATATTCAGCGCGGGCAAGCTTTCGTTTCTCAGGTAGTCAATGCCCTGCGCAACGGCCCCTATTGGAAAGACACTGTTATCTTCATCACCTATGACGAGCACGGCGGCTACTACGATCACGTCGCTCCGCCCGCTGCCCACCAGGAATTTTCACGGACACCTGACGGCATTTCGCCGGGACAGTGCGCGGACCTTTCCAATCCTCCTTTGAGCCTGCAGCCAGGTGGTGGAGCCGAATGCGCGCAGAATCTTTTGAACCCAACCGACACTTCAGTGAACAATGCGGCAGCCTTATGTCCCGAATTTGCGCTGGATCCCACCGGCCCATTTCCCGCCCATTGTGCATCGTTTGACCAGTTGGGTGTACGCGTCCCCTTCATGGCGGTGTCGCCATTTTCAAAACCTCACTACGTTTCCCATACTGTCGGCGATCACACTTCGATTCTTGCCTTCATCGAAGCTCGCTTCCTGAACAGTTCCTCAACCAGCTCTGGGGATGACTCTGAAGTTGCCCACCAATTCCTTACCAAGCGTGACAAGCGCGCTCACACACTTCAGGACTTGTTCGACTTTGACAATGCGCCATCCGCAACCACGGCAGTAACCGTCGCCGCTCCGCCGGCGCAGGACTGCACACCGAAATAGCAACTGAATCCTTTCTTATAGAATGCTGTCACAACCACTTCACCTTCAGTGGAGGCAGCCTTTGCCTCCACCGAAGGAGCGCTTGCGAAAAGCCACTGGTGCGCTGCTTCCGGTTTTGCGAATTTAAGACCAGCTTTCGGGTCAGCCGGTTGCCCTGTTTGCCAGTAGCTGTGTCCCCTGTAATTGCGTTAACAGCTCCCGGACGTTCCATCGGATTTCGTCACGCACGCGCCGAAAAACCTCTCGCTTTTGGTCCGTCGATCCTTTCACTCCCTCCGGATCAATGTGACTCCAGTGAACGATATTCCGAGCAAAAGGCCACACCGGGAAGCGCTCTCTCGAAGCGTCGCAAATAGTGATGACCAGCGAGAAGTGTTCCTTAAACGAGTTTGCGATCTCTTTGGCATGCTGTCCGGAAATGTCGATTCCTATTTCCTTCATAACGTCGCGGGCCGGCGGGTCTACTTCGGCGGATTGCGTCGCCGTGCTTACTGCTACAAGTTCATTGCCCGCGAATTCCCTCAGAAATCCCTCGGCGATTTGGCTTCGCGTCGAATCGCCCGTCGAAAAAAACAAAACTTTTGGTTTGTGATTCACGATGGACCTCCTTCGGTTATGTGTTAGCGGACTTTATAGGACGTCACTATCCGGCGAATACTGTAAAAGTTCGTCACAATAGCAAATCCAGCGTGATCGAATGCTCTAATTGCTCCGTTTTCCACTGTTTTCGAATTTTCGCGACTGCGGTGTGTTTTTGTTACTGCAAAACATACCTGATAACTGGCTTTGCAACCTTTCACCAATTTTCATCCTACGCTTCGATGTCACGGTTAAACTAGAAAGGTGTCTCCGCACTTGGCAATCGCGAGCAGCGCACAATGCAAGGGAATTTGCCAACGACCAATATGCTCACTCGACGACGCACCATCCAGGGAATTGCAGCGGCAGGATGCACCGCGCTCACAACAGGACTTTACACTTGGCGCATGGAACCGCATTGGCTGGAAATCACCAGCCCTACCTTGCCCGTTCGTGGTCTTCCGCAGGAACTTGTCGGCTGCACACTCGCCCAGCTCACCGACATGCATGTCGGCCCGCAGGTCGACGATGACTACATCATCGAGTCTTTTCGCCGTGTTGCCGCACTCCGCCCGGACTTCGTGGTCTACACCGGAGACTGGATCAGTTACCGTGGGCCTCACCAACTGGAGCAGTTGCGCCGCAATCTACTCCAGGCGGCTCACGGTCGCCTTGGCACCTTCGGCATTCTCGGCAATCACGACTACGGATTTAACTGGCGAATGGTCAATGTCGCCGACCAGATTGTGCAAATCGCGAGCAATGCGGGAATCACCATGCTTCGCGACGAAGCCGCCGTCGCTTCTGGCCTGCAATTTATCGGCATTGAAGATTTGTGGAGCCCGCGTTTCGATCCTGCAAAAATCCTCGCGCAAAATGGACAGGACCCTTCCACCATCGTGCTCTGCCACAATCCGGACGCCGCCGACAGTCCCGTCTGGGGCGCTTACCAGGGCTGGATCCTCGCGGGACACACGCACGGTGGCCAGTGCAAGCCGCCCTTTCTGCCTCCGCCACTTCTGCCGGTTAACAACCGGCGTTACGTTTCCGGTGAAATTGATTTGTCCGGCAATCGCCGCATGTACATCAGCCGCGGCGTAGGTCATCTGCTTCGCGTCCGCTTCAGTGTGCGTCCCGAAATCCCCATCTTTCGCCTGGGACGCGCCGCGTAGCGATATTCAATGAAAATTCTAGATTGCTAAGGAAGAATCGAAGGACCCATCACGGCTTAGTCTGCGAACTCTGCGCTGTTCCGGCTGCGTTAGCCGTCGGAGCATCTTTCGCGCCAGCCTCAAACGATTCGCGTTTCAAATGCACGTCGCTGTCAACCAGAGCGGTGAACTCCGTGTCCTGCGGAATCGCCGCGTCTTTGCCTGACGAAAGCGGCACCACCGCGTCCGCCGCCGAAGTGCTCGAAGCACCCGTGGCTTGTTGGTAACCGCGCAACGGAGCCTGCTCGCCGTTCGCCATGCGCACTGAAGTAATGTTGAATGCCAGCCGGCCGCTGCGCCCAAAGCGTTTCTTGGGCTCGGCTTCGGCGATCACGCCGGTGGCCGATGTACCCTTGGTCACCACAGCGACGCCCTCTACCACCACATCATCCAGAACAACGAATTCCAGGGTGTCGCCGACATGTGCGGTCATCGAAGAGATCGTCTTCGTCAGTTTCACATGGATTGGAGTATCCACCAGCAGCGTAAATCCAGCTGTGGCGGCGCGTGACGGCACAGGGGCCGGACCCGCATGATCATCATAGTGAATGCGCTCTCGCGCCGGCGCCGCGGCCCCTGTCGCGGGCAATCCCGTGCCGGGCTGATCCTTCAGCAATACCACTCCTGCCAGCGGCACGTAGCCGGTTTCCCCCTTGGCGTTGCGCACGCCAAAATATCCCTCGTAGCGCCCGGTGATCTGCACCACTTCGCCGCACTGCAGCGTGGCGCGCACATCCAGTGTCACCATCGAACTGTAGAGATAAACATAACCGTCGTCGCGAGCGCATTCGATGCGCCCGGTATTCTGTGCTCTGCCAACTGAAGGAATAATCAGGAAAAACAATATGGCGGAACAAACCGCGAAGCTTCTCATACCGCACCCACTGGCCCAACCAGGATGATCGTTACCCTTCTATAGCAACCCAAAGAAGCGTCATTGACAAGAAACTATGCTTTAGTACTGTGCATAAACAGCTACCAGCACAAGTAATTCATGTATGGGTCAGGCTGCGTGATTCTAACGGATGGTTACACTGCAATTTAATGCAGCTTCGCGTACTCCGCTTTCGCCGCACTCAGAATCGGCACATCTGGATCGGCGTCTTTCCACAACGCGAAGAAGTCCTGATATGCTTGGCGGCTTTTCGAGAGGTCCCCAAGTGCGGCATACGCTCGCGCCTCTCCCAGCAATGCCAGAGCGATCTGTGGATTGCTTGGATCAATGGGATAAAGGCGGCGCATTAGCAGGTAATCTTCCAGGGCCTGTTGCGGTTGCCGGTTGGCTAGAAAGGCATTTGCGCGGATGAAAAGTATCGGGGTGACGGCACCCAAATAATCCTCCGCGCCCCGTAAACGCTCGACCGCCTTTGCGGCGTTATTTTGATTGAGATCGACTTGCGCGCGCGTGGCTTGCCCATAGAGTCTTTGCTGGAAGAAATCGTTCGGCCGCTCACGAAACAACGGTTCATTCAGTTCGTTGGCGCGTACGTTCATCCCGGCAAGGGCATAACCAAAAGAACTGACGCTTCGTGTCACATACGAATTGGAGAAAGTCAGAGCCTCGCCCGCGGCCCGCCCGGCCTCTGCACGGTTGCCGCTGAATCCTTCATTTACCGCCAAAAGTCCCGTCAGGAATGCGGCATATTCCTTCGAGTCTGCTTGCACCGCCGTTTCCCGTGCTTTGGAGAACAGTTGTCGGCTTTCTTTCATCCTTCCGCGAGTAGCCGCCAGGTTCGCATCCAAGATTGTCAGGAACTGTTTTTGCTGCGGGTTCTGCTGCACGATGCCACGTGCCTGTTGCTCGGCCTTCTGATCGTTCTGGATTATGGCAATCTGCAGCAGTTCGAAATAGGCCCCCGCGTTCTCTCCTTGAATATTCTTTAGCCCCGCTTGTATCGTTGCTTTCGCTTCATCCAGTCGATTCAAGTTGCGATAGGCGGTTGCCAGTTTTGTGTAGTTCGATGGCATTTCAGGATTAACGCGGAGCTGTTCCTGGGCCATAGCAAGCGCTTTATCAAATTGCCCGCGAAGTATGTACGAAGCCGCTAGATTATCGTTTGCCGTGGCGTCACGTGGGTACGCCTGATGGAAAACTTCCCAGGTAGCCATAGATTTCTCAAGCTGACCGGTTATGTCGTAATAGTGGCCCTCTATGTACAGGCGCTCACGCTCGCTCGCGCGATCGCGCAACTCCATTGCTCGTTCCAGATATTTCTGGCTCAACTCATATTGCCCCAGATTGTTATAAATCGTTCCCAGACGCCCAATCGCAACGGCGAAGTTCGGATCCAGTTCCGTGGCACGGAGGTAATGCGGCATCGCAGCCATGTCTTCCGCTTGTCCGATGTGCAGCGATTCTCCTCTGGTGAATTCCTGGAGCGCCTCGAGTGATGTTGTCGTTGCCTTTTCAAGTGGCTGATCAAATTTCTGAACCGATGCCAGCGACTCACCCAGTTTTTCACGCAGCTTTGCCGTCGCCTTTCCCATCGCATTCAGCACTTGTTCTTTGCTGGATGCTTGGATCTGCACCTGCCCCAGCGAATCCCCCGTCGCAACGTTTACCGCATCCAGGCTCATTACGTACTGCTCGCCCAGCGGCGCAATTGAGCCGCTGATCATTGCCTTGATCCCGTCACGCTGACAGATTTCTCGCCCAATCGCCGTGGTAATTCGTTCATCTGCGGCTCGCCGCATATACTTCAGGCTCTCTTGGATTTTCTGGTCCGATACCACATTTAAAAATGGCGATTGCTCCAATCCCACCGTCAGCGCCTTGCGCAGCGTCCCATCGAATACTGCATGCCCTGTTGTGTTCGTAAAATCGGTGACCAGCACGGAATCTCTCTCGGTTAACTCTGCGTGCCGGTGGCTATAAGAATAAAAGCCAGCCAGCCCCAGCAACGCAAGTCCTACCAGCGAACCAATGATCCTCAACGCAATTCTCTTTCTTCCGGAATAAGCAACAGGCGTCGTTTCAGGCGGCGCAATCGGCGCGGTCGCCGAGTTAACCTTGCTTGAAGAACCAGGAGTGGCCGGCGCTGCTCCGCTTCCCGGAATTGCCAGCTGTCCACTCGGTGTTGCATAAGGACCGGCCGAAGAGGAAGTCGCCGCGGGAAAGTCCACGGTCCGAACCGCAGCGCTGCGGTCTGAATCAGAGTCGCGCTTCAAACGCTTCAGGTCGGCCCGAATTTCTCCGGCAGTCTGGTACCGAAGTTCGCGGTCTTTTTCCAGAGCTTTGGTGATCACGTCTTCCAACTTCGACGGCAGTTCCGGATTAAGGCGTACAGGAGGAACAGGGGTGCGATTCAGAATCGCATCAAATAGAATCGCCGACGTATCGCCACGGAAAGGCAACACGCCGGTTGCCATTTCATAAAGTACCGCCCCAAACGAAAACAAATCCGTCCGCGCATCAAGTTCCTTACCGCGTGCCTGTTCCGGTGACATGTACGCCACCGTGCCCAGCGCCGTCCCCGGACTGGTAAGGTGCTCCACGTCAATCGACCGCGTCTCTGCTGCGTTTTCAACGCTCTGCCGGTGTGGAGCGCCAAGTGAAACTTTGGCCAAACCGAAATCCAGAATTTTTGCGTGGCCACGTTTCGTTACAAAAATATTTGCCGGTTTGATATCGCGATGCACAATCCCTTCCGCATGCGCTGCGTCGAGTGCATCGGCTACTTCGATCCCTAGTTCCAGGATTTCTTCCAGCGGCATCGCCTTAGCGGCAATCCTATGTTTCAGGGTTTGCCCTTCCATATACTCCATGACGATGAAAGCGTTCCCGTCTTGCTCTCCAATGTCGTGGACCGTGCAGATATTCGGATGGTTCAGCCCAGAAGCCGCCTTGGCCTCACGCTGGAATCGTTCCAGCGCTTTCGAGTCATGATCCATGCCTTCCGGTAAGAATTTGATCGCGACGGCGCGTCCGAGGCGGGTATCCTCGGCTTTGTAGACCACCCCCATGCCCCCACCGCCCAGCCTTTCCACAATGCGGTAGTGCGAAATGGTTCGTCCGATCAGCGATTGGGAGTCCGCCATTAGACGCACATCTTAGGGTTCATCCTGAAGCCAAGTCAACGAGGATAAACTCCGCGCCCCTGACCCAAAAAAGTTAGTCTCATTCCACCCAGCTTTCTTGCCGCATCACCTCTCCCAACGCATAATGGTTCCTGCTTGCACCCGCCCCTCAACTGGAGGCTCACTATGAACGCCAAGAAATTGACCGATGCGGAAATTCATCAACAGCTACCATCCATCCCCGGTTGGAACCTGGCCAACGGCAAGCTCCACAAAAATTTCGAGTGCAACGATTTCGTCGACGCGTTCAGCAAGATGACCAAAGTCGCCTTCGCCGCGGAATCCCTCAACCACCATCCCGAATGGTTCAACGTCTGGAACAAAGTTCAGATCGATCTCAACACCCACAGCGTCAAAGGCGTCAGCTCGCTCGATTTTCAATTAGCCGCAAAAATTAACGAAATTTTTGGCGCCTGATCTCTTTCCCCTCGAATGATTGGTGCCCACCACTCCGAAAACACCTCCCGCGGCCGCCTCACCATCACGCTCCGCTGGCTGGCCGCGTTTCTCGTCCTCGCCTTGCTCATTCATTTCCTTCCCTTTCCCCTGCTTCTGGAAGCCATCCATCGCGTTCCGCTCACCCGCTTCATTCTTATTCTTCTTTGCTACCTTTTGGCGCATTTAATCGGCATCGCCAAGTGGCGTATGGTCGTCAACGCCGCGGGCGCTCAACTCGATTTTCCCACCAGTGCCCAATGCTATTTCGGCGGACTCTTCGCCACTCTCTTTCTTCCGTCCATTCTTGGTGGCGATGCCGTACGCCTGGCAGTGGGCCTCCGCCGCAGCCCCAATCCTGCCGCGGTCCTTGCCGGCAACATTGCCGACCGTTTCCTCGACATGCTCGCGCAAGCCGCCCTCGTTCTCGTTGGCCTTCTGCTCCTGCCCGGTTCGTTTCCTGCCGCATTGCAGGCCCAGGCTACTCGCGTCTTACCTTTTTTCTTCCTCACGATCCTGGCCATCGCGATTTTTTTCGCCTGGCTTCGCCGCCCGCTCCTCCAGGGACGCTCTATTCGTTTTCGACGCCGCTTGGCCCGCCTACGACACGCACTTCGAGCCGTCTCCAAGCGCCCTCACATACTCTTTTTCGGCTGGCTCCTTGGCACTGGCATTCAATTCACTTTCCTGACCCTGACGGCCCTCCTCGCCATCTCTTGCGGGCTCTTTCTGCCACTGCGCGTCTGGTTGTTTGCCTGGCCCCTGGCCAAGCTCGTGGCCGTCCTTCCGCTCACTCAAGGGGGGATCGGCGTTCGCGAAGCTGCACTCGTTGGTCTGCTGTCCCCATTTGGCGCACCTGGCCATCTCGTCCTTGCCTCCGGGCTCGTTTGGGAGGGCGTTGTCATCACCGGTGGACTTATCGCCGGCCTCGCTGCCTTCTTACTGCGTCGCAACCGCTCTTCTTCTCCATCCAATTCTTGAAGTTCTCTAATGACACATTTTGTTATTCTTAATGAGAGCAAACAATCTTCTCCCCACCAAAAGTGGGCCCCTCCGCAGGTCAAAAGCGGCTTCCCAAGTTTCACTATTCCACCGTCCGCCACCTGCTCTTGGTGTGTACGATGCAAGCCCAAACGCTTCGAGTCCTATTGGCGGAAGACGGTATTACAGAAACAGGAATCACCCTTCGTGCGTTGTGTGCCGATCAGGGACGTGGCCTGGAGCTGGTTATTGTTTCAAATGCGAGCAAACTCTCCGATACCCTGGTCCAATCGCAACCACACATCGCTTTCCTCGCTCTCTCCCTGCTCCAACCTGACCCGCCCCGCGCCGTTACTCTCCTCCAAAGATCCGCGCCCCACATTCCATACTCGAGCAGGATCAATCTGACGCTGAGCGTATACTGCAGGAGTTGCAGCGTGCCGGGGTTGCTGCCTCCGCAACGATCATCTCTGCCAAACCCGAATTTGAAGCCGCAATTGCTTCCGAGCACTTCTCCGCTATCCTCGCTTGTAAGTCGCTGCCTGGCTGGACCGGCCTCGACGCCCTTCACTGCCTCCGCGCTTCCGGCGATTCCACTCCGTTTCTACTTGTTACCGGTGTGCTCAGCGAAGAGGCTGCCGCACAGTGTGTTGAGCAGGGGCTTAGCGATTACATCCTGAAAGATCGGCTTGCCCGCCTGCCCGTGGCCTTGAAACGGGCCCTCGAAGACAAGCGACTTCGCGATGCCAACGCCTAGAGAGACGTTGGACTATAAGGCTTCTGCAGGTATCGGGAATCGGGAACCTGAGCAAGCGCGCCAGCAGAAGATTCCGAATAGCCGATGGTAAACAGCACGGGTAGCTGTGAAAATCGATGTATGAATATTTTCTAACATAAGTCCTTGTTTTCCTTTTATTTCAATAATATTTTTCGTGCCGCGCCATCACTTTTTTGTCGTTGACATGCTCAATTCGGAATGTTACAAAGTCGGAAAGGCAAGCCCTTCGGTGGTTACCTCCTTCGCGACAACTTCAATGTTTCGTGAGTGAGGCGCGGACCCGCCTGGCAGGGCAGGTGCTGCTATTCTATCGTAGGACTTGTTTGTAATACCCCACCCCACCCCGGGAGGCGGAAACTCGCGTTTTCGCCTCCTTTTTTCTGGCTGTAGCCTCTTTTTCCAGCTCACCCGCTGTGGTCAATCAGTCTCCGCGTCCTGAGCATGTCATCCTGGACCCGCGCAGTTCGCGGGTGAAGGATCTCAACCATTTCATAACCGGGCGCTAACATTTCGCACCAGTTCCATTTATGAGATAAGTTTTAATGCCAATGAAAACCACCCCACCTCTTCTCGAACTTCGCAATATCAGCGTCGCTCGTGGCAACAATTTCGCCCTCAACCGCTTTTCACTGCGCATCGAATCCGGCGAACATGTCTGCATCCTTGGCCCGAATGGCTCCGGAAAGTCCACGTTGATCAAAACGATTACCCGCGAATGTTATCCGCTCGCGCATGACGACATGTCGATGTCCATCCTGGGCCGCTCGGTATGGAACGTGTCCGAATTGCGGCCGCTGCTCGGCATCGTCTCGCCCGATCTTCTCGCCGCCTGCACCTCCGATGCGTCTTGCCTGGATGTGGTCCTCTCTGGATTCTTCAGCAGCACCCGAATCTTTCCCAATCACCATCCGCTGCTCGAACACGAACAGCGCGCCAAAGCCACATTGCAACGCATGGGCATCTCTCATCTGGTTCAGCGGCCGCTTCTGGAAATGTCCTCAGGTGAAGTAAAGCGCACGCTGATTGCTCGCGCTCTGGTTCACAATCCGCAAACGCTGCTGTTCGATGAACCAGGGAATACACTTGACATCGGCGGACAGGTGGAACTTCGTCAGATCATGCGTGAACTGGCCCAGGCAGGAATCGGCCTGCTGTTGGTGACTCACCACATTTCAGAAATTGTTCCGGAAATTGATCGCGTGGTGTTACTGCAGCGCGGAAGCGTGCTGGCCGATGGCCCCAAAGAAAGAATCCTCACCAACGAGCACTTATCCAAATTGTTCGAGGTTCCCGTCCGCGTGTTCCCCAACGACGGCTACTACCATCTCCACGCCTGAGTGTTTATGTAGTGGCCTTCAAGTCGGTTCACTTGCCTTGGCTTTGCTTTTGGAGCGGCTCTATGCCGCCCTTACCCTTGTAGCGGCTGCCTTCTGAGGCGGGCGCATTTACCTTCCCTGCTAGGGGCGCGGTAAATCATGCTCTTCTTCTCTTTGGTAGAGGGTACCTCTGCACCCCCTACTTGTTCGCGATTCCTTCCGCGATGGGCGCCGCAATCGGCACCTTGAATGTCTCGTGCTGGAACGCCTTTACCATCAGGAAAATCCAGAGCACTAGCGTCAGCAGCCCGAGCAGCAACGAAAGCGTCCCATACATGCCCCATCCAATTAATCCCCCGGTCATGCCGCCCATAAATGCCAGCCCTATGCGCAGAACCGTCAATCCGCCAAATACTACGATCGATTGTGCTGCATGGAACTTTACAAAGGGACGCTTGTCGATTAGCAGGAAAATGATTCCCGTAACCCAGCCGAGTACATAACACAGCAGCCCAGCCACATTTTCGTCAATTCCCGCTGTCGGTGGGGCCGCTGAAGTTGCTGCGGCTCCCTGATTGGCGCCGCACTTTGGACAAAACGTTGCCGTTCCTACTTCTTGACCACACGCTTTGCAGAATGCCATGCAAGACCTCCCCAAGTTCCTACTGCGCGCGAGCGTATCACCGGCTTTCTCCCCCCGCAATCTCTTTTGGCCTTCCTTAAGCCAACCAGTAAAGCTGATTTTCCCCAGCAAACTAAGGAGAATCTCCGCCCTACGGGCCATTCCTAGCCCAGGTGCGACCACATTTTATAGGTTGTCATCCTGAGCAAAGCGAAGGATCTCAACTGCCAGTCAAGACGGCTCCTTGATTTTGGCGCCTGCGCTCACCAAGTTCACTGTCGACCTGAAAACTCCGCCACCGTTCCCTTGGCGCCAACCCCCCATCCTTTGCTTCCACTAAATCCCACCGTGTTCAAGTTCAGCGCACCCGCCGCCACCCACCGGACTCCATCGGCACTGACATCTGCCCCATTAGGACCCACAGCCACAAAACCCCCCGCATATTTCGCCACTGCAGACCGGTATCCTCCCGGTCCCTGCTCCACTACTTTCCAAGTTTTCCCTCGATCCAACGAGTACCCAGCCACTCGCTCTGGCTGCTCGGGCTTTGTGTAATCCCCGCCTACCGCCACAACCATGTCACCCGACCGCGCCAACGAAAATATTCCCTGCGACGTTTTTCCGCTCAACACCTGCGTCTCGCTCACCGTCCAGCTTTTTCCCAGGTCAGTGGAATGAAATACGCGAGCCGCCGGCCCTCCGGTGGCAAAATAGATTTCCCGCTCACCATAAAGCAACAACGTGGTATTACTCGCCGCGAACGAACCTTCTTTTGTCAGTGCCGCCGGCATCCCCGCGTTGGGCATTTCCTTCCACTGTTTGCCATTGTTTGTGTGCAGAAGCAGGAATTTTCCGTCCACTGGGTCACTCAACGCAAAGCAACTCGTGACGGAAATGCAAGCAATGCCATCCAGAAAGAAGTCTTTTCGTTTGTCCGTATAGTGCAGGTCCCAACTCTTTCCGCCGTCAGTAGTTCTGTATATCCGCGATTTGTCGCCTTCACCGCTGGACATCACATAGGCAACATTTTCATCAAACGCCTGCACGCCGCGGAAATCCAGCGTCTCGCCTCCCGCAACTTTCAGGCGTTCCCACCTCTTGCCCGAATCCAGCGAGCGCAAAATCACTCCATTCGATCCACTAGCCCAGATGGTCGTGTTTTGCCCAGCTCTCTTTCCCTCAACTACCGAAATGCCGCGCAGGTTGGTGTCAATTCCAGTGGTTTCGACGGACCACCACGCCCCGGCAACCGTTGCCAGTAAACACAAAATGACTCGATTCATAACCGGAAAGTGTAGCAGAAGTGAAAACTACTCTTTGATGGTACGCACCGTGGAAATTGTCCGTGCTTCGGGATGCTTTGGCGTCCAGTCTTCCGGCGGGAATGCCACGCGCCAGAACGTCGGGCAGGCCACCGTGAATTCCAGGCCGACCTCTGATTTTCCCGCGCGCACCGGGCCCAGGAATACCACATGGCATTCCTGTTCTTGCTTAGTGGAGTTGTGCTGCATGAAAACTTTGCTGCCGCTGGTTACCCGTGCCTGCAGCGGAATCAACGCGCCATGCGCATTGATTGCCAGTGTGGAAGTCTCTTCCTCAAATATTTTACCCTGTGCATCTTTCCCATGAATGCGCACGGCAACCTGCATCAAAACCCGCTGGCTACGTCGCCTTGGACCCGGATGGCTGGGAGAACCTGGAGCTTGGCCCATAAAACCTCGTCACCTTGAATATACAGCCCGGTACTCTAAAGTCGAGCGCCAACCGCAAGGCCGTAGTCAAAGTTGCCACGTGGCCGATACCCACGCGTTATCTATCTAACTCGTAATCAAAACCATTTACATGAACTTGGCAACTGTCACCAGCTTTGCCTGGTTACCCGCGCCGTTCCATCGGCAGATACGTTCGCGTATCGTGTCCAAGGTAGATCTGCCGCGGGCGAGCAATTTTTTGTTCCGGATCCAGGATCAGCTCTTCCCACTGCGCGATCCAACCCGACATGCGCGGTATCGCAAACAGCACAGGGAACATGGTCATCGGGAATCCCATCGATTGATAAATCAAGCCGGTGTAAAAATCCACGTTCGGATACAACTTCCGCTTTACGAAGTATTCGTCTTCCAACGCGATCCGCTCGCACTCCAGTGCGATTTCCAGCAGCGGATTCTTTCCCATCAGGTCGAACACTTCATACGCGATCTTCTTGATAATGCGCGCGCGCGGATCGTAATTCTTGTACACGCGATGGCCGAACCCCATCAATTTCGTTTCGCCCGCCTTCACACGCTTGATGAAATCCGGCACCTTGCTCACCGAACCGATTTCCACCAGCATTCGCAATACTTCTTCGTTCGCTCCGCCATGTAACGGCCCGTACAACGCCGCAATTGCCGCTGCCGTCGCGCAATAAGGATCCACGTGCGAACTTCCCACGCCGCGCACTGTATTGGTGGAACAATTCTGCTCGTGATCGGCGTGCAGAATGAACAGCACGTCCAGCGCGTGTTCCAGCGTCGGGTTCGGCCGGTAACGTGTCTCGCTTGTCCGGAACAGCATATTCAGGAAATTTCCCGGATAGCTCAAATCATTGTCCGGATAAACAAACGGCATGCCCAGCGAGTGCCGGTACGAGAACGCCGCAATCGTCGGCATCTTTCCGATCAATCGGTACGTTTGTTTCTTCCGTGACTCCGGGTTAAAAATGTCTTTTGCGTCGTGATAAAAAGTGGAAAGCGCCGCGATCGTCGAGATCAGCATCCCCATCGGATGCGCATCGTAATGAAATCCATCCAGAAACTTCTTGATGCTTTCGTGGATAAACGTGTGATGCACAATGCTATGCTGCCAATCCTTCAACTGCGTCGCCGTTGGCAGTTCGCCATACAGCAAAAGATACGCGGTCTCCAGGTACGTCGATTTTTCCGCCAGCTCTTCGATTGGATACCCGCGATACCGCAAAATTCCCGCGTCCCCGTCGATATACGTTACCCGGCTGATGCAGGAAGCCGTATTGTTGTACGCCGGATCGTAGCTGATCATTCCAAAATCCGCCGGCGCGACTTTAATCTGCCGCAAATCCATTGCCCGGATCGTTCCGTGCTTGATCGGAACTTCATAAGACTTCCCGGTACGGTTATCGGTGATCGTTACCGTCTCGCGCGGCTCAGAGTTGCCCGCGTCTGCGGTTCGCGTTTGCGTTGTGGGAGCAACAGAATCCATCGAATACCTCTGGCAGGACGGCGCACCTCGCAACCGTCATGGAATAACACTTTACACCAAAGAATGGCCTCGGGGAAATCGGACGGTCACACTAGCGCTCGTCGCCATTTGCCCTGCAGCACAGGTAAGCGCCTGCCCACGAAGGACATACAGGTCGCGGGGGAATGCATGAATATACCTCTTGACAATAGTCGTGATAACGAGTATCATTCCTTGTCACCGCAACTAAGGGGGTTCCCAATGATTGCTATTCGCAAATCCAACGATCGCGGCCACGCCGATCACGGCTGGCTCAACACTCGTTTTACCTTTTCTTTCGCGGATTATTACGATCCGCAGCACGTGCAATTCCGCACCCTGCGCGTCATGAACGACGATCGCGTTGCCGGCGGCGGCGGTTTCCCTACGCATCCGCATCGCGATATGGAAATCGTCACGTATGTCCTCGAAGGCGCGCTGGCTCACAAAGACAGCATGGGCAACGGCTCAACGATTCGTCCCGGCGACGTGCAGTATATGAGCGCGGGAACGGGCGTTGCGCACAGTGAGTTCAACGCGTCGGACACCGAGACCGTTCATCTCTATCAGATCTGGATGTTCCCGGAAAAGAACAACTACACGCCGGCTTACGACCAGAAGCATTTCTCGGCCGACGACAAGCGCGGCAAGTTGTGCCTGGTGGTTTCACCGGATGGCAGAGACGGCTCCGTGAAGATTCGGCAGGACAACGAACTCTACGCCACGGTTCTCGGCGCAGGCGAAACGGTGAAGCACGAACTGAAGCAGGATCGCCACGCCTACGTTCAGGTTGCGAAGGGAAGCGTCACGCTGAACGGCAAGCAACTCGAAACCGGCGATGGTGCCGCGATCAGCGCCGAAAAATCGCTGCAACTGACCGGCGTGAACGAAGCGGAAGTCCTGCTCTTCGATCTGGCGTAAATCGCGTCACGCGAAAAAGCGATAAGTGTTATGTAGGGGCCGGTCTTTAGACCGGCTCCTTTGTCTTTCCGGGTACCCCACTCGCCGATGTTGCGTGTGGGGATTTTTCTTTCTTTCCCGTTCGCTTATTTCGACGCCGGCTTCGACCACGCCCCCGCTGAAAACAAAATCCCAATGACCACCGCGCCAAACAAAACCGCCAGCGAAGTGATCAACGCGGGCTTCACCACCATCAAGTACACAATGCCCAGCGCCAGAAACGCCCGCATGCGAATCAGCGTCACGGTCACGCCATCTTGTACGCGCGTTAGCGCATCGGCGGAAAGCGCCGCATCGCCCTCCGGCAGCGCTGCCTTGATGCCCTTCATCCGCGGCATTAACACGCCGAAGCCAATCCCCAGCGCAATCAGAATTCCCAGAAGCGATGCCAGGACCCAGCCTTCCTTCGACTGGCTCGTTACGCCCGCCATGTAGAAGCCGGTCAGAATCAGCAGCAGCAGCGCCGGCCCTGAAAGTGGCAGCGACAATCGATAGGTGCCGAGCCATGTGCGCGCTTCGTTGCCCGTCGTTGCCCGGCGCAGCCTGGCGGTGGAAACCCATTCCAGTCCGTAGCCGATGAACAGTCCAGCCATTCCGGCTAAATGCAGAAACACAATGTTCGGGTAAACGCTCATCGAAACTCCCTCGGTGCCGTCTTAATCTCCGGGTCTAAAGCCCCATTTCTTCTTGCAGCCCTGTTTGTCGGACCTGAAGGTCCGACCCCCTAAACCTCTTGGAACAAAACCCTCACTACTCAGTTGCCGCCGGCGATTTGCAGGGGGGGCGGAGCTTCAGCTCCGACATTCTTCGCCCTGAAAAAATTGGGCTTCAGCCCCTGAGGAATCCGCCCTGCCACTTCATCCCCGGCTGCGCTGAAATTCTTTCATAAAGCTGGTCAGCGCTTCCACCGCATCTAGTCCCACAGCGTTATACAGCGAAATGCGCATTCCGCCAACCGAGCGGTGTCCCGGGGTGCCGATCAATCTCGCAGCGGTCGCCTGCTTGCCGAATTCCTTTTCCACCGCTTCGTCTCCTCCCGCCACGCGAAACACCACGTTCATCAGCGAGCGCGAGGCCTTCTCCACCAGGCAGCGGTAATAGCCGCCACTGTTGTCCAGCGCCTCGTAGAGCAGCCTGGCCTTCGCTTCGTTGCGGTTTTGTATACCCGCGATGCCGCCTTCCGCCGCAATCCATTCCGTCACCAGCCCCAGGATGTAAATCGCAAAGGTGGGCGGCGTGTTGTACAGCGATTTTTCTTTGATGTGCGTGCGGTATTGCAGCACCGTCGGCAGGTTTTTGTCCGCGCGCTCGGCAAGATCCTTGCGGATAATCACCAGCGTCACGCCAGAAGGGCCAAGATTTTTCTGCGCTCCGGCAAAAATCAATCCGTATTTGGCCACGTCGATGGGCCGCGAAGCGATGTCCGAAGACATGTCCGCCACAATCGGCGCCGCCGACGCGGGCGTCTCGTGCCACTGCGTGCCTTCAATGGTGTTGTTAGTGCACAGGTGCGTGTAGGAAGCGTCCGCGGAAAGTTTTATTTCGTCGGGCCGCGGCAGGCGCGCGAATTTTTCGGCCTCCGTGCTGGCCGCAATGTTATGCAGAATCCCTTTTTTCAGTTCGCCGATGGCTTTCGCCGTCCACGTTCCGGTGTGGAGCACGTCAATGGGCTTTCCGGGCAGCCCCAGGTTCATAGGCGCCATGGTGAACTGCATGCTGCCGCCGCCCTGCACAAATATCACCGCGTAGTCGTCCGGGATCGCCAGCAACTTGCGCAGGTTCGCCTCCGCGCTGGCGTTGATGGCCTCAAACTCCGCCGAACGGTGCGACATCTCCATCACCGACATGCCCGTGCCGCGATAATCCAGCAGCTCTTCGCGGATGCGTTCCAGCACTGGCAGGGGGAGCGCGGCGGGCCCAGCGTTGAAGTTAAACGCGCGCTTGGAGGCGCCTCCTTTGGCGATGGTTGGTGCGGTGGCAGGTGCAGCAGGAGTGGTGCTCACAGTCGTGGATACCTTTCGGTGAAAGATTCGCGGGGCAACGAGGGCAGGAAAGCCGAGGTGCGGGCCGCTCCATAGAATAGCAGAAGAGAGGAGGGGCGACAGGAAAGTTGGTTAACCGTAATGATGCCATCCCTCCCACCCCTGGTGCGGAAGATATTGAAGGGAAAGGGATTAGTGGTTGTTGTCTTATAAAGGGTTAGCGGAGAGCACATCCGAAACATAAGGATTTTTAACACAGAGTGCGCTTAGGGCGGAGCACAGAGGACACCGAGAGGAAGAAGCGAGACGACTAGCAGCTAGAAGACGAGGCAATGCGCTGGCATGAAAGCCAGCGCTACGAGAACGAGGCTTCGGGCCGGGCTGAAGCCCGGCACCTACGAAATGCGTCCACGCGTTGGCACGCGCGGCGGAACGAGGATAGCCACCTGAAGGTGGCCGCTACAGAGGCCCGCGTCCGGCGGGCGCGAATGACGGTGATGCGCCAACTACTTGGCGGCGGAATGTTCGCGGCGCATTTGAGCGGCGAGTTCCTTGATTTCGGTGAGGTCGCGCTGCATCTCGCTCCAGCCATACCAGAGGGCGTAATCGGGACTGGCGTGGAAGGTGCCCTGGAACGTGCGCATGCGGTGTTCGAGGAACATGACGAACAGTTTTTGTTCGACGACCGTGGGCGCATCGTGAAAGGTCAACAAGAGCGGGAAGGCGTAGGGATAGTTCGCGGGTTTGGGCAGCACACCATCTTTATAGAGAGCGGCGACTTCGCGAATGCCCTGGGCCATCAGGTGATCAGCGTTTTTGATCATGTCGTCGCCATGCTGGAGCTGGTCTTTGGCGAAATTGATGGAGTGGCACTGGTTGCAGGTCTTGACCATTTTGTCGCGCTCGGTTTGCCAGGAGGCTTGATCGAGTCGCGCGAGGTCGGCGGCTTTCACCACGTCGAGAAGCTTGGTGGGTTTGCCATCCGGATCGAGTACGCCGAGGGCCTGCAGAACGGTGACGCGATCGGCGGTCCATTCGGGATCTTCGGGCATCGGCAGGCGTACGGCGAGGAATCCCCAGGCGGTGCGGACTTCGTGATTGCCTTCCTGCATGTGGCAGGTCTGGCAGGTGGGCGCGGCGGATTCCGCGTTCTGGATTTTCAACTGCTTGAGATTTTCGCGCACGCCGTGTTTCGAGGAGTCGTACATCTCCCACTGTGGATGATCGAAGCCCATGTGGCACGTCTTGCACGCTTGCGGAGAGCGCGCTTCTTCGAGCGAAAACGTGTGACGGGTATGGCAGGAATCGCAGGAGGCGTTGCCAAAGCGCACACCGTTTTTCACGAGCGTGGCGATCTGCTCGGGAGTCTTGAGGCCGATCTTGTGACAGCCGCCGCAACCCTTCATGCCTTCGGTCATAGCCATGGGCTGGTAGTGAATGGTGGGCATGGCTTCCATGGCGGCCCAGGCCATGGCGTGCTTGCCCTTTTTGAATTGCTCGACGCGGGCGGCGTGACAATTGCCGCAAGTTTCGGGAGTGGGAACGAGCGCTCTGTTAGGGTCGTTGAAATTAGTATGGTCTGTGCCATGACATGCGTCGCAACCGATGCCGAGCGTGGAGTGTTTGCTGAGCTTCCAATCGCTGACGACGTTGGGAGTCACCCGGAGATGACATTCGACGCACTTGTCGACGGCAGGGGCAGGTTTCTTCGCGAGAGCGGTTTTCTGTTCAGCGGCAGCGGTTGGGTAGGCGCAGAGTGCGAGCAGGAAAAAGCAGGACAGCAGTGCAGAAATTCTAGAAGAGAGTTTCACGGCAACCTCCCAGTGGTCTACCTAGGAAACGCTGGGCCACTGCTATGCTGCCCGGAGTATGAAACAGGAAGGCGGTCCCTGGATGTGACGTAGGTCCGTCAGGCAACGGTATTACAAGGATAGTAAGCCTTATTTGTGGAATTCGGGAGGAATAGATTGGTGGGGGAAGAGAGGAGATGTGCAAGTGAGGTTGCCCGTGGTGGAGGATTGCCACGATCCCTCCACTGCGATTCGCAGAGGGCGCGGCTCTTCGGTCGGGATGACAAGGCAACGCGACGGAACGGGTGTGGCCACCTGAAGGTGTCCGCTACGAGGAATGACCGCTGCTGCCGGTGGCGACTAAACGTCCTGAGCGCCGTGGGGGTCGGCGGAGACGGGGTCGGGGGATTGGGGAGCTTCTACGGTGCGTTTGCGGGTGGCCCAGTCGGCTTCGGGGTCGGGCATGTCGAGGCGGCGAATGCCCCCTTCAAAGCGGGCTTGCAGGCGTTCGTACTCGGCCTTGTGCATGGGATTGGGATGGGTCCAATCGTGGAGGTAATAGACGGCGCGGACCCGGGCTTGCAGCATTTCTTTGGTGCAACTGAAGCAGGGGCGCATGGTGGTGTAGACGGTGCTGCCTTCGATGGCGATGCCGAAACGCGCGGCGGATAGGATGGCGTTCTGCTCGGCGTGAACGCAAATGCAAAGATCGTAGCCAGTACCGGAAGGATATTTTTCGCGGTTGGCGCAGCGATGGCATCCGCCATCGAGGCAGTTGGGCATGTTTTCGGGCGTGCCGTTGTAGCCGGTGGAGACGACGCGTCCATTGAGGGCGATAACTGCGCCGATGCGGCTGCCCAGGCAGTTGGCGCGTTTGCGGACGGCGATGGCGATGCCCATGAGGTATTGATTCATATCGGGACGAGGTTCCGAGGTCACAAAAGTCTCCCGTGATTATTATTTGTTACGCGGTGTAGTTATGAAACTGTAGGTATAACGAGATTGAGACGGATTTGCAATGTCTGTGGGGGCACAAAAAATCATGTACCGCATTGCGGCCGGACACAGTCAAAAAAGAGGGGAGTAATCTCGAGAGAGGAGACCGGTAATGGAGCCACGCATTGATTTGACAAAACATGTGAACGAGGTGGCTCGCGCATTGTATGCGATTGAACGATATTTGAAGGCGTCGAGTTTGGGAGAGTCGTTGCTGCACTTAATCAAGATGCGGGCATCGCAGATTAATGGCTGCGCGTATTGCCTGGACATGCACTCAAAGGATGCGCGCGCGAATGGGGAGACCGAACAGCGGTTGTACGGACTGGATGCCTGGCGAGAAGCGCCGTACTACACGGCGAAAGAACGCGCGGCCTTGGAATGGACGGAAGCGTTGACGCTGGTGGCCCAGACCCACGTGCCGGACGAAGTATATGAATCGGTGAAGAAGGAATTCAGCGAAGCGGAACTGGTAGACCTGAGCTTTGCGGTGGTGAACATCAACACGTGGAATCGCCTGGCGATTGCGACGCGCTCTGTACCGGGAACCTATCAGCCTGTGCGAAGAAAGCGTCGGCGGCGACGTAAAGATTTGAAACAGTGATGCGCCAGAATGGAAACCGGCGAACGCGCTGTAAATTCTAATTCAATCCTCGACTGATCTAAATTTCTGCCGATAGAGCGGGCATGAGCGAAGTCACGCCCGAACCCCGAACCGCGGTAATGATCCTGGTCGAAGCATCGTGGGAAGACCAAGTTGGAACGATGGTCACGGCGCGTGTGCGGATGGAGAACAAGTCTGCGTCGGGTGCCTGCATACGTATAAAACGACGCATCGAGCCGGGAACAAAAGTGCGCGTGCAGTGGCGATGGGGAAAATTTTCGGGAGTGGTGAAGTATTGGCAAGTATGAAGCAGTTACATTGTTTGGGCGGCTTGGGGAGCAAGGGCGCGATTTTCTTCCAGCGCGCTTCGGTCAGCAACGGACCGGATCGCGCCATCGGCCCTCCTTCGGCGCTGCTGACTCTGCTTATCCCCCATTTCACCAAACTCAACCATAGTCATTTCAGAGGCTTGTCCTCGGTTATGCAACAGCTTTTAGTAAAGCTAGAGCGCAGTGACGAGGGAGAATTCCACGCGGTGGCGCATGGGGTCGATGCGTTCGGCGCGGACGCGGATGCGATCGCCTAGTTTCCAGGTGAGCGGAGCGGATTTTTTGCGGCGGCCGCCGCGGCCTTCGCTGCCGGGGACGGAGACGAAGGAGTGTTCGCGCTCGCGATGCAGACGCGGGTGCCAGCGGCTTCTTCCAGGGCGCTGATGGGTAACAAACCCTCCACGAAAATTTCCAGGAGTTCGACGAAACAGCCGTATTTCTGTACGGAAATGATGAGGGCTTCGTACTCGTCGCCAAGATGATCTTCCATGAATTGAGCGGTCTTCCAATCTTTTAGTTCGCGTTCGGCGGTGGCGGCGCGGCGTTCGGTCTCGGAAGTCTCCTGCGCGATTTCCTCGAGATGCTTCGGAGAATATAGAGCAGCTTCGGTGCCAATGGCCGGCTTGAAATAGGTGGGTGCAGTTTCGTCAGGATGCGCGAGGGCCCACTTGAGGACACGATGGACGATGAGGTCGGGATAGCGGCGAATAGGTGAAGTGAAGTGTGTGTATTCGTCGAAACCGAGAGCGAAATGGCCGAGGGAATCTGCGGCGTAGCGGGCTTGCTTGAGGGAACGCAACATTAAATAGGAGACAATGCGCTCTTCGGTTTTACCGGCAAGTTTTTTGAGCAGGCGCTGGTAGTGATGGGGAGAAATGCGCACTTCGGCGGCGGGAAGAGCGACCTTCATGCCGCGTTCGCGGCCTTTACCGTAAGAATCGGGGCGTCCTGCCTTTGCGGGAGAAGGGACTTTGCCGTGACGCACGGCGACTTCTTTCTGGTAGAGATCTTCGACACCCAGGGTGTAACCGAAGGCGCGAGCTAATTCTTCAAATTCCAAGATTTTGCGGGCATCGGGTTTTTCGTGGACGCGATGAATGCATTTGATGGCACGATTCAGAAGGTAGTGAGCGACGGCACGATTGGCGGCGAGCATGAACTCTTCAATGATGCGGTGAGCGATGTTGCGTTCGCTGCGAGAGATGTTGGTCATGCGCTGCTCGTCGTCGAATTCGATGACAGCTTCAGGAAGATCGAAATCGATAGAACCGTTCTCATTGCGGCGGGCATTGAGAAGAAGGGCAAGACCTTTCATGGCACGGAAATGGTGATTGAGATGAGAATAGCGCGCGGTCATCTCGGGGTCGCCTTCGAGGACCTTATTGACGTTGGTGTAAGTCATGCGCTCGGAGGAACGAATGACGCCCTGAACCATCCAGGAGTTGAGCATGCGACCGGCAGCATCAAAATGCATGATGGCGCTTTGAACGAGGCGCTCTTCGCGCGGCTTGAGAGAGCACATGCCGTTGGAGAGCGATTCGGGAAGCATGGGAACGGCGCGATCGATGAAGTAAACGGAATTGCCACGGAGACGCGCTTCGCGATCGAGGGGAGATTCGGGATGGACGTAGTGGGCGACGTCGGCGATGTGAACCTGCAGGAGCCAGCCCCCATCGTCGCGACGGTTAACGTAAACGGCATCATCGAAATCGCGCGCGGTCTCGCCGTCGATAGTGACAATGGAAAGTTCGCGAAAGTCTTCGCGACCCAGAGCGTTCGGCTTCGGAGACTGGCAGAGCGAGGCGTTCGGCTTCTTTGAGTACTTCGTTGGAAAAAGAATGGGGAAGGTGATGTTTGCGGATAATGATTTCCGTATCGACGCCGAGATCGCCGGGGCGGCCAAGGATTTCTACAACTCGACCGGAAGGTGCGGCGCCTCCGCGGGGGTAGCGAAGTAGTTCGACATTAACGACGGCGCCGTCGAGCTTGGTGATGTGGGGCAAGCGGCGGCCACGGGAAGCAGAATCTTTTGAGCCCGGGAGGAGTTGCTCGCGAAGCGCGGTGGAGAGTTCTTCACCAAGGGTGAGTTCAATTTCATGCTGAACGCGCGGATCGTAAGGGAGCACGACACAACCGCGAGCGGTGTAGCGGAACTGGCCGACGACGGAAGGATGAGCGCGGCCGACGATGCGAACAATGCGGCCCTCGGCACGACGAGCTCCGGTCATGCCGCTGAGGCGAGTGATTTTGGCAACGACGGTGTCGCCATGCATGGCGTCTTCGATCTGATCGCGAGGAATGAAAATGTCGCCGTCAACGTTGGGTAGAGCGATTTCCGGAACGACGAAACCATAACCGTCCTGATGATGGACGAGTCGACCGCGAATTTCGTCGCGAGAGGCGGCTTTGTGCCGAGGAAATATTTCGATAAGGGGGGCGGTAGGGGGTGGTGCGGCGTCGCGTTCTTTGCGGCGAAGAAGATAGCGGCTGTGGGAAAGTTCTTCGACGAGGCCACGTTTTTTGAGTCGAGCAAGCATTTGCTGGAGTACGTTACGTTTGCTCTTTTTGACCTGAAGGGAGCGGGAGATTTCTTCGATGGCGACGGGGTCGTTCCTAAGTTGTAGAAAACGGAGGATGTTATCTGAGCTTAACTGAGACGGGCGTGACATTGGACCCTTTCAAAGGGCACAGAAGAATACACAAAAGAGTGTAGTCTTTTTTTTTGGTTTGACTGTAACTTTTTTTGATTGAGGGGAGTTTAATAGACAGGCCAACACACGACCGGTCAAGCCGCCCTCCGTCAGGCTTGCCGGTTTCCCCGAAAGGGGAATATGGGGAGGCGGGAAGACCTGGCCCGCCTCTCTTCTTTTTCGTCTACCTTTGTTAGTTCGTTTACAAAGACAAATGAAGATTTGTGCGTAGTTCGACAGGCCGTTGATCGTTGGAATCCTGCTTGATTAAGAGTTGAGATCCTTCGACTGCTCGGCCCGACGCGCCAAAAGGCGGCGCGAGGAAAAATCGAGCCGCTTCGCTCAGGATGACAAGGTGGGACGGGCCGGGGTGAGATGACAAAACAGCGCACAGCCAGGAATGGCTGTGCCACGGAAGCCAGAGTTTTGATTTGTTATGGTTACATTGATTAGTGGTGGGCATGGCTGGTAGCTGAGATCCTTCGACTGCGCGGCCCGACGCGCCAAACTACGGCGCGGAAGAAAAGGCCGGGCTGCGCCGCTCAGGATGACAGTTTGGACGCTGAAGCGTGCAGGTTACGCGTGGTCGCGCTCTGATTCCCTTACGCAAGAAAATTCGCAATTGTCAGTGGTGAGGGTTTTCGATATTGTGCAGGGACGATTTCGGGAGCGCGCTACGTGAAATCATTTCTGGTTTGTTTGCTTTTGATTTTGTTGTTGGTGATTGCGCCAGTGTTGCGAGCCCAAGCTGGGCCTGAGGGGGCTAGCAGCGAATGGCAAGTGTGGACGGGGGGTGGGCACGGAATTAATGGGAGCACTTCGGGGACGGGGGTGTGGAACCTGGGATTGCGCTACGGGATTGTGATCACGTCGCCGAAGGGGCCGGGATTTCTGAAGGGACAATTGGAGTATGCGCTGGATGCGGTTCCGGTGTGGGTGATTACGCAGCGAACGAATACGGCGTATGGAGCGGGGATCAACCCGTTTGCGTTTAAGTGGATTATGACGAAGCCGAGAAAAGTAAAACCGTATGTTGAGATTGAGGGAGGGACGCTGTTTACGAATACGAAGGTGCCGGAAGGGACTTCGCAGATAAATTTCACGACGTCGGGTGGATTTGGGGCACATTTTCTGGGCGAGAAACATAATTTCACCGCGGAAGTGCGGTTTATGCATATATCAAATGCGGGGATGACGAATCCGAATCCGGGGATTAATACGATACAGGTGAGGATAGGGTTTGGTGGATTTCGTAGGTAGTACGAAGAGGAAAGACGAAGAGGAAGATTTAACACAGAGGACACGGAGGACGGCGACAGAGGTCACAGAGATGTTTGGAGAAGGATTAGAAGTTGAGGTCCTTCGCTTCGCTCAGGATGACACACGGATGGGTGGTGGAGAGAGGCGCAGTTTGCGGTGGCCGGAAGGCAAAGGCGGAAGGCAAAGGCGAAGGCGGCGTAAAGCAGCCCCTACAGCAAGAGACAAAGGCCAGTGACGACTAGGCGGAGACCAGGGTGGCTTCTTTGGATTCTTTGAGGGCGCGGGCGCCGTCTGGAGTGACATCGCGATCGGCGAAGCCTACGCCGATCTTTTTGAGGAAGGCAGTGGGTGGTTCGCCACCGGCGAAGATCCAGACGTAATCGTTGAGAATGGTTTGGTTCACGCCTTTGACTTCGAGGATGACAGAGTCCTGGCGAAATTCGACGGGGTTGGAATTGAAGAAGACTTTCAGTTTGTTCTTGCGCATGAAATCGTTGATGCGCTGCGTGTTGCGTTCCTTGATGCGAGAAAAAGTTTCTCCGCGATAGCAAAGAGTGACGGCGTTGCCGACCTGGCTGGCAAGGCCCATGGCGGCTTCCACGGCGGAGTCTCCACCACCGACAATGAGAATCTTTTTGTTGACGTAGTGATCGGCTTCGATCAGGCGATACATGACTTTGGGAAGTTCTTCGCCCTTGACGCCAAGTTTACGTGGGCTGCCGGCTTTGCCGATGGCGAGAACGACGTAGCGAGCGCGATGCTGGCTTTTACCGGTGGAGACGGTAAAGATTCCGTCCTGTTCCTTGATGATGTTTTCAACTTTTTCGCCGGTCTTACATTTGAAATCGGCGCGCTTCATGACTTTTTGCCAGAACTCGAGGAGTTGTTCCTTGGAAAGCTCGGTTTTCTTGAACTTACCGTGCATGGGAAATTCGACGGGACTGGTCATGACCAATTTCTGGCGAGGATATTTGGCGACGGTGCCACCGATTTCAGATTCCTCGAGGGTAAGATAATTTATCTTTTTCTCGGAAGCGCGAAGGGAAGAGCTAATGCCGGCGGGGCCAGCACCAACGATCAAGATATCGTAGATGCCGGGTTCGGGGGATGCGGAGCGGGAGGGCGCGAGACGAGCGGCGATGGTGTCGACGCAATCGCGGCCCTGGTTGACGGCGTTTTTGATGAGGGCGAGGCCACCTAGTTCTCCGACGATAAACATATTCTTAACGGTTGTCTCGTAGGAGGGAGTAAGGGTAGCGAGATTGGCGCCAACGCTAGGACTGGCCATGACCATGGTGATGGCGCCGACTGGGCAAGCCTCTGCGCAGATGCTATGGCCGATACATTTGTAGCCGTTGATGATCATGGCCTTGCCGCCGACCATGCCGAGAACATCGCCTTCTGGACAGACCACAGTGCAGGTGGCACAGCCGATGCAATAGTTGTTGTCAATGCGAGGGTGCTGGGATTGCGGGCCGTCCGAGCGGAGTTTGCCCTTTTCAGCGGCGATTCTAGCGGCGGCGTGGTTCTTCTTTTCTTTGCGGAGATGGAAATAAAGGAAAGAACCGATGATGACGGCGGCGATTAAGAATGAGATGAAGTTATCCATGGCGTTTGTTCCTAAATTTTGTGAGCGGGGCTAAGAGCCCCGGTTGTAGGCAATTCGAAAGATGTCGGAGCTGAAGCTCCGACCCCCTAAGAAAAAGCCAGAATAAAAAAGCAAAGTCAAAAGCAAAGTCGAAAGCAATGTCAAAAGAGTCGGTCAAAAGAGCCGGTCTAAAAGACCGGCCACTACCAGGCAAAGAGAAAACCAACATGGCCGGGCTAAAGCCCGGCACCTGCGAGACGGTAGAAACGCAAATGCCATAGCTGCCACTAGAGGCGATAGCCCATGGAGAGGGCTATGCCGATATGGATGATGGCGAGAATGGCAAAGGCGTAGCTGAAGGGGCGATGAATGATATGCCACATATGAAATACCCGTTGAGTGCGGGAAAGGAACAGGATGCGCTTGGAAAGAGCGGCCTGCCTACGGGCAACATCGACGGCGTGTTCGAGCTTGCCGTCCTGGGTGCGGCGGAGTCCACCGACGGAGACGAGCCAGGAGCCGAAGCCAGTGGCTTGCAGGCGGAGTAGTGAAAGTTGCAGAGGGCGCTTCATATCGATCCAGATCATGCGAGCGAGGGCGAGCAGCATGGGCATGCTGGCAACTTCTTGGCGAGATGGCAGATCGTAGAGGACTTCGAGGCGATTGCCAAAGGTCAGCTTCTGCTCGGCGAGACGTGCACGCATGGAGGCTTCCAGTTCTTCGAGTTCTTTCATGGAGAGCTCGGCGGCATTGACGCGGCGGGGGATCTGCGCGTAGAGATAGCGGCCGACGAAGCCGGAAAGCGTAACGCAGAGCATGCTGAAGAAGGCCATGCCGGCAATGTTGCCGAATTTAAAGGAAGCGTGAAAGGCGATGATAAGTGGCGCGGCGGTGCCAAGTACGATGTGGAAGTCCAGCCAGTGGCGGGAATTGCCCTGACGCGCTAGCCAGCCCCACTTTTTGCGGAGTGGGTAAAGATAGATGAGGAAAAAGAGGAAGACGCCGAACATGCCTAGCTTCATGCCAATGGTGCCGCTGGGACGAAGAATGTCGTGTTTGGGAGAAAAGGGACGATCGGCGGAACTCAAGCTGTAGTAGTCGAATCCGTAGCCGGCGATGACGAGAACGACAGCGAGGGCGAGCATCCACGCAAGAAACACGCGGAGCTTGTGACCGCGCTCGGGATCCTCCCGGGCAAGAATGGCACTTTGTACGCTAGCTTCGGCACTCATGGTTTATCTCCAAAGTCTACCTGTATGGTTGCGCGGAAGCGCTTGTAAGAAGTGAAGCGGTGAACATTCCGCCAATGCTGTTTAGGTGTCTCCACGTCGATGATCGCGGAGGCGGGCATCCAGTAGGATTCGTCCGGATCGTGGAACTGGACGATGGCGTAATGGATTTCACTGCGGAGACCGCGGAGGCCAAGATCATCCATGTTGGATTCGAGGGAAGAAATAAGCTTTACGACAGAACCGGACTCGCGTTCGATCCAGATATCGCCGGTGAGGGGCAGAGGATAGTTGCGTCCGCGGAGTTGGATAGCAGCGGGAGAAGAGGCGCCAGCCACGGGGGAAAAATGAATTTTGACTAGGGTGCGGCCGTCGATGACTTCTTCGCCGACGGGCTGAAAGGTGTAGCTGGATTCAAAATTCTGATGGAGGACGAGGAGCATGCTGGCGAAGCCATTGGTGATGAGAAGGGTCTTGGAGGGATCGCGGAATGCTTCTTTGCGAGCCTCGCGACTTTCGACAAGTTTGAGGGAGCCGCTGCGAGAGCTGGATTGGAGTTGATACTCGAATACGGATTCTTCGCGATATATGGGTTTGCCATTTTTGCCCACCATGATTTGCGCTACGTCTTCGTCGCAGACAACGTTGGCGGTCTGTTCGAAAAATTTGTCGATGAGCTTGCGGGAAAGGAGCAGCGTGTTGTTGGCGCGAGCGAGGAAAGCGGGATCGGCGGAAGCGTGCGGAGGAGTGGCTGGCGCGTCATCCTTATAAGGAGCGGCGGCGGAAGCGGTGGTTGTTTGCGCGCGAAGAAGCGCGGTGCAGGCAAAGATCGCGGTGAGGAGCGCGAGGAGAGCGAGCATAATCTTCGGACGTGACGGAGCGTGACTCAATGGCGTAGCCCTCCAAAGCGATAGCCGAAGGTGGTGGACCATTGGGTGTAGTTAAGAGTGGTGCCTTGATACCAGCCGAGATTGCCTTCGACGAAATAGCGACGGCCGAAGGAGTAGTCGACAACGCCGTTGATGAATTTGGCGCTGTTGTTGGAGGAAAGGGGCGAATCAAATTTTTGGAGCCCACCCATGACTTGCACGTGAAGGGCGTCGGAAAGATTCTTGGAAACGGAAACGGATTCGTATTGGCCGCTGCCGAAATCGCTGTTGAATTTGGAGTAGTGGGCGTCGAGCAGGAGGCCGGTGCGCCAGAGGTTGACGAAAGTGATGCCGTAGGCCTGATTCAAGGAATTCTTCGTGTCGGAACTGGTCTTGCTGCGGCCGAGAGCGGCGTAGAGGCCAATATGCTGGGGAAGATCGACGCGGACGTCGCCACTGAAGCCCTGGAAAAGATACTGATCGACGAGGCCGGTACCGATGAGGCGAGGATCAAACGTGGGTAGTTGGCGGAAGAAATTGTGGTTTATGCCGAAGCCAATGAGCTTGATGGGTTGGAAGTGGAGCGAGGTGTAGCTTTGGGAAACGCCAGCGGGACTACTGCCGCCATTGACGAGAGGCGAAGTGCGCGCGGCATCGACCTGCATGGAATTGTAGAAAGAAATATTACGCTTCCAGGTGAAATTATTTTCGAAGAAGGCAAACTGACGCGCGACGCGCCAGTGGATACTGGTGAGGGCGATACCGGCGGTGCTGATGAAGTGAAGGTGATCGAAGCTGCCGTATTCGGCGCTGACAAAAGTGCCGGCGATTTGCTGGTTGGGGTTGTAGCTCCAGGAAGCAGGATCGGGAGTAGAGCCAGCGAAAGCGCCAGCGGTGAAATAGTTATGAAACTTGCGGCCATAGTAACCGCCGTCGATGGTGCTCAAACTGGGGGCCCAGGGGAGATAGAGGCGGCCGACACCAATGACATTGGGGGAGTAAGGGTTCTGATAGGTGAAGCCAAGGGTATAGGTGCGATTGATGAGATCGGTGAGGGTGGAGGTTGCCGCGCCGGGAAATGTTGAAGAACTGTTGTTGAGGTTGCCGCGCCAGTAGCCCGCGAAATTCCAGTACGTTCCGCCGATGTGGGTCATGTCAGCGTCAATCATCAAGCCGAGTTGCGTGGAGTTCATGCCGGATTCCTGAATACCACCGTAGCTGAAGCCAAGGCGGCCACGCACCGTACCTACGATGCGATTTTCGGGAGAAGCGAAGGAGCGTGTGTCGCGGACCTCCGCATCCAGGGGATCGCCATCGGTGAAGGCGACGATGATGGGATAGCTGTCGGAGTCGTGAGCAGTTTGCGCCAGGTGGCGATCTTCAACGCTGCTGGGAGTAAGGAAGGCAAATTGACCGACTTTGAGATCGCCAATGGAGGAGATGACGTCGCAGACAGCGGAAGAGTCCGCGACGGAGATTACGTTGAGTTCGGCCACATGGGGATAGCCGCGAAAACGCACACCGTCGGTCGCGGCGTTGTCGGGAGGAGGCTCAATGACAGAAAGCTTCATGCCTTCCTGGACGTCGGCGTTGCGACCGGCATCGATGTATACGGAAGAGTCAGAAACATATTTTACGCGAAAGACCGTGGGTTTGGAATTAGGGGAAGAGGGCGAGGTTGTAGAAGTCGCCTGGGCGAATACATTGGGAGGAAGAAGGCAGGCGAAAAACGCCAATGCCAGGTCGCAGACGGAAGTCGAACGCATGCTAGCCCCCGCCGCCGTTCTTATGGCAATTGTAGCAAGTGGTGGGGCCGTAGGAATAACCGTTGACTCCGCCGTGCTGACCGTTGGTTCTAGTCTGGGTGTGATAGTTGTTGGTATGGCAGTTGATACAAGTAAAGCTGGAGTAGTTGGTGGAAACCTGGTGGCAGTCGTTGCACACGGACTTGTGATGAGGGATGGGAAAGTAGGTGTGATTGAAAGTGGCGCCGAGCCAACTGGTGGTGGTGTGGCAAGTGTCGCAGGTAGTTGGATAGCCTGCCGCGAGGTGATTAGGGACACTGCCGCCGAGAGTCTGTGTGCTGACCCAAGCAGCCTGATGGCAACCGTAACAAGCGGTGTTCGCACCGGTGAGGCTGTAATTGTTGTTGATGTGGCAAGCGGAGCAGGGAGATTTAGTGGTGTCCAAGTGCGCGCCGGTGAGAGGCCAGCCGGTGGTGGCGTGATTAAAGGTGCCGGGATTCCACGAAGTTGTGTTGTGGCAGGTGGAGCAGAGCGAAGTGGGAAAGCCGGCGGCAATGTGATTCGGCACGGCACCGCCGAGAGTGGCGGTGCCGTTCCATTTGTCGGTGTGGCAGCCGATGCAGGTGGTGTTGGCGGAGGTCAAATTGTAATTGTTGTTGACGTGGCAGCTGGCGCAGGGCGTGGTGACGTGCGTGCCGGTTAATGGGAAGCCAGTGGCGCTGTGATCGAAATTGGCGGTGCCCCATCCAGCAGTGGTGTGGCATGTGGAGCATTGCGCAAGGGCGAACGCCGGGCCGGCGGTGGAGTGGGTGGGATTGTTGGTTTGCTGCCAAGTGACGAGGTGGCAGCCGGAAGTGCCGCAAGCCGTGGGAGCAATCTGCAGATTGTAGTTATTGGCAATGTGGCAGTCGGTGCAGGCGTTGATCTTGCCGGCGGGGGCGTTCTGGTGCAAATTCTGAAGCGGGAATCCCGTGGAATTGTGGTTCCAGGTAGAAATCCAATTGGTGGTGGTGTGGCAGGAGGAGCATTGGGCGGTGGGGAACCCAGCGGCAACGTGATTGGGGACAGCGCCGCCCATGGTGGCGGTGGCGTTGTACTTATCCTGGTGGCAACCGACGCAATTGGTGTTTGCAGAGGTGAAATTGTAATTGTTGTTCAGATGACAATTGGCGCACGGTGCGGAGATGTGCGCGCCGGTGAGAGCCCAGCCGGTGGTGCTGTGATCGAACGTTGCGGTGGTCCAGGAAATCGTGTTGTGACAAGTGGAGCAGTTGGCGGCGGAAAAAGGCGCGCCCGCGGAAGAGTGCGTCGGATTATTGGTTTGCTGCCAGGTGGTGAGGTGACAACCGGAATTGCCGCAATCGTTGGGTTGCGTAGTGAGATTGTAGTTGCCGCCAACATGGCAATCGGTACAAGCGGTGACTTTGCCGGCAGGCGCGAGTTGATGTGAATTGGCGAGAGGGAAGCCGGTAGTGGAGTGATCGAATTTACCGTCGGCCCATACGGTGATGGTGTGGCAACTTGCGCAGGCAGAAGCGGTCGTGGGGAAATTGGAAGCGACGTGATTGGGAATATTTCCGCCGAGAGATTGAGTTTTGTTCCAGTCTGACTGATGGCAGGTGAGGCAATCCGCGGAATTCAAAGAGTAGTTGTTGTTGATGTGGCAGTTGGCGCAAGGGGTAGTCTTGTGCGTGCCGATTAAGGCGAAGCCGGTGATGCTGTGATCGAAAGACGCGCCGTCCCAGCCTTTGGGAGTATGGCAGTTTGCACAATTGGCCGCGGCGAACGAGGAGCCGGACGTGGAGTGAACAGGCGTAGTGGTCTGTTGCCACCTGATGAGGTGGCATCCGGAATTTCCGCAATCGGTTGGTGCCGTTTTCAGCGCGTAGTTATTGTTGACGTGGCACAAAGCGCATTGAACATTGGCGTGGCCATCGGTGAGCGCAAAACCGGTGGTGGAGTGATCGAATTTTCCGTCGGCCCACGTGGTGATGGTGTGGCAGGTGGAGCAGGCGGAGGAGGTGGAAGGAAAGCCCGCCGTGAGGTGATTGGGAACATTGCCGCCGATGGACTGGGTCTTGTTCCAATCGGGAGTGTGGCAGGTCATGCAATCGGCAGAATTTAACGAGTAGTTATTGTTGACGTGGCAGGCCGCGCAAGGCGTGGGAGCGGGCGACTTGTGCGTGCCGACGAGAGCGAAACCGGTAACGGCGTGATCGAAAGAAGCGGCGTCCCAACCTTTGGTGGTGTGGCAGTTGGCACAATTGGCGGGAGCGAAGCCAGGGCCGGAAGTGGAGTGAACGGGATTGGTGGTTTGTTGCCATTTTGTGAGGTGACAGCCGGAGTTGCCGCAATCCGTGGGAGCAATCTGCAAATTGTAATTATTGTTGAGATGGCAGGAAGCGCAAGGCACATTGGCGTGACCATTGGTGAGCAGGAAGCCCGTTGTGCTGTGGTCAAAGATCGCAGTGTTCCAACTGATGGTGTTGTGGCAATTGGCGCAATTGGCGGCGGCGAAGGCCGGACCCGCCGAAGGGTGAGGAGGATTGGTGGTCTTTTGCCAGTTGGAGAGATGGCAGTTCTGGCAGGCGCCGGAAGTCAAATTGTAATTGTTGTTGACGTGGCATTGCTGGCAAGGAACGTTGGCGTGGCCGTTCGTGAGCGGGAATCCCGTAGCGCTGTGATCAAATTTTGCTCCGAGCCAGCTGTCAAAACTGTGACAGCCCTGGCAGTTGGAAGAGGCGAACGCGGGACCGGCCTGGGCGTGATTGGGGTTGGTAGTGTTCTGCCAGTCTTTCAAGTGACATGAATCGCAGCGGGTCGAAAGTCCGAAGTAAATTCCGGTGCCGGCACTCTTGTGGCAAGACTCGCAGGGAACAGCGGAGTGAGCGCCGAAAAGGGGAAAGCGATTCTGGTGATCTTTGACCTGCTGATTGACGGGACTCCAGCCTTTCACGGTGTGACACTGCGCGCAGTCTGTGCCCATCTGGCGGCGGTGAATATCCGCATGGCAGTCTGAGCAATTCTTGCTGACGTTGATGAAAACCGGCTGCATGTGGCACTGGGTACAAAGAACTTTCTCGTGCATGCCGCGCAGCGGATATTTGGTTTTGTTGTGATCAAATTCGGGAACCGCGCGGATGGGACGCCAACCAGCGGAGGTGTGACAATTCTCGCAGGGGATATTGAGAGGGCCATGGGGATTGCGGGTGGTTTGATTTTGAGCAGCGGGAATCGCCTCAGCCGAAAGTGAATCGGCGTGAGAAGGCGGCAAGCCGGGGGCAGGGACGGCAAGCAGGGCCCAGAGCGCGAACTGGAGCAGCGTGAGCGTAAAGTTCTCCCCAACCCATGACAAACCCGACCGTCGTGGGGAAAGTGATGCAGATCACATGTATTTTCAGGCTAGGCTAGGCCCTCAAACAACTGTCCCACTGGCCAGTGAAAGACCAGGTGAAATAGTTAATTCTTCAGTAAAAAAGTTAGGCACCTGATGAAGCATGAAACGTATGTTGCAGCTGATCTACCAACGGTTGCCTGTATGACAGGAAAAAAGAGTGTGAAAGTGCCGGGAGAACGGCGAAGGTTTTTAAAGGCAGAGAAGAGTGTTGAAATATTCAACAAGTGCAACTCTAAAGGTGCGAGGATTTTTTTGCAAAAGTGAGGAAGAATTACTCAGGGAATTGGCTGAGAATTCATGATCTTTGGGTTGTCGCCGTGGCAGTCGACGCATTTGATGTTGGTGGTCTTGTACAGGACGATGGATTTGTCGCCGACTAATTTGGTCTGGATGTGACACTTGTCGCAAGCCACGTTGGCATGTCCACCGGTAAGGGGGAAGTGGGCGCGGGCGTCATGGTCGAAGGTGGACGGTACCCAGCGTTGTTCATTATGACAATCGGCGCAGTGAGTCTTACCATCCCTGGCGACAAATTGAGAATCGTGGGCGTCCTTGTGACAAGCGTCACACTGGTGTGACGTGCCTTTAAAGCGCGACTCATAGTTGGTGGTGGGCTTGTGGCAATCACCGCAGGCGACGGTGCGATGAGCGCCAACCAGGGCGAACTTGGTCTTGGAATGATCGAAACCGTTGATATCGGCCCATGAACGAGCGTTGTGACAGGCTTCACAGCCGAAGGGCGCGCCATTGGCGCGTTTGCGAGCCATGCGATCGCTGAACTCTCCCTTGTGCGGATCTTTGTGGCAGGAAGTGCAGTTGCGATCTTCGAAATGGAACGGAAGAATTTTGTCGGAGCGGCCAGCGGCCCCCTGCTTATGGCAATCGGCGCAAGGGACGGCGACGTGCGCGCCCACCAATGGAAATCGCGTGGATTTGTGCTTAGCGATGGTGAATGTGGCGCGATGGAAATCGACGACGGTGTGGCAGGGTTCGCAACGATTGTTATAAGGCGCAGCGGAAAACTGGTTATCGTGAGGATCCTTGTGACAATTATTGCAGGCTTCAAATTTGACTTTGTAGACGGTGTCTTTGCCCGCGGCAATATGGCACTTGACGCATTCCACTTTTGTGTGCATTCCCTTGAGCGGATAGCCGGACGAGTCATGCTGTTTCACGCCGAATAGAGAAGGCTTCCAGCCTTCCACGTTGTGACATTCGGAACATTCCCCCTTCTTCTCGCGCTTTTCAAACTGCCCCTGGTGGGGATCGGGTTTGTGGCAATCGCTGCAATTAACAAAAGGAAGCGGCTTTTTGAAATCACCATTGAGGTGGCACGAGTCACAGGCAACCTGGGCGTGTTTCCCAACGAGGGGATATTTGGTTTTGGAATGATCGAAATCGAAGCCGGGCAAAAGAGTTTTCCAACTGCTGGTAGTGTGGCAGGTTTCGCAGATCTTCTTAAACGAACCTTTGTGGGGATCGGTGTGGCACGCGGAGCAGGTGTCGAACTTCATGTTCTGATAACGAGCAGCACCGCCCGGTGTGTCGGGCTTGTGACATTTCTCGCAAGGAACTTTTACGTGAAGTCCAGTGAGAGGGTATTTTGTTTTGGAGTGATCGAAATTCTTGGCGGCCTTCCAACTTTCCACGTTGTGGCACTTGGTGCATTCGCTTCCGAGTTGGCCTTTATGCGGATCGCTGTGGCAGGGCGTGCAATTCGTGGATTGGCCGAAGAAGGACTTAGAGAGGTCCTTCATTTTGATCAGCTCGCGATTTGCCGGAAGCATGTGCGCGGGCGTGTGGCATTTTTCACAGACCAGAGAAGCGTGTTTGCCGTCGAGCTTGTAACCGGTGAGTTTGTGATCGAACTTCTGCAGAGAGGGTTCCCAGCGGATTAAATGAAAAGTTTCGCCGTTGTGTTCCAGGTGGCAGCGGACACAGTCTTTTCCTGTGGGATTGTGCATCTGCATTTCAGAGTGATAGCCATGCTTTGCGGAGAGATCTTGTGCGACTTCTTTGTGGCAATCGAGGCATTTGAAAGTAGGAGTGCCGGCGCCGAACGCGTGGCAGGAATTACATTGCGAAGTGCCGGTAAAGGAAGAGTGAGCCTTGGAAAGAGGGCCAGGCGAAATTTGTGAAAGGGCGGAGGATGGAAGGAGCAGAGTGATTCCGAGGAGCAGGAACGAGAGGAGAGCGGCGCGTTCGAAGTGCCTGAGCAAACTACCTGAGTTGGCGCTGTCCGGCGCGCTAAGGAGCACGCGGTCCTCCGCTATGCGGCTTAGGAAGCAACGGTTGGTGGCTGGGTTGCCTTGACTGAGAGTGCGACAGTTTTACGAGATAAGGAATAGCAGGAACGGGCAGTGTTGCGAAAGCTGTACGAGAGTGCAGGGGGGAACGGTGGCAAAGGAGCCGACTTAAAGATTGGCCACTACGACTGCTAAAGCGAGAGGTCAGCATGAGCGGTCTCCACGAGAATGAAGGAAACGAAAAGAAAGGGTTGACAAGGGGGAGGAGCAGGTGTATTTAACCAATAGGTTAAATACGAAGTGATGGTGGACCGACTGAGTACAACATTTGCGGCATTGGCGGATCCCACGCGGCGGGCGATTCTGGCGCGGCTGGTTTCGGGAGAGGTATCGGTGACGGAGTTGGCTGAGCCGTTCGAGATGAGTTTGCCGGCAGTGTCGAAGCATCTGAAGGTACTGGAACATGCGGGACTGATTGCGCGGGGGCACAACGCGCAGTGGCGGCCGTGCCGATTGCAGGCGGCTCCACTGAAAGATGTTGCCACGTGGGTGCAGCACTACCAACGGTTTTGGGAAGAGAGTCTGGATCGGCTAGGCGATTATCTGCTGGAGTTGAAAAAAGAAGAGACGAAGAAAAAGGAGAAGAAACATGGGCGCAAGCGAACAAAGAGCCAGGAGTGAAGCGAGCACGGCGGATCGAGAGATTTTTGCGGAGCGGATATTCGACGCGCCGCGAGAGGTGGTGTGGAAGTTGTGGACCGAACCAAAACACATTGCGAAATGGTGGGGGCCTAAGGGATTTACGACCACGATTTCGGAGATTGATGTGAAGCCCGGAGGGATGTGGAATTTCGTGATGCATGGGCCGGATGGAAAAAATTATGCAAACAAGATCGTGTATGTGGAAGTGGTGAAGCCCGAGCGGATTGTGTACGACCATGAATCGCACCCGCCGTTTCGCGTGACGGTGACGTTTGAGGAAGAGGGAGTGAAGACGAAATTTTCGATGCGCATGGTGTTCGAGACAGCGGAATTGCGCGACAAGACCGATAAGATATTCGGAGCGGTGGAAGGATTGAAGCAAACCGTTGGACGTCTGGAAGAACTGGTGACGAAGATGCCCGTGGTGGTGGAACGCACGTTCGATGCCCCTGCGGACAAGGTCTGGAGAGCAATCACGGATGGGGAGCAGATGAAACACTGGTTTATGAAAGAGATCAAGTTGTTCAAGGCGGAGGTGGGATTTGAAACGGAATTTACGGTGCACCATGAGGGGAAAGATTATCCGCACTTGTGGAAGGTGGTGGAGGTGGTGCCGGGGAGAAAAATTGCAGTGGAATGGAAGTTTGGCGGGATGAACGGTGCTTCGGTCGCGACGATGGAGCTGTTCGGGGAAGGAAAGAAGACACGGTTGTTGCTAACGCATGAAGGAGTGGATTCGTTCCCGCAGGAAAATCCGGACTTCCGGAGAGGGAGTTTCCAGGCAGGATGGAACGCGATTATTGGCGAACAGTTGAAGGAGCATCTGGCGAAGGGGTAAATCGCATAGTGGTGCGCCACACGTCCGGATTTCTGTGGACGTCTGCGATGGGTTGGTTGAAAACCTTCGGGGCGTAAAAAGTGCGCCCTCGAGGATGACAATACTTCACGACTGAACAATCTCTATGTATGGGAATTGAGCTGCGAGAGGTTTTCAGATTGAGTCTACGGGATGGTTCGGCTAGAATCGCGCCAGCAAATTCGCACAGAAATTCAGCGTGACAAATATATGAAAATACTGCTGCCAAGCGCAGTGTTTGTCTTGATGGTGTCAGTAGGCATGAGCCTGCGGCTGACGGAAGTGTACGCGAACTGGCAGCGCTTGAGCTGGATGGCGTGGTAGAGGATGCTGCTGGGGACATTTATTGTGCCGCCGACAATTGCGCTTGCCGCGGGACGACTCTTTCAGCTGACACCGGCAGAAACAGCGGGGCTGTTCATGGTGGGAGTGGCGCCGGGTGCTCCGCTGTTGACGCGGAACATGGTGAAGAAGGGTTTTGATTTGCAGATAGCAGCTAGCTACCAGGTGTGGGCCGCACTAATGGTTCCGGTGATGATTCCGCTGCTGGTGGGGCTGGCGGGAAAGCTTTACAGCAAGGACATTTGGATTCCGCCGGGTTTGCTGTTGTGGCAGATCGCAAAACAACAATTCCTGCCGCTCGCCGTGGGAATGGTGGTGGCCTGGCTGGCGCCAAAAATCAGCGAACAGATGCAACCGTGGATGAGCACGATAGGAAATTTGTGCTTACGGCGGTGATGGTGATTCTGCTGGTAAAGATGGGGAGCACGTTGAAATTGATCACACCGCTGGTTTTGGTGGCCGCGTTGCTAATCGCGATTGGATCGATTGCGGCGATTCGGCTGTTTTTGCTCGGCGATCCGGTGGTGCGGCAGACGATCGCGGTGTGCAACGCGAACCGGCACGTGGGGCTAGCGTTGCTGCTGAGCGGGCAATATCTCAGTGCAAAAAATGGCTTGCCGGAGGTATTTTGCTACGCGCTGGTGGCCCCGGTGGTGATGACGGTGTATATGAAGTTGAATCCGGTGGAGAAAGCGGCGGGATAGAGCAGAGAGAATGGAAAGAGCCCGATCAGTCTTAGAGATATCAGAAATCAGATATCAGCGATCAGGAAACGAAAAGAAGAAGAGTTGTGACATTTGGTCGTCAGAACCCACACGTAGAACCGACGCGTGGGGCGGCCTCAAATTCAATTGATTAATGCGTTGTACCTAAAAAACTAACGGGCGAGGGATTGAGCCCAGGTGGCGAAGGACTGCCAGGCGCTAGTGTGTGCGATGGGGAAGCGGACCATCTGGATAAAGATCAGGAAGACCGTGGCGTAGAGTGTCGCCCGATGAACCTTGCGTGTGGACCAGTAATCGTAGGCCATCAAGGAAAGCAGGAAAACCCAGGAAATCAGGGCGGCGCGTAATGGGTTGCCATGAGAGAAAGTGATGGGCCAGCGCGCGATGGCGGCGATCATCAGCGATACTGTGGCAATCATGATGAGACGTTTGTGAGCGGCGGCATTGGAGCGCATGCGGAAGGCGAAGGCGATTAGCACGGAAAAAATCAACATATCGGTGATGGGCACGATGTAGAAAATTTTGGGATCAATGCCGGAAGGGCTGGGGCGATGGGCGAGCGAGTCGGATGCCGCGAGTACGCCGAGCACGACCATGAGACAGGCCAGCAGAAAACCGGCGATGCCGAGGCGGCGATGAATATCCACGCGGCCGGCCGAGACTAGAGAAGTTTGCGTGACGAGCAGGAGAATCCAGCAGGAAAAGGCTGCACCGTGGAAGTGAAGGATCCTGCTAGGAAGCGGCGCGTTAAAGACTCCAGCAAGGTAATAAGTTTGCGCGAACCCGAGAAACACGGCGAGGAGCAGGGCAATGGCCATCCCGGAGAAAAACAGGTGGTCGTAGCGACGACCGGGTAGGGATTTTGCGGGAATAGCGGGTTGAGCGATAGCCGTAGCCAAAATGCCTCCGTGGGAGATGCAAACAACCTGGATTCAAAGAGTGAAGAGAAGTATAAGGGAAACCGCGAAGGCAAAGGTGGAATGTTTGGAGGAGTGGAGCGATTGGATTCAGAGCGAAAGCTAGAGGGGCCGACCTGAAGGTCGGCCCCTACAATAGGCAAAGTATTAGAGCGGCGGAAAGCCGCCCGCGCGGGTGAGGGGATTAAGGTTGGCGGTCGAGGTGGAAGGCGGCGGCTTGGAAATCGCCACGGAGTTCAAGGCGAAGGCCGTGATTCATCCACCAGGCACCGGTTGCGGTCTGGGGAGTTTCGGGGCGAGGTTTTCCTTCGATCATGGTGAGTTTGTATTTTGCATTGGGATTGAGGCCGAGAAGTTGTAGCAGTGGAAGAGTGCGGCTCTGGATTGTTGAGTGGGTGAAGGCGAAGACCACGGCCTGATTTTTGTCGGTGGAAACGGATTCAGTGACAGAGAACTGGCTGTTGTCGCGGGGGCTGATCAGTCGATAGAGATCGCCGCGCACGATGGTGCGTTGAACGGAGTGATAGGCAGCGATTAGACGCTTGGCGGTGGCAAAATCCTCGGCAGTCCAGTGATTCAAGTTTGCGCCGATACCGAGTGAGCCTTGCATGGAACTGAGCATGCGATAGGTGAGCGAAGTGGCGCGGCCATTGGCCCAGTGCGGAGAATCTGTGACCCAGGCCATCATGATTTGCGGCGGATAAGCGTAGCTGAAGCCGTCTTGCATGGAGAGCCGATCGAAGGGATCGGTGTTGTCGGAAGGCCAGACCTCGTCGGTGTAGCGGAGAATACCGAGATCAACGCGGCCACCGCCGCCGGAGCAGGATTCAATTTCCACTTTGGGATGTTTTTTGCGCAGCTCGGCGAGGACGGAATAGAGATTGCGAATAAATTCTACGTAGACTTTTTTCTGCTCGTCGATGGGAACCTGATCCCATCCAGGCTCGGACCAGTTACGGTTGTAATCCCACTTTAGAAACGCGATATCGTTTTCGGTGAGAATCTTGTCAAGGAATCCGAAAATGTAGTCGCGGACATCGGGACGCGCGAGATTCAGGACGAGTTGATTGCGTGATTCGGAGCGAGGGCGTCCGGGAAAATTCAGAACCCAGTCAGGGTGTTTTCGATAGAGATCGGAATCGGGATTAATCATTTCCGGCTCGACCCACAAACCGAAATCCATGCCGAGGGCGTGGACTTTATCGATGAGCGGCTTGAGGCCGTTAGGAAATTTTTGCGGATTCACGTACCAGTCGCCGAGTCCGGCGTGATCGTCTTTGCGCTGGCCAAACCAGCCGTCGTCCATAACGAAGCGATCGACGCCAATGGAGGCGGCTTTTTCAGCGAGGGCAACCTGGCCGGGTTCATCGACGCGGAATTCGGTGGCTTCCCAGGAGTTGTAGATGACGGGCCGAGGCTTAGGGTCGGGCGATTGCGGAAGGATATGGGCAATTTCAAACCGGTGGAGCAATCGCGAGGCGCCGCCGAGACCGTGAGCGGAATATCCAGCGTAAAAAATGGGAGTCTCGAGATGTTCGCCGGGTTTCAGTTTATAGCCGAAGTCGAAGGGATTGAAGCCGCCGGTGACGCGAACAAAATCGAGCTGATTTTGTTCGATGGTGAAACTCCAGGAGCCGGACCAAGCGAGCGCGCCAAACCAAACTTCGCCATGCTCTTCGCCGGCGGTGAAAGGGCCGGTGAAGGATTGGCTGTCGTCGCGGGAAATGGCGAACCACGGATTGGCTTGATGGCCGGTGGTGCCGCGGCGGCTTTCGATGACGCGTTCTCCACCGTGGATGGGTTCCTGGTTCAGGGTCCACTCGGCGCCCCAGCGTCCAGTTAAATAATTAAGAATGTAGCGCGAGGGCGGAAGAGTCCACTGCGCGGCGGCAGCCTGTTCGATGAAGACGGGCTGCTTTTCTCTATTTTCGATATTGGCAGAGCGCGCGAGGATACCGGTTTCCTGGTCGATGGAATAGCGCAGCGTGACGTAGATTTCGCGCGAGATGTCTTTTAGGAGAATATCGATAGATTGCGAACCGTTGGGAGTAGCGCTGTCAAAATGGAGGACGAGATCGCGATTGCCATCGGCGAAGGTGACTTTGAGGGCGGGTTCGGTGAAGAGGCCCGCGCCCCATCCAGAATATTCCTGCGGCGTGGTGGTGTAAGGCGAATCGAAAGAGGCCATTTCTGGGAAAGAGTGAGCCGGAGTGAAAGAGTCGTGAGGACCGACACGGCCACCCCAGTAGATGGGCTGAAGTTCACCGCGTTCGTTGACGCCGAAAGCGTAGGTGGTATTGCCGCCGTCAAGGCGAAAGATTTGTGTGGATTGTGCGGTGGCATATGCGGCAGCGAAAAGGGTGAAGATAAAAATTGCAGCAAAGATGGATAAGTGACGAAAAGTGAATGAATTTTTCATTTGGGGAATCCTAGCATCCGCGGAGTGGGTTTGTCTTGAGAGCTGAACTGAGTGATATGGATATCAGTGATAAGGAAGTGTTCTTCCCGTGAACGGCTGAACAATGTTCAGTCTAAACCCGCACCCTTTGCAGAAGTCGCAAAGGATGTGGCACCCGCATTTGCCGGAGGGATTTGTCTTGCGAAGTGACAGAAAGAAGAGTTCAAGTGCGGCGATTATAGGTTGAGGAAGAAAAGGATGGTGCCCGAAAGAGGACTCGAACCTCCACGACCGTGAGGCCACTAGCTCCTGAAGCTAGCGCGTCTGCCAATTCCGCCATTCGGGCACAAGTGCAAGACTTGCGAGGCAATCAACATTTTGGGGCTGGGAGTAGGGTTTGTCAATGAAGGCGGGGTGTGGGGAGAATATAACTCGCACTGGTTTGGCAGGGCGAATTGTTTATGGAGCAGCAAAACGCACAGCCAGGAATGGCTGTGCTACCAAGAGTGTGTACTTGTAAAGAATCGAAGGATTGAAAGAGAATGCAGGCGGCACGAGGGAGCGCGGTGAGATCGGAAGGGTTATGAGCCTGGCACGGAGAACTTTGCAGAGTGCGCGAATTATTCATATGGCATTTATGTTTGCGGCGGCGGCGTATGTGGTGGTGGGGGTGTATGCGGCCGGCGAGGTGAAGGGGAACGTGCCGATGGGGGTGATCGGCGGAGTGGGGTTGGGGGCATTCAGCCTGCTGGTGGTAGCGGCATTTTTTCGAATGAAATATTTGCGGCCTGGGGCGGAGGCGCTGCGAAAGAATCAGGAAGATGTGCAAGCGGCGAGGCAATGGCGGACAGGGACGGTGGTGTCGCTGGTGTTTGCGGAGAGCATCGTGATGTTTGGGTTGGTGGTGCGGATGATCGGGGCGTCGTGGAATGTGAGTGGAATATTTTATGTGGCGGGGATATTGGTGTTGTTGGCGTGGTGGCCACGGTTGGATTTGGGAAGTTGAGAATTTGTTGGTGAAGGCAGATTAGGATGAAGTGGTTGAGATCCTTCGCTTCGCTCAGGATGACAAGCATATTCCCACTTATAACACCCGGAGCTTGGTTGAATACCGAACGGAGAAGGCGGCATAAAGCCGCCCCTACAGGACGTCTGTCAATAGATTGTTATGTTGGGGGAAACGGGGAGTGGTATGCTCGAAGTCCGCCCAATTAACCGAGAAGAAATAAGAGAGGGACATCTTATGGCCGACCTAGAGCAACTTAAGCAGAAGTACGCTTCCGCACTGAATTTGATCAACCAACTTGGGGTGAGATTGGCGCACGTTCACATTCAGGACAACAAGCTGTATGTAGAGGGAGCCGCGGGTAGCGAGGCGATCAAGAACAGAATATGGGATCAGGTGAAGCTAGTAGACCCGAACTTCAGCGACATAACGTTAAATCTGTCGGTGGACCCATCGCTGGCGCCAAAACAGAAGACCTACACGGTGGCAGCGGGAGACTCCCTTTCGAAAATCGCGAAGCATTTTTACGGGAACGTAAATCAATACATGAAGATTTACGAAGCGAACAGGAATGTACTGAGCGATCCGAATGTGGTGAAGATTGGGCAAGAGCTGGTGATTCCGGATTAAGTGAACTTACAAGAACTAACTACATAAATGGAACGAGATGAGGAAAGTATTTTATTTCCTCAGGGGCAAAGCCCAAGTATGAAGGCTCTTAGTGTCGGACCTAACGGCCCGACACCCTAAGAACCAGTTGGAAGATGATTACCAGCAAATATGGACGCGGGCGGAAGATAATTTCGCCCGCGTTTTTTATTGGTGAAAGCGATCTAGTAAGCCCAACGAAGGAGCATGCCCCCGGTGGTGTAGCCGGCGCCGACAGCGGCGAGCAGAACGAGGTCGCCCTTTTTGATGCGGCCCTCCTGGATGGCATCGCGAAGGCCGAGAGGGATAGTGCCTCCGGTGGTATTCCCGTAGCGGTCGATGTTGACCATGATTTTGGAATCGTCGACGCCGAGGCGCTCTTGCGTGGCGCGGATGATGCGGAGATTGGCCTGGTGGGGAACAAGGATCTTGAGATCGCCTTTCGAGAAGCCGTTACGTTCGAGGAGCGTGGTGGAAATTTCAGCCATGCGGCGGACAGCGTACTTGAAAACTTGCGAGCCGTCCTGGTGAACGACATGCATATTTTTGTCGACAGTTTCGTGTGTTGGAGGATTGAGAGAGCCGCCGCCAGGCATGTACAAGTAGTTGCCACCTGAGCCATCGATATCGTGCATGAAATCGAGAATGCCCTCGTCGGGACCAGCGGGTTCGACGAGGAGCGCGCCTGCGCCGTCGCCGAAGAGCACACAGGTAGCGCGATCCTTGTAATCAATGATGGAACTCATGGCATCGGCGCCAATGATGAGGGCCTTTTTGTGAGTGCCAGCGCCAACAAACTGAGCACCGACGGTGAGGGCGTAGGTCAAACCAGAGCAGGCGCCAGAAAGATCGAAACCCCAGGCTTTTTTAGCGCCGATGCGATCCTGGACGAGGCAGGCGGTGGCGGGAAACATCATGTCTGGGGTTACGCTGGCAACGATGATGAGTTCGATGTCTTCGGGACTGGTATTGGTCTGTGCGAGAAGGAGCTTCGCGGCTTCGGTTGCGAGGTGAGAAGTGGCGGTGCCTTTGTCAACGATGTGGCGTTCACGGATTCCGGTGCGGGTGCGGATCCATTCATCGTTGGTATCGACCATTTTTTCGAGATCGGCGTTGCTGAGGATGCGAGGAGGGACGTAACCGGCTACACCCGTAATTTTGGCAGCGATGCGACGAGACATGATGCTCCTTGAAGAAATTAAGCCCAGTAAACGAAAAATGATTGTATGCGAGAAAGTTTGAAAGAAACAAGACAAGGAGGGGATTTAGAGGGGTGGGAGAAGCTCCAGACGCCAGGTGATCTTGGCGGTTTTCTGAAGCATGGCGGAAACGGAACAGTATTTTTCCTCGCTGAGTGTAATGGCGTGGCGCGCGGAGGCTCCGTCGACGTGGCCGCGAATGCGATAGAGGATTTCGATTTTTTTCCAGACGGTGGGAGGAGTGGAAGCACGTTCGCCAGAACAGACAACTTCAAGGGATTGCAGCTTCTGGCGTTTTTTCTCGAGGATGATGACGATGTCGGTGGCAGTGCAGGCACCCAAAGCGGTGAGGAGGAGTTCCATGGGGCCGGGAGCGGTATTGGAATCACGATCGGAATCGAAAGGGACAGTGTGGCCGGAAGGAGTGACGGCGACAAAGTTTTGGCCGGAGATCCATTTTACGGTGGCGGTTTGCATGAGAGCGTCCTTGGGAGAAGAAATGGGATGTCAGAGATAAGTTTAGCAAGAGAAAGAGGACTGGTGGGTCGATGAGGGATATGGGGCACGGCATTGCTATGCCCTGCGCGGAGAAAAGCAGATCCTCGCTTTGCTCGGGATGACACGTTTCCGATCAGGTGATTACCTGAAGGTGGACGCTGTAAGGCTAAAGGATCAGATGTTGCGAGCGATGAGGGAGGCGACCTCAATGATGGGATTGGGGAGTTGGCGCATGGCGCGGACAAAGGCCTCGACGAGGTGAGCATCGAACTGGGAATTGGCGCAGCGTTCGAGTTCGTTGAGGGCCTGATCAGCGGTACGGCCTTTTTTGTAGCTGCGATCGCTGGTGATGGTGTCGTAGGAATCGGCGATTGTTATGATGCGAGCACCAAGAGGAATCTTGTCGCCGGAGAGAGCATTGGGGTAGCCGGAGCCGTCAAAGAATTCGTGGTGATGCAGGACCATCTCGCGAATGCGCGCGAGAGGAGCCAGAGGCTCGAGAATTTTTGCGCCGAAGAGGACATGAGTCTTCATGGTGTCCCACTCCTCGGGATTGAGCGGGCCGCTCTTGTTGAGAATGGCTTCGGGAATGCCAACTTTACCGACGTCATGCAGGACAGCGGCAAGCCGAATTTCTTCGACTTCCGCTTCGGACATGCCGAGTGCTTCCGCGAGCAGAGCAGCGTAGGCAGAAACTTTTTGGGAATGGCCCTGCGTATATTGGTCCTTGGCGTCGATGGCGTAGGCGAGTGAAGTGACGGTGTCGAGTATCGATTGTGGAAGTGCCGGCGGGCCTTGTGAAGCTTCCGCACCCGAATTTTCTGTTTCGGGGAGTGAATCGGTGAACTGGCGAAGGCGCTGATAAATTTCCTCGAAGGCTTCGGGGCCGGTGGCAAAGAGACGTTTTAAGGTGACACCAAGATAAGCTTCGAGGACATCGCGCTTCCAACGGCGAGTTTCCTTGGGATCGACGTGATCGGCAGTGGAAACGGTGTTGCCGCCCTGATGTTTGGAAAGATACATGGAGGCGTCGGCGACCTGGATGAGCTCCTGAGGTGAGGAACCGTGCAGCGGATAGCAGGCGATACCAAAGCTGGCGCTGATATTTTTTTCGCGGAGAAGAGGATCGGCGGCAACCCATCCGCGGAGTTTAGAGGCAAGTTGGCGGGCCTGCTCCATGGTGGTTTCCGGCATGAGGATGACGAATTCGTCGCCACCATAGCGGGCGACAACATCGGAGCGGCGGCAATTGGTTTCAAGAATCTGGCCAACGCGCTGAAGAACCAGGTCGCCTTCCAGGTGGCCGTAGAAATCGTTGACGAACTTAAAGCGGTCGAGGTCCATGAGGACGAGAGCGAAAGAGCGGCCGGCGCGAGAAGAGCGCTTCCATTCGGAAGAAAGCGCTTCCATGAAGAAGCGATGCGTCTTGACGTTGGTGAGGCCGTCGGTGATGGCCTGCTCCTGGGCCTTCTGAAACGTGAGAGCGTTGTGGAGTGCCCCGGAAATCAAATCGGCGAGGGTATGGAGGAGGAGTGAATCTTCCTCGGAAATCTCCATGAGTTCAACGGTTTCGACGTAAAGAACGCCATGCAGATGATCGGCGTAGAAGATGGGCAAGGCCATGGCGGTGAGGGATTCGGGAAACACGGGCTTGGCGAGAGTCTGATTGTTGGAGGAGGAGCGGAAAGAAGAGGACTTACCGGTACGGGCGACTTGCCCGACGAGGCCGGTGTCGAGTGGAAGCCTGCGTCCGATGGCGCCACGACGCTTGCCGCCTTCCGCGTGAACAACAAGTTCGCGAGTGGTGTAATCCATCAGTGCGATGCCGATGTGGTCGTAGGTAAGGCCGGTTTCAAGCTGCTCGGTCATTTTGGCGAGGACTTCATCGGGATTCAGAGTGGCGATGGCATCGCGGGAGATGAGATTGACGAGTTCGAGATGACGTGCCTTGGTGCGCTCGTTCTGGAAGAGGCGAGCGTTTTCGATGGCGATGCTGGCTTCGCTGGCAAGAACGCGAAGCAGCTCCAGGTGGCCTTCGTCGTACATGCGCTCGGTGTCTGAGAAGATGCAGAGAGCGCCGATGGTGTGATCGTAGGCGACGAGAGGAACTCCGCAGAAGGAGCCAGCGGAGCGGATGGGGTCAACGCCAAGCTTCTTGATCTCGCTGCCAAAATTTTCGCGGATGAGAACCGGTTGACGCGTGCGAAGAATGTATTCCGTGATGTGGTTGCCGGCGGGGCGCGAGCGTTTGGGCATGCGCACGGCATCAATCATTTCGAGCTCAAACTGGATGGCATCGCGGAGCGGATCGAAAGAAGCCAGGTAAAGATTCTGAACGTCGAACAGGCGGCGCAACTCTTCCCAAATTTTGCGGAGCAGATCTTCGCGATTGAGAGTGGAGCTGAGCGCGCGTCCGATTTCGTTGAGGACGTGGAGCTCTTCGGAGCGGCGCGAAGTCTGCTGGATCAGGTAGCTATTCTCCACGGCCATGCCAATCTGGTGTCCGAGGGCCAGCAGGAGGCGCAATTCGGCGGGAGTGAAACGACGATTATCGGGAGTGCCGAGGAGCAGAAGACCGAAGGCTTGATCTTTAGCCTGAAGGCTGATGACGACGACGCTACGTAGACCCTGACGAAGAGCAAGTTCGCGGAAGCGGCGAATGGGTTCGTCTCTTTCGAGAGCGGTAAGTTTATCGTCGCGAAGATCGCGAAAACCGAGAAGGCCGCCAAGGCGCGAGACAAGTCCGACAAGATAATCGTCGAGGCCCTCTTCCTGGGCGATGCGGCAGAACTCGTCGGGGATTCCGGCGGAGACGACGGAAGTGGGCCCAGAAGTGTCGCCGTGATGGAGAAAGAGCGCGCCGGAAGGAAGGCGAACGACGCCAAGAACGCGATCGAGGGCTTGGGCGAGCATGCGCTGAATCTCGCCGCCAACGAAGCTGGAAGTGGCGAGATTGAGGTTGGAGAGAGCGAGCATGTTGCGTTCAACGCGGCGCTTCTCTTCCTCATAAATGGCCATGACAAGAAGCATGGAGACGAAGACGGTGGGGATGGCGGTGATTGGTTGAATGCCCTGTCCAAGTGATTCCGGAGTATACATGAAGAAGTGAAGAGCGAGGAAAGTGACGCCCCAAAGAGCGAAGGCCACGCCGAGCAGACGGTCGGCAAGAGTTTCGAAGCGCTGGCTTTCGCGCCAGAAAAGATAGCCCACCGCGATGTAAACCAAAGATGCTGGAATGATAAGGGAAACGGAGAAGCCGACAGCAGCATTGGCAGCGGCCCAGATGATAAAAGCGATGGAAAGGCCAACGGCAGGCGCGATGGAGAGTTTGAGGCGAGTGTAGAGTTGCGTGCCGAGATAAAACGCGACACCAGCCAGTGCGTAGAGGAGATGATTAAGCGCAGCGAGATAGGGTGAATTAGCAATCCACGGAACGAGGCCGGGGGAGAAGTAGTGAAGCCCGTAGAGAGCCCAAGCGGCGACCCAGAACAGGATGTATTGCTGGCGTTTGAGAGTGTAAATGTAGGAAAAGAAAACGGCGACCAGCAAAGTGGCCACAAGAAATCCGAGAGCGATAATGGTCTGAACCATCAAGAAAGCTGGGCCTGCCGTCCGGTGCCGAAATGCATGCCAGTAAATTAACAGGCAAAAAGATGCAGGGGCATCTGCGAAAAATAAAACTCACAGAAACCCGTGAGAATAGATCCGCTTGCCTGAACCTGACACGTCAAGGGCACACAAAATAGAGCAGTTAGATTATGGGGCTGCAAAAAAGCAAGGTGCAAGCGTACCGAGGTACTGGTAGCGAAAAAGGTAGTAGAGGCGGGGACACCAGATTGCGGAGCCGTTTGGGTGAGCCGAGTGGGAGAAGGGCACCCGCCCCATAACCTCATCCGGGAGACAAGAAATGCGCCTCAAGAGGCGGCGGCTAAGCGAACTGGTACAACGGTGCGGGAATCTTGCGGACATGGGGTGCAGCGGTGCTGCACCCCTACGAATTTGTTGGGCGCGGGAATGAGTGGGGAGGTTGGACGCGGGTAAGGGGTTTCGCTAAACTGAGGGATTACACGAAGAGAGCGGGACGCGACTAACCATGCAGGAAGCAAACACAGCAGGAAAGTCAGGGGTACGAGTACGATTTGCGCCATCACCCACGGGGTATTTGCACGTGGGAGGCGGGCGAACGGCGCTGTTTAACTGGCTGTTTGCACGCAAGGAAAAAGGCACGTTTGTTCTGCGCATTGAGGATACGGATGCGGAGCGCAACAAGCCGGAGCTGGTGGAAGGGATCGTAGAGGCGCTGAAGTGGCTGGGATTGGACTGGGACGAGGGACCGTTTTACCAGTCGCAGCGGACGGAGTTATACAAAGAGGCCGCCAAGAAACTGCTGGCGAATGGCACGGCGTTTTTGTGCTATTGCCCGGCGGAGAAATATGTGGGTGGGGACCATACGGTGGAAGGCGCGGAGAAGGCGCAGGTACGGCGAGTGGTGCGGTGTTCGTGCCGGGATGGAAAGCCGTCGACGGAAGGAACGAAGCCGGCGCTGCGTTTCAAGGTGCCGATCGGCGGGCTAACGAAATTCAAGGATGCGGTGTTTGGGGAGCGGGAATTCTCGAATGACGAGATTGAAGATTTCGTGTTGCTGCGTTCGGGGAAAGATGGCGAAGAGTTCGGGCAGGCCATGTATCAGATGAGCGCGGTGACGGATGACATCGATATGCGGATTACGCACGTGATCCGCGGGGCCGATCATATTTCGAACACGCCGAAGCAGGTGCTGCTGTACAGGGCGATGGGCGCGCCGGAACCGGCGTTTGCGCATGTGCCGCTGATTCTGGGAGCGGACAAATCGCGGCTGTCAAAGCGGCACGGGGCGACGGACGTGAATATGTACCGGAAGGAAGGGTTCCTGCCGGAGGCGTTCCGGAATTTCCTGGCGCTGCTGGGATGGGCTCCCGGGGCGGACGAGCAGTTTTTGCGGACGAACGAGTTGCTGGAGAAATTTTCGCTGGAAGGCGTGAGCCGGACGAACGGCGTGTTCGACCGTGCAAAGTTGGAGTGGTTCAACACGCAGTATCTGCAGAAGTTGCCGATTGAGGAACTGCTGCCGTTTGTGGAGGCGCAACTGAAACAGGATGGTTTGTGGAAGGAAGAGTGGGCGAGCGGGGCGGGGCACGGGTGGTTCTCGAAGACGGTGGATATGTTGCGGCCACGCGTGCGGCTGCTGCCAGATTTTTCGAGCTGGTCACGGGCGTTTTTCAGCGATGAATTTGAGATTGACGCGGCCGCAAAGGCAAAATTCTGGAAAGACGAGAAAGTGGCGGATTTGCTTGGGAAATTGGCGGATGCCCTGGCTGCGCTGCCGGACTGGAATCACGATGCGTGCGACCACGCTTCGCGGAAGGTTGCGGAAGAGGGCGGGGTGAAGGCTGGGTTGCTGATCAATGCAACGCGCGTGGCGATTGTGGGGCAAGCGGTGGCACCGCCGTTGTTCGATACGATGGTGGTGCTGGGGCAGGAGCGCGTGGTGCGGCGGTTGAGAGCGGCGCTAGGAGAATTTCAGAAGTGAGAGCTTTTTGGTTTTGCGTGTTTGGGCCCTAGCGGGACATAAATGCTACCTGGCTACGGACATTGTGCTGTGATTAGGTGCTAGCATCGTCCCAATCTCCATGCGAAACGTAAATGGTGAGCCCAAGAAAAAGAAAGGGCCGGCTCCAGCTCGCCTCTTCATGATTTTTGCGAGGCGATCGCCGACGGCGATTATTTTTCGACGTGGCCCTTCAAAATGGGTGCAATTGATCAAATGAAATACCGCAAAGGATTTATTTGAGCCTGGCCAATGGTTCACGGCAGGATTTACGAGCGACGATCTGATTTATCTCCTGACGGCTCGTTGCTAATCTACTTTGCGCAGAACATCACCCGGGAAAGCAAAAACGACACCGAATATACGTACGCGTGGACAGCAGTGAGTAAACCCCCTTACCCGACTGCCCTTGCTCTCTGGCCTAAAGGCGATTGCTGGCATGGTGGTGGGCTGTTCAAGAATGACAAGGTTGTTCTTCTGAACCACAAGCCGACGGTCGCAAAGCCACACAAAAATCACAAACCTCATAGGATGTTGGTGATTCCCAATCCGAATGCACGCGACGAAGATGACCCAATTTTTCGCAGCGACTTGAACGCGATAGATGGGAGCTTAAGGAATCCTGGAACATCGAAAATCGCGGTCTTCCGGGGCTTTTTCATACCCTACGACCCGAAGTTCGTGAGAAAGTAGGTCCGAGTGCGTCGCATGCGGTTCGACTGACCCGATCAATTGAGGGTTTGAAATATTCAGAAGTGTTCAGCGTGCGGAACTTGAAGCAATCTAAAATGACAGAGATAGAGCGTGCTAATTGGGCAGATTGGGACCAGCAGGGACGACTAGTGTTCGCGCGGGACGGCAGAATATTCGCAGCGTCCATTCGCGAAAATGGAAATTTCACGGAGCGTCTACTGATAGATCTAAATCCCGCCAAACCTGAGCCAGTGACTCCCCCGGAATGGGCAACAAAATGGTGAAAGAGAGAATTGAATTGTCAGAGAGACCGTAGTGAGAGCTCGACTTATTGCGAAAAATTGAGAGATTGCAGGCGCTGAGGGAAGGAAGCTCAGCGCCTCTATTTTTGCGCCCCGAGTTCACGCTTGATGGTTTTGTGGAAGACGGAGACGCCGAAGACGGGATTGTCACGGGTGCCGGAAATGGTGATGGGAATGACGGCGCCGGAAGTGCCCTTTTTGAAGAAGGGGTCGAAGGGTTTGAGGAAGAAGGATTTTGCACCGGTCATGGTTTCAGAAAGCTTGGCCTGCAGTTTAAGCTGGCCGTGGAAGTCGAGTTGCCCGTCGTGAAGCTGGTAAGAGCCGTCGAGGATTACCGCAGCGCCTTCAACACTGAAATTCAAGTTCGTGAAAGTGACTTTGGCATTTTCGAGATGGAAATGGCCTTTGAGGTCGGAGACGGCGCTGCCAATGTCTTGATTTGCAGGCTCGCCCAGGCCGTGACGGCTTAGGGATTCCAACTTTTCACGGACTTCGGCGTTGGTGAACTGGGCGTCATCAGCGCCGAAATCGCCATCGAGAAAGAGTTTGTCGATGGCTTTTTCTTTTGAAGGAGGAATGATGAGTTTGGTGCGGAGTTTGACGATACCGGTCATGGGAGGTTTCTCGGACTTCACGGCGAGAGCGAGGATGTCTTCGAGACGAGCGGCGGGAGCGGTGACATCGAGGGTGATGAGATGGCCCTGCTTGGCGCGGACGAGGACCACGCTGCCGTTGGCGACGATGAGCGATTTGCCAAGGATAGCGCGTACGGGATGGAGGTACGTGTCGCCATCGGTACCGTCGACGGTGGCGGAAAAGTCAGTGTGAAGAGGAACGCCGCGGCCCACCGGATCGATGGAAAAATCGGGCGTGTCGGTCTGACCGTCGACAGCGAGATTGTCGAGCGGGCCGTGGTAGTTTCCGGTGGAAGAGAGAATGCCGCCGATGCCTGGAAAAGGATGGAGGTTGGCGTCCGAGAATTCGTAATCGCCAGAGACGGGAGTATTTCCGGGTTGATCGGCGTCCCACGGGCCGAACTGCCCCTCGGTGACGATTTCGCCTTTGGGCTTGGCATTGGTGAGATTGCCATGAAATTGAAAGGGTTTGGCAACGCCAACATCGAGGAGCGTTAAGTCATGAATGTCGAAGTCGAGAGGATCTTTGCCCGGCTTGCGCGACAAAAAGTAGAGTTCGGTATCGTCGCAGATGATCTTGTCGACGATGACGTTTGACATTGGGGGAGAAGTGGATCGGGGGGACGGCGATTTCTTTTCGCCTTTGTCGCGTGGAGGAATGGTGATGACCATTTCACGCAGGACGACACTGTCGATGTGCGTGACTGTGCGGAACAGACCAGCGAGGCCAACGTTGAAATCAAATTCGCGAATGTGAATCAGCGGAGGAACATCGAATCGATTGTGATAGTGGACGGTGAGGCCCAGACCCTTGACGGTCATACGAGGCCAGACCTGAACATGGAGAGAATGGAGATCGATCTGACTGTTGAAACGGCGGCTGAGTTCGCGGACGACCCAGGCACGAGTGGTTTCGTCGATGTTGCGAAGGCGAGACACAAAGGAGATAGCGATAAGGGCGAGAATGGCGGTGAAAGCAAATAGAAGATAGATCCACCTGGGGACAGGGCGCCGCTCAACAGCCATTATGGCTCCGGGAAGTCAGGGATTTAGCTCGGGCAAATCAGCTATTTGGAAAATATATCGGAATGAGCAGGGCGGGCGGAATCAGGTGTATCCGTTACGTGGATGACAGCTTCCAAGAAGAGAGTAACGGGCGGCAAGCAGATTTCATTGCTGCAGGCCTGGTAGTGAAGCTTGAGCGGGAGATGGGTATCACCGAGGGGGGCGGTGGGAAGAGCAGTCAACGGAAAGTGGATGATGATGGAATCAGTGTACACGTTGAGTTGCTTATTTTTGGAGAAGCTGAAGGTTTGCAGAGTGCCTTTTGGATAGACGATATCGCCCGGTTTGAATCCGGCGGGAATTTCGGCCCGAAGATCGGTGGGGATCAGGTAATCGGCGGAAACTTCGCGGGCGTTGACGTGGAAGCCGGGGCGAATTTTCATGACGACAGCGACCTGGAAAGACTTGCCGCGCGCGACGGGATCGAAGGAGACGAAGGCCTGCGGGGCGACGACTTCTTTTCCGGAAGGAGCTTGCGAACCGGCGATGGCGGGGAAAAGCAGAATGGAAATCAAAAGCAAAGCGGAGAATTTCATACGGTCACCTGGGTACTGAGGTGCTGGGAGATTACACGGCTCATGACGACAAAAAGATCCTCGCCGGTTTTGGGAAGCACAAAGGCGTTGCGCTCTTCAGACCACACGAGTTTGAAACTGGTGGAAAGTGCGGAGACCCAAATTTCGCGGATGGGGGAGTTGGGCGAGATGACGAAGCGCGCGGGCTCCGGTTCCTCGAAGATGATTTCGAGTTTGCCGCTTTCGCCTTCGACATCGAATTCGTGAATATCACCCTGCGTCAAGAGTCGCTTCTTCAGTTCCTCGAAGAGAGCATCGGATTTTTTCTGAAAGTCGTGTTCAGAGAGCATGCGGTGTATTCCGATCAAAGCTGAGATTCGATGGCATTGGCAATTTCGTCGTAGCTCTTGAGGCCCTGGAAACGGGTGACCTGCTTGCCGTCGCGAGAGATCAAGAAACTGGTGGGAAAGCCGAGGATACCGCCGAATTTGTTGGAGGCGTCATCATTGCCGAGGAGGATGGGATAGCTCATGGGGAGCTGCTGGCCGTTTACATCGAAGCGTTCCTTGGCGACAAAGGGAGCAACGACGGATTTGCCTTCGTCGTCCATGGCCACGCCGACAACGGTGAAGCCCTTGGCGCCATATTTGGCCTGCATGTCAATAAGCCAGGGAATTTCCACGCGACAGGGATCGCACCAGGTGGCCCAGAAATTAACAAGGACGACTTTGCCTTTGAAATCGGCGAGGGCAACATCTTTGTCGTCGAGGTCTTTTAGTTTGATGTCGGGAGCAGGCTTTCCGGCGCCTTCGTTGGACGCATGGGAAGTGCTTGGAACGTTGGAAGAAAGGCGCGTGGCCCGGTCGGCGTAAATAGTGAGGGCGATGAGTGCGGCAACGGTGCCGAGGATGAGAACAATTTTCTTCATGATCAGTTCAACCTGTGAAACAAAATTTGCCTACATCGAGAAACGATTCAGAAACGTCAGTTTACCGGAGAGCCAGGTCAGTTTGTTGAAGAAGACGAGGCCACCGATAAAAAGCAAAAGGGCGCCGCTGAAAACTTCAACCGCATGGAGATACTTACGGAAATTCTTGTAGAAGCGAAGAAACTGGCTGAGGCCGACGGCAGTGAGAAGAAAGGGGACGGCGAGGCCGGCGGAATAGACGGCGAGGAGGAGGACGCCGCGACCAATGGTGTCGCTAGCGGCGGCAAGAGCTAAAACCGTGGCAAGGATGGGGCCGATGCAGGGCGTCCAGCCGAAGGCGAAGGCGAAGCCGAGAAGAAAGCCGCTGACGATACCAGGCTTAGTGTCGGTGTTGCGGAGGCGCACATCCTGGTTGAGCCAACGGGCAAGCTGCGGACCGAAGAAACCGATGATGGAGAGCGAGAAGAAATGGCTGGCGCCGAGACCGAGGAAGAGTGGCCCGTGATGCAGATAGGCGGCGATGCCAAGAGCCACGAGGATTCCGCCGACTATCATGCCGGCGCGGATGTTCATGCGGATCAGGCCACCGAGAAGATGAAGTCCGAAGAGAATGATAAGGGCGCCGGCTACCGGAGCAAGCAGTGCGCGATTTTGGCGAAGGAATCCACCGACAGCACTGGCGGAAGCGCCGAAGCCGATGAAGACGACAGAAAATCCGAGGACGAAGGCGAGAGCAGAGGCGAAAAGACCCGTTTTTGGTTGTTCACCCTGACGGAGTTGCTCGACGCCGATGCCAGAGAGCATGGAGATGTAGCCGGGTACGAGCGGAAGTACGCACGGGGACAAAAAAGAGATGAGACCAGCGAGAAAAGCCCCGGCCAGAGGAACGTCAGTCATTTTCTACGGTGTCCTTTACCTTTCTATTCTCGCATAAAGACTGGCCAGGTTGGTGAAGCGAAGGCTCATCCTAACGGAACTGATTCCTCAGGGGCTAAAGCCCAATTTTTAGATGCGATTAGTGTCGGAGCTAAAGCTCCGAACCCCTAAAAGACCCACCTCATATCCAAGTCCCTTAAGTTAAAAACCGGAAACTGACTTATTCCTCTTTAGACGCGGGAGGTGGGGTAAGTGGCACCGAGGAGCCGGGATGAGTGAGGCGCTCAAAATAGGCGGCGAGGGCGAGGAGGAAGGATTCAGAGTGGAGAGAGCCGATGAACTGGAGACCGATAGGGAGATTGTTCGGGGTCATGCCGCAGGGAACGGAGATGGCGGGGACGCCAGCGAGATTTGCAGGGCGATTCAGGCGAAGAAGCAAGGCGCGAGTTGAATGGGATGTGCCGTTGATGGAGATAGATTCCTCGTCGAGAAGCGGAGCAGAGATAGGAGTGGTGGGAACGATAAGAGCGTCAAGATTTTCGTTTGCGAGCAGAGACTGGAATTGCGCGAGGAAGCGATCGCGGACTTGAAGAGCCCGCAGATAGCTTACGGCGGTCACTTTGGAGCCCATTTCCAAGCGTGTGCGGACATCTTCGCCATATTCTGCGGCGCGGCTTGGAAACCAACCGGATTGCTGGTGATAAAGAAGTGCCTCGGGCCAGGCGATTTGATTGCCGGCATCTTCGGACTGTTCAATTAAGGGGAGCGAAACTTTTTTTAACTGCGCCCCGTGCTTGCGGAGGAGATTTATCGAGGAATCGAAAGCAGAAGCGACTTCGGGAGAGAGGAGATCGAAGAAGAATTCCTTGGGGATGCCTAGACGTGGTTTTCTTGCTCGTGCTGGATTGAATTTTGGGGGTTTCAAAAGATGCTGAGGATTAGATGAACCACGAATTACGTCCAAAAGGAGTGCGGCATCGGAAGAAGTTCTTGCCAAGGGGCCGACAACATCGAGGCTTGGAGAGAGCGGGATTACATTTTGGGTGCTGACGGAGCCGAGGGAAGGCTTGAGGCCGACAAGGCCGCAAAGCGATGCGGGAATGCGAATGGAGCCTCCGGTGTCTGTGCCGATGCTTCCGTAACAAAGGCCTGCCGCGAGTGCGGCGGCGGACCCTCCGCTGGAACCGCCTGTGATGCGGGCGAGATCCCAAGGATTACGAGCGGAGCCGAAGTGAGGATTGATGTTGGTCGTACCGTAGGCGAACTCGTGCATGTTGGTCTTGCCGAGGAGAACGGCGCCGGCTTGTTTCAACGCGGTGACGACGGGAGCGTCTTGCGCAGGAACAAAATTGCTGAGAATTTGCGAACCGGCGGTAGTGCCGATGCCGGCCGTGTAGATATTGTCTTTGATTGAGATGGGAATGCCGTGAAGAGGGCCGAGATCGCGACGAGGCGAGCGGCCTTGTCCTTTTGAGAGCTCGTTTTCGGCGGTGACCGCCTGTTTCAGAGCAAGATCGGCGCAGACGGTGAGATAGGCGTTCAGTTGAGGATTGAGCTTGTCGATGCGGGCGAGCAGAAAGCGCGTGAGTTCGAGGGGAGAAAGTTTGCGAGAACGGTAGAGCTTGGCGATCTGGGCGATGGAAGCAAAAGCGAGTTGGGAATCGGAAAGCATCAGAAAATCTTGTCGATACGGCGAAGATTTCCAAACGTTCCAATATTAGCGACCATAAAGGCCACGCGAAATTGGTTTTCTGTGCGGACTGCGCCCAGGTTGATGCGCCGGTATTCGAAAGCCAAACCGCAGCACCCACCGTTGTAATTGAGAAGAACAAACTGGTTCTGGAGGGTGCTGGTCTCGAGATTGTAGCTGAGCCCAGCGGAGGCGTTGAACCCCTGGCGGGTGAGGCCGCCGTAACCGAGGATGGCGCGAATCTGGTTGGAGGGAGGCTCGACCACGGGATCGCCCTGCAAGCGGAAATGAGCTGCGGTCATGAAGAATTCACTATAGGGCCTAATTTTGAGCATGGTGCCGATGGTGGTGATTTTCTGGAGTTGCGGATCGTATTCGAGAATCTGCTCGGCATCGTAGCGGCCGCCCGGGGTGAGCTTGAGGTCGCTGACAATAGGAGACCAGTTGCGAGGGCCGGAGGCGAAAGCGAAGGCGGTAACGGAGTCAAGAGCCTGAAAGACGTTGCGCTGTCCTGAAACGATGGCACCACCGAAAGTGGGATCGAAATAATGTTTTTGAAGGACGCGCCAGGAAAGAAAATCTATGGGCTGTTCGTCATTCGACTTGCTGAAGAGGTGCTGGATGAAGCCGTACTCTAATTCATTGGTGTTGGTGATGGTTGCGTCGCTGTCGAAGCGAATGAAATCGGCGAAATTGTGGACGCCGGTGACGTAGCGATAGGTAACAAAAGGTTCGATGGTGTGCTTGTAGCGGCGGTGTTTTGTTGGGCGATCAAAAAAGCGCTCAAGGGTTGCCGGGCGAAACTCGACAGCGAACTCACCTGTATTGCGTGTGATGGGATCGCCAGTCAAGGCTCCAGTGGAGCTAAGGGAGTCTCCGTAGTAGGTAGTGCGGAAAGCCGCAGAAGGAGTAATGCCCAGCCAAGTGCCGAGATGCAGAGGAATGGAGACTTTTGGAGCAAATTCAGCGCGCGGGACGAAATTGGGAGTGTTGATGAATTCGTCGTCACGGTGAACGGCGCCAGCAAAAGATTCGAACGAAAAGTAAAAAGGAAGTTCGTGAAAAGGAGCCCGTTCCACGGAGTCGAAGCGCGCTTCGGGAGAACTGCGGAGGACCACGCTGTTTTCGGGATTGATCTGAAGAAAGCTGCGGTCGTTGAGGTTGGCCACGTTGAAACTGTAGCCACGAAAATTGTTGGTGAGGAAAATCGCGCTGCGAACATCGGAGTTGATGGCGTCTCCATAACTGTCGGCAAAGGCTAGTCGAAAGGTGAGGGAGGAGAGCTGGTTAACGTCGGTAACGAAACGCCAGCCGTGGTTCCAGAGAGACTGGATTTCCAACTGCTGCTGGTAGCCGCCCTGATTTTGAATTGTGTCGTTGGGGCCGGGGATGCCGCGATCCTGGACGCCGTAGTAGGTGTAGCGGAGGGCAGTATTTTCAAACGGGCGGGCACGAACTTCTGCCCGTTCGGCGGGACCGCGGCGGCTGAAATACTCGAAGCCGACGGTAGCGTCGATCCAAGTTTTGGGCGCCCAGTAGAAGGCGTCGCCAATGATAAAGCCCTTGCTGTTGCTGTTGCCAACGATGGGAACGAGAAAACCAGACTGACGAATATGGTCTCCTGCGGGTGCAGTGGCAAATGGGAGCCAGATAAGGGGCACTCGATAGAGACGAAAACTCGAATTGACGAGCGCAACGCTTTTGTTTAGGGAGATTTTGGCTTCGGGGGCGTAGAACTGCCAGGTGGGATGCTGAGGATCGCAAATCGTGAACCAGGAATGACGAACAATGTAATGGTCTGAAGAGACCCGTTCGACTTCCTTGGCTTCGAAGTACAAGGGATTTTGAGTGATGAGGACCGAAGGGTTGGGGCGGCGTTCCAGGCGTACAGTGCCGCGAACGTTTTTGAAGTTGCCCCGACCGGTGCTGATGTTGAGTTCAGCCTCGTCGCCTTCGATATGCTGATTCTCGAAGTCAAACTGGACATGACCTCGAGCGGCGGCTTGCGAGGTGATGCTGTTGTACTCAACGTGATCGGCCTGAAGGCGCAAGTTGCCATAGTGGATGTCGACATCACCATCGGCCAGATAGAGGTCGCCCTTCTTAGATTGGGGGCCGCTGGAAGAGATCTCGGCGATATCGCCGGAAGCAGAAGGAATGCGAACCTGCTGGGCAAAGGAAGGGATGGCGGCGAGCAAAACCAGCCAAGATACGAACGAAGTACGCAGGGCGGAGTTGAGAAAAAGTGTAATCACGCGGCGAATTAGCTCGACAAAATTAAGAAGTAGCCTAGCACGCACACCCGTCAAATTGTAGCGGCTGCACGAGTTTCGAAAGACATAGATGCAAGCGGAAACTATTTGGCCGCGGGTTTGGCGTGGTTGGTGCGATACCAATCGAAAGTGCGCTGGAGACCCTCTTCGAAAAAAACAGTGGGCTCGTAGCCGAGGACTTCACGGGCGCGCGAAATATCGGCGAGGGAATCGCGAATATCGCCTTCGCGAGCAGGTTCGTAGATGGCCTTGAGGGTCTTGCCGGAAATACCGCACAAGAGTTCCAGGGTCTGGTTCAGCGATATGGCGCGACTTGTGCCGACATTGAAGACGCCTCCAACGGCACCTGCGGCTTCGCAGGCGAGAAGATTGGCTTGAACGGCATTCTCGACAAAAGTGAAGTCGCGAGTCTGGTTGCCATCACCGAAGACAGTGGGCTGAGTGCCATCGAGGAAAGCGGTAGCGAATCGGGATAAGACACCGGAGTAAGGTGAGTCGGGGTCCTGACGAGGGCCGAAAATGTTGAAGTAGCGAAGGCAGACAGTTTCCAGGCCATAACAGCGGCAAAAGGTCTCGGCGTAGAGCTCACCGACAAATTTGGAAACGCCGTAGGGAGAGATGGGTTGCGGCTGCATGGTTTCGACTTTGGGGAGGGTTGGGGTCTCGCCATAAATTGAGGAAGAAGCAGCGAAGACGACGCGTTTGACTTTATTGTCGCGGGCAGCGACAAGGACGTTGAGAGTACCATCGACGTTGATGCGGTTGGTTTCGATGGGGTCCTTAACGGATCGTGGAACGGAAGTGCGGGCGGCCAAATGGATGACGAAATCAGCCTGGTGACATGCTTTTTGCAGAGTTTCAAGATCGTTGATGGAGCCTTTGAGGAAAGTAATCTTGTTGCGAAACTCGGCGAGATTTTCTTCTTTGCCGGAGGCAAGATCGTCGAGGACCACGACACTGTGGCCGCGGCGGACGAGTTCATCCACAGTATTGGAACCTATGAAGCCGGCACCTCCGGTGACGAGATAACGCATTGGGAGCCCTCCTGCCGCGAATGCATTCTTATTGTACGATGGTAAAGGCATCAACTAGCGTAAGGAATCGAAAGCACGACGCAAAAAAATCATGGACAAAAAGACAAAGGTAGTCGTGGGCATTGTGCTGTGTGCTGCTGGTACTGGGTGGCTACTGGTATTACAAGCAACTAAGAAGGGCTCCGAAAGTGGTCGAGCACGAGCCCGAATTCCCTACGAAGAATGGGTCAGTGAGGCCGCCGGCAGTGGAAACTCCGTCGGTGACGAAAGAACCGGGAGGGGTAGTAGAGAAAAAGCCGACCGGAACTGAATTTGTGCCAACCGTGCGCGCGGGAGAAACGTTGGAATATGCGGCGAACATTTCCAAACTGAACAGTACAGTTGCGAATTTGAAACTAGTGGTGGGTGAACAAAGAGCATTGGCAGGAAAGCCAGCCTGGCATTTGCAGGCGTTTGTACACACCGAGAACCCGTATCGGATGGTTTTTGAACTGGACGACCAGTTTGACTCGTACAGCGAGCCGGGGCTGCTGACTAGCCTGCAGTATGAGATGCATTTAAGCGAACGCGGTCAGAAAGTGGATTCGGTACAGCGGCTCCTGCCGTCAAACAAGGAGGCAGCGCCGGCGGGAGCATCGGCCGCGCGAGTTCTGCCAGGGACACGGGATCCGCTGGGGATGTTGCACTACTTGCGCAACGTGGATTGGGAAAAGACGCCGGAAGTACGATCGCCCGTATATGACGGGCGGAAGCTGTATGATGTGCGTGCAAGAATGCAAAGCAAATCGGTTACGGTGACAGTGCCCGCGGGAAAGTACAACGCTTCCAAGATAGAAATCCACGTTCTAGAAAACGGGGCGGAGATGAAAGATGCGCATTTTCTGCTCTATCTGGCGAATGACAGCGGCCGAACACCGGTATTGGTAGAAGCGGTATTGCCAATCGCTACGGCACAAGTGGAATTGACGAAGGTGAAGTAAGCCCACATGAGAAAATCTGTGGAATCGAGATATTGCGGAAGTGGGTGCAACACTGCTGCACCCCTACGAGAAATGTGGGCTAAACGTCAGCAGGGAACGATGCGTTCGCGATGGCGCATAACGCGACGCGTGGCGTTGCGAGAGTCGACAACGAGCTTCGAAGCATCCACGATGGCGCCAAAGTCGTAACTGGAATGATCCGTGGCGATAAGTACGACATCGTACTTCGCCAGCGTCTCTGGACTGATGGGCACCGACTTCATCTGAGAATAATCGTAGTGGCGCATTTTGTGGAGCTGGGGGAAATAAGGATCGTTGTAATCAAAGTCCGCGCCGCGCTTCTGGAGAATTTCCATAATCTTGAGAGTAGGAGATTCGCGCAGATCGTCAACGTCTTTTTTGTAGGCAACACCAAGGATGAGCACCTTCGAACCCTTGATGCTCTTCTTATGCCGATTCAGCGCCTCGGCGATGGAATCGACGACATGATAGGGCATTGCGGTGTTGACTTCGCCGGCTAGCTCAATGAAGCGGGTAGAGAAATCGTATTCGCGAGCTTTCCAGGAAAGGTAAAAAGGGTCGACCGGGATGCAGTGTCCGCCGAGGCCGGGGCCAGGGAAAAAGGGCATAAAGCCGAAGGGCTTGGAAGAAGCGGCTTCGATAACTTCCCAAACGTCCACGCCCATGCGAAGACAGAGCATTTTGAGCTCGTTGACCAGAGCAATATTGACGCAGCGAAAGATGTTTTCGAGCAGCTTGGTCATTTCCGCGGCGCGCGTGGAAGTGACCGGAATTACCCTGGCGACGACTTGAGCGTAGAGAGAGACAGCCGCGCGGCCGCTGGGGGGATTAACGCCCCCAACGACTTTAGGAATCTGCGCCAAGCCATACTGCTTGTTGCCGGGATCTTCGCGCTCTGGCGAAAAGGCAAGGAAGAAATCGACAGGAACATTCTCGTTTTCCGGGCCGGAGACGATCGGGCAACGGAGTCCGCTCTTCTGGAGGATCGGCAAAACCAATTCTTCCGTGGTGCCTGGATAGGTGGTGGATTCGAGAACAATAAGCTGTCCCTTTTGCAGGTGAGGCTGGATCGACTTCGCGGTTTCTTCGACGTAGCTGAGATCCGGTTCGCGATACTTATTCAGCGGCGTGGGGACGCAGATGAGAACAGCGTCCGCTTCGCGCAATTTGGAAAAGTCTGTGGTAGCGCTGAAAAAGCGGCTATTGACGTATTGCTGAATCTTGGTCTGCTGGATGTGTTCGATGTACGACTTTCCGGCGTTGAGGAGCCTGACCTTTTCGGGATCGGTATCAAAACCAGTAACTTTGTGGCCAGCTTCTGCGAAACGAAGGGCCAGCGGGAGCCCCACGTAACCGCAACCGATAATAGCAACCTTGAGTTGGCTGCCCTTGAAGAACTCTGGTTTTCTATCTGTAGCCATGGAATCGAACACACTCCTAATCGTCTAAGCCGAGAAACAAGCCCTAAAGGCAAGGGGGCAAACGACAGAAGAAAGTATAGCTGTTTCGTGAGCCAGCTTGGCAGGGAAGCGACCAAATGTTTCCAAAATTTGATAATAGGCAAGAGGGCAAGAAAGGCGGGTTGCCAATCAGCGGAAGGGAGACGAAGATAGGCAGAATGCAAAAAAGTGAGCAAGATTTCGTGAGTTCTCTCGGATGAAATGCCGCTGATCCTTACAGTGTTGCTATTGGGCCTTGCCGTCGGCGTACTGGTGGGGCTATTGGGAATCGGCGGAGGAGTGGTGTTGGTGCCGGCAATGGTGTACTTGCTGCACTATGACCAGCACCTTGCACAAGGAACCTCGCTGTTCATACTTCTGCCGCCGATCGGATTGGGCGCTTTGCGAGGCTACTGGAAAAATGGTCAGGTGGATTTGCGCGCAGGAATCCTTTGCGCCGTAGGATTTTTGCTGGGCGGCTATGTTGGCGGATTGTGCGCGGTGCCGATGCCCTCCAAATATCTGCAAGCGATATTCGGATTTTTTTTGATGCTGTCTGCTGTTCTGCTGTGGGCAAAAACAAGGCAATCGCCGGCGGCCAGAGAAAAGCAGAAGGAAGAAGCGACGCAGAGTTACGGCCGAGACGCGGGCATATTTGCGCTGGCGGGATTTTGCGGCGTGGCCGCGGGAATGGTGGGGATTGGCGGTGGAGTGCTGCTGGTGCCACTGCTGGGATTGCTGTTTGGATTTGGGCAGCATAAGGCACAAGGAACGAGCTTGGTTGCATTGATTCCCCCGACGGGGCTACTGGCATTCTTGACTTATGCGAGGGCCGGATACGTTTCGTGGCAATCAGGTTTTTTGCTGATTCCCGGCGTGTTCCTGGGAGGCATACTGGGAGCGAAGCTGGCGCGCCGGCTAAATCCAAAAGCGATGAGGCAGGTGTTTGCGGCGCTGATGTTCCTGCTTGGGATTTGGCAGATCTTTTCGGCTTCGCGATCGTGACGCAGACTGGAGAACAATGGTAGACCTTCACTGTCACATATTGTACGGACTGGATGATGGAGCGCGGACGATTGAGGATTCGCTGGCGATGGCAGAGGATGCGATCGGCGACGGGATAACGCAAGTGGTGGGGACACCCCACGCAAGTTCAGAGTACAAATTTGATTTTGCGAAGGTGCGAGCAGTACGAGACGAACTCAGTGAGAAACTGGGGGATCGTCTGAAGCTGGCGACGGGCTGTGACTTCCACCTGAATCCTGAAAATGTGCAGGCAGTGCGGAAAGACTCCGCACCGTTTTGCGTCAACCAAAAAGATTATCTGCTGGTGGAATTCAACGAGTTTTCGATTCCTCCGTCGATGAACCAGACGTTGCATGAGCTGCACCTGCAGGGATTGCGGCCAATTGTGACGCACCCGGAGAGAAACGGGATCCTGCGTACGCAAGCGGATCGGTTGCGGGATTGGGTGCATCAAGGATGTTTTGCGCAAGTTACCGCGGGTTCGCTGGCTGGTGTGTTCGGGCCGCTGGCGAAAGAGAAAGCATGGGCGTGGATAGAGCAGGGGCTGGTGCACTTCGTTTCCAGCGACGCGCATAACACGACACGAAGGCCGTTAAAATTAAGATTTGCGTATGAAGCTGTGGCAGCGCGATACGGAGAAGAGAAGGCGCGTGGACTGTTCATCGAGAATCCTCAGGCAGCGTTTGAGGGGCGCCCGTTGCCGCACATTCCAGAGATTGCCCTGGCAGCCAAGAAGGAAAAACGCAAGCGCTTCTTCCTTTTCTAAGCGAGATTCAGGCGGCTGGGCGCAGCGGAAGGCCAGCCCACACATTCAGCAAGCCAAGCATTTCACGAACTACATCGAGCACATCGCTGGTATTGCGCCACCAGTGCGAAGGATCGAAGGGATCATCGGAAACGCCGCGGATGATGGCCTGGCCGCTCTTTGCGGAGAGGCGATTCCAGAGGGATTTGGCGCGGCGGGTGTGAACCTTGGAGGTGACGATGATGACCTTTCGATCTGTTTGTTGTTGGAGATTCTGGCCGATAGACAGAATTTCGTCAGAGGTATTGACGATCGGGGGGTCGATGATACGAATGGCGCTTTCCGGGACACCCTCATGGATCAGGATGAGTTTGTCGTAGGTGTCTTCGCCAGTGTAGGGGACGGAAAGTTTTGCGAGAGTGGCCCCGGGTTCTATCGAATGTGTGAGCCAGACTTCGGGCGCATAGCCGGTGTGATAAATTCGAGCGGCTTCCAAGGCACGTGCAGGCATTCTGCCGTCTAAGACGGCGATTGCAGCGGCGTGCGTGAGGGGATCCTCGACGATCAGCCAGCGACCGAGATTTAGGAAGACGGTGAGCAGGGCAAAGAAGAGAAAACTGAGAAGCAGAGGCCAGACGCGCGGTTTGCGTTCTGGATTTGTCGGCATTATCGTCGCAAGGAAAATGGAGAACATTTGCGGCGAATCGTAACCTGAGGGTTGCGGGACGTCAAACGGGTCGCCGCGAGGCGGTGTGAGGATATTCGATTGGTTAAATGCCCGGGCGGGGGGATAAAATGAGAGTTTACTGCAGGGGAGGAAATGCATGAGAGCAGTGGTGACCGGCGGTGCAGGATTCCTGGGATCCCATTTGTGCGACCGTTTGTTGACGGAAGGGTGGGACGTGCTGGCGCTGGACAATCTGATTACCGGAGACGCACGGAACATCAGCCATTTGAAAGAGAACAAGCATTTTGCGCTCGTGCAAAAAGATGTGAATGAGCCGCTGCGAGTGGACGGTGAAGTTAGTTACGTATTTCATTTTGCGTCGCCCGCGAGCCCGCCGGATTATCTGAAGTTTCCAATCGAAACGTTGAAGGTTGGATCACTTGGGACGATGCACACTTTGGATTTGGCTCTGGAGAAGAAGGCGAAATTTTTTCTCGCGTCGACAAGTGAATGCTACGGTGACCCCACTGTGTCTCCACAGACGGAGTCCTATTGGGGCAATGTCAATCCGGTGGGGCCGCGCAGCGTGTACGACGAAGCCAAACGCTTTGCGGAAGCGACGACAATGGCTTATCACCGACATCATGGAGTAGATACGCATATTGTTCGCATATTCAATACTTATGGACCGAGGATGCGATTAAATGACGGCCGAGCGCTTCCGAATTTTGTCTTTCAGGCGCTAAGCGGACAGCCGATTACGATTTATGGGGACGGTAAGCAGACGCGCAGCTTCTGCTATGTTTCGGACTTGATCGACGGGATTTATCGGCTCAGCAAATCCGACGAGCATTACCCGACAAACATCGGAAACCCCATAGAGCTGACAATTTATGAATTTGCGAAACGGGTCTTGAGCTATTTCCCCGACGCACATGGGCTAATTCACGAACCGTTGCCGGAAGATGATCCGAAGCAGCGGAGACCGGATATTTCCAAAGCGAAGAAATTGTTGGGATGGGAGCCGAAAGTCGGGTTGGAAGAGGGATTGGGGTATACGTTGGAATATTTCAGACAGCAATTTGCGCGGGAGACGGTGGCGTCGAAGTAACAGACGCGCGGAAACTGGTATCGTATGTGTCAGATAGGCGCCTCTACTCAGCAGGGCCAAGCGTGGGAATCGTGCGGGCATGGGGTGCAGCGGTGTCGCATCCCTACGAATTTTCGGGCTTGTGGGTGGCGCGAACGGGAATTACTTACGTCCGAAAGAGTAATAGTCGAATCCCAATTCCTGCATGTGCGGTGGGGAGTATAAGTTTCTGCCGTCAAGCACCAGGCGACGGGCCATCAATTTGCCAGCGCGTTCCCAATCGAGATCGCGGTAGATTTTCCACTCGGTGCAGACCAGAGCGGCATCCACGTCCTTGAGAGCCTCGTAGGGATCTTCGTGATAGTGAACGTTCGGGAAGATAGGCTTGGTGCGGGAGATGGCTTCGGGGTCGGTGGCGTGTACTTCGGCGCCTTCTTCGAGTAAACGGCGAATTACGTCAAGGGCAGGTGCAAAGCGAATGTCGTCGGTTTTGGCCTTGAACGCCAGGCCGAGTACGGCAACGCGCTTGCCCTTGATAACCCACAATGCCTTGTGAATTTTTTCAAAATAGCGATCGATGCGCTGCTTGTTGACGCGCTCAGCGGCTTTCAACATTTCAAAATCAACGCCAACGGAAGAGGAAAGATGGATGAAGGCCTGTATGTCCTTGGGAAAACAAAACCCTCCAAAACCCAAACCGGCCTTCAGGAATTGCGTGCCAATGCGTGGATCGAGACCCATGGCGTGGGTTACTTCCTCGACGTCAGCGCCAATGCGTTCGCAGAGATCGGCGATAACGTTGGCATAGCTGATTTTGAGTGCGAGAAATGAGTTAGAAGCGTGCTTAATGAGTTCCGCGCTGTTGATAGTGGTGACCAGCAATTCGCCGAGGTGGTCCGTTGGGCATTTTCCGTCGTGAATGGGGCAGTGGAACTTACGCTCGAGGATGGGCGTGTAAACCTCGCGCAGTTTTGCAGCAGCAGCCTCATCTTCGACACCGACGACGATACGGTCCGGATGAAAAAAATCACCGACAGCGGTTCCTTCGCGGAGGAATTCAGGATTTGAAGCGACTTGGAATTTCAGTTTGCCTCCGCGTGAATAAGCAGCCAGGGCTTTCTGCAATTGCATGCCGGTGAGCGCCGGTACCGTGCTTTTCTCAACGACGAGTTTCGGAGTGGTAGCTTCCTGAGCAATTTGGCGCGCCACATGATCGATGGCAGAAAGATCGGCTTCGCCGCTATCTTTTGGAGGAGTGCCAACGCAAATGAAGATAACCTCTCCGGCACGGATGGCCTCGCCGGCGTCGGCAGTGTAGGAGATCTTTTGCTCGGCAGCAGCGCGCTGCAAGACTTCGTCGAGATGCTCTTCGTAGATGGGAACTTTTCCGGCTTTCAGTTGATCGATGCGCCTGGCATCGATATCCGTACAAAAAACTTCATGGCCGGCGGCAGCCAGGCAGGCTCCCGTGACGAGCCCTACATAACCACATCCGATTACCGTCAGACGCACTGTAATGCTCCTTTGCGAAGCTAAAAGATTAGCAGTTCAGGCGGAAGGGGACCACTGCAACGGGTCCCCATGGAATCAAAAACACAAAATAGACACGGACAATCTATTTCCTGCCGAGCAAGAGTCCGCGTAAACCCATCAACACGAGACGAGGCTGGTTCCGTATTACATTCCATAGTAAGCGTGTGGATTCGTCGCGATTAATTTCGCCCAAGGATTCACGCGTGGAATCGTTGAGCATGTCCACAAGACGAGAGTAGTCTTCTTGCTGAAAATAATGGAGAGCGCGTCGAATCAGCCAGTGAGTGCCGAGTTCGCGGCGCAAGGCTCGCAACTCGGATTTGCCATTCTGCAGAATAGCGTCAGCAACGCCACGGGCCCCACGGAAACCGGTTACGATGCCACCGACCGTGGAGACTTTAACCTGGGCAGCAGCGTCGCCAACCAGGTAGACATCGCCGCTCCCGATACTCCTCTGAACGGGTACCCAGTGCTTATAGACGGGAATTCTGGCGCCTTGCCATTCGAGCGGCTCAAAACCTTTCTTCTCGAGGAAACGATCGAAGCGAGCTTTGGTAGCCTGACCATGTTCGCCGATGACGCCGACGGCAGCGCGCTCTGCCGATTCTGGGATCAGCCAATAAAAGTAGGGCGTGTCGTCGGGAATAAACCAGACGCGAGTTGTATCCGGGGGGCAATCTCTCGGCAATTTGACGACGGCTTGAACCAGCGGAACAGTTTCGACGGCGGGCCAGCCAGCGGCGCGAGCTACGCGACTGGTGGCACCATCGGCCCCGACGACGTTTTGTGCATGCAGTTCGGAGCGCTGGCCGCGCTGGTCAACCTCCACGCGAAGTCCATTGCCATTGGGGCCGAGGCCAAGAAAACGGGTGTCGTATTCAAGCTTAGCGCCGGCCTGTTGCGCTTCTTCAGAGAGCGAACGGATCAGGCGCGAGCGTTCAATGATCAGGTCGGGTTGTTGAAGAGAGAACTGCGCGGAGCGCCCATTGGTGAAAAGTTCGAAACGGTTAATTTCGTTCAGGATGCAGGATTTTGCGCTCGCGCTGATCTGATTCTTGAAGTGGTCGGTGACAATCAGAGTACGTGTAGTGGCTTCAAGAGTGGGACGCGATTCCAGAACGCGGACAGATTTGCCTCCGCACGCCAGACGGGCAGCAGTATACAAGCCCGCGGCGGAGCCGCCCACGACTAGGATTTCCTGATTGTCCGGGCTTGGCCGGTTCGCGTTGCCTTTTTCCACCGTTCTCTTTTTACCTTCGGAACACAGAGTTGTAAATATAGAGCCGTTCAACTACACGCATGATTAGGAAACCGGTGTAACCGCTACGCAAGCAGTGCCAAACAGTATAGCCAAACCGCGCGGGGGCACAAAACCGCCTAAAGGCGATAATGAGAGAAAAATTGGAGAGAGATTGACAAACAACTTCAGCCGGCTACCCTCTTTGTTTGCCGCTCATATGGAGCCTTCTCCAGCCATGCGACAGCGAGAAGCGTGCAGAGTAGGATGCCGCCGGCGACTAAAGCGGCACCGAGCGAGGATAGATAAGTGATCAAGATGGCCGTGCCACCACATGCCGCGCCAACGAGATACATGGCCAGAACGGCACCCCGTTGACCGAAACCGAGATTGGCCAATCGATGCGCGGAATGGTCTTTCCCCGGAGTGGCGAACGGAAGCAGCCCGCGGCGAGAGCGAGAGATGGTGACCAAAGTGGTGTCAAAGATGGTGGCACTGAGGATGAGAACGGGAGCCAGCAAATTGGCGAGAGGAGTGGCGTAATCAATTCTTAGTTTGAGAGCGAGCGTAGCCATCAAAAAGCCGAGGAACATGGCACCACCATCGCCCATAAAGATTTTTGCTGGTTTGAAATTCCAGCGTAGGAAACCGGCAGCGCCACCAAGCACGGCCGCCGCAAGAGTAGTGACGAGAGTCTGGCCGCTCAGGTAAGCCAGCAAGGCAAAGAACACAGCGGCCATGGCGGCAACGCCGGCGCAGAGGCCGTCCATATGATCGAGAATGCTGAACGAGGCGGTGATTCCCACAACCCAGAGGATGGTGAGCGCGGCATCAAGCCAGTAGCCGGTGCTTCCACCGACGAGTGAGCTGAAGATCTGGGTGTGAATGCCGGAGGCCAGAAGAATTACAGCCGCCAAAGGCATGGCGACAAAGAGTTTCAGTTGATGGTGCAGCCAGCCCCGGTCATCCAGGAAACCGACCGCAGCAACGAGAGTAGCGCCAGTTACGATGCCAATGCTCTGAGCGCGCGCAGGTCCGTCAAAGGCAAACAGAATGCCCAGCATGACGCCCGCATACATGGCGAGGCCGCCAAGAAGCGGGATGGGTTTTAGATGGACTTTGCGCGGACCAGGGAGGTCCACCATGCCGACGCGGAGTGCAAGTGCGCGCACAGGTACAACCAAGAGTAAAGATGCCGAGGCAGCAACAAGAAAGGCCAGCAGACCCGCACTCATACGCCCTCATTGCTCGTTCTGACGAAACCAGCCCGGGCGAGATGGCCAGCGCGTAAACAGAGACGTTGCCGGTTTGGGATCCGGCTCCCAAGTCAAAAGCTAGAAAAGCGGTAGACAGATACCGCTGAGGCTGCCCCACGCAGCCTCAATACCATAGCGCGAAATGAGCCGTAGCGCCAGAGTGTCTGGGAGAAAATTCGCCCGGGTAATCTATGTAGTAATCATTTATTATTTATTAATATATAACTATATAACGTCGTGAATATACCGAAGATAGATGGGGCGCCACACTGGTGCGGCAAAACAGTGGGCTATTTCCGGGCGGCTGTTTCGAGGATTGAAACCAGTTTGCATAGTTCCGCGGATCGTTCAAACTCAGATGCGGCGGCGAAAGCGGCCACTGACATTTGTTCAAGTTTTTGTGGATCGTGGGCGATGCGGCGGACGGCAGTTGCAAATGCAACGGGATCATCCGGGTCCGCAGCAACAGAGAAACCTTTTACCTCACCGATAGAGACGACGTCGCATTCTTGCGGAGCAACAGCAATAATCGGCTTGCCTGCGGCCAGGATTCCGTACATCTTGCTGGGGACAACGACACCTTCCAAGCCGCGCTTGACGGTGATGAGATGAGCGTCAGCGGAGGCGAGAACGGAAGAGATTTTACTGCCTGGGAAAAAGGAAAGGAAACGGACGTTAGGCAGGTTTTTCGCGACATCCTGCAAGCGATCACGTTCAGCGCCTTCGCCGACGAAGACCAGGCCGATGCCTTCCTCATAGAGTTGTTTCGCACCTGCCAGTAGGGTGTCCCATGCACCGTAGAAACCCAGATTCCCCGCGTGGAGCAATACAAATTGAAAGTTTCCGCGTATGGCGCGAATTACATCCTGATCGAAAGTGGAAGAAAGCGTGCCTTGTTGCGGAAGATCCGCGCCATCGCGTACCACCGAGACATGAGCGATGGGGACGCCTTTGCCGACGATGCGATTGCGCATGTCTTCACCGAGGACGACCACGCACGTTGCGCGGCGAAGCGCCCAGCGGTGAAGCTTTTCCCAGAGGCGGGAGAGCAGGCCAGGTTCGACAATGGAGCCACCAATGGCCATGTCGGGATACATGTCGCGAATGTTATAGACGAACGGCTTGCCCTTGAGCATGGCGACGAAGGCACCCACGATGCCTTCGAAAGGAGGATCGGTCATGGCCAGGATGACATCACAGGGAAGGAAGAGTGCACGCGGCACAGCGAGCAGGACGTAGGAAAGATAATTGAATACGCGTTTCTTCATCTGGAGGCGAGGGTAGTCCGTTGAACCGATACGAATAATCTGAACCCGAGTCTCTTGTTCCGATTGGAACAGGCGCCAGGGACGCCGTTCAGTGGGATCGTAGGAGGGCCTGCCGCAGAGCACGGTAACGTCATGGCGGGCAACGAGAGCATCGACTACAGTCTGAGCCATTTTTGCCGTGGCGGAAGTATCCGGAGGAAAGTAGAGATTCAAGAGGAGAACGCGCACGAACTCAGTGTACAAGGATAGAAAAAGCAAATGAAGCGGTGGATGGCGGAATAAGGAAGTGAGCCAGTTGGTAGGGAGGAAGAGAAAATTTGAGAACAGTTGGACCAAAACTGTTCGAGCGGCCAGTTACGCACTGACGAAAGTGCGTCTACCTTGTGAGAATCCAAAGTCAGCTGAGGGAGGTATAAATGCCCCGAAATGAGCGTTGGAAAGAAACGCTTCTCGCCATTGGAATCGTGGTGTGCCTGACGGCGGCAGGAATTCAAGCGCAACCTGCACAACTGCCACAAGCGGTGATGGCCGCGCACAGCGTCTTTGTGGAAAATGAAACTGGATTTGTGGAGTTGCAATATACGGCGGTGCTGGAACTGAGCAAGTGGGGCCACTTTCAACAGGCGGAAAGCCGGGAAAAAGCGGACCTGGTGCTGTTGCTCAGCAGCGGAACGCACGTACATGCGGTTCCTGATGGACAATATCCGCGGACGACGGGATTGAACGCATTCACCGAAGAGGCCGTGCCGGCCGGGCAAACGAAAGTCACGCTGGTTGATCCGAAGAGCGGGGCTACCTTGTGGAGCAGCTTTCACAAGACGGAAGGTGCGAAGGTGAAGAACGGACATTTGCTGGATGAACTGCGGCAGGCCTATGAGGCAACGGAAAAGGGAAAGAAATAGCGAAGCTACGATTCGAAACTGAAATTTGTTTAGAGGGGCGAGGAGCGCAGAAATCGGGCGTTCCTTCGTCATTGGCGGGGGCGCCGCATTCTGTTATAGCTAGGCAAAGGGAGTGCAGATCGCTCTCCGAAATGGATCGCTCCAGAACGAAGGCAATTTCATGGAAATAACGGTGGAGCACCTGGGTGCAATGCAGTTTGAAATCAAAACGCGAGGGCATTCGATTGTTAGCGACCAGCCGGTTAAGGCTGGAGGATTCGACGAAGGCATGACCCCTCCTGAGTTGCTGCTCGCTTCGCTGGGATCATGCGCCGGTTACTACGCGGCGGAATATTTGAGGAAGAACAAGTTGGCGAGCGAGGGAACGCGAGTCCACGTGCGCTGTGAAAAGGTGAGTAAACCCGTGGCGCGCATGACGGACTTTGTGATGGAAGTGGATGCGCCAGTGGAATTGAGTTCGGAACATTTGAGAGAAATGGAAGCGGCGGTGGAACACTGCCTGGTACACAACACTTTGTTGAATCCGCCGAAGATAACGATCAAAGTTGCGGCGATCGCGATGGCCGGGAGTGCAAAAGATTAGCCGGCGATCATTTTGCCGAGGAGTTCCTTCAGGATTTTGGCGGCGACCGTGGCGGTGAGGCCAGACCAATCTCGGACGGGATTGAACTCGACAAGATCGGCACCAACGATGGGAGCAGGTAAGGCGTGCAGGTAACGAATGGCTTCGCGGGTGGTCAGGCCGCCCGGTTCCCAGTGAGAAATGCCCGGAGCGAAGGCGGGATCCAGAACATCGAGATCGAAAGAAACGTAGAGCGGGCCAGAGAGCTTGAGCGACGCTGGATCAGGCAAGTTGTCCATTTCGAAAATTTCCACTCCGTATTTTTCAGCTTGTGAGCGCTGATGATCATTGAGCGTGCGGATGCCGATCTGCACGAGGCGCTGGACGAGTTTTTCCTCGCAGATACGCGCAAACGGACTGGCGTGTGAATGAGGATTGCCTTCGTAATTGGCGTATAAGTCAGGATGGGCATCGAAGTGAACCAGCGTAATGCCGGGAATCCGTTTGCCGGTGGCGCGAAGGATTGGATAGATGATGGAGTGATCACCACCGAGGCTGAGCGGACGTTTATTGGTTCCGATAATTCCCGTGATGGCCGATTCAATTTGAGTGTAAGCGTCTGGTGATTCCATATTCTGCAAATCACCAGCATCTTCAAATAGTCCGGGAGTCGCTAAATTGACGTGGGTCTCCGTGTAGGAATTCCATGCGTCGCTTCGGAGCGCTTCACGAATGAGCTGGGGAGCCTGTGCCGGGCCACGGAGAAAAGAAGAATTGTGGTCGAGCGGGATGCCGAGCAGAACGGGGATGCCCCACGGCTGAAGAACCGGCGCTGGGACGTTCATTGGCGAGTAATCAGAAAATTGCCGAGTACGATTGCATCCATTTTTGTACGGAGGAAGCAATCGAGAGCTTCCTGTGGGCGGCAAACGATGGGTTCGTTGTCGTTGAAGGAGGTGTTCAACACAACGGGAACGCCGGTCTGGCGCTCGAACTCGGTGATTAGGGCGTGGTAGCGGGGATTAGCGTCGGCGGTGACGGTTTGCAGGCGGCCGGTGCCGTCAACGTGAGTGGGAGCGGGGATCTTGTCGCGCTTGTCGGGCAGAACGGAATACGCAAGCGTCATGAAAGGCGAGGGATGCGACTTGGAGAACCACTGACCAGTTTTCTCGGCCAGGATGGAAGGAGCGAAGGGGCGAAAAATCTCGCGATGCTTGATGCGGCTGTTGAGGATTTCTTTCATTTCCGGGCGGCGGGGATCGGCGACGATGCTGCGGTTGCCCAGCGCGCGTGGTCCCCACTCCGCGCGACCCTGATACCAGCCGAGTATTTTTGCCTCAGCAATGATGGAGGCGGTTTGCCGCATTAATTCGTCGTCGGGAAGTTCGGTGATGGAAAATCCGCCTTGTGAAACGGCGCTGTCTTGGACTGCCGCGCGAATCTCCGCGGTGGAGTAGCTGGGTCCCCAATAGGCGTGTTTCATTTCGAAGGACCGAGGCTTGCCAAGAGTCTGATGCCAGACGTGGTAAGCCGCGCCTACTGCGAGTCCCGCGTCGCCCGCGGCAGGATGAACGTAAACCTGTTCGAAGGGAGTCGAGTCGAAGATCTTACCGTTGGCAACGCAATTGAAAGCGACTCCGCCAGCAAGACACACGGCTTTGGCGCCGGTCTTTGCGGCCAACTTGTTGAGCATTCCCAGATAGACTTCTTCGAGGCGGGCCTGAAGGGAAGCGGCAAGGTCACGATGACGTTGTTCGAGCGGTTCATCGGGCTGGCGAGCCGGAGCGCCGAGTTTTTTGGGAAGGGCATCGGAAAACATCTTGCCAAGAACAGGAGTCTTGTCGGAATCCGCCCAAGACATTTCCGGTCCTGTTTTGTGATGAGTGAAATAATCGAGTCCCAGGCGAAAACCGAATTCGCCACCGTTGGGACTGAACCGAACGATGTCGCGGAAAGCTTCGGTATAGCGCGGCTCACCATACGCGCCGAGACCCATTACTTTATATTCATCGCCAAACTTCAGGAAACCGAGGTATTGGGTGACAGCGCTGTAGTAGAGGCCGAGGGAATGCGGAAAGGCGATAGAGCCGTCGATGCGCATACGATTGCCGCGCCCGACGCCCCACATGGAACTGGCGAAATCGCCGAGGCCATCGGCGGAGAGTAGCGCGGCCTCTTCAAAGGGAGAGACAAAATAGCTGCTGGCAAGATGAGCCTGATGATGCTCGATTCTGTGAAAGGTGGCTTTGAGATTGGAAGGGTCACTGTCAAAGGCCCAGGCAAGTGCCGAGGGAATACCGGTGAATTTGGAAATAACCTTGGCGCGCTCACGGGCAAACGAAGGCATGCGAACGGCGTAGAAAAGTTTGGTGGCCAGGCGGGCGTAGGGGTTGCGCGGAACAGCGACGTGATCAATGTCGGATAGGGTTATGCCTGCTTCTTTCAAACAGTAACGGATTGCCGCAGCAGGGAAGCCAGCGGCGTATTTGACGCGATTGAAGCGTTCTTCTTCAACGGCTGCGATGAGTTTGCCGTCGCAGACAAGTGCGGCGGAGGCATTGCCGTGATAGGCGTTGATTCCGAGAATATTCATAGTGCGTTATGAGCTTACCTTAAAGTAAAAGAACGCGTTGATTTGAAGGGAAGCGGGCACAATCAATTCAAATGCTGCCTGCACCATTCATTAAGCACGTAGAGCGACCACGGGCGGGACCAGGTAGTTTGACCGTGCAAAAAATTATCCCACACACCACGAACACCCGCAGCATGCAAATGAGCACCTAGAGATGAAGCGAGATTAGAAAAGCTGGCTTCCATTTTGGGGCGAAGAGGCGAACGCAGCCAGTCTTCCCAGGGGAGGGTAAAGGTGCGCTTTTTCTGCCTCAAGATTTCCGGCGGCAGTAGCCCATCAAGTGCTTTCAGCAGGAGTGCCTTTTTTTGATGAGGCTGTACGCGGGCAGAGTCTGGAAGAGCGCACATGAATTCGACTAGGGGTGTGTCGAGGAACGGGACGCGTACTTCCAGAGAACGAGCCATGCTGACAGAATCCGTGTCGCGCAACAGGGTGCTATTCATATAGGTGCGCATCTCCAGCCAGGAGATTCCGGCGATCGGTTCCAAGAGGCGAGACTGGTCAGCGGTTCGCTCCAGCCATGCGAGCCAGGTGGGATCGAGTGACGCACCATCCGGACCGATTCGGCTGCTATGAAAGAGCGGATCAATTAACCGGTGAAGATCGGAAGGCGGGAAAAGCAATCGAGTAAAAAAATAGGGATGAGGAAACACGTCGGGCATGTTCCAGGCGTCGGAGATTTTTTTTGCAGCATCCGGAGAACTGCCGTGGGCAAACAGAGATTTCAGAAGAGGTGAACTGACACGGCGAAAAGGGCCGGGAAGAAAGCGAGACGCCGATTCGAGGCGGGCGAGCCTGAGAGTATCGGAAAAGGAAGGATAGCCTGCGAAGAGTTCGTCGCCACCGAGGCCGGAAAGTGCGACCTTGAGGCCCACCTGGCGCGCAGCCCACGAGACAAAGTAGGTGTTGATACCGTCCATGGAAGGTTGGTCGAGGGCGGAGACGGCTTCGTCGAGACGATTGAGCATGTCTGAACCGCTTAGTGGAATTTCCGTGTGGGTCGTGCCGGTGTGTTCAGCGACGAGTCGAGCGAGGGGAGCTTCGTCATAAGGCGTGCCTGGGAAGGAAAGCGTAAAACTTTGAATGCCGTGTTGCGCGCGGGCCGCAAGCGCTGCGATAGCACTCGAATCAAGGCCACTGGAGAGGAAGAGCCCCACCGGCACATCGGCGATGAGGTGAGCGCGAACGGAATCGTCGAGAAGATTGGGAAGCTTTTGAGAAGCGGCCACAAAATCGCGCGGGCGTTGAACATCGAAAGTTGCGGGTGAGCGTGAGGGGTCCCACCAAGGACGTGTGCGGGGTGCGCGGCGACGCTCGGGGAGATGAAGAAGAAGCCGATGACCGGGAGGAACGGAGAAAATCGTGTCGATGAGGGTCACAGGCTCGGAGACGCTACCAAAGAGAAGGTATGACGTCAGCGCATCCTGCGAGATTTTACGCGGCACGATCCCGGTGGCAAGGATGGCACGCAGTTCCGAAGCAAAGCAAAAACCTTCAGAAGTTTGTGCGTAGTAAAGCGGCTTAATCCCCAAGGGATCACGAGCGAGGAGGAGAAGAGGGACGGTCGCAAAGTGATGACGAAGATCGAGCAGGGCAAACGCGAACATTCCGCGCAACTCGTGCAGCAAATCTTCGCCCCACTCCTCCCAACCGTGCACGAGAATTTCCGTATCGGATTTTGTGGTGAAACGATGGCCCGAAAGAGAAAGTCGTTGACGGAGTTCGCGATAATTGTAGAGTTCGCCGTTGAAAACAACACAGACGTCATGCGTTTCGTTCCAGACTGGCTGATGACCACCAGGCAGATCAATGATGCTGAGACGGCGCATTCCGAGCGACGTCCCGGGAGAGCGCGAATCATTAGAGAAAAAACCGTCTTCATCGGGACCGCGATGGAGCATGGCCGCGGCCATTGATCGAACGAATGAATCAGCTACGGGAGAAGAGGAAGCGTTGACAAACCCACAAATGCCGCACACGCCGCTATTTTATCTCCGGAAAGGTAAAAAAGGCAGCCGTAGCGCGCACCAGCTTGTCGCGGAAATGAAAGCGGGGGATCCCCAGACGATTGTCGGCGATCCAGGCCAGAAAAAAGCGTAACAACATTAAGAACAGCAGGCAGTTCACGGAGAGAAAGAGATAAAAGAAAGAACGTCGCTCGAGGAACAGGCTCCAATCCAGAAATTCGTCCCAGCCTGAAAAATAACGATCGAGGTACTGGCGAATCTGAAATCCCTTGAACGGAAGAGCGGAAATACGGACGTGTGCGAAATTTTCATAGGAATAGGCCCTGGTGTAATTGGGAATATCACCGACGGCCTGCTCAAAAATTTCAGGATTTTGGAGGTCGCGACGCGTGAGGAGGTTACCTTTTGAATCTCGCAGCATGACGCGATAGGTAGGGTCGACAATGACCCACCGACCGTCGAGTTGCACCTCGGCGACGACATGCTTGGTATAGCGTTCTGGAGTAAGGAGGAGAAGACGCCGAGTTTCCAGACCAGTGCTACGCGACAAATTCAAAAACGCATTGGTGGCGCTGCCACAAACGGTTAGGAGTTGGCGGTAGTTGAGAGTGTCCTGAGGGTCTCGCGGGGAAACGTCTGCGGAATGAGTAACTTCGAGCCGGGGTGGACCATTACGCATCCAGGCGAGAATGGCCTCGACTTTGTCAACAGAGGTGGAAGCCTGAGGAACGATTGCATCAGAAAAACCGCGAAGATACTTGCGGACGGAATATTCCCAGACACCTGTGGCGATACTGGCGATTAGAGCGACCAAGAGCAGGAGATTGCTGGTCCACCAAATAAGGCGAAAGAAAGGAGGACTCGCCGAGCGGTTTGAAAAAAAGCTCATCAGGGTCTCGATTGTCCTACGACTGTGATGGACCTGCAAGAGTACGATAGAGAGAATCCATGGCCTGCAGAGGCCCTTCCCAAGATAAACAAGATACTGCTTTAGCACACCCCTCGCGCAGACGGCGATACAGGGATTCATTGAGGAAAAGAGTTTCGATGGCGGAAGCCAACCGCGATTGATCGTGAGGGACGACCATGGCGGCCAGGTCCGCAAGCAGAGGGGCGATACCACACTCTTCGGTAAGAATAACGGGAGTGCCAGCAACGACAGCTTCCGCAGCGGTATTTCCAAAATTTTCGTTCTGAGAAGGCAAAACGAAAATGTCGGCATCGCGATAGGCCGCCCACTTTGCATCGCCGGAAAGCGGGCCAACAAAATGGACCTGCGAGCGGAGTCCTGATTGGCCGGCGGCCGCTTCGAGTTTTGCGCGCATGCCAGTTTCGTCGGGGCCGACAAAGGCAAGATGGAGGGAGTGCCGGAGTGAAGCCTGACGGCTAAGAACTTCGGCAAATGCATTCAGGAGAAGGTCCGGACTTTTCTTTTGAGAGAGACGGCCGAGAAAGAGAAGCAACCGGGCGTCAGCGGGGATCTTCAAAAAAGCACGAAAAGATCCGCGAGGTGGGAGGGCCGAGGGAATCTCAACACCATTGCGGCGTAAAACAATTTTATTGGCGGGAATGCCACCGGCTTGCAACTCTGATTGTTCCTGGCCGGAGGTGGCGATGATGGCGGCGGCGTTGGCGAGTAACTTCCGTCCCAGGAATCGATGATAGACCCGTTTAAGGGCCACGTTGCGAACAATGGGAACGAACATGCCGATGGGTTCGACGACATAGGGAATATTTTGGGCGAAACATTCAGAAGCAACACGCGGACCGAGCAAATCGTACAACCCGAAAATATGGACGATGTCGAAATTGCTGAGGCGTGCGCGTAGATATCGACCGAGTGCGGGATTCCAACTGACGGCCCTATAGTGAAACCAGTTGGGTAAATAGATCGTGGTTACGCCACGCACTTCGCGTTTGAGGCCGAAGGGGCCGCGCGCCGGAAGCGGCTCATTTGGTTCGTCAGATAGCCTCTTTTGCAGTCCCCAATCAGATGTAAGCACGGAAACCTGGTTGCCTTTGGCCGCGAGACCTTCGGCGAGCGCCAAGACCTTTGCCGGCGGGCCACCAAATTCAAAGAAGGGTGCGTAGCTTTGGGTGACGTTCAGGATACGCATAAATCTCGAAGAATCTTCTTAAGTGTCTTGACGAATACGCTGAAGCGAAATTCCTTTTCGACACGTTCGCGACCGCGCTGGCCCATCTGGCGAGCAAGTTCGGGATTGGAGAGGATCGTGTCGATGGACGTGGCAAGTTGAACGGCATCACCGTGCTGGACCAGATAGCCGGTAACTCCGTCCTGGATAATTTCCGGCGCGCCGCCGTGTGCACCACCGATGACCGGTTTACCGCGTGCCATGGCTTCGAGGTAAACGAAGCCGAAGCCCTCTCCGCGGCTGGGAAGAGCAAAAATATCCGACGCTGCATAACACGCAGAAAGTTCACCGTAAGAAAGGTTGGAGAGAAAATGGACGTGCAGCCGGACACCGCTTTCGCGGGCAATAGTTTCGAGCCACTTGCGATCGTCGCCAGAGCCGACCAGGGCGAGTTGAAGATCAGGCCAGTGGAGGAGCAGGCGAGGCAAGGCAAGAATAATTGTGTCCATGCCTTTGTAACGCTCAGCAAGCAACCAGCGGCCGACCGTAAGAATGACGGGACCGGAAGGGAATGCGGCGGGGAGTTTTGAAGCAGCTGTGGCAGCAGCAGCCACAGTTTCGAAGTCCGGATCTAGGGCCCAGGGAAGTACGCGAATGTGTTTTGGAGAGACGTGCTGTAGTGATTCGAGAAATTCGGCGGTGGCGCGGCTAGGAGAAAGCACAAGATCAGCCCGACGAAGCGCCCGGCGGCGAACCACTGGAAGTGGCTCCCAAACTTCCACACCGTGCGTACAGATAATGCTTTTCATCCGAGGAGCGAGCACCTTCATCGCACTTACAATGGGCGCGAGATTGGGATGAGCTGCCAGGACAAGTTTGGGGCGCCGCCGAGCAGCGCGCATGGCGGTTGCAGCAAAGCGGGCCTTGCCGCGCGCCGCGCCGGTGAAAACGAATTCACGTTCGGCAATACGCATGCGGTGAAGTTCCTGCGCGTCGTTTAGACTGAGGATGCGATATTCCATGTTGTGGGAGGCTGCGTACTCGCTGAGGACGAAGGCGAGGTGGCGTCCGGCGCGCTGAATGCCGCCGGGAGCGTCGAGTTCGGGGAAGAGTCCAATCAGCACGCGGTGAGTCTGACAAAGAGAGGACAAGGAATGCAAGGAGTGGGAAAGAAAATCATGGCTTTTGCACTGTAGAGGGCGCGACCAGTTCGGTCAGGCGGTCGAGGTAGAGATCGGCGGGGTTCGCGCGGCGATCGTAGTTGCCGAAACCGTAAGTGACAGCAATCGCCCGCATTCTTGCATTGCGCGCGGTTTGAATGTCGACGTCAGAGTCTCCGATCATGGCGGCGTGCCGGGGCTCGGTGGAGAGTTCCTTCAGGATAGAGAGGGCGCCGGAGGGGTCGGGTTTTTTCTTCTCGAAACTGTCGCCACCATAAATTGCGGAGAAGAATCTAGCCAGGCCAAGGCCCTCCAAGATTTGCTGGCTCATCTTGAGAGGCTTATTGGTGAGCACGGCCATGGGATGTGGCGCCAGGGCGGCGAGTGCTTCCTGTACCCCGGGATAGGCGCACGTTGCGTCGAGATTATGCCTTTCGTAGTGAGCGAGAAATAGGGAAAGTGCGGCTTTCCGATCAGCGTCACTGGAATCCGGGCCGAGAGCGCTGGCAATCAGTTGAGGAGCCCCGTGACCGATATAGCCGGCAACGGTTTCGGTCGGTAGTTCCGAGCGGCCGATTTCACGCAGCATCGCGTTGACGGAGTTGACCAGGTCGGTCTTGGAATCGATCAACGTGCCGTCCAGATCGAATATGAAAGCGCGTATGTTGTTGGCGAAAGGGCTTGGCATACGTGTTTATTGTAATACGCGCCGTGAACAAGAAAGTAAAAGGCGGGGCAGTTTTGTAGTGCATCAGTCTTGGTAGCTTTGCTACGCTCAGTTTCATGCGAAACCAAATCAGCTTTTTCTTCCTTCTTGTTTTAGCGGGTGCTGCCTGCGCACAGGACGTCAAACCGGCAACTGATCGTCTTGCGGCGCAGAACGCTCTTTTCGAGGAGCAGTATGAGTCTGACCTGAAGAACTTTCCGGAGCGCGCAACCGCTTTCGGCGATTACCGGTACAACGATAAACTGGCCGACTACTCGATTGCAGCCATTGTTCAGCGCAATCAGACCAATCGGGAGTTTCTAAATCAAATTCAAGCCATCGGCACTACTGGCTTTTCTGATCAGGAGCAACTCTCCCACGACCTGATGGTGCGTGTGCTGCAGCAGCGAATCGCGGACTTTGAGTTGAAAGAATATGAGATGCCGATCAATCAACAAAACGGCATTCACACGGCGCTGGCGGATTTGCCCTTGTCTGTTCCGCTCGATTCGGTGAAACACTACGAAGACTATATCGCGCGACTTCACCAGATTCCCCGCGCGCTTGCGCAGACCACGGAAGTATTGCGCGCCGGCGAAAAAGATAAGCTGATGCCAGTGCGGTTCCTGCTGGAGAAGATTCCGGCACAATGCCAGGGAATTATCGACGCGAATCCTTTCCTGCTCCCAACGAAAAAGTATCCTGCCAATATCTCTGTGGAAGAACAAAAGCGATTGACGGAGCAGATCACCGCGGCAATTGAAACTGACGTGGTCCCGGCGTACAAAAAGTTTGCTGCGTTCATTGCCACGGAATATGCGCCACATGGCCGCACAAATCTGGCGATTACCTCGTTGCCGGATGGTGAGAAGCGGTATCAGAACGCCATTTACGGCCGAACGACCACGCACATGTCTGCGGAGGAGATTCACCAGTTGGGATTGCGCGAAATCGAGCGAATCCAGGCGGAGATGACCGTCATTGCAAAAAAAGAAGGCTTTGTTGACCTGGCTTCGTTTCGGGCGTCGTTGAAAACTGATCCAAAGTACAAGCCAACTTCCGCGGAGCAGATACTTGACGACTATCGGCGCTACATAGCGCAGATGGAGCCAAAGTTGCCCGAATTGTTTACGCTGCTTCCGAAGTCCCCGGTGACCGTGGAGGCGATACCAGCCTTCCAGGCTTCGGCTGCAACTCACTACGTTACGGGAACGCCTGACGGAAGGCGCCCGGGGCGGGTGGTGGTGGCGACGTCGAATTTTGCCGAGCGGTCCCTCATCGATGATGAAGCAATTGCCTATCATGAGGGCGTGCCGGGACACCACATGCAACTTTCTGTGCAACAACAACTGACGGGGCTGCCTAAATTTCGGCTTCATGGACTTGGTTTTGGTGCATACACAGAGGGCTGGGCACTGTACTCAGAGCAATTGGGCAAAGAAGTCGGATTTTACCAAGACCGCGTTTCGGACTATGGCCGGCTCTCGTCGGAACTCTTCCGCGCTGTGCGCCTGGTAGTGGACACGGGGATACACTCAAAGGGTTGGAGCCGCGAGCAGGTGGTGGATTTCTTTCGCAAGTCGGGAGCTGTCGACGAGCCTACGATTCAGACCGAAACGGACCGTTACATCTCGTGGCCAGCACAGGCGCTTAGTTACAAGCTCGGCCAGCTGAAAATTCGAGAACTTCGCGGTCATGCCCAAAAGGAATTGGGCAGTAAGTTCGATATTCGAGCGTTTCACGACGAGATGCTGGATGGGGGAACGTTGCCGCTGGATTTGCTGGAGGCGCGAACGGACAAATGGATCGCGCAACAGAAGGCTAAGTGAGGAGCTGACCGGAATTTCTACCCCTCGTTGATGATTGGTCGAAGCTGAATAAACGGGATTAGACTAAAAAAAGCGCAGCGCAATGGAAAATGGGAATCGTGCGGACATGAGGTGCCGCGGTGCGGAACCGCTACTGTTTTGTGCAAGATATCTCGTCATCATGCGTCAATAATTCACGATTAAGATCTTGCTTGGGAAACGAAAACGCGGATCACCTGCCTGAAACGGCAGCGCAAGTTGATGCGCGGCCGCGAATTGAGCGGTTCTTGCGATTACGAAAAAGCGCAGACATCACGTAAACTATAAAGCTGTCATCCGAACAAAAGAGAATCTGGAGTACTCATGGCACTGGTCTATCCGTTTCGGGCGTATCGCTACAATCCAGAGATCGCACCGTTTGAAAAGGTACTTACGCAGCCCTACGACAAGATTTCGCCAGCGATGCAGGAGAAATATTATAGTGCCGACCCGCACAATTTGATCGCAATTGAGAAGGGGCGATCGTTTCAGGATGACTCCCCACAAAATAACGTATATACGAGGGCAGCGGCAACGCTGAATGGATGGATCAAGAATCGCGCTGTGGTGCAGGACGCGGCGCCGTCCTTCTATGCGTACACGCAGGAGTTCACCGTGCCGGGCACCGAGCTAAGAAGGACGCGGAGAGGATTTATAGGAGCCGGGAAGCTGGAGGAATATTCCGCAGGGGTGATCTTCCGTCACGAGCACACCCTTTCAGGCCCGAAGGCAGACCGCCTGGAATTGTTACGCCATACGCGGACACACACAGGGCAACTTTTTCTATTGTATAGCGATGCGGAGTTGCGGATCGACGCGATTCTTGAACAAGCGGAAAAATCAGGAAATCCAGTGACACAGATGACCGATGAGTATGGAGTCATTCACCGGTTGTGGCCGATTGCGGATGCCGCACTGATTGAGGCGATCCAGCTAGCCATGGCCGATCAGAAGTTGGTGATTGCAGACGGGCATCATCGTTATGAGACTTCGTTGAATTTCCGAAATGAATCGCGCACGCGAGCGGGGAAGATGAATTCCGAAGCAGCATATGAGTGCTCGATGATGACCTTCGTCAATACGAAGAGCGAAGGGCTCACGATTTTGCCGACCCACCGGGTAGTTGCGAATCTGCGGGATTTTTCCTGGAGTGAAGTGCGGCGTTACCTGGAACCATGGTTCGCGACAGAAGTGTTTCCGTTCCGTGACGAAAAAGAACGGCAAGAAGCTCAAGCTAGATTCTTGGCGAAGCTGAGTGCAGGGAAAAGCCAGCGCGCAATCGGGGTGTACCCCAAAGAAGATTCGGGGGCGCTGGCGTTCTATATATTGACGTTGCGGCCTGAAGCAGACATTGCACAAATCTTGCCATCTGCTTCGCCCTTGCAGAAGGAGTTGGATGTGGTGCTGTTGCACCAAGGTATTCTGGAGCCGGCGTTGGGGATCACCGCGCATGCGGTAGCTTCAGAGGCAAACCTGAGTTATGAACGCGACATTTCAGCAGCGCTGGAAGCCGTGGATCGCGGCGCAGCCCAAATTGCATTTCTGCTGAACGCAGTGGATGTGGAGCTGGTGATGAAAGTGGCTACGAGAGGAGAGGCGATGCCGCAGAAATCGACGGACTTCTTCCCGAAAATGTTGAGTGGAATTACGATGTACCGGATTGAAGAATAAAAAAGGGCAGGGAAGAACCTGCCCTGATTTTGTCAACGAACTGGTGTAAAGTCTGCCTGAAACTACTTCGAGAAGCTGGCGACTGCTTCCGCTTCCGTGTTGTAGACGTCAAAAATGGTCATCAACTTAGTAATTTGCAGGACTTCCTGGAACTTGTTGCCGAGGTGGCACAAGCGCAGAGAGGCGCCCTGGCCCTTTGCACTATGATGCGCGGCGACCAGAGTGCCCAGACCCGCGCTATCGATAAACGTTACGTTGTCCATATTCAAGACAACTTTCTTTTTGCCTTCGGCGACCAATGATTTTACTTTTTCGCGAAGGGCATTACTTTCTTCGCCCAACACGATCCGGCCATCCATAGCCACCACGGTAACGCCGTCTACTTCTCGAGATGTCATCTTCAAAGCCACAGGTCTTTCCTCCTCATCGGAACGCAGATCCGGCGGCAACGATGGCCGGAACCGCAGAGCATATCCGCTTTCCAGGTTTTTCGCAAAGCGGTAATGAAACAAATCATAAAACGCGAAGACTACGTCGAATTCAGTAGTAGTCCGCGCAGGACATGTAGTATCCGCAGACGTCGCAGACCAATTTGCAGCGCCGGGATTCCAACCGTCTAGAGCATACTGGGCAGAATGTGCAGGCGTGTTCACCGCTCGCGGATGTTTCGCCAGCAGAGGGAGCAGTACTGGCTGTTTGCACATTCGCGGTTCCCCGCGATTCGGCCTGAGTCGCTTCCTGCTTCCAGATAGCTTTCACGGCCTTCCGGTTATAACACAACCGCATGGGAAGGGGAAAGCTCCGGGGCAGTGAGAAAGGAGGGTGGCCAAGGGGTAACTTTAAAGAGGATTTCCGCGTCTTATATGGTAGAAGATGAGTGGTCGCCGAGGAAACAGGGTGAGACCATGCGTCAAAAGTTTACAATTCCGATCAGTTTTGCAATCAGCATATTGGCAGCACCTGGGGTCATTTCCGCACAACAACGAGGAACTGCGAATGCGGTGCCCATGGTGGCGCCTGCCCGCCCAACTCCTGTAGTCGCTGCGCCAGCCATGATGCGTGCGCCTGTTCGTCCGGCTGCCCCGGCCGCGCCCGCCCATCCTACCGCACATGGATTTGTCCCAAGCGCACATCCATCGGCGCCACGTTTTCCTGGGCATCCAGCCATGCCAAAGGCACCGGCACGTAATCACCCGGTTCAGGCGAATCCGACCCGCGGCAACGGCCACTTTTTCGCTTCTTATCCAACGGCTGTAGACGACAACGGCGTTCCGGGGTTGGGCTTCGACTATCCGCATTACGCAGCGACCCACCCAAATGCAGGACGTAACCACTCTCACGATGGATCCGTGTTCCCGTTCATAGGTGGGGGAATTTACATCCCGGCCATGGGCTACGTCGATAACGGGTCACCAATGGAAACGGACAGAGGAGAAGCGGCGTCCGAATCCCAAGTCGAGGCAACTGAAGCTGCGGAACCTTCCGAGCTGGCTGCAGTGGCACAAGCTCCCGCAGCGCCATCCGGGCAAGCTAAATCCAACGGCCCGCTTGCGCCGGCCGCGGAGTACATCTTTGTGCGTCGCGACGGATCGGTTTTTTTTGCGGTGGCTTATTCGTGGGTGAATGGCCACCTGCAGTATATTACCCGTGATGGTTTTCGGAAATTGGTTTCAGCAGCCACATTGGATCTGGATGCAACGACACAGTTCAACGAACAGAGAGGCGTTGCTTTTCGTTCACCGGCCTGAGATTTTGTGAATGGCGCTGGTGCGGACCATGTTTTGAAACTGACGGGAATCGAGGGAGCAGGGCGTTCAAAAGGCGCCCTGTTTTTTATTGTGCAAATACCGCGATCAAGATTTGGAAGCCGGAAGGGGCATGACGTAGCCGGAGGTGGTGGGTAGTCCGGCACGCTCTAATTGGACGGTGGTGTGCTCGATGGAAAATTCGTCAGCAACTTTTTTCTGAATGGCACAGAGAATCTTTTCGCACTGATCCATATGCATATCCGGGATGCGCGCGTGACAACTGAGCGCATTGTGACCGCCTCCCAACGACCAGATGTGGACGTCGTGCACTTCCTGCACTGGTTCAACAGCGAGAATGGCGCGGGCAACCGATTCGACACGCACACCCCGCGGGCGTCCTTCCAGAAGGATATGGGTGGACTCGCGCAGGATGCCGATTGAGGAATAGAGCACAAGAAAGCCAATGGCCAGGCCGAGGATAGGATCAATCCAAGGCGCATGGACGTAGCCCATGACTACGGCACCCACAATGATAGCGATATTGGAAAGGGCGTCTCCAAAATTGTGCACGAGGATGCTGCGCAAATTTAAGTCGGAACGGCCCCGCACCAGGGCCAGAGTGATGCCGCCGTTGACAAGCAGCGCGGCTATGGATGTCCAGATCATCCAGCTTTCAGCGGCTTGCACAGGAGAGCGCAGACGTTCGATGGCCTCGTAACCTAGCCAAAGTGAGAGAAACACGAGGACGACGGCATTGGTAAAAGCAGCCAAAGTGCCCGCGCGATGGTAACCGTAGGTGCGGTCTGAATCCGCAGGTCGCTGCGCCCAACGCATGGCCAACCAGGACAGGCCGAGGGCAGGTACGTCTGACAGATTGTGAACGGCATCGTTTAGAAGGGCGACGGAACGGCCGAAGATTCCACCAAAGACTTCAGCTACAACCAGCGCGAAGGTGGCAACGATGGCCCAGGCAAGGATCGAAGGCCGCATGGTGGGATGAGAGTGGCCATGGTGCTCGCGAAAGTGTCCTTCAGCGGCTGCATGGTCGTGTGATTGGCCGTGAGCGTGGACATGCATGGTCAATGGATATTGTACGAGTTTGCAGTTCGCTCTGCAGCTCCGCGTAACGGCTTGTTATTGGAAAGTATGACAACAGGCACCAGCGAATTCGTTGACGGTAGTGGTATCCACTGCCAACATCAGAAATGGCCCGGGGACACAAGGGAACAAAGGGCTGGACAGGGAGCGGGAAAAAGACTGACGGAGATGAACAACCCAATTGCCAAACTGAGTTTTTGGGGTGTCCGAGGCTCGACGCCCACTGTTGATCCGGCTACCTGGCGGTATGGCGGGAATACTCCCTGCGTGGAATTAATTGCGCCGGATGGCACACAGTTCATTCTGGATTGCGGTACCGGTTTGCGAATGTTGGGCAGCCGGTGGGGAACTGGGAATGGCGAGCAGCCGGGAGAAGCGCACATTTTTGTGACCCACTACCATTGGGACCACATTCAGGGATTACCATTTTTCGCGCCTCTCTACGCAGAAAACAATCATTTTCAATTTTATAGTTTCCGCTCGAAATTTCTGGGCCGCGATTCTTTGCGCCAGGTGTTGGAAACGCAGATGGCGCTGCCCTATTTTCCGGTAGATTTTTCGGCGATGAATGCCCATCGAAAATTCCGTGAAGTTGACGGCGGAGAGAGCTTTAAGGTCGGCGAAAACAAAGTGGTGACGCGGTGGCTGAATCATCCGCAGGGATGCCTGGGATTTCGCATCGAAACGCCGGCGGGGATCGTGGTTTACGCGACGGACAATGAGCCCGGAGAACCGCTGCTGGACAAGAACCTGCGAGAACTGGCCGCAAATGCAGACATATTCATAAATGATGCCCAGTTTACACCGGCGCAATTGGCAGGCAATCGCAAGGGGTGGGGACACTCCTCGTGGCGCGAAGGGGTGAATATCGCGCGAGAGGTGAACGCGAAGACCCTGGTGTTGTTCCATCATGATCCCGATTCTACCGACCGGGTGATCGACGAAATTCTGCAACAGGGGCGTGAGGAATTTGATTCGGTTTTTGCGGCAAGCGAGGGAATGGTGATTACACTCGGCGCGGCAAACGAACCGGTGCAGGCGCATATGCCCGGTTCGCGTACAGCGTTGCGCAGAGAAGCGCAATTCCGCGCGAGCGTGAGCGGGGTAACGGCTGAAGGACAAAAGTTTGAGGAGCAGACGCTGGTGCGGGATCTCTCTTTGCAAGGAGCGCTGATATCGCTGAAGCATAGCCCTCGGATGCAGTCTGAACTGCAGGTGACGATGGAGACGCCAACAGCGGATGGCCTGCAGGCTATGCAGCTAAGGGGATATGTGGTGAGAATCGAAGAGGGTGTAGAAAAAGGAACCACGGCCGTCGGCGTAGTGTTTACCGACTGAGAGAACGCGAAATATCAGGGCAGAAATCCCAACAAGAACTTAGGTCAGATCCTGGATCTTTTTGTCGAGGTGCGCGAGCGCGGCTTCCAGTGACTTGCGATGATTCGGATTTGTAGCCACCTGCAGGTCGTTTTGAATGCGAGTACGAGAGAGTTGCAGGTCCCGTCGTTCCGCATCGCGGCGAGCCTGCTCGGCAGTCTTCAGAGCCTTACTCTGCGCTTCCATGATCGTCTTCTTTAGTTCTACTTGGGCTTCTACATCCTTGCTTTCCCATCCACGCGCCATAGCCCTTATTTTCGCATAAATAAAGGAATAGAACGACGGCTCAATTCATAAATCGAATTTAGGACTTAAGTGGTGGCAGCGCGGCGCTTTAGCGGTGGTGCAGAGGTATCAGGGAGAGCTGCGCGGATAGACTCTTCCGCCAAGCGTGCGTAGCGTTCGGCAAAAATGCCGTCGTAAGAGAATTCTGCCTTGTGGTCTGCCCAACGGACGCGGAGAGACCAGCAGTCAGAGGATGGTTTTACAGCCAGCGAAGAAATCTCTGGAGTAGGAATCACCAATAGAGGATCGAAATTCTTATCCAAAGCCCAAACGTGGGTGGTGGATATAAACAGCCGGGCTTGCATTGGTGGTGCGTTGCCGGGTTGGTATTCGCCTCCGCTAACCATGGTGCTGGCGCCAAGCTCTCGGGCTTTCCGGTCTGTCACCGACTCCGTCTCTGGAGGCGGCAGGAGAATAGAGGCCACGAAGAGCAGTAGCCCGCACAAAGGAGCCAGTATTCCGGTAACCCAACCGATCCAGAAACTAAGTGGAAGGACTACCAAGGCGGCGCCAAAGCAGCCCAGGAGAAGCCGGAAGGCGGACCATGAATTTTCGCTCCGCTGGAATTTCAGGAGCAGGGGGAAACGGTGAATCAGGAGAAAAGCCGCAGCACCGAAATGGTTGCGCAGTCTTTGAAGCAAGCCAGGGTCGGCGGTAGTGGCAATGGTGCTGGGAGTGGTGCTCATGGAATTGTACGGCGGTATCTTACCCCAGCGAGGCGGTGTTGGATACCTTCCAATAAATGGCAGAGAGCAACAAGAGTAACGGAAGGACGAGTCTTGAATTCTGTATTGTCTTTGTAATGCAAAGTACTTGACAACAAAAACCAGAAAGCCTATCCTGTTTTTAATGGCCAGTATCCTGTTCCAAGGAATTGCTTCATGATCAAACGCATCGCCGCAATCATGGCCATTTTTCTTTGCACCTCCATCGCTTGGGCCATTCTCGGTTCCACAATTTTTGCTCGCACTTATCGCGCAGATAACGCCTTGGCGGGGCGTGTTTCCTCGACATGGGGAGCGCCACAAGTACAAGCGCCGCCAGAGATCAAGTACGTGTGGCAAGAAAAGGTTACTGTGACTTCGGAAGAGAACGGTAAGAAGGTGGAACGGCAAGAAACCCAGGAGCGGTCGCGGCAAGTCGCGCTCGAATCAAGCAACATTACCGGCGACTTTCACCTGGACTATCGACAGAAAGGCTTGCTGTGGTTCAGTACCTATCAGGTGCATTTCAGCGGAGAGCACACCTTTCGCAATCCAACTTCGAGCCCGCAGCAGTTTGTGTTCCGTTTGCCATTGCCGGCCCGAGAGGCCGTTTATGACGGTCTAACGATATCTGTCGATGGCAAGACGCTGCCATTGGCCTTCGGTGGGTCGGATGTAAGCGCAACCGCAATGATTCCGGCTGGAACTCAGGTAGTACTGCGAACAGCTTACCGGTCGCAAGGGCAAAAGAGCTGGCGCTACTCGTTGGGAACTGAAACACCCTGGGACCCGAATTCAGGAAGAGAGAAGGTAGTTTCACGTGCGAACGACTTTCATCTTACCCTTCGCACGGATTTTAGCGGCTTTGATTTTTCAGAGAATTCTCTCTCGCCGACAACCAAGAGCCTGAAGGGAAGCGGCTGGGAATTGCAGTGGAATTATCAGAATCTCGTGTCTGGGTTTGACATCGCCCTACAAATGCCCGAAAAGCTGCAGCCCGGTCCCCTGGCTGGAGAAATTAGCTATTTTGCTCCAGTATCCTTATTCTTCTTCTTTTTCATGATTTTCATCGTTGCCGCATTAAAAGGCATCGACCTTCACCCGATGAATTATTTTTTTCTTGCGGCTGCGTTCTTCTCCTTTCATCTGTTGCTTGCCTACCTGGCCGATCACATCTCGATCCATCTTGCATTTGTGGTGGCTTCCGCTGTATCGATAATTCTGGTGGTCAGTTATCTGCGTCTTGTTGTAAACCTACGGTTCGCGCTTGTCGATGCGGGTCTGGCTCAACTGATCTACCTGGTGCTGTTCTCTTACGCATTTTTCTTCAATGGATTTACCGGTCTGGTGGTGACCATTGGGGCAATCCTTTCGCTCTTTGTCGTCATGCAGATGACTGGACGGACGCCGTGGGAAGAGAGATTTTCGCGGCAGGCACCAATTCCTGCAGCATTGAACGGTTAACAATTTAGTGGGGTTGATTGAAAGCCCTGACCGCAGTGCCTAGTTCAAAAGTTCATCGACGGCGCCGCGGATGCTAAGAAAATAGCCAGGGCGCGCGCCGGTAGGTTTGCCGGCATCCCAGACCAGAACGCCATTGACGAAGACCTTTTCGACGCCGGCAGAAAGTGTAGACGGATGGGCAAAGGTCGCACGATCGATGACCGTATCTGGATTGAAGAGAACCAGATCGGCAAAGGCACCTTCGCGAATTACGCCGCGATCTTTCCAGTTGAGACGCTGTGCAGGCAGGGAAGTCATTTTGCGCACCGCTTCGGGCAGGGTGATCCAATGCTTTTCACGGACGAACACGCCAAGGACTCGCGGAAACGTGCCAGCACCGCGCGGATGGGCGGAGTTGATTCCACCGTCGCTAGCCACCATGACCCAGGGCTGCTGATAGAAGGCCTTGATATCACTTTCGATCATGGATTGACCGATGACGCTGGCTTCCGTATTGGCCTTGTCGCCCTCGCGGACCAGTCGGATATACATGTCCACATCGGAGATATTGTAGGTTTTGGCGAGATCGGCCAGGTCGTGCCCTTCATAGGACTTGTTGGGTGAGAATTCCGTGATGGTCAGGTGAGAAGCACCGCCCAGATCGTCCAACGCTTTCCTTACGCTTTTCGGATTTTCGTACTGTTTGTCGGGAACAATCACCTTCAGGTTGGAGTGCCAGGCATCGTAAGGGTAGCAGTCGGCCAGAAAATCAACGCCGTGCTTGCGGGCGCCTTCGATAACCTTTATGTACTGCGGCGCTTTTCCCCAAACTCCTACAGTACCGAGTTTGATGTGAGAGTGCTCGATGGGGATGTGGGCTTGTTCGCCGATGGCGATTTCCTCATCAAGCGCTTCGAAGGACTTATCGGCTTCGTCGCGAATGTGGGTCATGTAAAAGCCGCCACGCTCTGCGGCGACTTTGGCCATGGCCACAACTTCCTTGGTTTCCGAATAACTGCCGACTTCATACTCCAGACCAGATGAGAGCCCGAGCGCGTGCTGATTCATCGCCTGGCCAGTGAGCATTTCCATCTGGCGAATTTCTTCGGGCTTGGCGGCGCGTTTGAAATCCTTTCCCATCACTTGTTCACGAATAGTGGCATGCCCCGCAAGCACACTCACGTTCAGGGCCGCGGGATTTTGCTGCATGGCGCGAACCCATCCCACTAGTGGCCAGGGAGACTCGCCGTCAGCGCCAACCACTAGGGTAGTGATGCCCTGGGAAATCTGGCTCTCTGCGAGCGGGTCTTTCTGCAGTTCGTCCGTGGAATGATTGTGAATATCGATAAAACCAGGGGCCAGTACAAGATCTTTGGCATCGATTGTTGGCTCTCCTTTTTCCGGTTGTAGTTCGCCAATACCAACAATGTGATTTAGCGCGATGCGAACGTTGGCTTTCCGCAACGGAGCGCCAGTGCCATCGGCCAGTTGGGCATTCAGGATGAGCAGGGACGAAGCTTTTTGTTGAGAGTGCAAGGAGAGCAACGGAAGCGAAACAATAAGTGCGAAGCACGAAACTGAAATCAATATTCGATACGACATGCGGATAATTTTCCTTTGCGCTGCCCTGAATTTCAACGCAGCAGACTCACAGAATGGACTAGACGATAACATGAGTTCCTGAGCGAAGGAGCTGAAGTCAAAAATTTTGCAAACTCCCGCTGCTCGAAGCAGACCGGCTTGTGGTAGGCTGTGGCCACTACGCTCTTGGCCGGCCAGTTTCCCGACCAGATGTTCTTCGAATGAACTCAACGTGAGAAGGAGGCAATTCATGAAATCTCATCGTTCGCTGTCGCTGCTCCTGATCGCAATTGCGGTGACCGGGCTTGCATCGTGCCAAAAGGCGTATCACGAGCAGGAAGAACGCTATGTGTTTATCGCCACCAACATCAATCTGCCCTACTGGCAGGAGGCGCAAGCGGGTTTGACGGATGCAGCAAAGCAGATGGGTGTGAAGGCCGAATTTGACGGGCCGGAAAAGCTTGACGCACAAGAAGAATTGAAGGCATTTCAGAAAGCGGCTGATTCCAAGCCGTCGGGGATTCTGGTTTCCGTGGCGCGGCCGGAGATTTTCCAGAACGCGATTAACGCTGCGATCGCAGTGGGCATTCCGGTGATTGCCGTGGATGCCGACGCGCCAGATACCAAACGCGTACTGTTCATCGGCACGGACAATTTCCGCGCCGGGCAGGAGAGCGCGAAACGAATGGCGCAGATTTTGCAGGGTCATGGTCAGATCGCGGTGATCATAATCCCCGGCCAGCAGAACGTGGAAGAGCGTATGCGGGGAGTGACGGAAGCGCTCAAGAAATATCCCGACATTAAAATACTGCAGACGATCGACGACAACGGCGATACCGGAATTGCGAATGACAAGACGTCGAGCCTGCTCCATGAAAAAACGAAAGTTGACGGAATCATTTCACTGGAGGCATCCGGCGGGGAAGGCGCGGCCGAAGCAGTGCACCGGCAAGATATGGATGGAAAGATTGCCATCGTGGCCTTCGACAAGAATCCGGAGACTCTGGATTGGATCGAGCGCGGCGTGATTACCGCTACAGTAACGCAGAAGCCTTATGTGATGGCCTACTACGGGCTGAAATTCGCCGACGACCTGCACCACAACGCCGTACATGATTTTAAGGATTGGAAGACGGCACCAACGCCGCCGCTGCCCACATGGGTAGACACGGGAACCGCGATTATTGACAAGACCAACGTGAAAGTGTTCCGCGAAGCACTCGCGTCGCATCCCAAACCGCTGTAAAGGCAATTTAACTTAGAGTATTACGTCGGTGAGGGCTTTGTGTGCCAACTCGGGGGCTCCGGGTTTGCCAGCAAGAATCAGTTCGGCCCATTCTGCGGCTGCGTGTGAGATTCGGACGGCTTCACTCGTCAGTGACTCCGGTCCCCCGGAATCCGAGTTGCCGAAAAAGATTCGTTCCATTGGCCTAGAGGCCAGCATGCGATTTATTGTGTACTGGCCAGGAACGGCCATATACATGGGATGGCCACGCCGGTAGAGACGAATCTCCATGGGGTCGACATTGAACTCGGGCAAACATTGTTGGAAATCTTTCAGCACTCTCCCGGCAAGTGCTTTGCAATCGTTTACTTCTAACAGTGTGGACCGTTCCGATTCCCGCAGCGGTGTGTAGAACGTCAGGATGTTGTATTTTGGCTTGTAGCCGGGATTGTTGCGGATGGTCCAGTCTGCAACGATGAAATCCGTAAACGATTTTCCCGGGCACCAGTTGTCATACCCGCGGCGATAGACCGGCTTATCAAAAATCATATTGATCATGGGATACGGCGCGTAGCGCATACGGTGCATAGCTTGCTTTTGCTCGCTGGGGAGGCCGGAGACCATCCGCACCGTAATGTATTTCGGCGTACACATAAGTGCGACTGTGGCGGTTACCGTCACCGGCTTACCGCCTTGTATATAGGTTGCGCGCACCCCGTCAGTATCTTGAGTAACAGATACGACGGTAGCATCACTCAACATGCGTTCCCCGAATTTTGGCTTCATCACCTCTACGAGTTTGTGTGTGATGCAGCCGAGGCCACCGGGCAGGATGACCCGCTGATCGTCGCCGCCAACGAGGAGATAATAAGAATCAAACAGGCCGATGAATGCGGAAGTGTCCTCGGTTGTAGCTCCCCAATTGGAAGGCCCGAAAGCGTCCCACCACCTGGTAAGTTCAGGAGTGTAGGTGGCGAGGAATTTGGAGAAGGGCTGGCTATCGAACTCCGCCATTCTGTTTTTCAGATCCAGTTTCAAAACGTCATCGCGATATTTTTTAAGGCTGGCGATGGCTTCCTTGGAATACGGAAGATGATCGAGTCCGGCTTTCCAGGGGTCCGCAGTGTAGACGCCGTTGTCGATGACAGGATCGGACATCGCCACAAATGGAAGGTGCAGGCCGATTTCCTTGGCCAATTGATCGCCATGATCGCCACGGTAGCCGTATGCGGAGCCAGTTCCGTAGACCTGGCCCTCATATTCTTCCTGATACGCGTTTCCTCCGAAGTGCTCCTCTTTTTCAAGGAGGAGCCAGTCTTTCCCACGCAGGAAGTAAGCGGCGGATAAGCCTGCCACGCCGCCGCCGATGATCAGGATGTCGACTCTGCGCGATGAGTCAGGCTTCGGGAAAGAATGGCCATCGCGGAGTTCGTGAGGGATTCTGAATTGATCCCCTTCAACGATAGGAGTGGGTGATTGAGCGGCAGGTTCCGCCAAGAGAGCCTTGTCGATGGGGCAGCCAGCGGCAACCGAACCGGCCACTGCGAACTTTATGAAATTGCGACGCGTTTGCGGCATTTCGATCGGTCCTCCCAATAATCCAAGAAACATTTTAGAAGCTACTGTTTGTATGCCGACGAGCCCAGAGGAAATGCGCCAAGAAAGATGGTGAACAGTTCAGGGCACGGTTACTTGGATTCAACTTCATAGACAATTTTCCCGCCAACGATGGTAGTGACCACTTTCGTTTCGCCGATTTTGTGCGGATCGATTTCAAAAATATTGCGATCCAGAATGATAATGTCGGCTACTTTCCCCGTTTCAATGGAACCCTCCGTTTTTTCGCGGCGGCCAGCGAATGCAGCGCCGAGTGTGTAGCCTTCCACTGCTTGCGCGACGCTCAGCCGTTGCGATGGCACAAACCCACCCGCGGGTTTCCCATCTGCAGTTTGCCGAGTCACGGCCGTTTGCACTCCCTCCCACGGATTCAAGGTGACGATCGGCCAGTCGCTGCCGAATGCAAGGCGTCCCCCGTCGTCTGAAATACTTTTCCACGCCCATGCGCGAGAGGCGCGATCCGGGCCGATATTACGTGCCCATACATCGAGGGTGTTTATATCCGGGTAGGCATGTAGAGGCTGCATGCTGGCGATGACACCAAGCTTGCCAAAGCGTGGAATGTCCGTTGCACTGATCGCTTCGATGTGCTCGATTCGTGGCCGGTGATCTTTGGTGTGATTTTTCTTTGCAGCAAGTTCATAGGCGTCGAGCGAAGTGCGGATGGCGTAGTCGCCGATAGCGTGTGTGAAGAGCTGAAGGTTGCGCTTATCCAATTCCGTGACCGCATACTGATACTTTGAGACGTCCCAAAAGAGACCACCCCTGGTGGAGGGCTGATCGGTAAACGGCTCAAGAAATCCCGCGGTATGCGATTCAACAACTCCATCAAGCATGAATTTGATGGCGTTGGCGTCGATCCATTCGTCATGAAACTTTTTTCGAGCGCTATCAATCGCGGCAAGATCTTCTTTCCGCAGTTCGTAGGCATCCAGGCGGTAAGAAACATAAAAGCGCACGGAGAGCTGTTTATCCTGCCTCAATTCCTCCAACAGAGGAAGGAACGCAAAATCGCCGCCGGCACTGTGAACGCGGGTGATGCCATTTTGATTGGCCCACTTCATCCCAGACCGTAGTGCGCGCAGTTTGTCCACTTCTTCAACTTTTGGAATGATTTTTCTGACGACTGTATCCGCATCTTCTTTCAGCGCGCCGGTGGGTTCGCCGGTCTTCGCATCGCGAACAATAGACCCGTTGACCGGATCGGGCGTGTTTTTGTTTACCCCAGCCATGGAAAGCGCTTTTGAATTGACCCAGTAGGTATGACCGTCGTATCCCTCCAGAAAAACCGGACGATTGGGGAACAGTTCATCGAGATATTTCTTGTCGGGCAACGCCACTTCGCCAAAAACGGCGTAATTCCATCCGCGGCCAAGAATCCAGGAATTGCCGGGATGCGTCGCTGCATATTCGCGGAGGCGATCCTGAATTTCAGCAAGAGAGGTGAGACCATCGAGACTGACGTGGCCGAGCGAAACGGCGCCTTCGTAAAAATGAACATGGCAATCGACAAAACCGGGAAGCACCAGCTTGCCCCCAGCGTCGATCATTCTAGTGCCGATGCCGCGCATCTTGCCGACCACTTCCTCGGAACCTACCGCGACAATTTTGCCGTGGCGAATAGCGACCGCTTGGGCCCAGGGCGTTTCATGATTCAGCGTGTACACCTTGGCGCGAAGAATGAGAATATCCGCGGGAGCGACACGCGCGGATTGTTGAGCAGCAGCCGGAAAAGTGACAACCAGAATAGCTAGATAAACCAGCAAGGGGATATGGAGCCGACGAACCTGCACATTCACCTCGTAGCGTGATGACATTGTTTGCCATCGCGGGATAGTACAAATTTCAAAAAGTCGGCGGCGTGTTTACCCAAAGAATCCACGATTCCGTGCGTCCCGGATTTTTCCAACGATGAGGCGTGGAGCTCTCGAAGTACAAACTGTCGCCCGATTTCAGCAAGTAGCGCTCGCGTCCGTTAAGCGAAATCTCGAATTCACCTCGCAAAACGTGCAGGAATTCTTCTCCCTCATGTGAATAAGACTCACCACTGCCCCCACCGGGTTTGATGCGGAACAAATGAGGCTCCATGGCGGTGTTACCCCAGGCCAGAAGTTCCATGCGCACGCCGGGGGAGGTCTCGAGAATCTTGCGTTGGGCGGGTCGGACTAGGCGTTGAGAGTCGCCATCAGCTTCAAAGAGGGACATGATGTTGGTTTTGTAGTAGCGCGCGATTCGACGCAAGGTGGAAACGGAGCAACGCATCTGGCCACGCTCGAGGGCGCTGAGGAATCCGACAGAGACGCCGGTCGCGCGAGCCACCTTGGAGAGAGAAAGTTTTCGACGAAGACGCAAACGGCGGAAGCGTTGGCCTGGCAGTTGCGGAGCGTCGGCGGGAGCGGAAACCACACCCTGTTTCTTCAATACATGAACGATTGCGGGCGGGTTCAGGCCTCTTGCGCGGCGAAGAAAAATAGCTCTCTGCAACAGACGTACGTCAGAGTCTGTGTACAGCCGGTAACGGCTTTCGGTGCGCTGAGGCGCTACCAGACCAAGTGTTTCCCAGGCACGCAATGCCGAGGAAGAAATTCCCACACGCTGGGCCACTTCGCTGATGCGCAACAAGCGCTTCGGCAGAGTTTTGGATGCGCTGGATAAATTCTTTCTGCTTGACACCGATGCCAGCTTTCTCTAAGTTTGCTGGATTATAGTAAGGTTCCTGGGGCCGTAGCAACAGCGAAGAGAAGCCATTTACGGCGATGCTCTTCGGGGAAATAGGGGTGAATCAAAGATGAGAAATCTGCGCGTATCGCAAGTCGAGTCGACTTTCCGCCGTGGATTGTTCGTGGTATCCCTCCTTGCTTTGATGTTTTTCCTAGTCACACAAACCAGCAGCGCGCAAAGCACCGGTGGCCGCATACGCGGTACGGTGACGGATGCGAGGGGAGCCGCCGTGGCTGGCGCGCTGTGTCGTTCACAAATGAGGCAAACGACGCGTGAAGCGATTCGACTTCGAGCGCTACGGGCGAATATATTTTTCTTGAAGTGCCTGTAGGAACTTCGAGATACAGGTGGACCCAGACCGGATTCAAGAAATTTGTTCGTAAAGATATTGTCGTCAACTTGAACGCCGTTGTGGGCGTTGATCTAGCCTGGCGTCGGCGGTGCGACCGAGACGGTGGAAGTACCGGGGGCCCCCCGTCATGGATACCACTCCACACAAATGGGGGCGGTGGTGGATCGATCGTGCGGTGACTAATTACCGCTTTAAACGCTCGTGACACCTATCAATTGCTCCAGTTGCAACCCGGCGTGCAGTCGCAGTTGGGACAACGACTTTTCTACGGTTCGGACAAGCCGGAGTTGTCACGTGAACGGAGGCCGTGGACGTCGTAACAACTATTCCGGTGAATGGCGGCGACGGCAATGATCAATTCGCGGACTTCCGGCGTGCAGCCGTCCCCGGACACGATTGAAGAATTTCGCGTTATTACCAACTCATTCGACGCCGAATACGGCCGTAACTCTGGGGCGGTCGTTAATGTGGTGACGAAGTCCGGCACGAATGATTTTCACGGCAGCGTCTTCGAATTTTTCCGAAATAAAGCTTGAATGCGAAGGATTCTTACGATCCGACAAGCCGGATTTTCGCAGAACCAGTTCGGAGTGCACCTTGGGCGGACCGATCAAGAAAGACAGGATCGTTCTTCTTTGGCACTTACGAGGGGCGTCGCATCAAGCAGGGCATTTCTTCAGACCCGGTTCCATTGCCCACGGAAGAGCAGTTGACTACTGGCAATTTTAACGACGGAATAAGCAACCCGATTTTTCCCGGTAGTTTGACAACCCCAACCGTCGCGAATGTACTTCAGGGACGTTGTGGCAGCGGAGCGGGAGCGAATAACGTACTTAGCCCGGCTGCGAATATCGGATTAACAGACCTGATCAATTCAGGAACTCCGGTCGCCTACAACACGCTATTTCCGAATGCCACGATTCCCACGCAATGCTTTGATCCTCTTTCCACAACGATCTACAACAATTATGTACATGCGACTTCCGATGGACTATTCCAGGCAGCGCCCAACAAACTGAACAACGGCGACCAGGCTACCGCCAAGGTCGATTTCGATCTAAACAAAAATCAAAAGCTTTCCATTTACTATTACTTCGACGACGATTTTCTACAGGACCCGTTTGCAAAATTTCAGGCGGGGGGCGGCAATCTTGGAAATTTCCCCGGTGTATTTACCACCCGCACTCAACAACTCAACGCGTCACATACCTGGACCATCGGCTCCACTTCGGTAAACGAATTCCGTTTTTCTTACTTCCGCGAGGGACAGGCGAAGTTTAATACCCCCTTGTTCACCGGCGATATTGCAGACTCCTGCGGCACGGGCAGCGGGTCAGCTTATTGTTTTAATGGCACGACGACGGATCAACCGCTGCTAGGTTCAGATGGATTGCCCCTCGTTCAGACTCCCGATTTCGGAATTCATCCGGGATTGGGTGCTTCAAAGGAAGGCCTTCCGTTTATCAGCGTGGACGGTGGTCTGAGTCTTGGCAATAACTTCGAAGGACAACTTCCGCAGACCGGCAATACCTATCAGTTTGCGGACAATTTCAGCAAGTTGGTCGGGAATCACAGTTTTAAGTTTGGGGCGGACATCCGCTACCAGCAATTCGATCAGTTGCTGTACTACAACGTGAACGGCTCGATTGGGTTTGGACCAGGTGGTTCCAACGATATCGGCGGAGTATGTTCGCAAGATCCGGAAAACATCGGCCAATGTGATCCTAACAGCAGCGGCAGCGACGGAAATAACTATCCGAATTTCCTGTTAGGTTTGCCTAACAGCTACAGCCAAGGTTCAGCGCAGCACGAACTGGTGCGAAGCACATCAGTTTACCTTTATGCGCAAGACAGCTGGAAATTGCGACCTAACCTGACGTTGAACTATGGTTTACGTTGGGAGATGAATACACCGCTGACCGATATTGGCAAGAAGGTTCAGACCTACCGTCCGGGACAGTTGTCCACCATATATCCATGCCAACTCTCGCCATCGAATCCTCTTTATAATGGCGAGGAGTCCGATGGAGGATGTGCAAGCGGTGGCTTCACTCCCGTAGGGCTTGTGTTCCCCGGGGATAAGGGAGTGCCGAATGGTTTGACAGATACCTATTACAAGGCCTTCGCACCGCGCTTGGGAATTAACTATAGCCCCAGCGTGAGCGACGGATTTTTGAGCAAGATCACCGGCGGCCCGAACAAGATGACGATCAGCGGCGGTTGGGGTCTTTTCTACAATCCAATCGAGCAGTTGGTTCTTGAACAGTTCAGTGCGGAGCCACCTTTTGGTGGCAGCAATTTCATCAGCGATCCGGTGTTTCAGGCTCCCTTCGTTACGCAGGACGGTTCGGTCAATCCGAATCCGTTCAACGGCATTTTGAATCCACCGAGGGGCCAGGCAATCGACTGGTCTTCATTCCGTTCGATTCTTCTCTACGGCCAGTTCCCAAGGAATCTGCGTACGCAATATTCCGCGCAGTACAACGTAACCATCAAGAGAGAACTGCCCGGAAACATACTATTCCAGATCGGCTATGTGGGTTCGCAAGGCCACCGATTGCTTGCGTCTTACGATTTAAATGCTGGCAATCCACAGACCTGCAACGACCTGCAGGCTATCTCGGACCTGAACGGTGACAATGACGTTGCCTGCGGTCCGCAATCCGCGGACAATTCATATTTTGTTTCTCCCGCTGACAATATTCCGGTCGGTGGGCTTACCCTTCCTTACGGTGGAGCTAACGGCGGTTCGACAGTTTTCCTGCCGAACGGTGGAAACGTCGGAGCAAATAACGGGGGCAACGGAATTACTCTTGTGGGCCTCAGGCCCTATTCGTCACCGCTCTGCCAACCCTTGACGGGAGCGGGTTGCCCCTCCGATGGCATCGCGGTGTTCTCAAACATCTTTACTGAGAACACTGTCGCTCACTCGAATTACAATTCACTGCAAGTCCTGGTCGAGAAGCATTACTCGCATGGTCTACAGTTCTCAGCTGCTTACACGTATAGCAAGTCGCTGGATAACGCGTCGAGCTTCGAGAGCACCTTGAATCCAAATAATTTTAACGGAACCTACGGCCCATCGCTATTTGATGCGCGCCATCGGTTTGTTTTCAATTGGGTTTGGGAACTTCCTGTGCCGAAATATGACGGCTTCAAGGGGCAGTTGCTGAACGGATGGCAGCTTTCTGGCATCGTGACTTACCAGACGGGCTTTCCAGTTCGCATTACCTCGTCCGACGACATCGAGCAATATTACAGCACGTTCTTCGAGGCCCCTGGCGAACCGAACTGGACGGAAGGCCCGGGCTTCCACCCTGGCCGCTTGATCAAATGGAATCCACGCAAACATGACGGTCTGGCCTTCGACCCGAGTCAGTTTACAAACGATACGGTCGCTCCGGGCACAATCGGAAATGCGCCCCGTTCCATCTGCTGCTCACCCGGCATCTCCAACACGGATCTGGGCCTCTATAAGGGTTTCCAATTGCGTGAACGGCTGCGCATGGAATTCCGCACGGAAATCTACAACATCTTCAACCATGCTCAATTCTACAGTGTGGATGGAGACATTTCCGATGGCCCGACGTTTGGCCTGGCCCAGAAAGCCCGCGAACCGCGGCTTATCCAGTTCGCTTTAAAGTTCCTGTTCTAGTGGCCTGTACCAACTGATTGTGTACTGAGATGGCGCGATGGATCGGCATAGCGACAGCGTTATCGCGTCTATCGTTTGCGGAGCAAAGTGTATAAATAGCTGTTACAGGCCACTAGGAAGCTTCTTGGCAATCAGTTGCATGCAAGGCGTGGCACGAAAGCGCCGCGCTTCGTGCGCAGGGTTCTGGAACTGCACCGAAAGGCGTAAACTAGGAAGCGTAGTTCGCCGCAAAATCCGCGAAGTTTTCCTCGCAGATACTGACCGCAGGGAACAGACCTGCCACAGCTGACCATAGGAAGGCCATGCTGGACGGAGTAAGAAAATGCACGAGATACTTCAGAAGGAAATCGCTCTTTACGAGAAGCGCACCCCGAAATCCGCCGAAGCGCATAAGAAGGCAGAGAAACGGATTCCACTTGGTGTTGCCAGCAATTACCGTGCGTACGATCCGTACCCCATTTTTGTGTCGGAAGGGCACGGCAGCAAAATCAAGGACATTGACGGCAACGAATACATCGATCACAACCTGTGTTTTGGCACGCTGATGGCAGGACACGGGCATCCTGCAATTGTGAAAGCGATCAAGGATATCGTTGACCGCGGCACCACATTCGGTATGCCACATGGCATGGAAACAGAGTTGGCGGAAGAAATTTGCGCGCGCTATCCGGTTGAGATGGTGCGATTCGGTTCCAGTGGAACGGAAGCGACCATGCATGCCGTGCGCATTGCACGCGCTGCAACCGGCCGCGACATCCTCCTGCGATTTGAAGGCGGCTATCACGGATTGCATGACAGCGCACTGGTCAGCGTGAAGCCAAAGGAAGAGGAATTTGGCGACATCAACGCGCCGAATTCCGTTCCCGGCGGGCTCGGCGTCATCAAAGCGGTGCTCGATAACGTCACGGTCGCAACATTCAACAATCTTCCCAGCGTGGAGAATCGCTTTAAACAATTTTCCGGGAAGATCGCCGCGATCATCATGGAACCGATCATGATGAACGTGGGGGTATGCATGCCGCAGCCTGGATTCCTTGAAGCGTTGCGCGAAATCTGCACAAAGAACGGCTCTTTGCTGATTTTTGATGAGGTGAAGACTGGAGCGAAACTCGGCTGGGGTGGCGCCAGTGAATACTTTGGCGTAAAACCGGACATGATCACGTTGGCAAAATCCATCGGCGGCGGCGTTCCGCTAGCTGCTTTTGGAGCCAGCCGTCAAGTGATGGACCTGATCGTCCAGCACAAAGTTTTTCATGGCGGAACCTACAACACGAATCGCTTCGCCATGGCCGCGGGTCTGGCAACATTCCGTGAAGTTCTCACGCGCGAAAACTATGTGCATGTTGGCAAGCTGAGCAAGAAACTCACCGAAGGCTACCGCGCGATCATTAAGAAGAACGGTATTCAGGGTTACGTGGCAAGCGCCGGAGTGAACGGCGCGCTGATGCTCTATCCCGAAGAGATTCGCAACTATCGTGACTGGTTGAAGATTGATGTCGATCTCTGGCGCCAGTTCTGGTTTGGTATGGTAAATCGCGGCGTGCTGGCTATGCCCTACTGGTGGGACGAACAATGGACCATTTCCGTGCAACACACGGAAGCCGATATCGACAAGCACCTTGCGGTGTTTGAAGAAGTCGCACCCGGCCTGGCAAAAGCACAGGCGGAGCGCGGCGTTGCGTTTGTCGGAGCAGCCGGCCACTAGCATATGAGGTGCACGCATTGAGCAGCGAGGTCACGACAAACCGGAGCGCAACGGTGGCTGGGCAGGATTCGCAGCCACATTTGAAGCGCGTGCTGGGGCGGCGTGACCTCGTTCTGCTTTTCGTGGTTGCCGTTTTCAACCTCAACGTCTTGCCTTCTATTGCCGCAAACGGCGGCGTCACGATCTGGTTGTGGATCATTTCACTGACACTCTTTTTCTGGCCGCAGGGCATCGCGGTTATTGAACTTGCGCACCGCTATCCCGGAGAAGGCGGAGTTTATCTGTGGGCCAAAGAAGTTTTTGGCGACTGGCATGGATTCTTGTCTGGCTGGTGCTACTGGACAAATAACATGATGTACGTACCAACGGTAATGCTCTATTTCGTCGGCGTTTCGGTGTTCGTACTTGGCCCCAGTCACGTAGGACTCGCTGACAACAAAACATTTGCTCTGGTGGCTTCTGTGGTGCTCCTGAGCCTGCTGGTAATTCTCAACGTAATGGGCTTGGGTGTCGGGAAATGGGTCAACAATCTTGGAGGGATTGGCACGTTTGTTGCGGCATTTCTACTGATGGGTTTGGGTGTGGTGGTATGCCTGAAATTTGGCACGTCCATCCGTTGGGAAGATTTCAAAATTCCAACAAATCCAAAATTCGTGTTGAATTCATTTGGTGTAATTTGTTTTGGATTGGTGGGCCTTGAACTCGCGTCAATTATGGGGGACGAGATCGAGAATCCCAGGAAAGTGTTGCCGGGGGCGGTGGCTTGGGGCGGATTGCTTTCCGGGTTGCTGTACCTTGGCGCCACACTCACGTTGTTGATCGCCGTCGATAAAGGCAGCATAAGCGTGCTGCAAGGGATAGTGCAGGCGGTCAACCTGATGGCCGCAAAAGTGAACGTGCCGTGGATTGTCATCCCCTTTGCGTTCTTGTTGAGCGTGTCGATTGCCGGGATCGGTTCCGCGTGGCTGGGCGGCTCGGCGCGAATTCCGTTCGTTGCAGGACTGGATTCCTACATGCCTGCGTGGCTCGGGAAAGTTCACCCAAAATATGCAACACCCTATGCGGCACTGATTGTCCACGCGTCGGTTTCGTTGATTCTTGTGATTCTGAATTTTGTCGCGACTGGTGGCGTGCAGGAATCATTCCAGTCTCTGCTTTCACTTGCGGTTGTGCTGCAGTTGATTCCATTCCTGTATATGTTCGCTGCTTTGCTCAAGATTGCATTTGCGAAGGAATATGCCCGCGGCCACTACGGGAAAGGAACGCTGATTTTTGCAGGTGTATGCGGTTTTGTTACAACTGTCTTGGGTATAGCGCTGGCTTTTTTCCCTGCCCAGCAGATCAAGTCCCTGGCGCGTTATGAAATCTGGATGTTCGGCGGAACTTTGGGGTTTATTGGACTCGCGGCATTTTTCTTTTACATTTATGGCAGCCGTAAGGCAGCACGGAAACTGGCGATAGGTTCAACTGCTGTATGAGCAAGTTTGTTGCGGAGGAATGTTATGTCCGGTACGGCGAAAGCAACGGTAAGAACGTATCAGAATTACATTAATGGGCAGTGGGTAAGCAGTTCCTCTGGCGAAACGTTTCCCGTATACGATCCTTCGACGGAGGAGGTGATCGCAAATGTTGCGGCTGCTACCGCTGCCGATGTCGACAAAGCGGTGAAGGCCGCACGCGCTGCATTTGATGCGGGTCCATGGGCACAAACGAGCGCGGTCGATCGCGGACGTATCCTCTTTAAGCTGGCGGAAAAAGTGCGTCAAAACACTGCCATGCTTGCAGAACTTGAATCGCGAAATTGCGGTAAGCCCATCGTCGAAGCGGAATACGACATTGCCGACGTGGCCACCTGCTTTGAGTATTATGGTGGACTGGCGAATAAAGTTTCGGGAAGTGTGAATCCCGTTCCCGCAAATGCACTGAGTTTTACACTACGCGAGCCGGTTGGGGTGGCAGGGCAGATTATTCCATGGAATTTTCCCCTGTTGATGGCCGCATGGAAGTTGGCTCCAGCGATTGCCGCGGGATGCTGTTGCGTTTTGAAGCCGGCGGAACAGACGCCTCTCACCGCGATGGAATTCGCAAACTGGTTTGAGGAGGTGGGCCTGCCACCCGGTGTGGTGAACGTAGTAAACGGCATTGGCGAGGTGACTGGAGCAGCGATTGTCGCGCACCCGGGCGTAGACAAGATCGCGTTCACGGGCAGCGCTGCGGTGGGAAGAATTATCGTAAGGGGAGCGGCGGAAACACTGAAGCGCGTAACCCTTGAACTTGGCGGCAAGTCCCCCAACGTCTTTTTCGCTGATGCGGATTGGGAAGCGGCGGTGGATGGTGCGCTGTTCGGCGTGTTCATCAATCAGGGTGAGGTCTGTTCCGCAGGAAGTCGAATCCTGGTTGAGAAAAAGATTTACGGCAAATTTGTGGAAGCGATGACCGAGAAGGCAAAGAAGATTAAGCTCGGCCCGCCCCTGGAACGCGAAACAAAGATGGGGCCGTTGGTCAGCAAAGAACAATACGATCGCGTGTCTTCGTATCTCGAGTTGGGTAAGAAGGAAGCCAAGACTGCTTCGGGCGGCGGCCGGCCAAAGCAGTTCGACAAGGGCTACTATGTCGAGCCGACTATTTTTTATGATGTTGACAATAACGCGCGCATCTCTCGGGAAGAGATTTTCGGGCCGGTGGCGACGGTCATCCCATTTGAGAACGAATCGGATGCGATTCGCATTTCAAATGACACGCCCTACGGTTTGGCCGGCGCCGTCTGGACGCGTGATATTTACAAAGCGTTTCGCGTGGTGAAATCTCTGCGGGCGGGAATTATCTGGGTTAATCACATGCAGCCGACCTACGTGGAAGCACCCTGGGGCGGTTATAAGCAATCTGGCTTCGGCCGCGAACTTGGCCCCTGGGGTCTGGAAGAATATCTGGAGACGAAACAGGTATTCGTCAACCTGGATGAAGCCCCCATCGGCTGGTATTAAAAAAATTCTGAATCCGCCTAATTTCGAAAGGGAAAAGAAACGGCTATGAAAACCATACAGATTCGGACGGAAGTTCCTGGGCCCAAGTCACGCGCATTGCTAGCGCGTCGCGAAGCTGCCATTCCCCGAGGTCCTCAGCTTGTTACGCCCATTTTTGCTGCGAAATCCGAAGGTGCCTGGATTGAAGATGTGGACGGCAATCGCTACCTCGATTTTGCGGGCGGTATCGGCTGCCTCAACGTTGGTCACCGTCACCCGCTTGTGACCAAAGCAATCCACGATCAGGTGGATCGCTTCCTGCATCTTTGCTTTGGCGTGACGCCCTACGAGTCTTACATCGCGCTGGCCGAAAAATTGAATGCGCTTGCACCGATCAGCGGCTCGAAGAAAACAATGTTCATCAATTCCGGGGCGGAAGCCGTGGAAAACGCCGTCAAGATTGCGCGCGCATACACCAAGCGTCCTGCCGTGATTGCCTTCGAAGACGCGTTTCACGGACGCACGCTGCTGACCATGAGCCTCACCAGCAAGATTGTTCCCTACAAAGCGGGCTTCGCCCCATTTGCACCCGAGGTCTATCGCGTTCCCTACGCTTATTGTTATCGCTGCTCGTATAGCAAGACATATCCATCCTGCGAAGTATTTTGCGCCAAACATCTGGAAGATACCTTCCGCCGTGTAGTTGCGGCAGATTCTGTTGCGGCCATCATCGCGGAGCCAGTTCTTGGCGAAGGGGGATTTGTAGTGCCGCCGAAGGAGTTCTTTTCCGTTCTGCGTGAAATCTGCAATAAGCATGGGATCGTGCTGATTGCGGACGAAGTGCAGACGGGTGTGGGCCGTACCGGGAAGTTCTTTGCGATCGAGCATTTTGGTGTCGAGCCCGACCTGATTACCACAGCTAAATCAATCGGAGGTGGGCTGCCGATCGCCGGTGTTACGGGGCGCGCGGAGATTATGGACGCCGCCCTTCCGGGTGGACTGGGCAGTACATTTGCCGGCAACCCGACTGCTTGCGCCGCCGCGCTTGCAACTCTCGAAGCAATTGAAAAAGACGGCCTGCTGGCGCGTTCCACTGCCATCGGCAAACGTTTTGAAGAACGAGTGAAGGGCTGGCAGAAGAAATGGTCATTGATCGGTGACGTGCGCGCGCTCGGCGGAATGTGTGCCTTCGAACTCGTCAGCAATCGCGAGACGCGCGAACCGGCCGGAGCGGAGACCAAGGAACTTGCTCACTATGCATATGAGCACGGGCTGATCACCATCACAGCCGGCACGCTCGGCAATGTGATGCGGATACTCGTTCCTCTGGTGGTCACTGATGAACAGTTTGACGAGGCGATGGACGTTCTCGAGGCCGGCCTGACGCAAATCGCAGAGAAAAAGCAACAACCCGTTGCTACTCACGCCTAAGTCAAAACTCAACTGCTCAATTCACATGGCGGCATGAGTTTTAGCCGCCATTTCTTTTGGCACTCGGTTTTTCGGAGGTTAGAAACCGTACTTGGCAATAATCTTCTTGTCTGCTTTCGAGATGAGCACCATGGCCGCATGTTGATTACGAATATTAAGTGAAAGATCAGCGCCTGAAACGGTGTCATGTATTTTGATGCTGACGGATCCCTCGAGCGGGCCAAATTCAGACTCAATTACATAAAGAACGGAGCTTTCAAGATCGACCGGGTAAACGAGGATGCCTTGTTGAATCGGAGTTTCCGTCGTAAAGGCGCGCGTGACGCCTACGCGCTGGGCTATTTCTCCATAGATGGTCGAAGAAGCGAGTACGCCCTCAGAGAGCTCTATGGGGTAAGCAGTCCAGAAAATATTTCCCTTACCAAGTTCGATTTCCTTAAGCGTCCGACCATCTTCGAAGTCCAAATATTGCAACATTTGTTGTTTTCGTTGTTCATAGGAGAGGTTCGCGAGCGAATTATAAAAACGCAGCTCGTCTTTAGTAGCGGGGTCTTGCTCCTTAAGAGACTTAGCCTGAAGGCCTGTGGTGTGGGCGACGTGCATCGTGAGCGGTTCTGAATGCCCAGTCAAGCCAAGAGGACTTAGGCGGTCAACGGGATGCCAGTGTTCGTCGCGTGAGACCGGCCCAGTGACCAATAAATTGCCGCCATTCCGCACGTAAGTCAGCAAAGCCTGCCAGGTGGATTCACGAAGAGCTTGCGCAGACGGAAGAATCACCAGCTTGGGCGAGCCGAGGTTTGCTATTTGCGACTCGGCAATGATGTAAGCGGGCTGATGTAGCTCGTACCCGAGGGCGCGAACCGCTTTCTGTTGCGCTTCTATCTGAAATTCGCCTTGCACAGAAAATTGTGCCGCTTGCGAGGTGACAATGGCGATTTCCGGTTGCTTCAGGTTCTGCAAATACGGTGACGCGGCCGCGGCAAATTTCGCGAAGTCGCGCAACACAGTGGCCTCTGGCTTCTCTGTTGCGTCGGCGTGCAGCGCTCCGATGGGTACCTCGTTGCCCTCGGTCATGTAGGAATTCGTGTTCCATAGCCATTCGATAGCCCCGGAGCCTTGTACAAAAGAGAGTGCCACCTTTCGTTCAAAGAGCGCGGCTTCCTGCTCGGGAGTGAGCCGCGAAAACTCGTCCAGATTCAGTTGACGTTGCAGTCCCGTTTCCTGGATCAACATGGCTTTGCCGGGTTGCTTGGCCACCAGCGAATCCCAAAGCAATTGGTCGTCCTGCCACCAGGTATGATTCGCGGTAAAATTGACATACGGCCCAAAAAAAGCAGGTGAAAGGCGATCGACGTAGCCGCCCTCGTCCTGGCCAACCGTGATGGGTTGGGTTGATCCAGTGGCGCGGATCACATCGCGCATCCCGTGCACCCAGCCTGCAAATTGCTCCTGCGCGAACAGATTGTAATCGTACACGCGCAGAGAGTTTTGCCCCACGTACATACCGCGTGCCGAAAATTCCTGATCGTTTGGAAGAGAAACCGTACCAGTCACCGCTTCAACGGGTAGATTCCAGGCGTCGGCAAGTGCCGCGCGATCCGGATATTTTCGCGCCAGCCAGGCATTCCAGGCCTGCAATTCATAGCCATCGTCATTCGGTCTCATCTGCCAAATGCGCTTCGAGAAACTAGGTTCGTTGATCAGATCCCAAGCAAGAAATGGGACATCGTGGAAGCGGGCCACCACTCCACCGACAAGCGCTTGCTGCTTGCGCAGTGCTTGGGGATCCAGATATGGATTGACACCCCCTAGAACTTCCGGTAGGAAGGCGAAAAAATTAAATTGCAACGGGATATTGTGTTTGCGCGCAGTCATCAGGAAGGCCTCGAGGGTACGAAGCGTGCGTTCGTACGGTCGTCCAGCTTCATCGCAAAATTTGTCCCACCCGGTCCACCATCCGGTGCGTACCATATTCAAGCCTGCTTCGTGGATTAGCGCCAAATCCGCATTCCAAACATAGACATTCGGGTGATCGAAATAGAGACGTTGCACCTCGCTGGACATATAAGTGGTGCCGACAACAGCCAGCGGCCTCTCATCAATCTGGAAATAATCGGCATTCACGCTCAATCGCGGGCCCGAACGTAGGTACGCTTTATCGCGTATCCAGAAAGCGGAGTGATAGATTGCGCGAACGGCAGCGCCTTCGAGCAACCTCGCTTCGATGATGTGCAAACCTTTTGTGGTTGGAGCAGGCAGCACGGTGGCTACGGCGGATGGGAGAGCCACAGTCACAGTTTGCTTCTGCGCAGGCTGATCTTCCGGGTAAGAACTAATCTGGACGGTCAGCGGAGTGGGGCGTTTCAGATTGGCATGGAAAACAGTTTCGATTTCGACCGGTTCGCCGGGTAGGTAGAGCGGAAGAGTGGGGCGAACGGAGAATTCTTCGGCACCACGCATCGCACGCTCTGCCAGTGAACGCAGAAGTGTAATGCTATCTGGTGCGGAATAGAATTTGCCATCGAGTTCCGCTGAAAGAAGAATCCATCGTCCACCATCGAAACCCGAAGAAAGATGATCGAGTTCGATAACCGGAGCGGCAAGTCTTCGACCTTCAGACACACCCCACACCAAAGGATCCAGCCGCACATCAAGCGTGCCTGTCGATCCACCGCGATTGTATAGATTCGTGGTGCTAAGCCGGATGATGGGGCTGTACGCTTTTTGCCATGCGAAGCGCGGCAACTGCAACGGAAAGTCCGGATTGGGCGAGGAGTCCAGTCCCGCAGATCCCGGTGTGGCTTGATATTGATCGATGAGCAGGGCCCTCGCGAAACGAACGGATGCTTCGCGCAAGTGCCAGCCTGCAGCATCGTGATACGCGGATCGAGTGAAAGGGCGGCCGCCGAGTACCAGCAAATTGCCGCCGTGCTGAAGGTAAGTGTAAATAGAGGGCCACGCGGCTTCGGGGATCACAGAACCTTGCGGAAGAATTAGGAGGCGCGTACTTGCGTCCTGCAATTGCGTGGGTAGCTGCTCCGTGGATGCCAGGCGGGCCTGCGGAAAGATTTGTGCCAGTTGGCTGCTGGTAGCAACCGCTGAGTCAGCGGACGGCAAGGCAGGCTCTGACCAGATTACAACTGGCGAAAACGTCTGAGCCTGGAGCACTGCTGGCGTGAACAACCAAAGGCAGGTTATAGCTACCTTCGACAGCTGTCTTAGAAAATTGCACATGGTGGACTCTCTTCGTCGCCTGAAGAAAAACGATACGGCAGCCGTTATACCATTTTCCAGAATGGCTGTGCGTGACGGGAAACCTTTCGGTCCCCGGCAAGGTATGGCAGTATCTAGGGCAACGGAAGCCGCAAACAAGCGGGGAAAAGGGAAGTGGAAACCATGGCCATGGTCACGACGAATAGTGGGCAGACAACGGAAACGGGTGGGAGCGAAAAATATCCGGCGGCGTTAGCGATGGTGACAGTCCTGTTTTTTTTCTGGGGATTTGTCACGGTATTGAATGACATTCTCGTTCCCCACCTGAAATCAGTATTCGATTTGAACTACACGAAGGTGATGTTGATCCAGTTTGCTTTCTTCCTGGCCTATTTTATTTTCTCGATCCCTTCGGCCAAGGTAGTGGATGCCATTGGCTACAAGAAGACCATGGTGGTGGGACTCCTGACGATGGGCCTTGGCGCATTTCTGTTCGTGCCGGCTGCGGCTGCGCTTTCGTACCCACTCTTCCTTGGCGCGTTGATGGTGCTCGCAGCGGGTATCACGGCGCTGCAAGTGGCCGCCAACCCGTACGTATCCGTGCTTGGGCCAGCTAAGACGGCTTCCAGCCGCCTGAATCTAACACAGGCATTCAACTCCTTGGGAACCACGGTTGGCCCGTGGATTGGCGGACTGCTCATCCTTGGCACTGCGACAGTAAATAAAGACGCAATTTCGAATATGTCTGCGGAAGCACTCCACGCATTCCGCTTGCAACAAGCTTCTTCGGTCAGGTTCCCCTACATCGTGATCGGCATCGCTCTGATCGTGTTTGCGGGTTTGATTGCCATGTTCAAATTGCCCGCAATTCCCGAAGTTGAAAAACACGCCGACGGTCGCCATGAAGGAAGCATGTGGAAGTATCGTCACCTCATTTTGGGATGTGTGGCGATCTTCACTTACGTTGGCGCAGAAGTTTCTATCGGTAGTTTCCTCATCAACTATTTCAACCAGCCGGACATTGGCAATTTGCCAGAAGTGGAGGGCGCAAAGCTCGTTGCTTACTATTGGGGCGGGGCAATGGTTGGACGATTCATCGGCTCGGCGATCCTGCAAAAAGTGAAGACCGGCACAGTTTTGGGAATTGCTGCATTCTGCTCCTGCGCATTGGTTCTTATCTCGATGCTAACCACGGGTCCCATAGCAATGTGGAGCATCATTCTTGTTGGCTTCTTTAACTCCATCATGTTCCCGAGTATTTTCACGTTAGGCATCGCAAAGCTTGGGCCACGCACTGGCGACGGTTCGGGCCTTCTTATCATGGCAATCGTTGGCGGAGCAATCATTCCTGTGGCGCAAGGCGCAATCGCCGATCGCATCGGCGTTCACCACGCGTTCGTGTTACCGGTGATCTGCTACCTCTATATTGCGTATTACGCTCTGAAGGGGTCAGAACCGGTGGGCGTGCGTTAGTACACGCAGTTTGCAGCAGCAGCGAAAGCCATCTGCTGGGCTGTTTTGCTGCCGTTTTCCAAGGCGACTGCATTTTCTGTTTGTTCAATTTGAACCGTCGGTGGGAACACGCGAGGTGAAGAAGAGGGCTCTCAGCTTGCCCTCGCCGATTACACTTCGCAGTTCGGTGAACCCAAAGAAAGGAATCAGCAGCACGGCCAAGATGGCAATCATGGTGAGTATTCCCTTGATGGTGCCGCCGCCCACACCGGCAATGCTCTCCATCACCGGACGTCCGTGAATCAAACCAATAATCGATTCTTCAATGATTTTAAATACGCCTAACACCGCGGCGAAGGCGATCGACTTAAAAATTGTCGGATAGATCAGCGGCTTATCTTTGAACCGCTCCGCAAAATGTAGATCTTTTGCAATCAGCAACACTTTGCCCAGAGCCAGCGCATTGAGCAGCGCTAGTCCGTGCGCAACGAACGGGGTTCCATGTTCTGCCGAAATTACAGACTGGTACAGAACGAACAAGCCAAGCACTAGCCAAAGGTACAGAGAGATCGCTAGATATTCTTTGAGTCCCTGGTAGGCCTTTTGTTTCAGCGTTCGATTGGGGGTATCCACGTGTGAACTCCGAACTTGGAGCGATTGAGAGATTTGTCGGTAGCGGATTTGAAATGAAAAGCGGAAAGTGCGTCAAGCGCACCTTCCGCCTGGACCAAGCAGATTCTCAGAGGTGCTGGTAATTCGAGTTCTGCGTGGCAATGTTCAATTGTTTACTGACGCCATCCATCACCACACTGGAGACGTGGTTCGGGCCGCCCGGCATGCCGGCGAATTGTACTGTCAGGTTCATGGCATCCTTCGGATCATCCATGTACGAGGCGATTTGAACCCGGAGCAGTTGTTTCTGCGCTTTGTCTATTACCAGAGTCATCGAATCGCCAGGCTTCAGGTAGTTTTTAATGATCAGTTGAATCTCATTCGGGTGCGCCCGCCGCCGGGCTCAAGGAGACATTCCCTTGCGCATAGGCTTGCTGAATCAGGTCTTTGTCTGGAGGAATGTATTGCTGAGCGAGCGCTTTCATCTGGTTCGCGTAGTCGCCGTACTCTTCCTTCTTTTTTTCGATGATGTGTTCTTTCAATCTACCCTGACGGCCACTCGGCGCCTCCGGAGGTGGATCCAAAGAGGTCTTTTGTGGCTTTCCATCGGGTCCGAGGCGTACCTGGAAGTGTTCCTGCTTTTTCTGCTCGCCCTTCAGGCTGATCGTGACTTGCTCTACCCAGGTGTACTGCGCAAGTAATTGCTTATTCTTGGCCATCGATTCTTTGATTTCCGCGACGCGCTGCTGCAATTCGGGATTTTGTGCATTGATCGGGGGATTGAATAGGGAGGCGGCCAGGAGAAAGAACGCCACCACCATTGTGCTGCCGAAGATACGGGTTACTGTGTTTTTCATCGGTATCCTTTCGTGACTTTCTAAACTTTTCGAATATCAGCTCTGCTTCGGAGGATAATTCTTCAACAATTTCTGCATGGCTTTATCCAGATTTTTCTGGTTCTTTTCCTGATTGCTGCTGGGATCAAGCGTCTTGGTGGCATTTCCTGTCCAGACAAGTTGTTTGGAAGTAGGGTCGTACATATCCACCACCAGTGTTCCGTTGCTGATGGTGGAACTTGTGGCGCTGGCCATTCCGCCCCAACGCAATCCACCACCCATTCCATATGCGTTCCACTGCCTTTCCTGATCAACGGCGATTTGATAACCGATATAGAGGTCGGCCTTGTCGCTATCGGTCTTGGTCATGCCTTTTGCCGCCAACTGGGTATCGATAGCCTGTTTGATCTGCGCATCCACAATCTGGTTGGGGTGAGATGCGCCTTCAATCGCAACCCATTTGTAGGTGTGATATTTTGCAAAGTTTGTTCCCGGCATGAAGTTGTAACGGACATCCTGGGCGGACGCCACACCGCACGCCAATAGTGCCGCCACGAAAACCAGCCATGCTTTTGCCATACCAATTCTTGTTTCTTGTAACATACGCCTTCTCCTCCTGCAGAGTTACAAACAGAAATCCACGACCCGACCAAAAGTGCCAAACCAGGTGTTTACTTCTTTTCCGGTGGCTGTTGGTCCATCTGTTTTAGTTTTTGTTCCATCATCATCTTTTCCTGCGCCTTCGTTAACTTGGGGAATCGTGATGAGATTCCAGTTCTCGCTGATCCGAGCGGAGATGACTGGCTGAATGTTCAGCACATTTTGCGTCCGGTCAAAAGGTGAAATATTGAAGTTGAAATTTTCTTGAACTGGAACGCTGATGAGGCTGACAACGGGGTTTTGCGCTGCTTTTCGAAGTGCGTCCGAGTCTTCACCTGCAGGAGCTTGCTTAGCTGCTCCCTGGGAGCTGGCAGACTTGGTCTCGTCGGGTTTAGTCGGGTTCGTTTTCTCTTGGGACCACATCGCCGGGGCGAATGCCGTCGCCACTAAACAAAGAATCAACACTTGCTCTAAGGCTTTGTGGCGCAGCATTTCTTAGCTCCCAAGGTCGAGACACGACTATAACTCGTGTGTCCCCATTATTGACGATTCCAGTCACATGCCACGCGAACAGTGCGCGGAACCTACGGTAAGCATGCGCCGGGTCAATGTCTGCGGAGAATTGTCAAAACTACCAGTCCCTAGAACATCCAAACGAACGGCATAACGAGCGGGGCGAGCTCTAGGTGTACTCAACCTAATCGCAGTTGGCCGCTCCAAGAGGCGGTCTTCGGGCTTTGTGACGTCCGTCACATTCAGCTATAGCGGAATATCCCAAAATTCTGATACAGTCCTGACAGAGATTTGGACGGATTGCTGGGCCGAAACCCGACTTAGCGCACTTCACCAGCACACTCTCGTGCGAGACGCTCCACCGCCCGGGGAGCATCTCTAAGGGCTAAAACTTAACGTAAGGGGAATAGACTCCTCGCTGCTTGGAAGCTGATTTTGCCGCGGCTTCCTCGTCAGTAGATTACTTATTGCGTTCGCTATGACCGTACCATTGCGCAAAGTTAGTGGTTACGTTCTGAACCAAGTCTCCACTTGTTCCCGACTCGCAAGGTGGGCCGCCACTTTTGTGCGTGCCCTCTCTGTCACCCTTCTCCTAGCCTCTGCAGCCCTTGCTCAGTCCAACGAGCCTAAGCAAGTTCTAATCCTGATGCAGGAGGATCTCAGTTGGCCGTTGTTTCGGCGTATCGACGAAAACATACGCGCCACCCTGCAGCGCGGCTCCCCAGAAGGCATACTGATTTACAGCGAGCACATGGATCGTATCCACTTTCCTGATCCAGCGATTCAGGCGCAACGGACAGAATGGATAAAACGGAAATTTGCTAATTCTAAACTCGATCTGATAATCGGGGTAGGCGACGTTCCACTGGATGTATTCCCGAGTGCACCGCTTGTCTATTTGAGCCCCAATCCCGTGGAGAGCCTTCCTGCAAGCATGGCATGGCACAAGGAATCGAGCTGCATCCGGGTTGAGCTGGGGGCGAAAAAGACGTTGGAGGCTGCGCTCCGATTTCAGCCCAACGCTCGGCAAGTTCTGGTCATTGGAGGTTCTTCTCCCTCAGAAACAGCCCTGCTCGACCAGGTGCGCGAACAGATTGCCGGTTTTTCAAATCGATTGCAGATTACCTATCTCACGAATCTCGGATTATCGGAGATTCGTAAGCGAGTTAGAACCCTGGGCGCCGACAGCATCGTGCTGTTTGTGACTTTGGGCAGGGATGCGGTTGGCCACCCACTTATTTCCGCAGACGTTGTTTCGAAGGTAGCTGCTGAGTCCGGAGCTCCCGTCTATGCCCTGCTCGATACACATCTCGGATCAGGTGCGGTCGGCGGCTACATAATCCGATTTGCCGAAATGGGCACACGCGCGGGGGAGATGGGTTTGCGATTCCTTGCCGGAGAACATCCGGAAGACGAATTGGCATCGAGCGGCTATATTTTCGATGAACGTCAATTGCAGCGCTGGAAAATCTCGGAGATGTCTCTTCCCGCGGGCAGCGCGATTGTCAACCGCCAGCCCAATGTCTGGAGAGTCTATCGCTGGTATATCCTGGGCATCATTTCCCTGTGCGTCGCACAGGCGCTCTTAATCCTCGGCTTGCTTCGGCATCGCGCGAAAAGGAAGAAAGTGGAGGCCTCGCTGGCGGCCAGCCTGACTTTCGAGCATCTGCTTTCGGATCTCTCTACCACTTTTATCAATCTTCCCGATTCGCAGGTGGTTGCAACCATAGAAAATAGCCTTGGACGGATTGCACAGTTCCTTAGAATCGAGCGGATTACCATCCACGAGTATTCTCGTGAACTCGGGGTCCTTACCCCGGCCATAAGCTGGTGCGAATGGGGTACGGAACCCGCTCCGGTTGTCTTGAATGCTGACAAGCTTCCATGGTGGTCCGATACTCTGAACCGTGGTGAATCCATTTTTGTCTCCGATTTGGAGACATTGCCTGATGAAGCGTCTCAAGAACGAGAATACCTGCGCCGAATTCACACTATTTCCATAGCAACGATCGCGTTAAAGGCCGGCCATGATTTTTTTGGCTGCGTTTCCTTCATTAGCACGAAGCATAAGATTACCTGGACAGATGAATTGAAAAAGCAGCTCAAACTCGTTGGCGAAATAGTCTCGAATGCGCTGGAACGTAAAAGTGCCCGGGAAGCGCAATCGCGGCACGATCTCATTTTCGAATCTTCTGACGATGCCATCATCTCCGAGAACCTCGACGGCACTATTTTGAGTTGGAATGCAAGTGCGGAAAGGCTGTTCGGATACACCAGGGCAGAGGCCGTCGGACAATCCACTCGCTTAATTATTCCCGAGGAACTGTGGGCGGAAGAGGGAAAAATACTGGAGAGGACTCGGGCGGGAGAGCGCATCGAGCATTACGAAACCACCCGCGTCACCAAACGTGACCAAAAACTTGACCTTTCGCTGACCATTTCTCCTTTGAGGGATTCCACGGGTGCCGTCGTTGGGTCTTCCATAATCGCGCGGGATATCACTGAACGTAAACACGCCGTGCAAGTTTTGCGCGAAAGTGAAGAACGTTTCCGCCTCGTCGCCAACACTGCTCCCGTCTTGATTTGGATGGCAGGCACAGACAAACTCTGCACTTTTTTTAATCAGAACTGGTTGAATTTCACCGGCCGGGCCCTCACGGAAGAGCTAGGCAGCGGATGGGCCTCCGGGGTCCATCCCGATGATCTTGGGCAATGCCTGGAAACCTACTCGGCTGCTTTTGATTCCCGACGCCAGTTCGAGATGGAATATCGCTTGCGTCGCTTTGATGGAGTTTATCGATGGCTGGTTGATTTGGGGGTGCCGAGGTTCGAATCCGATGGCACTTTCTGCGGCTACGTTGGTTCGTGCGTCGATATCACCGAACGGAAAACATCCGAAGAATCGCTGCATCAATTAACTGGTCGGCTGATTCGCGCGCAGGAAGAAGAACGCGCCCGTATCGCGCGCGAGCTCCACGACGACTTCAGCCAGCGCCTGGCACTTCTGAGCATTGGTCTGGGCCAGCTATGGAAGAAATTGCCTGAATCCGAACATGAAGAGCGCGCGAGCATTGTGGAAATGTTAAGAGGTTTAAAGGAAATTTCCACGGATATACATTCGCTCTCCCACGAACTTCACTCAAGCAAATTGGAGCATGTCGGCCTCGTGCCTGCTCTTCAGGGGCTGTGCAGAGAAATTTCGGAGAAACACCATGTCGCCGTCCACTTCCTGGAAAGTGGACTGCCACCGAATCTGTCGAAAGACGTGGCGCTATGCCTGTTTCGGGTTGCCCAGGAGGCGCTGGCAAACGTAGTAAAACACAGCGAGGCGAATGAGGCGAAGCTGGAACTTGAATCTGATGCCGAGGGGGTAAGTCTGCGGATTTCCGATTCTGGCTCGGGATTTGATCCTCAAAATCGAATAAACGCAATGGGGCTCGGCCTCATCGGAATGAGCGAGAGGCTTCGGCTTGCCGGAGGCAAGCTGACGGTGAACTCGGAAGTCGGTAGAGGCACCGAAGTTTTTGCTGAGGTACCGATATCAGTTCCTGCCAATGAGTTCCGGGTGATGACACATGCCGCGGGAGACTAAAGGCCTACAGCGCCCACGTGTATTGATCGCCGATGACCACCAGATGCTGGTGGACGCGCTAAAGCGCGTGATTGAACCGCGGTGCGAGGTTGTCGGTACTGTAGCGGATGGGCGTGCTCTACTGCAATCGGCAGCCAAGCTGCTCCCTGAAATCGTTGTGCTCGACATTGCCATGCCCCAGCTGAACGGCCTGGACGCCGCCCGGCAACTCAAACTCATCATGCCTCAGGCAAAGCTGATTTTCATGACGATGAACGAAGATCCTTACCTCGTTGGAGAAGCGTTCCGGGCCGGTGCCTCCGCATTTTTACTCAAGCAGGCTGCTGCGTTTGAATTGATGACCGCGATTGAGGAAGTGTTGAAGGGCGGTTCCTACGTCACGCCCAGCGCCAGCGAGGGCCTTACAAAAATCTCGGTGCGCGAGCCCAGAGCCCGTGAACATACCCCCGAACCGACTCCGCGGCAACGGGAAGTGATTCAACTTTTGGCCGAAGGGCGCTCCATGAAGGAAGTTGCCTCGGCCCTGCAGATCACCAAACGGACCGTGGCCGCGCACAAGTATGCCGTTATGGAACTCTTACAGCTAAAGACCAACGCCCAGCTTGTCCAGTACGCCATCAAACACAGAATCATCTCCATCTAGTCCAATCGATATTTCTCCTGATTGTAAGTTCTACCAATAGCCAACCGCTTCAAACACGCGCAGGGTAGGCCTAGAAGTGTCACGCTTAAAGGCAACTAAGCCGGGAGACGGATTCCTCGTCGAGCTGGACGTGCTCTGAATCTTCATTCCAGCGCTTGGTCGTAAGAATAGCTCCGAGGTGAGCTTTCATGATTGGCAGACGCGTGGTGGTAGCCGACGATCTTCCTCCCGTGTTGAGTACGGTCACGAAGCTATTGGAAAGCACTTTTGATGTCGTCGGGATGGCTTCCGATGGACCAGCCGCTTTGCATCTCGTCCAGACGATTGCACCTGATCTTGTGGTCCTGGACATTTCGATGCCAGGTTTGAGTGGAATCGAAGTTGCGAAAGAGTTGAAGAAGTGCGGCAGCACCGTCAAAATCGTCTTCCTTACGGTGCATGATGATGCGGACATTGTGGCCACCTGCATTGCTGCAGGGGGACTGGGCTACGTGTTGAAGGTCCAGATGGATTCGGACTTGATTGTAGCAATGAATGAAGCGCTGGCTGGTCGCGTTTTTGTCTCCACGCTCTCGTCTCCCATCGATACTCCTTGAACCCGAGGGGGATTGCGCAGGAACTGCACCATTCGATAGCACGATTCCCCGACGGTGTACACGTTTTTGATCTGCGAATGAATTTGCCTATAGTCTCTCCTTCAGCCTGACCGTCGTACCCCATAACTAATTATGGTACTTTTGACAATTTATTTTGATGAAATTCGATGGACTATCGCGCATCGGTTCGCTTCCGCCACATTTTGAGTAGACAGGTGAGCCGCCCGTTTAAAGAACACAGCAGGGGTGTGCTCAAGACCTCATTCGCTCAAAGACCTCATTCAACGATCTGAAGTCGTCAGCAGAAATGAATTTTGCGAAGGATCATTCATGAAACTAAATAAACATATTTTTGCATCGCTTTTGACGGGAGCGCTGGTGGTGTTGATCCCGTTAACATTTCCGCTCATGGCTCAAGAGGCGCCCGTCAACCCGGTGGGAAATTCCGTTGCCACGCAAGCAACGCCAGCGGCAGCTTCGAATGCGGAGGAATTGAGAAAAGCGTCGCAGAATCCCATTGCGAGCCTCATCAGCGTTCCCATCCAGGAGAACTGGAACTTCGGGATTGGGCCTGCAGACCGCGTTCAGAACGTAATGAACATCCAACCAGTTATTCCGATCAGTGTGGGGAAAGATTGGAACCTCATCACCCGTTGGATTACGCCGGTCATCTATCAACCAATTCCCGTGGCGCAGCCCCCCGGGCCCCCGGTACAACAGACAGGAGTTTACGGACTGGGAGACATTAATCCCTCCTTCTTGTTCTCACCTAAGCACAGCAAGGTGACTTGGGGCATCGGGCCGACTTTTGTGTTTCCCACAGCAACCAATACGACTTATCTCGGGCAGGGAAAACTCAGCATCGGGCCTTCGGTGGTCGTGCTGGTACAGCCATCACATTGGACGATCGGGTTTCTTACCAACAACTACTGGTCCGTAGCCGGTCATGCCAACTTCAATTCCGACGGAACGGTTAATAAGCCTCCCGTAAATCAGTTCCTCCTGCAGTGGTTCGTCAACTACAACCTGAAAAAAGGTTGGTACCTCAAAACCGCCCCCATCGTCACGGCCAATTGGAGAGCACCCGACGGTGACGTGTGGAACGTACCCTTCGGCGGCGGTGTCGGAAGAATTATGAAGCTGGGATTCCAGCCGGTGAATCTTTCCGCGGAGTTCTACGGCAACGCCGTTCATCCCGAGGGAGCTTCGCCCTGGACCCTGCGGTTGAGCTTTGTGTTGCTCTTTCCCAAGCTGACCAAAGAGCAGGAAAAGATGATGATGGAGCAAAAACTGAAACAGATGGACGCGGCGGCGCCACCGAAAAAGTAGACGTGGCCCGGTCGCGAAAGGGTGGACTGACCGTCCGGGGAGGTTACTGTTACTTCTGACAATTCTCTCCCCCGGCAAATAGGAGCAGCATGTCAGCATCGGAGAGACCTCACCGCCCAATTCCGACTAACTCTGCGTTTAAAGGATTTCTATTCGAAGAGTAGAAGACAAAAGGAGTGTGATTATGAAGTGGTGTGGAAAAATAGGTCTAGCTCTAGCGACAGTATCCACGCTGTTTGGTGTGGCTGGGACACCCGCCGTCAAGGCGCAAGAGAAGAAACCAAATATCCTTGTCATCATGGGAGACGACATCGGTATGTGGAACATCGGCGCTTACCACCGCGGCTTGATGGCTGGCAGGACCCCCAATCTCGACAAGATCGCCAAGGAAGGCATGTTGTTCACCGACTATTACGCCGAAGCTAGCTGCACGGCGGGTCGCGCGAACTTCATTACTGGTGAACTCCCCATCCGGACCGGCATGACCACCGTCGGTCAGGCGGGCGCCCCCACGGGACTCCCTGCGGAAGCGGTAACCACCGCCATTATTCTGAAGTCCATGGGCTATGCCACTGGTCAATTTGGCAAAAACCATTTGGGCGACAAGAATGAGTTCTTGCCCTGCGTTCACGGCTTCGACGAATTCTTTGGCTATCTGTATCACCTCGACGCCATGGAAGACCCGGCGCATCCCAACTATCCGCAAAATCTGTTGAATGTCGTCGGCCCGCGCAACATGGTTCATTGCTGGTCCACCGACAAAGCTGACTCGACAGACCAACCGCGTTGGGGCGTTGTCGGGAAACAGAAGATTGAAGACGCCGGCCCGCTCTATCCCAAGCGTATGGAAACCGTGGATGACGAAATTCGTGACCTCGCCGTCAAGTTCATCGACAAGGCGAAGAGCGATAAGAAGCCGTTCTTTGTCTGGCTCAACCCCACCCGGATGCACATTGTCACGCACCTCTCTCCGAAGTATGAAGCATTGCGCAATGCCGAGAATGGCTGGTCGGAGGAAGAAGCCGGAATGGCGCAGATGGATGACGACATCGGCATCGTGATGAATAAACTCAAGGATATCGGCGAGGATGAAAACACCATCGTCGTCTTCACCACCGACAACGGCACCGAACTCTTCACTTGGCCCGATGGTGGGCAAACTCCGTTCGCGCAGTCCAAGGGAACCGTCCTCGAAGGTGGCTTTCGCGTGCCTGCAATTCTTCGCTGGCCCGGTCATGTGCCTGCCGACACCGTGCAGAACGGTATCTTCTCCGGCCTCGATTGGTTGCCCACGTTCGTTGCGGCGGCCGGTAATCCGAATATCGTTGAAGAATTGTTAAAGGGCAAAACGATCGGTGACCGCACCTACAAGAACCATCTGGATGGCTACAACCAGATGGCTCTTATAACCGGCAAAGGACCGTCCGCTCGTCATGAAATCTTCTACCTCGGCGAAAGCACGGTCGGTGCCGTGCGCATTGACGATTACAAGTTCCGCTTCATCGACCAACCCGGCGGATGGCTCGGTGAGAAGACACACCCAGACGTGCCTTATATCACTAACCTGCGTCTCGATCCGTTCGAGCGGACTGGCTGGCCGAACAACGGAACCAAAGAAGGCGGCCAGCAATACTTCGATTGGTTCAAATACCAATTCTGGCGCTTCGTCTTCGTTCAGCAGGTAATGGGCAAGGAACTCCAAACCTTTCTCGAGTTCCCGCCGATGCAGCGGGGCGCGAGCTTCAACCTAGACGCAGTCAAAGCCGAAATGGCCAAGAGGATGGCTGCAGCCGAAGCAGCAGCCAAAGGTCCAAGCAACTAACACAATTGTCGTTCACGGAGGGCGGCTCGCAAGGGTCGCCCTCTTATCTATTTTGTGATACATCTCACCCCTTAGGATTCGGTGCTCCGCCCTACCTTTGATGAAATTCCTGAGTTGTGCAAGAGGGACTGACAGATGAGATCGTTACACCGCTCCGAATTTGGTTTCAGGGCATTTCTTGCACTTTATCTGCTCTTCTTCGCCGCAGCCGCTGTCTACGCCGAGCATGATCCTCTTCCTTCGTGGAATAGCGGGCCTGCAAAAAAGGCCATCATGAGTTTTGTCAAAGAAACGACCGAAAAATCCAGCCCCAAGTACGTCCAACCCGTCGACCGCATTGCCACCTTTGACCAGGATGGCACTTTCTGGACAGAACACCCACTCTACGGCCAGGCAATGTTCGCGCTGGAACGTCTTGGGCAGCTAGCACCACAGCACCCCGAATGGAAAGAAAAGCTCCCCTTCCAGGCCGTGCTGGAGCGTGACCACGAGGCCATGGGCAAATTCACTGAGCACGACTGGATGGAAATTGTCGCCGCGACGCACGCGGGTATGAGCAGTGAAGAATTCCAGGCACTGGTGAAACACTGGATTGCCACGGCCAAGGCCCCGCGTTTCGACCGGCCCTACACGGATCTCATTTACCAGCCCATGCTGGAAGTGATGAAATATTTGCGCGAAAAAGGTTTCCGCACCTACATCGTTACCGGTGGAGGGCAGGAGTTTGTTCGCGTTTACAGTGAACAGGTGTACGGCGTTCCACCCGAGCAGGTAGTGGGCTCCAGCAATGCGACGAAATATGAAATGGTCGGCGGCAAGCCGGAAGGACGACTGGAAGCGTGTATTCAAGTTTGAAAAGTGAGCCGAGGTTTTGAAGAAGGATTTCCGAGCTAGCAGAACATCTTGGAAGGTTGCACTCCTCGCTCTTTTCGCGTGGCTTCCCGCTTGCGCCCAAGATGTGCAATTCTTACCCGAAATTGATGCCCATCTCACTCTGAATTCTCATGTTCGGGCTTACTTCGAGGCCAAAGACGATCGAGATGGCGGTGATCCACAGCAAGTCACCTTCGGCCCCAGCATTCAGTTCTATTTGAAGCCGCTCCTCAAGCTCAAGGACGTTACACACTTTGACCTGAATGATTCAAAAAAGAGAGCTTTTGTGATGGAAGCCGGGTATCGCTATGTAACTGCACCCGGCGCAACGCCAGAAAACCGCATGATCGCGGCGGTGACCTTGAATTTTCCGCTAAAGGCTGGATTCTTGGCAACCGACCGCAATCGTGCGGATTTGGACTGGAAGAACGGTGATTTTACCTGGCGCTATAGGAACAAGCTGACGCTCGAACGAACATTCTCGCTCCACTCCTATCACTTCATTCCCTATGTTGCCGCCGAGCCCTACTACGAGAGCCAATACAGCAAATGGAGCAACACGGCTCTGTTTGCAGGTTGCTTGTTCCCGGTAGGCAAACACGCTGAATTCAACACCTACTACGAACACGAAAACAATACTGGCAAGAACCCCAACCAACAGACGAATGCCATTGGACTGGCCCTGTACCTCTACTTTTCGCTGGAGAAGTAAATCCCGACTGTCTCCCTAACCGGTTGCGATGGGCTTGTCACTTTTGACAATTACATGCGGTCGACCCCGGGACCATGCTTATTGGGCCGTGCGCTTTCGTTGGTCTCTGCGCCTAGAGGTGCAATGAAATCGCCGTTGATTGCGAAAGCGGGCGTACAGCTACCTGTCTCCGGACTTGAATTCTCATTTTACATGGACGAAGGACTGAACAATGCGCGGTGTTTTTGAAAGGCTGACGCTTGCATTTGCGACAACGGTGCTGGCCTCAACTCCTTTTGCCGACGCATGGAGTCTCGCGCCGCTGAACTTGGAATCACTACAGCAGCCGGAAGTGTCGACAATCCGCAAAGCCACTTCCCAGTCAACTGACTCCCTGGAATTGCCCATCAATTTCGAGCGGCAGGTTGGTGATCTGGATCGAATGGTGAAACACCACCAGGTTCGCGTCCTCGTCGTGCCCAGTCGCTCCGGCTTTTTTTACGATAAAGGCCAGCCGCATGGGATTTTCTATGAAGCCTTCGATGATTTTCAGCGCTTCGTGAACCAGAAAGAAAGAACTGGACCCTTGAAGGTAAATGTCACCTATATTCCGGTCAGACCGGAACAACTGGAGCATGCCCTACTGGAGGGGATAGGCGACGTCGTAGGCTACCCGGTGATTATCACGCCCGGACGTGAGCAGGAAGTATTGTTCACGATTCCCATCTACTCAAACGTGAAACAAGTTATTGTCACGGGCCCCAAAGCGCCGCAGATTGTGGCTCTTGAAGATTTGAGCGGAAAAGAGATTTACGTCAACCCCCTGACTGCCTACTTTGAAAACCTGCAGCAATTAAGCGATTCATTTCAAAAATCGGGGAAAGCACCCATTCATGTGAAATCCGCCGATGCCAACTTAACCGACGAGGACTTACTCGAAATGGTCAACGCCGGTCTGCTTCCTGCTACCGTGACGATAAACATCCGCGCCGAGTTCTGGTCGAAGGTGCTTCCGCATCTGGTGCTTCACCCAAATATTGTTTTGAAAGAGGAAGGTCAACTGGCTTGGGCTACCCGCAGAGACAGCCCGAAACTGAAAGAATTGTTGGACGAGTTTGTCAAGGGTCGCCAACCGGGCACTTCGTTCGGGAACACCCTGATCCGGCGGTATCTGGAAAATGCCAAGTGGATGCAAGACGCATCTTCGTCCGAAGAGATGAAGAAATTTCAGGCTTACGTCCGCTATTTCAAGAAATACGCCGCTGAATATGATTTCGATTATCTGATGCTGGTGGCGCAAGGCTATCAGGAATCGCTTCTGGATCAGAGCCGGAAGAATCCCAGCGGAGCAGTGGGCATCATGCAGGTAATTCCGAAGTATGCGGCGGCTCCACCAATCAACATCGCGAACGTCGAAATTGCCGAGAATAACATTCAGGCTGGCGCGAAGATGATGCACAATATTTCCGAAACCTACTTCAATGACGGCAAGCTCGATCCCCTGAACAGGACTCTCCTGAGCTTTGCAGCTTATAATGCCGGGCCAACCAGAATCGCACGTCTACGAAAAAAAACGGCTAACGCAGGATTGAATCCCGATGAGTGGTTTGGGAATGTCGAACTGATTGTAGCGAAAGAAATAGGTCAGGAGACCACTCAGTACGTCAGCAATATTTACAAATATTACGTCGCCTACAAACTGACCTTGGAAGAATCCGGAGTCCAAAAATGAACATGCCAGCCGCAATTCGGGTATCCATTTCAGTTTTGATTTCAGGACAAAAGGAGTATGTCATGCGTTTCGCAACGATCTGGTTCGCTATCCTCATGCTTATGCTTACTGCGTCCGAAGTTGCCAGGGCGCAGGACCCCGGCTGGCCGCGGCAGATGGTGAGATCTGGCGGTAAGTTGGTTATTTACCAGCCGCAGGTTGACGACTGGAAGAACTTCCTGGACCTTACCTGGCGGGCCGCCTTTGAACTCACTCCTGCGGGCGGCAAGGCTATCGTCGGGGCTGCGACGTTTGAAGGCACTACCGACGTCAATACCGACACCCACATGGTTACCATTTACGGCCTGCAAGTTCTCAATACATATTTCCCCGGGCAAGACCCGGCAGCTACGGCGCGGCTGGATCAACTCCTCAGATCATTTCTTCCGCCGATCGTCAATATCTCGCTTGACCGAATCGTCGCATACATGCCCAAACCGCAATCGGTGAAAACCGTCACACTGAAAAATGATCCTCCCTTCATCTTTGTCAGTTACACCCCTGCGATTCTTCTTGGCGTGGATGGCGAACCGGTTCTTGCCGAAATTGAACACACTGACTTGAAATTCGTCGTTAACACTACTTGGCCGTTGTTCTTTGACAAATCAAATGCGCAGTATTACCTGCTGATAGATAAAATCTGGCTGAGTGCAGGGGACCTCCATGGGCCGTGGTCGCAAACAACCAAACTTTCTCGCGATTTTAAGAAGATCCCTGACTCCGGCAAATTCGCGCCCGTGAAAAAAGCGGTCCCGCCCCCGCAAGTCTCCAACCCCATCATCCCGCAAGTTTTCTACAGCACCGTACCGGCGGAAGTAATTCTGTTTGACGGCCAGCCTACCTACGCCGAGATTCCTGGAACTCAATTGGTTTACGCCAATAACACCGACAGTCCCGTCTTCGTTTATAGCGCCACGCAATCGTACTACTACCTTGCGGCGGGGCGCTGGTTTAGCGCGCCAAGCCTCACTGGGCCCTGGACATTCGCATCGCTGAGTCTTCCGCCAGATTTCGCCAATATTCCTCTCAGCAGTCCCGCCAGCGCCATACTCGCCTCCGTGCCGGGCACCTCGCAGGCCAAAGACGCTGTATTGATCGCACAGATTCCCACAACCATGCTTCTCAATCCGGTTACAGCCGCTGCGCAGGCAAAAGTCACCTATACGGGAGCTCCGCAATTTGTGCCGATTGAAGGCACTAGCATGTTGTACGCAACGAATACGCCCGACAAAGTAATACAGGTCGGCGATGTTTATTACTTGTGCTTGCAAGGAGTCTGGTTCATGTCGACGACTGCGCAAGGGCCCTGGACCACCGCCAGTTCGGTTCCTCAGGTGATCTATACGATTCCTCCAAGTTCGCCTGTGTACAACGTGACCTACGTTACGCAAGTCACTACATCGGATGGAAATGTCCAGTCCAGTTACACTGCCGGATATCTCGGTGCGTTTGTGATGGGCGCGGCTGTCGGCGCCATCGTGACCAGCGGCACCGGTTATTACTATCCTCCCTATATTGGTTATCCGGCCTACGGATATCCCGTTTATCATCCTTACCCCACTTGCTATGGGGCTTATGGTGCGTACGGAAGTTCCGCTTACTACAACACGCACACTGGTGCGTATGGCGTTTCACAAACCGCTTACGGAGCTTACGGCAGCGCCACTCGCACAGCGTCCTACAACCCTTATACCGGCACGGCGACGCGAACCGCTTCTACATCCACTGCCTATGGCCACCAAGCCGTTGGACAAGCTTATAATCCATACACAGGAAGTTATGGTGCAACCCACCAAGGGTCGAGCCCAACGGCGCAGTGGGGTCAATCCTACGTATCGCAGGGAAACAAATCCGCCTACACGCAGCACTATTCGAACGCAAATGGAACGGTCGCTACGGCCCAAGGATCACAAGGCGGGAAAGCTGCTGGCACGAGCACCGCATACGGGAACACGGCAGCTGGTAAGACCTCTAACGGTGATATGTATGCCGGGCATGACGGAAACGTTTACAAGAACACGGGGTCTGGCTGGCAGAAGTCTAACGGTAGCGGGGGCTGGAGCGACGTCAACACACAACAGGCCCAGCAGCAGGCGCAGCAGCATGAGCAGAGCATGAATCAGGATCGTTCGTCCAGCGGTTGGTCCTCACAAAATCTCGATTCCGAGAAGCAAAGTAGAGAGAGCGGCTCCGCGCAGAGTCAGTACCACGGTTCCTCCGGCGGCGGTTGGGGCGGTGGTGGTGGCGGCCACAGTTGGGGTGGATACGGCGGCGGGGGGCGAAGCTGGGGCGGTGGCGGCGGCTTCCGCAGATAGAACATTTTCCAAAGTATTCAGAGATCCAAAGGAGAATTCTGATGAATCGAAATCGAGTGGCAGAAATCAAATTCGTTGCGGTACTCATATTTGCGGTGCTTTGTTTCGCCAGCCTTGCGGCAGCGCAAGGTCAGCAAATTCAGGGGCTGATCACCGGGCGCAGTGGAGCCACGATGACAGTCAAAACGCAAGACGCCGAAAATGTGGTTGTGCTTTTGACATCGGATACACAGGTCCAAGAGAGCGAAGGGATGCTCAAGTTTCGTAAGAAGGATATGGGCGTGACGGCGCTGATTCCTGGCTTGGCTGTGCAAGTTAAGGGCGCGATGAATGACAAGCATCAATTGGTCGCGGATACGGTAAAGTTCAAAGGCTCCGATCTGAAGACTGCGCAGGATATTCAAGCGGGCTTGGCCCCGACGGATGCGCAGGTTGCGGCGAATCAAGCAGAAATCCAGGCGGCCGAGAAAGTGTCTGCAGAGCATCAGCAGGAGATCGCTGCCAATCAAGCCAAAATAGCTGCCAATAAAGCCGCTATTGCGGCAGCGAACAAGCGCTTTGGTGAACTGGGCGAGTACAACATCCTTGGCGAAGTGACGGTTCTTTTTGCCAACGGGAAAGTAACCGTGGAACCACAATACAAACCCCAACTTCTCGAACTCGCCACGAAAGCGAAGACTATCACCGCGTACATCATTCAAGTGCAAGGCTACGCTTCGGCGGTCGGCTCAGCGGCGCTGAATCAGAAGCTCAGCCTGGAACGCGCTCAAAACGTACTTGCGTTTCTTGAACAAGACGGACAAATCCCGCTGACGAATATCCTGGCGCCTGGCGCGATGGGCACTTCAAACCAGGTAGCTCCCGACGCAACCAAGGAAGGGCAGGCGGAGAATCGTAGAGTCGTGGTGCGAATCCTGCAGAATAAGGGCATTGCCGGAACCTGAAGAGTGTCCGACAATAAACCCAGCCTGAGTCGCTAAACGTCCGTTTGATTCCACGTAATCACCTGGCTGCAGAACTTTGCAGTCAGGCTTAGCGCACTCTCGTGGAATAAAACAAACAGTGTTCAACGCCAATTAGCTTGTACAGTGGGTCTCTTGGGGAGGACCCGGCAGAGATGCCTCCCCTTAATAATGTTGTGCATAGACTGAGAGATGGTCGCGATTTGGGCGGAAAACCGCGCACGCACTTTCGTTTTCTAATTATAGCCACGCTAGTTTTGTGTCTGAAGGGTGCTCTTTCCGCACAGGATCTTTCGCCCCGCGCTTATGTCATCACGCCAGTACATGGAAATGCCATCACACTTACTTACGCATATTACCAAGGCCAGGTCCTCTTTGACGGTATCGTGCCAATTACCGGCGCATCCGCTACGCTCAGCACACCCATCGCGACGATTTACCATTCGTTGAATTTTTTTGGACGTTCCGCCAACGTGACGGCGTCGATTCCCTATGGTGTTGGTACGTTTAAGGGAACAGCCTTTGGCGCGGAACAGAGCGCGTATCGTTCTGGCCTGCTGGATTCAATCTATCGTTTCTCGGTAAATCTGAAAGGTGGTCCTGCCATGACCGCCGCGGACATGCGCAAGTGGAAGCAAAAGACCATCATTGGCATCAGCCTGAAAATAATTGCCCCAACTGGTCAGTACGATTCCACCAAACTGATCAACTGGGGCGGGAACCGTTGGGCTTTCAAACCCGAGTTCGGCTATTCCCACCGATGGGATCATTGGGTGCTCGACGCCTACGGCGCGGTCTGGTTTTACACTACGAATCCCGAGTTTTTCTCGCGAAACGTCTTCGTTCCCGGCCTACAGTCACAATCTGAAAAGCCCGTGATCGCTTTTGAAGGGCACCTAAGTTATGACATCAAGCCCGGACTGTGGATTTCCCTGGATGGAAATTACTGGCATGGCGGAGAGACGAGCTTAAATGGCGTACCAAATCCCCAGACCATCCAAAATAGTTCGAGGATCGGAGTGACTGTCTCCATTCCACTGAGGAAGCATCAAACACTGAAATTCAGTTACAACAATGGCGCTTACGTGAATTACGGCGGCGACTATCAGAACGTTTCGGTCGCGTGGCAATATTCCTGGCTGGGGCGACCAAACTAGCGAATCATTCCTCACTATTCGGCGAGTAGCCGCTGAAGCTACGGGCATTCTACCGATCAGTATGGAAGTAATTGTGACGATTTCTTGTACGAGCAACCTTGGCTTAACTGGGCACCTCGGCGGATTTTTCAACGGAATAAACGGGCCAGTTTAGGTTCATGGAACCCCCCACTAACGGCAAATTAGATTGATGCCCAATGTGCTGAAGAGAACGGCTTCGAGCGCAGGTAGCTTCAATCCTCGCGCTAGTTTGCTGAGCCTATCTGCACGGGACTTGCTATGTCGGTCAACTTTATTCGATGTAAGATATTAGGGGTAGTACGGGCTCGTAGCTCAGCGGTTAGAGCAGCGGACTCATAATGCCCACGAGGCCATTTTGCAAGGCGGCGCACAAGAGCGCATGATAGCGAAAATCCCCTTTATTCATGCCCCTTTGACGCGTATCCACCCGCGCAGAGCCAAGCATCTAGGCGCAGGGAATCGCAAACCCAACTGACACCAAAACTGACACCAGAATTTTCCTGAGATCGGGGCCCCAAGAGGCTCCCCGGCAGGAACACCCCCTCCTCCTGGCACAGACAAGTGCAAAGCCTCAGCGCCGATTGAGAAAAAATTAAAGTCGCGGGTCCAGTGCCGGTTACGGCGTTTTATCAGGGGCTATGTTTACATTCCGGCGAGCGCAGGGTAAACCAACTTCTACGGCTGCCGAGATGAGTTTTAGAAGCCGTATAACAGGCCGTCAATGAAAAACTAGCCTGATACGTCAATTCGGCTGGCAGTATAGATGGCCCTCCATTGCAACTGAAGTGTTTTCTGGAGTGATCGCGTTGCCGGTTTCTACGTGATTGATGCGTCGATAATTGATCTCCCACAGGAAAGCAATAATCTCGGCCACCTTGCGCTTTTTCTCCCGTATAGTCTCGCCATGCATCTCGAGAAACAAAGTTGGCTTATGTACCTGCAGCGTCTTGCGAGCCCCTCGTAGTGCTGCGATTTCCCATCCTTCGTTATCGATCTTGATGAAATCAGGTGCGGGTAAACCGGCTTGAGGAATCTCATCGTCAAGGGTAACTATGGAGATTTCTTCGACCACGGTTCCCACCCCAGCCCGCAACATTTTCTCCACGGTCTTTTCTTCCACGCTCGCACCACCCAACATGAGCGGATTCCCTACCATCTTGCGCGTTTCACGACGGAAGCCAACGCCGACCTTTCGCACCTCGACGTTCTTGACCCCGTTCAACATCAGATTCTCCATCAGACGCTTCTGGTTTTGGGTATTGGGATCGAAACAGACCACTGCCTTGGCCCGCGAAGCGAAGAAAAGAGTCAGCAGTCCCTGGAATGCGCCGACGTCGTAAACGGTCATGCCAGAGAGATTGAGACCAGACCAAAACCGCTGTTCGGCCGTCATGGTGCCTGACGAAAACAGCGCAGGAACCCAACCAAGGCCACCCTTTCGCTTCATGCCTTTAAGCAACCCATGGTGAACTGTGTAGGTTACGTTATCGAAGAGATGGATGCTGATCCAGGATACAAAGCGGTGCTTTGGCGTGTAGTGGCTGAACGGGAGATCGTCCTTCCTAATGGGATCGGCCATTGGCAAAGTATGGACTCATCACGCGCCGCTACCAAGCAAAAATTTGAAAGCATTGGGTCCAAGAGCGGGGTTATCTCCCGTTGATTCGTCTAGTGACCGGGTACTTTCGTTCTGAAAAGTAGCGAACCTCGCGGTCCACTTGCTTGGTTAGTCGGCAATCTCTAACAAGGTCGGCCGGCGTCAAGAGTTTTCTTCATCTTTTTTTAGTCTTCTCATCTTTTTTCTTCTCGATCAGGCACACCCCTCCGTGTGCGTGGGACCATCCCTTCGCTGGGCGGATCTACATGAAAACGAACTGGCATAACAAGGCATCGCAGAAGGGGATCGCCAAGGCAGGGCTGAAAAGCGCTGGTTTTGCTTTGCTGCTGACACCACCTCTTTTGACGGGACGAACCTGGGTTTTCCGTTTATTCAAATGAGCGTTGCGCTTGCGCTCTTTTACCGAGGGACCCAAGCGGCTCCCCGGCAGGAACACCCCCTCCCCCTGGCACAGACAAGTGCAAAGCCTCAGCGCTGACTGAGAAAAAATTAAACTCGCGGTTGGTTGGTTAAATGTTAGAGGAACTGCGCAGCGCCATCTGGCTCTACAGATGCCTGGAACTTGCTTGTGGGGCTCAACTGACGTTTCCGGTCAGGCCACAGTGCCTTAGTGACTAGGGTCAGGTAATGTGATAATTATATCCACGTGTACCTCAGAAATAGCGGATAACACCAGATGTCAGACAAATCACTTAGAAGACTCTCTCTCACCTGCACAGGCGATAACTTGGTGCGTCACGCCCTCTCTACCAGAACCTGTCCCGTTTGCAGCCGACGAATTGAGACCAATCCGTGCATCTCCTGCATTTGTGGCTTTACCGTAGACGGGGACGAGATTGCGCTGCATGAAAAGGCCAGGGGAGATAAGGTGTCCGAGAATGGGCGCGAAGACAACTTTACTTCCCAATAGAGAGTTGCTGAGCAAGGTCAACGCGGGGTCCAATATCCCCGCGCTGGACGCGGTACGCGGAATTGCGGCATCGATGGTGGTTATCGCTCACACCATCGGACCACGCCAGCTAGGCTCAATGGCAGTGGCCATTTTCTTCGTTCTGAGCGGGTTTCTGATTACTTGGCTACTAGTGAAGGAATCGGACAACACCGGGCAGATTTCACTCCGCGACTTTTACATGCGCCGTACCCTTAGAATCTTTCCGGCCTTCTACGTTTTCTGGGTTGTGTGTGTCGGCGCTGCAATGTTGCGTGGCGCTCAGGTTCAATGGGGCGAAGCCTGGTCCTCCTTCTTCTACGTTGGCGATTACTTCGCGGCTCTTAAGCACGTTTCCGGCAGCATCATGGGGATTACCTGGTCGTTGGGTGTAGAAGAGAAGTTTTACCTGCTCTGGCCATTCGTCTTCGCTAGCCTGCACCGCAATCCTGCGAAACTCTTTAAGCTCGGCTGCTTGTTTATCGTTGGGATTTGGTTATACCGGGTGGTTCTGAGTCTGACATTCTCCTTACCGACCGACTATCTGAGGTATTCCTTCGAGTCCCGCTTCGACAATATTCTCTATGGGTCTGTGTTGGCCTTGGCATTCAGGATGGCCAAGCTTGACCCGATTTTGAGGGCGGCAGAGCGAGTCCCGCTGATGCCGATTGCGCTTGCTGCGTCGTTGTTCGGATTGACGTTTCTGGAAGAGTACGCTGGTGCAAGGTACCACTACCTTTTCGGCATGGCTCTCGATTCGACGGTCATAGCCGTAACTCTCATCCAGTTGGTTTACTTGGCAACTCTGCATGGTTGGACCTGGTTGGACCATCCAGCATTGAGGTTTCTAGGACGCATTTCGTATTCGCTTTACCTGTACCACATCGTCGTGATTGCCACGGTGCTTCACTACCTCCCCAATCTGCGGCTTCGCTGGGCCTATCCGCTCATCTACGTAGGGTCAGTCCTGACCGCCTATGCTTCATATCGGCTGGTCGAGAAGCCGTTCCTTAAACTGAAAAACCACTTTGCAGCTGGAAGCCACCGCAAGGGAAAGACGCGTGGCGAAGGAGCCCCCGTGGTTGCGGCAGCAGCGAATCGGCCTACAGGTAGTTTATGAGCGTTGAACCGCCAAAAGCCCGAATTGCCCAGCTCGATGAAGGGCAAGTCTAGAAAGCCCCAAGCCGTCAAGAATGCCGTCCTCTCTCGCTATGTAGCTGGATCGTCCAAGGCTCAAATAGCCCGCGATCTAAACATCTCAGAACCAACGGTATATCGGATTTTGGATGAGAGCGAGATTAGGCAAATCGTAGAGGAAGGTCACTCTCGGGCTGTGCAACTCATTCCCAAGGCGCTCGATGCCGTAGAGGGGCGTTTGGACCGGGGAGATGGACGCATTGGGATCAGCGTCCTGAATGGGACCGGGGTGCTAAAGCCGGGAGGAAACGTTACGGTCAACATTGCTAAAGATTCGCAGTTTCTCCTGGCATTGTCTCCGTCATACTTTTGCGAGCCGTTTGGTCATGGCAGGAGTCGATCTGCGCACAGTGCAGGAGCTAATGGGGCACAAGAGTATTCAGATGACAGTACGCTATTCGCACCTCACGCCGAAGCACACTCTGGCCGCTGTTGAGATGCGGGCGGGGGTTGTTATGGTGACTCCAACTAGCACCAAAACTAGCACCGGGGCGGAAGAGCAGTTTTTTCTTGAAATGCCAAATGTGCACTAACTCTTTCCAGTGTAGTATCTTGTAAGTACGTGGGGCTCGTAGCTCAGCGGTTAGAGCAGCGGACTCATAATCCGTTGGTCCCAGGTTCAAATCCTGGCGGGCCCACCAAATCTTTTCTATAACTTACGCCTAGTCTAGTGGGTGGCTTGTTTTTCACTTTGCCCATTTCTTTGCCCATGCTCCAGCAAATTTGGCTCAATCGCATGTTCTTCGAGCGCACGAATTGCTGCCTGCTTCGCTTGTGAGCGGATGTGGGAATAGTGCTGGAGCATCTGATTGCTGCTCAAGGTCGGCGAGATTGACGTGATGGTGATCAGCGATGGGGTGCTACCGCTGCCAGGCGCCCTGTTGGGCCACAACGCCGACCCGGCCGTGCGTGCGGCCTGGCTTAAGGACAAGTTCCTTTCGCCGGACGTGTTCGACTGGGCGTTGAACGTGGTCGTGGTGCGTAGCGGCGGCCGGACCATACTCATCGACGCTGGGCTAGGGATGGACCCGGACTTGGACTTGCCGCAGGCCGGGAAGCTGGCCCAGCGACTGCAGGCAGCGGGCATCGATCTTGCATCCGTGACCGACGTGGTGCTTACCATATGCATATGGACCACGTTGGCGGGCTGCTCGTCGACGGGGTGCGGGACCGGCTACGAGATGTACCCGCCCGCGCTGAAGTCTCCGTACGGGGAGCGCCGATCCGCCTTCGGCAAGGAGCGCTACAGCACGCTCGGCATTGCGCGCGAGGACTGGGAGGCGCGCCAGCGGGCAGCCATCGCCAACTGGAACTGTTTCGGGGCGCCCGCCGCCCTCTGGAACTTTTTTACCCAGGCTTGCCGCATGGCCTCACCGCCACGAATGCAGATCAAGTCAACGCCGACCTGCTGAAATTCCTGAAGTCGGTTCAACAAGCACGCAGGGCAACAGCCTGAATTCTTTGCGCCGGGCAGATCGTTTGCACGGCGCCTCATCATTGCTGGGCACGGACCAGTCGGCTATGGATTGGTTGGGTGGATGTGGAGGTCGAATGCTAAATCTGCAATCTGGCGATCAAATTGAACTCTTCTACGAAGACGCCCCAGCGACGACCATTCGCGCAACAGTCGGCCGTCTAATGACTGATCGAGATGAAGGAATGGGCATCGAGGTTGAAGACTATATTGCCTGTTGGATGGAAATCACCGTAGTGGAGCCGAGCGACATGGACCCCAAACAGGTCGCGTTCCTTGGCACGGATTTCCAGTGCCGGCTAAACGGTCGCCGGGTAACTCTACGTAAGAGGCAACACTAGCCAGACCGATGGTCGGGGATACCGGACATCTAATGAAACGTGCGCGCTACTGTTGGACTAGGGCTAAAGGCATGCACACGCAGGGGAGCTGGGTTTTCGCGATTTCTCCAGCCTGTCCTCGGCGAAGGAGAATCGCAGGCAGCCAAGACGGCACAACTTTTTCGGTACATTCAGGATAAAAACTGAGTCGCGCTTCTTTTGAATGTGCGGGATAGCGCATAAATATTCTTGCACCCTCCATCTATGATGGTCATCAAACCATACGCATGACGGGCATCATTTCTGATGCCGGTCCTGCAAAAAGGAGGCATGATGAAGCTCACAGGCAAGATGGCTCTTATTACCGGTGGCAACAGTGGCACCGGTCTTGCCACAGCCCGACTTTTCATTGCGGAGGGCGCACAGGTCGCCATTACTGTACGCGACCAGAAGACGCTCGATGTAGAAAGATGACGAAGGGCAAGCTTCGACAGCTCTTGACCTAGCTCTTGGAGAATCGGATCGATTCAGTCAAGCGATTGGAGCATGCGATGAACACGTTCGAACAACCGATAACACCGCACCCTATCGGAACGGGAGGCCGGGGATCGCTGGAGAACTTCAGAGCCCGTCGGCAGGCGTTTCGCGCTCTGCACGAGGCAGGCTGTTTCGTGATTCCGAATCCGTGGGACGTCGGCTCTGCACGGTACCTGCAGCAGCTCGGATTCCCCGCGCTGGCGACGACCAGCGCGGGCTTCGCGTTCTCGCAGGGGCTGCCTGACTCCGAAGCCGCGCTCACTTGTGAGCGCAACCTGGCATACATAGCCGATATCGCGGGCGCGGTCGATGTCCCGGTCAATGCGGACTTTGCCTCTGGCTACGGAGCGTCACCGCAAGATGTGGCAGATAATGTCACGCGCTGCATCGCGGCCGGCGTCGCGGGCCTGTCGATCGAGGATGCAACCGGTGATCCATCGTCCCCGCTTTACGAGCTGCCGCTCGCCGTCGAGCGTGTGCGCGCTGCGCGCGAGGCAATCGATCAGTCCCGTGCCGACGTCCTGCTGACGGCTAGGGCAGAATGTTTCCATGTCGGCCATCCTGATCCGCTTCGCGAGTCGGTCCGGCGTCTGCAGGCATTCGCTGAGGCGGGGGCTGACGTGCTATTTGCGCCCGGCCCCCACGATCCCACGGCCATCAAAGCGCTCGTGGACGCGGTTCGGCCGAAGCCGATCAACGTCCTGGTGGTTCGGGACACTGGCTTGAGCGTCGCCGACATAGCCGCGCTCGGCGTGCGTCGCATCAGTGTCGGCGGCGCATTGGCTCTTGCTGCATGGACCGGATTCACACGCGCAGCGCAGAAGCTGAAGTCGGAGGGGAGTTTCGCGGGCTTCGCGAGCTTGGTGTCGTACCCTGAAATCAACGGGTTCTTCGTGACCGACTACGGCACCCGGCAGTCTGACAGGGGGCGGTCGGCGAAAGCATCAGGCTGAGTTTTCAAGGATGCATCGGATGACAAGAATGGTTGCCCTATCGAACTCTACCTCCTTTGAAGACGCGGCCGTGATGCAGTGTTTCGAACTGCAGGAGCAGCTTGACGACATTTCCTTCGGCGGCAAGAAGGGGCGTTTCCCGGATGCGCTGCCCAAAGCGAGTTGCGTGTGACTGAGAACTCACCCCCGACTCTGCTCTCAAGCTCCGAGAATGCCGCACTCCTCTTCCCGGTCTTGAGTTCCGCGCAGATTGCAAGGATTGCTTCGCACGGAGTGATTCGTCCAATCACCCGCGGCGAAGTCTTGATCGACGGCGGCCAAACCAACGTGCCGTTCTTTGTTCTGAAGGCTGGTCAGATCGAGGTCATTCGCCCATCGGCACTGGACGAGATTCTGGTCGCGATTGTCGGGCCGGCTCAGTTCACCGGTGATATCAGTATGATCCTCGGTCGCCCCGCCCAGATGCGCCTCCGTGTGAGGGACTCTGGCGAAGTCGTCCAACTGACACGCGACCAGATGCACGCCCTAATTCAAACCGACGCCGAAATCAGCGAAGTGCTGATGAAAACGTTGATCCATCGACGGGTCGCGGTGATTGCGCAGGGGATTGGCGACGTACTGCTCATCGGCTCCCTCGGCTCCGGGACAACGCTACGAATCAAACAATTCCTGACGCGCAATGGCCACCCCTTCAAGTACCTTGATCTTGACCGGGACGCCGATGTACGGCAATTGCTCGATCGCTTTCACGTGGAGCCGTCGGAGATACCTGTCGTGATCTGCCGCGGCGAGGTGGTGCTGAAGAATCCCAGCAATCAGGAGATCGCCGACTGTCTCGGCTTCAATAAGGGAATCGATCACACCCACCGGCGCGATGTCGTCATCGTCGGCGGCGGGCCAGGAGGTCTTGCGGCCGCCGTTTACGCGGCTTCCGAGGGACTCGATGTGCTGGTTATCGAGGCGAACTCGCCTGGGGGTCAAGCGGGCACCAGCTCGAGAATCGAGAATTACCTTGGATTTCCAACGGGGATTTCAGGGCGAGATCTGGCCGGACGCGCCTACGCCCAGGCACAGAAGTTTGGCGCGGAGGTCATGATCGCGAAAGGCGCCGCGGAGTTGGTCTGCCAACAGAACGCCTACGGCGTCAGGCTCGACGACAGCGTGACCATCCCGGCTCGCACAGTCGTCATTGCCACTGGGGCTCGATACCATCGGCCGTCGCTCGCGAATCTCGCCCAGTTCGAAGGTGCGGGTGTCTACTACAACGCGACCTTCATGGAAGCGCAACTCTGCGAAGGCGATGAAGTCATAGTCGTTGGCGGAGCGAACTCTGCCGGCCAGGCCGCGGTGTTTCTGGCGCAGACGGTGAAACGCGTTCATCTGCTCGTCCGCTCCAGCAGTCTTTCGGCGGGCATGTCGCGATACCTGATTCGACGCATAGAGGAAAACCCAACAATCCAGCTCAAGACAAAAACCGAGATCGTGGCGTTTGAGGGAAACGAACATCTTGAGCGTGTGCGGTGGCGCGACGCCACCGGCGCGGTAACCAGTCACGATCTTAAGCACGTATTCCTCATGACGGGGGCCGAAGCGAACACCGGTTGGCTGAATGGCCGTGTCGCGCTCGATGCGAAAGGTTTCATCAAGACCGGATGGGACCTGACGAAGGAAGATCTTGCCGCTGCCCGATGGCCGCTCGACCGCTCACCCCAGCTGCTCGAAACCTCGCTTCCGGGCGTGTTCGCCGTGGGTGACGTTCGCTGCGGCAGCGTCAAACGCGTGGCTTCGGCAGTCGGTGAAGGGTCGATCTCTGTTTCGTTTGTCCACCGCGCCCTGGCCGAGTAGCTCGCAGACCATCGAGATCTCAAATGACCGACCGTCATCAAGACCGTTAAGCACCCGAAGGCGAGACAGTGCGAGGAGTGCTCGAAGATTGGCGCACGATGGGTCCAACTGAACCTGTCAGGAGCGCGAGTCACGCGGTGCTGCGACAGCTCCGCGAATCACACGCCAGCAAAAACTCAGAGACAAAACTCAGGAACGTCACGGGACTTTCGGAGACCCGGAAATAAACTGGGCCGCTTCATGGCACCGGCTCTTCATTACTTCAAATTGGTTGCGGGGGACCGCAACGTACTCAAGATTCCATATATTCCATTCCGTTTCGAGCTTATTTCTCCTCCAGCATCCTCGTCATTCTAAATATGAGGAAACCGGTCACTAGCCAGTTCGATTCCGGGGACGGAATTGGACCGAACGCTTGCCGCTGAGATTTGCGTGGTTGGCGGCGGCATAAAGCGCCAAATTAAAAAGCTTCCCAAGCTTCGGACGTGGGTTCGATTCCCATCGCCCGCTCCAAAAATCCTGTTGATGCAGTTGGCTTTACTGGCTTCCCACCCTCAATTTGAACCATAAAGTCCCGCGTTTTGGACGCAGTTGGACGCGATTTCGCGTTTTCTTTTTTCAATTGGACGCGAAAAAGGAAGCGTGCATGGGAGGGGCAGCATGAAATTATCGGCACGGCAGAAATACGACCATAGGGACCTAGATAGAGGCGAAGCCCAACTGATACGGGTTGGACATGCCCTCTGGCGAGATCGCCGCAAATTGGGCGATACGGTCGCTGAAAGAGAGGGCATTAACGCGGCACTCGAGAGCGTCTGGCAGGCAAAGAGGGAATATCGGACGGAACTGGCTAAGAAGAGAACCTCGCGATTCTCAGAGTTTCGGGCCTCTCGGGTTATCAGTGGAAGCAGTCGGAAGGGTGAAAACTCGGCGGGACTGGACGCGGAAACATGCAGTTGACGGATCTGCCGCTGGCAGATCCGGAAGATCCGTGCATGAAAATCTGACTTCGGAGAGGAGGTTCATGCCTTTTAGGAAATCTGCTAAGCCGATCGGAGATCGTTTACTGACTCTAGCCGAAGCTGCAGAGATACTCCGTCTAAATCCACGGACAGTGCGTGCGTACGTTCAGCGTGGCGAGATCGAGGGGCGAATCATCGGTGGACGCTGGAGATTCAGGCGTGCAGACCTTGACGCTTTCTTTGAAAACGCACCCTCTGAGTGGGACTTTGCAGGAAAGGATAGTCACGGGGATTAGATGGTGAGCAGGGGAAGTTCATACCCCGAGTCCAGATGCGAAGGGCGCTTCTTCGGGCGTAGAGTGAACTGCGAACAGATTCCGCTGCTGCCTGCAAGGGTCGTGGCCTGGATGTTGGACGATACGCGAAAGATTCCGTACCTGCTCATCTGGAAGAGCCGCTCGGATGGCACTGGCGGAAGGGGGCGGCGGCCGAATACTAGGTAGTTTTGACAGCTTGCTAGCGTGCCTCCAGAGGCGTAATCAAGTGAGATACCGCTCAAAATTCACCGAATGGAGAAAGACAATGCCAGTAAGAACCCCGAAAGAAGTTTTCCTGATGTTGCTTAGCAATGTGCGAAATAGGACCGAACGGCAATCGACCATCTATCAAGAGATCGGTAAGCACGCTGAGGAACCCGAGATCAAGGAGGCGATAGAAGCACGGGCTTTCGTGTCCAAACAGATTCTCGCCAAACTCGACGAATGCTTTCGTATTCTCGGTGAGAAGCCGGGAACATCCAGTGGACAGCTACAAGAAACCTTCCTGGAGGATTTCCGCAGGGAAGTGGCTGAGATCCAATCCCCAGTCGCCAAGCGTCTCTTCGTATTGGCAAAACTGAACCATCTCGCACACCTACGGATGGCCGAGTATGAGGTTTTAGTTGCAGCAGCTGACTTGGCAGGCCATCACGGTGTGGGCGTACTTTTGGAGACCTGCCTGGCCGATAAGCTCGCCTTTGCAGAACGCAACCGCCGTCTGATCCGGCACTTTGTTGAGGAAAAGCTCGCTGAACGGGCTTCAGGAGCCTCGGCACAATAAAAAGAAAGCGAAAGGTGAATGGGAAGGGGCGGGGCTAAAACATCGGGGTTCCGCCCCTAACTCAGTTGCCATCACAGACCGGGCCACGCTCCACACAACTATCCTGTTCCTGCAGTCCGACTACCCGTCAGATGGTCCTCTCGGTTACTCTCAATCCTAGGTAGCGCCAGGTGATGAGGGCGCAGCCGAGCGTGAGGAAGGCGTGATGGCACGGACAAAACACGGACAAGTGCGTTTATTAGCTGGCGCGGTTCCCGGCCGACATCCCTGTCGTGAAATACGCGCTTCGTGCTTGTCGGGCTCAGACGAAGAACCGGGCGGGAATGTGTTCAGCGTGGCTGGACAGGGAAACGCCAGCAAATCTGGAGGAGCACACTAAGTTAGTGTAAGAATAGTGGTATGGCTTTCGATAAAGGTCACGAAAAACTCGGTGGCCGCAAGAAGGGCACCGGGAACAAGGCGAACTTGGACGATTTGGGCACGACTTACCGGGGGTTGATGAGAAACCTGCAACCCGCTTGTCCCCCGAACAGTCGCTTTGGGTACTAGTAGGCCCGACATGTGCTGTCAGCCGATTTATCAGACCCCACTAGGTATTTCCCCAGTTGCGTGGCTGTTCCACCACAGTTAACCTCCCCTCCGGATTGGCGTTTATTGCAGTCACGCAGTGATCGGTTCCAACCCGCCTTTTGAAATCACGATTAACTGTTCGACGAGGTCCCCAAGTTCGTTCATACGCTGCTTTAGTCGCTTTTCAGTCTGATGGAGGTTTGAATACTTGAGATTTAGGTTGAATTTCGCGAGGGCTGTGCTATGGAACTTACCAAATTTAATTCGCAACTTTTTGCTGCCTTTGAACAAGTAGCGGTACATATTCGGCAGGCACTAAACACCCTCATAGAACTGGGAAAGCTTGCCCTCGAGAGAGCCCAAACACTACAACAAGCACGGCGTGCACGGGGAAAAGATTTGCGAACGCTTGTTGCGACCTCTCTCGATACCATTGCAGTAAAGATAAGCAAAATTGTCAAATTCAATTCGCGACTGTTTGCCGCTTTTGAACAAGTGGCGGTACATCTTCGGCGGGCACTAAACACCCTCACAGAACTGGGAAAGACTGCCTTCGAGAGAGCCCAAAAACTGCAGGAAGCACCACGTGAAAGGGAAAATGATTTGCGAGAGTTACTTGCAAGCTCTCTCGATGCAATTGTTCTAACGAACGTTGACCGCCAATTTGTTGCCGCAAATCCGAATGCTTTACATTTGTTCGGAGTCTCGGAAATAAACATGAAGCAATTCACCATTGACGCTTTTCTGTTGAAAAATCAACTTCTGGACTTTCATGCAGATGGTCTGTCTTTCATAGGTCGAGGGGAAAAGCAGGGCGAATGTCAGATTAGGCGCTTGGACGGAAGGTTACGACTTGCAGAATATACGTTCGTCGCGAGTTTTGTCCCTTTTCGGCATCTATTCATATTCCGGAACGATCGTGCGTGCGCGCGTGTAAAACGAGTGGCCGCCTGATATTCGCGATAACCGGCCAAGCCAACTACCGGCTGTAATCTTTCTTGGGCTTTCAAGGCAAATTTTGGCGATTGCTTTCCCTGGTCCAAGTATTGGAGCCGTCCTAGGAGGGTTGGAGGTGCAATCATGATGTGGCGTCAATCTCGTCGGCTGAGCCTATTCTTGCTTTTTTGGCTTCCCGCAGCTTGCTTTGGCCAAACTGCTGGTGGCGGTTCAAGTACAGGGTCAAATCCTCTCAGCGTATATGCCCCGCCTTGCATTTCCCAGGTTAAACAGTACATCGCCGTGAGTTGCCAAATTACTCCGACAGGGGGCGCGCAACCATACAGCTATGCCTTCACGGGAGGCTTCCCAACTGGCCTATCGATGTCCACTGGTTTAGGCGGCGGCTTGATCAATGGCACCCCCACTGGGATCACCGGCGAGCAGACCACCGTGACCGTAACCGATGTTAGAGGGGGGACCGCCGCAACTTCCTTCATGATCACGCCCGCAGGCTTAACCGGCTCGGGCCCTTGCGGCAGCTCCGTCTGTGTCACGGGCGCAGGTTACGCCATCAAAACGGCGGAAGGTTATACCATCACAACGTTAGCCACGGTGCAGCTGGCGGCCACGACCTACTGGAGCGATGGCAGCACACTTGATGTAACTTCCATGGCAACCTGGGCCTGCTCTCCGAGTCCGCAGTGCGGTTCGGTATCAGCCACTGGCCTTTATACGACTGGGAATTCCGCCGGCACCTACCGTGTGACGGCGACATTTTCCGGAGTAACAAACAATGGCGGGTCGGGTGTCGCGATTACCGCGGCCACCATTCAGACCCACACCAAAGAGAACGACCGGGTCGCAAATTCGGGCATGGTGATGAGGGATGTCCTGCAGCTGCGCAGTGGCATACCCGCGGCAGTGCTACAGAAAGCAGAATGCGTCATCGTTTTGCCTTCAACCCTCAAGTTCGCTTCTGGCGTTGGTGGAAGTTACGGGCGCGGCGTAATGACTTGCCGCGGAAGGCCCAACTTTCAAGGACCGTGGAGCGCTCCGTCAATGATCGCGCTCGGCGGAGGCAGCTTTGGCTTGCAGGTCGGCGGGCAGGCAACCGACTTTGTTCTACTCTTGATGAATGACCGTGCGGCCAGCAGCATATTGACAAGCAAAGTGAAGATCGGCGCTACTGCGTCGGCTGCCGGCGGGCCCGTTGGGCGTGAATCAACTGCCGCCACGGATTTATTCCTACGCGCAGAGATTCTTTCCTACTCACGCGCTCGAGGACTCTTTGCGGGTGTCTCGCTGGAAGGTTCCACGCTGCGGCCCGACAACCGCGCCAACCGCAAGCTCTATGGCAAAGACGTCACTGCGAAAGCAATCGTCCTACTGGGTGAAGTTTCGCCGCCATCGTCCGCACTGGAACTGCTATCGGTACTGAACGCCAAGTCACCCACCAACAGATCCGCGGGCGTTACTCCGCCTCCCAACAGTCCGCCGGTGGCCACTTGTTCAGCTAACCCCACCCACGTTGTCGATGGAAGTGGAGAGACAGTTTTAGTCCGAGCCCAAGCTAGCGATCCAGGCAATGGTTCGCTTACCTATAAATGGACAACAACGGGTGGGTCCATTGAAGGCACAGGATCACAAGTGCAATGGAATCCTGCCGGTGTGGCACCGGGCACCCATTCTGTCACGGCCCAAGTGGATGATGGTCGTGGCGGAAATGTGAGTTGCGTAGCGGAGGTCCGAGTGGACCCGCGACCCAATCGCCCGCCAACGATCAGTTGCTCAGCAAGTCCGACCTCGGTACAACCGGGCGGTCGCGTGCGCATCACGGGCGCGGCGAGTGACCCCGACAACGATGCGCTTACATTTAGCTGGGAATCGACCGGCGGGCAAATCGTCGGCTCCGGTTCGGAAGTTGACCTCGATACCACCCACGTTGCGCCCTCGCACTACACTGTGACGGGCCACGTCAGCGATGGACGCGGCGGCGCCGCGGATTGCCATGCCGAAATTACTTTGGAAGCTCCGGCGGTGGAAGCCAAACTGGCCATCCGAAGCATCTATTTCCCGACGGCCTTGCCTTTACCCACGGCACCGGACAAGGGCTTGACGGAGAGTCAACAAACTACCCTCATGTCGCTAGCGAGCGACTTCAAGGAATATCTTGCAAGCAAACCCGATGCGCATCTCGAGTTGCAAGGCCATGCAGATCGCCGGGGAAAACCGAAATACAATCAAGCTCTTTCTGAGCGCCGCGTCGAAATTACGAAGCGCTTGCTTGTAGCACTTGGCATTCCTGAAGCAAATCTTGTGACCAAAGCGTATGGTGAAGAAGACAACATGACGCCCGAGCAGGTAAAACAGTTGGTGGAGCAGCATCCCAACTTGAGTCAGGCACAGAAGGACAAAATCCTGAAGAACTTGAAGGTGGTTACGCTGGCTCAGAACCGGCGCGTGGACATTACCTTGAGCTCTACAGGACAACACTCCGTTCGCCAGTTCCCGTTCAACGCTGAAGATGCATTAACGCTGCTCAGTCCGGGACCGAAGGGGACAAAATAGAACTTGGTGATCCACATTGCTGAGCAGGCTTGTCTCGATGGCTAGCGGACTCTCATCGGCTTGATCGACATGAGTTGACCGGCCTGATTTTTTAGTCCAAAAGAAGTGAAAGGATTTTTATATCACAGCCATGGGCTGTGAAGATGGATTTACTCCCCAGGGGCTACAGGCCGCCGGGACAAGCTCTTCGAGTGGGTGAAGTGCTGCGCTTTAATACCGAAAGCAAAGCAAGGCCTTTAGTTTGAGTGTAAAATGCAATGTGCTGCCGAGAATGCGCCCCATGCGGTTACGCCGCATTCGTGAGCCGTTCGGTTCATCCAAAACGCAGTAGCAACTAGAACGATGGCCCAGATCCATACCAATGGTGAGCTGACCGCCCTTGAAAATCCTGCTTCCCCTTAACCCCATAGTGCTACTCTTTTGCATTGCCGGTTTCCTTTTTCTCGTGCTTCGAGCACGCCGATAATCTGGGAACCTATCGCATTCCGCCGGAGACCGGCCTCCTCAAGGAGGGGTGCCCGATGAAAAAACTCAGCGAATTTGTCTTAGGGCGGCTGGTGGCGGGGGTGCTGGTGGTGGCGCCGACTTATCTGGCGGTGTTGCTGGTGCTTAAGGGCATCAAGTCGTTGGCGGGGATCATGAAGCCATTCGCGCAATTGCTCCCGAAGTGGCTTCCCGCGGATCAGGTGCTGTCGTTGCTGGTGGTCCTGGTGGGTTGCTTTCTCATTGGGGTGGCGTTGCGTACCCGGACCGGGCACCGGTTGTGGAATCGGGTGGAAAAATCGTTCTTTGACCGGATGCCGGGGTATGCGCTGATTCGCAGTCTTACGCAGCGGCTGGCCGGAGAGGATCGGGAGGCGGCGTGGAAGCCGGCGCTTGCAGAGGTGGAGGAGGCACTGGTGCCGGCGTTCATTATTGAAGAATTGGACGACGGGCGGTTCACGGTGTTCGTGCCGTCGATTCCGACGCCGCTGGCTGGAGCGGTGTACATCTTGAGTGCGGAGCGGGTGCATCCGCTGAATGTGCCGTTCACGCAGGCGATCAAAACGATCTCACGCTGGGGATCGGGATCGAAGGATTTGGTGGCTGCGCTGGAGGGAGGAGGAAAGTTGACCGGAGCGAATAAGGGTGGAAGGTAGGGACGTTGGGGAGCTGAACGAGGGTTCAAAGGTTTCCGTCACATCTACGGCCGGGAATCTACGTTCGGGCCGCTCGAACATAGCCAGGCGAATCAGTTGGCGATCCCGCTCATGCGCTCGGCTGCGCTACTCTTACGAAGGCAGCGCACTCGTGATACGCGGGGGACTGTTGGCGGGGATCCCGGAGCAGCAAAAGACATCGCCGAGTTCTATCAAACGTGAGTGATGAAGCGGGATAGCGCGGCAGACTTCCAAGTTAGCGAGATCGTGGCCTAGGAAGCGCGCGCAGACGGCCTATCCTGGCAACGCCCAGCGACACGCGACCGGCCTGGCTAGCTTATCTTGTATCAAAGGGTCTCCTCTGATCGTGACTCTAAGTTGAGGGTTTTCACTGCGAGGAGATTGAGCTCTCACGCGGGCATCGTCATACCGTTCCTGCTCGGTGCTACGCTCGCGCTCTGGCTCTTTCCGCTCTACGCTACGCGGGAAATCTCGTTGACAGTCTTTGCGCTCTTTATCGGCGTGGCCATGTCCATTACCGCGTTTCCCGTGCTCGCTCGCATGCTCACGGACCAGGGCCTGCAGAAAACTCCCATCGGCGTGCTGGCCCTCACTTGCGCGGCGATCGACGACGTGACTGCCTGGTGCCTGCTTGCTCTCCTCGTGGGAGTCGCTCATGCGCAAGCCGGAAACGCCCTGCTTACCCTGCTTCTCGCGATCGGATTTATCTTGTTTGTTTTGCTGGTCGCCATTCGCGGAGCCCGGTGACTTGTGCGGCGGCAAATTGCAAATGGCCACACCACGCAAGAAATGTTTGCAATGGTTTGCACCGCACTGCTTCTCGCGGCGCTGGCAACGGAGCGGATTGGAATTCACTCCCTGTTCGGCGCGTTCCTCCTCGGCGTTGTCATCCCGCACGATTCCGAGCTGGCGCTCGATATTCGAAATCGCATGCAGGACCTAGTCGTTGTCCTGTTCCTCCCCGCCTTTTTCGCCTTTACCGGCTTGCGAACCCACATCGGCATGGTCTATGGCGCTCGAGACTTGCTCGCTTGCATCTTGATCATTGCAGTGGCGTCACTCGGCAAGTTCGGCGGCTGCTTCCTCGCGGCACGATGGACCGGATCTCCCCGGCGCCAAGCAGCCGCAGTCGGAGTACTGATGAACACGCGCGGCTTGATGGAACTCATCGTCCTGAATGTTGGGTTGGATCTAGGCGTTCTCTCGCCCGCATTGTTCACCATGTTCGTCCTGATGGCGGTCACCACCACGCTCGCAACTGCGCCGATCCTTCACAGGTTTTCTGACCCGCAAGCGTCTGCTGCTTAGAAGTCCGAGAATCAAGTCTCATCAATGGATTAATTCCGAGTGGGCCGTGTGCCAGTGCCTTCCATGAGAAGGCACTTGGGTCAGGTCAATTCGATCCGGAATGGCTCAATGAGCGCGTCCGGTACATTTTCTTTTGGTATGCTACGATTCTTCATTCCTCGTCTCGCGTAGTTTTCCATGGTATTTATAGACAGCTAGATCGCAGATTCTAAACGCGGAGGCCCATGACGAACGATGTGATAGTTATGGGAGGCGGGGCAACGGGGCAGCTTGCGGCCGCGTACCTGGGGAAGCGCTTCCCGAACTTGAAGGTGGCGGTGGTTGAGGGCTCGCACAAGAATCGTCCGATCGTCGGCGAATCGCTGGTTGAGGTCAGTGTCGATTTCCTTTTCGAACTCGGGCTCGGCCCCTACCTTGTGGAAAAGCACTATCCGAAGTACGGCCTGACCTACTATTTCAAGCCCGATATCGACAATCCCGCGGATCGCACCTACGTTGTCGATGAGATTCCGACGGCGCCGCAGATACTCTCTTTCCAGATTAACCGATTCACATTCGATCGCGAGGTGCGGGACCGCAACGTGGAGAACGGTGTGGAGTTGATTGGCGGCACCGTAACAGAAGTGGATATCAACAGCGGCGACGGGCTGCACGCGGTGACGGTGCAGGACACTGCTGGGGGAAAACAGACGCTAAGCGCGCGCTGGCTTGTCGATGCGACTGGCCGGAACCGGGTGCTCGCGAAACAGTTGCAGCTCCAGGCAGCGGTCAAGGAACAGAAAAGTGTTTTCTGGTTCCGGCTGATGAATTTCAACCCTGAAATTCTGAGCCGCATCCGGGCCCTCAAAAAGCAAAACCGGGCCTACGTTTCTTACTTCGCGACTCATCATTTTTTTGGAAGGGGCAACTGGATCTGGTGCATCCCGATGCGCTCACCGGAAAATGTACCACTCATCAGCATCGGCATTACCTACCGTAAGGATGTCTATCCGCATGGCGAGGTGCGCACGATGGAGCAGTTCCTCGAGTGCGTGGGGCGGGAACACCCGGTGATCGTTAAATCGACGTCCCAGGATTCAATCAGTGGATCCAGGAAGGAAACACAGTTTTCATGCGACAAGCTGAAGACATCCGTATCCAGGAACTCAAGGAGGGTGACCCGCATTTGTTCATAGCTTTGGCCGGCGAGTCGAGTCACCAAGTGGAGCCAGTTTTCATTGTTCAATTCCTCTTTGGCGACCTTCTTGCTGACGTCCAAGAGCTTTTGTGTGACGAGGCGTTCCAGTTCGCCGAAGGGCTGCTTCTCAAAAATCGACCCGTATTTGTTCTTCTTTGGCAGGTACGCACTTGCGGAGAATCAACTCTCGAACCTCTTTGAACAAGGGCGTGGGTGGATCCGCCAGGTTTCTCTTCAATTCTTCGTCTGCGCTGGTGCTCAGCCAGCTTCGCAAGTCTTGCCGCCGGGAGTTTCAAGAATTTCGCCATTTTGTCGTAAATATCTGTTCGGCCAGGCGCGGGAGGCAGTTTCTTCCGAGTCAGCAGCTGTGAAATGTAGGACTCTGTAACTTCGGCGGCGGCGGCCAGATCTTTCTGCTCAAGCCCCAATTTTTCTAGTCGCCGTTTGATCACTAGGCATAGATCCACAGGTACCTCCGACTGGGTTAACTGCATTGGGTTAACCACAAAAATGGTCTCAGATTGTACTTGACAGGTCAAGTAAATTAACTCATTCTAGTTAATGGACTGAGGGAGTATCCATGATAGCTTAATCAATAATGGTTATCTGAATCGCCCCCTTGGCATCGAGAACCAAGGAGAGTGCCATGTTTGCACGCAAAGTTTATATGCATCTGAAGCCGAATAGTGTTGCGGAGTTTACCCAGAGGCTGGAGAAGGACGTCCTCCCCCTGCTGCGAAAACAGAAGGGATTCCAAGACGAAATCACTTTAGTTGGTCATGGTGGTACGGAAGCATTGGCAATTAGTTTTTGGGACAAAGAGGAGAATGCCGAGACTTACAACCGCGGAACTTACCCAGAAGTGACGAAGCTCCTCGCCAGGGTAGTTGAGGGAGCTCCTCAGGTTGAAACCTATGACGTCGCTAACTCGACGTTCCACAAGATCGCCGCTGCTGTAGCAGTCTGAAGCCAGCGGTCGTTTCATTTGGCGGGGGCGGGCTAAGTCCGCCCCCGCACTACTCCGGCGGAGAAGAAACGAGGCTGCCAATGGTCAGGAAAATCATTCAGTGGGTCCCCATTGACGGAACTCGATGGAGAAACGAGTTTGTCAATGATCACGAAAAACATGGGGTGGGTGTCCATTACGGCGTTGCTCCTTGTGGTGTCATGGCGCCCCATCGCGAGTTACCAAACACCGCTCGACTTTGTGGTCTGTGCGGGCTCAGTCATGGGGGTTCTGGCTTTATTCTTCATCAAACGTGAAATAGAAGCTCACTGTGACGTCGATAGCGGCGGGGAACAACGTCACGGAGCAGTGGCCAGAAACCAATACGCGGCTCTGTTTTCAAGTTCTTAGGAATTTCGTGGGAGAGATGAAAATGAAAACGATGCGCAGTGTGGGCATTTCCCTCGTGATGATCCTGCTTTCAGCTCCTTTAGTTCCCGGGCAGGATCTTTCCAAGTATCGAGACTTTTCTTTGGGGATGAGTTTGCCCGAACTATCTAGCCAGGTTGACCTAAGACCGCTCCAGACGAAGCTGATCCAAAAGCACCCAGCGGTAATTCAAGAGTTGACGTGTTGGCCAGGCAGCTCTTCTGAGTATTCGCGCCAAACAGACTCGGTCTGGCAGATTTTCTTCAGCTTCTACAATGGCGAGCTCTTCAGGATTTTGGTGACTTATGATCCGGACGCAACACATGGGCTAACTGCCGAGGATATGGTACAAGCCATCTCGATAAAGTACGGAACTCCGACGTGGCCTGTTGACGAGATCAGCTTCCCAACTAACGAACTGTATAGGTCGACAGAAAAGGTCATCGCCCGCTGGGAAGATTCGCTGTACTCGATAAACCTTGTCCGTTCCAGATTCCTGAACTCTTTTGCGCTTGTCATGTTTTCGAAACGGCTGGATGCACAAGTTGAGGCTGCGATTGCCAAATCCATAAAGCTAGGAGGGTCAAGAGGATCCGCAGAAAGAAATCGACCGTCAGAAAAAAGAGACCGATGACCTCGAAGCAGCGCGACAGAAGAACCGGAATATTTTTCGCCCGTAGTGTTGGCCTAGAGCTACAAAGAGTTGACTGTTTTAGTTTCTCGAATGGATTGAACGGAGGTCAAAGAAATGACAGTGAATATCACTCCTCTGCATGACCGAGTTTTGGTACGCAGGCTGGAAGAGAAAGAAACCGCGAAGGGCGGAATCATTATCCCCGATACGGCTAAGGAAAAGCCCCAAGAGGGCGAAGTGATGGCCGTCGGTGCCGGAAAGATGGAAAAGGGCCATCGCGTTCCACTCGACGTGAAGGTGGGTGACCGGATCTTGTTCGGCAAATACACCGGCAACGACATCAAGATCGACGACCAGGAGTACCTGATCCTTCGCGAGGAGGAAATTTTGGCGAAGGTTAGCGGAATCGCGAAAGCGGCATCCGGCAAGAAGTAGTAGCTCCTATCCGAAAGTCTTGGATGGAGTGGAAAGTTCGATCACCCAGGAGGGTGAAGTGAAATGGCAAAACAAATTGTAACTGGTGAGAATTCACGTCAGGCGATTTTGCGCGGCGTCAACATTCTGGCTGACGCGGTAAAGATCACGCTCGGCCCAAAGGGGCGCAATGCGGTGATCGAGAAGAAGTTCGGGGCACCCATCATCACGAAAGACGGCGTGACGGTGGCGAAGGAGATTGAGCTACAGGATCCGCTCGAGAACATGGGTGCGCAGATGGTGCGAGAGGTGGCGTCCAAAACCTCGGATGTGGCTGGCGACGGCACCACTACCGCGACCTGTGCTGGCCCAAGCAATCTTCCGTGAGGGCGTGCGAACCGTTGCCGCAGGCGCGAACCCAATGGCGCTCAAGCGCGGCATCGATAAGGCTGTGGAAGTCGTCGTAGAAGAGATCAAGAGGCTCTCCCGCGAGGTGAAGGGCGACATGATCGCACAGGTTGGCACAATCAGTGCCAACACCGACAAGCAAGTCGGCAGCATCATCGCTGAAGCGATGAAGAAGGTCGGTAAGGATGGCGTCATCACCGTCGAGGAATCCAAAACGATGGAGACAACCCTTGAAATCGTCGAGGGGATGCAATTCGACCGCGGCTACCTTTCACCGTATTTCGTTACCGATGCGGAACGGATGGAGTGCATCCTTGATGATGTCCGCATTCTTATCCACGAAAAGAAGATCAGCTCGATGAAGGACCTGCTGCCTTTGCTCGAACAGACGGCCAAAATGGGCAAGCCGCTGCTGATCATCGCGGAGGACGTCGATGGCGAAGCTTTGGCCACCTTGGTGGTGAATAAGCTGCGCGGCACACTGCAGTGCGCGGCGGTGAAAGCCCCGGGCTTCGGTGACCGCCGCAAAGCCATGCTTGAGGACATTGCCATTCTCACTGGTGGAAAGGCCATCACAGAGGATCTCGGCATCAAGCTTGAGAACGTGAAACTTGAGGACCTGGGCCGTGCCAAGAAAGTGACTATCGACAAGGACAACACCACGATCGTCGCGGGCGCCGGCAAGGCCGGCGAGATCGAAGGCCGAATCAAGCAGCTCCGCGTGCAGATCGAAGACACGACCTCGGATTACGACAAGGAAAAGCTCCAGGAGCGTTTAGCCAAACTGGTCGGCGGGGTCGCGATCATAAAAGTGGGTGCGGCAACCGAGACCGAGTTGAAAGAGAAAAAGGCTCGCGTCGAGGACGCCATGCATGCTACTCGAGCGGCAGTTGAAGAAGGCATAGTCGCCGGCGGCGGTACTGCCCTGCTGCGCTGCTTGCCAGCTCTGGAGAAGCTCAAGCTCCACGACGATGAAGCCATCGGGGTGAACATCGTCAAGCGCGCTCTCGAAGAACCAATTCGCCAGATCGCACAGAACGCCGGGCGCGAAGGCGCGTTAGTCGTTGGACGCGTGCGCGAATCGAAGGAAGAAAACTTTGGCTTCAACGCGGAAACCGGTGAGTTCGGCGACCTGGTCAAGGCCGGTGTGATTGATCCAGCGAAGGTCACCCGTCTCGCACTCCAGAACGCTGCGTCCATCGTCTCATTGATGCTAACAACCGAAGTCCTGATAGCTCACGCTCAGGAAGAAGAAAAGATGGCAGCGGCTGGTGCAGGCCATGGCGGCGGTATGGGAGGAATGTACTAAAAGCTGTTCCAATTTGCACCGGATTGCGAGTGAAGCCGCGACGACCTGGTTATAGACATTGGGCGATGTTGGTTGCCCGGGAGGATGCCGGCCCAATTTGACCCTGAGCTCATTCTTGGTGAAGGGATTTTCATTGCTGGGCGAGATGTCAGTTAGATGCGATGCCAAGCACCTTTCCCAAAACAGCTGCCCAGGATCGATGTACGCGGTGCGCTCGTACGGGCGTGTAAGCGCTTTTGGAAATTAGTGATACTTCGTCCGCTGGTGCAAGAATTCCCAGCTACGGCGCTTGAGTGGCGAGAATTGTGACTTCCTTTTCTGCACCGAAGCGGGCGCGGGCGATAAAGGAAGTTTCATGACGCCTCGTACCTTACTAGGGAACCCGAATCTTAAACTCCTCAACGCCCAAGCAAAGAACTTTTTGCAGGATATCCGTCGAGGTAATGTTTTGGCACTGGCGCGGTACTCTCGCTTCGAATCCCTGCCCGACATTTCAAACCCAAGACTCGGCGACGCTCAGTATATGATCGCGTGCGAGTATGGCTATTCGAGCTGGTCGAAACTGAAGCAGCATGTGGACGCCTTGGCCCGTGACTTTGATACTTTGGAAGGACTTGTGGGTTTATAGACCACACCAACAATTTTCACTCTGGGAGGCATCGAAATTCGGCTTGGCCCAAAAGGAGAAGGTTCGCGCCCAGCTTCAGCAAATGCCTCGGATGCGGCATCCTGTCGCCACGCCTGATTAATGTTGCGTACGGGTCGGAAACATCGATTGCAAGCCGAATCGTCTTTACCGTGAATGTGGACAACAGAGGCAGAATTTTTAGTCGATAGACGTCCTCATCTAGCCATTTAGGACGCCTCACATTGCTGAGCCTTAGAGTTTGGACCACAACTCGATTCACATCGCCGCTCCAGATCTGAAAGAGTTTTATCCGCCACGCATTTCGAGCTTAGAGGTTTCTGTTCGCTCGTATCAAATCACCTCGTTTGAAACACCAGTTTAGCTATCCAGTGTTGATCGGCAATTCAACTAGTTACGATCCGCGGATCTTACACCATTTGATACGTGAAGGTTCATAACAGAATCGACGGGTGATTCCTAAATCCATCGCGGCAACAAAATAATTCTGAAAATCCAAATGTCGCCTGGCGCGGCATATTTCTGACTATTCGTTCCCATCAATCGAATTCGCTTGACATTCTTACTTAACGTTAAGTAAGATATTTACATGCTGGCAAAGAACCCATTTGCGGTCGGCCTCGGAAAGCTAGGCGGTGCAGCCCGTGCGCTCAGTACGACGCGTGAACAACGGCAAGAATGGGCACGCCTGGGCGGTTTGGCCCGAGCGAAAAAGCATTCGAAGGCCGAACTCGAGAAGTGGGCCAAGCTCGGTGGCAGGCCGAAGGGTGCAGAGAAGGAAAAGTCATGAAGAGAGCCGCGATCTACGCACGAGTGAGCACAAATAATGGACAGAACCCCGAAATGCAATTGTCGGAGATCCGTCAGTACTGCTTGAAGCGAGAATGGACAGTAGTGAAGGAATACGTCGACAAGGGAATCAGTGGTTCCAAGGAACATCGACCTGCTCTCGACAGCCTTCTCGTCGACTGTCAAAAGCGTGCAATCGATTGCGTAGTGGTCTATCGCTACGACCGGTTTGCCAGGAGCCTACGGCAGCTTGTCAACGCCCTGGAAGAATTCCGCGCTCTCGGGATCGACTTCGTAAGTTTGCATGAGGGCGTTGACACCTCGACACCAAATGGCAGGCTTGTTTTCGGGATCTTCGCTTCCATTGCAGAATTTGAACGTGAGCTTATCCGTGATCGAGTGAAGTCCGGTTTGGCGTTGGCAAAATCTAAAGGGAAGCATCTTGGCAGACCGCGTGTGAGTGTCGATCGTCTCCAGATAGCCTCTCTCCGCAGGCAGGGGCGCTCCTGGTCTGAGATTTGCGACCTCCTGGAAATATCTAAAGGCACGGCGCAACGAGCCTTTCTCGCCTTGCCCAAAAACCTATCTGAAATTGCACCTGCAACTACCTGATTATGCTCCTCGCTTGGCCTAAACTTTGGGCCGCCCAAAAACAGATGTTTTAGTCTGCTGCGGTAATCGGGTGACTCCCGTAGATTACGGAGTATCTGACCATCGTCGGACGGCATAACTATCGACAATGAATCGAAGGCCGATCTCAAAACTTTATAACTATGCCAGCGGAAACCCTGCCCTGTTTGTCTTGGGTTTGGCCGCCGAACTTAGTCATAAGCCAATCTGCCTGCACCAAGCGTAATCCGATCCCTTTCCGAAGCCCGATGTCCAGGCCGCCGCCAACGAGCATGGCGAAGGCGTCGTCCCTCACCCCTCCAGCCGAAATTGTCGCGCCACCGAACAAGGCATGCACGAAGGGCTGAACTACTGGCAGGCGCGCTGTGAGTACGGGACCAACGGTATAGGTATAAACCGAAGAATTAGTTCTGTGCGAATTGTATACACCACTAAAGTCACCAGTGATTCCCAGAACGTGTTTGAAGTTTCCAGTCAACGAGGCGTTCCACCCCACGGCGTTATAACTGGACTGTAGATGTTCGTACTGGGCTCCTCCGAAGATTTCCACTCTTTGCGCAAATGCTGGCGTGCACAGAAATCCGGCGAGCAAGATTGTGTGTATGAGTCGTTTTCTCATCGAATCCTTCCTTCTCAATGAATCGCAACTCTCTCGAACAACTGAATTACCTGGTAGCTACGCGTGGCGATGCTCGAACCGTCAAAAGTTACAGCCCGGGCCGAGCACTACGGACAAGCTCAGAAACAACCTAGGGCCTAGTCGATGCCTGCACAACTAGGGGAATCCCTTACGAGGTGCTCGAGTCCTTTCGCTTGCCACCTTCCTGAACAAATTCTAAGCCCGCCAACATTCACCGTCGATACGGGTTTGGGCAGGTGTCCAAAGTTCAACAACTAGAGATGAAAACCAGTGAGCGACGAACCTGGTTGGAGCGAATGGAAATTCCATTTGGGATTTGGGTAGCTACTCGTTTCTAAAACAGGATGTGCCCCCGACCGCCAACCCGAGTCTCTGGCGAATTGCACAACTCAACATGACAAATGGCCTTTTCAAGGTCACGGAGCGCATCTATCAAGTACGCGGCTTTGACCTATCGAACATGACCATCGTCGAGGGCGACCAGGGCCTTATCATCATCGACCCATTGATTTCGACTGAAGTAGCCAAGGCAGCCCTTGACCTTTACTACCAGCATCGTCCCAAAAGCCCGTGGTCGCGGACATCGCCACGGATCTCCTCGAACGCCGTTTCTGGCTA
>CAVVJG010000017.1:0-17982 GCA_963748365.1 Candidatus Acidiferrales bacterium
TAGAGCCTGGTGCCTGATTTAAGAGAATGAAAAATTAGTCCGCAGCTTCGCTGTGCTTGGGAACCGGCTTCCAGCGGAGGATGGGTTTGCGCGCGGCGGCGACTTCGTCTAGGCGGCGGACGCGAGTGTTGTGCGGGGCGGTCTTGACGAGTTCGGGATTTGTGGCAGCTTCCTTGGCGATGGATTTCATGGCGTCGATGAAAATGTCGCACTCGTCCTTGGATTCGGATTCGGTGGGTTCAATCATCATGGCGCCGGGAACGATCAAGGGAAATGCGGTGGTGTAGGGATGAAAGCCGTAGTCAATCAGGCGCTTGGCGATGTCCATGGTATTGACCCCATTTTTCTTCTGAATGGAATCGCTAAAGACGACTTCGTGCATGGATGGACGCGTGTAAGGCAGATCGAAAACGCCCTCGAGGTGCTTGCGGATGTAATTCGCATTAAGCACAGCGTCTTGCGTGGCCTGACGAACGCCAGGACCGTAGGCGAGGATGTACGCGAGAGCACGAACGAGAACTCCAAAATTACCATTGAAGGCCTTCACGCGGCCGATGGAATTTTTCCGATTAGAATCGAGGGCGAGCCTGCCGCCGTCTTTTTCGACGAGCACCGGCACGGGGAGAAATGGCTCCAGAATTTTCTTCATGGCCACAGGCCCGGCACCAGGGCCGCCTCCGCCGTGAGGGGTGGAAAAAGTCTTGTGAAGATTGAGGTGCATGACGTCAACGCCGAGATCGCCTGGGCGGGTCACGCCGGCCAACGCGTTCATGTTGGCGCCGTCCATGTAAAGTAGCGCGCCTTTGGCATGGAGGATTTCGGCGATTTCGGGAATCTGCTGTTCGAAGATGCCGAGCGTGGAAGGATTCGTGAGCATTAACGCGGCGACGTCAGGTGTGACCTGCTCGCGAAGATGTTCGATATCGATCTGGCCTTCTGCATTGGACTTAATGTTCTGCACTTCATATCCAGCGATGATCGCGGTAGCCGGATTGGTTCCGTGCGCGGAATCGGGAATGAGAACGATCTTGCGGGGATTACCTTTCTGCTCGAGGTAGGAACGGATCAGCAACAGTCCGGTTAGTTCGCCTTGCGCTCCTGCAGCGGGCTGCAGCGTGATGACGTCCATGCCGGTAATCTCAAGCAGGCATTTTTCGAGAAGCTGAAGTATTTTCAGGCAGCCCTGCGAGAGTTCCTGTGGTTGGTAAGGATGCTCCGTGGCGATGCCTGACAGGCGAGCGACGAATTCATTGACGCGCGGATTGTACTTCATGGTACAGGAGCCGAGTGGATACATGCCGAGATCGATGGCGTAATTCCAGGTAGAGAGGCGCGTGAAGTGACGAAGGACTTCAATTTCGCTGACTTCGGGGAAACCTTCGGTGCCGGCCGCGCGGTGATGTTCTCCGAGTGCTTTTTGCGGATCGACGGCGGGTACATCGAGGCGCGGCAGGTCGAATGCGCGCTTACCGGCGGAAGAATGCTCGAAAATGAGCCATTCGTTCTGGCTGATGTGGCGAGAAACCTTATTGATGTTGGCGTTCATCATGAATCCGTGGGCGGGGAAGTGCTGCGATCCCGACCAATTCCTCCTGAGCTAGAGCGGTTGTTCCAGGGCGCGTTTTAAGGCAGCGACAAAGCGATCAATTTCAACACGGGTCGTGGTTTCGGTGACGCAAACCAAGGCGTGTTTCGAGAGCTCGGGATAGACGGACCCGAGCACGAAAGGACCGATAATCTTATCCTTCAATAGCGCGGCGTTCACCATTTTCACGGAGCGCGGAAGCTCCACAGAAAATTCGTTGAAAAAAGGTGTAGGAAAAGTGCGCTTCACGCCGGGAATTTTCTCCAGTTCGGCGAGGCTGTAGTGGGCTTTGGAAAGATTCTGTTCAGCCATCTCGCGGAGCCCTTCTTTTCCGAGCAAGCACATGTGCACGGTGGCGGCAAGGGCGCAAAGGGCTTGATTGGTGCAAATGTTAGAAGTGGCCTTCTCGCGGCGAATATGCTGCTCGCGCGTGGCAAGGGTCAAGACAAAGCCACGGCGTCCATCCTGATCGGTGGTTTGACCTACGAGGCGGCCGGGCATCTGACGAACATATTTGTCGCGCGACGCGAGAACGCCAACGAAAGGTCCACCGTAGCTGGGAGCAAGACCAAAACTCTGACCTTCCATCGCCACGATGTCGGCTTCGCGCGGAGGATTGATGGCACCAAGCGACATTGCTTCGGCAACGGCGACTACGAGCAGCGCGCCAGAAGAATGCGCTGCGTCGGCAAGGGGCTTCAGCGATTCGATGGCGCCAAAAAAGTTTGGAGATTGCACGACGACGGCGCAAACGTCTTCGCGGAGCGCAGCTTGCAGTGCTTTGAGATCGAGCGTTCCGGCCGCCGTGTAGGAAATTTCCTCGACCTTGAGGCCGGAGTGCTTGGCATAGGTGCGCAACACATCGCGATATTCCGGATGGACGGAGTGGGCCACAAGCACGCGCTGGCGGCTGGTGAGTCGTTCGGCCATGAGAACTGCTTCCGTGGTGGCTGTCGAACCGTCGTACATGGAAGCATTCGCGACTTCTTGCCCGGTGAGCTGGCAGATCATGGTCTGAAACTCAAAGATAGCCTGCAGCGTACCCTGCGCCATTTCCGCCTGATAGGGAGTGTAGGAGGTTAGGAATTCGCCGCGCTGGAGAATGGCATCGGTAACGACGGAGCGGAGGTGGTTGTAGATGCCTGCGCCAAGAAAACCGGTGTAGCCAACGGAATTTTCCTTGGAGCGTGCCTGAAAATATTCTATGACTTCCGATTCCGACAGTGGGCCCGGAAGATTGAGCGGCTCTTTTAGGCGATAGGCTTCGGGAACGGAAGCGAAAAGTTCTTCTACAGTCTTTACGCCGATATCAGCCAGCATTTCCTGGCGCTCGGTGGGGCTCTTCGGCAAATAGCGCATCAGGCGGAGGTTTCCTTCTGCTTCTCCTCGACGAAAGCTTGATAGGCGGCGGCGTCCATGAGGGAATCAATTTCCGACGGATTGCTAAGTTTGATTTTGACTAGCCATGCGGCGCCATGAGGATCGGTGTTCACGGTTTCGGGCTTGTTATGGAGTTCGGAGTTGGTTTCCGTGACCTGACCGGTGGCTGGCGCGAAAATTTCGCTGACGGCCTTCACGGATTCGATGGAGCCAAACGTTTTGCCGGTGGTGAGAGTCGCGCCGACGGCGGGAAGTTCGACAAAGACCACGTCGCCGAGTTCATGCTGGGCGTAATCGGTGATGCCGATGGTCGCAATGCCGTCTTTCACGTCAATCCATTCATGCTCTTTTGTATAGCGATATTGAGTTGGGTACGCCATTTCCGCCACTCCTTTAGTTGATTCGTCGACTGTCGTGCGTCAGTAAGCGATTGCCTTTTTAGGCCGTTTATAAAAGGGTGTTGCGACGACCTGCGCTTTGCATTTCTGTGAACGAACTTCCACGTTAACCGGCGTGCCGAGAGCAGCGTAGGCCGGGGGAACATACGCGAGAGCAATACTTTTGCACAAAGTGGGCGAAGGCGAGCCGCTGGTTATTACACCGATGGGTTCGCCCGCTTCGTTGACGCAGCGATACCCATCGCGAGCGATGCCTCGTTCGACCATTTCCAGGCCCACGAGCGTGCGCGTGAGTCCGGCAGTACGTGCCTTTTCCAGAGCGGCGCGTCCCATGAAATCGCCTTTTTCCAGACGGCAGTAACGATCGAGGCCGGCTTCCCAGACATTAATTGTGTCGCTGATTTCGTGTTCGTAGAGCGCCATCTTCGATTCAAGGCGCAGGGTGTTGCGCGCGCCAAGGCCGCAGGGAATCAGGCCAAATTCATTGCCGGCATCGACGACTTCCTTCCACACGCGTTCGCTGGTGGGCACATCGGAGGGAATGTAAATCTCGAAACCGTCTTCGCCGGTGTAGCCGGTACGAGCGATGAGAGTGTTTGGCAGTCCGCAGACGGTGCCATGGGTAAACCAATAATTCTTGATGGCGTCGAGATTGACGTCCGTAAGATTGCGGAGAACATCGACAGCCTTGGGGCCCTGGATGGCGAGTTGTGTGTACGCGTCGCTGAGTTCATCGACCCGGCAGTCGAAAGATTTGGTGTTGTCGCGAACCCAGTTGATATCTTTTTCGCGAGTGCCCGCGTTGATGACCAATAGATAGTCGTCTTCGCCCAGGCGATGAACAATGACGTCGTCAACAAAAGTGCCATTGGGATAGAGCATCGCGGAATATTGTGCCTGGCCGATGGTGAGGCGAGCGGCGTCGTTCATGGTGATGTGTTGAACGGCAGCGAGTGCTCCGCCGGACTGCCTGGCGCCGTGAATGCGGATGTCGCCCATATGGCTGACGTCGAAAAGGCCGGCGGAATTGCGGACGGCTTTGTGCTCGGCGACGAGGCCGCCGGTAGCGGGATATTCCACGGGCATATCCCAGCCGCCGAAATTAACCATTTTTGCGCCCAAACGACGGTGCACCCCGTTGAGGGGAGTTTTGCGAGGGGCCAGGTTTGCAGGAGACGTAGCCGATTCCATTGTTAACTCAGGCAGAACGTCATGGTAACACGCGTGATAGACGGGGTCAAAATTGGATGCGTGAGGAGAGTTATTGGGGACGGATGAGGTGAGATCCTTCGCCAGCGGAGTGTGCGGGCTCAGGATGATACTGATGTTTACTGTACTGGCCGAATTCATGCATTGATCAGCGGCCTTGCGCTCGGTCGCCATGAAGGATCATGCAGGTGCTGGAGGCTTTGGCGACGAGTTTGTCCCCTTGGTCCTTGACGGTGCATTCGACGTAAGCAGTGGTTTTGCCGCGCTGCAAGACACTGGCTTCCGCAGTGGGCTTTGTGGACCAGACGGGACGAAAGAAATTGATCTTCAGTTCGATGGTGGTGAAGGATTGGCCGGGTTCGAGGGTGCTACCAACGGTAATGCCCATGGCGGCGTCGGCGATGTCGCACAGGATTCCACCATGCAGCGTGCCCATCGGGTTAGAGTGCTGCGGGCCGGTTTGCAGCGTGGTGATGGCGCGGCCGACAGCGAATTCTTCAATTTTGAAGCCGATCAAGTCCGCGACGGGCATTCTGAAACCCTCCGGAGGTGGAACAGGGGGAATGGGGGTTTGAGAAGATTTGGGATTTGGAAGATGGCTCACGATGGCCTCCGGCAACTGGACAGCGCGATTCTAGGGAATCCAATCTGCTCCCGACATTCGATTCCGCGAAAGGCAAATGCGGCACATATTTGGTGGCCGGCGCATAACGGCGCTAGAAGGTATAGCCAACGGTGAGCGACACGATCGGATCGGTTTCGCCGATGTTGAAGGCCTGCGCGTTGAAGGTAAACTTTTTGTGGGTGAACTGGACGAACGGGCCGCGCTGAATGTCGAGTGAAGTGGTGTACGCCCGTGTACGCTCTATGGCATAGCCAAATGCAAACCAGGAAAGTGGAGAGTAGGTAAGTTGCGTCCAAGTCAGAAAGAAATTGCCAGATTTCGTTGCGGTATCGAAAAGATATTCGTTGGCACTATAGAGCTGGAGCTTCTTGTAGGTGAGCGTGAATTCCAAACCGGGTGCGATGCCATTCGCTGCGCCGAAAACTCCGCCGATCATAGGCGTGACGTCAAATTCAACTTTTTTACCGAAAGAAAAGTTGTAGCCAGCCCACAATGAACCGGTGCGAATCTCCTCATAGTTATAGCGAGCTTCGAAGTGCAGGGTGTCGTGATCGGCGGTGAGAGTTGGTAAAACGTACGATTGGTCCTGCGGGACAATGTAGCCGCTGACGCTCAAGTTGAAATCCCATGGATTCGCCGAAGCCGCCCCGGCGGTTGAAGTTGTCGGCGATTTGGTTTGCGCGGGAAGTTGACGGCAACAGGACGCAGCAAGGAAGAGCAGAGCAAGCTGTCTGGAGGTTCTCATGCGCAAGAAGAAATCTATCCTAATTGCGCCAATATTTTGTATTTGATTTGTGAGGTAAATGGGCTTACACAGCAGTCGCCTACCACCATACTCACTCAGTCTAACCGTGAAAGCTTTAATTGATAGTAAACGTAGTTGATATGCTGCAAGCTCCTGCGGTGCAGGCACGTACGTTTGCGCTACCCGCTGTAGCAACGTCGGTGGCCAGCACGCGCACAAAAAGCTTCGAGCTGGCTAGCCTTCGCTCCGATCCACGCTTCAATGAACTTCTCCGCCGCATGAATATACCCATCGACGTGCATTGAGTTGTTCAAATATGTTGCGACTGAGGCGATTGAGGGTTATGGCCTGTGCGAACGAAGGGCATGAGTGGGTTTGCGACAAACGAGCACTACTACAGAACACGGGCGAACGGTGCAACAAGGAGATGTGTGGAGTGGCGCGCGCTTTGGCTCGTCCACGTCAAAAGGACTGTCGAAGGAAGTATCGAGGAAGCGATGCCAGCCGGCGGTACCCGGGAGGGAATCAGGCAGCTCGAATTCGACCGGCTCCCAGTACGCATTGATCAGAATGAAATGTTGCTCTGGATCAAGAAATCCCATGCGGGTGAAGGCGAGGCTGTGAGAATCGTCGCCCCAGTCGGGTTGATTCGGCTTTACTCCATGCCACTGAATCTGACGTTCGAGAAGCAGTTGGGAAAGGCTGAAGTTCTGGGATTCGCGCGAGCGTTCGAAGTTGGCGCGATGCCGGGCGATGCAAGGAATTAGGAGTGTCGGCATACCTCTTGAAGCCCATCCGCCAATCGGAACTTCGGGGGGCCATCGCCATGGTACTAGGAAGCCGGCCGAAGGATGGCACGGTTGCACTGATCACCCGCTTTTCTGTGCGGGATGCCCGCCAGCTAGGAATTGCCTTGGCGATACTGGTGACGGAAGACTACGTAGTGAATCAACGACTGGTGGCACGAATGCTCGAGAAGAGAGGACATAAAGTTTTCGTGGTGGCCAACGGGCAGGAAGCGCTGGACGCACTTGCCAAAGATGAATATGACCTTGTTTTTATGGATGTGCAGATGCCCAGAGATGGATGGACTGACGGCAACTACGATTCTCAGAGAGAGGGAGGCTGGCTCGCGAAAACACCAAGTGGTCATTGCCTTAACTGCGCACGCCTTGAAAGGTGATGAAGAGCGGTGTCTTGCCGCCGGCATGGACGCTTACCTGTCGAAACCGATTCAGCCGCAAGCCCTAGACGAAATAATTGTTGGTCAGCTTCCGGCACTAAATAAGGGGTCTCAGCTAGTGACCAGCTTGCCGGAGAAATGATGCTGGCGAGGCTCTCGTTTTGACAGAGACTTCTGCGGTTAATCCTTGACCATGTTCGCCTTCAACGACATTCTTAAGACCCCGTTTCCTCTACCGCGGAGGTCTCCATGAAGAAAGCTGCGGTTGGATTTCGTGTGCATTCCGGTTGGGCTGCAATGGTGGCAGCTTCACTCGAAAATGGAATGCCAGTTATATTGAGCCGCCAGCGGCTGCAGCTGGTGAAGATATTCAGCTACAAATTCCGGCAGCCGTATCACACCGCCGAAAGGATGCGGGGGGAAGATTCGGCCAGATTTATCATGGAAGTGAGGAAAGAAGCAGAGCAGTTGGCCTATCGCGGCCTGCATGCATTGAAGGAAGAGTTGGAAGCGAAGGGGCACCACGTGGATTGTAGTGCTTTGCTGCTGGCGTCGGGGAAGTTGCTCCCTGAGCTGGAGAAGATACTGCAATCACACGCGTTGATTCACACGGCGGATGGGGAGTTGTTCCGCGGGGTGTTGCGGGATGCCAGCACGCGCTGTGGATTGCGACTCGCCTGTACCAAGGAGCGCGAACTACTAAAAGAATGCTCGGAAGCATTTTCCACAAAACCCCCTGAACTGTTGCAACGCGTGACGGCCCTTGGCCGGCCGTTGGGCGCACCATGGTCGCAGGATGAGAAGTTCGCGACACTGGCGGCGTGGCTGGCACTGTGCCGCCCCAGCGGACCATGTGCCTGAGGAGGGTCCGGCAAGAAAAGTGCTGGCCCAAAGGTACTATTGGAATCCGTACCAATTCGGTACTGTTCCTCTATTTCAGCGACGCAGGGCGACCCCTAAGATTAGCGGGATGTGGAATTACCTGGTATTGGTGACGTCGATCATTTCGTTGATCTACCTGATGCCAATCTACTGGCGTTCCGAGTCGTTATCTAACTGATATCACAGAGGTTGTTAGGTCGGGCCAAATCCTTCAGCTACAGAGGCACCCATCGCCATGGGAACACTGCACTTCCGACGGATTGAAAGACGACGTACCGCACGTGTCGCGCTATGCATGGATCTGATTGTGCACGGAGAAACAGAGAACAGCGGAAAATTCAGGGTGGAGTCGCGCACTCTCTCCGTCAGCGGACACGGGGGAATGATGGTGCTAGAGCCAGACGTGGCGGTCGGGCAGAGACTGACAGTGATCAATGTGAACAGCGGAGAGAAAGCAGAGTGCAAGGTGGTGGCTGCAAGAGTGATGCGTGACGGAAGCAGGAATGTAGCATTTGAGTTTACTTCCGAAGTGAGTAACTTCTGGAAAATGTGCTTTCCGGTCCCCGGGGCAAAACCACTTCGAAGGGCAGCCCCGGTGATGCTTGGATCGATGCCTGCACAAAGATGAGCAAATAGGCCGGACTGATATCGTCTTCTCTTCTTAATTATTTTTTGTTATTTACATACTATATCAATTGGTATATAGATGGTCATTCACCTGGCAGCAGATTCTGTGCCCAGTGGTTCCAGGTCTAAATATGATCCGCCCGGAAATTGAGAAGGTTGTCGAACCCATCCTTCGAGAGTGCCTGAGGAAATTTGGCGATTTCTCTCGGCCGGGTATGTCGCCGGAGGAGTTTGCGATGGCCACGGCCGGAAAACTTCGACCGGATCTCCGGCGTGTATCGTTGCTGGTATCGATGGTGCACGCAGCAGCAGGGGACCGGATTAAGGGAGAAGGTCTGGAATTCGGATGTGGATACGGATTCCTTCTGTTTCCCATGGCATTGTTTAATCCAAACGTTCATTGGACGGCTGTCGAGCATCCTGACCGTAAGTATTTTAATCGACCATTATTCAGTAATCACCCTTTCGGAAACTCTGGAACACCTGCCGACGGAGCGAATCAGTTTTGTAATGGAAGAAATTAACCGGGTGCTAATGCCGGGTGGATTACTGATTGCTTCGTCGCCAAATCAGGCGTCGCTGGAAAACCGTATCCGGCTGCTAAAAGGCAGGAGCATTCTTGAACTACCAGACCACAGGGTCGGGCCAAGGATATTTTTGGCCACATTCGAATTTACACACCGGAGGAAATGAACCGCATGATGTCCGAACGAGGGTTCTCTCTGGAGCGTTTTGTACTAGAGTCCAACAACTCCGCATACCGAGGCAAATCCGCGAAGTCCTTTTTGAGACGAGTGTACAGGCTGTACGAAAAGATAGAACAGCGATTCGATTTCTTGCGGGGATTTGGCGACACCTGGTATATGGTGTTCCGCAAGAACTAAAAGGGAAGCTACCGCCAGGCGCTCAAAATGGTGCCCATCACCAGATAACAAGCCAACTGATACCCCGTGTTTATGGCGAACAACTTCATGCTTTGCTTCATGAAGAGGACGCCGGTCAGCTGAACGGTCGCAACGAATCCGAGCCAGACATGGAAGGCAATCAACAAACCAATTTCGACGGTTGACACATGCATCTCGTGGAAAAACAGGGCGAGGATGAAGGCGGAGACCAGGCTGGCGATGAAGGAAGCAAGATAGGCAGGGCCGGCAGTCTTCTGCATTTCCTGAACTTTAGCTTTGTCATTCGGATCGTAACCCATCTCGCGCATCCAGGGCTTGGCGAAGAGGATCGGTGAATACCAGATAAAGCCGACGACGATAGGAAATCGCGGCGACAAGAATAACGAGCAAATTGAAATTATGCATGTGCATGGCGGGGCTCCTTTGTTGTACGCGGATAGTCGAATACAGGTTTGCCACATCCTACGCCGGGCCTGGACTGGAGGCAAAGAAGAACTGTTGCAGATGAGCAGAAAATCAGACCGAAGGGGCTTGCGCGATCCTTGGAACGCGAAGCATGAGAAATGATCCGAAGAGGAGCGAAAAGATCATCACGACTAGTCCGGCGGAGAATGATCCGGTTCGCGTATTGAGATATCCGAATAGAAATGGGCCGGCAAAGCCGGCAATACTGCCGATGGCGTTGATCATCCCGACGGCGGCTGCGGCGGAAGACTTGGTGAGGATTTCCGTGGGGATTGCCCAGAACACTGGCAGATAGGAATTGCCGATCCCAATCAGAACGAAAAAAAACAATGCGAGGGGAACAGAGTGCGGTTGAAGGAGCAAGCCTACTAGCCCAACTGCGGCAATGAGTCCGGGAAATACTGAATGCCAATGTCTTTCGCGAGTTCGATCGGAGTGCCATCCATTGATCTGCATCACGAGGAAGAGTGCGAAATACGGGAGGGCGCCAAGTAAGCCAACATTCATGTCGGAGTAGCTCGTCAGGCGTTTCAACATAGTAGGAAACCAAAATATGAACGTGTAGAAAACGAAATAATACAGAAAAGCGACCGCGGCCATGAGAAGTATGGTCTTCGCTCTAAGCGCCTGCCAGATCGATATTTTCTGTTCCACAGCCACTTTTTCCGCGCTCAACGAAGTTTCCGTCCATTGGCGCTGATCGGCAGAAAGCCATTGCGCCTCGGCGGGATAGTCTGACAAATAGAAAAGCGCAACAACGCCCAGAATAATGGCTGGTAACCCTTCGAGAAGGAAAAGCCAGCGCCAGCCATGAATCCCTAACCATTGGCGACTGAGAATCCAACCGGCGATGGGCGACCCCAGGACAAACGAAATCGGTATGGCAGCCATGAAGTTGCTGGTGGCCTTGGCGCGATCTTTGCGAAGAAACCAATGGCTGAGATAGACCACGACGCCGGGGAAGAAACCCGCTTCCGCCGCGCCCAGAACAAAGCGCGCCAAATAAAGCTGCAACGGGGTGTGCACCAAAGCCGTTAGCGCGGTGAGCGAACCCCAGGCGATCATGGTGGCAGAAATCACGCGTCGAGCGCTCCAGCGTTCAACGAGAATGGCTCCCGGCATCTGCAAAGCGACGTAGCCGATGAAGAATACTCCTGCGGCCAATCCGAACACGCGGTCGGTGAATCCGAGTTCCCGGGACATTCCAATCGCGGCATAAGCGACACTGGTGCGATCGAGATAGTTGGTGATGTACACAGCGAAGAGGAAGGGAAGCAGGCGCAGGGCAATCAGGTGGCGCGTGTGATCTGCGAAATGAGGTGAATCAGGCGCAACGGTGTGCGCAAGAATTACGGCCATTCAGGTGTCTCCGTCGCGCCGGGCGTGCAGTGGGCGGAGTATATAGGAGATTGGAAAAATGCGGAAATGAATAAGAAAACCGCAGAGAAAATAACGGAAACGCCAAAATTGAGGCCGGTTACGTGCACCTGAGCGGAAGTAGAGATTGCAAATAGCGGAATGACTGGAGAAGATGATGCGCAATCGATATGACAACTTCCAGGTCGGTGCAACGCGAGGGCATTCCAGGTAATCTGATCGTAGTTCTAGTCTTGTTGGCCATTTCCGTCTTTATCAATTATGTGGATCGCGGAAATCTGTCTATCGCCGCACCCATGTTGAAAGACGAGTTGCGAATTTCGTCGACGCAATTGGGGTTTTTGCTTTCGGCATTTTTCTGGACGTACGCCTCCATGCAACTGCTTTCCGGCTGGCTTGTGGACCGATTGAACGTCAACTGGGTGTTTGCGGGCGGTTTCATTCTGTGGTCCGCGGCCACAGCGGCGACGGGAATAGCGCATGCTTTTTCAATCCTGTTCGTATTGCGATTGTTGCTGGGGTGGGGCGAATCCGTCGCGTATCCTTCGTACTCGAAAATCATCGCATTGAATTTTGAGGAACAACACAGAGGGCTGGCCAACTCTGTGATTGCTTCGGGGTTGATGCTGGGACCTGGATTTGGAATGTTGTTCGGCGGTTTGCTGATGGCTCGATTCGGCTGGCGCCCATTTTTCATAGTGTTGGGACTGGCGAGCATGCTCTGGATTGTGCCGTGGTTCATCTGGATGCCGAAGAATCACGGCGCAGTTCGGAAGGAAACCAGTGGCGCACCAAACCTTTTGGAATTTCTAGGCCTGCGGTCGGCCTGGGGAACCTGCGTAGGGCTATTCTGCCTGAACTATTTGAGCTACTTCTTGATTACCTGGCTGCCGTTTTATCTGGTTCGGGAACGCCAGTTTTCGATGGAGCAGATGGCGAGGATTGGTGGGATTGCCTACCTGCTCGGCGCGGGTTTCACCGCCCTTTCGGGCTGGCTGTCGGATCGCTGGATCTTTTCCGGAGCGACTCCGACTCGTGTACGAAAGACTTTTGCGGCGGGCGGGTTGGCACTTGCGGGAATGTTCGTCGGGCTTGCCGAGGCCAACAGTTCCGCCTACTGCATTGTCGCGGTCATACTCAGCGTCATTTTCCTGGGGGTCAGCTCTTCGAATGTCTGGGCAATTACGCAGACGCTGGCAGGACCTCGAGCGGCGGGACGCTGGACGGGCTTCCAGAACTGCCTAGGCAATTTTGCAGGAATTGTGGCGCCGGCCCTTACGGGATTTGTATTGCAACGGACAGGGCATTTCTATTGGGCGTTTGTAATCGTAGCCGTGGTTGCGTTTACGGGCGCGGCGTCATGGTTATTTCTTGTTGGAGCGATCGAGCAAGTGAATTGGCGCAGGAAACTCCAGCCAACGGAAGTATCGAGTCAGGCTTTTGGGCAATGAAACCCAAGCGATGGAAGTCGGCATCAAAGCCGCGTAGGGCTTACGAAGCGGGTTGGTTCAGCGGAAACAACTAGCCACAGCCAAGACTTTGGAAGCAAGAAGGAAGGCTTTAAACTAGTAAGCGTGACTTCTAAAGTAAATGTCCCCTGCCAGAAAACTGTAGACCGAATTGCGCGCAATTCGGTCGTTTCTCCATGGCGTATTACCTCATTGGGCTTGGCCATCCTACTTTGGGGATTTGCTGATGTGGCGCAGGCCCAACAACCTGCTTCCACAACGGAACCGAGGGACGACTCCTCTGCGGTGGCGGCAACCGGAACGTCGCCAGGTGGGCAGTCGCCAGATCAGCAGCAGGCGGGCAGTATCAGCGGCATTATTGTCGATCGAACGGGAACAGCCGTTGCGGGAGCTCGAGTAAAGCTAAGTCGAGAAACGCCAATCGTGATTCAAGAAGTGCAGTCCAGCGAAGATGGGCAATTCTCGTTCAGCAACGTCGCGCCAGGGCCATTCCAACTGACAATCAGTTCAGAAGGTTTTGCGGTACAAACAGCTTCGGGAAATCTAGGGGCTGGTGAGAACTATCGCGCGCCGCAAATTGTTCTGGCGGTGGCCACCAACTTGACCGAAGTGCGGGTAGAACTCTCACCGATCGAAATAGCGCAGGAGCAGTTGAAGGATCAAGAGAAGCAGAGAGTGCTCGGCGTCATCCCGAATTTCTATGTTACCTACATCCCCGACGCCGCTCCACTCAGCCCGAAGCAGAAATTCCAATTGGCATGGAAGACGACGATAGATCCAGTCAGCTTTGGACTGACCGGGGTGGTTGCGGGAATTGAGCAAGCGCAAGATCGTTTTCCAGGGTACGGACAAGGAGCAGAGGGCTACGCTAAGCGCTACGGTGCTCTTTATGCGGATTTTGCCATCGGCACGTTTATTGGGGGAGCTGTTTTGCCATCGCTCTTGAAGCAAGATCCGAGATATTTCTACAAGGGAACCGGCACCAAGAAATCACGCGTTCTGTATGCACTGGCCAACGCCGTGATTTGCAAGGGAGACAATGGCCACTGGCAGGCGAATTACTCGTCGATTCTGGGAAGCCTGGCCGCAGGCGGTATTTCCAATCTTTACTATCCCGCGAGTGATCGCAACGGAGCAGCGCTAACATTTGAGAATGCGCTGATTAGCATTGGCGCAAACGCCGCCGTGAATCTATTGCAGGAATTTGTAATCAAGAAATTGACCACGAATGTTCCGCGCTCCGTTCCGAACACGCTGGCCACGCCGTAACGAGGAAGTTCAGCAATCGGACGCTTGATGCTCCTGGCGAAGGGTGTTTCGACCGACTCGGTAAATGAGGCTATACTAGGCGCCGACCGGCAGTCTGTAATCGGACCAACAGTTTCCCAGAGCTTGTTGCGCCAAAGTATGAGACCTCGCTCGCATTTCGAAAGAAGAAAGAACCAGCGAATCGCCACCACTACCGGGCTGTGGGCATCCTGTAAATTCAAAGATCATCGCAGCACGCTACGCGTAATGGACTTCAGCGTGTCCGGAGCGCTGCTGTTGTGTGAGGAAAATATACCGGTGGGCACAAGGCTCGATCTGCTTTTTTCCGTGCCTGAAGGCGAGATACGCGTTTCTGCCGCGGTGCGTTCTTTTACCCCGGGGAGGGGAATTGGCGTGGAATTTGTGGGAATGGACGCAGGCGCGTTTGAGTTAATCCTGAAACTGGTGAAGCGCATGCTACAGACCGAGGCAGAGGGTTGAGCGCGAAGTTTTGACCAAAAACGAGGACTATCTGCTAGAATGCCGGGCATGAAAAGACGAACATTACTCCAATCGATTCCGGCGGCCGCATTGCTGCCGTCTACCCTGTGGGCTGCTGCGAAACAAGGCACAGGTGGCTCGATGGCATCAGACAGTACAGTTTATGAATTACGGGTGTATACAGCCGGTGCAGGAAAGCTGCCGGAGCTTCTGGCACGATTTCGAGACCATACGACGAAACTATTTGAAAAGCATGGAATGAAGAATGTGGCGTATTGGACGCCGGTCGACGAGCCGGGCAAGAGCACTACACTTATCTATGTGCTTCAGCATGCCAGCCGGGAGGCGGCAACCGCGAGCTGGAAAGCGTTTCAGGATGATCCCGAGTGGAAAAACGTAAAAGAAAAGTCCGAAGTGAACGGGAGGTTGGCGGAGAAAGTGGAATCCACGTTCATGGCGCTGACTGATTTTTCCCCAAGGTTGCCCTAGAATTCCTGCCAATCCAGGCTTGTTGCCGCCGGATTAAGGTAAACTATCCCGGCCATGAGCGTAATTGACGAAGTCCTGATTGCGAACGAAATCTACGCGCGCACGCATGAACTGCGCAAACTTACGCCACGTCCCGAACGCAAGCTGGCCATTCTGACGTGCATGGACACGCGGCTTTCGATTCGCACCATGGGGTTGAAAACGGGCGATGCGCATATTATCCGCAATGCCGGGGGCATCGTGACCGAAGACAGCTTGCGATCTCTGGTAGTGTCGCACCATCTGCTCGGCACGGAAGAAATCATGGTGATCAATCATACGGATTGCGGATTGATGCACACCAGCGAACAAGATTTGCGCACGCGAATCCAGAATCGCACCGGGACTGCGGCAGTTTCGCCGGCTTTTTTCTACGCCTTCCAAAACATCGAAGAGAATGTGCGCCACCAATTGCAAAAGCTTCGGAGCCACCCGTGGATTCCGGAAACAGTAGTGGTGCGTGGATTCGTGTACGACGTAACGACGGGGTTACTGCGTGAAGTTAAGGTTAGCTGAAGCCGCCCCGCCGCGGTTCAACAGAAAACGGCCCGGGAAATGTTTCCGGGCCTTTCTGCTGTACGCCGTGCATGTTCGGCAGCTGGCGGGTGCAAGTCCCGTCCCAACCTGATGGAGGTGAAGGGTAGCGAAGCGCAAGGGCGTCACCGTGAGGTGGGGTCTGAAGGAAGCGCGTGGTCGTCGATGCAGAGGTCAACAAAGAACAAGGAAGACCACTCTTCGGAGTGGACGGAGAAGTCTGTTCAAAAAAGTATTTGACAGGGCCGACATTGTTATCGCGCTGGGAGAAGCGTGGAAGAGGAGGAATCGAAGATGAGACGGTGAAACCCCTTGATGGAGTCCAGCGGGTGTAAGTCCCGCACGGCCAAAGCGAGCGTGCAGGCCGATAGCGAGTGTTGCCATTCACCGGGCGACTGGTGGGTGCGAAGCGTACACAGCAAGGAAGCAGGCCGTGAAGATTCAGCTCCGAAAACTCGGCTTGTTGTGATGCCGACGCTGTTAACAAGGCGGAAGGCAGCATCCGGACGACCGCTATTGCGAGGTCGCGCCGGGGTCGCCGGAGTCCCTAGCTCGGGGCATGCTTCCAAACGGATTCTCCATGAACCCAGGAGAGCTTACTATTTTCGCTCGCAAGAGCGGTAAGGCCGGCGCCAAGGGAGACCGTAGGCGCTTGTCAACGGATGGAGGAGCAGTCTTACGACTCCGTAGTACCGATGAAGGTGGGGAACCGCAGGGCTTCCGAAAGGAGCGGCCACGGAACCCACTGGAGGGAAGGGGGGAACAGGTGCACGTATCTGGCGATCGCTCATCTGATCACGCCTGAGGCGTTGTATGCGGCCTTCCGAGGACTCAGAAAGAAAGCCAGCGCAGGAGTCGACGGCGTCACATACCAAAAGTATGAAAGGATGCCGCGAGGAATATCCAACAGCTTCACGAACGGCTCAAAGTGGGCAAGTACCGAGCCCAACCGCTGCGCAGGGTCTATATCCCGAGGGAAAAACTACATTGAAAATCTGGTTTAGTTGAGCCGTGTTTAGAGTAACTAACTGAGAGGGGCCGCAGGTTGAGGAGTCCGATGGATCATCACAAGTCTGGGCATTCACAACTAATTGACCTTGGCCCATAGTCGCTAGTGGCACCGTTCTCGTTACACCTGTTGCGGCGCCATCGTGACGGGCTTCGTAGCTGTAAAAGAAAAGAGTCTGTCTTTGATGACAGGGCCGCCAATGGATCCTCCGAAGGTATTACGAATCAGTTTGGGACGTTCAACGCCATCCTTGTTGTTGAAGAAGTCGTTGGCCGTGAAGGAAGTGTTGCGATTGAATTCAAAGAGTGATCCGTGGAAAGTGTTGGTGCCGCTCTTGGTTACGAGATTGATCTGAGCAGCGGAGGAGCGCCCCTGGTTGGCGTTGGCGTTCATCGTTGTTACGCGAAACTCTTCTACCGCCTCAGTATTCAGTCGAAGAACGGAACTGCCAATGGAGTTGGTTTCTGCTTCGTTAATGTCGATACCATCGAGGGTAATATTGGATTGGTCGCTGCGAGCACCAGTGACATAGCCGTCACGGGTGACGCCGGTTGCAGGGTAAGCAACGACTGAACATTTCTTCTTCCAGGGGCAGGCTGAGGATCTGATGACTCTCGATGTTATTTCCAAGGGTGGCATCTTCGGTATTTAATTGCACGGCCGAAGAAACGGCTTGGACTTCCACCGTCTCTGAAATGCTTCCGATTTCCAGCTTAACGTCTTGCGTAACGGTGTTGCCGACGAGCGCATGAATTCCGGGGAAGTCTGCACGGCGGAAACCCTGTGCCTCAACACTCAATTCATAGTCGCCGACGGGAATGAGTTCGAAATTGTAAACACCCGAGTTGGAGACATCTAGGGTTCGTGACCAGTTCGTGGCGATATTGCGAAGAGTGACTTTGGCGTTAGGTACTGAATTGCCTTGTGGATCGGTGACGGTTCCACGGATGGTAGCCGAGCCTGCTTGCCCCCACGCTGTCTCTCCGGCAGTGCAGTACGCACTCGAATCATTTTTTCTCCCCCATTTCGCCGGAGGTTGGCATGATCCAAAGACACACCTACTGCTTCTCAGAAGCCATGAATGAACCATTTGAAGGGCAGGCACTTCACCTAGAGACCACTCGCAGGGAGGGCGAGACCCCGAAAACGTCAAAAACCACCACAGCGTTGGAAGTTAAATAGTATTGATTGCTATCCAATGTCAAGACGATTCTCAATTTTGAAAAGGTTTTCTCTCAATTGTGGCTATCGGCGTTTTGGATAATTGCAAAATCATCCGAGTTAGATGTGCTTGGCGCTAGGGCGGTGGCAA
>CAVVJG010000018.1:0-78740 GCA_963748365.1 Candidatus Acidiferrales bacterium
CTGCAACCGCCCTTCCGCCTATAGTTCTGATGATTTTCCAACTATTCAGGACGCCGATAACCAAAGATAGAGAGAAACCACCTTGCGACCTGAGAAACGCCTTGTCATGGCATGCCAATCAATATTATTTGGTTTTCAACCCTGTGTTGGTTTTTGTGTTTTACTTGGCATAGCCTGCCCCGCGAGTGGTCTCCGGCTTATGGCCTGCCCTTGGAATCTTTGATTCTTCGTCCATTGATCGTTCTGGTGTGCCTTTCGGTAAACAAATCTCCAAGCGAGCTTGGATTTTTCCTACGATTAAGAAATTCATTTCGTGCCATCAGCACAACTTTCTTGACATGGTGACCAAACTGTCTTAAAAGCGTACCTAATCGGTGGTGTTGGCTGAAGCGGTCAGGCGTGGTGATGCGAGCTTGAATATTCGGCGCGTATCCGGGGTTTCTCAATTAGTTTGCAATTCCAGCCTTTCCTGGCACTTGACCCACTTAGTCCAATTTAAAGAAGCAAATTTTGAGGTGCAAAAAGGAGCTGTGCATGCTACGGACTTCTATCCGGCTCGGAGTTTATTCCTTGCTTTGTTGCTTGTTGATACTTTGTGCGTCAGTTGCCAACGGGCAGACAGGCACTTCTAGCGTTCGTGGAACCATTACGGACGCACAAGGAAAGCCAGTGCCTCATGCGACGGTCACACTTACCAACGTCGCGATTAATGCCACCCGCACCATGCAATCCTCGGCGAACGGTGAATTCGTGTTTGACTTGATAACGCCAGGCGATTACCGGCTTGAGGTGGAGGCCCAGGGTTTCAGCAGGAAGAGAGTGGAAAACGTGAAAGCACTAATCGGCAAACCGACCGAGAGCAACGTCGAATTGAGCGTTGGCGTGGTCACGCAGACGGTGGAAGTGACTATAGGTGATCAGGCTAACCTAATCAACACCCAGGACGCCTCACTCGGCAACAACTTTGAATCCAACCAAATTACACAGCTACCCTTGGAAGGCCGAAATGTCGTCGATCTCTTGAGCCTTCAGCCGGGCGCCACTCGCGAAGGTTACGTCACTGGTGCACGTGCCGATCAGTCGAACGTCACTCTGGATGGCGTCGATGTTAACAACGCGCAAACCGGCAATGCCCAGACCCCCATGAGCACCAATAACTTGGTTATCGGCGGACTGGTAGCAAATATCACCGATGGTCCGGTTCTCCGCCTGAACTCAGAGGCGATTGAAGAATTTCGCGTTACGACGGCAAACGGCGGCGCTGAGCAAGGCCGGTCATCCGGAGCCCAGGTAAACTTGGTCACCAAATCCGGTACCAACCAGTTTCACGGCGCGGCCTTTGAGTTCTACCGTGGTACCCCCTTCGAGGCCAATGACCGCTTTAGCAACGCCGCCGGCGTTCCACGTACCCCGCTGGTTCGCAACACTTTTGGGGGAGCAATAGGCGGCCCGATCCTGAAAGACAAGCTGTTTTTCTTCTATAGTTACGAAGGCCGTCGTGACGCTACCGCGACGGGAGTTTCCAGAATTGTACCGCTACCCAGTCTAGGCCAGGGCATTATCAACTATACCTATTGTGCTGATGCTGCTTGCAATACCAGACCGCAAGCCTCATTGGACCTTGAGCAAAATCAACAGGTTTATGCGGACGCGGGTATCAACCAGACCGCTCTGTCTGCGTTAGCAGATGCCGCTTCCAAGTATCCATCCAACGATTTCTCGACGGGCGACAACATCAATACGGGAGGATACCGGTTCAACGCCCCCACTCCCATCAAACTAAATTCTAACGTCGTTAAATTGGACTACACGCTGAACAGCAAGCAGAACATTTTCGGTCGACTGAATATGATGTACGACCATCAGATCGAGGCTCAATGGTTTCCCGATACGCCCGCGCCGCAAATCTGGAGCCATCCTTGGGGGCTGGCAGCAGGGCACACATGGTCGATCGGTCAGAACTGGGTGAATAGCTTCCGTTATGGATATACCCGCCAGGCATACTCACAGGCCGGAGACAGCGATGGGAATGACATCAGTTTCCGATTCGTTTTCCAGCCCAACGGTCAATTGCATACCCTCTCCCGTGTTACGCCCGTCCAGAACATTACGGACGATATCTCGTGGATTCATGGAAGGCACACCGTGCAGTTTGGGGGCAATGTCCGAATTATCAGCAATACGCGCGTCAGCTATGCCAACGCATTTGATAACGCGATCACCAATCCTTCCTTTTACTTCGGGTCGGGCGCAGTAACCTCGAACGATTTCCAGGCCTACTTGTCGGCAAACGGCCTGCCTGGTGACCAGCATGCTGGGCAAAAGCTTGACTCCACTGACGCGGTGCAAAGCGCGGCCACGGCGATCATAGGACGGTTCTCGCAATACACTGCGGACTTCACCTTTAACAAGGCTGGAGAGTTGCAGGCTCCAGGCGTGCCTACTACCCGAGACTTCGCCACCCAAGCCTACGATATGTACATTCAAGACGCCTGGAAGATTCGGCCAACGCTGACGCTGACCATGGGCCTCCGCTACAGCCTGGAGAGGCCGGTCTATGAAACACAAGGGTATCAAGTTCAGCCAGAGGTAGGTCTGGGTAAGTATTTTCAACAACGCATCGACGCCGCCAATCAAGGTACAAACTTCACCGACCCGATTGTCATCAACCTTTCGGGTCCAGCCAATGGCGGAAAGCCAATGTACAACTGGGACAAGAACAACTTCCAGCCGCGAATCGCCGTTGCCTGGTCGCCCAACTTCTCCAGCGGCCTGCTGCACTCATTGTTTGGCAATGCGGGCCAATCTGTGATACGTGGTGGATTTGCGCTAACCAACGATTACTATGGACAAGCCTTGGCGGTCGACTGGGATCTCAACAACACCCTCGGATTCACTTCAAACTACACGACTCCCGCAAATACTTACGAATCGAACGGCACCAATCTTGCACCACTTTTCACCGGATTCAATCAAGACATCCGGACACTACCAAACGTCGTAGTCCCCGAAAATCTCACTTTCCCACAGTCGCAGCCTCTGGACGAAGGAGAGCGCATTGAACAGGGAGTAGATTCGAATCTGCATTCACCCGTGGAGTACGTCTGGAATGTGACCCTCGAACGCCAATTCCGCGGTGGTATTACCGTAGCGGCCTCGTATATCGGGCGCAGCGCTCGTGGTCTCCTGGCGCGCCAGGACATCGCAGCCTTCAACAATATCCGTGACCCGAAAAGCGGGATGACCTGGTACGAGGCAGGAACAATTCTTGAAAAGCAACGTCAGAAAAATGTGGACACCAGTCAGATCGCGTCCATTCCATTCTTTGATAACCTTTTCCCAGCAAACTTAGTTGAGCTGTTCAATACTGACCCAAACATCGAAGCAGGGTTCCCATCCAACTGGACGCCCACGCAGGTGTTCTATGGGATGCAGAGCCGTGGCCAAGGCCAGTCTGATAACACCTTTGCATTCTTTACTGCCAATGACTGGACAGACGCGGAAGCCCAGGTCGATAACGCCCTGTTCGATGCCGGGCTACCAACTCGCTTCATGCAGCAGCAGTATGGGACGCTTTCCAGTTGGAGCACTATAGGAAATTCCAATTACAATGCATTCACATTTTCTGTCAGGCAGCGCCTCAGCAGTTTGACCTTCGACTTCAACTATACATACTCTCACTCGCTGGATGATGCATCAGGATTACAATCAGAAGGTGGGTTCGGTAACAATACCGGGAACGGGGCGTTCATAGTCAATCCCCTTCGTCAACGCGACAGCTATTCCAATTCTGACTTTGACATTCGGCACCTCATCAATGTCTCTGCTGTATGGCAGTTGCCATTCGGCAAGGGTCGGACATTCATGAACACGCAAAACAAGGCCGTGCAGGCAATCCTTGGCGGATGGCAAATCTCGGGCATTTACCGTTGGAATACGGGTCTTCCGATGGTCTCGCCGTTCGACGCTCACTCGTGGGCCACGAACTGGGATTTCCAGTCCGCGAATACGGCCACCCGACCTTTCAGCACATGCCCAAGCAGTGCGGGAACTCCCAAGCTGTTTGGTGGTAGTGCTTGTGACATCAAGGCGATTTATCAAAGCTTTCGAAACGCGTATCCGGGGGAAACTGGTCCTCGGAATTACCTTCGCCTGCCAGGTTACATGAACGTCGATCTCGGACTTGCGAAAACATTTACGATGCCCTGGAGCGAGAAACAACAGCTGCAACTCCGCTGGGACGTGTTCAACGTAGCCAACTTACAGCGTTTCGGCCTGGTCGACGCCAGCCGGACTGGCATCGGCATTGATGCTGATGCAGCACTTCAAGGCCTTAACCCCCCGGACAACTGGTCAAACTTCACGCAGATCCAGGGCCAGCCTCGAGTCATGCAGATTGGCGCACGGTTCTCGTTCTAAGCTGCCTGCACCTCGAACCAAACTCAAAAGCCCGGAGACACTGAGTGCCTCCGGGCTTTTTTTGTGCTTGCAATCCGCCTAGGCGCCTTCAGTCAATCTTGATTTCACGCAGCAACCCGGTGGTTACGTCGTAGACAAATCCGCGCACCACTACTGTTTCCGGAATCCACGGGTGGCTCCGAAGCTTTTGCAATTGGTGGCGCACATTCTCTTCGATGTTTTGGAAGGCGTAGAAAAAAGCCGGCGAAACTGCCGCAGTCCCGGTGCGATTCTGGATTCGCGTGCGCAAATCTTGTTCGCTGGTGTGCATCAATCCGCAATCCGTATGATTGATCACCATGATTTCTTCCGTGCCGAGCAGATGGTGCGACACCACCAGAGATCGCAAGCTGTCTTCCGTCACGATGCCCCCGGCATTGCGGATAATATGCGCATCGCCCGTTTTCAACCCCATGGTGCGAATCGAGAGCCGCGTGTCCATGCACGTCAGAATGGCCAGCTTGCGTTCGGGACGTGGCGTAAGTTTGCGCAGTTCATGCCTGCGCGCGTAGATTTCGTTCGCAATTAGGACTTCGTCAATTACGCTCATGGCCGGGATAGTTTACCTTAATCCGGCGGCAACAAGCCTGGATTGGCAGGAATTCTAGGGCAACCTTGGGGAAAAATCAGTCAGCGCCATGAACGTGGATTCCACTTTCTCCGCCAACTTCCCGTTTACTTCGGACTTTTCTTTTACGTTTTTCCACTCGGGATCATCCTGAAACGCTTTCCAGCTCGCGGTTGCCGCCTCCCGGCTGGCATGCTGAAGCACATAGATAAGTGTAGTGCTCTTGCCCGGCTCGTCGACCGGCGTCCAATACGCCACATTCTTCATTCCATGCTTTTCAAATAGTTTCGTCGTATGGTCTCGAAATCGTGCCAGAAGCTCCGGCAGCTTTCCCGCACCGGCTGTATACACCCGTAGTTCATAAACTGTACTGTCTGATGCCATCGAGCCACCTGTGCCTTCTTTCGCAGCAGCCCACAGGGTAGACGGCAGCAATGCGGCCGCCGGAATCGATTGGAGTAATGTTCGTCTTTTCATGCCCGGCATTCTAGCAGATAGTCCTCGTTTTTGGTCAAAACTTCGCGCTCAACCCTCTGCCTCGGTCTGTAGCATGCGCTTCACCAGTTTCAGGATTAACTCAAACGCGCCTGCGTCCATTCCCACAAATTCCACGCCAATTCCCCTCCCCGGGGTAAAAGAACGCACCGCGGCAGAAACGCGTATTTCGCCTTCAGGTACGGAAAAAAGCAGATCGAGCCTTGTGCCCACCGGTATATTTTCCTCACACAACAGCAGCGCTCCGGACACGCTGAAGTCCATTACGCGTAGCGTGCTGCGATGATCTTTGAATTTACAGGATGCCCACAGCCCGGTAGCGGTGGCGATTCGCTGGTTCTTTCTTCTTTCGAAATGCGAGCGAGGTCTCATACTTTGGCGCAACAAGCTCTGGGAAACTGTTGGTCCGATTACAGACTGCCCGTCGGCGCCTAGTATAGCCTCATTTACCGAGTCGGTCGAAACACCCTTCGCCAGGAGCATCAAGCGTCCGATTGCTGAACTTCCTCGTTACGGCGTGGCCAGCGTGTTCGGAACGGAGCGCGGAACATTCGTGGTCAATTTCTTGATTACAAATTCCTGCAATAGATTCACGGCGGCGTTTGCGCCAATGCTAATCAGCGCATTCTCAAATGTTAGCGCTGCTCCGTTGCGATCACTCGCGGGATAGTAAAGATTGGAAATACCGCCTGCGGCCAGGCTTCCCAGAATCGACGAGTAATTCGCCTGCCAGTGGCCATTGTCTCCCTTGCAAATCACGGCGTTGGCCAGTGCATACAGAACGCGTGATTTCTTGGTGCCGGTTCCCTTGTAGAAATATCTCGGATCTTGCTTCAAGAGCGATGGCAAAACAGCTCCCCCAATAAACGTGCCGATGGCAAAATCCGCATAAAGAGCACCGTAGCGCTTAGCGTAGCCCTCTGCTCCTTGTCCGTACCCTGGAAAACGATCTTGCGCTTGCTCAATTCCCGCAACCACCCCGGTCAGTCCAAAGCTGACTGGATCTATCGTCGTCTTCCATGCCAATTGGAATTTCTGCTTCGGGCTGAGTGGAGCGGCGTCGGGGATGTAGGTAACATAGAAATTCGGGATGACGCCGAGCACTCTCTGCTTCTCTTGATCCTTCAACTGCTCCTGCGCTATTTCGATCGGTGAGAGTTCTACCCGCACTTCGGTCAAGTTGGTGGCCACCGCCAGAACAATTTGCGGCGCGCGATAGTTCTCACCAGCCCCTAGATTTCCCGAAGCTGTTTGTACCGCAAAACCTTCTGAACTGATTGTCAGTTGGAATGGCCCTGGCGCGACGTTGCTGAACGAGAATTGCCCATCTTCGCTGGACTGCACTTCTTGAATCACGAATGGCGTTTCTCGACTTAGCTTTACTCGAGCTCCCGCAACGGCTGTTCCCGTTCGATCGACAATAATGCCGCTGATACTGCCCGCCTGCTGCTGATCTGGCGACTGCCCACCTGGCGACGTTCCGGTTGCCGCCACCGCAGAGGAGCCGTCCCTCGGTTCCGTTGTGGAAGCAGGTTGTTGGGCCTGCGCCACATCAGCAAATCCCCAAAGTAGGATGGCCAAGCCCAATGAGGTAATACGCCATGGAGAAACGACCGAATTGCGCGCAATTCGGTCTACAGTTTTCTGGCAGGGGACATTTACTTTAGAAGTCACGCTTACTAGTTTAAAGCCTTCCTTCTTGCTTCCAAAGTCTTGGCTGTGGCTAGTTGTTTCCGCTGAACCAACCCGCTTCGTAAGCCCTACGCGGCTTTGATGCCGACTTCCATCGCTTGGGTTTCATTGCCCAAAAGCCTGACTCGATACTTCCGTTGGCTGGAGTTTCCTGCGCCAATTCACTTGCTCGATCGCTCCAACAAGAAATAACCATGACGCCGCGCCCGTAAACGCAACCACGGCTACGATTACAAACGCCCAATAGAAATGCCCTGTCCGTTGCAATACAAATCCCGTAAGGGCCGGCGCCACAATTCCTGCAAAATTGCCTAGGCAGTTCTGGAAGCCCGTCCAGCGTCCCGCCGCTCGAGGTCCTGCCAGCGTCTGCGTAATTGCCCAGACATTCGAAGAGCTGACCCCCAGGAAAATGACGCTGAGTATGACCGCGACAATGCAGTAGGCGGAACTGTTGGCCTCGGCAAGCCCGACGAACATTCCCGCAAGTGCCAACCCGCCCGCCGCAAAAGTCTTTCGTACACGAGTCGGAGTCGCTCCGGAAAAGATCCAGCGATCCGACAGCCAGCCCGAAAGGGCGGTGAAACCCGCGCCGAGCAGGTAGGCAATCCCACCAATCCTCGCCATCTGCTCCATCGAAAACTGGCGTTCCCGAACCAGATAAAACGGCAGCCAGGTAATCAAGAAGTAGCTCAAATAGTTCAGGCAGAATAGCCCTACGCAGGTTCCCCAGGCCGACCGCAGGCCTAGAAATTCCAAAAGGTTTGGTGCGCCACTGGTTTCCTTCCGAACTGCGCCGTGATTCTTCGGCATCCAGATGAACCACGGCACAATCCAGAGCATGCTCGCCAGTCCCAACACTATGAAAAATGGGCGCCAGCCGAATCGAGCCATCAGCAAACCGCCGAACAACATTCCAAATCCAGGTCCCAGCATCAACCCCGAAGCAATCACAGAGTTGGCCAGCCCTCTGTGTTGTTCCTCAAAATTCAATGCGATGATTTTCGAGTACGAAGGATACGCGACGGATTCGCCCCACCCCAGCAACAATCGCAATACGAACAGGATTGAAAAAGCATGCGCTATTCCCGTCGCCGCTGTGGCCGCGGACCACAGAATGAAACCGCCCGCAAACACCCAGTTGACGTTCAATCGGTCCACAAGCCAGCCGGAAAGCAGTTGCATGGAGGCGTACGTCCAGAAAAATGCCGAAAGCAAAAACCCCAATTGCGTCGACGAAATTCGCAACTCGTCTTTCAACATGGGTGCGGCGATAGACAGATTTCCGCGATCCACATAATTGATAAAGACGGAAATGGCCAACAAGACTAGCACTACGATCAGATTACCTGGAATGCCCTCGCGTTGCACCGACCTGGAAGTTGTCATATCGATTGCGCATCATCTTCTCCAGTCATTCCGCTATTTGCAATCTCTACTTCCGCTCAGGTGCACGTAACCGGCCTCAATTTTGGCGTTTCCGTTATTTTCTCTGCGGTTTTCTTATTCATTTCCGCATTTTTCCAATCTCCTATATACTCCGCCCACTGCACGCCCGGCGCGACGGAGACACCTGAATGGCCGTAATTCTTGCGCACACCGTTGCGCCTGATTCACCTCATTTCGCAGATCACACGCGCCACCTGATTGCCCTGCGCCTGCTTCCCTTCCTCTTCGCTGTGTACATCACCAACTATCTCGATCGCACCAGTGTCGCTTATGCCGCGATTGGAATGTCCCGGGAACTCGGATTCACCGACCGCGTGTTCGGATTGGCCGCAGGAGTATTCTTCATCGGCTACGTCGCTTTGCAGATGCCGGGAGCCATTCTCGTTGAACGCTGGAGCGCTCGACGCGTGATTTCTGCCACCATGATCGCCTGGGGTTCGCTCACCGCGCTAACGGCTTTGGTGCACACCCCGTTGCAGCTTTATTTGGCGCGCTTTGTTCTGGGCGCGGCGGAAGCGGGTTTCTTCCCCGGCGTCGTGGTCTATCTCAGCCATTGGTTTCTTCGCAAAGATCGCGCCAAGGCCACCAGCAACTTCATGGCTGCCATACCGATTTCGTTTGTCCTGGGGTCGCCCATCGCCGGTTGGATTCTCAGTCGCCAATGGTTAGGGATTCATGGCTGGCGCTGGCTTTTCCTTCTCGAAGGGTTACCAGCCATTATTCTGGGCGTTGTTGCGCTTTTCTATTTGTCAGACTATCCCGCCGAGGCGCAATGGCTTTCTGCCGATCAGCGCCAATGGACGGAAACTTCGTTGAGCGCGGAAAAAGTGGCTGTGGAACAGAAAATATCGATCTGGCAGGCGCTTAGAGCGAAGACCATACTTCTCATGGCCGCGGTCGCTTTTCTGTATTATTTCGTTTTCTACACGTTCATATTTTGGTTTCCTACTATGTTGAAACGCCTGACGAGCTACTCCGACATGAATGTTGGCTTACTTGGCGCCCTCCCGTATTTCGCACTCTTCCTCGTGATGCAGATCAATGGATGGCACTCCGATCGAACTCGCGAAAGACATTGGCATTCAGTATTTCCCGGACTCATTGCCGCAGTTGGGCTAGTAGGCTTGCTCCTTCAACCGCACTCTGTTCCCCTCGCATTGTTTTTTTTCGTTCTGATTGGGATCGGCAATTCCTATCTGCCAGTGTTCTGGGCAATCCCCACGGAAATCCTCACCAAGTCTTCCGCCGCAGCCGCCGTCGGGATGATCAACGCCATCGGCAGTATTGCCGGCTTTGCCGGCCCATTTCTATTCGGATATCTCAATACGCGAACCGGATCATTCTCCGCCGGACTAGTCGTGATGATCTTTTCGCTCCTCTTCGGATCATTTCTCATGCTTCGCGTTCCAAGGATCGCGCAAGCCCCTTCGGTCTGATTTTCTGCTCATCTGCAACAGTTCTTCTTTGCCTCCAGTCCAGGCCCGGCGTAGGATGTGGCAAACCTGTATTCGACTATCCGCGTACAACAAAGGAGCCCCGCCATGCACATGCATAATTTCAATTTGCTCGTTATTCTTGTCGCCGCGATTTCCTATCGTCGTCGGCTTTATCTGGTATTCACCGATCCTCTTCGCCAAGCCCTGGATGCGCGAGATGGGTTACGATCCGAATGACAAAGCTAAAGTTCAGGAAATGCAGAAGACTGCCGGCCCTGCCTATCTTGCTTCCTTCATCGCCAGCCTGGTCTCCGCCTTCATCCTCGCCCTGTTTTTCCACGAGATGCATGTGTCAACCGTCGAAATTGGTTTGTTGATTGCCTTCCATGTCTGGCTCGGATTCGTTGCGACCGTTCAGCTGACCGGCGTCCTCTTCATGAAGCAAAGCATGAAGTTGTTCGCCATAAACACGGGGTATCAGTTGGCTTGTCATCTGGTGATGGGCACCATTTTGAGCGCCTGGCGGTAGCTTCCCTTTTAGTCTCTGCGGAACACCATATACCAGGTGTCGCCAAATCCCGCAAGAAATCGAATCGCTGTTCTATCTTTTCGTACAGCCTGTACACTGTCTCAAAAAGGACTTCGCGGATTTGCCTCGGTATGCGGAGTTGTTGGACTCTAGTACAAAACGCTCCAGAGCGATACCCTCGTTCGGACATCATGCGGTTCATTTCCTCCGGTGTGTAAATTCGAATGTGGCCAAAAATATTTTTGGCTCGACCCTGTGGTCTGGTAGTTCTGTAATGCTCCTGCCTTTTAGCAGCCGGATACGGTTTTCCAGCGACGCCTGATTTGGCGACGCAAGCAATCAGTAATCCACCCGGCATTAGCACCCGGTTAATTTCTTCCATTACAAAACTGATTCGCTCCGTCGGCAGGTGTTCCAGAGTTTCCGAAAGGGTGATTACTGAATAATGGTCGATTAAAATACTTACGGTCAGGATGCTGATAGCCGTCCAATGAACGTTTGGATTAAACAATGCCATGGGAAACAGAAGGAATCCGTATCCACATCCGAATTCCAGACCTTCTCCCTTAATCCGGTCCCCTGCTGCTGCGTGCACCATCGATACCAGCAACGATACACGCCGGAGATCCGGTCGAAGTTTTCCGGCCGTGGCCATCGCAAACTCCTCCGGCGACATACCCGGCCGAGAGAAATCGCCAAATTTCCTCAGGCACTCTCGAAGGATGGGTTCGACAACCTTCTCAATTTCCGGGCGGATCATATCTAGACCTGGAACCACTGGGCACAGAATCTGCTGCCAGGTGAATGACCATCTATATACCAATTGATATAGTATGTAAATAACAAAAATAATTAAGAAGAGAAGACGATATCAGTCCGGCCTATTTGCTCATCTTTGTGCAGGCATCGATCCAAGCATCACCGGGCGCTGCCCTTCGAAGTGGTTTTGCCCCGGGGACCGGAAAGCACATTTTCCAGAAGTTACTCACTTCGGAAGTAAACTCAAATGCTACATTCCTGCTCCGTCACGCATCACTCTTGCAGCCACCACCTTGCACTCTGCTTCTCTCTCCGCTGTTCACATTGATCACTGTCAGTCTCTGCCCGACCGCCACGTCTTGCTCTAGCACCATCATTCCCCCGTGTCCGCTGACGGAGAGAGTGCGCGACTCCACCCTGAATTTTCCGCTGTTCTCTGTTTCTCCGTGCACAATCAGATCCATGCATAGCGCGACACGTGCGGTACGTCGTCTTTCAATCCGTCGAGAAGTGCAGTGTTCCCATGGCGATGGGTGCCTCTGTAGCTGAAGGATTTGGCCCGACCTAACAACCTCTGTGATATCAGTTAGATAACGACTCGGAACGCCAGTAGATTGGCATCAGGTAGATCAACGAAATGATCGACGTCACCAATACCAGGTAATTCCACATCCCGCTAATCTTAGGGGTCGCCCTGCGTCGCTGAAATAGAGGAACAGTACCGAATTGGTACGGATTCCAATAGTACCTTTGGGCCAGCACTTTTCTTGCCTGACCCTCCTCAGGCACATGGTCCGCTGGGGCGGCACAGTGCCAGCCACGCCGCCAGTGTCGCGAACTTCTCATCCTGCGACCATGGTGCGCCCAACGGCCGGCCAAGGGCCGTCACGCGTTGCAACAGTTCAGGGGGTTTTGTGGAAAATGCTTCCGACATTCTTTAACAGTTCGCGCTCCTTGGTACAGGCGAGTCGCAATCCACAGCGTGCTGGCATCCCGCAACACCCCGCGGAACAACTCCCCATCCGCCGTGTGAATCAACGCGTGTGATTGCAGTATCTTCTCCAGCTCAGGGAGCAACTTCCCCGACGCCAGCAGCAAAGCACTACAATCCACGTGGTGCCCCTTCGCTTCCAACTCTTCCTTCAATGCATGCAGGCCGCGATAGGCCAACTGCTCTGCTTCTTTCCTCACTTCCATGATAAATCTGGCCGAATCTTCCCCCCGCATCCTTTCGGCGGGTGTGATACGGCTGCCGGAATTTGTAGCTGAATATCTTCACCAGCTGCAGCCGCTGGCGGCTCAGATATACTGGCATTCCATTTTCGAGTGAAGCTGCCACCATTGCAGCCCAACCGGAATGCACACGAAATCCAACCGCAGCTTTCTTCATGGAGACCTCCGCGGTAGAGGAAACGGGGTCTTAAGAATGTCGTTGAAGGCGAACATGGTCAAGGATTAACTGCAGAGGTCTCGGTCAAAACGAGAGCCTCGCCAGCATCATTTCTCCGGCAAGCTGAGTCACTAGCTGAGACCCCTTATTTAGTGCCGGAAGCTGACCAACAATTATTTCGTCTAGGGCTTGCGGCTGAATCGGTTTCGACAGGTAAGCGTCCATGCCGGCGGCGAGACACCGCTCTTCATCACCTTTCAAGGCGTGCGCAGTTAAGGCAATGACCACTTGGTGTTTTCGCGAGCCAGCCTCCCTCTCTCTGAGAATCGTAGTTGCCGTCAGTCCATCCATCTCTGGGCATCTGCACATCCATAAAAACAAGGTCATATTCATCTTTGGCAAGTGCGTCCAGCGCTTCCTGCCCGTTGGCCACCACGAAAACTTTATGTCCTTCTTTTCGAGCATTCGTGCCACCAGTCGTTGATTCACTGCGTAGTCTTCCGTCACCAGTATCGCCAAGGCAATTCCTAGCTGGCGGGCATCCCGCACAGAAAAGCGGGTGATCAGTGCAACCGTGCCATCCTTCGGCCGGCTTCCTGAGTACCATGGCGATGGCCCCCCGAAGTTCCGATTGGCGGATGGGCTTCAAGAGGTATGCCGACACTCCTAATTCCTTGCATCGCCCGGCATCGCGCCAACTTCGAACGCTCGCGCGAATCCCAGAACTTCAGCCTTTCCCAACTGCTTCTCGAACGTCAGATTCAGTGGCATGGAGTAAAGCCGAAATAACCCGACTGGGGCGACGATTCTCACAGCCTCGCCTTCACCCGCATGGGATTTCTTGATCCAGAGCAACATTTCATTCTGATCAATGCGTACTGGGAGCCGATCGAATTCGAGCTGCCTGATTCCCTCCCGGGTACCGCCGGCTGGCATCGCTTCCTCGATACTTCCTTCGACAGTCCTTTTGACGTGGACGAGCCAAAGCGCGCGCCACTCCACACATCTCCTTGTTGCACCGTTCGCCCGAGTTCTGTAGTAGTGCTCGTTTGTCGCAAACCCACTCATGCCCTTCGTTCGCACAGGCCATAACCCTCGATCGCCTCAGTCGCAACATATTTGAACAACTCGATGCACGTCGATGGGTATATTCATGCGGCGGAGAAGTTCATTGAAGCGTGGATCGAGCGAAGGCTAGCCAGCTCGAAGCTTTTCGTGCGCGTGCTGGCCACCGACGTTGCTACAGCGGGTAGCGCAAACGTACGTGCCTGCACCGCAGGAGCTTGCAGCATATCAACTACGTTTACTATCAATTAAAGCTTTCACGGTTAGACTGAGTGAGTATCGTGGTAGGCGACTGCTGTGTAAGCCCATTTACCTCACCAATCAAATACAAAATATTGGCGCAATTAGGATAGATTTCTTCTTGCGCATGAGAACCTCCAGACAGCTTGCTCTGCTCTTCCTTGCTGCGTCCTGTTGCCGTCAACTTCCCGCGCAAACCAAATCGCCGACAACTTCAACCGCCGGGGCGGCTTCGGCGAATCCATGGGATTTCAACTTGAGCGTCAGCGGCTACATTGTCCCGCAGGACCAATCGTACGTTTTACCAACTCTCACCGCCGATCACGACACCCTGCACTTCGAAGCTCGCTATAACTATGAGGAGATTCGCACCGGTTCATTGTGGGCTGGCTACAACTTTTCTTTCGGTAAAAAAGTTGAATTTGACGTCACGCCTATGATCGGCGGAGTTTTCGGCGCAGCGAATGGCATCGCACCCGGTTTGGAATTCACGCTCACCTACAAGAAGCTCCAGCTCTATAGTGCCAACGAATATCTTTTCGATACCGCAACGAAATCTGGCAATTTCTTTCTGACTTGGACGCAACTTACCTACTCTCCACTTTCCTGGTTTGCATTTGGCTATGCCATAGAGCGTACACGGGCGTACACCACTTCACTCGACATTCAGCGCGGCCCGTTCGTCCAGTTCACCCACAAAAAGTTTACCTTCAACGCGCAGGCCTTCAACATCGGCGAAACCGATCCGATCGTGTCGCTCACCGTTGGCTATACCTTCTAGCGCCGTTATGCGCCGGCCACCAAATATGTGCCGCATTTGCCTTTCGCGGAATCGCATGTCGGGAGCAGATTGGATTCCCTAGAATCGCGCTGTCCAGTTGCCGGAGGCCATCGTGAGCCATCTTCCAAATCCCAAATCTTCTCAAACCCCCATTCCCCCTGTTCCACCTCCGGAGGGTTTCAGAATGCCCGTCGCGGACTTGATCGGCTTCAAAATTGAAGAATTCGCTGTCGGCCGCGCCATCACCACGCTGCAAACCGGCCCGCAGCACTCTAACCTGATGGGCACGCTGCATGGTGGAATCCTGTGCGACATCGCCGACGCCGCCATGGGCATTACCGTTGGTAGCACCCTCGAACCCGGCCAATCCTTCACCACCATCGAACTGAAGATCAATTTCTTTCGTCCCGTCTGGTCCACAAAGCCCACTGCGGAAGCCAGTGTCTTGCAGCGCGGCAAAACCACTGCTTACGACGAATGCACCGTCAAGGACCAAGGGGACAAACTCGTCGCCAAAGCCTCCAGCACCTGCATGATCCTTCATGGCGACCGAGCGCAAGGCCGCTGATCAATGCATGAATTCGGCCAGTACAGTAAACATCAGTATCATCCTGAGCCCGCACACTCCGCTGGCGAAGGATCTCACCTCATCCGTCCCCAATAACTCTCCTCACGCATCCAATTTTGACCCCGTCTATCACGCGTGTTACCATGACGTTCTGCCTGAGTTAACAATGGAATCGGCTACGTCTCCTGCAAACCTGGCCCCTCGCAAAACTCCCCTCAACGGGGTGCACCGTCGTTTGGGCGCAAAAATGGTTAATTTCGGCGGCTGGGATATGCCCGTGGAATATCCCGCTACCGGCGGCCTCGTCGCCGAGCACAAAGCCGTCCGCAATTCCGCCGGCCTTTTCGACGTCAGCCATATGGGCGACATCCGCATTCACGGCGCCAGGCAGTCCGGCGGAGCACTCGCTGCCGTTCAACACATCACCATGAACGACGCCGCTCGCCTCACCATCGGCCAGGCACAATATTCCGCGATGCTCTATCCCAATGGCACTTTTGTTGACGACGTCATTGTTCATCGCCTGGGCGAAGACGACTATCTATTGGTCATCAACGCGGGCACTCGCGAAAAAGATATCAACTGGGTTCGCGACAACACCAAATCTTTCGACTGCCGGGTCGATGAACTCAGCGACGCGTACACACAACTCGCCATCCAGGGCCCCAAGGCTGTCGATGTTCTCCGCAATCTTACGGACGTCAATCTCGACGCCATCAAGAATTATTGGTTTACCCATGGCACCGTCTGCGGACTGCCAAACACTCTCATCGCTCGTACCGGCTACACCGGCGAAGACGGTTTCGAGATTTACATTCCCTCCGATGTGCCCACCAGCGAACGCGTGTGGAAGGAAGTCGTCGATGCCGGCAATGAATTTGGCCTGATTCCCTGCGGCCTTGGCGCGCGCAACACCCTGCGCCTTGAATCGAAGATGGCGCTCTACGAACACGAAATCAGCGACACAATTAATGTCTGGGAAGCCGGCCTCGATCGTTACTGCCGTCTGGAAAAAGGCGATTTCATGGGACGCGCCGCTCTGGAAAAGGCACGTACTGCCGGACTCACGCGCACGCTCGTGGGCCTGGAAATGGTCGAACGAGGCATCGCTCGCGATGGGTATCGCTGCGTCAACGAAGCGGGCGAACCCATCGGTGTAATAACCAGCGGCTCGCCTTCGCCCACTTTGTGCAAAAGTATTGCTCTCGCGTATGTTCCCCCGGCCTACGCTGCTCTCGGCACGCCGGTTAACGTGGAAGTTCGTTCACAGAAATGCAAAGCGCAGGTCGTCGCAACACCCTTTTATAAACGGCCTAAAAAGGCAATCGCTTACTGACGCACGACAGTCGACGAATCAACTAAAGGAGTGGCGGAAATGGCGTACCCAACTCAATATCGCTATACAAAAGAGCATGAATGGATTGACGTGAAAGACGGCATTGCGACCATCGGCATCACCGATTACGCCCAGCATGAACTCGGCGACGTGGTCTTTGTCGAACTTCCCGCCGTCGGCGCGACTCTCACCACCGGCAAAACGTTTGGCTCCATCGAATCCGTGAAGGCCGTCAGCGAAATTTTCGCGCCAGCCACCGGTCAGGTCACGGAAACCAACTCCGAACTCCATAACAAGCCCGAAACCGTGAACACCGATCCTCATGGCGCCGCATGGCTAGTCAAAATCAAACTTAGCAATCCGTCGGAAATTGATTCCCTCATGGACGCCGCCGCCTATCAAGCTTTCGTCGAGGAGAAGCAGAAGGAAACCTCCGCCTGATGCGCTATTTGCCGAAGAGCCCCACCGAGCGCCAGGAAATGCTGGCTGATATCGGCGTAAAGACTGTAGAAGAACTTTTCGCTTCCGTTCCCGAAGCCTATCGCCTAAAAGAGCCGCTCAATCTTCCGGGCCCACTGTCGGAATCGGAAGTCATAGAATATTTTCAGGCACGCTCCAAGGAAAATTCCGTTGGCTACACCGGTTTTCTTGGCGCAGGCATCTACAACCACCTCCGCTCCGTCGTTACCGATGCCATTCTCCAGCGCGGCGAATTCCTAACCTCCTACACTCCCTATCAGGCGGAAATGGCGCAGGGTACGCTGCAGGCTATCTTTGAGTTTCAGACCATGATCTGCCAGCTCACCGGGCAAGAAGTCGCGAATGCTTCCATGTACGACGGTTCGACAGCCACCACGGAAGCAGTTCTCATGGCCGAACGACTCACCAGCCGCCAGCGCGTGCTTGTGGCCCACTCCGTCCATCCGGAATATCGCGATGTGTTGCGCACCTATGCCAAGCACTCCGGCCTCAAGGTCGAGGAAATTTCCTACACGGCGGCCGGAACGCTCGATCTCAAAGCACTGCAAGCTGCGCTCCGCGAAGACGTTTGCGCCGTCGTCGTGCAATCTCCAAACTTTTTTGGCGCCATCGAATCGCTGAAGCCCCTTGCCGACGCAGCGCATTCTTCTGGCGCGCTGCTCGTAGTCGCCGTTGCCGAAGCAATGTCGCTTGGTGCCATCAATCCTCCGCGCGAAGCCGACATCGTGGCGATGGAAGGTCAGAGTTTTGGTCTTGCTCCCAGCTACGGTGGACCTTTCGTTGGCGTTCTCGCGTCGCGCGACAAATATGTTCGTCAGATGCCCGGCCGCCTCGTAGGTCAAACCACCGATCAGGATGGACGCCGTGGCTTTGTCTTGACCCTTGCCACGCGCGAGCAGCATATTCGCCGCGAGAAGGCCACTTCTAACATTTGCACCAATCAAGCCCTTTGCGCCCTTGCCGCCACCGTGCACATGTGCTTGCTCGGAAAAGAAGGGCTCCGCGAGATGGCTGAACAGAATCTTTCCAAAGCCCACTACAGCCTCGCCGAACTGGAGAAAATTCCCGGCGTGAAGCGCACTTTTCCTACACCTTTTTTCAACGAATTTTCTGTGGAGCTTCCGCGCTCCGTGAAAATGGTGAACGCCGCGCTATTGAAGGATAAGATTATCGGTCCTTTCGTGCTCGGGTCCGTCTATCCCGAGCTCTCGAAACACGCCTTGGTTTGCGTCACCGAAACCACGACCCGTGTTGAAATTGATCGCTTTGTCGCTGCCTTAAAACGCGCCCTGGAACAACCGCTCTAGCTCAGGAGGAATTGGTCGGGATCGCAGCACTTCCCCGCCCACGGATTCATGATGAACGCCAACATCAATAAGGTTTCTCGCCACATCAGCCAGAACGAATGGCTCATTTTCGAGCATTCTTCCGCCGGTAAGCGCGCATTCGACCTGCCGCGCCTCGATGTACCCGCCGTCGATCCGCAAAAAGCACTCGGAGAACATCACCGCGCGGCCGGCACCGAAGGTTTCCCCGAAGTCAGCGAAATTGAAGTCCTTCGTCACTTCACGCGCCTCTCTACCTGGAATTACGCCATCGATCTCGGCATGTATCCACTCGGCTCCTGTACCATGAAGTACAATCCGCGCGTCAATGAATTCGTCGCTCGCCTGTCAGGCATCGCCACGGAGCATCCTTACCAACCACAGGAACTCTCGCAGGGCTGCCTGAAAATACTTCAGCTTCTCGAAAAATGCCTGCTTGAGATTACCGGCATGGACGTCATCACGCTGCAGCCCGCTGCAGGAGCGCAAGGCGAACTAACCGGACTGTTGCTGATCCGTTCCTACCTCGAGCAGAAAGGTAATCCCCGCAAGATCGTTCTCATTCCCGATTCCGCGCACGGAACCAATCCGGCTACCGCGATCATCGCTGGATATGAAGTGCAGAACATTAAGTCCAATGCAGAAGGCCAGATCGATATCGAACATCTTCGCGAGCAGGTCACACCTGACGTCGCCGCGTTAATGCTCACGAATCCTTCCACGCTCGGCATCTTCGAACAGCAGATTCCCGAAATCGCCGAAATCCTCCATGCCAAAGGCGCGCTACTTTACATGGACGGCGCCAACATGAACGCGTTGGCCGGCGTGACCCGCCCAGGCGATCTCGGCGTTGACGTCATGCACCTCAATCTTCACAAGACTTTTTCCACCCCTCACGGCGGAGGCGGCCCTGGTGCCGGGCCTGTGGCCATGAAGAAAATTCTGGAGCCATTTCTCCCCGTGCCGGTGCTCGTCGAAAAAGACGGCGGCAGGCTCGCCCTCGATTCTAATCGGAAAAATTCCATCGGCCGCGTGAAGGCCTTCAATGGTAATTTTGGAGTTCTCGTTCGTGCTCTCGCGTACATCCTCGCCTACGGTCCTGGCGTTCGTCAGGCCACGCAAGACGCTGTGCTTAATGCGAATTACATCCGCAAGCACCTCGAGGGCGTTTTCGATCTGCCTTACACGCGTCCATCCATGCACGAAGTCGTCTTTAGCGATTCCATTCAGAAGAAAAATGGGGTCAATACCATGGACATCGCCAAGCGCCTGATTGACTACGGCTTTCATCCCTACACCACCGCATTTCCCTTGATCGTTCCCGGCGCCATGATGATTGAACCCACCGAATCCGAATCCAAGGACGAGTGCGACATTTTCATCGACGCCATGAAATCCATCGCCAAGGAAGCTGCCACAAATCCCGAACTCGTCAAGACCGCCCCGCACAACACTCGCGTCCGCCGCCTAGACGAAGTCGCCGCCGCGCGCAAACCCATCCTCCGCTGGAAGCCGGTTCCCAAGCACAGCGAAGCTGCGGACTAATTTTTCATTCTCTTAAATCAGGCACCAGGCTCTAGCCCCTGCCACTCTTCTTTCATCTGCCACGCCAAGCTCTTCGCGGACCGAAACCGATGTCATTTTGAGCCCCGCATCTTGCGGGCAAGGATCTCAACCTAAGACTATCCTCATCCCCTGCCCCGTCACGATTCCATCGACCATTTCTTCCCAAGCACCACAATGACGCGCAACACACCCCGCCAACTCTTCCATTGTTATAATTAATCGAGAAACGGACGGAAGCTCAGTTCATGAATTTCCCGCTTGATGCGTGGCTGCCAAAATCAGTAATTCTTCTTCGCGATTACAGCCTTCAGAAGTTTTCTGCTGACCTGATCGCCGGCATTACCGTGGGTCTTGTCGCACTCCCACTCGCCATGGCCTTTGCCATCGCGTCCGGAGTTCCTCCCCAGGCCGGCATCTATTGCGCCATTGTCACCGGCTTTCTGATTTCCGCTCTTGGTGGCTCGCGGACGCAAATCGGCGGGCCAACGGGTGCCTTCGTCGTAGTGGTGCTTGGCATTATTTCGCGCTATGGCATCGCGGGTCTCTTCACCTGCACCATGCTTGCCGGAGTTTTCCTCGTCATTATGGGCATCACCGGCCTCGGCGCCCTGGTGAAATATTTTCCGCGCCCGGTAGTCGTCGGCTTCACCAATGGCATCGCTATCCTCATCGCTAGCACGCAACTTCGCGATTTCTTCGGTCTTCGTATGGAAAATGTTCCCGGCGATTTCTTCCATCGCATGGGCGCCCTTGCGGAAAACTTTCACACACTAAACCTCACCGCCACTCTTCTTGGCCTCATCTCTCTGCTGGTGATGATTACTTGCGTTAAATATTTCAAGAAAATTCCCGGAGCTATTCTGGTCTGCTTTGCATCTACCGCCGCTGTTTACTTTTTACATCTGCCAATTGAGACCATTGGCTCTCGCTTTGGCGGCATTCCCAGCGGTCTGCCTCGCATCGTAGTGCCTGCCCTCGAACCTCAACTCTTGCTGCGCCTGCTTTCCCCCGCTATCACCATCGCTATGCTTGGAGCCATTGAATCTCTGATGTCCGCGGTCGTCTCCGATCGCATGACCGGCGACAAACACAATCCCAATGTCGAACTCATCGCTCAGGGCGTCGCCAACATTTTCTCGCCGCTATTCGGTGGACTACCCGCCACCGGCGCCATTGCACGCACCGCCACAAACATCCGGTCGGGCGCCAAGACTCCCGTCAGCGGCATGATTCACGCCATCACTCTTCTCGCCGTCATTTTATTCGCTGCGCCGCTGGTGAAAGATATGCCACTCGCGGCTCTGGCCGGGATTCTTTTCATGGTCGCCTACAACATGGGCGACTGGGCTGAAATTCCCGAAATCCTCAAGCTCAGTAAAGCCGACATCACCGTCTGGGCCATCACTGTGTTCCTCACCGTCTTTGCCGATCTTACAATCGCCGTTGAGGTCGGCATGATCCTCGCCGCGTTCACTTTTATCCGCAAGATTTCCATGACTACCACCATTTCCAAAGTTACCGACGATTACGTGGAAGACAGCCGCGCTCACAATCTGCAGGATAAAGAGATTCCCGATTTCACGGCCGTCTATCGCATCCATGGGCCATTTCTCTTCGGCGTCACCGACAAAATCTCTGCCATCACCGATCAACTCTCTTCCCTGCCCCCCATTGTGATTCTCCGCCTTCGCAATATGACTGCCATCGACGCCACCGGTATCGCCGCACTCGAAGAACTCGCGGACATCCTGCAAAATAGCGGCCGCACCATGCTGGTTTGTGGGGCACGGCCACAACCCGAATTCCTCATGCGGGAATCCGGATTCGATCGTCATGTCGGCGCTGAAAACATCTGCGCCAACATCGACGAAGCGCTCTCTCGCGCAAAACAGATCCACGAAACCACCGGCCAGCACGTGTAAAGCTGCAGACCAGTTGCGCCGCGTCTCCCCATCGTTCATTCGTCAAGAGTTCGCATGCCCCAAATATTGTTCGTGCCATTGAATTTGTATTCTAGGGACGCGCTCGCCTTGGCGACATCGCAGTGGATCTTCCCTCGCGACTCAGATTTCGCAACCAAGGCTGGGCGTATCCTCGATCTGATGATCGCGTTTGGCAGGGGCGCCCTCTAACTGCGCGTGAGTTCGTCATCTCGGCAGACGAAAAAAGCAGTATTCAAGCCCGTCGCCGCAAGCAGCCGACGCTATCTCCCGCGCCAGGTCGTTCCACCAGAGTCGAACACGAATACTTCCGTGAAGGCGCATGGATCTATCTGGCGGCGTGGGACGTGCATCGGGCCAAGGTGTTCGGCCGCTGCGAAAAGAAAACCGGCATTGCTCCGGTCGATCGCCTGATTGGAGAAGTCATGAGCCGAGACCTACAATCGGCACGTCGCGTTTTCTGGATCATGGACAACTGTTCCGCCCATCGCGGCCAAAAGGCGGTCGACCGCCTGCGCTCTCAATGGCCCAACGTGGTCCTCGTGCACACCCCCGTCCACGCAAGCTGGCTCAATCAGATTGAGATTCTAAGCTAGGGGGCGGCTTTACGCCGTCTGCCGGTCTTTTTGTGCTTGCCGCAAAGCTATTTTGTAAACCGCACGCTATCGAGAATGCTTTCAAAGGTCGGCTGGAACCGGCCGTAATCCGCTTCCGGAGCTACGCACACAAAGTGAACCAATCCCTCGGGCCGCAACGCCGTCACCACCCAATCAATTTCTTTCCCGCCTTCGGGCGATTCGTTGCGCAGAAAAGTGGAAAGCGCCCGTTCACCGTTCAGCGTAACCGACTTTGGCGCGCGAACAATCTCCATGCCTTCATTTTCCTGCCGCATCGACTCGAGCAGTTTCTGTGTCGCCAGGTTCAACGCATCTTCCCCTGCAGGCGGCTGGCCTTCGAGCCTTGCGAGGCTAGCGGAAACGCCGTACGCTAACTCCGCGTTGCCCTTTCCTACATCAACGATGCCACCCTCCGGCGCAACCGTATAATTTGAACCCTGCCCGTACTTCTGCCAATTCTCGGGATAATTCATCGAAGCATTGCCAACCTGCAGTTTCGTGAGACTCTCTGAAGGAGTTCCAACCTTCACGGTTCTCGGTGCCGGAAATTTACTTCCTGGGCCGCCTGATTTTGCCGAGGGCTCCACTTTTGCTGGCGCAGGCAACTTCGCCACTTCTCTTTTGATGGCCTCGAATTCCGCTGAATCTTTCTTTGCCCCCTCCGGTGCTCCACCCATCCTTTGAATCTCTTCCTCCACTCGCTCGATGCGGTGGTCCGGGTTCGGGTGATCAGAGAAAAACTCCGGCGGGTTCTTCCCCGCCGATTGGGCTTCCAAATTCTCAAAGAACGCTGCCATCGCGCGTGGGTCGTATCCCGCGTCGTACAATACCTGTGTACCCATCACGTCGGCTTGCGTTTCCGCTCCGCGCGAATACTTCAGCAACACGCTGCCAACTGCCAGTTGCCCCACGCCCGCAGCCGCTGCACCCGCCGTGCCACCCAAAATGCTTCCTGCCACGCCCAAAATCCCGCTGCCCAATTGGGCATACTGCGCTTTGGTAGCCTGATTCGTTCCGTGCCGCAGCGCGACGTGCGACAGCTCGTGAGCCATCACCCCCGCCAATTGCGCTTCGTTGTCGGCCGCTTCGATCGCGCCTCGATTCACAAAAACATACCCGCCCGGCAACGCAAACGCGTTAATTGCTTTGTCGTTCACGCAGTGAAATTCCCACGGGTACGCAATCCCGTTCGTATTCAGCTGCTCCACCAGCCGCATTCCTAACTTCGTCAGGTACGCATCCACTTTCGGGTCATTGCACATCTGTAGTTTTTGCTCAACTTCTGTCGCCACCTTCTTGCCCAATTCGATGTCCTGTTGAGGAGAAAACGAGTTCATCCCGGGCTTCAATTTCGTGCGATCCGCCTGTGCACCGGGCGCGAGGACGAGCGTTAGCACAACGGTCAAGACTCGCAGCAGTTTATGACGCAGTCGTGCGTTCATTGCAGGCTCCAACACTCGAAAGTTCGCCGCAGGGCGCAGGCAGCTTCCTGAATTATACGTCCACTGCAAAAAAGAAAAAGCCCGGACAGTTGCCTGTCCGGGCTTCAGAGAGAGGAGCTAAATCTTTATCTCGTCGACGTATTTTTATCTCGCGAATCGTGGCGCTGGCTCTGGAGGCATTTGCACTCCCGGCGCTTCCACCGGGCGCCCTCCGCGTGCTTGCGAAGCCTTTTGCGCAATCAGGGGTTCCGCGCGGCGCACTGGCATGGCTACGTTTTCGCCTTCGCGCACAAAGCTCAGGTTTAATTCCTCGCTGTCGCGGTCGATGCAGATCATATCGCCAAAGTGCACCTGTTCCGTGGCCAGCAAATTCGCCATCGGGTAAACCACGTGGCGCTCAATCGCGCGCTTCAGGTGACGCGCTCCGTAGCGCTGGTCCGTGCCTTCCTGCAGCAAAAAGTCCTTCCCATTCTCCGTTACGCGGAACAGGAACTGGCCCTTCGCTGTTTCCAGCACGCGCTGCTGCACCATCGTCAATTCGATATCCAATACTTCTTCCAGCTGTTTTCTCTGCAAGGGGTGAAACACCACCACTTTGTCCAGCCGGTTCATGAATTCCGGTGAGAACTTACGGCGCGCCGCTTCAATGGCCGTGCGTTCCACTTTTACGTCCAGATTGTTTGACGGCTTGTCGTCAGACTTGATAAATCCATATCCGCCGCCCATCAATTCCGTGATCTCGCCGCCTCCCAGGTTCGAGGTCAAGAAAATCACCGTCTGCGACAGGTCGACGCGGCGGTTATCGCCCAGTGTCAATGTGGCCTTGTCCAGCATCCCCAGCAGCAATTGCCACAGCGCATCGCTGGCCTTTTCAATTTCGTCAAACAGCAGGAAAGACAATTTCAGTTTATCCGTGTGCGAAGCCGCCAGCGCTTCCTGGGTAATCAGAGGATGGGTTTCGCGGTGTCCCAGATAGCCTGGGGGCGAACCAATCAACTTGGCAATTTCGTGGGAGTGCTGGAACTCCGCGCAATCCACCTTAATCACTGCCCGAGGATCGCCAAACAAGATCTCCGCCGCTGCTTCCACAATTCGTGTCTTGCCTGACCCCGTCGGTCCAAGAAACAAAAGGTTCCCCACTGGACGGCCCGGAGAGTTCAATCCCGCGCAAAAAACCTGGTAGAGGTCTACAAGCGCCTGCACGCCTTCTTCTTGTCCGACAATCTTCGCCTTCAGCGCATGCTGAAAATCACGGGTCTCGCTGCTGCGAATGCTGGGATTCAATTGCTGTCGCACGGCTGCTCTCATGGCGTCTTCCCTCAGTGGTAAGGCACTCGCCTCACCTGTTGCCCAAACAGTTATATCGGCGCGACTGGGATGTTCTCCAGTCGCAAAGCGAAAGAGAGCATGGCGAGTGCCATTTGTGCTGAAACTCACAATTTGCAGCAACAGTCTTTCACTCAATGAGATACAGAGGTTGCAGTCCTGGAAACTGTCTCAGTTCGTGAGACGCTGTTTCATCTATGTGCAAATTGAGAGCACTTCTACAGAATCTGTCACTCTTTAAATGACAAAAAGGGGCGCATTGACCGCCTGCGCCCCTGAACGTTAGAACAGGTTTTTAGTTTTTACTGGCGGCTGTTTTTCTTGCGGTTCTGTGCGGATTGCCGCGCCACCGCTTGTCCCGCCGCGGGCAATGCCGGTAGCGCTTTCGGAACTTCCGCTACCACTTCCGTGGGAGCTTCTGTGCCCAAACCTTCGTCATTGGCTCCCACGGCGATGGTTGTCTCTTCTGTCGGTTCCACAAGCAGCAAGGCGCCCTGGCTCTCTCTCACAAAGGTCAATTCCTTGTGCACGCCATCCCAATCGATGCGCACCAGATCGCCCACCGTCACCTGTTGCGTGGCCAGCAAGTTCGCCAGCGGATAGACGATGTAGCGCTCAATCGCTCGCTTCAAGTGCCGCGCGCCGTAGCGCTGGTCCGTCCCCTCTTGCAGCAGGAAGTTTCGGCCCGCAGGCGTCACTCTGAACAAGAACTTGCCCGTAGCAGTATCCAGAACACGCTTCTGCACGTGCCCTAGCTCGATGTCCAGCACTGCTTCCAGTTCCGCATGCTTCAGCGGCTGAAAGACTACGATCTTGTCCAGGCGGTTCATGAACTCTGGCGAGAATTTCCGGCGTGCGGCTTCCACGGCTGTCCGTTCCAGTTTCACGTCGAAATTCTGCAACGGGCCGTCGCCTGGTTTGATGAACCCGAAACGGCCTCCCACCATCATTTCGGTGATTTCGCCACCGCCCAGGTTTGAGGTCATAAAAATAACCGTTTGGGTCAAATCTACACGTCGGTTGTCGCCGAGCGTCAACGTGGCTTTGTCCAGCATGCCCAACAGCAACTGCCACAAAGCGTCGCTGGCCTTCTCAATTTCGTCAAACAGCAAGAACGACAGTTTCAGCTTGTCGGTGTGCGTTGCCGACAACGCTTCCTGCGTGATCAACGGATGAGTTTCCCGATGCCCCAAATAGCCCGGGGGAGAGCCGATCAGTTTGGCGATCTCGTGCGAGTGTTGAAACTCCGCGCAATCGATTTTGATCACCGAGCGCGGATTATCAAACAGAATCTCCGCCGCTGCCTCCACAATCCGTGTCTTGCCAGACCCGGTGGGTCCCAGCAGCAACAGATTTCCTACCGGTCGCCCCGGCGAATTCAGGCCCGCGCAAAACACCTGATACAGATCCACGAGCGCTTGTACGCCCTCGTCCTGCCCGACGATCTTCTCGCGCAGTGCTTTCTGGAACTCGTTTGTTTCCGCGCTGCGTATATTCGGGTTAAGCGAAAGTATTTCGGTGCTCATGACCCCCTCCTCAACAGCCCCTCACGCATTTCCAAACCGCCCGCCAACCCGGTGCATCCTCTTCATTTCGTCCTTGCGGCCGAACTGATTCAGCTTTACCTGGATGGTGGAGTGCAGCAGACGTAGCTGTACAAGCAATTCCCGCGCCACCGCGGGCGATTCGGAAAATCGGACTACCGGCGGAAACATGTCCGCCAAATCAAGATTCAATTCACGGAGGGAATGCACGAGATTCTGGACGGCCGGGGACTGGGGGTCCGCCAGATTGATCTGACTATCCAACTGTTCGCGAAGTTCGCGCCAGTTGAGATCAACGAAGGGATGTTTCTTGCTGACTTCCCGCACAACTTGATCGGTGATGCGTGCTCGGTCGCCCAATTTCGCCAGGTGCAGTTGCAGCACTTTTCCATCGCGGCGCACGTTGTGCACCAGATAGTAGGCGTTTCCTTTGCGGCGGACGAAAGCCATCGCATTCCTTGTACTGCTCGGTGAGTGACTGAACCGGCGCCGCGTTGCCTGGCGTGGCAAACGCCGGCCAAAGCCGGAACCTTTCCACTCGCTGTTTGTAGTGTAAGAATCTTCCACTACATTCGTCAAGGTAGAATGCGTCGAATTAGTAAACGTTGCAAATCTCCTGAATGCGTTCATCTTGACTCAGCTTTCTTTTTTACCGCTCACGCATTTTTCAACTGCGTTTCATCGACTTTTCTTCTGCGCCTTGCTTGTCGGCTTTTTTCCGTACACCTCATCAAACACCGATTCTCCGAAAGGGTCGCAAGTCATCGCTTGCCTCTGCGGCCTGGTGCAAATATCATCTTTTTCGTTATGTCGGGCTGGGATCCTGTCTACAAACTCGTGAAACTAATTCCTCGCGGCCGGGTTACTACCTATGGGGCGCTGGCTAAATCGCTGCGTCTGCGGGGCGGGGCGAGAACCGCTGGCAGGGCGATGGCTGGATGCCCCTCTGGAAAAGGCATCCCCTGGCACCGCGTAATCGGCTCTGGCGGGAAGCTCCTCATCCGCGAACCCTACTCTTCCCTGCAACGCAAACTCCTTGAAAGCGAAGGCGTCCCCGTTCTGGAATCTCGCGTAAGAATCAAAGAGTGTTTGTGGACTCCGCCCAAGGCGAAGCGCGCCCCACGTGGACCTTCCAAGTAGGGGTGCAGCATTGCTGCACCCCAGCTTGCCAAGATTGCCGATCTCCTCGATGTTCGTCTGGCGTTGCTTTTGTAGTGATCGATCTTGAGATAGGCACGCATTCCTCTTTCCTTCGTAGTCACCGCCTCCCGCGTCGAAACTTATGCTAAATTCACCGCGCAATGATTTTCTTGAGATTCTCTCAGCGGCATATCGGCTCAGCGATTTTCTTGTTGTGCTATTTTTTTGCTTCGGTGGCTTTAGTGGGTTTACTCGCGGTTCCGGCTCACGCCGAAACCGGTCAGGCCGGCTGGCTGCGCTATGCCCGCCTGGATCCAACTGCCGCCCCGAAATATTCCGCGATTCCACGAACAATCATGCGTATCGGCGATTCCCCGGTACTCAACGCTGCTGAGCAGGAACTAATGCGCGGCTTAAGCGGTATGCTACCAGGAGAATTCCAAACCACTTCGACCATTCCCGCATTGAAACCGGTTATCTTTGTCGGGACGGCCGAGTCTTTGGGCATGATTTTCAAAGATATGCTGTCGCCCGTGAATCTCTCTGTAGACGGCTACTTCATTTCCGGGACAGAAGTAGCGGGCTCCCCGGGATTCATCATCTCTGGTCGAACGGATCGCGCCGTCCTCTATGGCGTGTTCGCCTTCCTCAGCAAGATTGCCCGCGGCGAAAAATTGGAATCATTCCTCGAAACGCAAAATCCCAGCAACCCGATTCGCATGATCGATCAGTGGGACAATCTCGACGGCACCATCGAACGCGGCTATGCCGGACCCTCCATATTTTTCGAGAAAGCCCACGTTGGCGACGATCTTTCGCGTGTCTCGGAATATGCCCGACTTCTCGCCTCCGTCGGCCTGAACATTTGCGCTATCAACAATGTGAACGCGAATGCCCTGCTCCTCGACGATTCATTCCTTCCGCAACTCCGCCGCGTCGCCGAAGCCTTTCGTCCCTGGGGTGTGCGCCTGGCAATCTCCGTGGACGTCAGCAGCCCGAAGAAGATTGGCGGTCTCGACACGTTCGACCCGCTTGACCCGCGCGTGGCAGCATGGTGGCAACAAAGAGTCAACAGCCTGTACAAGCAGATTCCTGACTTCTCTGGTTTCGTGGTGAAAGCCGATTCCGAAGGCCGCGCTGGGCCTGCGAGCTATGGCCGCACGCCCGCCGACGCTGCAAACGTCATTGCCCATGCGCTGCAGCCGCACGGAGGACTACTTTTTTATCGCGGCTTCGTTTACGACCACCATCTCGACTGGCGCAATCCTAAAAGTGATCGCGCCAAAGCCGCCTACGATATATTCCATCCGCTCGACGGCCAGTTCGCCGACAACGTGGTCATTCAAATCAAGCACGGCCCCATTGATTTCCAGGTCCGCGAGCCAGTTTCTCCTTTGCTTGGCGGCCTGCAAAAAACAAACGAAGCCATCGAACTGCAAATCACGCAGGAATACACCGGACAGCAGCGCCATCTCTGTTTTCTGGTGCCGATGTGGAAGCAGGTTCTCGATTTCGATATGCTGAACGAAAGCCGTTCCACGCTCGTGCGCGATTTAATCTTTGGAAAAATCTATCGACGCCCAACAGGTGGCTTCGTCGGTGTGGCCAACGTGGGCATGGACGCGAACTGGCTGGCGCATCCACTGGCGATGGCCAATCTTTACGGATTCGCGCGCCTGGCGTGGAATCCCACACTCAGCGCGGAATCGATTGCCCAAGAATGGACGCGCCTAACCTTTGGCAACGACGCCGCCATAGTGAAAACGATCGACACGATGCTGCTGTCCTCTTGGAGCATCTACGAAAACTATACCGGGCCGCTCGGCGCCGGCACGCTTACCGATATTCTAGGCAGTCACTACGGACCCGGCGTGGAATCTTCAGAAAAAAATGGCTGGGGCCAGTGGCATCGCGCCGATCACGATGGAATCGGCATGGACCGCACCGTCGCCACGGGCACAGGTTACGTCGCGCAGTATTCGCCGGACGTCGCGAAAAAATATGAATCGCTGGCCACAACACCCGATGAATTGCTGCTTTTCTTCCACCACGTTCCCTACACTCACAAATTGCATTTCGGCAAAACGGTCATTCAACATATTTATGACTCGCACTACGACGGGGCAAGTCAGGCGGCTGCGCTGGTCGCGCAATGGCAATTGCTGAAAGGCAAAGTCGATCCCCAAGTTTACGAGGAAGTTTTGCAGCGCCTCGACTATCAATCTGGCCACGCCATCGTCTGGCGCGATGCCGTCTGCAACTGGTTTGCACGAACCTCTGGCATCCCGGATGATCACGGGCGCGTGGGACATTACCCAGATCGCATCGAAGCAGAGTTCATGGATTTGCACGGTTACGTGACTCTCGACATCAAGCCCCAGGAAGCGGCCTCGCAGGGAAAAGCCATCGAATGCCCCGCACCTCTAGCCTTTTGCACCGCCACATTTCACTTCACCGAGACAAGCGGAGTGTACGATCTCGATGTCCGTTACTTCGATCAATCCGACGGCGTCTCAAGATTTCGCGTCTACGTCGGCAATAACCTGATCGCGGAATGGCTAGCCGACCAGCATTTTCCTTCGAAAGCGCCCAATGCGGACTCGTCAATTTGGCGCCATATCCACAACATCGAATTACATACTGGCGAGGAATTGCACATCGAAGGAATACCCGACGGCCCCGAGCGTGCCGCCCTCGACTATATTGAACTTACTCCCGTGGGGCCCAATCCATGACTTTGAAATTCTCACTTGCGTGACAGCGTTCCCGTAGGGGTGCAGCACTGCTGCACCCCATTTCAGCAAGATTGCCACCGCGAAGGATGTTTCTACCATGGTGTCCCATGCAAAAAAATCCCTGATGGGAAGAATTCTCTACAACTGGGGATCAGCAATGCGGGACCCAGCGTCCTCCCTGAAAGAATTCGCCATGCGCTTGCGTACTACTGGGAGGCATCGCAAGCAAGAAGTAACTCCGCCTTAGTCGGATTCGTTGACCTGCGATACCATAGAACTTCCTTAACCATGACAAATTCCGTCCTGCAGGTAGAAAACCTCGTTAAGCGCTACGGCGACGTCGAAGCCGTTCGCGGACTCAGTTTTTCCGTTTCGGAGGGCGAGGTCTTCGGATTGCTCGGGCCGAACGGAGCAGGCAAAACCAGCACCATCGAAATTATGGAAGGGTTGCGCGTACCGGATGGCGGCCGCGTGACTGTCTGTGGTTTCGATCCGCAGAAAAATCCCACCGAACTGAAACACGAAATTGGGGCGGCGCTGCAATCCACTTCCCTGCCCGACAAAATTAAGGTCATCGAAGCGCTGCGCTTGTTCGCCAGTTTCTACGGCCGCGGGCGCAAGGTGGACGATCTGCTGCAGCGCTTCGGCTTGGAGGAAAAGCGTAACGCGTTTTACAGCCAGCTTTCCGGCGGACAGAAACAGCGGCTCGCCCTGGCCATGGCCCTGGTCAACGATCCCAAAGTTCTTTTCTTCGACGAGCCCACCGCGGGACTCGATCCCCAGGTCCGTCGCGAGATTTACGACATTATTGAGGAGCTGAAGCGCGAGAACAAAACAATTGTGCTGACCACCCACTACATCGAAGAAGCGGAGCGACTGTGCGACCGTGTAGGCATCGTCGATCACGGCAAGCTCATCGCTCTCGGTTCACCCCGCGAACTGAAGGAACGCTCCGCCGACACTACCCGCGTGGAAGTCCGCCTGGCGAAACCGGTTGAGACCAGCGCACTAAAGGGGCTCGACGGGGTAGTCGACGCGCGCGAAATCGATGGTGCCTATGTCCTCCACTGTCCACGCACCGCTCCTGCGATCGTCGCGCTGGTCAAGCATCTCGAGGCCGCAGGCAACGAATTGGCGGCGCTGGAAATCGCCACACCCTCGCTGGAAGATGTGTTTATCGAACTTACCGGAAGGAGGCTACGCGATTGACAAATCTGGTTACTCTCACACGCGTGCGCATGCAACTTGCCCTGCGCAATAAAATGTTTTTCTTTTTCAGCGTGGTCATGCCGCTGGGCTTCTTTTTTCTTTATGCTGGAGTTTTTGCGAAAGGCGATCCGCGAGCCGTCAGCTTTTTCCTTGGCCCGGTGATCGCCCTCAATGTGATGGGCAGCTTCTGGGGACTGAGCGCCACGCTGGTCATGTTTCGCGAACAGGGCATCCTCCGCCGCTTCCACGTTACTCCGGTTTCCGCGTCCGACATGTTGGCATCCAGCATCCTCGCCAACTTCGCGCTGACCCTTCCTACCGTGGCGGTGATTTTGCTTCTCGCACGAGTCGTTTTTCACGTGCAAAATTTCGGCAATCCCCTGGCGCTTTTTCTTTTTGTTTGTATCGGCACAGTAGCGTTCGGCTCGCTCGGCCTGGTCGTCGCCAGCATCACCAACACCATGCAGGAAACCCAGGTGCTCAACCAACTGCTCTGGCTCCCGCTGATTTTTCTTTCCGGCGCCACAATGCCGCTTTCCTATCTGCCTAAAGTAGTTCAGGGCTTCGCAGTATTTCTTCCCGCCACGTATCTGGTCACCGGTCTGCAACAAGCCTCGTTCTTCTCCAAGTCCATCACCCAGCTTCTAACTTATTTCCTGGCGCTTCTCGGATGGACCATTCTCTCGTTCTTTGTCGCTTCGCAGTTGTTTCGCTGGGAACCCGAAACTAAAATCCCCCGCAACGGCAAACTCTGGGCCGCCGCCACTATCATTCCGTTTGTCCTTCTCGGCTTCTGGGAACATAGCAACGGCAAAATGCTAGCCGAAGCCCAAGCCGCCTATCGCGCCGTAAACGAGCAGCACGACGCGCCCAGTTCGTCTCCGAAAAACTAACTGCCCTTTGCGGACAACCTCAGCGCGCGCCTCCGCTTGATGAACTTCACCAGTGCCCAAAAGAATATTCCCAAGACGACCATCCAGGGCAGCAGCGTCATCACCGCCATGATCAGCCACGCAGTGCTCTCCGCAAGAATCGAACCCGAATCGCGAATTGCTGCCCAAATCTGCCGGAGGCCATGACGGTCGCTGGGCGGAACGTCCACTCGAAAAGAAATGTCCACGGCCACTTTTTCCGTCTCGTTCGCCAGAGCCTTCCTTCCCGCAGTCTCGCTATCCAGTTGCGACTGCACCTGGCTCAATTGTTCCTGAATATCGATCGCATCCTTGACCGTCACCCCAGATCGCGAAAGCATGGCACGCAAGCTATCCCGGTAGGTTGTGAGGTTCTTGATCTTTGCTTCCGTGTCCACAACTTGGCCACTTTTATCTTCACTTTCGGTAGAGTGTTCTGCGACGCGCCCTTGTGTTTCGATGAATGCCAATAATTTCTTCAAATCGCCCAGTTCCACCCGCAACGAGATCCGACCCGAGGGCATGACCTGTTCTGTCTTTGCCGTGATGGTGGAGGACAACACCTCGCAAGATAACCTCCCGCAATAGTCGATGGCCGCCTGCCACGCCTTCTGCAGATTGGCTTCGCCCGCAATCATCTCCAGCGAGTGTTTGGTGGCAACAAATCGCCGCGACTCAGCGGCGTAGGCTGTCATCGCGAGTCCACTTCCACCGCCACCTGCTCTTGCGGCGCGGGCGAGGTAGGGACTAAGTTTCATGCTAACTATGGCGTTGTCTGCGGATTGCCCCGCGATTTCTGGACGCGGTCACACCCTGGTAGTAGCGCCAAAGTAGCAGCCAAAACTGTAAGTGCCAATCTCCGTCGCATTTTCATTCTCATTTAGACACCTCAGGCAGCGTGTTTGTTGCCGCTTATCTGATTGCGATCTCCGTCACATCCGGCAGCAAAACGATATCACGCCAAGAGATGCGCAAACTTGCCTGCCCGGTTGCACCTGATTATTCCAGAACGTTGCGCCAGGAGTTCGATCGTAATTAGGTTCGCACCCTGTTATGATTCCGGTAGCACCTAAAAAGGTGCGCTTATGGGAGTAACCCATGCTCGACATCGCAAAGGACATTCATTCACTAACCAGCTTCCGTCGTAGGTCTGGCGACTTCATGAAGCATTTGAAAAAGACCAAGCGCCCCTTGGTCCTAACCGTGAAGGGAAAGGCGGCGGCCGTGGTCCAAGACGCCGAAAGTTATCAGCGGCTGCTAGATATCGCGGCCCTTGCGAGCGAGGAAGAAGGAATCCGTCAAGCATTGCTGGATGCGAAAAAAGGAAGGTCCCGGCCTCTGGAGGAATTTCTAGAGGAGTTTGAAGCCGAGCATGGAATATCGCGTTAAGATTCTGGAGCGCGCGCAGCGTGATCTTTCGGAATTGTACAGAACCATGAACGCCGAGCACTCAGCAAAAGCTCAGATCTGGTATAAAGGCATGGCGCAGTCCTTGCGAAGCCTTGGGGAAAGCCCTCGCCGGTGCCCACTTTTAAAGGGAAAAGGCAGTATTCGGAATTTGTTGTACGGCGATAAGCCGCATATCTATCGTTTAATCTACCACGTCATCGAAAAACAAAAGCGTGTCGATATCATGCACATACGGCATGGAGCAAGGCTCGGAGATCTGTAAGACCGATCTTGGGGAGACCACTCCAATTTGGCCATTGAACTCATGTGCGTCTCAGGCAAACTTCATTGACGCTGCACGCCGCACACTCTATTCTGCAATTGTGGGGCGGGTTCGCCTCACGCGCTAAAGGAGACACCACACCATGCCGGTACAAAAGACCGATAAGATTTGGCATAACGGGAAATTCATAAATTGGGACGACGCGCAACTCCACGTCCTTTCCCACGTGGTCAGCTATGGCTCCGGCATTTTTGAAGGCATTCGTTGCTACGAAACTCCCGGCGGCCCGGCAATTTTCCGCCTGCATGAACACATGCAGCGCCTGCAGAACTCCGGCAAGATTTATCGGATGGAGCTGCCCTTCTCTGCCGACGAATTCAGCAACGCCGCATGTGAACTGGTCCGCCTGAACAAAATGGGCGCGTGCTACGTGAAGCCCATCGTGATTCGCGGTTACGGTGAAGTGGGCGTCAATCCGCTCGGCGCGCCGATCGAATGTTATATCGCCTGTTGGAGCTGGGGCGCCTATCTCGGCCCCGAAGCGCTGGCAAAAGGCGTCGACGTTTGCGTCAGCACGTGGACGCGCATCGCCCCGAACACGCTGCCCGCCATGTCCAAGGCCGCCGCAAACTATATGAACTCTCAATTGATCCGTATGGAAGCTGTTGTTAACGGCTACAGTGAAGGCATCGCGCTCGACTCCGATGGCCACGTCAGCGAAGGTTCGGGCATGAACATCTTCCTGGTCCACGACAATACGTTGTACACCCCGCCACTGGCTGCCAGCATTCTTCCCGGAATCACGCGCGACTCCATCACGAAGATTGCCACTGACCTGAACATTCCGGTGAAGGAAACCGTCATCCCGCGCGAAATGCTCTACATTGCCGATGAAGTTTTCTTTGTAGGCACCGCCGTGGAGGTCACACCGATCCGCACCATCGATAAGATCACCATCGGCAAGGGCGTTGCTGGACCAATTACGCGCCGCATTCAGGAAGAGTTCTTTGCGTTGACCAGTGGTAAGAAAACGGATCGACACAACTGGCTCACGCCCGTCAACGCACCAGTCGTCGCCGCTCGGTAACTCTTTCCAATGTAGGGGCGGCTTTATGCCAGGGCTGTCCAAATTAGGATGGCGGCGGTGTTACGAACCTTGAAAAGATTGAGACTTTGAGTGCAGAGAGCATTAATTTGTGTTCAGGTTGGGTCCCTGCTGTCCTAAAGAGCCAGCTTAAATTCCAGAATCAACTGGCCGTCATGCAGGCCGTCCAAAGCCGGAGGGGCTTGGAACGGTTCATCCAGCCAGGTGTGCAAATCGCGGTAAACAAAGAGTTGTTGGCGCAGCAGCGCGACTAGATTGGATAGTGACCAGCCGTAGCGAGCCCGCAGTTGCAAGTATTTCAGCAGCAGTATGGCGATCAGTGCTGTCCAAATTTGGATGTGCAGTGCGTTGGCGCTGGTGCCCACGAAGGTTTTGATGCGTAGGTTCTGCTTCAAATAGCGGAAGAAGACTTCGATCCGCCAGCGTTCTCGATAGATTTGCGCGATGGTGCTGGAGCCAAAGCTCAAGTGGTTGCTCAGCAGCACCAGGACTTCCTGACGTTCCTCAATCCAAACTTCGACACGACGGAATCGCGCCGCTTGCCGGTAGTGGTGGCTGCCCAGCGATATGATTTCATCTTTGAGGATGTGGCGATTTCTCGGAATAGGGCATTGTTCAAGAACACGGTAGTGCGCGTCCTGGCGCAGGCGAGTCACGAAGAACACACCGCTATCGGTTAGCCGTTGATACCACTGGTAGTCCACCTAGCCGCGGTCAAAGACCAAGATCGTGCCTGGAGCAAACTGAAATTCACGCGCTACTTTCACCTCCGAGGCTTTTCCTTCGGTGATGACCGCATAGCACGGCAGATGTCCATCGTGGTCCAAAACCAAGTGCAGCTTCGCCGCGCCTTTGGTTTGCTGGTATTTTGCCCAATCAAACATGGTGGCGCAGAGTTCGATGATGGTGCCGTCGATGCTCAGCAGTGGATTGCGAAAACGGAAACCGTGTCGCGTGCCCGCCGCCTGCTGGCAACGAGCAAACAAAATACCGAAGACCTTCTGATACAACTGCCAGGGTCGGTGCTCATTGGCATAGGCGAGCGTGGACTTGTTGGGCGCCTGAGGAACGCCGAGATGCTTCAGCTTGCCTTCACAACCCGCGAGGCCGCCGCAAATCTCACGCAACGAACGGGCTTGCCCCAACTGGCAAAACAGCATCGCAACGAATTGGCCCCAGCAGGTAAATCCGCGAGCATGACGCTCGGCGCGGGTCTCTCGAACAGCCTGTTCAAATTCCAGACGGGGAAAGAACTGCAATAACTGAGAAAATATGCTGCATACTCGGTTCAAGGCGGAATCTCCTGTCCTTAGCGTTGGTTCTTGTCACGGAACCCAACCTAAAGTAACAGGTCTTTCCGCCCTTCCTTGAAAACCCAATTTGGACAAGCCTGGCTTTATGCCGCCTCTTTTTCTTGAGGGGCAATCCTCAGATTTGCTCCTTTTCTTTTGTAGCTGCCGCTATCTGCGGCGAGTTTTATGCGCCCCGGCTATTCTTGCGGGGCAGGGACCTCGCACACCCGTGTTAGAATCCTCTCGCGTTAGATGTTGCACGCAAGGCATTGCCTGGAGGCAATCGGATGTACAACCTCACGCAAAAACTGATCGCCGAATTTCTGGGCACCTTTGCGCTGATTTTCTTTGGTGCCGGGGCGGTCTGCGTAGACTTCCAGCTTCGCAGCAACAGCACCGGCGGGATCGGCCTACTGGCGATTGCGTTGGCTCACGGATTGGCCATCGCAATAATGGTCACGGCGCTTGGCCATATTTCTGGAGGCCATTTCAATCCCGCGGTCACCATCGGCTTCTGGGTTACCAAGCGGCTTAACACCCTCGACGCTGTTTCGTACTGGGGTGCACAACTCCTGGGTGCTTCCGGCGCGGCGTTTCTGTTGAAGCTTGTCATGCCTGCCGAAACCTGGCGCACCGCAGCGCTGGGCACCCCGACACTGATGCCGGATTTTCCGAGGTGGGGCGGCCTGGCGCTGGAAGCCACCGCAACATTTTTCCTGGTGCTGGTCGTTTTCGCTCTGCTGGTGGACGAGCGCGGCACATTCCGAGGCGTGGGCGGCTTCGCAATTGGGCTCACCTACGCCATCGGCATTCTCGTAGCCTTCCCGTTCACTGGTGGTGCACTAAATCCTGCACGCGCCTTCGGTCCCGCGTTCGCTTCCAATCACTGGCTCAACCAGGGCGTCTACTGGATCGGCCCGCTGATCGGCGGCTTCCTCGCCGGCCTGCTCTACGATTCCCTCTTCCTTCGAAAATCGAACATCTAGTCTCGCCTTTGATGGGAGCGGCCACCTGCCAGTTAGTGGTGCGCCGGTGCCCTGTCCCCTCGCTCAGGTAACTACACAGCAACGCCTTCTTGCGCATTTCTTGTTGGCCCCACCCATGAGTGCTAGCTTCAGGAAGGTAACAAAAGGTAGCGGGGTGTCTGCACATGGCTCTAAGCATCGACGATCTTTTGCGTCGCGCGGTTGAAAACAAATCCTCCGACTTGCATCTCAAGGTTGGGAACCACCCCTATTTGCGCGTCGACGGCCTGTTGACGCCGCTTACCGACATCCCCCGTATCACGCCGGAAGAAATGCTTTCCATGGCCTTCAGCATGATGACCAACCGGCAAAAACAAAAATTCAAGGAAACCGCCGAGCTTGATATGGCCTATGGCGTTGCGGGTCTGGGCCGCTTCCGTGTGAACGTGTTTCAGCAGCGCGGTAACGTCGGAATGGTATTGCGCGTTATTCCCACCAAGATTCGCACCGTTGAGGAGTTGAATCTTCCTCCGGTCATCGCCAGAATTTGCGAAGAGCAGCGCGGTTTGGTGCTCGTGACGGGAACCACCGGTTCCGGTAAATCCACCACGCTTGCGGCGATGATTGACCGGATCAACGCCAACCGCGCGGACCACATCATCACTATTGAGGACCCGATCGAATTTCTTCATCGCGACAAGCGCAGCTTCATCAACCAGCGCGAGGTGGAGGTCGACACCGCAAACTTCTCCACCGCGCTACGCGCCGGTCTTCGTCAAGACCCCGACGTGATTCTGGTCGGCGAAATGCGCGACCTGGAAACCATTTCTACTGCCCTGCTCGCCGCTGAAACCGGCCACATGGTTTTCTCTACGTTGCATACGTTGGACGCCACGGAAACCATTCAGCGTATTATCGCGGTCTTCCCGCCTCCCGAGCAGAAACAGATTCGCTTGCAGCTGGCCGCCACGCTGAAAGCTGTCGTTTCGCAGCGCCTGGTGCGCCGCGCCGACGACAAGGGCCGCGTTCCCGCCGTCGAAGTCATGATCGCCACCGGCTACATCCGGGATTGCATCATCAACGCGGATAAAACACGCCTGATTCACGACGCGATTGCCGCCGGCACTTCGCAGTACGGCATGCAGACCTTCGACCAGTCGCTCTTCGATTTGTATAGCAAGGAACTGATCACCCTCGACGAAGCTTTGATGCGTGCTTCGAACGCCGACGAATTCAAGCTGCGCATTCAGGGTATTCGTTCGGCCGCCGACGCCGCGCGCGAAGAGATGGCTTCACAGATGGCCGACTTCGAGCGCTTCGCCAGGAAGTAGTGAACCAGCTCCATTCATAGTCGAACTCAAGTGGACACTTGTAGTGCTCTGTGTGTCCGTGTATCATCCCACGGTTATTCCAGCCGATGCTTTCCTTCGCGTGAAAGGATAAGGAGAATTCCATGGAACCTATTATTCCGTTTCCCGGCCGCCGTCACTTTTTGAAGGCTTCCGCCGCGTTGACCACCGGCATCGCTGGGGCATCATTACTCTCACCGCCGCCAGCCTTTTCTGAGGATGCGGACGTCAACATCATCGGCCCCAAGAAAGGGTATTCGCCGCAAATCGGCACGTTGGTCTCAGAAATGACGTGGATGCGCATGGTGGTGCTCATGGCCGTAAAGGACATGACGCAGAAAGATCTGGATTTTCTCTTTGACGCCAAGGCCAACACTATTGGCGCACTGTTGCTGCACTTGGCCGCCACGGAGACCTTCTATCAGGTAAACACGTTTGAGGGACTGGGCGGGGACAGAGTTCCGGATTCCTGGAAAGAAAAATGGGGTATGCCGATGGAACTGGGCGAGCCGGCGCGCAAAGCAATCAAGGGCCACGATCTCGACTACTACCTCAACATTCTCTCGGATACGCGCGAGAAAACTCTGGCGGAATTTCGCAAACGCGATGATGCGTGGTTGATGAGTGTCGACAAAACCTGGGGTTGGGGCCCAACGAACAATTACTGCAAGTGGTTTCACGTCTGCGAGCACGAGTCCAATCACAATGGCCAGATTAAATTTCTGAAGAGCCGATTGCCCGGAGCAAAGCCCGCATCCGAGTAGCAACGTGACTTGCCCGACAATATATCGGTTGTATGCGCACAAAGAAAGAACTCACCAGGGCTGGGCCATGGTGAGTTCTTCCTGGGCGGAGAAAAAGCTTCCTTACTTAAACCCGAAAACTCTCTACCGACAACTGCTTAATTAAAATATGCCGCGTTTTTGCCAACAAAGGCCTGGTGCTCTGCGGGCATGTCGTCGAGCGCGAAGATCGAGCCCGTCGGACACACCGGGATGCACGCGCCGCAATCGATGCAGTCATTCGGATTCACATACAGCTGCGGAGCAGTCGCGAAATCGGCTTCCTCTTTGGTGGGATGAATGCAATTCACCGGGCAGGTTTCGATGCAGTGCTCGTCTTTCGTACAGCTATCAATAATCGCGTAGGCCATGTTCAAATCTCCCCGGCGGTGAAGGAGCAATCGATATGCCAAGCTGGCAGACCCGCAACCCCTGATTTTTCAACGCGCCGCCAAGTCAAATTCTGATATCGGACTACTCTGGGGTGTGTGATCTGGCGCACGCACTGGGGGGTCATCCGGGCAAGGCAATCAGAGAGATCCTGTGGCTGCGGACGTTTTGCTGACCAAGTGACCGCGAAGGAGGGGCGCGACTTCAACAACTCCCGAGGAACTATTCTGGAGCAACCATTCCGGGCTGAGTTCGATGCGTAACGGATTTGGCTGGCCAGCGTGCACATCGATCGGCGATGAAATCGCTACTCGCAAGTATTGCGTTCCATCCAAAGTGCGCAAGGCGTGAAGCTCGCCGTCCTTCGTGACAAGGCAGCTTGCGCCAGCCGCGCCGCAAGAATTCTTCGCTGACAGCTGCATGCTTTGCGAAGAGGCGAGATCAACCAGGCGAAGACGAAGTTGGTAATACCTGCCGGCGGGAATGCGTCCCGAAATTGTGGTGGCCATGACAGCCCCGCTCGAGGCAGGGTCTTTCGGCAGTTCCAGTTGCAGAGCCAATTGCACGGGATGTTTCGCCGCTTCCGGCGCGATCTCCTGCCAGTCTGGCGAATTTTCGTCGGCCACCATGCCGGGATGCATTTCAATGCCGCTCACGGTCAGATGCACGCTCGACACTTGCCGCGTAGCTGAGCAGCCGGTGCAGACTGGGGGGAGTTGCACGGTGACGCTCATGGCTGCGGGCGTCTGTAGCCCGGAACATACCGCCGGAAGATTTCCGGTGCCGATGACCACTCCGCTGTTGGGAGCGTTGATCACACCGACGAAGCAGGTGTCGCTGTTGCATCCGGCTATCGGGAGAAACATGAAGGCTGCAATAAACCATAAAATTGCACAGGTAGAAAGAAACTTAGCGAAAACCGATGGGTAGGTCATGGCCAACTCATAATCCTCTGCGGAGAGGAGTAAAGCTATCTTACGCCTGGGAACGAGAATGTGCACGCGTGGCTCCACAATTCGGAGTCCCTGGCCAATGTGCGCCACTAGCCACTCGCTGTCACTTCTTCTATGCTGCTGGTATGTGGGGAAAACCGCGGCAACTGGAGACAGAATCGGCGTTATATGAAGCCGCTATCAAGATCTTAATGCGGCGCGCGCATTCCGTTCACGAGATGAAGAAGGCGCTGGCGCTGCGCTGCGAAGATGAAAAGCTGGTGAAGACGGTGGTAGAGCGGTTGAAATCGCACAATCTGCTGGACGATGCGCGGTATGCGAAGCAGTTCACGCGGCTGCACACGGAATCGCGGAAACAGGGCCAGTTTCGCATCGCGCGCGATCTGCGCGCGCGAGGAATTCCCGACAAGCACATTGATAAGGCCTTGAAAGATTCAGCGGAAGAAAACGATCCCGCGGCGATGGTGCGGGACCGCATCGAGCGGAAATTGCGGCTTTTTCGCGGTGAAATCAGCGATAAGAAGATCGCGTCGCTCTACCGCTCGCTGGTTGCGGCTGGATTTCCTTCCGATGTCATTCGAAAAGAATTGTTTCGGATCACGCAGGAAGAGGTTCCGGACATGGAAGTAGAGTAGTTCTCAACCGAAGTAACCCCGATAAATGCTTTTTTGTCGACGACGACAAAATGTCGGCCCGCCGACATTTTCACGTTCCATTCGAATGCAAATCTTTTGCAAGAACTGCGAATGTTTACTTTACCTATATCTAGTGAATGTGTATAAATACAAATGGCGCCTGCTTTCGAATGCTAAGGCATAACGTCGGCGGAATGTCGGCCGACAGAAGCCCGACACGTGCAAGAATTACCCCTGTCACGACGCCGGGTGGCGACATTGCTGCAAGCTCATCGGCTCTGCGATAATCTTGTGTTCGGAATGGATGCTGGATTGAGGCGGACTTGACTGCGAACGGCAAAAACAAATTGAGTGGCAACGAAATACGCGAAAAGTTCCTGCAATTTTTCGAAGGCAAGGGGCACCGGCGGGTGAAGAGTTCTTCGCTGGTGCCACATGGCGATCCCACGCTGCTGTTCACCAATGCGGGGATGAACCAGTTCAAGGACGTTTTTCTGGGCCTCGAGAAGCGCGATTACACGCGGGCCACGACTTCGCAGAAGTGTGTGCGCGCGGGCGGCAAGCACAACGACCTGGAAAATGTGGGTTTCACCAAGCGGCATCATACGTTTTTCGAAATGCTCGGCAATTTTTCGTTTGGCGATTATTTCAAGAAGGTTGCGATTGCCTATGCGTGGGAACTGATCACTTCGCCGGAATGGTTTGCGATTCCCAAGGAAGAACTTTATGTGACGATCTTCGAAGGCGCATCGATCCCTCATGCAGATATTCCCCGCGATGCCGATGCATATGATTTTTGGCGCGGTGTTGGCGTACCCGCCGCTCGTATCTTCGAACTGGGCATGAAAGAAAATTTCTGGCAAATGGGTGAAACGGGCCCATGTGGTCCCTGCAGTGAGATTCATTACGATATGGGTCCAGTGGCCTCTGACGAGGGCCACACTGACTGCAAATTTCCGTGCGCTTGCGGGAGATTCGTCGAGATCTGGAATCTCGTGTTTATGCAGTACGACAGGCAGGCGGGCGTCGATGCCAATGGGGTGCCTTGGTACGAGTTCTCTTTGCTACCAGCGCCATGCGTGGACACGGGCATGGGCCTTGAACGACTAGCGGCGGTGCTGCAAGGCATGATTTCCAACTACGATACGGATTTTTTTGTCCCTTTAATGAAACGCGCAGCCGAACTCTGTGGTGTCGATTACGAAAGAGAAATCAACTCTGAGGCTGGTAGAGGTGGTGCGGCATCGCTAAGAGTCATTGCGGATCACGCTCGTGCCACTGCATTTCTAATCACCGACGGCGTTCTACCCTCTAATGAAGGGCGGGGTTACGTACTGCGCAAAATCATGCGCCGAGCGATTCGCCATGGTCGATTGCTTGGGCAGGACCAGCCCTTTCTCGATCAGATGGTATTGGCTGTAGGTGAATTGATGCGCGACACCTATCCTGAACTGATTGAGTCGCGAACAACTCTGACAAGAGTTGTAGATGCGGAAGAAACGCAGTTTGCTCGTACTCTCAGTATCGCGCTTCCAAAGTTGGACGAACTCATCCGCTTGGCAGCAAGGGGCTTCGATTCGACAGAGGACAAGGTCATCAGTGCCGTGGCGGACGGGGGCTCTGGAGTGGAAATCGAAGATATACCACGTCGTTCGCACATGCTAAGTGGCGAAGACGTTTTCAAACTTTACGATACGTTTGGGCTTCCAATCGATTTCATGCAAGAAGCGGCACGGGACGCCGGAGTGAAATTCGATCAAGATGGATTTGACACTGCTATGCGCGAGCAGCAGATCCGCGCACGGGCCTCGTGGAAGGGCGGTTCGAAGGACTCTGCGAATCCGGCATTCGCCAAACTCGCCGAAACATTTGCGACCGAGAAGGACTTCTATTCCGCGACGACCGCGAAGGATTGCCGGATTGAAGCGATCATCACGAAGAATGGTTCGGTCAACGAACTGAAGCCCGGTGAAAAAGGCGAAGTAGTGTTGGACCGCACGGTAATTTACGCGGAATCCGGCGGACAGATAGCGGATACCGGAATGTTATACGACCACACCGGGTTGCTGCCGCTCGCTGAAGTGAGTGGTGCGTATTATCCGGTGGCGGGACTGGTGGCGCATCGTGTTACGGCAATAGAAACGCTGCACGTTGGCGATCGCGTCACCGTGGTGGCCGATGCGGAGCGGCGTGCGCGCGTGATTCGCAATCACAGCGGGACGCACCTGGTCCACGCGGCACTGCGCAATATTCTGGGCACGCACGTGAAGCAGGCTGGCTCGTTGAACGCTCCGGAGCGGCTGCGCTTCGACTTTTCACATTTCGCGCCGGTGGGCGATGAGGAACTCCACGACATCGAGCAGCAGGTGAACGAAGAGATCCGCCTGAACACACGAGTCGAAACGGGCGTGATGTCTCTGGAAGAAGCGTTGGCTTCCGGCGCGCTGGCTTTCTTTGGAGACAAATATCCCGAGAGCAATGTGCGTGTGGTGACCATTCCTGATCCGCGAGCCCCGCGCGGTTTCTACTCCAAGGAATTGTGCGGCGGCACGCACGTGCACCGGATTGGCGACATCGGCGTGCTGAAAATTGTCAGCGAAGAATCGGTGGCGGCGGGCGTCCGGCGCATCGAGGCGGTAACGGGTCTGGGGGCTTTATCTCATTACCAGCATCAGGCGCAAACGCTTCGGGACTTAGCCTCCAAGCTGAACGTGGCAGAGGACGGGCTGCTGGCCAGCGTGGAAAAGCTGTCGCAAACGGCCAAGCAGCTGGAGAAGGACCTGGGCGCACAGAAGCGTAAAGGTGCCCTGGACCAGCTAGAGACACTGTCTGGCCAGGCGCAGACGATCAAGGGTGTGAAAGCGGTCATTGGGGAAGTGGAAAACGTGGACCGGGAAGGGCTTCGCCAACTGGTCGACTCGCTGCGGCAGAAGCTCGGTTCGGGCGTGGTGGTGCTGGGGATGCCAGATGGCGAGAAGGTGGCCCTGATTGCCGGGGTGACTAAGGATCTTACCGCTAAAGTCCATGCTGGCAAGCTGATACAGGCATTGGCAAAGCTCGTGGGCGGCTCCGGCGGCGGTAGACCCGATTTGGCAGAGGCTGGCGGTAAAGACACAGCGGCCCTAAAAATGGCCTTGCAGACAGTTCCAAGCCTTCTGGAACCATTGCTATAATCCCCCGGTAGCAGAAACGCCCAAGCTCCGCAGCTGGACGTGGCTGCAGGTCTGTCATCCGTGTGTTTTGTTGAGTTTCGCGGCGACAGGCCATGTGGAAAAGTGGTTTAATTGGCGGACCGTTTCAGAAAGCGGCCCCCTTTTAGACAATATCAGGACTTCGTAGAGATGCGACCTATGCCTTCCCCGAGGCGAATTCACGGCAAATCAAGACAAACGGCAATCCGTGCAGCCTTCGTGTTTTCTGCGGTTTTGGCGGGCCTGCTGAGCAGTTCACGGCCGGCAAATGCACAGATCATGTCGGTGACGAACTTTGACGGGCGCCGCCTTTTTGTGAATTCGGAGCCGCCGCTGAAGGCAGCACAGAATCCTTTGCCGGCGCATCCAAATATTTACCTGCAGGGCGAGATAACGTTCATGAAGGGGAATCGCCGCCCGATGAGTATTGATCGAGACGGTGTGGACCTGTTGGTACGGGAAGCTGCAGAACGGCATCGAGTAGACCCCGCGCTGGTACGGGCGGTGATTGAAACGGAATCGAACTGGAATCCTGGGGCCTTTTCCCGCAAGGGGGCCATAGGGCTGATGCAGTTGATTCCGACGACGGCGCAACGATTCGGGGCGAACGACGCGTTCAATCCGAAACAGAATGTGGACGCCGGTGTTCGATATCTTAAGACGTTGCTAGAACGATACAATGGCAACCTCGACTTGGCTTTAGCAGCGTACAATGCTGGTGAAGGAGCGGTGGACAGGGCTCATGGGATTCCGGCTTATCGAGAGACGCGAAACTATGTACAGAAAGTGCAGAACGCGTATTACCGGCCGGGATCGGGGCGACTCGACAGCGCGTATCGACGCGCAAATACCATCCATCGCGAAGTGGACGCCAACGGGCGAATTATTTTCACCAACGAACAATAAAAACATACGGACAGTTGTTTGCGGGGAAAGCCAGCCAGGGATGAAGTTCGAGGCAAAACATTTCCACAAGATATTCGCCGTTGTTTCGCTGGGTTTTACCCTGCTGGGATTTGGTGCTGTTCCCTGCCCCGTGCAGGCCGCTCCCAACAACAGCAGCGTGAAGCGCGATGCGGCAAGCAATCAGTTTGGGCGAGCAGAAGAACTGCGCGAGGCATTGAACGCGAAGGCGGCGGAAAAACGCTCGCTGGCAGAATACAAGCAGGTGGTGAATTCGTATCGCCGCGTTTACATGATCACACCGCATGCGGCGCAAGTGCCAGAGGCATTGCTGGCTGTCGGCGAATTGAACAGCGAGATGGGCGACCGCTTCGGGCGGAGTTATTACCAGGCGGCCGTGGATTCCTACCAGTTTTTGATTCGCGAGTACCCGGGGAGCAAGTACGTTCCCGACGCGATGCTGCGTGTGGCCAACCTGCACAAGAATCAACTGGGCGATCCCGCGGCAGCAGCCAAGGGCTTTCAGGATTTCCTGAAGAAATATCCGCATTCTCCAAAGAAGCGCGAAGTCCAGGAAGAGTTAGCGGAATTGGCGTTGATGCGGAATGCGGAGACGGGGCAGTTGGATGCGAAGACATCTTCGCCGGCACCTGTGAATACTCCCCCTCAGGCGCGCATTAATAATCCTGCGTCCGCACCCGCGACTTTGCCAACGTCCGTGCCAGTGCGAGTGGAAAGTGCCGAAGGGCCGAAACTGACGGGCAAGAATGGTGGAGAGAGTGCACGGGCAGGCGTAGTTCCGCACTTGCAGAGGATCAAGACCAAAGTTACGCCGGGCAGCACGGAAGTGATTATCGAACTAGAAGATTCCGTGCAGTATGCATCGGGGAAAATCGCCAACCCTGACCGAATCTACTTTGATTTGCACTCCGCGCGGCTAAGTCCAAACGTGGCTCACGGCAACGTAGCGGTTAGCGGTGATTTGTTGACGAAAGTTCGCGTGGCCCAGAATCAGTCTGGGGTTGTGCGCGTGGTTCTGGACGTGAACGGAGTGCAGGATTATGCAGCGTATCTGGTGAAAAAGCCCACGCGCCTGGTGATTGAGCTGTACGGAAACAGTGAGCCAGTAAAACAAGACACGACGCAACCTGCGACGATTATCTCTACTCCAAAGAGCAAAGCCAAGGCGGTAGATACGGCGGTTGCATCGCAGATGGCCTCGGCCGAAGCCGCGGACCTAAGCGTTCCACCAGAGAAGACCGCATCGGTGATAAGGGACATGCCCGCGGCGGTAGCTCCAAGTACGAGGACACCGAACGCAGTGCCCAATCCGGCGACAACCACTGCGAAAAAAGATCCCGCCTCCGGCACGCTGGTGCGCACGAAAAATGGCAAGGCTGCCAAACCGGATCTGGTGCAGCAGTCTTCGATTCCGCAACTAACTCGTGACGGACAATCGACGCTGACTCGCGCGCTGGGACTAAAGATTGGGCGCATCGTGATTGATGCAGGACACGGCGGACAAGATACCGGCACGATTGGGCCAACAGGCTTAATGGAAAAAGATTTGTGTTTGGACGTGGCGCTGCGGCTGGGAAAATTGATTCAGCAGAAGTTGCCGGATACAGAGATTGTGTATACGCGCTCTGACGACACGTTTATTCCGCTGGAAGAGCGGACGCACATTGCGAATGAGATCAAGGCCGACCTGTTTGTTTCGATTCACGCAAATTCCAGCCCGGACCATGGGGCGCGCGGCGTGGAAACTTACTACCTGAACCTGAAGGGCTCGCCGGAAGCGATGGAAGTGGCGGCGCGTGAAAACGCGGTATCGCAAGGCAGCATTCACGACCTGGAAGATATGGTGAAGAAGATTGCCCGCACGGAAAAGATTGATGAGTCCAAGGAATTGGCGGAAGACATTCAGGATTCCCTCTCCAAGCGCATTCAGAAGACCGCCAAACCCGTAAAGAACCGCGGCGTGCGCAAAGCGCCATTTGTGGTGTTGATTGGCGCGGACATGCCGTCGATCCTGACGGAGATTTCGTTTTTGAGCAATGCGGCAGACGAGCAGCTTTTGAAGAAGCCGGAGCACCGACAACGGATAGCGGAGGGTGTGTTTGGCGGTGTGACATCCTACCTGCAGAGTATGAACAGCATGAACATGGGAGCAACGGGTAAGCCGATGAAGCCCGCGGTGGTTCCCGCAGTTGAACAATCCAGGAACTAAAACTAAGCTACTGGCATCTAAGAAACAGGTGCAATGCGAAAGCTGACCTATCTAATCCTGTTGGCGGTAGTGGTTTGCGCAGTTGGCGCAAGCGCTGCCGAGACTTCCCTGCTACCCGACCAGTTCGGGGCATGGCAAGCCGAAGGTCCCTCTAAAACTGTCAGTGGACAGAATTTGTATGCCGGATTTGGCGCCGATGTGCGCACCGATATTCTGCGGGAGTCGGGGCTGACGCGGATTGAAGAGCGGGCTTACCGCAGCGGCGAAAGAGAACTAAAGCTGAGCCTCAGCGTTTTCAAAGATCCGACCGGAGCCTACCAGTATTTCACGCAGAGGACCTCGCCAAATCACCAGAAAATTCCGATTGGAGACGAAGGTGCATTCGAGGCGGACGGTGGAAAAGTTCTGATCGGAAATTTTGTAGTGGCTGTCGGGCCGTCGCCCAATCTGAAACCCGAAGATCTCGCAGGGCTGGACAAGGCTTTGCAGACGAAGGCAGATCACACACCATACCCGCCACTAAAAACGTATGTGCCAGGCAAAGACCAGATCTATGGAACGCAAAAATATGCGCTCGGTCCAGCGGGATTTCATTACGCTTTGGAGCAGTTGAATCAAGGTTCGTTCAGTGCGCTTGAGAAAGAAGTTGGCTTCAACAGCGGCGTGGAGACGATGTTGGCGAAGTACCAGTCAGGGCGTGACGGTGGCGTGCTGATTCTTCTGGAATATCCGACGCCACAGCTTGCCGAACAGCACTTGCACCATTTGGAGAAAGCGCTTCCGGCTGCGGCGAAAAAGGCGGGTGTAAATGTAGAGCGGAAGGCTTCGATGCTTTCGCTGGTTTTGGATGGGACCTCCAAAGAGTATGCGCAGAAACTGCGCGATGCGGTGGATTACGAAACGCAGGTAACATGGAATGAATCGAGCCACACGGCAACTGACCCACCAATCGTTGTGGTGCTGGTAAAGATTATCGTATTCACCATGATGTTTATGGGAGTGGCATTGGGATTGGGAATCTTGTATGGCGGATTACGTATCCTGATTAAACGGTCGTTTCCCGGAAAGATTTTCGACCGGCCTCAGGATATTGAGGTATTGCAGATGGGATTGTCGGGAAAGAAAATTGATCCCAGCGACATGTACTAAAATCAGTGCAAAGTGGCCACTTGTATGGCGGCGCTACCAAAAGAGACAGGCGACCTGCAATGATTGCAGGGTCGGCCATGGCGCGAAGCAATCCTCTAAGTAATTTCTTACCCTGACGCCCAAAAAGAGAAAACTGTATTCTGATTCCCATTCCCAGGCTGCATGTCGTAACATGTAAGGTTATTCTACGGGATCATGAGAACTCATACAGATAGAACGCCTGCATTTTGGGCCAAACAAACAATATTCGCTTCCGGTGCTATGGGGCTTAGTTGGGCCGCACTATTCCTTGCTGGGTGCGGCGGTAAACAGGTAGAGGGGCAAGCCGCTGGTCCCCAGGCGATGCCTGTTCAGGTGCAGGTCGTGGAGTCGCGACAAATCACCGAGTCCACAGAGTACTTATCGATCCTGAAATCACGGCACTCTGCCAACATCAATCCTCAGGTCGAGGGCTACATCACTAAAATACTTGTGAAGTCTGGCGACCGCGTGGCCGAAGGAGCGGTGCTGCTGCAGGTTGACCCGTTGAAACAAGAAGCCGCGCTCAGTAGCCAGGAGATGGAACTCTCCGCGCAACAAGCGGATGTGCGTCTGGCCAGAATCACGATGGAACGAAACAAGAAATTAGTGGCCGATAAGGTAATCAGCCAAGCGGAATTCGACAACGCACAAATGACCTACGAACATGCCGAAGCACGATTGCGCTCGCTGGAACATCAGGTGCAGCAGGAGCAGGTGCAACTGCACTATTACCAGGTGAAAGCGCCGATGGCAGGGATCGTGGGAGATATTCCGGTGCGCGTAGGTGACCGTGTATCGGTCTCGACGCTGCTGACTACCGTGGACGAACCGGGAGCGTTGGAAGCATACATTTATGTGCCGGCATCGCGAGCCAGCGAATTGCACGTGGGACTACCGGTAAAGTTGCTGGATGAAAAGGGTAACGTGCTGGTGGATACCAAGATCACGTTTGTTTCACCACAGGCGGATCAGGAAACGCAAACGGTCCTTGCAAAAGCGGCGGTACCCAACGCCAAGGCGAGCCTGCGCATTGCGCAACAGGTGCGTACGCAAGTGGATTGGGGCACGCGGCAAGGGCCGGTAATTCCGGTGCTGGCGGTGCAAAGAATCAACGGCGAATATTTTGCGTTTGTCAGTGTAAATGAAGGAAAAGGCGCCGTCGCCCGGCAGAAACAGATGACTTTGGGCGACGTGACGGGCAATGATTATGCCGTGCTGGGAGGAGTGAAGGCGGGCGACCACCTGATTATTTCCGGTACGCAGTTTTTGCAGGACGGCATGCCCGTGATGGAGATGCCGAAGGAATCCGGCAAGCAGAACAATGCGGCTGCAGGGCCAGAGCCGGGCGCGAACACAAAGTAAATCAGCACAAGATTTAGAAATGACGCAGTGCTTTTTGTAAAGAAGGCGGAGAGCGGATTTGTTTGTCGATTTTTTCATTCAGCGGCCGGTATTCGCGACAGTCTGCGCATTGTTGATCGTGCTTGGCGGGGCCATTGCGATACCGACGCTTCCTATTGCGCAATACCCGGACTTGGCGCCACCGCAAGTGGTGGTAAGCAGTTTTTATATCGGTGCGAACGCGCAAGCAGTAGAATCGGGGGTGACCATTCCCCTTGAACAAGCCATCAACGGCGTTCCGGGAATGAAGTACATCCAATCGGCGAGTGGAAATGATGGATCCAGTCAAATCACAGTGACGTTTGACGTCACGCGCGATGTGGATCTGGCGGCTGTCGACGTGCAAAACCGCGTGAGCCAGGCGCTGGGCCGGCTCCCCAATGCGGTGAAGAATACCGGCATCATCATTACCAAGCAGGCTTCCGGATTTGTGTTCGGCGCCGGTGTGTATTCGGAGACCGGGCAATACAGCAGCCTGTTCCTCAGCAACTATCTGGACATTTATGTGAAGGATGCGCTGAAACGCGTAAAAGGCGTCGGCGACGTATTTATATTTGGCGAACGCAAATACGCGATGCGCGTGTGGCTGGACCCGGCGCGGCTGGCCCAACGGGGAGTCGACGCCACAAACGTTTTGCTCGCATTGGAAGAACAGAATGTGCAGGTGGCCGCGGGACAGGTGGGACAGCCCCCATCGAATCCAAAGCAGTCGTATCAGATCAGCGTGCGGGCAATTGGACGGCTGACGGAACCAAAAGAGTTTGAAAATATCATTCTGAAATCGGGAACGGATGGAACGCTGGTACGACTGAAGGATGTCGGACGGGCGGAACTTGGCGCCGAAGATTATGGATCGCTGCTGCGATTCGACGGCCACGACGCGGTGGGCATCGCCGTCACGCAACTACCCGGCGCCAATGCACTGGACGTGGACAAAGCCGCCAAGGTCGAACTACGACGATTGTCGAAGAATTTTCCGCCAGGACTGAAGTATGCGATTGCGTTCGATACAACGGACGTGATTGGCGAGTCGATCCGCGACGTGATTTACACGTTGATGGAAGCAATCGTGCTGGTCGTGCTGGTTATTTTCATTTTTCTCCAGGACTGGCGAAGCACGTTCATTCCAGCGATCACCATTCCGGTGTCGCTGGTGGGAACTTTTGTTTTCATTAAGGCGCTGGGATTCTCGATCAATACGCTGACGCTGTTCGGCATCACACTCGCAACCGGGTTGGTGGTAGACGACGCGATCGTGGTGATTGAAAACGTCGAGCGCCACATTATGGAAGGGATCACCGAACCACATAACGCCGCGAGCGTGGCGATGAAGGAAGTGGCTGGGGCAGTGATCGCCACTTCTCTGGTGTTGATTGCCGTGTTCGTGCCTGTCGCTTTGTTTCCTGGAACGACCGGCATTTTGTTCCGGCAATTTGCACTGACTATTGCGTTTTCCGTGGGCATTTCCGCGTTTAATGCACTGACACTTACACCAGCGCTCTCTGCAATTTTCCTTGGACACCATCGTCAACGCACGCAGGGCTGGTTCTTTCGCTTGTTCAACCGCGCGTTCGAAGCGGGTGCGACGTTATATCACCGATCACTGCACAAAGTGCTGGAGTGGAAATACGTTGCCTTGCTGGCGTTTGTGGCGACACTGGGACTGGCGTATTGGCTCTACATCCGGACTCCACAAGGCTTCATCCCCGAAGAAGACGAAGGATATCTGATGGTGATCGTGCAGACACCACAGGGAGCTTCGCTGGAATATACGGCGGCGGTGTGCACCAAAGTAGAGGCCATCGCTTCGCAAGTACCGGAAGTCGACGGAGCGTTCACCGTGGTGGGATTTAGTTTCAGCGGAAGTGCACCGAATCGCGCCATCATATTTTTGAACCTGAAACCGTTCAACCAGCGCAAGGGGCACGAACATACGGCTCAGGCTATCCTGCAGAGAATGCGTGGGCCGCTGTTTGGGATCAGCGAAGGTTTGGCGATTCCGTTTAATCCGCCGGCTGTGCAAGGGTTGGGCCAATTCGGCGGCTTCTCGTTCCAAGTGGAAGACCTGGGAAGAAATTCGCTGCAGGAACTTTCCAACATAACGAACCAGTTGGTGGGCGCCGGCAATCAAAGTAAGGAAGTGACGGGATTGTTCACCAGCTATACGGCGAACGATCCTCAGTATTTGGTGAACATCAACCGCGAAAAAGCGAAGAGCCTGCAGGTGCCGTTAAGCCAGATCACCGCCGCGCTACAGGTGTTCATGGGCTCAGTTTATATCAACGATTTCGACTTCAACAATCGTTCGTACCGCGTGTACCTGCAGGCAGACCAAAAGTTCCGCGCAGAAGCAAAAAACATGCGGTCGTACTATGTAAAGTCGGAGAGGGGGAAGATGATTCCGCTGGACGACGTGGTGCAGATCGAATCTACAGCCAGTCCACAGGTTATTTCGCACTTTAACCTGTTCCGGTCGGCGGAAATCGACGGATCAGCGGCACCGGGTTTGAGTTCGGGCACAGGGATCACGGCCATGGAGGGACTTGCGAAAAAGGTACTCCCGAAGGGCATGACGTACGAATGGAGCGGATTGTCGCTGGAAGAAATTCAGTCGAGTGGAAAAGCGGTGATCCTGTTTGGACTGGGAATGGTGTTCGTGTATCTGACGCTGGCGGCGCAATACGAAAGCTTCGTGCTTCCCTCGATCGTATTGCTGGGCGTGCCCGTAGCGTTGATGGGCGCGTTGGCGGCAGTGGCGATGCGCGGAATAACGAACGACGTGTATTGTCAGATTGGATTAGTCATGTTGATTGGCTTGGCAAGTAAGAATGCGATTTTGATCGTGGAATTCGCCGAACAATTACAGGAACAAGGCATGAGCGTGCTGGACGCGGGCGTAGAAGCGGCGCGCATCCGGTTGCGCCCGATCCTGATGACGTCGCTGGCGTTCATTCTGGGTGTGATGCCTTTGACGATTGCGACAGGCGCAGGGGCGGCGGGGCGCGTGTCGGTAGGAACAACGGTGGTGGGTGGAATGATCGCCGCGACCACGCTGAATTTGGTGTTTATTCCCGCGTTGTATGTGATTGTCCGGACAATTGTGCCACGGAGAAAAGCGGCATACGAAGAACAGGCTCCGGCGTAAGTCACGGCAACTTCTCATCGAAGAACAAAAAATCGTGCCGTTAGATCGTTGGAACCCAACATTTGCAGAAATCGCAAAGGATGGGGCGCCCTCAAGACGCAAATGGGCCCAGCAAAGTTCAGGCGTTCGACATCGTGGCTTTAGCAACATTGGCGCTGCAAGTGGTGCAGAAGTGGCGGGTCTTCAGATCGATCCACTCCACAGCATGCGAGGGCGCCATCACACACTCGTAATCATCACAATGCGGAAGAGTGAGAGTGTGTCCGAGTTCGTGGATGGATTCTTTCAGAAGCCGCTGACCTAGAATCTTTGCGTCGGCCGGCAATCCGTAAAATTCCTGGCGCAGGCGGAAGTAGGAAACAATAGCGGCATGTCCGTGGAGCTGGGCTTCGCCAAAAACAAAGGTGAGGATCGGAATGTACAGATCGACGGGGGTGACCGCGAGAAGCCGTCCCCCGTTGGGTGTGGAACGCTTAACAATCGCCGCGAGTATCTCTGTAGAAGAATATTGCTGACGCGTCACATTGAAGGCGAAAGCAGGATCCGGTTCTGGCGTCAGAATCTCGCAGGGGTGGCGGTATTCCGCAGTGATACCATCCGCGAGGTCGAAAAGTACCTGCTGCGGTATCGAACCGAGCGGCAGTAGTCGAATGCGATTCACAGAGCTTCCGCGGCAACTCTCTTCCATCCGTATTTCTTAAGCTTATTGTGCAGAGTTACGCGGTCGATATCGAGAAGTTCGGCGGCCAGCGTCTGATTTCCCCTGCATTCTTCCAGCACGGCGAGGATGTGAACCTTTTCCATATCTTCGAGTGTTCGCGAAGTGCCTCCGGCGATGGGAAGGCGCAGGGCGAAATCGCTTTCGCGTAGTTCCGGCTCTTGGGCGACAACCATGGAGCGTTCAATGGCGTTTTCCAGTTCGCGGATGTTTCCGGGCCACTGGTAGCGGTCGAGAAGGGCCATGGCCGCCGGCGAAACGCGGGTGATGCGCTTGTTCATGCTGGCGGAGAATTTGCGGACGAAATGATCGACGAGCAAAGAGATGTCGCCGCGACGCTCCCGCAGTGGCGGCAACTGAATCTGGAAAACGTTAAGGCGGTAGAAAAGATCGGGGCGGAACTTCCCTTCCTCGACGAGTTGTTCAAGATGCTTGTTGGTTGCGGCGATGCAGCGGAAGTCGACATGAATGGGATGCGAACTGCCGACGCGGGTGATTTCGCGCTCTTGCAGCACGCGTAGAAGATCAGTTTGCGTTTTCAGACTGATGTCGCCGATTTCATCGAGGAAGATGGTGCCGCCATCCGCAACCTCGAAACTTCCCTTCTTGCGATACTGGGCGCCAGTGAAAGCGCCTTTTTCGTGGCCAAAAAGTTCACTTTCGAGAAGGGTTTCGGCCAGCGCTCCGCAGTGGAGTACGACCAGAGGGTTGTAATGGCGCGGACTGGCGGCGTGGATGGCGCGGGCCACAAGTTCCTTGCCGGTGCCACTTTCGCCGGTGATGAGCACCGTGGCTTCTGTGGGACCAACTGTCTGAATCGCTTCAAATACGCGGACCATGGCGGAGCTTTGACCCACAATTTCCTGAGGACGCACGACGGACGCGACCGTTTCGCGAAGGCGAACATTTTCCTGCTCCGCGCGTTTGTGAGAGAGTGCGTTGTGCACGGTGTGGGCGATATCGTCTGGGTCAAACGGTTTGGAAACATAGTCGTAGGCACCGTTTTTGAGGGCGCTGACGGCGGTGTCGACGGACGCGTAACCAGTCATGATGATGACGAACATATCCGGATCGATTTCATGCATGCGGCGCTGGAGTTCCACGCCATCGGTGCCGGGCATCTTGATGTCGACGAGGGCCAGATCGAAGCGCTTGGCGGCCATCTTGGTGAGAGCTTCGTGGGCATTTTCGGCCACAGCTACGTCATAGCCCTCTTCACAGAACCATTTGTCGAGAGAGTCGCGAACAATAAGTTCGTCATCAACGACGAGTAAGTTGGCTTTCGCGGGCATAGTGACTCCTTCTTTAGACCGCCGAGTGAACCGGAACAGCCGGTGGCACAGGGTTCCCCTGAATCGGGAGAGTAATGAGAAATGTGGTTCCGTGGCCGGGTTCAGAAGTGACGGCGATCTTTCCGGCGTGGCGCTCAACGATATTGCGGCTGATGGCCAGTCCCAAACCCAACCCACGGCCATGCTCCTTGGTGGTGAAAAAAGGCTCGAACATCTTGGAGAGGACCTCTCGCGGCATGCCGGCGCCGTCGTCGCGAACCTCAATCTGGATATCGGTGGAGTCTGCGGCGCGGCGGGTGGAGAGAAATAGATTGCCGCCGTTGGACATGGCGTCGATGGCGTTGATGACCAGGGCAAGAACTACCTGTTCGATTTGTCCTTGATCGCAGCGGACCAGGACGAGCTCCGGATTCATCTGCAGGTGGAGTTCGATATTTTTTAGCTTTAGTTGATGCTGAACGAGGCGAACACAGCGATCGATGATCGCGTTCAGGTCCGCAGGTTCTCGGTTCATGGAAGTGGGGCGGGCAAAGGTCATCAGGTTCTTTACAATTTCGCCGCAACGCCGGCTTTCCGATTCCACCAACTCCAGCATGGACAGATTTTCGGCATTGGGAGTCGGTTCGCGTGACAGGCGCTTCCTCATCAGCTTGGCGTAGGTAAGGATTCCCGCGAGCGGATTGTTAATCTCATGCGCAACGACAGCGGCAAGCTTTCCGATGGAGGCCATTCGCTCGACGCGCAGCATTTCGTCTTGGGCACTGCTGAGTTGACGCGTTTTTTCGTCGACACGAGCTTCGAGGGTACGCGTCCAGGAATTGATTTCCTGATGCGCTTCAAGCAACTGGTGACTCATCGTGTTGAATGAATTCGCAAGATCCTTGAGTTCTCCGTTGGAGCTCATCTGAATTTGATAGCCGAGGTCGCCGGAACCGATAGCGTGGGTCCCGACGGTTAGGGCTTTAAGCGGACCGCCCAGCATGTAGCGGACGAAGGCGGCACTTAGCAGGGCGACGCCGAGAACGCCAAGAAGAGTGTAGATGGCAAGCTGACGCGTGCTCTCGGCAACGTCACGTTCGCTGCGCGCCAGGGAAATATTAGTATCGAGAATGCCGAGCGTTTTGACTTCGGCGGGGTGAGCGTGACATTCAGCGCTGCTGCAGGCGAGTGAATTTTCGATCGGATCGATCACACCGAGCGCCCGGCTGTTATTCGGAAGGCGATAGGTGCGAAAACTTTGCCTCACGCCGGACATACGAATAGCGCTGTTGCCGGTTGGCGCAGCGTCCTGTGCTTTCATACTCTGATCGACAAACTTGTTTATTTCCGACGGATCGGAGGAGAAGCTGATACGCCCTTGATCGTTGATGATACGGATGCGGACCATTTCCGGTTCATTCGCCATGTCAGTGATGATGTGGTACAGGCCATCGCGCTGATTACGCAACATGTAGTAGGAAGTGTTGCGTTTGATGACGCTGCTCATGCGGGCAGCGTCAGCGAGGACGGTCTGCTCCAGGTGCTGACGATGCAATCGAATGTTGAGATAGCCGAGAACTCCGAAGATTATCGCCATCGAAGAAACGAGCAACAGCAGTAGCTTTGAACTCAGGCTGCCAGAGATCCTCTGCCAGCGGCCGCCAGGCGGGGGGACAACACGTTCGTCAGGGTCCGACATTGGAGAGCTCCGGGACTGTCGCCGGTAAAGGAGCCGCTGAATTTGCCGCGCACTCGGCGGGTGCGTAGGAGCGGCCATTCGGGAAAATGGGCAGGTACTTCACTGCCAGGGCGAAAACCAGGAAGCCTCCCGCAATGATGGCCAGAGTGATAGAGATCTCCGTCCACTTGGGGAAATAGTTGCTTCCGAAAGCCGCGAGCATGCCGGTGATGGCAACATTCATGCGGTTGGTAACGAAACCAAGCAAGGTCAGGACAGAGCAAAGGTAGAGCAGCGTACGGTTGGTGTGGATGCTGCGGCGGAACAGAAGAACCATTGGCACGGTAAGCAACATGGCCTCAAGCCAAAAGAGATAGGTTTCTGAGCATGGCCGCAAAAGCAGATGGAGGACGTGACGGCGCATGAGGTCGACAAGGCGCAGGCTGAGATAAAACGAAAGAGCAACCGCCAGAACGCGGCCAAGTCCGGTCAGCAGCGAAAGCTCCAGACGTTGGTGGAACGCTTTATCGGCATGCCAGGACTCAAAGATAGTCATGGCTAAACCAGCGCAGATTGCCGAGATGAAGAAGAAAACCGGTTCGAGAGAGGAATACCAGAGCGGATAAAGTTTTCCGGGAACGATCAGGTACAAGCTGCCGAGTGAAGATTGGTGCAAGGTAGAAAGGATCACGCCGGCGATCACCAAGGGAATCATGATGGTGTGCAGCCATTCAAGCTGGCGATGCAAGCCGAATTTTTCAAGCACGACAGGAAGAAATTCGAGCAAGAGGACAGTCGTGTAAAGCATCACGCACCAGGCAATCTCAAACATGACCGAGTGGTGATTCCACATAACGAGTGGATGCCAGATGCGATAGGGTCGGCCGAGGTCGAGGATTAAGGAAGCGATAAACATGGAATAGCCGAGGAACGCGGTAAGGATCATGGCGCGCAGCACGGGTCGATAGCGCTTGAGGTTGAAGATGTAGACGACGGCGGCGAGGGTGAAACCCCCACCGGCGAGAGCTACCGAAAAGAGTTTGAAGCCAACCCATAGGCCCCAGGGAAAATCGTCCGTGAGATTGGTAGATTGACCCAGTCCGTGAGTGAGGCGATAAACGAGGGAGTAGAGTCCAGGGATCAAAATAATCACCAGGACTGTTTTCCAGAACGTGAACTTTGGCATTTTCATGGTCATCTCGTCCTTATCCCTTGTTTGCAGAGCGCGGAGTGATTGGGGCGCCCTCTGCCACGGCAACTTCTGCGCGGCGATTGCTGATCCACCAGATTCCGCCAAGTAGCACGGAACCCAACGCGACCACGTCAGGAACATGAGTCAAGACGCGATCTGTGAGCAGTGGCATAGGTTCTGTGGTCTGGTCGGTGCGGAAACCAAAATCTTCAAAGGGGACACTGGAGAGAAACAGAACGGAAGTGCCGCCGACTTCGTTGAGGCCATAGACATGAGGGACGTAATTGCCGGGATTATCTTTGATTCGCTGTTGTGCTTCTGCAATCAAAGCATCGCGGTCACCAAATTTAGTGGCGCCGGTGGGGCAGGCGTCGGTGCAGGCGGTTTGCTGACCCTTGGCCACACGATCGGAACACATGTCGCACTTGCGGACCAGAGGTGAAGTCTTGCCCCACTCGTATTTGGGAACGAAGAAGGGGCAGGCCAGCATGCAGTAGCGGCATCCCATACAGCGGGAAGCGTCGTAGGTAACAGGGCCCAATGCGGTCTTCTGGAACGCGCCAACAGGACAAACGGAAACGCAACTGGGCTCCTCACAGTTCATGCAAAGGCGACGCATAAATTTGTCGTCTTTGGTCAGTACAACAGTAAATTTATGTTCGGACTGCTTGGATTCAGCGGCGATGGTGTCGTTGTACGGAAGTCCGTTGCGTTCGGCGCAGCCCTTTTCACACAGCTTGCAACCGATACACAGAGTTGCATCGTAGAGAATGCCCTTGCTCATTGTTGCTCCCTGGAGCGACCTTCATCCCCGTTGAAGGACAGCCAGGCAGGAACCGGGGCATCACGGAAAGTTCTCATAAAAGGCTCGGACCAACCTGCCGGTCGGTACGTGCAATCGTGGGGTCACGAAAACTGGCGAGTGGTCACCGGACAATAGGGCCAAGCGGCGAAAAGCGATGTCCGCGAACTGTAAAGAAGTTCATCAAGGATGACCGCGCCAGCGATGAAACCTTCCACGCTGTCGCTGACCCAAAAGGAGTATGAGTGAAAATGCAACGAATTCCAGTGAGGCTGGGCACCCTTGGGGGTGATGGGGGTCACGCCGAGTGTTGTCGAATTAAGCAGCGGGAAGGACGCTGCGGATAGCTAAATTGACAAAAAGCCGTTGTATTTGTTGAATTCTTGCAACTGTGCGGCTTTGAAACAGTAGCGTTGAAGATGACTCCGATCGGGATCGAAAGAAAACTTCGGACATTGGTGGGTACAAAAGGAAAAGGCCCGGACCTTACGGAGTCAGGGCCTTTTCAGACGTGGATCAGACGGAGGTAGCGACCTTCACGTCAGGAAAAATTCGCGGGTGATTTCGCCCCACTTCTCGGTTGGCAACTGAACGGTCAGGTCGTGAACTGCAACGCCTCCGTCTTGAGCAACCGCTCCGACGAGTGCCGGCATGCGCATTTGCAGGCGGCTGGCCGCTTCGGCCATCCATTTCCGTGCCAGGCTACCATTCAGAAGATTGCGGAAGTTGGTCTGCAGATCAGGCGAAACGACGGAAACAAACCAGCCCTTGCCGTACGGATCCGAGTTGGTCAAAGAGCTGTCGAGCAGCAGTGCGTCGTTCACGTTCGTGACTTCGCCCTCCACTGGGGAGACCAAGTCTGTCTTTTGTCCGTCGCGCAGCAACGTGGCGAATTTCTGCCCTTGGCGAATCCACTGACCGCGCTTCGGGAGGATAATTCCATCAATTTTGCCAGCGAGGCGAGCACCGAAATCATCCAGGCCAACGCGGACCAACGTGGGGCTCTCCTGCAAAGCCCAGGTATGCCCCTGGTGATAATTCCGATTGGCGGGGAGGTCAAAACCGGCTACGAAAGTTGGCAGTATGGGCGCAGCGGCGAGTGTGGTTTTGGTGACAGGCTCTTCCACAGTGACTTTACCCCTCTTCATGAAGTAATCGATGGTGAGAAAGATGGCGAACATGGTGAGCATCAGAACGATTGTCATGGCGGTTCTCCTGTCCCCTTGATGGGTTCCTTTTCCACCCACTCTAAGGGCATGTGGCTGACCAAACGCAAAAATGGATTTGAAATCAGCGATAAAGGATGCATAACGCAGGAGATAAAGAGAAATTCGAGAAGGAAAAGCAGAGCGATAACGATGAGAGGTACAACGGGATTTGTTGAGTTATTCAGCGGGGCTAAATAGGTGAATTACGATTGGTGCGTTAAGCCGTTGAAACAAGAGGGCATGCATAGGCGAGAGGCGATGTGGTGAATTGCAATAGGGGTGTTGTGAATTGCAGCGCTTGCAGAAATTGATGTGCTTTAGAATGTTGAGGCGAGGAAAAAGTTAGCGGGGGTAGAGTTGAAGAAGCCTTCAGAATACGAAGTCAGGGCGCACAAACCAACCCTAAGAGGGCGGCGTAAAGTCGCCCCTAACGTGCTCCTGAAGGGCCGAGCGTTCTCGGCGCCGCTATCTGGGTGGGTTGGCGCGGAAATACTCCTCGAGGGATGCTTGAACTTCCTGGACGCTGCGCTGAACATTCTTGTCCATTGCGGCAACGACGGCCGGCATGGTCTTCGCGGAAGCTGGCTCGTCGTGAGTATAGAAGTGCGTCCAGACAATCAGGCCGGTCTTGCGGTCACGCAAGCGCACGGTGTAGGAGAGGCGCGCGACGATATCCGCGCCGTCCACTTCTCCAAACTCATAGAGGTGACCGGCCAAGGAGTAATTTCCTCCCCCTTCGCCGTGCACAAGCATGACCGAGCGGAAGAGCCCTGCAGCGCGAAGACCGCGAACCAAAGCATCCTGAAGGATAGCCACGGGAGGTGCCACCCACCGTTGCTCTTCGTAGAGGCCCAGTTCGTTGGGGCTGGTGCTGTAGACAATGCGCTCTTCCTGATAGATATGCGAGGCTTCAAAGCTGCGGACAAGCAGGGAGACATTGAGTGGTGCCAACTGAGTGGCGTTGGGAGCCGGGTAGCTGAGTTGGTAGTACTTAATAGGGCGAGAAGAGCCACATCCGGCGACAGCCAGCGCCAATGAGCCGATGGCCAGAACCATGGAGCGGGCGCGGGAGATCTGGGAGAAGTTCGCAAGGCGATGTGCGTTCATGCTTAAGCTGAGGAAGATTCTCATTGCTTATCTCCGGGTTTGCGATCACGTGGCATGCTGGAATGAATCAAACTGGAAGGCCGAGCCTTGATGGTGCTGGTGAATTGGCGCAAGTTTTCGGAAACATCACGTAAATTCAGAATCAGCTGGTCAATATTTTCCTGGTTGGTGTCAATTGTCTGGTTCAACTTGTCAGAGAGATCATTGACAGAGACAAGTACCTGGCGCAATTGGAGGATGGCGGCGCGAATGTCTTCCTTATTGTCCATTACGATGGAATCGACGTGCTTGAGAGTTATGTCCGCCTGGTCGGTAGTTTTGCGAACCTGGTCGATGAGCGGCTCAATCTTGGCGCTTGCGGCATTGACATTCTTCAGCGTGGATTGAATGGCTGGGCGATTTTCCTTCAAGATGCCACGCAAGTCGGCCAAACTTGCGGAAACGTTGGCGCGATTCTGATCGTTGAGCAGATCGTCGACACGGTCAATCGTGGTTTTCAATTGGATTACGCGTGCATTGAGATTAGCAATCAGCTCCTGCGCTTGTGGCGCCAGTTTATTGATTTGCTCGGTGAGATCATTGAAACCGACGTACTGCTGCGAGGGAAGCAGACTGCCGGAGGGTGCCAGAGCAGCTTTAGGTGAACCGGGCTTTATCTCGAGGTGATTGTCGCCGAGAGGGCTGAAGCTCATGATGGCCACCTTACTGTCTGTCTTTACAGGCAGGCCCTTGGACACGGTGAAAGTCATATCGATGAGCGCAGGATCTTTCGGATCGATCTGCATTTTGGTGACATGGCCGCTTTTCTGTCCGCCGGCGTAGTGAACAGAAGCGCCGGGTTCCAGGCCAGCAGCGTTGCTGAATTTGGCGTGGTAGACGGTGTCGGAGCCTCCGAACGCACCGCTAATTGCGAACACGATGAAGATTAGAAGGGCTGAGGCAACCAGCACAAAGATGCCTACCGAGATTTGTTCACGTCTAGATTCCATCGTCAGCTGCTCTTCCTCTGAGAAGGCTCGCCAGGTTTCGGCTGAGACTCCGTCAGCATTTGCAGATAATCCAATTCCTGCGCTACAGCAGGTTCGGGGATACGATCGAGAAATTGCCGGACTTTAGGATGCTTGCTTTTTTGCATTTCTGCCACCGTGCCAATGGCGATGACGTCACCCTTGTTGATCAGCACCATGCGATCGGCGATCAGGAAGGCACTGGCCAGTTCGTGGGTGACGACGATAATCGTCATATGGAAAGCTTTTTTCAACTCAAGAATCAACTGGTCGATGCCCGCGGCAATGATAGGGTCGAGACCAGCGGAAGGTTCATCAAAGAAGAGGATTTCGGGGTCCATCGCCAACGCGCGGGCAACGGCGGCGCGCTTTTTCATGCCGCCGCTGAGTTGCGATGGCATGTAATGTTCAAAGCCGGAAAGGCCAACCTGATCGAGTTTGAGGCGAACCATGATTTCGATGGTTGGCTCTTCCAGCTTGGTGTGCTCGCGTAACGGGAGCGCGACATTTTCGCCAACGGTCATGGAACCGAACAGAGCGCCGCCTTGAAAAGACATCCCGATGCGTTTGCGGATATCGTTGCGTTCGGCTTCAGAAATACTGGCAAAATTTTCGCCGCGAATCCAGATTTCGCCAGAGGTGGGCTTCTCCAGCCCGACCAGTGTGCGCAAAAGGGTGCTCTTGCCGGAACCCGAACCACCAAGGATGACCAGGGTTTCGCCGCGCTGCACGTCGAAACTGATGCCATGCAAGATTTCACGGCCGGTGTAGCTGACGCGCACATTGCGCAGAGAGATCATCGGGCCGTTGTCAGCGGCTGTTGCCTGGGGAGGAGTTTCCAGAAGTTGAGCCATCGGGATTAGTGCCCTCCCAAAAAGAAGAAGAGTGTGGTGAAAACAAGGTCTACAAGAATAACCAGAAAAATGGAAACCACGACAGCGCGGGTGGTGGAGCGGCCAACCTGCTCGGCACCGCCGCCGGTCATGAGACCTTCGAGGCAGCCCACCGCGGTGATGGTCATGCCAAACATAATACTTTTGATCAGGCCGGTGGTAATGTCGCGGAGGAAGAGCGCGTCCAGAGACGACTGGATATAGCCAATCCAGGTAAAGTCGGCTTTTAAAACGCCGAAAAGCGAGCCGCCGAAAACGCCCATAGTGTTAGCCCAGATGGTCAGGCATGGAAGCATGACAACCATGGCGACGAATTTAGGCGCGACGAGAAAGTGCACGGGATCGATGGCCATGGTTTCCAGCGCATCAATCTCCTCGCTGACTCTCATGGTGCCAAGCTCCGCGGCGAATGCAGAACCAGAACGGCCGATAACGATGATGGCGGTAATCAATGGGCCGAGCTCGCGAGTCATTGAGATGGCCACGGCACTGGCGACAAAATTCATGGCGCCGAACCGCTGCAATTCGTAGGCGCTCTGAAGTGCAAGAATCAGGCCAATGAAAAAGGTGATGAGAGAGAGAATGGGGAGCGCACGGATGCCCGCTTCCATGGCCTGCTCGATGGATTTTCGGAAGCTGACGGGTTTGCCGGTAAACGGGCCGGCAAGCATGGCGTACGCAGCACGCCCGGCAAGCGCGCCTAGGGCGCCGACGTAGGCGATTGCGTCGAGAACAGTAACGCCAACTTTTCTAAGAAAATCCACGGATGCCGGGCACCCTCCGAAAGTAGGGTAATACTACCCTAAGAACCGAGCGCCTGCTGCTCGTCCTCAAAAATTTCGAAGATCTTCTGCAGGCGCGAGAGTTGCATGACCTCCCGGACGGAATTGCTCAAACTGTAGAGGATGAGGCGGGAACCGGCGTCGCGCGAGGCTTTGAGTCCCTCAACAAGAGAGGCAATGCCGGAACTGTCGATGTAGCGGACATTCTTCAGGTTCAGAAAGACCTTGGGAACTTTCTTCTCCTTGATTTCGCCGAGAAGGGCCTTGCGCATCTGCGGGGAATGCGCGAGATCGATATCCCCAGAAATATCAAAAATAGTGAAACCATCCGAGATGCGGGAGGCAATCTGCACTGTCTACTCTCCTTCCGGCGTAATCACCTGAGCGGCCGGAACCAAAAACTTGACCATGCGAAGCTGATTCTTACCCTTTTTACGACCAAATTCTACCCGGTCCATGCTTTGCCGCATGAAATGGAGGCCCAACCCGCCGGGCCGAATTTCCGCCAGATCGCGCCCCTTGAGTTTCGTGGGGTCCGGGGGAATTCCAGAATCCTCGAGTAGGATTTCGATGCCGGATGGGGAGGCGCCGTTAGCGCCACTTTTGCCAGTCAATTTCCAGCATGTAATCTCGATGGGCAGGCCCGCTTTGCCCTGGTACGAGTGGCGCAGGACGTTTGCAAGTGCTTCGTCGACGGAACGGACGATGGCGCGCGACTCGTGGGCTTGAAAATGAAGCAGCTCCGTCGCTCGTTCCAAGGCAGCTCGAACCAGACAAAGAGCTTCGGGATTGCTTTGCAGGTGCAACTTGATCAGCAATTCCGATTCGGCAACCTTGCCTGACTTGATCCCTTTCCTGCCGCCACTATCCATAAACCGTTTCGCGCACACCCTGATTCCCTGCCCCGGAGAGGTCTTGAATAGTCGGCCAACTGAAGCCGGATACCCGGATGGGAGACGATGCCATTTTATGGGGCGTCTGACAACAAGAAAATAATGAGAGCGGCAAACCAAAAGAGAGAAATTTGTTTTAGAAAGGCGGTGGCGGCGCGGGCTCGTCGGAGTTGAAAATATCCGCAACGCACTTCCACTTGCCGTCTGGTTTTTTTTCCAGACTTCAACAAGTTCGTCATACTCGGTCGCGGACTTGCCTTGTGAATCCTTTGATGTTATTTGGCATTTGCCGATCACATAACCCAGATCGCCAGGAGCGGGCAACTTCTACTTTAGCGAACCCAACGCTGAACGCGTACCGGCCCGGCAAACCACGCGTCGTTCTTCCTCTCGATCAATGCGGAAATACTGACTTCTTTGACCCCGTTTTGCAAGGGATCGGAGTCGATGCACTGGCCGTTGCCCAAATAGGCGATTACGTGCACACCATTCACGGCTAACACATCTCCAGCCTTCGCCTTGCTCCAATCCACATTTACCAGACTGTCGGCTTCCAGGACCGTTGTTAAATTCCCTTCGCATCCTTCCCACAACTGTTTTGCCTTGCAGTGAACCTGAAGTTCAGAAATACGGTTGTGCGCGTTGCAGATAAGCGCCGAGCAAGTGGTATCCAGGTAGCGATCCCCGTTGAAAGTCCGCAATGAGTCCGTGTAGGTCTTGGGATGAGCAAAGAAGACCCCAGCAATCGCGAGCAAAAACGTTGCAAGCTTCATGGAACGGGCACCCCGGTTCTACGATTCAGACTGACATTGCGCTCTCAAGGGGGACTGTCCTTGAATGAGTGCAATCTGTCCGTAAGAACAGGGTAAGGGAGGTCAAAAAGGTGACCAATGGTACAGGGGTCCAATTTGGGACCACGGGAGTTCTATACGTTGACCAACCTGTCGGTACCACAACCACTGATTAACCTGTCATTTATCAATTATATGGATGGTAGTACTTGAATGGGAGTTCCCTAACGCCAGCTTGGGATACCGGTACCTGCGCACGTGGCATACGGGTAGACCTGTTACCCGAAAGGTCTGCGAACTTAGAGATCGAACGCGTAAAGCAAAAGTCGGGTGATGAAAAGATCGACGATGAGCACCACGAGCGCAGAGACAACGAATGCTTTGATGGTTGCCCGACCCACTCCCGCAGTGCCACCTTCGACTCGGAAACCCTGATAACAGCCCACAGTAGCGATGATAAATCCAAACACGATGGGCTTGGTGAAACCCAAAACAAGATCACCGAAGATCAAGGCATGAATGGCGCGGGTCATGAACTGCTCTGCGCCAAGGTGCAAGGTGATGTTGGCAACCAGGAATCCACCAAGAAGGCCCGCACAATCGCCCACAGCCACGAGCAGCGGCAATGTCAGAACGGTGGCAAGCACGCGGGGAGTCATCAGCTTGCGGATTGGATCGATGCCGAAGCCGCGCATTGCGTCGACCTGATCGCTCACCACCATGGAGCCAAGCTCGGACGCCATCGCCGTGGCGTTTCTTCCGGCGACGAGGAGCGCTGTGAAAACGGGGCCGAGTTCACGGACAAGCGCCAGCGAAACGGCATCACCGGTTAAGACCGTCTCGCCAAAACGGGCGAATTGCGACGCGGCGTTCAAGACCACTACGCCACCAACACAGAGAAGCGCCACGGCGACGATGGAAAGCGAGCCCACGCCAATCTGGTCCATCTGATCAATCAAGTCGATGAAGTAGCGCCTGGTGGAGAACATATGTCCGACGGACTGAAAGCTGAGCAGTGAATAGTCCTGAACGGAATGAGTCCACCCTTTCAAAGTATTTCCGATTGCGGCGGGAACTGAAGCCGAGTTCATAGGTACTCCTCTTCGTGGCCCGTGGTTGGCGACCTAGTGGTGCAAAGCCTAGCACGAGACGCTCACCCGAGCAGTGAAGTTACATCAGAATTGTTCAATCAGCCTCATCCAGGCGGCTAGATATAGTGAGCGCGAGGACTCGATTGAAGAGGTTGCGAGCCGATGCAAACCAGCAGTTAGGGAATAATTGGCAACGCAGTGGCAGACAATTAGGGTCAATCAGACGAAATTAGAGATCCGGCTACTGCTTGAAGACCAACGGCGGGCCGCTAATCCTGTCGGCCTTGAGATTGACATTCACCTCGACACGGTCAGCAATCTTTATGAACGGAATTCCACTATTCATTCCGAACTCTTTGCGATCGAATGCCATCATGCCAGTGACCGCTCCATGGCCAGTCCCTTTGCCTGTAACAGTTAGGTTCAAGGTTTCGTCTTTGGATACACCACGGATCGTAAATTTGCCGAGCACATCAAAGGTATTGGGGCCGGTCTGAGTAATCTTCGTGGAATGGAATGTGATGTAAGGGTCCTGCTCGGCGTTGAAGAAGTCTTTGCTCTTCAGTTTATCGTCTTTCATGCCACTGCCGGTGTTCACCGTGGCAGCCTGAATCTTGATGTCCAAAACGCCGGAGTTGGCATCGGTCGATGGATAAGTCAGCGTCGCGTCCCATTTTTCAAAATTTCCTTGAATGGCCACCGACGCTTTCACGAAAAACTTTACTGAACTTTGTTCTGGCTTAATCTTGAACACTGGACCTTGTGCCTGCGAGAATGGCGAGAGCAGGACGGAAGCTAAGAGCAGCAGGGCGGCTAGACGCATGGAATTCCTCCGTAGTACCAAATATCGAGACGATTTTAATTCATATTCATGCTTTCAGGTTTACCATTGTCAGAAATGACAGGTAGGGTGCGGAGGCTGTATTTAGGAACTATTCAGGGGATTGCGGCCGAAGCTCTAACCTCAACGCCGCCGATTCGCTCTGAAATGGACAGACCATGCGAAACACACGCGTAATACTCACGGCGCTTGGCGGCCCGGAAGTCTTGAAGGTCGTCGAAGACGAAATACGCAATCCTGCCGCCCATGAGCTGCGCATACGGACTCTGGCGTGCGGTATGGCCTTCGCCGACGTGCTGATGCGCCGGGGTCTCTATTCCGGCGTACCACCACTGCCCTACTCTCCTGGCTACGACATCGTTGGAGAGGTTGAATCCTGCGGTTCCAGTGGCACGGAATGGAAGATCGGCGATTTGGTCACTGCATTAACCATGACCGGAGGATATTCGCAGTACATCCTGATACCGGAGTCTGAAGTGGTACCAGTGCCTGCCGGACTGGATCCCGCCGAAGCGGTGAGTCTGGTTTTGAACTACACGACTGCCTACCAATTGATCCATCGCATTGCGAAATTGCGCCAAGGGGAGAGTGTGCTGATTCACGGAGCCGCCGGCGGCGTGGGGACGGCCGCCCTGCAGCTCGGGGCACTGGCCGGCCTGAAAATGTTCGGCACGGCATCCAAAGCCAAGCACGAATTAGTGGCTGCACTTGGCGGAATACCCATCGATTACCGAAGCGAAGATTTTGTGCAGCGCGCCCGTGGTGTGAATGCGGTGTTTGACCCCGTTGGCGGGCGCAATTGGCTTAGATCGTATCGCGCGGTCGGGAAGGGCGGACGCTTTGTGGGGTATGGAATGTCCGCGGCAATCGAAGGTGGACGGCGAAATAAGATGCTGGCGGTATGGAGCTTCGCGTGGCTCTGGCTGGCGGGACTGCTGCCGGGAAAATCCGCACAGTGGTACAGCATTATAACGGAAAAGAAGAAACATCCCGAATGGTTCCGCGAGGATTTGTCGCAATTGCTTACCATGCTTCAAGAAAAAAAGATCAGTCCAGTGGTTGCAGGACGACTGCCGTTGCGCGACGCGAGCCGCGCGCACGAAATGCTGGAAAATGCTTCCGTCAGCGGAAAAATCGTCCTGATGTGCCAGGAATAGGTTACTTCAATCTGGGGATGTTGGTGCTCGAACCGCTCGAAAATCCCTTCGGCCCAAAAGTGTTACCTATGTGATCGGTACGTTGTGTAAAGATGCTGTGAAGAAACCTCGCATGGAGCACGGAATTCCGGGTTAAGTGTAAGTTTCACGGAACGCCGATCTGCTGCGTCGATCGAGTGTCTCGATTCTCCTCGCTATTGTCTTGTTCTCTCAGATGACCGCTGGTGTTGCGCGGGACTTGCTTAGGCGAATCCAATGCTGCAGGTTGTATGTGAGGCAAGCCCACAGCATTTCCATCTGCGCCTTTGCTAGGCCCCGCACGTGGAATTGCCTCAGCCCCAGCTTGCTCTTGATCCATGCGTGGCAAAATTCCACGATTCTTCCTCGCCGACCGTATCTCTGCTGGGTTTCTTCACTGGCCATCTTCTTGCGGAACGCGATCACTACAGGGCTTTCTTCGAGGTGCGCTACTGAACGACCATGCTTTTTATTGGCTGGACAGCACTCTGGTTTGCGAGGGCAGGCTTGGCAATCCTCAAGCCGGGCTTCGAACATGTGGTAAATCATCCCGTGCCCTACCTTGCGTTGTCTCTGCCGAGTGAGGATTTTGCCCTCCGGGCAAACACAGCGATCCGTCTCCTGCTGATAGAGAAATGCGCTCGGTGGAAGCTGGTTCGGTAGGTTGGCTCCACGTGGCACATACTTCATGCTCCCCAAAAAATCGATCTCCCGCTTGGCCATCTCCCCGATATTTTCTCGTGTGGTGTAGCCACGATCGGCCACCATTTGTTGCGGTCTTTTATTCAACCGTTGTTCCACCCGCTCCACTGCTGGCAATAGCTGTGCGGTGTCGTTGGCCGCCTGTGTCACTGCCACTCCCACAATCAGTCCATGCGCGGCATCCGCGGAAATCTGCGCGTTGTAACTGAGCGCGAAACCCTCATCAGGCTGCTTCATCACGCGCGCTTGCGGATCGGTGGTGCTCACCCCCGTTTCACGCTTGGCCTTTCTTCCGTCCTTGCGTACCCGCAACTTCTGCAACTCTTCGAGCGCACTCTCCAACCGCTCTTGTTGCTCGCGTCGCGCACGTGCCTGCGCTTGCTTTGCCTTCGGAGTACTCTCGTCGTTCCGGGGATCGCCCATCGCCGCCACCCGCTGTCGCGCCTGCTCCAGATGCTCGCGAATCGTCTCCTCCCGGCGAACACTCCTGCTGCTCGCCAGTGCTTTAATCTTCGTGCCGTCTTGCACCACTTGCTCCAGGGTGATCAGTCCCTCCTTGCTGAGCGCAACGCTGGCCGCCCGCCTTCTTCCGCGCTACTCTCGATGGCTCGATAAAACCGACTCAAGTCCAAGCGCCCAACCAGTATCCAAATGGCTCTCGCCGGATGGTCTTCGCCAATGAGTTTCTCTACGTCCACGGCTCGCCAGCTCATCTGCTGCCGATTCACGTGGCGTATCAAAGGCTGCTGGTTGGTGATATTTTCATCGCTCATGCCGCGAGCTTACGGAAGGTTTTTTATTTTTCAAGAGGGAAATTCAGTGGGGTTTTTTCACAGCTTCTAACCCATGTCTCCGGGTCGGACAACCGAAGAGTGGAGCCGAGAGTGGGAGTTGAACCCACGACCTGTCGATTACGAATCGACTGCTCTACCACTGAGCTACCTCGGCCCTGTTTATTCACGATAGCATCCGCTGAAAATGACTGTCAATTCGCCGGGTTTATTTGAGTAACGCACTGTTGCGTTTTCACCCCTTAGAGAGGCAGTCCGTCGGAAAAAATAAAGGTAACCTTCTCGCCTCCCCTTCATCTATTTAGACGGTCGTCTAACCAACGTATTCGGGAAAGGCTGGGAAAGCATCATGGGAAAGCTCACGAATCAGGTTGCGGTGGTAACCGGTGCATCGAAGGGCATCGGCGCGGGGATTGCTAAAGCATTGGCCGCTGAAGGGGCATCCGTCGTCGTTAACTACGCGTCGAGCAAAGAAGGCGCCAACCGGGTGGTGAAAGAGATCACCGAAAAAGGTGGCAAGGCCATCGCCGTGCAAGGCGACGTTTCCAAGCAGGCAGACATCACGCGGCTGTTTGCGGAGACGAAGAAAGCTTACGGCAAGCTCAACATTCTGGTGAACAACGCGGGCATCTATAAATTCGCGCCACTGGACGCCATCACGGAAGATCTCTTCCACAGCCAGTTCAATCTCAACGTGTTGGGGCTGCTCCTGACTACGCAGGAAGCGGTGAAACTGATTGGTCCCGAAGGCGGCAGCATTATCAACATAAGTTCTGGCGTCAGCACGATGTTGCCACCAAACACTTCGGTGTACTCGGCAACGAAGGCCGCCGTCGACGCGATTACCGCGATACTCGCAAAGGAACTGGGCGGGCGGAAAATCCGAGTGAACTCCATCAACCCCGGAATGATCGAGACCGAAGGAGTGTACACCGCAGGATTTGACGAGGGAGACTTCCGCAAGTGGATCGAGTCGCAATCACCGCTCGGACGCATTGGCCAGTCTGACGATATCGCGCCAACGGCGGTCTATCTGGCCAGTTCGGACGCGAAGTATCTGACGGGGGAAACCATCCGAGTCACCGGCGGCATTCTCTAAAAACGAGGGCCGCTCCGGCGGCCTTCTTTTTTCCAAAGGATCAAATCAACGCGAGAAGGGGTACATCGCCCAGCCGATGCCTACTCCAACGATGAGGAAAAGAAAGAAAGACCACAGGATGTAGCGGATGCGATCGTTGGGCTTTCGACGGCCGAGGTAGCCGAAGGCAATGGAGATCACGGCGGCAAAAAAGAGAAATGCCTGTATATGCGTAAGGGAAAACCCAGAGGTGGGGTTCATGCCTTTCTCCCGCGAGCGGCTTCATAAGCGTGCAGAGCCGCGAGAATGTTGAGGACCCCCGCGGTGGCAAGGAAACGCGTGCCGTAGTCACCCTGCGCCCGAGAAACATCGGCGCCGGTGTGTTCCAGGATGCGCGCGAAGTAGTAGAAGCAACCTGTCCCCATATCGGCAATGTAACCGAGAGTGTCAAACGCGTCGCCGCCATTGGACGTGAAGACGTTGCCTTTGAGCGAGGCGCCGGTGAAAACGAGCAGACCCACCGCGGTGAACACAACGAATGCGCGCCCCCACATTTTTTGTAGAGCATGACCGAGCCCGGGAACGATCCACCCGGCAACGGCAAAAGCCCACGAGCGAATTTCACGCTGGAGAGTTGGCTCCGGCGGCGCGGGAGGCTCGGCAGGCGTTGGCTCGATAGGAAGTGATTGAAGAGCGTCGTCGGTCATAATGGGTGCGCCGGTTCCTTAAGCCAGAAGCGGAAGAATCTCGGTTTGCACGGCCCCGGTCACGCGCGCTTCCCTTTCGCCAATGTACACATCCACTTCGCTGCGGATGCCGAATTCCGGAAGATAAATGCCGGGTTCGATGGAATTACAGGTTCCCGGAATCAGGTGGCGCTCGTCGCGTGTTTCCAAGCCATCTATATTGACACCGTTTCCGTGGACGGACTGGCCAATATTGTGGCCGGTGCGGTGAAAGAAATACTTTCCGTAGCCAGCTTTATCGATCACAGCGCGCACGGCGTTGTCGATCTGCCAGCCTTGAATGGGCTTTCCAGCTTTCACACTGTCGAGAATCATGTTCACGCCGCGGTCGCGCGCTTCGCGGACGACGTTGAAAACTTTGGCAAATTTGTCGGGGACCTTCGTGCCGAGATAACCGACCCAGGTAATGTCGTAGTAGACGCCGTCCGGAGATTTCTGTTTACCCCAAACATCGAGGAGAAGCAGATCGCCCTCCTTGATGCTGGAAGATTCTTTGGGCGGAGGGCCGTAGTGGGGATCGCTAGCGTTTTTATTGACGGCCACGTCGGGACCCTCTTCAGTTTCAAGGCCCGCCTCGGCAAATTTGCGAAGTATCCACTGCTGAAGATCGTATTCAGTGATGGGCGATTTCTCGCGTACGGATTTGCCAGCGTAGGCAAAGGCCCCCTGAACGATTGCATCGATGGCACGCCCCGCCGCAAGGTGAGATTCGAGCTGCGCTTTCGTCCAGCATGCTTCGTATTTCTGCACCAGGTCGGCAGAGGTAACCACTTTTACGCCTGTGCTACGCACGAGCTCAAGTGTGCCGGCATCGACCATGGAAACGTACGGAATAGCGTTTTTCGCGGAGTATTGCATGGCCACGGTCCTTGCGCGGCCAAGGATCTTCTTCAAATTGCTGATGAGCTCGCTATGGGCGGAGAAATACAAGGTATCCCCGGGCAGTACCGCAAGGGAATGTATCTCGATTTTGTGCACAAGCTTCTTCGGCGTGCCTTTGGCTGGGATGAAATAAAACCAGCGGCGGGTGCGCATGCTGGGGGGGAGTTGCAGCACGCGATGGGCGATGGGGTCACGGCCGCGGAAATCATAGAAGAGCCATCCATCGAGCTTGGCGGCGCGCAGGTCTTTCTGGACATCCTCGATCTTCAGACTCATTCGAACCTCCGACGCAACACCGGTAATTCAGGGCTTCGAGGGGAACCGCTTCAAGCCTCTTCCTGAAGAAGATTCAGGATTCGCTGGCGGGTAACGCCGCGAATCTCCACGCGTTTGATGCGGCTCTGCGCGCCGCTCTGGATTCTAACAGCGGACTTTGAGGTTTTCAAAAGATCGGCGAGGAATTCGACGAGCGCTTCATTGGCACGATTCTCAAGAGCTGGGGCGCGAAGGCGAATTTTTAGAGCGCCATCCATGGTGCCGGCAATTTCGTCTTTACTGGCGCGGGGTTGCACGCGGACGGAGATGACCACCGTGCCATTGGCCGGATTCTCGGTGATGTCAGGCTGTGTCATATTGCCTTGTCAGGACTTTGCCCAGTCTTCCCACTGCAGACTCTCAATGCGTCGAAACTCTCTGACATTAGCGGTAACGAGGTGGATTCGTGCCGCACCGCTTGGCCGGCAATAAGTAGATCATAAGCTCCGATTGGCTTGCCCATCTTTTCCAGTGATGCCCGAAGCGCACCCGCGATTCGGCGTCTTCGTCGTCAAACGAAAGAAGTTGCAGTGGGCCCGAGAAAAGGTCCGCAATCGGGCGGTGTTTACTTGCCGGTGAACACTTTTTTCGACTCCATACCATAGCTCGAACGTGGAGATGCTGGAGACAAAAATGAGGGCGTTACGATCGAGCTTTTCTGGAAGTTGGCACGAACTGAAGAGGGAGTCCGTTGATTAGCCCGATGCAGGCGTTGGTATCTAGAAGGTAGGTGGAAGTAGTCCTCGCAGGCATGATGTTCATTCAAAAATCTTGCGGCGAGGCGTAATTGACTGCTTCCTGCCCTTTTTCATGAAGGGCTTGTTCGGAACCTTGTCGAGCTCGGCAAACCATTGCCGGGCATCCGACAGACAGGTTCTAACAGGACACCCTGTTTCACTGAACGAATACGCACGCAATCACCTTCGAAGCGAAATTCGCGTGGAAGGCGGACAGCCTGGCTGCGGCCATTGCGAAACAGTTTAGCGACTCCTTTTTTCTGGTTTGCCATGTATTTGCTCCTCTCCAATTGATATATACCATAAATCTATATCAATGACCAGCGTAAAGGGAAAGAGGCTCGACCCTGGTTATAATGAATAAACGGGGAGGCGGATGCTATCGGCCGCATCTTCGGAAGAAAGCGGATCAACTAACCGGGTTTACAGGCGAATAGTTCACCAGGCGCGCGCGTATTGCGGCGGAGGAGGCAGTTCGACGCGAAGTGCTTTGGCTGCGTGGCGCGGCCAATACGGGTTGCGAAGCATTTAGCGCGAGAAAAACCATGTCCGCCTGTCCAGTGGTGAGGAAGTATCGGCCTGCGCGGGATCGGTGATCATGCCCACAGCGCCTGTGGGAATGCCCGCCTGGCTGGAATGGCCGCCGCAAATTCCACCTGATAACCGGGCCCAAGAGGAATACTCGCAGACGCCGATGTGCCTCCGCTGGAAACGTCGATGAGATCGACGCCAAGCGACTTAAGGTGGCGGCTGAGTTCGACACTTTGCTCGATATCCCAACCGCCTTCCACCCAGTCGGTGGCGGAGATCGAACGAGAGAGAGCGGTTGTGATTCCGGCCAGATTGCACGCACAGACTTGGCAACGCGAAGCAAGAGTCGCGCGCGATTCTCGAAGTTCCCGCCGTAGTAATCGATGCGGTGATTGGAAAGTGGTGAAAGAAATTGATGGAGCAGATAACCGTGGGCAGAGTGGATTTCCACCACCTGAAAACCTGCCGCGAGGGCGCGATGAGCGGCGGCTTCAGAACTCTCACGGGTCCCCATCAATCTCTGCGATGGACAATTCTTTTGGGACGGGATAGCCCATGTCAAAGGGCAGCGGACTGGCCGAAACGGAAGTCCAAGCTCCGTCTGCGGAGGAGAGCGGCTTGCCACCGTGCCAGGGTGCATCTGTACTGGCTTTGCGGCCTGCGTGAGCGAGTTGGATGCCCGTGACAGTGCCGTGTTCTTTCAGGAACTGCACGATTGGGCGCCAGGCATCGACATGAGAGTCGAGATCAGAACCGGGTCGGCCAGGAGAAATGCGTCCAATTTCGCTGACTCCCGAAGCTTCGGCCATGACCAAGGCAGCTCCGCCTACAGCCCGGCTCCCGAGATGAACCATGTGCCAGGTGTTAGGAATACCATCAATGGCCGAATCTGGCGCATCGGCGAAACTGCGATGCGATTCTTGAACTCGATTTTGCGCAAGGTAAGAGGAAGAAATAATTTCACCAGGTTCACCGCTCTCTTTAGATAGGCGTTAGATGCATCAGGTTGCAGGGCGGGTGCAGATAACGCGGTGCAATCGTTACTCCGTCGAACCCTCCTGAATAGCGATTTCAAAATCGTGAGACATACCCATGGAAAGCACGGGCAGATTGTGCTGCAAATGCGACCGCGATTCTTCCAACAGCGCGCGCAGTTGCGCGAAGTAAGGACGCGCTTCTTCTGGGGCATCCGTAAATGGGGGGATGCGCATCCAGCCCCTGAAGGTTCAAATGAGGAAGAGTCACTATCTGTTCGGCCAGTTGTGTGAGGCCAGCTGGAACACCACTCTTGGTTTCTTCGCCCCCTAGGTGAACTTCGATAAGCACTGGCAACTTCGCCGACGGCGATTTTCAGCTGCGGCACGATCCGATCTTTCGCGCCAGCGATAGATCGTCAACGGAATCCACTCGATCAAAATATTTTGCCGCACGCGCAGCCTTATTGCTCTGCAAATGCCCGATCAGATGAAAGGTGCAGTCAAGCGCGAGATCGGCCAGTGCGGCGCGCTTCTCTTCCCATTCCTGCACGCGATTTTCTCCAAAATGGCGAAGTCCGGCGTTGTAAAGCTGCCCCCACAAATTGCGCCTGCGGGGTGGGTTTTGGAGACCCCCATGAGCGTGATTTCTTCGGGGCGGCGATGAACTCTTACGGCCGCAGCCGCGATGCGTTCGTTGATACGCGATAAATTGTCGGCAATGGAGAGCAGGAGTCATCGGGATGAATTACGGAATAAATCGTAACACGGAGGCATCGGACGACGCAGAGCCAGCCAGAAACCCGTAAAAATAGCAGACCCAGAAGGGCGGCTCAGAGCCCTCCATGGAATTCCGTAGCTACAGAGAAACATGGAACCGCGGATTGCGGGCGTTGCATTCTACGGGTACGCTGAAAAACAATTGTGGCGTCCCCCCTCGGCCACGGATCGGTGCTATGACAACTCGCGGAATACTAATGCGCGATTGAGGGAATCGACGGCAGTGGAAAGCACACGCAGGCGCGACTGTTGGAACACTCGCTGACCGCCGCTGGACACTCCGTATACTTTCTGGGTTTCCCCAGTACAACTCTGGTTCGGCACGATGATCTCCAAATATTTGAATGGAGGATTGGGGACGCTGCCAGATGTAGACCCGCGCTTCGCGGCGTTGTCTGCGGGCGATCGGTTCGAGGCTGAGATGGCAACTGGATGGCGCGCTTGCCGAAGGTAAGATCGTTCTGTGTGACCGCTACATCGGATTCAACCTTTGGCTCATCAAGTGGCCAGGGCGCCTGTCGAGAAGCGGCCCGAACTCTTGCGCTGGATTGAGCATCTGGAATATTCGATTTATGGATTGCCTCGAGAGAATCTGATTTTGTATTTGCGGGTGCCTCCCGCAGAGGCGCAAAAACTGATCGCGCGGAAGCCGGTTCGCGGCTACACCACCGCAAAACACGACTTACAAGAAAGTGATCTGCGTCATCTGGAAGAGGCTGCGGAAATGTACGATATGCTTTCGCGCAGCCGGCCGTGGGCCACCATCCAGTCATTCGACGCGCAGCGGAGGTCGATGCGGCTGCCGGAGGAGATTTCGGCAGAGATGCTGGCGGCAGTGCAGGGCGTTCTGACCGCGAAAGGTGCGACGTAATCAATGGGATTTTCTGAATTTTCCGGAACGCCCAGAGTAGACGCACTGCGTGGCGCATTTCGCTCCGGGCGTGTGCCGCATGCACTACTACCGGGCCGAAGGGCGTGGGTAAATACACGCTGGCCCGCATGTTTGCGCAAGCGGCGAATTGCGAACGACTGAAGGACGACTTCTGCGGGTCGTACCACCTGTCTGACGATTGCGCCGATGGCGAACCTGGAGCCATTAATTGAGCAAGGCCTCACCGAGCGTGGCGAAAGCGCAGATGCGGCGACAGTTGAACGTATACCCTTGATTCTGCAATCCCACCCCGATGTGTGGGCTCTGGTGCCGGACCCGGTAAGGCTGAAAAGCCCCGTAGTGCGCCCGGTGCTGCGCATCGGGCAACTTCGCGCAGTACAGCGCGCCGCCTATTTCCAACCGATGGGGCGGCGGCGCGTATTCGTCTATGAGACAATGCGGAAACGATGCGCTGGGACGTGGCCAGCGTGTTTCTGAAGATTCTGGAAGAGCCTCCGGGAAACGCAACCTTGATTCTAGCAGGCGTCCTCTCCATTCGCCCTGTTACCGACAATTGTTTCAAGATGCATGCAGTTTCACCTCGCACCACTGCCGCAGACCGAAGTGGAGCGTGTATTGAAAGTGCATTCGGACCGTAAGCCTGGGGAAATAAAGCTCGCCGCGCAACTCTCGGAAGGCAGTC
>CAVVJG010000019.1:0-78767 GCA_963748365.1 Candidatus Acidiferrales bacterium
TTTGTGAATGAGAGCGACAAGCCAGGCTTGCTGGCGAAGGAACCCTCAGGTAGAGTTTGGCGAGGGGTACCGATGGCCGCGAGACACCAAGTTCTGTGTGTGCAGTGTGACAAGAGCGAGGAGTACTGTGACTGCGAGAAGTACTGCACCATCTGTAAGGGGCAAATTAGCGTAAAGCTCTGCGCCGATGGATTGTATTATTGTCCGGATTGCCGCGAGGCCTGCGATGTGGCCCTGGCACGTAGTTCATAACCGTGGCGACTCATACCCAACGGATATTGCTGCAAATGGATGCGGATGAACGACTGGCCGCGGCCGCCGGCGGAGCCGCGCGCTATCTGGCGGACACGGCAGGGCTGGAGAACTCAGAGATATTGGGATTGCAGGCGGCCGTGGTAGCGGCGTGCAAGTATTGCTTTCACTGTCACAGTTCGGCGACGCATTGCGACATCTCGTTGCAGAGATTGACGGATCGAATTGAAATAGAAGTGTCGTTCCCTGGCAAAGAGAGCCCGGAAGGGAAAGAAAAGCCGATCATCGCCGGCGTGGACCAGATTGAATGCGAGTTTTTGGAAGATTCTTCGCGGATGCGGCTGACCAAACGCATCCCGTTATCGAGCTAAACAAAGAATTAAGTCCAGCGTCAGGGAATTTCACTGGAAAATCGGTATGAGGAAGCTCCAAAGAGATGGGGCACGATCTATCGTGCCCCTACGGAACGAATGCTGCAGATTACATTTTGAAGGCGAAGGTATTCTTGCGAATCAGCGCGGTCATTTGATCGTCGGTGACTGACATGCGAATGACCACGCGTTCTCCCGAAGGAGTGACGCTGGCCTGGTCGAGAAGTTGGCCAAGCTCGGGATTATCTTTGCTGGCTTGATATTTTTTGTAGAGTAGCCCGGCGGCCATCAACTGGCTAAGGGTGTTGGCATCTTCTGGAAGAGCGCACACCGCCTGGAATTTTGCTTCAATGCCGCTGCCGGAATTCGCGGAAATAATCATGGATTGCATGCGGTTGATAAGCTTTGCGGCTTCGGGAAATTGTTGCACTTCAGGCGCGAGTTGCCCCATTGCCAAGCGTGTGTAGCCTGGATCTAGCACGGCCCAAACGATTCCGGAGCCGTTGACTTCATTGATGAGGCTATACATCTTGTCGTTGCGAAGGAGCCCTTCTTCCCCACCGTAACGGATTTCGATCAGCTTTTCGAGCAATTGCCGGTGGCCAAACGCTGCTTTGCTGGAATCGATAAAGAAGAAAAAAAGATCGTTGGGTCCGGCACCAGAGCCAAATGCGAAAAGGGTATAGCCGCGCTTCGAGGATGTAGGCAGCTTTTGCCGCTTGAAATAGGCCTCGGTGGAAGACGGATTGTAGTTGCCGAGGGCGATACCGACGATCTGCTCGCTGCTGGGAACATCGGTGGCCGCGCCATTCTCCGCTTTTGCCGTGGACTCGGGAACCAGGCCCCAGGCGAGTTCATCGACCTGGGTATTTGGATCTACTCCGGCAGACGCTAGAAATTTTTCAAATTGGCGAAAGCGTTCGGGGAGCATCTGCTCTTGCAGAGCCGGATACCAACGCATGGTGCGCGCCTTTTTGAGGTCCGCGTACGCAAATTCGCCGACTTCCTTAGGAAATAGGCCGATGGTGTCGGCGCCAAGGCTCTCGGCCTTGATGGGCTTAGCGGTAGCCGACGCCAGAACAAGTACGGCTAAAACCGCGACGAAGCGAATCGAAATCTTCAAAAACTTCATGCAATGCTCCTTTGAGGCAGGGCCAAGCATTCATTTTACCGTATTGCGCGCGGATTAGCCCAGGCGCTTGCGCAGTTCATCAACTTTGATGCGGGTGGCGGCCACATAGGTGGCATCCTTCAGTCCATCAAGATTAATCTCGACGTTGGCGAGGGCGCCGTTTGCTCCCGCTACCGCCATTAGACGCGCGACTAGCAGGTCGGACTTCATCGAAGCGGGAGAAATTGCCTCCAGTTGGACGAGGCGGTCGTGGAGGTCGGCGCTTTTTTGCGCGACAGCGAGAGGTACTTCAGCAGCGCCACGCGTGGCCTGCTGGATGGCCTCTTCGCGTATCTGGATTTCTTCAGAGCTGCCGTGAGGAAGCTTGAACGCGGCCATCACCGCATCGTAGGAAGCGGCATCGCGATCAATAGCGGTGGTCAAGTCGGCGGCGATTCTGCGGAGCTCATCAAGATGACCGGAGAGTTTATCCACATGCAGAATCTGGGATTTCTTTTTGCGAGAGAGCGCGGCGACCATTTGACCTAGTGCCGCGGCGGCTGCGGCGGCGAAGGCCGAGACGCTGCCTCCACCCGGCGTGGCCGTTGGTTCAGAGACCGCGTCGAGAAAAGGCTGCGCTAAAGTGGCGAACTTCGCGTCTTTCGATCCCAGCGGAGCGCCGGTAAGAACGGCCGTCAATTTGTTCTCGAATACCTGGGCAGGCGAAAAGTTCTCGAGTTGAAGAAAATAGTCGGCCGCCATTTCAATGGCTTTTTTAGGGACAAGGCCGACAATCTCGCTGCCTACGGGCATGATCCCATAACGCGCAGATTCGCGTTTCACCATTTCATAGACGCGATGCATCGGCGTGTTTTCATAATCGGTGAGGTTGATAGAAACCTGGGCGAGGTTTCGGACCTTCAAATCCACCCCCATCGACTTCACGTAGCGAAGGCCGCCGCTGGAGAAACGGATGGCTTTGGCAATCTTGTTGGCAATGGAAATGTCGGGGGTATTGAGATTGACATTGTAGGCGACCAGAAATTTGCGCGCGCCAACTACAGTTACGCCGGCCGTGGGATGAAGTTTCGGTTCGCCAACGTCGGGCTGGCGCTCGTGATTTTTCTTCAACTCTTCACGCAAGCCTTCAAACTGGCCGCGGCGCACATTTTCCAGGTTGACGCGATCAGGGCGAGTGGCGGCCGCTTCGTAGAAAAAGATTGGAATACGATGGCGCTTCCAGATTTCATTGCCCACTCGGCGGGCAAGGGCCACACAGTCTTCCAGCGTGACGCCTTCGATGGGAATGAAGGGAATAACATCGGTGGCCCCGACGCGAGGATGCGCACCCGAGTGCAGGTTCATATCAATCAGTTCGAGTGCTTTGCCAGCGCCAAGAATCGCTGCTTCCCCAACCGCGTCTGGTTCTCCAGCGAGAGTGATGACGCAGCGGTTATGATCGGCATCCATCTCGCGGTCGAGAACGTAGACGCCCGGCACACTGCTCATAACGTGAACGAGGGCGTCGACTTTTGCGGGGTCACGGCCTTCGGAAAAATTCGGAACGCATTCGATCAATCGATTCATGGGTTGGGTTACCTGGTGTCTCAGGCGCTCGGTAGTTGCAGGGCGGCTGAAAAAATTGTGCACTCTAATCCTTTAGGAAAATAATCTCACCGCGTTTGATGGTCATCCAACACCGGTTCATACCAAAATAATAGGGAATTTCACGATAATCCTCCACTTCAAAGACCGCGAGGTCCGCTTGCTTGCCAGTTTCAAGAGAGCCAATGTGCTTTTGACGGCGCAGGGCGTAGGCAGCATTAATCGTGGAAGCGGCGACGGCCTCGGCGGGAGTCATGCGCAATTGCGTGCAAGCCAGCGAGAGAATCATGGGCATGCTGACGGTGGGACTGGTGCCGGGATTGTAGTCGGTGGCCAGCGACACGATGGCGCCAGCGTCGATCAGTTTGCGAGCAGGGGCATATTGCTTCCAGCCAAGATGAAAGTCGCAGCCCGGTAGCAACGTGGCGACGGTTCGGGATTTGGAGAGCGCGAGAATATCGGCGGCGGTGATTTGTTCCAGGTGATCGCAACTGGCGGCGCCAAGTTTCACTGCAAGTTGTGTGGCGCCGCTGTGCGAGAGTTGCTCGGCGTGCAGTCGCGGCGTCAATCCTTGAAAACTGGCTGCAGTCAAGATCTGGCGTGATTGTTCGCGCGTGAATGCTCCACGATCGCAAAATACGTCGCAGAATTCGGCAAGTTTCTGGCTGACGACCTCTGGTAGCAACTGGTCGATTAACAGTTGGATGTATTTTTTCGGGCCATCAGGTATGGAACGGAATTCAGCGGGCACGACATGCGCGCCCAGCAGGGTAGATACGATTTCCAGCGGCTGCTCTGCAGAAAGTTCGCGGTGCAGCGAAAGGATCTTGAGTTCACTAACGATGTCGAGTCCGTAGCCGCTCTTCGCTTCTACGGTGGTCGTGCCGTAGGAGGCAAATTCCTGAAGCGCAGCAATCGCGCGGGACTTTAGAGCCTGTGTGCTCGCCGCGCGAAGTTTTTTAACGGAATTGAGGATGCCGCCGCCTTTTCGGGCGATCTCTTCGTAGCTTGCTCCCTCAATCTTCAACTCGTATTCTTCTGCGCGGCTGGCGGCATGGATCAGATGGGTATGCGAATCGACAAACCCCGGAAGAATGACACGTCCGCCGACGTCAATTTTCTCCGCGCGGCGTGCTTCCGGCCGAGCTTCGACCTGCCTACGAGTGCCCACTCGGACGATACGTCCGCCGCGCAGAAGTAAGGCGCCGTCTTTGATGATGCCTAGCTTGGAAAGGGAAGCGCCGCGTCGCGGAGAAGTTTCTCCGCGCAAGGTAAGCAGTTGCGATGCGCCGGTGATGAGTAAGCTGTCGCTCACGCGGATTGTATTATGCCCAAGACAATCGAGGAATGCATTTAAGCGGTTGCGGCTTTGCCTTGATAGGCCGGAGCGAAGACTTCCTTGATGAACGATTCGATCGTGGTGGGCGTGGTGTTGGCAGCAGAGCGCGGTTCCAGTCCGGCGCAGATTCCAGTGTTGAAGCCGTCAAACATTTCAATGAACAGCGCAGCCGTTTTTGCCGGAGTGCCCATCTGTAGCAAAACCTGTTCAACCTGGGGATAGGGAAATTGCACATAGCGTAGTTCGGGCTTGTTCAGGGTTCTGGACATCACCGCAGCGACCTCGTTCATGGTGAGGTCACGTTCACCCAGCAGTTCGCGCGTTTGCTTACCGCTGAAATCGAGCTTGAGCAAGCGTTCAGCGGCGAATGCGCCAATGTCGCGGGTGGCAATCATGGCAATTGGCATATCGGCTTTCAGGGCGCCCCCGTAAATGCCCATCATCTGAATCATGCCTAGCCCCGCCAAATGATTTTCAAAGAAATAGGCCGGCCGAAGGTGAAGAACGTTGAGCTTGTCCATCGCATTCAATTTGTTTTCGCAACTGTGCAGGCCGGCAATGGGGCCAGTTCCCGCAGGCTCGTGCGCGGCGATGCTGCTGAGATTTACGGCGTATTGCAAGCCTGAGGCTTTGACCGCAGCAGAAATGGAATCGCTGATGCGCTCCTGATCGGCGCGATAATCTGGCGACGTCATATTGGGGGGGATCATCAGGAACGCGGCGCGCGAATCGCGGAAGGCCATGGTGAGCACGTCCACATCCGTAACGTCCGCCACCACCGCTTCCGCACCTTTTTGAACGAACTGCTGAAGAGTACCTGCGCGGCGGCCTACGACGCGAACCTTTTCACCTTTATCAAGTAGCGTTTTGGCAATGACCGAACCAATATTTCCTGTTGCACCTAGAACTGTATACATGGGCGGATTCCTCGACTAAGTTATTTTCTTTGGACCTTGTTTGGGCCTGCGAACTGCGGGGTTTCCCGATTATAGCATTGGAACCTTCACGCCAGTTTTTTTGGCAAACGCGATGGCCTCTGGGTACCCGGCATCAACATGGCGGACCACGCCCATCCCGGGGTCATTGGTCAACACTCGTTCGATGCGCTTGGCCATTTCCTGGGTACCATCGGCACAGAGCACCTGGCCGGCATGTTGCGAGTAGCCGATGCCGACGCCTCCGCCGTTATGAATGGAGACCCAAGTTGCGCCGCTGGCGGTATTGACGAGGGCGTTGAGCAGCGCCCAGTCCGCGATAGCATCCGAGCCGTCTTTCATCGCTTCCGTTTCGCGATATGGCGAAGCAACGGAGCCGCAATCAAGATGATCGCGTCCGATGACAATCGGAGCCTTGAGCTCGCCCTTGGCAACAAGATGATTGAGGGCGAGGCCGAACTTATCGCGTTCACCGTAGCCCAGCCAACAGATTCGCGACGGCAAGCCCTGGAACTTAACTTTCTTCTGAGCCATGGTGATCCACCGCTTGAGATGTTCGTTCTGCGGAAACATTTCCAGCACCAGTTGATCCGTGCGCGCGATGTCTGAAGCTTCACCTGAAAGCGCGGCCCAGCGGAAAGGCCCTTTGCCTTCGCAGAACAACGGGCGAATGTAGGCGGGCACAAAGCCAGGAAAATCGTAAGCATTCTTGACTCCGGCTTCGTAGGCGAACGTGCGAATGTTGTTTCCGTAGTCGAAGGTGACGGAACCTAGTTGTTGCAGATCGAGCATGCCTTGGACGTGCTGGCCCATGGCGGCGATGGAATGTTTGCGATAGTCCTGAGGGTTATTCTTGCGGAGTTCGTTGGCTTGCTGGAGCGTCATGCCGTTTGGCACGTAGCCGCCAATCGGGTCGTGCGCACTGGTTTGGTCTGTGAGAATGTCTGGCACCACACCGCGCCTGGCGAGTTCTGGAATAAGGTCGGCACAATTGCCAACCAGACCGACGGAGGCAGGTTCGCCCTTCCGCACGGCATTTTTCAAAATGCGCAGGGCTTCGTCGAGCGAAGTGACCATCACATCACAGTAGCCAGTCTTGACGCGGCGCTTGATACGCTCGGCGTCGACGTCAATTCCAAGGAACGCGGCGCCATTCATGGTTGCGGCAAGAGGTTGCGCTCCACCCATGCCGCCCATGCCGCCGGTGACGACGAGTTTACCGGCAAGCGTGCCGCCAAAATGTTGTTGTGCCGCCGCTGCGAACGTCTCAAACGTGCCCTGCAAGATTCCCTGCGTACCTATGTAAATCCAACTACCGGCAGTCATCTGGCCGTACATCATCAGGCCGGCGCGGTCGAATTCGTTGAATTTCTCCCAATTGTTCCAGTGCCCAACCAGGTTGGAATTGCAGAGGAGCACGCGGGGAGCATATTCGTGAGTACGGAATATGCCGACGGGTTTGCCCGATTGGACCAGGAGGGTTTCGTCGTTTTCCAATGCGCGGAGGGATTTGACGATGGCGTGGAAACAGTCCCAGTTGCGGGCGGCCTTGCCCGTACCGCCGTAGACTACCAGGTCCTCCGGCTTTTCCGCGACGTCAGGGTCGAGGTTGTTGAGGAGCATACGTAGCGCTGCTTCCTGCGGCCAGCCTTTGCAGGAAAGTACTGTGCCACGCGGAGCGCGAAATGGCCCCCGGCTTGTCGCGGGATCATTAAGGATTGGAGTAATTGTGCTCATGGAATCTGCTCCTGCTAAGCATTCTAGCGTACCCGTTGATTTAGCGGCAAAGTTGCCTGCCCTGCTTGGCGGAAAAACTGGAAGATCGAGAAAAATGGGCGGTCAAGTTGACTTGGGAGTCAAGGATTGCATCAAAATTGTCAGTAGGGTAGATTCACAACTCGGATGAACTACAGCTCTCTTCCTTCGCGGTTTCTGCAGGCTGTTGACGAGCACCCATCTCCGCGCGCCCAGATGGTGCGCCGCGACGAGCAATGGGAAGCCATTTCCTCAAAAGAGTTCCTGCGGCGGGTCTCGGGCTTGGCCGACGCTTTCGTGGAACTAGGCATGAAGCCGGGCGACCGGGTTGGACTGTTTGCTCCGAACTGCCCCGAATGGCATACGGCAGACTTTGCGATCAGCGGGTCCGGGGGAGTCACTGTTCCCGTTTATTTCAACGAGTCTCCCGAGCGGATGACCTACATCTTGAATGACTGCGGCGCTCAGGTTGTATTCCTATCTGGCGCGGCGCAACTGCAAAAGTTTCTGCAGATCAAGGATTTGCTGAAAGACTTACAGCAGGTGATAGTAGCGAATGCGGGCGACGATGTACCGGTGGACTTTCTACGCTACGACACGCTGATCGCCACGACGGGTGACGCGGAAATTGCCGCGTACCGGATGCGTGTGGCGCAGGTGCTCCCCTCACAGCTTGCTTCGCTGATCTACACGTCGGGTACCACTGGTGAACCTAAGGGCGTGATGCTGACGCACCAGAATTTCAGCTCGAATGTTTCCGATTCCTGCAAAGAGTTGGTAATCAAGCCAGAAACGGATCTGGCGGTTTCCTTTCTTCCACTTGCGCACGTCTATGGGCGGATGCTGGACTATTTGTATATCTTCCGTGGGTGCCCGGTCGCTTATGTGGAGGTAGTAGAGAACGTTGCACAGGCGCTGCTGGAGGTTCAGCCCACCGTACTGGCCGCCGTGCCGCGCTTCTTTGAAAAGATTTATGCGCGGCTGATGGAAAAGGGCACGCAGAATACCGGGGCAAAGCGAAAGATATTTGACTTTGCCATCAAGACAGCGCGCGAGGCTGCGGCTTGGCGCACGGGTGAGAAAAAAGGAAGCGTCGCATTGAAGCTGAAGTGGGCTCTGGCTGACCGACTCGTCTATTCCAAGGTGAGGGCTGGCACGGGTGGGCGATTGCGAGTTGTGCTTTCTGGCGGAGCCCCGCTGTCGAAAGACCTCGCGGAATTTTTCTGGTCGATCGGAATATTCATTTACCAGGGCTACGGCCTTACGGAAACTTCTCCCGTGCTAACGTCGAACTATCCGAAGAACCGAATGGGAAGCTCCGGCAGGCCGATTGAGAATGTGCAGATTCGCATTGCGGATGACGGCGAAATTCTGGCAAAAGGCCCGTGCGTGATGCAAGGGTATTACAAGTTGCCAGAAGCGACACGCGAAGTATTGTCGGAAGACGGATGGTTCAAGACCGGGGATATTGGGTTTCTAGATAAAGACAACTACCTGTTTATCACTGACCGTAAGAAGGACTTGCTCAAAACGGCTGCCGGAAAGTTTGTGGCACCGCAGCCGATTGAGAATGCGCTGAAGACCAGTCCCTATATCCTGAATGCGATGGTGGTGGGGGATCAGCGGAAATTTATTGTGGCGCTTATCGTGCCGAACCACGTGACCGTCTCGGCAAAACTTGCGGACGAGGGACTGAAATTTTCTTCGCCAGCCGAGATGGCGGTACACCCACGAGCCTATGCATTGATTGAGAATGAGGTAAGCCGGCTGACGACCCACCTGGCTCAATACGAATCGATTAAACGAATTGCATTATTGCCTGAGGATTTTACATTCGATAGCGGCAGTCTGACCTTTACCATGAAATTGAAGCGACGGGTGGTAGAGAAGCAGTATCACGATCTAATCGCCAAGTTGTATTCCGATGTGGCCGAACCACGGCCCGTGGCCTTGAATTAGCGCCTCAACTCGACAACCTGCCTCCTCGACGCAAAATACATAACTACACCGATTTACTGAGTTGCTGCATCCTATACCCTGTTAGACATTCTTCCTAGGAGGCCTCCTTATGGCAAAGACAGGAGCAGCTACAGCGCGATCATTTTCCAGCAGTGTCGGCGTGCCAGACAGTAACCGCCAGGCATTGACCACGTTGCTAAATTTACGACTGGCCGATACCGCGGACTTGCACAGCCAGGTGAAGTGGGCGCATTGGAATGTGAAGGGCAAGGATTTCTACCAATTGCATCTTTTGTTTGATTCGATTGCAGAGCATCTGGAAGATCACATCGATTCAATTGCCGAGCGAATCACTTCGCTTGGCGGCGTGGCCCATGGCACGGTGCGTGAGACGGCAGCCAAGTCGAGCATCAAAGAGGCGGATCTCGGGGCCTCTGATGGACCAGAAATGTTGAAGTTCCTGGTGCATAACGTGGCGCAGGTGACCAACGCGCTGCGGACTGCGGTAAAAGAGGCGGATGATCTGGACGATGCGATCACCGCGGATCTGTTCACGCAGGTTACCCGAGAATTAGACAAGGATTTGTGGTTTCTGGAAGCGCACACGCAAGTGTGATGAATTGATTGAGAGGAAAATTGAGCTAGCGGACCGTCTGAAAGGACGCTAATTCGATTTGGCAGGGAAGTCTCGCGGGACTAGAATTGGTCTGGGAGACGCCCAATGCCAGATCAACTTGTAATTGCCGGACGCGCATTCAATTCCAGGCTCATCGTAGGGACAGGGAAGTATCGAAGCTTTCAAGAGATGGCGCGCGCCCACGCCGCATCTGGCGCGGACATGGTTACAGTTGCGGTCCGCCGGGTAAACCTCACCGACAAGTCCAAAGAATCTCTGCTGGATTACATTAATCGCGAAAACATATTTATACTGCCCAACACTGCGGCGTGCTACACGGCAGATGAGGCGATTCGCACGGCGCGGCTGGCGCGCGAAGTCGGATTGTCCAATTGGATCAAACTGGAAGTGATCGGCGATCAGCAGACGCTGCTCCCGGATACGGAACAGTTGATTGAAGCGACGCGGGTTCTCGTGAAAGAGGGCTTCATTGTTCTGCCGTACACCAATGACGACCTGATTGCGGCGCGAAAATTGATCGATGCGGGCGCTTCGGCGGTAATGCCACTAGCGGCACCGATCGGTTCAGGCCTGGGAATTCAGAACCCAGCTAATCTACGGATTCTGCGTGAACGGATCACAGAAGTTCCGATGATTGTGGATGCAGGCGTCGGAACAGCTTCCGATGCGGCCGTGGCAATGGAACTGGGCGCCGATGGCGTGTTGATGAACACCGCGATTGCGGAAGCGGTCGAAACGGAATTGATGGCAGAAGCGATGAGAGATGCGGTGATTGCGGGACGCAAAGCGTTTCTGGCGGGCCGCATGCCGAAGAGGCTGTATGCGTCGGCGTCGTCGCCGCTTTCGGGAGTGGTGCGTTAACAATTTGGGAAGCCACGAAGCTATACCAGCTTGCCACCGTGGCGGCCCACGTCCTCGAACAGCATTAGCAGATTTGTGATGCTGAAGAGTTTGCGGATCGATTGCGAGGCATTGACGACGATAATCCTACAGCCGCGCGTGCGCGCTGAAACATAAAGCGTGGCGACAGCACCCAAGCCCGTGCTGTCCATTTGAGGAACACCTTTTAGATCCAACACAAGGTTTTTCTCGCCGGCAATCAGCTTGCGCACTTCATCCCGAAAATGCATGGCATGTTCGGTATTCAATTTGCCATGGCATTCAACTACCGTGCCGTCTGCTGTCTTGTAGCTGTGCACACGAAATTCGCCCATGGTGTTGAGCAGATGATCGTAGGTCATAAAATGAGTTCCTTTCTTGGCAGTGCCAGCGGATGCGTGGTCTCAGGTTGTAACTCAGTTACAGGAGAATTACCAGTTTTCGCCATGACAATAGTGGGCGTTAGACTACATAGATGCAGAGAAAGATATTCTGGATGACATTTGCGGCGCTGGGATTGGTGGCGGATCTGGTGCTGCCTTTCTGGTGGGCGGTAGGCGCGACCGTTCCGCTGTTGGCATTCAGTTGGTGGCTTGCGTATCGAAGCGAATGGTTTTCGTAGGGAATTGGAAAGGTGGACCCGTAGAGTCCGACACCTATGTTGTGCGAAATAGAAAATGCCACGTTACATCGACGGCTGCATGGACCAGTGCGGAAGCGAAAATTGAGCCGGTCCTCCGCCAACTCCACGCGTAGAAAAAACCCGCCACGGTAGCGAGAATGACGTAGCGCCAATTGGGGAATCCTCCGTTGGTGATGTGCGACAACCCGAACAATACGGAGGACGTCCACCAGCCGGCGACGTCGCTCTTCGAACTGCGAGCCAACAGATTTTGGAGTAGCCCGCGAAATAAGAATTCTTCGGGCCACGCGGTGAAGACCAAAATGGCAACGGACAGGCTTAGGAACGAGCTCCAGCGACTCCACTGCGGAGCGAACGCAATAAATCGCATGGAAATGCCTAGCGGAATGGCCACGCATCCAAACAACAGGGAGTTCCCCACTACGTAAATCGACCAATTGCTTCCCCAACCGATTGAGTAACCGATTCCTTTGGTCCGCCTCTCCAGCAGAAATGTAGCAACCGCAACATTCACGCCGACCAGCACGGTGAAGATATAGGCGAGACGCCCACCGGGATAAGGCCACAGATATTGCGAGGGGCCAAATTTCACAAACGTCCATACGCCTGCGATAGTCACGAAGTCTTGCCAAGAACCGGGAGCAGCCCCTTGTGCAGACATGGCTATGACGAGCGGTACAAAAATAAAGCCGGCCATGATGGCAAGCCGTCCAAGCGCAAAAGTGCCGGTGCCAAATAAATAGATTACGTAGATCAGGAAGATGGCGACGCCAAGGAGCGGTCCGCTGCCGGAGCCTACGCCGTTGGAGAAGCGTTCTGCCAGGCCGCGCGCAGCAAACAGGAGCAAAAGTAGGAGTAACAATGCCGCCGCCGTGGCTGTTGTGGCAAAAGAGCGGCCTGAATAACCCTCCCAAAGCGCGAAGACAACACCCGCGAACGAGAGTAGTGCCCAGATCCCCAACGTAACCCAAACACCGAGCTGTTTCATTCGCTCTCGCGCCTCACTGTGAACTCCTGGTAGTAAACTTTACACAAAGGTGGCTTCATTATAGAAATGGGGTGCGTTGAAAAAGGTACACTGCAATCAGGAATGGTGAAGTGAAACGTCTGGCCTATATCGACTGGATGCGCGGATTGGCTTGCGTGCTGATGTTCCAGACGCATTGTTACGCGGCTTGGCTTCGGCCGGAGTTACAGGAAACTCAGTTCGCCAAATGGTCGCAACTTCTTGGCACGCTCCCCGCACCCCTCTTTTTGTTTCTAGCGGGAGTTTCCGTGGCCCTCACAACACAGAAATTACGCGAGAAGGGAATGACTCGGCACGAAGTGGCGAAACAGACGATTTATCGTGGAGGAGAAGTTTTTGGACTTGGGTTGCTGTTCCGCATTCAAGAGTACGCGTTGGGCCATAAGTGGGTGCCTTGGACGGATCTCCTTCGCGTAGACATCCTGAACATCCTGGGATTGTCCATGGTTGGCTTGGGAATCCTTTGCTGGTTAGCGGGTGCGCCGACAGCAGAGTTGGCGCGCCGTCGCAGTTTGTATTCAGCACTGGCGACGGCGGTGGCGATTTCATTGCTGACGCCGCCGCTGTGGAGCACCTGGAGACCGCGCATCCTGCCGTGGCCGATCGAATCGTACCTCAATGGTGTTCACAACGCGGATGAACCGCAAAACTGGTTGTTCCCGATATTCCCTTGGTGCGCTTTTGCTCTTGTGGGGCTGGCCGCGGGATTCTCTTTTTTTTCTGAAGATGCCCGAAAGAAAGAAGTTCGGTTTTTTGCGCGAATGGCAGGTGTCGGCGCAGCGGCAGTCATGCTGTCTTTGCTATTCCAGTCGATACCGCTCCGGATTTACGCCCTACAGGACTATTGGCACTCCGGTCCAAACTTCTTCCTGCTGCGCTCCGGAGTGTTGCTGATTATCATGTCGCTGTCTTACGCGTGGTGCAGCATGGGATGGGGCCAAATGGGATTCAGCCCGCTGATTCAGTTGGGCACGACGTCACTGCTGGTGTATTGGGTGCACATCGAGTTTGTATATGGGCGCTTTTCCATACTGCGCAAACATGAATGCACAATCGGTCAGGCCTCGATTGGTCTGATAGTGATTTTTCTTTCGATGCTGGCGCTGTCGTTGTGGAGAACGGAAGCGAAGGCCAAACCGGTCAGGGCTTTGCCGATGCGGCCTCAGTCGGCGTCTGCGCCGGCATTTTGATGATGACCTCGCCCGGGCGCGACTGACCAAACTCTTCGCGCGCAATCTTCTCAATTGTCTGCGGATCGGTTTTCAGGTTCTTTACGTCTTGCTCAAGAGAGGAATTTTCCTTGTTCAGACGGTCAAGTTCCGTTCTTACTTTTTGAATTTCCTGCTGCTTGCGGTGCATGGCGATATAGCCGTGGGTGCCAAACACATCATGTACAAGCAGCACTGCGACGAAGACTACCAGAACGTGCCGGCCGTAATTGGTCAGCAGGCTTTGGAATCTTCCCTGTAAATCGATGTTCATCAGCCCTTTAAGATCCACTCTGAAGCTTCACACACCAGCTTTTCTGTGGCTGCTGCGCTGTCGGCTTCGACATACAAACGAAGGAGGGGTTCCGTGCCGCTCAAACGAAGCAACATCCACGAGCCATCTCCAAATACGAATTTTGCGCCATCGGTGCGATCCACGGATACAACTTTTCTTCCCAGTAGTGTCGAAGCGTCCACGGCTACCCGCTTGATCGCGTTTGCTTTCTGTTCGTCCGTCAAGTGTAGGTTTTCGCGGACTGGATAGAATTCGCGGTCAATCTTTTTGAACAGGGCTTGCACCTGATCGGAGATCGAGGTCCCACGCGCGGCAGTCATTTCCGCAACCAGCAGGCAGGCGAGGATGCCATCTTTCTCTGGAACGTGGCCTCGGATGGTTAGCCCGGCGCTTTCTTCACCACCCATTGCGATTTTGTCTTCACGGATCAGTTGGCCGATGTATTTGAATCCTACCGGAGTCTGATAGGTCGTCTGGCCATGTAATTTTGCGGCAGCGTCCATCATCTGCGTAGTGGCCACGCTGCGGGCAGCTGGTAGCTTCCAACCTCGGCTCTCGACGATGTAGTCGTAGACAAGAGCAAGGATGAGATTCGGCTGAATCCACGCGCCATCGGTATCGACGATTCCAAAGCGATCGGCATCGCCATCGGTGGCGAGACCAATGTTCGCGCCCGTATGTTTTACGGCCTTGCCCAGCGAGGCCAAATTTTCTTGGCTAACGTCTGGGCCACCTCCGCCAAACAGGCAATCGCGGTTGGTTCGTCGCGCCTCGACCGAAATACCGTGATCGGAGAGGGCCTTGTCCAAATAACCGGCTCCAGCCCCATGGAGGGCATCCACGACAACTTTCAGTTTGGCTTTGCGGAGGACGTCGAAGCGAACAAGTTCATCCAAACGCTTCAGGTAGTCGGCTTTCAGATTGACGAGTTCGCCCGAGTTTTTCTTTGCGCCGTGCCCAGCCGAAGAAGTGGCGATGGGAGAGAGGCCCTCTTTAGCGACAATGGCGGCCACGCGCGCCTCGATGTCTTTAGTCGCTTCTGGAAGGGCTGGGCCGGCATCAGAGCCGGAGAATTTCAGGCCGTGGTACTGAGCGGGATTGTGGCTGGCTGTAAAATTTATGGCACCGTCGAGCTTACGGCACTGAATTTCGTACGCGATGGCAGGCGTAGGCGTAAATGTTTCACATAGAAGCGTCTTGATGCCGTGCTCCTGCAATACCTCCACCGCCAGCGCCGAAAACTCCTCCGAAAAGAATCGCGTGTCGTACCCGACGAGGACTGTCGGATCGGCCTTCTTGCTGGTCAGGTGTTCAGCGATGGCGCGAACAGCCAGACGAACGGATGCAAAAGTGAAATCGTCGGCGATGAGGCCGCGCCAACCGCTGGTGCCAAATTTGATCGGTGAGGTAGCCATGATTGAGTATTCTAGCTGGACTTTGTCGCCCCGTGTAGAGTGGACGGTGCGGATTCCGCAGCGGAGGGAGTGCGATGGTGCGAGCCTCTGAGTTTCGAATCGTATTGGTCACCTGTGGCTCAACTGCAGAGGCGCGAAAGATTGCCCGAGCACTAGTGGAAAAGCGCCTGGCGGCTTGCGTTAGCATCGTTGCCGCGCCGGTGGAGTCGGTCTACCGGTGGAAAGGCAAGGTCGAGAAGGCGCGCGAGCGGTTGCTGCTAATCAAAACGAGTGTGAAACGGTTAAAGCAGGTAGAAGAGAAAGTCCTCCGTTTACATTCGTATGAGACGCCCGAGTTTTTGGTCGTGACAGTGGCGGGGGGATCGAAGGGGTATCTGACTTGGTTGGGGACATCGTTGAGTTGAAGGATGTCTGGGACCTTGCGAACTTGGGTGCAGCGATGCCGCACCCCTGCGGAAAATTCTTAAATGTAGAGCAATGCCTGGTCAAGGTCGGCAATGATGTCTTCGACGTCCTCGATACCGACACTTAGACGAACCAGGCTTTCCGTAATCCCCACACGGTCGCGCACCTCTTTCGGCATCGAGGCATGTGTCATCTGTGCCGGCAGAGATATAAGTGACTCGACACCGCCAAGGCTTTCCGCAAGTGAACAGAGCTTTACGTTGTTAAGGAACCGCCGAGCGGCTTCCTCAGTGCCAAGATCGAACGCCAACATTGCGCCGGGACCTTTCTGCTGCCTTCGTGCCAGATCATGTTGCGGATGGGAAGCGAGGCCCGGGTAATAAACTTTACGCACCTTTGGATGGGCATCCAGGTGGCGTGCCACGGCTTGCCCATTGGCATTGTGCTGCAGCATGCGCACGGCAAGTGTTTTAATCCCGCGTGAAGTCAGAAAGCAATCCATGGGAGAGAGACCAGCACCCGCAGAACGCTGAATGAAATAGATTCTCTCAGCATCGTCGGGGCGCGTCAGGATTACAGCACCCCCGGTGGAATCACTGTGGCCGTTGAGGTACTTCGTCATGGAATGGACCACGATATGGGCGCCAAGGTCGATGGGCCTTTGCAGGTATGGACTGAGAAAAGTGTTGTCCACCACCAGTGTGGCATGGCGTTCGTTGGCCAGTTTGGCCATCGCAGAGATGTCAGAGAGCCGCATCGTGGGATTGGTGGGTGTCTCGATATAAAGCATTTTCGTGTTTGGGCGCAGTGCCCCAAGAACAACAGCGGGATCGGTCGTGTCGACGAAACTGAACTCCAAGCCGAAATGGACCAGGAGTTGAGTGGTTAGCCGATAGACGCCGCCGTAGACAGCTTCGGAGAGAACTACGTGGTCTCCCGGGCGAAGCAGCCGGAATACAGAGTCGATGCCCGCCATCCCAGAAGAAAAAGCATAGGCGCTGTGGCCGCCTTCCAGTTTGGCCAGCGTCCGCTCAATGGCTTTGCGGTTGGGATGATTGGTGCGCGCGTAGTCGTAGCCACCCTTTGATTTGCCTAATTCCTCGTAAACATACGTCGAAGTCTGGTAGATGGGTGCAACGACTGCGCCGGTGGTAGGGTCGGGCTCTTGTCCCACGTGAATGGCGTTGGTAGCAAATCCCATGTGATCTCCTTGGATATTGGCGCAATTCCCGGCAGGGAAAAAAACGCCGCAGCGACTTCCTCACGCATCGGTGTTGCTAGTATGTGATTGCGAGCGAGCGATGTGAATTCTCTCAGTAAGTTGCCGCTGAAAGCAATGGATGGAAATTACAGGAGGCGGGGGCCTGGAGTCAAATTAGAGATTAGTTCGGTGGGAAATTGGGAGAAGATGGGGGCATCTTGACCGGATAAAGAGTTCGCGCGACGATGTAATCAGCCCATGAAGACGCTTAGACACATCCTCTTACTTGCGATCACGATATCTGCCGCCGGTTTGGCCAGTCCCCTGGCCGTGCGGCAGGCGCAAGATTCCCCGGTACAAAAGAAAGAGCAAGGACCGCCGCCGGGTGTAATCCGCCGTTTGACGATTGAAGTGACGGGTGGAGACGCGAACAAGCCGGTGGAAAACGCCAGTGTGTACGTGAAAACAGTCGAGGAGCGCGCGGTTCTGAAGGACAAGAAAACAGAATTGAACGTGAAAACAAATCAGAGGGGGATTGCACATATACCAGAGGCGCCGCTCGGCAGAGTATTGATTCAAATCGTGGTGCCCGGTTGGAAGACATACGGGAAGTGGTACGACATCACAGACCCGGAACAGGTTATCAAGATACATTTAGATCGCCCGCCTCAGTGGTATTGATTCTGAAAATTTAGACTAGAGGTTCAGCGGTTCAGCCGAGGATGCGAAGCCGCAGAATTCGGTAAATCCAACGCTCTGTTTCATATCCAACCCTGGATTTCCCCAAGAAAGTTTTTGTGGAGTGATTTCCATCACAAATATTTTTATCCGCCAGGCAAATTGAAAGATTTGTGCACAATAATTGTGCAAACCGTATCATCGTATTGAAAAGTTTCGGAGTTAGCGGAAAATTTACGAAGCTTTCCACAAAGTTATCAACAATTGTGTTGAAAACTTAACAGAAAATAAATTTTAGGGGATGCAGTTCGGTTATGATCGTGCTACAAGTCGTCGTACAACACTGCATTACATTTTTGACGGGCACAAAATCCTTCTGCTAAAGTCGAAGCTACGGTAAATGTGAATGGCTGAAACTCACGAAGGACCCTTTTCTCTATTTCAAATGTTCTGGGGCAACATTGTTGCCCGGCCGCTTCGCTGTCTGCTGAGTATCCTGGCCATCGCAATTCAGGTAGTTTTGATTTTAATGATCGTCGGCCTCACGTCAGGCGTAATCGCCGAATGGGGTAAACGAGTCGAGGGAGTAGGCGCGGACATTCTGGTGCAGCCACCAAACTCTTCCATCTTTTTTGCATTCTCTAGCGCTGTGATGCAGCAGTCGCTGGGCGAACAGATCGAGAAACTGCCGGGGGTGGACGAAGTTGCTCCCACACTGATCATTTCCGATCCGAAAAGCCTGATGATCATTTACGGGATTGATTACAAGCGGTTTAATGCGTTGAGCCAGGGATTTATTTTCCGTGCGGGGCGCCCGTTTGAAGCAGCCGACGAAGCCATTGCCGACGACATTGTGGCCCAGACGCGTCATTTGAATGTCGGCGACACGGTATCGCTGATCAACCATCCTTTCAAGATCTCGGGGATCGTCGCGCACGGCAAAGGTGCGCGCTTCTTCATTCCATTAAAAAGTGGACAGGAAATTGTCGGGGCAGAAAATCGCGTTTCCATGTTCTTTGTCAGAAGCAAGGGCGACACCGAAGGTACCCGAGCAGAAATTCTGAAATTAAACCCGCAGAACCGAATTCGCTCCATGTCGGAATACGTTTCCTTAATGAATTCGTCGAATCTGCCGGAGTTGAAGCCGTTTATCCGGACAATGGTGGGATTAGGCGTGGTGGTCAGCTTTCTGGTCGTGCTGATGAATATGCACACCATGATTCTGGAGCGTACCCGCGAGATCGGCATCCTCAAGGCTCTGGGCTTCTCGCGATTCGACATCGTGAAAATGCTGCTAGGAGAGACGGCGGTGCTTACTCTGGCCGGGAGCTTGGCAGGAATCGCCATAACTTTTATCACCCAGGGTATCTTGAAGCAGACGAATCCCGGGCTATCCATTCTGTTGACGCCTGGTTGGGTGGTAGGAGCGATCGGGTTAGCGTTGCTGGGAGCGGCATTGGGCGCAACAGTGCCCGCGCTGCGTGCTTCGGGATTCGATCCCGTTGAAGCGCTAGCATACGAGTAATCGCCAACCGTTGCCGAATCTGTCCTGTTCGGGCCAGTTCCTGAAGATGTTTTCTGAGGTTGGCTCTTAACACATCCCCGTTTTTCCTTAAATTGATTCCACCAAATGAAACTGATAAGAAAATGAACAGGTGCTCTGCCGGAACCTGCTCGCGCGCGCAGAGAAGAGTCCTTACTCACTCAAGGAGAACGAAATGAAGCCAACTTACGTGGCAATCGTGACGGTTGCGCTGAGCCTGGGCGTGGCTTGCCGTGCCGATGCGCAGATGGGGATGAATCTGTTTCAAAAACCGGCCATCGCGAAGTTCATTAATCCGGTAGTCGGAAAGGGTGCGGAATACGAAACGGTACGGGCGAATTCAGGTGGCGAGAAGACCCGCATGATGGAGATGGGTGTGGTGGGCAAAGAAAGTGTTGATGGTAAGGAAGGATTCTGGATGCAATTCGTGACTGCAGACGACAAGGGTCAACAGATGGTGGGCAAAATGCTCCTTACTCGCGATGATTTTCAGTTCCACAGAATGATTATGCAGATGCACGGGCAGCCCGCTATGGAGATGCCGTTCAACCCGAACATGAACAAAGAGAACAAACTAGACGAGAAAATGAGCGAATGGAAGATGGTCGGTATGGAAAGCGTCACTGTTCCGGCTGGTACCTTCCTGTGTGAACATTGGAAGAGTGAAAAGAACGGATCAGACCTTTGGGCCAGCGACAAGATCAGTCCGTTTGGCATGGTGAAGCAGGTCGGCAAGTCCGAAACTATGGTACTGGTCAAGGTTCTAAGCGATGTGCCGGATCGGATTACCGGCCCAGTCTCAAAGTTTGATCCTCAAATGATGATGCAGCAGATGCAGCGCGAGCATCCGCAGAAACCATAGAAGGTTTCCGCATCGAAAGCGCTTGGCTGGGCTATGAAAAATTCAATGAATACGGGCGGAGATGTCAATATCTCCGCCCGTATCGTTTAGTTTGGCGCCGCATCGAAACGCTTGGGGAGATTGTGGATGGCTTCTGAGAAGCATCTGAATGCAAGGATCGTGGACAGACAAGATGTTGCAGAGGATCTGTTTATCCTGCGCGTATTGTATGATGGCGTGTTTACGTATCTGGCAGGCCAGTATGCGACTTTGGGTGTGGAATTAGATGGGAAGCGACTGGAAAGAGCATATTCGATCTGCTCGTCTCCTTACGAGGAATCGCTGGAGTTTTTTTTAGAGCGCGTACCTGCCGGTGAACTGTCGCCACTACTCCACTCCATGGACAAAGGGGTGGCGCTGTTGTTACGCCGGTTCGCAAAGGGCCGCTTTACCCTGGATTTGCGGAGCGGACGTAAGAATCACCTGTTGTTGGCTACGGTAACCGGTGTGGCGCCATTCGTCAGTTATCTACGAACTATATACGCCGACTGGAAAAAGGGCGGTACGCCGATACCTGGGGAACACCACTTTTACTGTATCCATGCTGCCAGCCGTTCTTGGGAATTTGGCTACCGAGCGGAATTAGAGACGTATGCTGTTGAAGCTCCATGGTTCCGTTATGTACCGACGGTAAGCCGCGTATGGGAAGATCCGGAGTGGAGCGGAGAACGCGGACGGGTGGACGATCTAATCCGGAAATACACAGAGTTTTGGGGACTGAAGCCCGAAGACACGACCGCGTACCTGTGCGGGCACCCGAATATGGTAGAAAACGGCAGGAGCATACTGTTGCGGGCGGGTTGGGAAAAATCGGCGATTCAAGATGAGGTGTATTTTCAGCCTGGCAAGGAAACAGAAAATTAGTCTAAGTCACCGCGCCGGGTCGCTAGGGAATCAAGAATATTTCGACGAAATTCCCCAACCTCGATTGCAAGAGTGGGCCATTCAGGCGGAGGCGGAACAAGGCCCATTGTAAGCTGAGAATTTAAGTCAGATGGACGGCGCGTTGGCTTCCAGGCGGTCGGATACGTCTTCCAACGTTTCCAATGGAACGCGCACGTGCACCGTCTGGTCGTGATCGATGGCGTCGATCTGGATCTTCCCGTCCACGATGGCGATGCGAACATGGTCTTTGCCATCCACAACGTCAACTAATTCCGCATCGGGATACTTTTTCAGTTCCTTGGCAAGCACGCGGAGTACTGGCAGGAATGGCTGTGCTCTTTGCGCGGCTTCTTCCAGGTGGCGACTGGGAACCACGTGCAGGCCGGCGCTAACCGCCGTGGCGGGCACCCAGAAGTGAACGTGGCTTCCACCGGCGCGATGTTCGTCGACGTCGACGCTGATGACCCCTTCGTGAAAAACATACGCGGTAGACATGGCGAATGTGGCGCTGAGACCCAGAGCGACTTTAGCGGCAAGTAGCATGACAAGTTCTCCTCGGTGATTTCGCTTTCCGGAATTTAGTCGGCAATATTCTTGGAATCGATCCAGATGCGGACCGTGTTTTCGGAATCCTTCACGCTGACCAGTTCAGTGTCGCCATTGGCTGAGAGCGCGCGAAGAGCGGCAACGACGTCCAACTCATCTTTTCCCGCCGAGAACAAGGCATCCACGACCTTCATGGGTACTTTGACTTCGACATTGGATTCATGAGCAGGCACGACCTTGCCATCCTTCGTCTTGGTCTCGGTTGCTTTATGAGAAGACTTGTCAGTGACATGGATCAGCAGGTAGCCGCCACTCTTGGCCACCCGGACATCGTTTTCGCGGCTCTGCACTGTCACGTATTCACCGTCCTTCGCAGTGCGAATGGCATCCAGAAGCGTGCGCAGATCAACGTCCTCCATGTGGGCGGAGTCGATATGGACCTTGCCGTTGTGCAGATTGTTCTTATTGATGGCCGGGAGGACTTTTGCGGCCAACTCGATGGGCACATTGACGCGTACGGTTTCATCCTTGCTTTCCTTGTTCTCCACGCGAACATGGATCCACTGCTCCTTCGTGGCCGCAGCGTTCTGGGCTAACGTGGCTACAGGTGCGAGGACGACCGCTGCAAGTGCCAAGGTAAACGCAAACTTGAGAATGCCCCGAGATGAAAGGTTCATAGTGGTGTTCTCCCTTGCAGATGAATACGAGTGAGTTGGGGAGAAAGTTCCAGACTAATTGAGGGTGGAGTCCAAAATGAGGCTTGGGCAGACCCAGGTATGGAAAGAGAGCTAAGGAGCGGGATGCGCGGCCTTTAAGAGCGGCTCGGCGTACCTGATGGGCACACCGAAGTTCGAGCCTCCAAACCCGCGAACCACGGCGTAGGTTACGCCAACGACCTGGCCGGACTGGTTGATCAGCGGCCCCCCGGAACCGCCAGAAGTTGTCTGGGCATCGTACACTAGCCGATCTGGCAGCACATCGCCAATGTGGCCCTGGGTAACCAGTGGGCGGATGAGCTTGCGGCGCGCCAGTTCGTCGATGACGCCCTTGGGGTCGCCACCACTCACCTTCACAATATCCTGAACGGCATCGTCGCTGGCTCTCGCCAGGATGGCGCTTAGTCCAGTCGCATAGCCCAGCGAAATGAGTGGTTGCCCGCTGATGGCGGCTTCTTTGCGCGGGTCGAGCTTCAGGGTCGAACGCTTAAGTACCGAAAGATTTCCCGTGAGCAGAGCAAGATCCGCGTCCTTCGAGATTTCAGCGATTTCGACGCGAAGCCCGTTGGGCGACTCCGGAAAATACGCGTTCATGGTGGCGATCACCGGTCGGAGCCCTTGCTGCGCCACATTCGACAATTCGTCGTTCTGCCACCATGGCTGAGCTACATGGTGATTCGTCAGAATTTTGTCACTGCCCACGATGAAGCCCGTCCCAAAGAAGTCTGCACGTACCTCCGGGCTCCGCCCTTCCAGGGTATACACCGTGTTGCCGTCGCTGTCTTTGTAAGGGCCGTCCGGGCCAATCCCTCCATAACGCAAGGGCTGGCCGGAATTCTTATCCACAAAACCGACGGAAACATGTATCAGGCAAACGCTCGGGGCGTAAGAACGAATCACCGATTCGGGTGATTCAATCGTCGAAACCGAGGTCTTGGCGGTCGCGACCGGCGGCACGGACGGCGCCTTGGGCTGTGCCGATTCGATCGCCAGCATTTCCTCCCGGGCCTTTTGGGTGGTAGAGAGAAGTTTCTGCTGCGACTGGACGCCGCGTTCAAGTTGCGCAATCACGGAGTAGGCGCGGCGAGATTCTTTGTCTGCTCTTCGCGAGAAGAGCAGGAATATTCCGCCTACCACCAGGGCCAGGGCAAATAGCGCTCCCACCCCAATCTTCAGCGCACGGTCCAGGTTGAACGCGTCGCGCGTCATTTTCTCCGTTACAGCCAAAGCCTGAAACGCGGTTTGCGCCACTTCCCAGCTTTCTTCGGCCAGGCGTGTTTTCTCCGCGAACGCATGCAGTTCACGTTTTGTTCGCAATTGCGCTCGCACGCGGGCCAGGAGTTCTGTCGGATCCCAGGGCGTTGAAACGACATCATCGACGCCCAGATCAAGTGCGCGGGCCCGGTCTGCCGCGCTTGCCTGCGAAAGTAGGATAATGCGTGCTTTGGCCGCCAGCGCCGCTGGATTTGTCTCTGCCAATGTCGCGGAAAATACCTGATCCGAGGGATCGGCCGACAGAACCAAAAGGTCGAAGGTACCAGACCGTAAAAGCTGGAATGCCTCAACGGATGTTTCGGCGTGGATTACCTCGTAATCCGCGCCAGCAAAGAGACTTTGCAGCTCCTGCCGCAGGGAGATATCAGTTATGGCAAGTAGGATTTTTTCTCGATTGGAAGCCAAAAAGAGGGATCTCCTTGTGCCACATCAGGCCACCAAGTGCAAAGGTTGGATGAATCTGGAGCGAAAATGGTTTCGGAAGAGCTGAAAATAGCTCCAACTCCGTTTTGTGATGGTAGATGGACAACGAACGCCAAGTCAATCCGCGTTTATGGCTCGCGCAATGCGGATAAGTCTACTCGCCCAAGGTGATCTGCGGAAAGAGAGTTGCCGGGGAAACCGGCGACATCGGGAGGTCGTCGTCATCGTCTGCTTCGGTGCTGTGGCGGTGGCGCAGAGAACGAATGCTTATGCGGGTCAGGTCAAACGCGCTATAGACGATGTTGCCGCGAATGACATCGCTCTTATAAAGGAGAACCTGAGTCCGGAAATAGCGTACAAATCGCGAGCGCGGATGGATAGGAATCAGCGGATTGTTCCGCGTGTATTCCATGATTGGACGGTTGCATGTCTTTAGATGGACAACCGTCAGGTTGCCATCCGTCCGCATTTCATCGCCCGTGGAATTAAAAAGTGTTTCCGTAAGTTGCGGCCGAGGGAGTTGATGCACAGAACCAACACAACCGGTGAGTGAGAGATCACGCACCAGCATGTTGACGCCGTCGTCGAGGTTCGGGTCAATGTGATGAATAAATTTGTGGTTCTTGACGGAAAGCGCGGCGCTGGTTTCCCGGGTATACGCGCTCAACCATGCGGGCTGGCCCAGCACGGTAGTTGGCTGGCCCCACAATCGAACGTGCTCGCGTTTGCCATAGCTGTTGAAGCTTTTCTGCCAGGTCATGTCTTGAGGATGCCCATTCAGCAACTGGTGGGTTATGGGCATCGTAGGGTAATTTGAGAACGTCAGAAAAGCGGCAAACTGTTTGAAGAACGCGCGTGGAGAATTGCGATCCGAAGGCAGCCATCCTGCCGCCGCAAAGGCCTCTTGTATCTGCTCGGGCGAGCCGACAAAGAGAATATTGACCAGGTCGGCGACTTTGCCAGAGCGGGTAGTGGTGCGATCGGGAACATCTTGCACCACCGCTTCAACGTCACCACGTTCGTATTCATCCATCTGGAACGAAACTTTCGGTAGCTCTGGTTGGTCGCCAACGTACAAAGGCACATTCAAGCGGAGCCGGAGATCCGATCCAGGGGGTAGATATATTTCGGGTTCCGGCAACACGGTCAGGGCGCGATAAACAATCAGACCCATGTCGGTGTAAGGATTGAAAGTGGGGAGATGGATCAAGCCGCTGGTGATGCGGCCCTGCGGCGTGTTGGTGGCGCGAATTCCCCGAATAACACCGTGTCGGGTGGTCTCGCGCGCATTGTCGATTTCCACAACGTCGGCCGCGATGGGAAGGACTTCGCCTGCTGAGGTAACAATCTGTGTGAAGCGAATTTCAAGCGTGGCGGAATCATGTATGAAACCAAGCCCGACCTTGCGCACCGCGGTAACTTCGCCGTCGACTTCCAACCCTGCCGGAAACACGGGACTGTAGTCGCACTCCGGTGATTGAATGAGAATCGCACGAACCGTAGTGCCTGGCTTCGTGCTGTAGGAAGCAACTGGATCAAGAAGGCGAATCCAGAATGATTTTCCCACCGGAATATTTTCGCAAGTGGCAGACGCTGGAGCAGCCCAAAAGAGTAATGCAGGCAGAACGGAAAGAAATACTCTCAAATACCAACGAGCAAGAGGGGCGGGCCCGCGTTCAACGCGATTGCGGAGAATGTTGGTCTGTCGTCGTGCCAAGTTAGCTTCCTCGCTCTTCGGTATCAAAACTTCTGGTACGTGCCCCAATCAGGCAAACAAGTTGGACGTCTCGAAACTCACAAGCACTGTAAGCGCACGGAGGAGGGCGACGATCGACAGGCCCATATGCGCGGAGGCTGCAGGCGGTAAGACCAGGAGCGAGATCGCCCGTTCTTCAGCCAAAGAGCAGAACGACTAGTACTAAGATACAGGAATTCTGGTAGGAGATGCTTGCTAAGTCGCAGAAATGTATTTTGATGCTAACTGTCCTTCCGGACGGGCCAGCCCCGAGAACTCAAGGCTTGATTTCCGTCGCGCTGCCGATCTTCACGGTGCTGCCATAGCGTTTGTAGTTTGAATATTTCACAACCATGCGGATGTGAACGTCACCGCTTCGGAAATGCAGATAGTCATCCGCCTTGGTGTAGGTGGGGAACCAGAAGCCTTCCTGAATATTCTCGCGGTAGGTGCGGAAACGGGGGAAAACGTTCTCATTGTTCTTGCTGATCAGGTCGGGCACCGCTTTCCCGTCGGTCATCACGATCTGCAGATCCTTGCTGTCAACCCACACGCGTCCCTGGAAGTAGCGCTGTTTCTTCTCGATCACTTTAGGAGCAACGTCGAAAACGTAGCAAGCCAATTCGTCAACCTGCTGGCGGCCCACATAGGTAACGTTGTACTTCGGCAATTCGGTAGTGGTCAGCACGAAGGGCTGCACGTTGCGAACGTCGTCGAGGTCTTGCTCGCTTAGAGAGATGCGGCGAAGCGTGTCGGGCGGCGCAAAGGTGACTTTTTCAAATCGTTTACCGTCAGGGGTGAACACGATATCGCTGCTCATGCGGTACTCGCCATCGGGGCGGTTGTCTTCGTCGAGTGTCTGGATCGAAAAAGTTTGCGAATACGTGTAATTGCCGCGCTCGCGCTGGAACTCGGCTTCGCGTTGTGCGAAACGATTGATGATCTCTTCGACCGGCTGTGAAGGAGGTTCATTAGTTACCGGATTGTCGCCCGGGGAGTGCAGTCTTTGCGGGGCAGTCGGCGTGTGGTAGGTGTTGTCTTGTGCCGGGGCAGGAGGCGGCGTTTGGGATTTTCTGGGAGCCGGTCCTGGGAGTGGACCTGGAGCAGGAAGCGGGCCGGGCTGTTGCCCGAAGGCGGCTGGGATGAATACTGCAGCGAGCGCACCAGCGCAGAGAAGTCGAACCGCTTTATTCGAGATATAGGGCGACAAGTCCACGGCAAACCTCGTAAGGGAGCTCAGAGTACTTACCATTAGAAGTTTACAGCAAGGTGCGAGGTTGTACGAGGGTGGCTCTCTGGTTAGGAGTTCCAATGAACCTAAGCATTTGCGGCCAAGGTCAATCCTAGGAAGAAGGCATAGTGCCGGCTCTCAAGGAGAATTCTCAATCGTTTCTTAGCTGCGGCGCCATTTCAGGAAAACTAGTGCCAGAGGCGGCAGCGTCAGCGCAAGGGAGTGCACTCTGCCCTGCCACGGGTGCTCGCTTGCGTTCATGCCGCCCAAGTTACCGACATTGCTGCCGCCATAGTTGACCGAATCCGTGTTAAGGATCTCTTCGTAGTGGCCCGGCTGCGGAACGCCAATACGATAGCCATACCGGACGACGGGGGTAGCGTTGAGGATGGCGATAATGATCTCTTCGGAATTTCTGCCGCGCCGGATGAAAGAATAAACGCTGTTGTCGGCATCATTCGCGTCGAGCCATTCGAAGCCCTGCCACTCAAAATCCACCTCATGCAAAGCCGGTTCTGCTTGCACAAGTTTGTTGAGATCGGTGACCAGGCGCTGAATTCCGCTATGGGAATCGTATTGGAGAAGATGCCAGTCGAGACTGCGCGTTTCCGTCCATTCGCTGCGCTGCGCGAATTCCTGGCCCATGAACAGCAGTTTTTTTCCTGGATGAGCGTATTGGTAAGCGTAGAGCAGCCGAAGATTGGCGAACTGCTGCCACATGTCGCCCGGCATCTTATGCAAAAGCGAATTCTTTCCGTGAACAACTTCGTCGTGCGAGAAGGGAAGCATGAAATTTTCGCTGAAGGCGTACAACAGTGAAAACGTCAATTTGTTGTGTTCGTACTTGCGATGGACAGGCTCTTTTGAAAAATATTTCAGCGTATCGTTCATCCAGCCCATATTCCATTTCAGGCTGAAGCCCAGGCCGCCTAAATATGTCGGGCGAGAAACGCTGGGCCACGACGTGGATTCCTCGGCAATCGTCAGCACGCCGGGGAACCGCAGATGAGCCACTTCGTTCAGTCGCTTAATGAACTCGATGGCCTCCAGATTCTCTCGCCCCCCGTAGCGGTTGGGAATCCATTCATCATGCTTACGCGAATAATCGAGGTACAGCATCGAAGCGACGGCATCCACGCGCAGGCCATCGATGTGGTATTTGTCCAGCCAGAATAGCGCGTTGGAGATCAAATAGTTTTGAACTTCGTTGCGCCCGTAGTTGTAAACCAGCGTGCCCCAATCAGGATGGGAGCCCTGTCGCGGATCGGAATGCTCATAAAGATGAGTGCCATCGAACTGGCTCAGCCCATGTGTGTCGCGCGGGAAGTGAGCGGGCGTCCAGTCAAGAAACACGCCGATACCGGCCTGATGGCAGCGATCAACGAATTCCATAAACTCCGTAGGGGTACCATAGCGGCTGGTGGCTGCGAAATACCCCAGGGTCTGATAACCCCACGAGCCGTCATAAGGGTGCTCCATGATCGGCAGCAGTTCTATGTGCGTGTAACCAAGCCCTTTTACGTAGGGAATCAGTTGGTCGCCGAGCTCGCGATAGCTCAGCCAGCGATGGCGATCTTCAGGGATGCGGCGCCACGAACCGAGATGCACCTCATAAACCGTGATCGGTTGATCGAGCCAATTCTTTTGACCACGCTGATTGATCCACTCCGAATCGCTCCAGTGATGTTTGTCGAGCCGCGCGACCACAGAACCCGTATTCGGCCGCAGCTCCGCGTAGAACGCATAAGGATCGGCTTTGAGAGGCAGCACAACCCCTTGCGCGCCGACAATTTCAAATTTGTAGATTGTACTCTCACCAAGATCCGGCACGAACAACTCCCAGATCCCGGACGATCCGCGAGCGCGCATGGGGTGGACTCGCCCGTCCCACCGATTGAAATCGCCAACCACGCTTACGCGGCGAGCACTGGGTGCCCACACTGCAAAGTGGACACCCGTGACGCCATCTACCACCTTAATGTGCGCGCCAAGTTTTTCGTAGGTGTCGTAGTGTCGCCCCTCGCCCATCAGGTACAGATCAAACTCCGTGAGCATGAAGGGGAAGGCGTAAGGATCGTGCCCAACGGTAACTTCCCCGTGTTGGGTGCGAAATCGAATCTGGTAACTCGAAGGAGCTGGAGCTAACTCACTAGTGCCTGGCAGAAGAGCCTCGAAGAGCCCTTCTGGTCGAAGTTTGCGTGCTGCAATCGGATTGGTCTCTGGGCCAAGCAAGACTTGGCCTTCAGTCGCACGGGGTTGAAAGAAACGAACCACCCAGCGACGCCCTTGCTCTGTTTCAAATGGATGAGGACCAAGAATCCCAAAAGGGTCGGCATTACGAGCGGCAAGTAGAGAATCAAGGCTCGGCCCGAGTTGTTTCAAAGAAGGTGGTTGCTGTGAAGAAGGAGTTAGGTCGGGCACGGGAGCATTCTATCCAAAGATGCGGGCGGGTCAAATGGGTAAGAGGGCGGATTGTGCGCTTGAGAAGAGAGGCATGCCAGTCCCGCGCTTTCAGGACACTTGCGAGAGAACAGCGGAGGCTGTAGAGTGCCCGCAGATTGATCGATTCGGTAGCTCTGTGTTTTCGAAATTTGAGAAGAGAAAGCAGGCCCTTTGGGACACTTTTTTTCAGGATGCGCAATATTGTTGGTCATAGCAAGTGTGATAAACGCGGGAATTGTTAACGCTCAGGATCGCTCACAGACAAGATCCATGGTCATCTCGCGCAATGGGATTGTGGCCGCTGAGTCTCCTCTGGCTGCCCAGGCCGGTGTACGAATTCTTCAGAGCGGCGGAAACGCTGTGGATGCAGCCATCGCCACGAACGCCATGATGGGAGTGGTCTCGCCAATGATGAATGGAATCGGCGGCGACCTGTTCGCAATCGTGTACGACGCAAAGGCCAACAAACTTTACGGATTGAATGCCAGTGGCTGGGCGCCGAAGGGCCTGACGATTGAGTCGCTTTACAAATTAGGCCTCCGAGAGATGCCGCAAGCAGGTGTACAGGCGATTACCGTGCCCGGCGCTGTAGATGGCTGGCAGAAATTGTCCGAGAAATTTGGGCGTAAGAAATTGTCCGAAGATTTGGCTGCTGCCATCCAAACCGCGCAAAAAGGCTATCCGGTGACCGAATGGGTCGCTGCCTATTGGGCAGGTGAAGTGGACTATCTGCGTGGCGACATCACGGCAACGAAAGTCTATCTGCCGAATGACCGGCCGCCGAAAACAGGTGAGATTTTTCAAAACGCAGATCTCGCCTGGTCGTTGCAACAGATCGCCGCAAACGGTCGCGATGGATTTTACAAAGGCGAACTTGCCAGCCGCATGCTCGAAGCCATGAAACGGCGCGGGGGCACCATGACCGCGCAAGACCTGACGGAATACGCGGCAGAGTGGGTGGAACCAATTTCGACAACCTACCGAGATTGGACCGTATTCGAATTGCCGCCAAACGGCCAGGGCCTGGCCGCGCTGGAGATGTTGAACATCATGGAGACGTTTCCGCTGGGGCAAAAGGACTATAGTTTCGGCTCCGCAAGGGCCTTGCACGCCATGATCGAAGCCAAAAAACTGGCCTATGCGGATTTGGCGAAATACATTGGCGATCCACGCGGGCAGAAACTTCCAGTAAAAACTCTGCTCTCGAAAGAGTGGGCTACGGAGCGCGCGAAACTGATCGATGCTGATCATGCTCACTGCGATGTGGCGGCCGGAGACTTGCCGGCGGGCAAAGACACCACCTACCTTACTGTTGTGGATCGCGAAGGAAACATGGTGTCGCTTATCCAAAGTAATTTCGACGCATTTGGTTCGGGAATTGTAGCGCCGGGGACGGGGTTTGCCTTGCATAATCGCGGAGCGCTGTTCACCTTAGACGCGAGTTCTCCAAACGCTTTGGCTGGGCATAAGCGGCCCCGACACACCATTATTCCGGCCTTTGCCCAAAAGGGAGACACTCGCGTGGCTTTCGGAATTATGGGCGGGTGGAATCAGTCTCAAGCGCATGCGCAGTTCGTGGCAGACCTCGCGGATTTCAAGATGAATATACAGGCTGCGATGGAAGCACCGCGATTTTCAAAGCACACTTTTGCCGGATGCGACGTTCAGATGGAGAATCGCTTTTCGCAAAAGGTGCGTGATGAATTGGCCGCAAAAGGGCATAAGATCACGTTGATGGGGGCATTCTCCTCAGCGGTCGGCGGAGGCCAGGCGGTCCTCCGTGACTTCTCCAGTGGAGTGAATTTCGGCGCTTCAGACCCCCGCAAGGACGGCGAAGCCATCCCGGAAGTACCGCTTGATTAATCAACCTATGAATACACATAGCTAGTACCTGCTGGTGTTAGTACAGCGCGGTTAGTTCGGCAAAAGAGTTCCGTTTGCAGCGCGGAGTGTGCACCAGTGTTCCCAACGCTTACATACTCTGTGGGCAAGCGCCGCAGTAAGTGTTCTGTTTTGAGCGCCCTGCCGCCCTGCGAACTGGCCGGAGACTTGCACCACCATCGACATACAGTCAGGGTGTCAATTCGCAGCGCGTAGTGGAGGCGAGGATGAAGTTGCCCAGGGTTCTGGTGCAAGTTGCTGTGGTGGCGATAATTGGGACTGGCTTGCTGTTTGCTGGAAAAGTGGCCAGGGCGCAGACCACGGATGTGACCGGCGAGTACGAGTGCATCGAAGCGAAGGTAGCGGGAAAGAGTATGCCCTGCAAGGCTGCCCAACTGTCGTTGAAGAGTGATGGACATTTCGAAGTGCAGGGCCGCGAAGGGGTCTATCTGGTCACGGGAACTTGGGTAGAGCTGACTGGAACTATTCTGAAATCGCGCGCAAAGATTGAAGCAGGCCACAAGATCGTGTTTCGTTTTTACAACAAAAAGGGCTTGTGCGAAATGATCTACGAACGCCGTGTGGCGGAGCTCGGCAAAACGAAGCTAAGTTGATCGACTGACCGCAAAGCAACTCCAACGCGGTTATATGTTAAATCATATTTCTCAAACCACGTCTTGCCGTCATCGTTTGACCCTTCGCTAAAGACTACTTGTCCATCAGCTTTTCGAACAGACGCAGCGTTTCGGGGGCGTGGCCGGCATAGTGATTGTTGGCGAACGCAAACACACGGATCTTGCGCTTCAGAAAATTTCGGCAGGCCTCCACCCATTCCTGCAAATCTGAAGAGCGATCGACAACAGTCTTATCCCACAATTTCGTGATCCCTTCGATATCTCTACGGTCGCCCAGCCAGCGGATATACGTGAAGTCCGTGGTCAAGGCCTCTCCTCTGGCGAAATATTCCCTGGGGCGCGGCAGCCATGGGTGGTCGATCAACGTCAAGGCTACGTTGTGTTTGCGCAGCAAATCGTACAGGGGAGCGCCAAGCCAATATTTGTTGCGTATCTCCAGTGCAAAACGCGGCTGCGAGGGCAACTTCTCGAGGAACGGCTTTAGGCGCGCCATGAATTCAGCGGGAGCAGCGAAGGTCTCGCTCTTAAAATAGGGAAATTGCAGTAGGACTACGCCGAGCTTTTCGGCTAGCGGCTCCGTTGCGTATAGAAATTGCTTAAAGACGTCGTCGGCATTGACCAGTACACGCTCGTGCGTAACTTCTTGAGGGGTTTTCAGAGCGAAAAGAAAGTTCGCAGGGGTCTTCTTGTACCAGCCTTGAACTGTGGTGATTGCAGGGATGCCATAAAAGGTGGAGTCGACTTCCAGCGTGTCGAATTGGGTGGCGTAGTAAGAAAGGTAGTCGCGCGAGTTCATGCCTTTGGGGTAGAACGACAAATTCCAGCCCTTGGCAGTGAATGAAGAGGTGCCGAGGCGAAGAAGTGTTTCCTCCGGCTTGTTTGTCATGCAGGAATAATAAAACAGAAATCAAAGATCGGATATCAGACAGCAGGAAGAAGGGGAGCAGGTCCTATTTACTGCCCCAGGAGCCTACACTCACGAGTTGAAAGAGACTCCCCTGCCCGTTCGGCTGGATGCCGACGATGTGCTGTTTTTCTTTTGTGCCGGACTTGTAGAGCAGCCCGCCCTTTTCCGGTTTGTCGTCTTCACACGTCAGCGCTTTCGACGAATCGTCTTTGTCTGCGCTTTTCGTTGATGGCGAAGGATTGGAGCAGTCGAGAACATTTCCGTATCTGGCGAGCGCCTTCTTATAGAATGCCGCGACTTTCTCTGGAGCGTCGCCGGACTCCATCTTCAGCACTGCAAGCTTGAACCCTGCGCCGCCACCCCACAATCCAAGATTCGCGGCCGCGGAGTCGTTGTCCTTATCCTTATGTGGTTTAGCGCCCGGATAAATCGGCAGGCCGACATCCTTTGCCGTTGCAGTTCCACTTACCACCGCACCGGCTCCGTCTTTTTCCTGCGCAGAAGCCTGCAACTGGAACAGCGCAAACATGCCGACCAAGAATCCCAATGCGCAGCGGACAACTTTTGAAGTGAATTGCTTGGACATGATCCCCCCTCAGATAGATACGCGCCCATGAAGGCAAATGTTCCTCGGGAAGTCAATGAATCTAGTTTGCAAGAGTTGCGGTCCGATGCCCAATCGAAAGTGACACGCGGAATGTTTTTGCCGCTGGTTTGTCTTTCTCAAACGGGCGGGAGTAGCGCAAAAGAAGCACGGATTCGCCGGGCTTGATGGCCTTAAAAGCGAATGAATGTAAACCAGGTTCCCAACCTTTCCCTCTTTACCGGGTTCATTCTTGCTTTTCACAAGTTCTACAGAAGCAGGCAGATCCACGGTGCTCCAGCTGTAGCCCGTTGTGATATTTGATTTGAGTTTCACAGAGATCGTGTCGCCGACATACAGCACAACGTGAGTGCTGTTATCCAACTCCTCCAGCAATTTTGTCTTGCCATAGATGGCGCCCGCGCACCCCACGATCAGTGCTGTCGAAATAATCAATTGCCTGGCGATTTCTTTACGCAGATGCATTGCTGACCCCTAAGGCAAATTTACATCATATGCAGACGCCGCGATTTCACCCAATGCTTGCCCGGCGATCTTCTGCGCAATCTCGGGCTCATTCGCCAGCGGCACATGGTTTATGTACCCTGCGAAGGCCAGCGTCTTGCCAGATTTGGTCATCACGTAGCCACTCAGCCCTTTGCCGTTCAGCATCATCCGATCATTTAATTTATCTTCGGAGCCAAACGTTCCCGTTTTCGCGAACACATGCCCAGCGCCCGGATTGTCGACTTGAATCTTCGCCAGCGTGCCATCTTTGCCCAGTATGGGAAGTCCCTTAAAGAAGATAGGAAAGTCTGGCCGCGTCTTCCAGTAAGCCAGATAGTGGCAGATAAAATCCGGTGAAAAGAGGTCGGCCCAATCACCGCCCGCGCCGTCGCCCTGCGAAGCGCCATTGAGATTCAGCTTCGCCTCGGTCAAGAATGCGTGTTCAATCTTGAATCCTGCCTTGATTGGATCCTTAAAATCCCTTGCGACGAGTAGTCCTAGATAATACGGCCCCATGCCGGCATGAAGATTCTGACTGACCTTCAGCGTGATTTTTATTTCTTCGGAAAGGGGCGGCGAAACATGCTCTGCAACTTGGTTTTCAGGTGTGTAAAAGTGTTTGTAAGTTCCGAAGTCTTTGATCGTGGTGCTCGATGATTTGGGTTTGATCGCAATGCCGGCGGCGCGAACGCTATCCCGAAGTGCGGCGGTGGCGAACTGTGTGGGCGAAGGGACGGGCAGGGCTGCATTTTGCGGCTCAGTGCCCAGCGGAAGGTTTCCGGAAAGCACGATATCGAGTGTTCCATCGGCGTTGGTAACAGGGTCCGAGTATTCGAAGTTCAGTTTGGAATTGGCCGTGCCAGTCACTACTTTGTTGGTGAAGCGAATATAGGAAGTCTGCGGAGAAATTGCCAGGTCGACTGGATCTCCAGCCTTCGCGCCGGGTTTTCCGACAAAATCAATCAAGTTGTCGTTGACGATGATGGAAGACATGACCACATTTGTGCCGCCCTCTGGTGTGCCGTCAGGCATCAGGCTGGTGTCGATGAAAATATTCCCTTCGATCTTTCGAATGCCCTTTGCCGCAATCTGCTTGGCGAAATCCTTGATGACGGCAAGCGGGTCGCCCGCAAGGGCAGGGCCCTGATAAGAGTGATCCTCATCGACAAACGCCAGCGAGTCATCGGGCTGAATTCGGTTAGAGAGATTGGGGTCACCGCTGGCAACCAGGATCAAATCGCCTTTCAGCGTTCCGTGTTTGTCGATCGGGCCCGTGCGATAAATGTACGTATGGAAGCGATAACCTGCGCCGAGCTTTGCCAGTACCGTCCCTTCCGTCAGTAATTTCGTTGTGGAAGCCGGAACAAAGAGTTTATCTGGATTCAGCGAGTAGACCACTTTGCCCGTCTCCAGATCCAGAAATTCGATGCCAAAATTAGAGCGGGCAAACTCCGGACGCGAAATCACTTTCTGGATGCGACTTTCAAGGCTGTCGGAAGATTGCGCATGTGCACGGCCTGCCAACCCCATCAAGATGAACAGAGATGCAATCGAAAAGCGCCGGAAAGATTCCAAGAGAGATCTCCTTTAATTCTGGCCTAGTTTCTCGAACGGAACATTTAATATCGGATAGTGCTTCCAGTCTTTGTAATCGAAGTGCCACCACTCATCCTCGTTCACCGTGAAGCCTTCGGATTCCATGGCGCGGCGGAGCAAATCACGATGCCAGCGCTGCAGCGAAGTGCCGCCTGGAAATGTTGGAAACGATCGCGGCGACATTTCATCGTACAGCCCCGGCATCTGTATGGGCAGGCCCGTCGCAGGATCGTACAGTGTGATGTCCACGGCGCAACCGCGATTGTGTTTTGAACCTTTTGTAGGATCGGCCACAAAAATATGCCCTTCCGTTGGCGTCGCTTCCCAGAAAATCTTGGTTACATACCATGGTCGGTAGGCATCGTGGATCAGCAAGCCGTAGCCGAGTGGCTGCAGCTTCCGTAATACACGCAGAAGCGCCTCGGCCGCCGGCCGCTGCATAAATGCCCGAGGCTGCGAATAAATCGGCGTGCTCAGGAAATTGTTCGATTGTGCATAGCGTATATCGAGTCGGAACGCGAGGTCTAGGGTGGTGAGTTCTACGAGGTCTGGCTTGCGGAACGGCCCAGCTTCGGAAGGTGGAGAAGCGCGCAGCGCTTCCGCTCGTAATTGATCCAGCGGCCGCGCAGGCGTGACATGATAAAAGTGCGAAGGATCGGAGCCCGCGTCGTTTCGAGGCAAGACTAATTTTCCTGTTTTGAGCTCTGAAATGTTCCCGTCGTGATTTTGTCGCGGGTCCAAGACCAATGAGACCCTGCAGTCTCCCGGCGAAGCATCGAGAGTTCCATCTTTTTGAATAGTGACGGACCAGTCAGGCGTGTTGTCAGGGGATTTCCAAAAGAGCTTGCCATCACGCTCCAAAAGTATTCTTTTGTCGTTGCCGCTTCCATAAATGCCGACGAGTTGCTTCCATTCAACGGAAACATCGGAGGGTTTGGGGCCCGGCAGTAGGGATGCCGCCGGAGCAGTGGATTGGGCGGGAAGGGCAGTTTGGTTAAAGAGCAGACAAACTGTGAACGTCAGGAAAAGGTTTGGGAGACGGAGAGCCGGACGATTGTGCACGGGCGAAATGATAGCCGAAAAATGGCAGCCAGGAGAATGGAAAGTACTTGGGTGAGTATCGTTAATTCACAGTCAAGAGTGGCTGTGCCACCGAAGAACTCACGGGCTGAACCAGCGGGAACCGGTGCGCTGCTCTTCCGAAAGTTCGCGAACGATCTGCATCGTGCGCGCCCGCCGATAATCGCCAACCGAAGTGAGGATCGCGTTCGCAAGAGCCATTGGCGCCGTATAGGAAGCACCGAATGAGAGGGAATCGATCGAAGCCAGGAAAAGTTCGTGGCAATGTCGGGAAAGTGGCGAGATATACGTATCCGTAATGCCCACGCAATATGCGCCGCGAAACCGCGCCTGCTCTGCGCCTTCCACCGTTGGTCTCAACCCTCGCCGAAAACTGATGGCAATCACCAGATCCTGCTTGGCCAGCGATCGAACTGTGTGCGTAATCGAGCCATGCGACGTTGCTACAAATACAGGCAGTCCCAGCAGATTGAGCTGGTAGCCTAGATATTCGGCCACCACTGAAGCGAGATCTACCGCGAGGATCGCGATGCGCCGCGCCGAATAGATTCGCTTGGCGAGTTGCGTGAATCGCGACGGGTCGAGAGAATTCTTAAGTCCCTGAATATTCTTGATGTCGCGAAGCACTGCATCGGCTGCGGGCTGCCCGGTTCGGCCGACATGTCCACTCTGCTGCATGGTATCGAGAGAAGTCGCAAATGCCAGCGACAATTCGTGAAGGTGGTGCTGGAATTGTTTGTAGTTTTCGAATCCCAATCCCTGAACAATGCGGACTATCGTGGCGGGATCAGTCTTCAAACGGTTCGCAAGGGCACGGATACTGAGCAGAACATACTCGCGCGGGTGCTCCAGGATAGGCCGAATGATTTCCTGGCGTTTGCTACTGAGTTTCTCAATACGTTCCGAGAGATTAATGGTGGGTAGAGTTACAGATTTAGGCATACGTAGACCAATCTACGGGAAAAGAAATTTCTGTCAAGCCGCCATGATCCAATTGAAATGAATAGGGCGTCATGCTTGCGATGACGCCCTATTTGCTATCCCGAATTGTCTTGAAGTATGGATCTATTTCTTTGCGCTGGCTGCGGTCTCCGCGATGCCAGGGGCGACGATCGGATTCAGGAAGGGCATCATGGCGCGGAGTTTGGGGCCGAGTTGCTCGATGATGTGGTGTTGTTCCGCAGAACGCTTGGCCAGGAAATTGGGGCAGCCCTTTTCGTTCTCTTCGATCCACGCCTTTGCAAAGCTGCCATCCTGTATTTCCGCCAACAGCTTTTTCATCGCTTCACGAGTTTCCTTGGTGACGATGCGCGGGCCCGCGTGATAGTCACCGTGTTCGGCCGTATCGCTCACCGAATACCGCATGTAGCTGAGACCGCCGCGATAAATCAGGTCGACGATCAGTTTCAGCTCGTGCAGGCACTCAAAGTAGGCAACTTCTGGCTGGTAACCGGCATTCACTAAAGTCTCAAAACCCGCTTTGATCAGTTCGCTGACTCCGCCGCACAGCACAGCCTGTTCACCGAACAAGTCCGTCTCAGTTTCCTCGGTGAAGGTAGTTTCCAAGACGCCGGCGCGGGTGGTCCCCAATCCTTTCGCATAGGAGAGGGCAAGCGCTTTGGCTTTTCCAGATGCATCTTGATGAATGGCAAGCAGGGCAGGAGTTCCCCCACCTTCTGTAAAGACTTCCCGAACCCGATGTCCGGGAGCTTTCGGCGCAATCATACTCACGTCAATGTTCTTGGGTGGTTGAATCGCGCCGAACCGAATGTTGAAGCCGTGCGCGAACATCAATGTCTTGCCTGTTGTCAGATTCGGTTCAATCGCTTCTTTGTAGAGTTTTTGTTGGCGCGTATCTGGCGCAAGAATCATGATCACGTCGGCCCACGCGGCAGCTTCCGCTGGAGTCTTCACCGTCAAGCCATCTTTCTCGGCCTTGGCGCGCGAAGCGCTTCCCGTGGGAAGCCCGACGCATACGGGCACACCAGAATCACGCAGGTTCAAGGCATGTGCGTGGCCCTGAGATCCATAACCGATGATCGCCACCTTTTTTGCCTGAATAAGCGCCAGGTCGGCATCCTTGTCGTAGTAGAGATTTGCCATTGCTTGGTGTTTCCTTTCATTTGCCGTCATGCGGCTTGTGGAGTTCAGTACGATCCCGGACGTTGGATTTCATGAATGAAGTTGATAAGCCGGCGAAGAAATGTCACGCGGCAGAGATCTTTCCAGAGGTATCGGAATTCTGCGCTGGCGGGCGCAGAATGTCATTGCCGCGGGTCATGGCGATTCGGCCCGTACGAGTCATTTCCAACACGCCGAAGGGGCGAAGCACTTCGAGCAAGCCATCGATTTTGTCCACGGTGCCAGAAACCTCCACGATGAGTGATTCTGGCGCGACGTCCACCACGCGCCCGCGAAATACTTTGATCAGTTCCATCAGGTGTGGGCGGTTCTGCTGGTCCGCGGAAACCTTGATGAGCGCAAGATCGCGTTCGAGCACCGACCGGTCGGAAATGTTTTCCGCCAGTAGCACGTCGACAAGTTTCTCAAGAGAGGACTCCAGCCGGTGTGCACCCTTTTCGTCGGTATGGGCGCAGATCGTCATTCGCGCGATTTCTTCGTTTTCGGTTGGCCCTACGGTCAACGAGTCGATGTTGATAGCGAGGCGGCGTGCCAGCGAAGCCACGCGGTTCAATACACCCGGTTTATTTTCGACATACGCAACGATGGTCTGCATGGTCTTCATTCTCTCCAAAGATCACGTTCTTTCAGAATTCTTCAAAAACTCGCCCAATACCGCCATCAACCTGCTTCGCCTGTCTAGGAAGCATAGGTTCACACTCTATGGTTCCGATGCTGTTTCTACCAGCGGATTATTCGGCCTGCGAATCATGTCGTTCAAGGAAGCGCCGGCCGCAACCATTGGATAGACAGAGTCTTCCTGTTCCACACGGAAGTCCAGCAGCACGGCCTGATCATGCTGGCGCGCCGATTCAATCAGTGGAACAACCTCTTTACGCGTGGTAATCCGTTCGCCACGAATTCCGTAAGCATTTGCCAGTGCCACAAAGTCAGGTGCGACCATTGGCGTCGCGACGTACCTCTTATCGTAGAAGAACTCCTGCCATTGGCGAACCATGCCCAGAAACCCGTTGTTGATAATGGCGATCTTAATGTTGATCTTTTCCTGGACTATGGTTGCCAGCTCGCACGAAGTCATCTGAAAACCGCCATCGCCAACAACCACCCAAACTTCCTTGTCTGGATTGGCGAATTTCGCGCCAATCGCGGCGGGCAGCGCAAATCCCATCGTGCCGAGACCGCCGGATGTAACCAGCGAGCGAGGATGGTGGTGATGATAATACTGCGCCTCCCACATCTGGTGTTGGCCGACGTCGGTGACCACAATTGCATTCCCGCCAGTCACTTTCCAAAGATCGTTGATCACGTGGGCCGCGTAAAGATGCCCGGTGTCTGGCAATGACTGAATATCGCGAACGGCAGAATCGCCTTTCAATTCGCGAATGTGGGCTATCCATGGTGCATGTTCGCGGTTCGTGATGTGCGGTAGAAGATTTCGCAGCGTCTCGCCTGCATCGCCGATGATGGCAGCGTCCACCTTCACGTTCTTATTGATTTCAGAACGGTCGACCTCGATATGAATCTTCCGGGCGTTACGCGCGTAGGTGCGGAGATCACCTGTTACCCGATCGTCAAAGCGCATGCCCACCGCGATCAGCAAATCTGCTTCCTGAATAGCATTGTTAACCCAAGCCTCGCCATGCATCCCCATCATTCCAAGATTCAGAGGATCGGTAGCAGGGAAGCAGCCGATGCCGAGCAGTGTCATCGCCACCGGAATCTTGCTGGAGTGCACGAATTCCTGAAAGGTGTCCATCGCATTCGAAAGAATTATCCCTCGCCCGGCGAGTATTAGCGGGCGCTTGGATGTATTCAGCAGTTCCACAGCCCGATCAAATTCCGCCTGATCATGATTCTGGCGAATTCGCTTCGTCGGCAATTTGGGAGCAGACGCTTCCCAGTCGAATTCCGCCGTAGCCTGCTGCGCATCTTTGGTGATATCGACGAGCACCGGTCCCGGTCGACCAGAGTTCGCGATTACAAATGCTTCACGCACCGTTCGCGCGATATCTTCCGCCTTGGATACGATAACGTTATATTTCGTAATGGGCATGGTGATGCCGGTAATATCAATTTCCTGAAACGCGTCGGAGCCAAGCAATTTGCTGCTGACCTGTCCTGTTATGCACACCACCGGAGACGAATCGAGCATCGCTGTAGCAATTCCGGTAACCATATTCGTGGCGCCCGGGCCCGATGTAGCCATCGCTACACCAATGCCGCCGCTGGACCGCGCGTAACCATCCGCCATATGTGTGGCGCCCTGTTCGTGACGCACCAGAACGTGATGCAATTTGGATTTTCCAAGCGCGTCGTACACCGGAAGGATTGCGCCGCCTGGATAGCCGAAGATGTGCTTGACTCCCAGGCGAGTGAGCGTTTCGCAGAGGATTTCCGCACCTGTCATCTTCATAGAGTTCTCCCAGAGGATTCCGGCGCCTTGCCGGAAGAAAAACTTGCGGGCACCACTGTTATTGCGCCGAGCGATGCCGAGGAGACCAGCAGGGCATATTTAGCCATTACTCCCTGCGAGAATCTGGGTTTTGGTGCTTTCCACGTCGCTAGCCGCTTTTGCAGTTCGGCTTCGGAGATATCGACAGCCAGCGTGCGTTTTGGCAAATCAAAAATTATGGTGTCGCCATTCTTCACCGCTGCAATGGGCCCGCCGTTGTAGGCTTCCGGAGCAACATGACCAGCCATGAATCCGCGTGTTGCGCCAGAGAATCGCCCATCCGTCAGCAAGGCTACAGATTCGCCAAGCCCTGCGCCGACAAGCGCTGCCGTCACACCAAGCATTTCGCGCATGCCAGGCCCGCCGCGGGGGCCTTCATAGCGGATGATGACCACGTCTCCCGCTTTGATCTCGTGTTTCTCCACTGCTGCAAAGGCCGCTTCCTCGCAGTCAAATACCTTTGCCGGTCCACGGAAGTTTTGCGTGCTATGCCCTACCACTTTCATTACGCAGCCTTCCGGCGCGAGATTCCCTTTCAAAATGAGCAACCCACCAGTGGCCTTCACTGGATCCTTTGTTGTACGCACCACCTGCTGCCCTGGCGTTTCTTTGGCAGCCGAAGCCTCTTCAGCCAGAGTGCGGCCGGTCACCGTAATGCATTCGCCGCGCAGCATTCCCGCATCGAGCATGCGCTTCGCCACGAGCGCGGTACCACCTGCGTCATAAAGATCGGTTGCTACGTAGCGCCCTGCGGGTTTCAGATCCGCCAGAATTGGCGTCCGCGAAGTGATCGGATCGAAATCATCAATCGAAAGTGGAACGCCTGCTTCGCGAGCGATGGCCAACAAATGAAGTACGGCATTGGTAGAGCCGCCCGTGGCCGCCACGCCGGCAATCGCATTTTCGATGGAAGCCTTATTCAAAATCTTGGATGGTGTAAGGTTTTTGCGAATCAGCTCAATCGCAAGTTTGCCGGCGAGTTCCCCGGCGTGCGCCTTACCCGCGTCCGTCGCGGGAACGCTGGAAATCCCCATTGGCGCCAGTCCCAGGAATTCGCATACCAGTGCCATGGTGTTGGCAGTGAATTGGCCCCCACAGGCTCCCGCGCCCGGGCAGGCCGAACATTCGAGCTCTTTCAACTGTTCCTCGGTAATTTTTCCACTGGAGTGTGCACCGATCGCTTCGTACACGTCTTGAATAGTCACTGAGCGGCCTTCGTAGTGACCCGGGGCAATGGATCCACCGTAGAGCATCAAGCCAGGAATGTTCAGACGGGCCAGTGCCATGGCTCCACCAGGAATCGTTTTGTCGCAGCCCACCAGGACTACCAGGCCATCGAACATATTTCCGCGTGTAACCAGTTCAATCGAATCCGCGATTACCTCTCGGCTGATCAGCGAGGCGCGCATGCCTTCCGTACCCATGGTGATGCCGTCAGAAATCGATACAGTGTTAAATTCCAGGGGAGTGCCGCCGGCGGCTTTGATTCCATCGCGAACGTGAACCGCCAACTCACGCAGGTGGTAGTTGCAGGGGCCAATTTCGATCCAGGTGTTGGCTATTCCGATCAGCGGCTTCCCGAAATCTTCATCTTTCAGGCCCGCCGCGCGTAACATGGCACGAGCACCAGCGCGATTCACACCATCGGTAAGTGCTCTGCTGCGCTGTTTCAGTGGGTTATCACTCACGCCCGAGCCTCCACAAACTCCCTGATCATCCCCAAAACAAGAAAGCCATCACCTTTGTCCAGTGATGGCCCCGAAAGCTTCCAGATTACCGTATCGGCCCGCCATCACCCGCTTGGGTGCACCCCAATATTGTTGGGGCTAATTCGCACAACCACACGAATCACGAAGCTGGCCAGCAAAGCTGGAGCGGCAAGACGCGGGCGCTGTGAGGCGATGGAGAACATATCTATCGCCTTGCTAAGTACTAGATTGAAGGCAAGGAGGCCAATCAGTCAAATTAATAGAAATGTTGTTTGACATAAGATTCTATTATCCTTGAGTATCGATGTGCCGTCCCGATTTACCGCGATGAAGGTACTTTGTCGGGTGCACGGAATTTACATCTGGTAGACAATTGCGATGCATCTTGGCCAAGTTGGCGAGCATCAATAGACCATGATGGCCCCAACACCGCGAGCATCGTGAACTGGTCATTCACACAGGCAGAGCATTTTGGCAGTGGCGGAGGCGGTGATCAGAATGAATCGATGCGTTGACGTGTTTGTGGCAGGTGGCGGCCCGGCAGGTCTGGTAGCGGCGATTGCTGCCCGGCAACAAGGGCTGTCGGTTATGGTGGCCGACGGTTCTGCTCATCCCATTGATAAGCCCTGCGGCGAAGGCTTAGTCCCCGAAGCCCAGACAGCCCTGGCTGAACTGAATATTCACATTCCCGAAGGAACTGGATACCGTTTTCGCGGCATACGATTTTGGCGAGACGACACACAGATCTGTGCGGAATTTCCACTCGGTGAAGGCATTGGCATTCGTCGACCGCTTCTGCATAGCCTGCTCGTGGCCAAGGCGGAAGAATGCGGAGTTGAATTGCGCTGGAAGACACCCGTCGTTGGAATCGATCTAGACGGAGTGGAACTTAACACAGGCAGAGTTACAGCCAGGTGGATCGTAGGGGCAGATGGCAGTGGGTCACGCGTGCGCCGTTGGAGCGGTCTCAACGCGACCTCGCACCGGCACGAGCGGTTTGCCATTCGCCGGCACTATCGAGTCAAACCGTGGACCGAATTCATGGAGATCTATTGGGGTCCGCGCGCGCAGGGTTACGTGACGCCGATTTCCAGTGAAGAAGTCTCCGTCGTAGTTCTGGCCGAGAACTTGAAAGATGCGAACTTTCAGCGGTCTTTGGATTGTTTGCCCGAATTGAAATGCCGTTTGGCAAATGCAGAACTAGGGGGCCGCGAGCGCGGCGCAGTAACGGCGATGCACCAACTGGAACGAGTATGTCGCGGAAATGTGGCGCTGGTTGGCGATGCTTCTGGAAGCGTCGATGCCATAACCGGAGAAGGCTTACGATTGGCATTTTGTCAGGCACTCACCTTGGCGGAGTGTTTGAAGCGCGGGGATTTGTCAGAATATCAGCGCGCACATCGCCAATTGTCCAGACGCCCGACGATACTGGGCAATCTAATGCTTCTGATGGGTCGTAATGCAGCAATCAGAAGTCGTGCCCTGAAGTCATTGGCGGGAACACCCGGACTTTTCGCTGATTTCCTCGCCATCCATGCAGGCAAGACGAATGCCATGGCATTGTTTTCAGCCGGAGCACGCTTGGGCTGGCGATTTCTTGCGGCCTGAGCAGGGGAAGCGGAGAAAGATGCGCGTCTCGGTGTGGAAGTCGGGAATTATGATGGCAGTTGGGATCTTCTGCCTTGGAATCCTGCACTCTGCCACTTCCGCTCCACCGAGGCCGCAAGGCGGCGCACCAGCCACATCGCAGGAAGTGGTATTCTCTGTCGATCCAGCACAGAGCAAGGTGCATTACACCGTGGACAGCACGCTCCACACCGTTCATGGAACATTCGCTTTAAAGTCCGGATCACTGCAGTTCGACCGTGACAGCGGCAAAGCCAGTGGTGAAATTACTGTGCTGGCCACCAGTGGAGACAGTGGCAACAGTTCGCGCGACGAAAAAATGCACAAAGAAGTCCTGCAGAGCGTCAAATTTCCAGAAGCGGTTTTTCGCCCCAACCAGATTGAAGGCAAAGTCGCGAACAGCGGAAACTCTGACTTCAAGGTTCACGGTACTTTCCTGCTCCGCGGCAGCAGTCACGAACTCACTGTGCCCGTCCATGCCGAATTGAATGGAGCAAATTGGAAGGGAACAGGGAAGTTCGACGTGCCTTACATCCAATGGGGCTTGAAAAACCCCAGCAATTTTCTGCTGAAAGTGCAGCCCATTGTCAACGTCGAAATCGAAATGGCGGGCTCGCTGAAACCCTCCAAGTAAGTTTTCTTGGTTTCCTGTCGCGACCTATTTTGTTCCCGGCCTGTTTTTCATTTGCATATCCTCGCTGCATCCCCCAAGATTAAGAGTTTGGGCCACAGCATCTGTAGCGAACCGCTGTGACCAGTGTTGACCACCTACGAAAAGCTGAGGGAATTCATGCATAAGCCAAAGAATATTGCTGCGCCAAAGGGGAAATTAGGAATTCTGCTTCCGGGAATGGGCGCCGTAGCAACGACGTTTATGGCCGGCGTCGAACTTGTTCGAAAGAAGAAGGCGCAACCGGTGGGTTCGTTGACGCAGATGGCCACCATCCGCCTGGGCAAGCGCACCGAAGGCCGTTCGCCAAAGATTAAAGATCTAGTGCCACTGGCCCGTTTGGAAGACCTCGTTTTTGGCGGCTGGGATATCTTCCCCGAGAGTTCGTATGATGCCGCTGCAAAGGCGGGCGTGCTCGATCCGCATCACCTTGCCGCTGTGAAGGGTTTCCTTTCCAAGATCAAGCCCATGTCCGCGGCCTTTGACCATGAGTACGTCAAGCTGATCAGCGGCAAAAACGTGAAGAAGGGCAAGAACAAGTACGACATCGCTCTGCAAATCAAGAAGGACATTGCCAATTTCAAGAAAAAGAATAAGTGCTCGCGGTTGGTTATGCTCTGGTGCGGCTCAACGGAAGTTTTCATGAAGCAGCATGACGTTCATACCACGGCGGAAAAATTTGAAGCTGCGATGAAGAATAGTCATCCGGCGATTGCCCCTTCCATGCTTTATGCTTGGGCAGCCGTCACGAGCGGCGTTCCCTTCGGCAACGGAGCGCCAAACCTTACTGTCGATGTTCCGGCAATCGAAGAGTTGGCGCAGAAACACAACGTGGCCATCGCGGGCAAAGACTTCAAGACTGGTCAAACACTGCTCAAGACCGTTCTAGCCCCTGCCTTTAAAGCTCGCATGCTCGGCCTGAATGGCTGGTTTTCGACCAATATTCTCGGCAATCGCGATGGGGAAGTGCTTGAAGATCCCGGATCATTCAAGACCAAGGAAGAGTCCAAGCTGGGCGCACTGGAATTTATTTTGCAGCCGCACCTCTATCCTGAACTCTACAAGACTATTCACCATAAAGTGCGCATCAACTACTACCCGCCGCGTGGCGACAATAAAGAAGGTTGGGACAACATCGACATCTTCGGCTGGCTTGGTTATCCCATGCAGATCAAGGTCGATTTCCTCTGCCGCGATTCTATTCTCGCGGCTCCGATTGTACTTGACCTGGTTTTGTTCCTGGATTTGGCGCAGCGTGCTGGGATGCGCGGCATCCAGGAGTGGCTCAGCTTCTACTTCAAGTCGCCGATGACGGCGAAGGAACTCTATCCCGAGCACGATCTGTTCATTCAACTCATGAAACTGAAAAATACGCTGCGTTGGATGATGGGCGAGGATCTCATCACTCATCTTGGACAGGAATATTACGACTAGCGCGGGGCCAGGTTGGCGCGTCGCAAGAAACAAAATTAACCAAGCCGGGAAAGGGCGCAGCAGTCTCAGCGCCCTTTCTTTTTTTGCTGGAAGCTACGAAATCTCCGGGGTTTCCCACGTGCCCGATTTGCCAGACCGAAACAGCGCATCGATGACCGCCATATTCTGCAAAGAATCGTCAAGCGTATTCGGAAGCTCACCGTCGCCCCGGATTGCCCTGGAAAACACATCCCCTTGGATGGTGTACTGGTTGCAGACGGGAAATGTCTCAATGACCTGGCTGGCACCCGCGTACAGTTCTTTTCCGTTATCGATAAAAATGCGTGCGGGCTTTTCCCTGGGCGCGTTAAATGGAATCTCCACCTCGACGCGCCCTTCCGTTCCGAAAAATTGCATCCTTTGGTAGGGAACCATCTGTGTCGACGCTGTAAAAATGCTCTGGCCCCGCGGAAACTCCAGAATCCCAGACGTCAACCGGTCGGTCTTAAAACTTGGGTCGCGCTCGATACAACCAATCACCCTCACGGGCTCTTCGCCGAAAACAAATCGCGAAGTTCTGACCGGATAACACCCGATATCCATCAGTGCGCCGCCGGCAAACTCTTCGACATTGCGGACATTGTCGGGATCAACATTGAAATAACTGAAGAAACCGGATGCCGAACGAAATTTTCCGATCCGTCCAGAGTTCACTACGTCTCGCGTGCGCAGCCACTGCGGGTGCGTCACGATCATGAAAGCTTCACCAATCTTGACTTTGTGCTCTTCGCTTGCTTCCTTGATGCGGCGTGCCTCTGCCACATTGCGCGCCAGTGGCTTTTCGCAAAGCACATGCTTTCCATGATTTGCCGCTCGGATGGTCCATTCAGCGTGCAAGTGATTTGGCAGAGGATTGTAGATGGCTTCTATCTCGGGATCAGAAAACAATTCCTCGTAGGATCCGTAGGCTTTGGGAAAGTTGAATTGCTTTGCCGCAGCTTTCGCTTTTTCGTAGGAACGCGAAGCGATCGCTACAATCTCTGCGTGTTCGCATGACAACATGGCGGGAATGACTTTTCGGATGGCAATATTCGCGGTGCTGAGAACTCCCCACTTTACCTTTCGAACCATGATGATTCATGCCTCGCTATCGGTACTCCAACTGTGTGGATATCTTAATGCGGCGGAGCCGCCAGGTGCAAAGCTACAGGTTTATCGGCGACGCGTGCAGAAAGCAAACTACACACCTCGAGAGCGAGCGGGTCCGCAGCGGTCCTACAATCTAAAACAATAAAACCTTCGCGAGTAATCCGGCAAACGCGCCTCCTACCAGAGGGCCAATGACAGGAATTGGTGCATAGCCCCAGTCGGAACCTCCCTTGCCCGCGATTGGCAAGAGAGCGTGCGCAATACGAGGACCGAGGTCGCGCGCGGGATTGATGGCGTACCCAGTTGTTCCACCAAGCGATAGCCCGATACCCCAAACCAAACAGGCCACCAGGTAAGGTCCAAGCCCGGCTGCAGGGCCCCCCAGTGCTACTTTCTTTGAAAATATGGCGGCGACCACGAAAACTAGAACAAATGTGCCGATCACTTCTGAAATGAAATTCATCGGCAAGTTGCGGATTGCGGGACCCGTTGAGAAGATGCCTAGCTTTACACCTACGTCGGGCGTTTGCTCCCAATGGGGAAGGTAGTGAAGGTAGACAAGGGAAGCGCCGACGAACGCACCCAGCAATTGGGCACTGACGAATGGAAAAAAATGCGAATAGTCACCCGTTTGTAGTGCAACGCCCAACGTCACCGCCGGATTCAGGTGAGCTCCCGGACTGCCGCAGGCGATAGCGGTAAACACGCCGCACATTACCGCAAACGCCCAGCCCGCAGTGATCACGATCCAACCGGAATTTTCCGCTTTTGACTTCCTCAGCAGGACCCCGGCGACGACGCCGTCGCCCAGCAGAATCAAAATAAGGGTTCCCATGAACTCACCAAACCAGGGCGAGAGCATTCAGAGTTCCTCCGAGGACTTCCTGTCGTTCAGTATTCTTCACATAATTCCCACATTCGCAAAGTCTTTCCTGAGGGGAAGCATGCGAAATCATCCCTTCCAGCCTAGAAAGAATTACACGGTTTGGACAAGTTTTCACAGAACTCGTTTGCTAAGTGGTCTGAATTCAATGGACAAGGGATGGCAGCCCGCCTGCTATAAATTGTTGACCGTAGGGAAGAGGGGATTTCGCCCATGCAAAAAATCAAGACTGTTGCTATGATGGCAGCCATCCTTTTACTGATTCTGGCTTGTGCGACAACGCACGTCATGTCCGTTGTTGCTGGAGTTTTCAGCATTGCCTCTGTCATCGTCTTCGCGGTGGTTGCACTCTTCGGAGTGGCAACGCGCCTCCGCGCATAGGGTCTCCGTAGTATTCACACTCCCCCGTCCCAGCGTTCTAATAGCTCCCATTCCTTTGCATGAAGCGATCTTGTTGAGACCTGGCTTCCTGCATAACTTGAATCGCGCCTCATAACAGAATGGAACAATCGTCCGACCGATCGCGAGAGAATTTTCAGGAGGCCTGGGCGAAGCGGCTGCATGCACTGAAAAACGTGCCTGCGGTAATGCGAATCGTGTGGGAAGCCAGCCCCGCCGTTGTCACTTGGGGGTTGGTACTTCGCGTTTTCTCGTCGCTGATGCCGCTGGCCCTATTGGCTATCGCGCGCATCATTATCGACTCTGTGGTTAACTATATTTCGCATGGAGTTTTGCATCCTCACTTCTGGTGGTGGGTAGGTGGGGAGTTTGCCGTCGCCAGCTTCAGCACTTTTCTGAACCGCACCATCGATTTCACAGATACCCTGTTTGCCGACAAATACGTGAAATACATTAGCGTGCGCATTATGCGTCACGCCTCCTCACTCGATCTCTCGACCTACGAAGAGCCTGCGTTTCAAGACAAATTAGAGCGTGCTCGCGTCCAGGCCACCGACCGGCTTGGCATGGTCCAGCAGATGGGGCGGTTGATCCAGCAAGTGATAACCACCATCGCCCTGGCTTCCAGTATCGTCCTCTTTTCACCGTGGCTGCTGGTTGTGCTGGTGGTCTGCGTTCTTCCTGCGTTTCTGGGCGAAAGTCATTTCGCTTTCCTTGGCTACAGTCTTGCTTTTCACCAGACACCCGTGAAGCGGCAATTGGACTACCTGCGTTTTCTCGGCGTCAGCAAAGATAGTGCGAAAGAACTAAAAGTATTCGGACTAAATTCGTATCTCACGGAAAGGTTCGCACGGCTTTCGGACGATATCTACCAACAGAATGTAGCTTTGGCCAAGCGGCGTTTCCTGGCCAGTACCTTTCTTACGTTGCTTAGTACCGTTGGTTACTACGGCGCCTATGCCTTCGTTATCTACCAGACGCTCACTGGAAAATTGAGCGTCGGCACGCTCACATTTCTTGCAGGGGCGATTGCCGGTGCCAGTGCCAACCTGCAGATGATCTTTTCCACGTTCTCCAGCATCGCTGACCAGTCTTTGTTTCTCACCGACCTGTTAGGTTTTCTTGCATTAACACCAAAGGTGAGGTCGAAACCCAACGCCTTGCGGGTTCCACGTCCCATCCGGGAGGGAATCGAATTTCGCAACGTTTCCTTCGCCTATCCTGGAACTTTGCGACTCGTTCTGCACGATCTCAACTTACGATTGAATCAGGGGGAACGCATCGCCCTGATCGGCGAAAACGGCGAGGGCAAGACCACCATCGTCAAGTTGCTTACCCGGCTATACGATCCCACGGAAGGCGCTATTTTTCTTGATGGAGTTGACCTCAGGGAATATGATTTGGAAGACTACGCCAGTCAGATAGCCGTCATCTTCCAGGATTTCATGCGCTACGACATGACCGCGCGCGAAAATATTGCCATAGGTCGCATTCAACTGACGGATAATATGCCGCAGATTGAAGCCGCCGCCAAAAAGAGCCTTGCGGATAGCGTGATTCAGAAACTGCAGGGTGGCTACGAGCAGATGCTAGGTCGCCGCTTCGACGCTGGAGTTGATTTATCTGGTGGAGAATGGCAAAAAGTTGCCCTGGCGCGCGCGTACCTTCGCGATGCGCAAATTTTGATTCTGGACGAACCGACTGCCTCGCTCGACGCTCGTTCTGAGCATGAAGTCTTTCAACGATTCGCCGAATTGACGGAGGGCAAACTCTCAGTTCTGATCTCGCACCGCTTTTCGACCGTCAAGATGGCCGACAGAATTATAGTTCTGGAAAAAGGTAAAATCTCCGAGGAAGGACGGCACGATCAGCTGATTGCACGGGGCGGCCGATATGCCGAAATGTTCGATATGCAAGCCTCCAGTTACAGGTAGACGAGAGCGGAATGACTGCCATTCCCAGGCCGACAAAAGACTCTATGGATCAACTTCCTCTTAGTGCGAACCGGCAACCGGAAATGGCGGCAGCACCTATTCCCCAGCAAGAGCAATCTGGTTCTGTGCCAGACCAGGCTCGAACCGAGTCTCGGCGGTGGGTGTTCCAAGTCAAATCTTCCGACGTGCGTAGTCTCCTTCTAGAGTTGAAGTCCGCCACGGATCTGCTAAACCCTGCGGCCAGGCAAGCGGCCAGACGCAAGAAAAAACATTTGCCCCCCGACTACACCTTCGAATTTCTCGAGTCTGGGCGAATGCTGTTCCAGTCTTCCGCGACCGATGTTCAGGATGCCCTGCGATCATTGTTGCCAGTCGCCCAGGTTTCCATTGATGATTCCGTGAAAATTCCGCGCGCATACGCGGCCGCGAAATCTTATCTTTCGACCGTGCGATTGGATTTTCAGACGGACACGTTCATTCCATTCATGCGGGCCGCCCAGGAGGCCGGAAATTTTGAAATTGGCGAACTTTGGTTGTTGAGTCCCATGTTGCAGCTTAGCCTGCTGCTGCAACTCGGCGAAAGCGTCGGCGAATCAAGCGACGAAAACAAGACAAATAGTGTTGCGCGGCTTGAAAAGTTGTTTACTGCCCTGGATCGCGTTCGCAAAACTTCCTGGAAAAACCTATTTCCACTACTGAGCTGGGCAGAGGCAATTCTCCGTGGCGATCCTGTCGATATTTATCGGCAAATGGATTTTCGCAGCTGTGATCACTACAGAGAAGCGGTTCAACAGCTTGCCCGCTTTTCCGACAAATCGGAGGAAGAGGTTGCGGAGAAGGCGCTGGAGATGGCGCAAGCGGGCAGGGTCCGGTTTCCGGCGGGGACGCGTCAATCGCAGCGTTACGGCCACGTGGGTTACTACCTTGTGGACAAGGGGCGCGCCTATCTCGAAAAAGAAATTCACTATCGGCCACAAGGCATTGCGTTCATACGCGCTGTCCTGCAGGAAGCTCCAGCTCTCTTTTACTTCCTGGGAGTAGAGTTTTGCATTTTCGCCATTCTGCTTTTCATTCTTGGTGGCATTCCTGTTGGTTTTCCGTTCGTTGCCGCTACCTTGCTCTTCCTTTTGCCGGTAAGCGAAGCGGCCATTGAGGTCATCAACCCGTTCATCCTTTTCCTGTTGCCTCCTCGGGTTCTGCCGCGCCTTGATTTTTCCGAAGGAATCCCCCTTGAGTCCCGGACAGTTGTCGCTGTTCCGACTCTGCTGATTTCTAAGGACCAGGTTCATGACCTGGTACGCACTCTCGAAATTCGTTACCTGGGCAACATGGATGCCAACCTCTCCTTTGCCTTGCTAACCGACCCGCCCGATTCCTCGCAGCCTTTCGATGAAAAAGATGAGCTTGTTACCTTCTGCTCTGGTTTAATTGCAGAGTTGAATCGAAAATACTGCCGGGGTAACGATGGCTGCTTTTATCATCTCCATCGCTACCGGACTTTTAACGAAACTGAACAGACCTGGATGGGCTGGGAACGCAAGCGCGGTAAACTTCTGGATTTCAATGAACTCTTGCGCGGTGCGGAAGACCGATTCCCCGTGAAGGTCGGTAATATCGCACAACTTCGCACGGTGCGCTACGTCATTACCCTCGATTCGGATACGCAGTTGCCTCGTGATTCCGCCAAACGGTTAATCGCCGCGATCGCTCATCCGCTCAATCAGGCTCTGATCGATCCTCTCACCAATACTGTTCGCGAGGGATACGGGGTGTTGCAGCCGAGAGTCGGCATCAGCGTACACTCCGTGAATCGCTCGCGCCTGGCCTACATCTATTCTGGTCAGACGGGCCTCGACATTTACACCAACGCCGTTTCAGATGTCTATCAGGACCTGTTTGGTGAGGGCATTTTCACGGGAAAGGGAATCTACGAAGTAGATGTATTTCGCAGGGTGCTTGGAGAGCGGTTTCCATCGAATGCGATTTTGAGCCACGACTTGATTGAGGGTGCCTATTCCCGGACCGGATTGATCAGTGAAGTTGAAATTATTGACGACTATCCCTCTCACTTCAGCGCGCACAGCCGCCGAAAGCATCGCTGGGTTCGCGGCGATTGGCAAATTATGCGATGGCTCTTTTCCAAGGTACCCGATGCAACCGGCGAGAAGGTGGATAATCCACTAAGTTTTCTATCGAGATGGAAAATTCTCGATAATTTGCGCCGTAGCGTCATTGAGGCTGCGACTTTTCTTCTATTTCTCTGCTGCTGGTTTGTCTTGCCAGGTTCTTCGGCGCGTTGGACAGTCGCCGCGCTAGCTCTTCTTCTTCTACCGAGCTATCTGCAAGCCGGACTGGCTCTGGCGCGGCAATGGAATTCGCCGCATCGTTGGGCGGCCGTCAGGCAGGGAATCGATGATTTCATCACGTCACAAATCAATGTCCTGGTGTTCCTGGCATTTTTGTTGCACCAGACGCTGGTGACACTCGATGCAATCATCAGGACCGTTTTCAGGCTGACCATTAGCCGCAAAAAACTGTTGGAATGGGAGACCGCGGCGCAGTCCGAACTGGAAAAGCGGAAGAAGACTCCAGTCGATATCTACCTTGCATGGACGCCTGTGGTTGCCCTTTTAATTGCAGGCTCGCTGTATTTCTTTCGCCCAAGAGCGCTGGTGGTAGCTTCGCCAATCCTGTTTCTGTGGTTTTTCTCCAGGATTGCCGCGAAGTGGCTGGACCGGCCGTTGCGTGCCGCCGTCAGTGCTTTGAAGCCGGAGGATGAAACTTACGCGCGCAAGATTGCCTTGAAAACGTGGCGCTTCTTTTGCGAGTTCTCGAATGAAAAAGAGAACTGGCTGATTCCCGACAATATTCAGGAAAAAAACGGGGACATCGCATCGCGGATTTCCACCACAAATTTGGGGCTGCTCTTCAACGCTCAATACGCCGCGTACAATCTAGGTTTTCTTACGCTGCCAAAATTCGTCTCCCTCGCCGAGGCGAGCATGCGAACAACCGGGAAGCTCGAACGCTTCCACGGGCATCTTGTGAATTGGTATGACACCAGAACGCTTGTACCTCTTCAACCGCTATTCATCTCAAGCGTGGATAACGGAAACCTGGCTTGCTGTTTGTGGACGCTGAAGCAAGGCTGCCTGGCCGCGCAGAGCGAGCCCATGTTTGCGGAAAAGTTGTTTGAGTCAATCGTTGACCACATCGATCTGGCCATTGAAAGTCTGAAAAAACAAAGTGGACAAGAGCAGTTTGTCGCTCAAGTGGAGAGTGTCAGGGCTGCCGCGGGACGGTTAGGAAACGATGTAGAACGATGGATTGCCAATGCGGCAAAACTTGTTGCGCGGATTGACGTCATCCTGTCCGGAGAATCCGGTGAGGGAGGCTGGTGGCTGACACAGGCGAAAGAAAAACTGAATGATCTGCTTGTGCTTGCGGAATTGTTCGCTCCCTGGTTTCTGTCTGGTTTCTATGAATGGCGGAGTGTGCCGCCGCAATTGTCCAAGGCGGAAACGATCTGCAGTCTTACGCTCGAAAATTACTCACAATTCCTGAGAAGCCTGGAGAACGCGCCTGAATCGGCAGACAGGCAATCGATCGACTCGATGATGCGAAAGTGCGTGGAAAATGTGGAGCAGTTGGGCACGCGATTGAAAGAGATTGCAGACGACGCAGACAGTCTGGTCAGCGACATGAATTTCGGTCTGTTTTATGACTCGGATCGTAAAGCTCTTTCCGTTGGATATGATGTAGGGCAAAACCAATTGCAGAAAAGTTTCTATGACCTGCTCGGCTCCGAAGCGAGAAGCGCGGTGTTTGTCGCTATCGCCAAGAATGAGATTCCGCAGGATGCCTGGTTCCTGATGGGCCGCACGCACACGCGTTATGCGAAACGCACAGTGTTGTTGTCGTGGACAGGAACAATGTTCGAGTATCTGATGCCGGCGTTATGGCTGAGGCATTTTCCCTCAACACTGTTGGAAAACAGTTTGCATGGCGCGGTGGCCTGCCAGAGAGCGTACGTGCGGCCTCACAGGATTCCGTGGGGAATTTCCGAAGGCGCTTGTACGTCCAAAAATGATAGTGGCCATTTTGAGTACCACGCATTTGGTATACCCCCTCTGGCGTTGAAGTCGAACATGCCGCGCAGGATTGTGATCACTCCTTACGCCAGTGCGCTGGCATTGAACACGAATCCGCGTGAGGCATTGGACAATCTGAGGACCATGGATGAGCTGGGTTGGAATGGCCGGTACGGATTCTATGAATCTGCGGAATACACCGCAGCCGATGGGGAAAGCACCGGAGCCTTTGAGATTGTGCCTTCGTGGATGGCGCACCATCAGGGAATGATTCTGCTTTCGATCTGCAATTTGTTGTCGGACTCCGTTTTCCAAAAACGTTTTCACGAAGAGGTTCGAGTGGAAGCGACCGAACGGATTCTCCATGAACGTCCACTGTCCGTCCAGGCGATGAGCCAGATGGTAGTGGCGCCGCAGACTGCGGAATGAACTTGCCAGTTCGAGCGAAATCGATCGCTTTGGTAACGTGGATTGCCACACATCAGTAGCTCTGCTTATTTTCCGACCTGCATTCGTTTGGCTTAGAATGAATACGGAGGCGAAAGGGGTCCGGTGACCTTCCCGGCCTTCAAAGCCTTTCTTGGTGCTCCGCACCACGCTGCACCAAAAAGCAGCACACCGCAAAGCTCTTGATTCGACGGACTATTTCTCATTAGTGACACGCACGGCTCCGCACCGTGGCGAAGGGAAACGAAAAGCCAACCGACACCACTACCGACACCGTCGGGGGGTAAGGGAAGCATCGGCCAAGATGCCTCCGGCCTTTGCATTTGCACGTCGGGCACAGTTAATCGAGGGGCCCCAAAGAGGCTCCCCGGCAGGAACACCCCCTCCCCCCTCGCACAGACACGTGCAATTGCCGGGTCCATGTGGCGAAAAAATAGGGTCCGAGTCTAAGTCCTGTAAGTTCGTACTGAAACCTCCGGTAAGAATTCATGCGCCCTTGGCGCACCACCAAGCATGAAAATGGGGTTCAGCGGGCTTGTTCGTGGAAACGGGTCAGTCTGTGCTACAAGCAACGCTGGATGGCGATTGCGTGGAGTTCGGAAAATCGGTATGGGGATATCGATCCCGTCGGTAAGACTGATCCGCGCCGGTAAAGGTATCACCTTTTGTCGCACCCATAAATTGGGAAGGACGAATAGCAGTGTCTGTAACAGACCCGCGGCGCAGCAATCACCTCCACTGAGGAGGTGTGATGCAGACTCTCGTGGAACGTGGTTGTGGATTGGATGTGCATCAGGCCACCGTGGTGGCTTGTTTGTTGATTGTTTTACAGAGCGGGAAAATTCACAAACAGCTACGCACTTTCGGCACCACCACACGCGAACTGCTTAGCTTACGGGAATGGTTGCTCTCGGAAGGTTGCACGCATGTGGCCATGGAAAGCACTGGGGTGTACTGGAAGCCGGTCTACGCGATTCTCGAAGGGGCTTTCGAGATCGTGGTCGCCAACGCACAGCACGTGAAGAAGGTTCCTGGTCGCAAGACCGACGTGAAAGATGCGGAGTGGATCGTGGAATTGCTCTGCCACGGGCTATTGCGCGCCAGCTTTGTTCCGCCCAAGCCCATCCGCGAACTCCGCGACTTGACCCGCTACCGCCGCAAGCTGGTGGAAAGCCGGTCGGCAGAGCGCAACCGCTTGCTGAAAGTGCTGGAGACCGCCAACATCAAGCTGGCCAGCGTGGTCAGCGATGTCTTCGGGGCTTCCGGTCGACTCATGCTTTTAGCTTTAGTAGAAGGCAAAGCTACTCCGCAAGAGATGGCCGAGCTGGCCAAAAAGCAAATGCGCAAGAAGATTCCAGCTGGCTCTGGAAGGGAAAGTGGAAGAACACCACCGTTTCTTGTTGAACCTGCAACTATGTCGACTCCGGACGGTGGAAGAAGATCTCGGTATCCTCGAGCAATGCATCCAAGAAAAACTAAAGCCGTATGCGGTGCAGCTCGCTTTGTTACAGGAAATACTAGGCGTAGATGAAACGCTGGCCGCGGCAATCATCGCCGAACTGGGCGTAGACATGGGCGTGTTCGAGAATGTTTCACAGCTGTCCTCTTGGGCGGGACTTTGTCCGGGGAACAATGAATCGGCCGGCAAGCGCAAGAGCAGTCGCATCCCCAAGGGCAATGTGTACTTGAAGACCGCTCTGGTGGAGGCCGCCAACGCGGCGGCGAAAGCCAAGGGCACTTACCTGAGAGACAAATTTTACCGTCTCAAAGCTCGGCGTGGATACAAACGGGCGGCGGTAGCCGTGGCCCATAAGATCTTGGGTGCGTATAGCGGGCGGATAGGCCGGGTCACGAACCGGGGATTTCCGGGCCCTTACTTGGGTTCTTTCGTGGACTGACCGAGGAAGTGCTTCAATAACTGCAGATAAGCAAGCCAAGGGCAACCACAATCAGGACCGTCCACCAGTTGTGATGACCCCAGTGGATGTATGCTCCCACGGCGATAATAACCGCGGAAAGAGTTCGAGCCACGTAGGGATGGTTCTTCAGACCTAGCGTCTCAAGAATAGCGGCCAACACGCCGAAAAGGACCAGTCCAAGGAGAATCAGGATGAGGTTATGAAGCATCGGCCGGTGTCCATCATTGACCCGCATCTTAGCACACCGGCATAAATCTGCTGTCCACTTTCAAAGGCTGTCTTTTGAAGCGAACCCGTCCTATCATACAAACAAAATTTGCTTATCTGACCCAATGTCGTCGAAGGTAGAACCCCGGAACTTAACAGTCATCAACCAGGAGGATTCCACGTGACAACTCAAAATGGTGCGTTTGACCGGACCCGAATTAATCTCGCTCTCGAAGCCTCAATCCACATCGGGTTAGCGATTCTGCTGGCGACTGCATGTTTGCTAATTCTGCGCCCATTCGTCCCCCTACTGACCTGGGGCATCATCATTGCCGTTTCTGCGTATCCCAGCTTTCGACAATTGCAGGCCAAGCTCGCCGGCCGAGGTGTACTGACGGCCGGTATATTTACTCTGGTATTGCTCGCCCTTCTGTTTGTTCCCGTGATGTTGCTCGCCGGAACTTTAGTGCAGGGTGTGCAATCGCTGGCGGCCCACTTCAAGGACGGGACGCTACTCATTCCGTCGCCACCAGCAAGCGTCGAAAACTGGCCGATTATCGGCCCTCCGGTGAACAGGGTATGGGGCCTGGCATCTACGGACCTGGCCCAGGCACTCAAAAGCGTTGCGCCGCAGATCAAAGCGGTCGTCCCAGGCCTATTCACGGTTTCGGCTGAAATCGGACTCACAGTGTTACAGTTTGCGCTCTCTATACTGGTGGCCGGAGCCCTTTTGGCGAACGCTCAGGCCGCGTACGAAGTGACCTGCTCGCTCGCCAAACGGTTCTTTGGGAGACAGGGACCTGAATTCCAGCAACTGATCGGGGCCACAATTCGAAGTGTAACTACGGGAATTCTCGGAGTGGCCTTCATCCAATCAGTTCTCGCGGGACTCGGATTTCTCGTGGTAGGACTCCCTGGTGCGGGACTTTGGGCGGTAATGTTTCTAATCGCCGCCGTGTTGCAGGTTGGAGTACTCGTCCTTATTCCTGCGGTGGTTTATGTGTTTGCAGTTTCCACGATGACGAAGGCCGTAATCTTCTTGATTTGGTGCGTAATCGTCGCTCTGGTAGACAACGTACTGAAGCCTCTTCTACTGGGCCGGGGCGTAGCGGTGCCTATCGTTGTAGTTTTTCTGGGTGCGATCGGTGGGTTCGTAGCTCTGGGGATCACAGGCTTGTTCGTCGGTGCAATTGTCCTGTCCGTGGGCTATAAACTCTTCCTTGCTTGGATCAATGAAGGCTCTCTGACGAATCAGGAAGCTTGAATTGTACGAAAAGGGGGCGGAATCCTATGAGTGGGCGGGCTGCTAGCCTGTACGAACTTGCTCCGACGACGTACTTGCGAAATCGCTACAGGATATTGTTTTACACGGTCCTGCTAACGCTGGTTTCTGCTCCAATTCTCAGCGCGTTTAAATTTAGCGGAATCCTGATCGAATCATTTCTGGCGGCGAATTTGCTCGCCGCGATAATGCCGGTCAGCGGTGTAAGGAGCCGCCCATACCTGCTCCTTGGCATGTTTGCGGTCTGGCTGGCACGTCCGTTCACTGCATGGCTCGAGCATCCAACCCTATCGGTAACGACTCTCGCAATTTGGACCGTGATTGGACTGCTTGCCGCAGCAGCAGCGTTGCGGTTCGCGATGAGTGCCACTAAGGTCGACACTGAGCATTTGTACGCGGCGCTCTCCGCCTATTTATTAGCAGGTATTTACTTTGGCCTGCTGTACTGGGTTCTCGAGCAGATAATCCCCGGTACATTCACCGCATCCACCCATTTTTCCCAGACCAGCGCAATTTACTTCAGTTTCGTCACCTTGGCGACGCTCGGCTATGGAGACATTGCTCCGCGCGGAGATATCGCGCGTGGCATTGCCATCATCGAAGGCGTTGGCGGTCAACTATTCCTGGCAGTTTTGGTCGCAAGGCTTGTCAGTCTGTATTCGAAGCCTGCCCACAACTAGACTCATCATTCAACATCGCACAGATGCCCAGCTTTTCTCTTGGATTATTCACATGAATATGCTTGAAAAAAAGAAAGGATGCTCTAAAAGGTAGATAAGCATTGGGTTTTCTGAGAACCCAAGACTCGCTTTTGGAGCATCCGTCGATGACCGATTGTATTCAAGCACAACTCCATTTTTCCTTCCATCGAAATCGCCCTATCGTCGCGCAGTTCGACGGCGGGCGGATCAGTTCCGACGCCGGACTTTTGCCTTTGCGGCAGTTTGACGACCGGCATGATTTGACCCGTACTTGGGCGGCGGCATTGAGCGATTCGCGCCCGCCCGAGCGCACGCAACATACGCCGCAAGCTAGTTTTGGCAGCGCCTCTACCAGATCGTCGCCGGCTATGAGGACGCCAACGATGCCAGCCTGCTGCGCCACGACCCTATCTTCCAACTGCTGGTCGATGCCTCTCCTGGGCAGCCACTGAGTTCCCAGCCCACCTTGAGCCGCTGGGAAAATGACTTCACCTGGCGCGACTGGGCGTCGTTGAACCACAGCCTGCTGGAAAGTTTCGCAAAACTTTGCGTGGCCCGCATCAAGGACGCTGGCGAAATCGTTCTTGATCTCGATTCCACCGCTGATCCCACCTACGGGCAACAGGAGTTTAGTTTTTACAACGGCTGCTACGAGCGCACCGTCTACCATCCTTTGCTGATCTTCGAGCGCGGCACGGGATATTTGCTTGCCGCGCACTTGCGCCGCGGAGAAGTGGGCAGTTCCAGAGGTTGTCGCTGTGCTGCGGCGCGTGGCACGCTTCTTGCGCCAGCACTTTCCCAATGTGCCCATTCGTGTGGTCGGCGACGCGGGCTTCGCCGTCCCTGCGCTCTACCTGTTTTGCGAAGAGCAGAACATCGAATATACCGTGGGAATGGGCGCTAATATCTCGCTCCGCCCACGTGGAGAACGTCTGTTGGAAAAAGCCGAACGACGCTGGCTGCGGCACCACACTCCGCTACGCCTCTACAGCAGTTTCCGCCATCGGGGAAAACGCTGGCGCCGTCACTCTCGCCGCATCTGCGTAAAAGCCGCGCGCAACAGCGGCGGCGGCCGCGCGAGTTTCGTAATCACCAACCGCCGGGGTACGGCCGAAGGGATTTTTACTTTCTACCATGGGCGCGGAGAATACGAGAACCGCATCGAGGAACTGAAAAATGGTTTCGCCGCCGATCGACTGAGCTGTCACCGATTTCTTGCCAACGCTTTCCGTTTGCTGTTGCACGCGGCGGCTTACAATCTAGCCCACTACAGCCGTCCCGCCGATGATGTTGCTCGCCTGGAAGTGCTGAAAGGCTGGTTTGTCGGCCAAGCTGCAGAGACGATTACGGCCCACCAACTCGAAACCAAGCTCGAAGCCGCCAGAAGAGAGAACCATTGGGCTCCCGCGACGGTAAACCACCATCACACTGCGGTTTCGCTTTCTTTCAGGCTGGCGATCGCCAAGGACAAAGTGAAGGAAAACCCAGCGCGAAAGATTCGCCGGGTTGCTGAGGATAACAACCGCGTTCGATACTTATCTGGGATGAAGAAAAAAGCTGCGCGAGGCTATCCGGTCAAAATCAGAGTGGGCAGAACACGAGCCGGAACTCGATCTAGCACTGCACACTGGTTTGCGCCGTACCGATATGTATCAGAGGCTCGTCCGGGAGAACGTTGATTTGTCGTTGCGTGTTGCCACTATCCCCCAAAGTAAGAACGATGAGCCGGTGCACATCCCCCTTAATCCATCAGCAATTCGCGCCCTAACAGCGTTTAAAACGCGGGGTGACGGCACTGGCCGCGTTGTGCGCAATCTTGCGGGAGAAACATTGAACGTCAATGCACACTGGTTCCCAGCCGCAATTAGTTAGAGCCGCTGGGATCAAAGATTTTCGATGGCATGACCTCCGTCATACTTACGCGAGCCGTCTCCGTCAGTGCGGCGTCCCTCTTGGCCACATCGCAGAACTCATGGGCCACAAGGGTTTGAGCATGACGCGGCGGTACGCGCACCTTTCCATCGCGAACCTGCACGAGGCCGTTTCTCGAATCTCAACCGACACCCCAATAGCACCGGAGCCGATTCGCGACACTCGTGCCGACACCTACCTCAACTAAACTTTTTAGAATGATGCTATTGTAACCACGGAGGCGAATGGGGTCCGGTGACCTTCCCGGCCTTCAAAGCCGGCGATTCGGCCCTTAGCGGGTCGAATGGTGGATTCGACTTCCACACGCCTCCGCCACAAATAGCCAATGTTTATTAGGCTTCCAGACATATGAAAGGGTTCGTGTAGCGTATACGTAGCGGTTTTGATATACTGGTGGCATGGCGAACACCATCCAGAAAGACCTAATAACCGTGCTCCGCTCATCCCGAAAGTTCATGGACTGGAACCAGAACCTGAACCTACGCACCATCCAAGTTCTGGATTTGATTAAAGACAAACACTACACTCCCGCCGAACTTGCAAAAATGTGGGGAGTGTCGGTTCAGACCATCCGCGATTTATTCAAAGACGAAGAGGGCGTCTTGAAAATCGGCAGCGACGGCACCAGAACACGGCGTGCCTACAAAACGCTGCGTATCCCGCACTCGATTGCCGAGCGTGTTCACACAAGGTTGTCCGCATAATGCTCAACCTATACAGACGCCACGTGCGGAAGTGCCCCAACGACAGCCGCAACAACTTGCGCTGCCAGTGCCCTATTTGGATGGATTGGACTCAGGGCAGCACACGCCTACAAAAATCTCTCGGCATCCGCGATTGGCAAGCGGCGCAGCGACGTGCCCGGGACATGGAAGCGGACGGAATCGACGCCTACTTGACGGGCGATAGCGAAGCACTGACGATTCAGAAAGCTACCGACGACTTTGAAGCCGATGCGAAGAACAATATTCAAGAGCCCACGTTAAAGCAGTACAGAATTCTATTCGTGCGGTTGAACGACTACTGCAAGCAGCACGGTTACTGTGTTCTTGAAGCAACTGGGCGTCGTGCAGGTTCGGGAATTCCGTAACTCGTGGACCACCTACAGTGCCCGAACCACAGGCAAGCACATCGAGCGTTTGAAGCGTTTCTTCTCGTGGTGCGTCGAGAACGGTTGGCTTGAAGAGTCGCCAGCCAAACCGTTGAAGTCACCGAAGGCTGGCGAGACGGATGTTGTGCCGTTCTCGGAAGATGATGTCGAGAAGATATTAAAGGCGTGTCGGTTGTATGCAGGTCCTAACCGCGAACGATTAGTAGTGTTGACTGAGTTGATGCTGGCAACAGGTCTTGCCATAGGCGACGCATCCATGCTGAGGAAGGACCGTGTTATCAAGAACGGCTCTGGCTGGTATGTGGAACTGCGTCGGGCGAAGACTGGCACCGCAGTATCCTGTCCAATCCCCGACGAACTCGGCAAAGCCTTCCATGCTCTGGATGGTGAGACGCCGTTTTGGAGCGGCAAGAGCGACCTAGAGGACCTGACGAAGAATTGGCGCAAGATTTACACCAAGATTTTCAAAGCGGCTGGTGTCGAAGGTCACCCGCATCAGTTTCGGCATACGACCGCCAAGCGTTTGCTGGTAGCGGGTTTGTCTGTCTCCCACGTTGCTACTCTGCTCGCAAATTCGGAAGCCATCGTGCGGAAGCACTACAGCAAGTGGATACCTGAGCGTCAGGCAGCTTTTGACAACGCCATCAAGGCGGTATGGAAGCGGTAGTCATTGGAGCGGCTTCACGCCGCCCCTTCTCTTTTCCGCATAAATCCGGGCAACTCTCCCCGGTCGGCTCGTGCCTTGGCCTGTTCGTCAGCAAGAGGCTCTGTCAGCCCGTGTGCGTTCGAAGATCGGGAATGAGCAGCCTGTCGGAGAATCAGGGCCTTCCACGGGCTTGAATCCGTCGAAAGAACTACAGATGTAATGAAGAAAACGCGCAGCTTAGCTGCGGACCGAGAATCTCGCGACCGTTAAGAAAGCATCGAAGGAGGCCGCAGTTTATTTCGCGTCCGAAGCTTGGGAAGCTTAGCAGAACACCCAAAAACATTCGAATTGGCGGCTTTTTGTCGTTTTTCAGAATCCTCAAATGGATTCCAATTGGAGCAGCCGAGAGTCCTTTATTTGAGCACAGTCGCAACGCGCCTTCAGAGACAATCTTGGTCTTCTTGCTTTTAGCGTCAAATCCACCATGTTATGCTCCCGGCACTTCTTGGAGGAGTGTGCACGATGACTTATAACCCCGCAGAAATTATGTCAGCGGTCGGGGCGCTCGCCGCCGGCGGGGCAGCGGTATATGTAGCGATTGTCGGCATGCGTCAGTACCGCGACTCCGTACGACTCCGTGCGGCCGCAACACTCGCTGAAATCGAGAAGGAGTTTCGCGAAATCTTCGACACGCTTGTGCATATCGAGGACGACGGCGGATTCGAGAAGTTTGACGCGGCGTTGAAGAAGGACGTGAACAATACAAGACTAACCGAAGATGAATTAGCAGTGATTGCGAAGCTAGACCTGGTTCTACGGTTCTTTTATCTCTATAGAGTTCGACGACTTTGGCTGCCTGAACTCTCAGAAATGGACTACGTATACCAGTATTATCTCAGCACGCTACAACACCGCGATTCAGTGCGCCAATACGCTGAGAAGTATTACCCGCGCCTACTTGATGCGAAAGCTAGGCTCCTGCCGTGAAACCAAAACCTATCTCAAAATCCTTGCTTACGCCAACAATCACTACGCAGGGCACGGACCGGGCACGGTTAAGCATTTTTGGGATTTGTGGAAAAAGAAGTGAGTCACTTCCGAAACTGGCCACGCTCCAAAATCTCTCGCCTGAAAATCTGAAAGCGCAGCGATAAGTCTCGAAAATAATTGCGGGGCATCGGTTCGACTGGGCCAATTCGCAGTATCTCCACGCATGGCTCCTGCGGCTCACCAGCTCGAATAATGTCAATTTCGACAGCGAAGAATTCCAGTGTGTTCTTACATTCGGGGCAGAGGATGAACACCTTGGCGCGATTCGGAAGATTCGGAATGGGCCAGTTCAGTAAGTTAAAACCTTGAATGCAATGGGGACACGGAAACCAACCGTAGGAAGGCATAAGGACCTCAGGGGGTGAATTTGGTAAGAGGAGGGGAGAGGAAAAGATAACACGAATGAGATACCCGGGTTTCCGGTAAATCAGGTACCGGGACCCACTTGTCCGATTATGCGACTTGCACTCGTTGTTCAGCAATCACCGCCGAATGCGGAGCGAATGGAATAGGATTGGCGTCGAGGTGCAGCAATGGGAATCTGCAGTTGGAAAATCATCCGCCTGGGTGCTGTTTTCGTCCCTCTAGCTCTTGCGCCAATTTTAGGTTCCATTCCCAATAAGGACCTGCGTCCAAAACTAGCTGAGTTCTACGCGGTCGATGTTTGGGATGATGACTACTATCCCTACTGGCAGAGCGCCATTCTCCACGTCACAAGCCAAGAGAATGGTGCGAACGTGCAGTACGTTTACATCGCATCAGCCACCCAACCCTGCGATGACCCGGAAATCAAGAGCGTAACAGCGTTCTTGCCAAACACGCGGCTGGAACAGCTAACCAACGGGTTGAACGTATGCCTCCTTGACCCCGCAGCGTTCAACCGCAAGGTCGCGGAATATTCAAAGAAACCAGAGCCGTTCAGTACGATGCGCTCAGCGGTGGTTGCCAAGTGCGGGGCGGAAGAACGTGTGTTTGAGATGCCAATCTTCAAGATGAACGACAAGATTCTAAAAAAAACAGAACCAGAAGCGGTGGCAATGTCGCAACTTTCCGATTATCTCTTGAGGAAAGCTTTTCCGGCGGACAAAACTCGGGACATTTTCTGGGGCGTGGATTCAAGTCTATCTGAAATCTCAGAGGGAAGTCCTCAATTGGAAAGACTCCGGGCTGGAGCCTATGACAAAGCATTTTGGTTCGGTTTCAAAGGGGTCCACCCCGGGATAACCGCACAAGTGGTGACTTCAGTGGACCCAACTATTGGGTCAGACTCAGATTTGGGCAAGCTGCGTAATGTATTAGCGAAATATCAGCACCCAGCCAGACGTGCTTCTGGGATGACCGCGACTCTTGTTGATAGCCAAGGATACAAATTTAAGGAGTATGTTGCTCCACCCTACGCGCCGCTCGCTGCCCAGACCCACATCGAGGGGAAAGTCGTGCTTTCTCTTCAGAGTGGGCCACGCCACCGGAAAGGTTGAAGGCGTCGACGTCATTAGCGGTCATGCCTTGCTCCAGGTATTCAGCCACGGAGGCAGCAAAGCAGTGGCAATTCGACCCTTCGCAAGCGTTACCCGAACAGATAAAGGTTGTTCTTGATTTTTCATTTCACTGCGGCCTTTAGAGAAGCGAGTAGGGTTAGGTGTAGCTGTGTCCTCTCTTACTCCGGTATGCGCCTGATTAACGCTGCCGGTTCCCGGACAAGTGGGTCCCGGTACCCAAGTTTCCGATTTGCCGACTACACGGGAGTTGACGTCAATGACGCTATTCCTTGAAACGGCATTTGATGAGTTGAATTGGATTTGTGGCCCATTTTCTTTCGCTATCTGTTGACCAAGAAAAAATGTCGGGCCATTCATACATGTTGGAACAGCAGATTTCGACAACGGTTTTTACTTTCGCCCCATCTCACAGCTTTTATCACATTTGTTCAGTCGAAAAGACTTATGTTTCTAGTATGAGCAGACGGTTGGCTTTTGATTACTCGCGGCGCCGCCATCTTTTCCCTTTTTGGGGTGCTCGCTCCATTCCTTGCCTTAGGAATTTTATGGGAGCGTGACTTTCATACGCTTGGGGGCTTTATTCCGCTCGCTGTTTTCTCACTTTTGTGGCTGCCCTACCTAGGAATCATCTGGAACTTGCGCTTTAGCATACGTTCAAATATTGAAAGAGTGAAAAGCGGATTGGCACTTGCGGTTAGCTGGGGCACTTACATTTTTTTGCTCTCTGCATTCCTCACTTTTGAAAACTGGTCTGGGCGAAAACGAGACTGGCGAATTGAGATTTTCACATTTGCGATTTCCTTGCTTCAGATTTTCTTAATAATTGCTGGCAGCAAGACTTACTTTTCAATGGAACGCGACCCGGATGACTTCTACATCTTGGCAACCCGCTCTCTGATTGCGGTCGGCGCGACCATGCTAACTGCCATGGTTATCCCCCCGTTCTCTCATCACCCTTAAATCATTCCTAGATTCAAGTGGATGACAATAGGCCGGGTACTATGAGGAACTTATCCGGTAAGCTCTTATCGGACCTTGCCGTGGATTGACCGTGGGGCCACCGCCGTATCCCGAACTAACTCACCCAGATTTCGTTGAGAGCACGGCGGAAGTTGCCGCCTAAGATCGTTTCGACGTTGGCGTCGGAGTAGTTGCGGCGGATTAGACCTTCGGCGATGTCGAAGGGGCGCCTTGGAATGTTGAAACCATCGAGGTCTAATTTGTCGCGCATGCCCTGACTACTCTTTCCAGCATTTCGGAGCTGCTTCATTTCCTCGGGAGGCGTAGCATCATAGCCGACGAGACCAACGTCGCTGCCCATTCCAACGTGCTCAACACCGACCAGCTTTGCAACGTAATCGTAATGATCAAGCATGGATTCAAGCGTGGTGGGTTCTTTGGCACTGACGAAGTCGCGCACTTCGGTGATTCCCATGACGCCGCCTTTAGCGGCCATGGCTTTAATGGCCTCGTCAGTTTTGCAGCGCGGGTGATTGGGATTGAGAGCGCGGCAATTGGAATGTGTGATGAGCACAGGTTTTTTCGAGACGTCGAAAGCGTCTAGGGTAGTGCGGTCCCCACAGTGCGAGACGTCCACGGCCATGCCTACTTTGTTCATGCGCTCCACGACAGCGAGGCCGAAGTCGGACAACCCATCATCGCGACGCTCGTAGCAGCCGTTGCCGATCAGGTTGCGCTCGTTGTAGGTGAGTTGAGAGATACGCTGGCCGAGCCCGTAGAAAGAATCCACGTCGTCGACTTTGCGGAAGTGGTCGGAGTTTTGAACCCCCAGGAGAATGCCGACCTTACCGGACGACTTGATCGTGTCCAGCCTAGTACGTGTCTCTACGCGCTCGAACCATTCGTTATGTCTCGCGAGAAAGCCATTGTACCCGGCGAGATAGCGAAGGACATCGAGGTAGGCCTCGGGGCCACTGAATCCATTGGCTACGTGGAAGACCGTGATACCGGATTCTCTATAACCGGCGTAGTCTCCGGCTTGGAAACTCTCTGGCTTGACCAGCATCTGTTCCTCGGCAGCATTTGGTGGCGAGGCGAGCATATCGATAACAAGCGAGCGTTGGACGAGATTGATGGCGCGGGCGGAATAAGTTTGGTCAGCGAGTGCCGAGAATCTGAAGCGGCCGAAGTTGAACATCGTGGCGCGGCTGAGAGTTGGCGCCGCTAACGCCACCGTGGCAGCGTTTGCCGCTATCCTCAAAAGCTCTCTTCTATCCACCCTCGGCGTTCCTCGACTCGCTCGGGACCGCTTCATGTCGACAGGAAGTGCCATACATGCACAGGATTATACCCTCAAAGTGCTCTCCGCAAACGTCTTCACTCGCGCAAGTCCTGATCTAACGCTAACCGGTAAAGTGAAATTTCAAGTTACCGGTAAGCCGACAAATCAGGAGTTAGCGTTGTAATGTCAGACAACTCGCACATCTGGCAGGAGTCACTCGGCTTGAGTTATTTATAGCTTTGCGTCAATTTTCATTGGCTTTGCCGCAACCCCATAATGTGATAATCAGCTACCTTAGCACCCCTATCATCAGGTCCTAAATTCAATAATCGGACAAATTCCTTGACTCCCCCTTACAACCAGCTATAGTCCCACTCACACCTCATCTCTGACGGGTGGCTTCCGCCCAGCGAAGGCCCGGGAAGTATTCTGCTTGATCCGGACTACAGAAATCATGAACCGAAAAAAGACACAAAGGAGAGTTGCCATGACATCCAGTAAATTTCTGAAAACCGCGGGAGTCATCACAGCATTTGTTGCGATCATTGCTGTGGGAATGGTGAACGGTTCGAGACACGTGAAAGCCCATGACGACGATGCTGAGGATAGAGAAGAATCAAAGATTCGGCGAGGGTTTGAGATCGCGCCTGTCCCGCTTGACCTTGTCGGGAAAAACCGGAGTCTGGTGGGATTGGGCAGCTATATTGTGAACGCACACGGCGACTGCAATGGTTGCCACTCGGCCGACACAGCAACCGAATTTGTCCCGGGTGGGAACCCCTACTTTGGTCAGCAACCGACGAAGGTCAACCCGAAGACATACCTGGGCGGCGGTAGAGACTTCGGTCCGTTTCCTGCCCCGGGGCCTTTTCCACACATTATTTCGCGCAACCTGACACCGGACAAGACCGGGAGGCCTGAAGGGGGCAACACTTTTGCACAATTCAAAGCCATCATGCGCACAGGCATCGATACGGATATGGTGCATCCAACCTGCACAGGAGCCCCCGACGGGAAGTGTATCCCGCCTCCTTTCCACGGAGATCTTCTCCAGATCATGCCGTGGCCGATCTATCAAAACATGACCGACCACGATCTCCGCGCCATTTACGAATATCTAAGCGCAATTCCCTGCATAGAGGGTGGCCCTGGCGAGCCAGCCAACCGCTGCCAATAAAAAACAGTCACGCTGTTTACGACTCTCAAAGCGCTCCAGCGGTGTCCATCAGGGCAATCACGCCACCGCAATCGTCTCGGCATGGACATGCTCTCGCATGCATTTCTACTTAGATGCCGGTCCTGTGTTCGTGAAGAAGTCTACATAATCGATCGAAGAAAATTCGCCCTCACGAAGCCAGATGAGAAGGACGGCGAGGCAGAAGGATCGAGCCGTACCCGTATCGCACCACGAATTCTGAAATAGAGTGCGAATTGCGGTTTATAACGAAGAGTAAACAGTAGTGCCGCAAGTAGGCCAACCGCCGAATAGCAATCAATCGAATTTTCTTACTGCCGAAGAACATCGCTCACAGTCCTGCATTTCTAAAGCACCAAGTCAATTCGACACCAACAACTATAATGAAGTGCCTGAACGAAAAGAAGATAACGCGGAGTCAGAATTTCCAGTCTTCATAGGTCCTGGTTAACGTTAGCAACTGCCGCCCTTCCGCCAAAACGAATACTTCACGGCATTCACCGAGGGTTGGGCATTCTATGCCGAACGGCTGGGCAAAGAGGTTGGCTTTTTCCAGGATCCGTACAGCTACTACGGCCACCTTCAGAATGACATGTTGCGAGCCATCAGACTGGTTGTGGACACCGGTCTGCATTCCAAGCATTGGACGCGCCAACAGGTAATCGACTATTTCCATGAACATTCAAGCGTAGATGACGTGACTGTCCAGTCTGAAACTGACTACTACATAGCTGTTCCTGCTCAAGCGTTAGGCTACAAGATTGGTCAACTCGAAATTCTGAACCTGCGCCAGTACGCCAAGGATCATCTGGGAGACAAATTCGATGTTCGTTCTTTTCACGACGAAGTGCTGAATGGCGGCGCGGTACCCATGGATGTTCTCAAGGAGCGCATCCAAGCTTGGGTAGCCCTTCAGATCTCCTCCTCACCTTCTATGACGAAAACGAGTGTCCACTAGAGGCTCAATTCTAAGCGCCAAATGCCTGATTAGCCGGACAAATACGTGATGGCAGGTCCACGATTCTTACTGTCCCCGGAACAACACCACGTCACTCGTATTCGTCCCTCTCGCAAACGCGATCTTCTTCCCATCCGGCGACCACGCAAAATTCCAGATAACTCCCGACGTGAAATGCGTCAACTGTTTCGGCTCCGCCTCGTGATCGCCAACTGGGAATCGCCACAAATTCGGAGTTCCGCCACGGATATCGGAGATGACCACTCCTAGCCCATCCGGTGTCCATGCCCAGGGGACAACCTCTGGGTCATGTTTCGCTGGGATCTTTCTTTCCCCTTCGGACTTGCCCGTCTCCACTAAGGTCAGTGCCCAAACCAATGCTCCTTCTTTGTCTATCGTTCCAAACAGAACGTGCGCGCCGTCAGGGCTGACTATCGGCATGTATGTGTCCGCAACTCTCCCATCCAACTTAGTCGGCGCCCCACCATTTATAGAAACTTTCCAAATATAGGATTTGCCGTCTTCCCCTAATCCCAAATAAACGACCCTTTGGCCGTTCCCTGCACAGGTTGCCGAATACTCTCCTTGCCCGTTTGTCAGTTGCGAGACCGTTCCTTTCTTCAGGTCTTTCTTCCATATGTGTGAGTTTCCCTTGATATCTTCGGAGTAGATTAACGAGTTTCCGTCTTCACAGACTGAAGGAAACCCATGGAAATGTTTGTCGAAGCTCAGTTGTTGCTCATTCCCTCCGTCTGCGTCCATAACGAACAAATCCCAGTTCTCAGCATGGTTCGAAGCATGTATGATTCGTCCGTCATTTGTCCAAGCAACTCCCGATGCCCCGTCCATACGGCCCGAACTTACCGGTCTCGAACTGTCGAGCGCCTCTCCTGGGCCCACCCAGACTGCGCTGCTCCTGTTTTGTTGCACCGCCGCTATGGTTCGGCCATCCATCGTTATTGTCGCCGACGCGTAGCTGCTCAAATCCTTTGATATGGCCCGAACCTCTCCACCGGGATAACTCACTGTCCATAACTGAAAGGGCGCCGCGGTTTTACTCATCGCAACAATCAGCAAACCGCTTCCGTCAGGAAGCCACGTCAAATCCCGGATCTGTCTCCACCTCTTGCCTTTCATCGGCTTCTCCGCACCGCTCACTGCGTCTATCAGCACTAACTCGGCAGGGAGTTCGTTTTCGTCAGAAACCGTAACTTTGACCACAATATACTTTCCATCCGGACTCCAACTTGATTGTTGATATTCCCCAGAATCGAAACTAAACTTGCGCGTTGCAAGCTTTCGCGCGCCTGTCCCGTCCGCGCTTGCTACCATAACGTAGCTCTCCATCTTTGAAAGATCGTTTGTACAGTAAGTTAATTGTTTTCCGTCTGGCGAATAGATCACGCCCGTCCTGGTGTCTTCCACCAACAACCGTGCGGTACCCCCGAGAATCGGAATCCTGTACACCGAACCACTTTGGTGTTGAGGCAATGCCTCCGCGTAGTCGATATAGCTCCCATCAGGCGTAATTTGCGCGTCGAACAGTATCTTTTCGGTCGGCGCCACGATTTGTACTGCGTTCGCCACCGCGATCTGCCTCACCCATAGGCTGTATTTCCCATTCTTCATCGAGATATATGCCAAATACCGGCCATCCTGGGAGATTCTCGCAAATACGATGTCCCCCGTTGACGTCAGACTCGAAATCGAAACGTTCTGAAATCCAGGTTCCGCTAAACCGTTTCGGAACCAGCCCCGCGTGTATCCCATCACAAACAGTCCCAATATAACCAACACGATGGACACCGCTGGTACCATCCACTTCCGGGAACTTCTCGGCTTTTCTACCGAAACACCTGCTGCAGTCACGTTGCCGATTGCTCTTATATCATCACTATTTGAAGCAACCGCTTTTCCCGAACTCGAATCCCTCTGCACCCTCTTCAGGTCCGCCCTCATCTCTGAGGCGTGCTGATACCGCAAATCTCGGTCCTTCTCAAGTGCCTTCTGAATAATCCTCTCCAAGTCTGTCGGCACCTCAACATTCAGTCGCCCCACCGACTGCGGCGCCCGATTCAGAATCGCCTCAAAAATCACTCCCGAACTCTCTCCGCGAAACGGCAACACCCCCGTCGCCATTTCGTACAGCACCACTCCAAACGAAAAGAGGTCCGTCCGCGCGTCCAGATTCTTCGCCCGAACCTGTTCCGGCGACATGTACGCCACCGTCCCCAGCGTGCTCCCTGGACTCGTCAGATGTTCCGGATCCACCTGCTGCGTCGCCAGCGTCTCCACATCGCTTGGCGCACCACCCATCCCACCGCTCACCTTCGCCAGCCCGAAATCCAAAATCTTCGCGTGCCCCCGCGTCGTCACAAAGATATTCGCCGGCTTGATATCCCGATGCACAATCCCCTTCCCATGCGCCGCATCGAGCGCGTCCGCCACCTCGATCGCAATCCCCAGCAGCTTTTCCATCTCCAACGGCCGGCCCGCAATCGCATGCTTCAGCGTCTCGCCTTCCAGGTACTCCATGGCGATGAACGCCTTCCCGTCTACTTCTCCAGTATCATGAATCGTGCAGATATTCGGATGATTCAGCGCCGACGCCGCCTGCGCCTCCCTCTCAAATCGCGCCAGCGCCTGCGGGTCTCTTGATACGTTTTCTGGAAGGAACTTCAGTGCCACAAATCGGTGCAGCCGCGTGTCTTCGGCCTTATACACCACACCCATACCGCCGCCGCCGAGTTTTTCGATGATGCGGTAGTGCGAGATGGTCTGACCGATGAGCGATGAGGAGTCCGCCATTTGGCGCTCATCTTAGGTTGCGCCAGGAGGGCAAGTCAACGAAGACAGACGCGTCTATTTCAGCTTCGCGTACTCCGCTTTCGCAGCGATGAAAATGGGAATGTCAGGGTCGGCGTCTTTCCATAGCGTGAGGAAATCCTGATAGGCCGCCTTGGCTTTGGCGGTGTCGCCCTGCAAGACATACGCGCGGCCCAATTGAAGATGTGCCAGCGACGCTATTGGCTGATTCAGGACAATGCCCGGATGATCGATCAGCTTTTTGAATTCCACCGCAGCTGCTGTCCCGTTGTTTGCCGCAAGATACGCTTGCCCGCGTATCCACGAGGGGTAGAGGTAAGGGAACATTAGTGGACCGCCCAGTTCATACGGTATCGTCGCTTCCAGATCCAGGATTGCCTGCGAGGGATTGCGATTGCTGATTTCGATCGCCGCATCAATCGTCGGCAAGCAATAGAGCTTAAGCATTGTATTTGTGGAGGCGGTTTTCTCGAGTTTCAGTTGTTCCACGAGCTTCTTCGCGTTGGTCGTGTCTCCCGTGCGCGCCAGCGTTAACGCTGCCAGCAACTTGACGTCGCGTCCCGACGACAGCGACAGTGCCGCATCCACGTTGTGCCTGGCCGCGGCTGGATTCCCGAACTCGGCCTCGCGTAACCCAGCAGCCGCCCGCCAGAGCGCCGCTGTCTCCTTCGAGTCGGCGCGCACTGCCGCCTCCACCGCGCGTCGCGAATAATCCTGCGCCCGCATAAGCCGCCCGTAATATGCCTCGGTGTCCGCCTGGCCAGAGAGCATCACATCTTCGTCTCCCAGCCGCCCGGCCGCCCACGCGAGCTGTTGCTCCATTCCCTTGCTGTTGCCTCGCAGGAAGGACAAGAGATACAGATTCGCCCGAATATCGAGCCCGTCGAAGTCGCTCGATTGCGCCCGTTGCAACACTTTGTCCGCATCATCCAGGCGGTTCAGCGCAATGTACTCGAAGGCAAGGTTGCCGTATCCCGTCGCGGTAGGCGCAAGGCGCTGCGCCTCTTCCGTCTCGACGACGGCCTTGTCGTATCGCCCCAACTGTTGATACACGACACCGAGATTCAAGGGCGGGGTGTCATCCCGGGGATAGCTCTTGGACCACAGTTCGTACACTTCAGTCGCCTTTTCCAGCTCTCCCGTGACGGCATGGTAGTAAGTAGTCGAGATGCGATATCTCTCGCGCTCACTCACGCGATCGCGCAGCTCATACGCCTTGGTTGCATTCTCGGCGGCCAGACCGGCCTGATTCAGATTGAAATACGCGAGGCTCAGCCCTGCGTACGCCAGCGCAAAATTCGGATCGAGTTCAATCGCACGCTTAAAGAAAGGAATCGCTTCGGCATCGCCCTTCCTGCGTCTTGTTCTGCCCCCCATGCTGTAGGCTTGCAGGGCTTCGAGCGAAGGAGTGGTGCGCTTCCACCGGCACATCGAACTTCTCCACAGTGACCAGCGATTCACCCAGCTTCCTCCGCAGATCTTTGGCCGCCCGTCCCAGCGTCTTAAGGACGTCCTGCTTGCCGGCTGCTTGTCCTTGTTCGGTGGCCAGAGTATCTCCATTACCACAGCCCACGGCACTCAGCCCTATCACGTACTGGCTGCCGAGACTGGAAATCGATCCGAGCACCGTCGCCTTGCTGCCGGTTCGAATACAGATTTCTCGCGCTAGGTCCGGCGTGATGCGTTGCGCCGGCTGGCCCATCAGCCGCAGCGTTTCCTCGATCTTGCGGTCGGAAACAATATTCAGGAAGGGTGATTGACTCAGCTGTATCGTCAGAGCCTGCTTCAGGGCATCGTCAAAAACGGGATCGTCGGTCTTGTTGACGAAGTCCGTCAACAACACACTGTCTTTTTCGGTGAGCGGTGCGGCCTTTGTTACGGAAGCCGCCAGGCGCGATCGCAAATAGAATCCGCCGGCGACCACGGCAAGGAGCGCCAGAACCGCCGCCACCGCGGCCCAGACGGATATGGGGCGTGACCCTACCCCCAAACGAGAACTCGGCCCTGGCTCCGCAGCGGCCGTCGCGTTCGAACTGGCTACAGCCATGCGGGCGGTTTCCGTGTCCCGCTTCAGCCGCCGTAAGTCCGCACCTATCTCCGACGCGTGCTGATAACGCAGCGTGCGATCCTTCTCCAACGCCTTGTCGATGATCCTTTCCAGTTCCGCAGGCAGATTGGGATTCAATCGTACGGGAGCCACGGGAGTGCGGTTTAGAATGGCGTCAAAAATCTCCGCGGTGCTGTCTCCTCGGAACGGCGATTGTCCGGTGGTGCTCTCATAGAGTACCGCGCCGAAGGTGAACAGATCGCTGCGTGCATCCAGCTCTCTTGCGCGCGCCTGTTCGGGCGACATGTAGGCAACCGTCCCTAAAATACTGCCAGGAGTTGTCAGATTGTGAGGGTCTACGTCTTTCGTTAGCGTGGTTCCCGCATTGTTGGTTGCGTTCAGCGCTGGACTGATCTTGGCGAGGCCAAAATCGAGAACCTTGGCATGGCCGCGCTTAGTTACAAAAATATTCGTGGGTTTGATGTCGCGATGGATAATGCCTTCGGCGTGGGCAGCTTCCAGTGCGCCCGCGATTTCAATTCCCAGTTCCAAAGCCCGTTCGAGCGGCAAAGGCTGACCATTGAGAAGTTGCTCGAGCGACTGCCCGTCGAGAAACTCCATCGCAATAAAAGGCTGGCCGTGGAGTTCTCCGATCTCATAAATGGTGCAAATGTTGGGATGGTTCAGCGCAGAAGCCGCACGCGCCTCTCGACGAAATCGTTCCAGCGCCTCCGCGTCTTTCGCAAGATCGTCAGGAAGAAACTTCAGGGCCACGAAGCGACCCCCAGCTCCGTGTCTTCCGCCTTATACACGACACCCATCCCGCCACCTCCCAGCTTTTCAAGGACGCGGTAATGCGAGAGTGTCTGTCCAATGAGGGAGTCGGAATTGGGCATTTGGTGCTCATCTGATCTTACGCAGAGAGGGCGAGTCAACGAAAGCAAACGAACACAAAGTTCTCACCGGGCCCAACTGACCCGAAGGGTTGCTAGTTCGAATCTAGCCCGGGGAGCCAATCTTCTCAATCAGGTATCCTTCATCTCATTTTACATCAAATTGGCACTGTAGCGGAAACTGTAGCGGGTCGGTGTCGTTTTCAGCCTGTCGGACAGACTCAACGGCCTGCGAACCGTTCGCTCCTCGGTCGTGTCGAATGAGATCACTCAGACTCTTGCGCACGAGCGTTTACGCTGCTGCGCTTGCGGCTCATTTATCGAGGGACCCATAGAGGCTCCCCGGCAGGAACACCCCCTCCCCCTCGCACAGACACGTGCAAAGCCTCAGCGCTGACTGAGAAAAAATTAAAGTCGCGGGTCCAGTACCCATCTCTAACACCAGCGCGGTTAGTTGCCAGTACAACACGTAGCCCGTCGGACCGGCCTCGTAACAGAACTGCAATTCTTCAACAGGACCCAGTTTTTTTTTACCAATTTACGAACGGACTCACATCGATTCGGGATCACTCCAACCGATCTCACCTCTCCGTCTTGCTCCGCGACGGCGACCGCAATCGTCTCTGCATGGACATCCAATCCAACAAATTTTATTCTTTTCACTGACCGGTACCTTTCGCCTGTGGCTCTGCGTTTTGGTCTTACCGACTCACAGCGTAACCCACGCGCTGCGAATCGGAGCCGGTCGTTCCATGGTGACAATCAGGACTTGACCCAGAAGTGTCCCTCTTCGTTGACTTGTCATCGGATGCAACCCAACATGAGCGCACATGGCAGTTACCGATTCGCTCATCGGCCAGGCCATTTCGCACTACCGGATTATCGAAAAGCTCGGCGGCGGCGGGATGGGTGTTGTCTACAAGGCTGAGGATACCAAGCTGCACCGCTTCGTTGCCTTGAAGTTCCTTCCTGACGGATTCGCCCCAGACTCGCAAGCTCTGAGCCGCTTCAACCGTGAGGCACAAGCTGCTTCCGCGCTGAATCATCCAGAGTTTTGTACGATTCACGATTTTGGCGAGCACGTTGCAAGTGCGCGATGTTTGCGGGAGGGGGCCTACGTTTGTGCAAGTCCTCGTCGATTCTGAAGCAGTGCCGCTACGGGTTTTGCGCCGACCATTCCGGCAATTTTAGGTTGTCCAATTCGGCGCAAAGGAGTAGGGTTCGACCCGTTTAGGGAGGGATCTTCGATGAACCCACTTCATCTGTGGTGGCGCGGGTTGATTCTCGCTACGGTGGCGTGTCTTACTTGTCGACTTTTCGCTGTTGCCTCAGACGAGCCAACCCTCACCAAGGAACAGATTAAGCAGTTCCTTCTCAGCGCAAAGGTGGTGAACAGTCAACCGTCCAAGAAAGGCATTACCCACCCCTGGCGGCTCACGCTCTCCGACGGCACCGTGACCCACGACGCCTCTTTCCAATCGATTGATGAACACAGAGCTCTCGATGCAGCTTGACGCAGGGACCGAACTGAACTTTGTAGATTCCTACAAGTACAACATCGCTGCTTATGAGCTGGCTGAGTTGCTTGGCCTGGACGACATGCTGCCGGTATATGTCGAACGCAAATGGCAAGGCAATGTAGGCTCGCTCAGTTGGTGGTTGCCGGTGAAGATGGATGAGGCGGAGCGCCACAAGGAGAAATTAACTCCGCCGGATGGGGACGCCTGGAACAATCAGATGTACAAGATTCGGGTGTTCGATGAATTGGTCTACGATTCCGATCCCAACTTGACCAACGTGCTAATTGGTGAGAACTGGAAGATTTGGAGGGTTGATTTCACCCGCGCATTTCGCCTCAACAAGGAACTGAAAGACCCCAACGATTTGGTACGCTGCGATCGGCAGTTGTTTGAGAAACTGAAGGCGCTGGACGTGAATGCGCTGACGGAAAAAACCAAGCGTTATCTCAACAAAGATGAAGTGAAAGCAGTGATGGCACGACGGAACAAGATTGTGGCGCAGTTCCAGAAGATGATCTCTGAAAAAGGTGAGAACGAAGTGCTGTACTGAATCACGCGGCCACTGAAGCACACTGCACCTCTCAGCTGGGCGAGTTCCTTTTTGGCGGATCAGGTCTGGCAGAGAAACCAATATCGGAGGTGCAGCGGAGCCGGATGTCCCAAGAGTTTGAATGCAACTTGCTCTTTTCGGCTGCGAGGTCTAGTGTTTCTTGCAACAAATCACAGCTTCCCTGTGATCAGTTGATAAGGAGAAAAACATGCTGAAGAAGCTACTCAGTCTGCTGTTCGCATCTATACTCGCCTTTCCGCTGGCGACGGCGGCGCTCGCGCAGGACGCTCCTGCCCAGGCGAAAGAGGCGCGCTGGGAGGGTAATATCATAAGAAGCAGCAAGGAACAGTCTACCCTGATTGTTCGTAAGGTGGGTGCGGTGGGTTCGACGGACGAGAAGACCGTTCGGTACGACGGCTCGACGCGATGGGTTAGTCAGGCGCATGGCGCCACAAAGGCCACTGACATTGATCCCAGCCAAGTTAAAGACGGGGACCGCGTGATCTGCACGGGCACTTGGGATAAAGATGGCGCACTCCACGCCACTCTAATCTCTAAGCGGCTCTCCCACTCCCAGTAGACGAGTTCGGTTTTGTAGCGCAAGTTGAGACGCCCCGAGCTCTTGGAAGCCTCGGGGCGTTTCAACTTGCTAATTTCAAGAATCCGCATTATC